>NZ_RWIJ01000003.1:0-426613 GCF_019805165.1 Azospirillum sp. 412522
CGGTGGTGGCGCCGGTCAGCGTGATCGTGCCGCTGCCGCCGACGGTGGCGGTGGCGACGTCCTTGCCGGCCAGGCGGCCGCCGTTGCTGATGGCGGCGGTGATCGAGGCCTGCAGGTTGGTCGCGATGTTGACGGCGGCGTTCTGGCCGATGGAGACGTCGCCCTTGGTCGCGGTGTAGCTGAAGGCCTGGCCTTCGACCGTGATGGTGAAGATGTCGCCTTCTTCGATGGTGCCGCCGACATTCACCGTGGAAACCTGCGCCGCACCCGTCTTCGCGGGGGTCGCCAGCTTCGCTTCGATCGTCTGGCTGTTGTCGAAGTAGGAGATCGTCCGGCTCTCGTCGCCATCCGACACGATGAAGTCGCGGGTCCGGCCGTTGGCGCCGCGCACCTCGATCTGGACGTCGGAGAAGCTGCCCAGCGAGCTGGACATCGTGCCCGACAGCTTCAGCCCGACGAAGCCGTGGTCGTTCTCGGCCTTGGAGATGTCGCGGGTCTTGCCCTCGATCGAACCGTCGCCCTTGATGCGGATCGCGTAGGTGTCGGACGAGATGACGTTGGTGACGCGGGCGTTGTCGACACCGACGATGGTGTTGACGGCGGCACGGGACGCGCTGGTGCTGTCCATGCTCATGCCGTTGCCGTTGATCAGGTTCTTGCCCTGATAGCCGCTGTCGGCGGCCAGCTTGTCGATCTGGTCCTTCAGCGTGTTGAACTGGGCGGCAAGCGACTTGCGGGTGGCGATCGAGGAGGCGTCGTTGCCCAGCGCCGCGTAGGCGGCGGTGGTCAGGCCCTTGGCCTGGTCGACCAGCGAGTCGATCGAGGTCAGGCCCTTGTCGGCGGCCTGGATCGTGCTGATCGACTGGCCCATCGCGTCCTTCAGCGAGGACATGTCGCCGGCGCGCTGGTTCAGACCCTTGGCGGCGAAGAAGGAGGTAGGACCATCCAGAGCCGAATTGATCTTGTTACCCGTCGACAGGATGTTCTGCTTCTTGTCGATCTGCGACTGCGTGCTCTGCAGCTGCAGCAGGTTGGTGCGCATAGAAGCGGTCAGGGTCACATTACCGGCCATGGTCCTAGTCTCCTTCTGAGGCTGTCCCCGCGCTTGGTCATTTGACCGGCGAGGCAACGTGCGTTTTCCTGACACCACTATTTCAAGCGCCGTGCCAACTCCGGTGATGTGCCATAAGTGGCTGATTTTCCTATGGAATAAAAATGGGTCGGCAAAAAGGGCAGGGTTGGGCCGGCCCCTTCCGGTCCGGCGCCCGAAAAAAATTCCCGGAATCTTTTGCCGGTGACGGACGGTTCTGCCGATGTGTCCGACGGTAAGAAACTTCCCACCACCCGCCATGGCCCCGTGTCCGGCGATCGGATTCACGCGCCAAACCGATTCCGATTTCACGCGATCCGATCTATGGTCGGGCTCCAAACCACGTCCCAAACATCGAACGCATGGCCCCACACAGGCCAAAGCAGGGAAGGGAGAAGCATCATGACCGGTCGGATCGACGCGCGCCTCGCGGAGCTGGGCATCGAATTGCCGCAGGCCGCCGCCCCGGTGGCCGCCTACGTGCCCTACACCCGTTCGGGCAACACCCTCTACATCTCGGGCCAGGTCACGGTCTGGAACGGCGAGCGCAAGTTCGTCGGCAAGGTCGGCCAGGACTTCACGGTGGAGCAGGGCAAGGACGCCGCGCGCCTGTGCGCGCTGAACATCCTGGCCCAGGCCAAGGCCGCGCTGGGCGGCGACCTGGACCGCGTCACCCGCGTGCTGCGGCTGGGCGGCTTCGTCAACTCCGGCGCCGATTTCCACGATCACCCGCTGGTCATCAACGGTGCGTCGGAGCTGATGCGCGACGTCTTCGGCGAGGCCGGCCAGCACGCCCGTGCCGCCGTCGGCGCTCCGTCGCTGCCCGGCAACGTCGCGGTCGAGGTCGACGCGATCCTGGAGGTGGCCTGACCTGCTTCAGGGCCAGGGGTCCCGGCGGTGACGGCGCCTTGCTGTCGCGCGGCATGAGGCCTACCTCCTTGCCATGGTTCAAGGAGACGCATGCATGCCCGACGGCAACGAGGCGATCACCGTCAAGGTTCTGACTGGGATCGGCGAGGCGGACCAGCAGGGCTGGGACGCCTGCGCCGGTCCCGGCAACCCGTTCCTCTCCCACGCCTTCCTGCTGGCGCTGGAGGAATCGGGGTCGGCGACCGGCAAGTCCGGCTGGCAGCCCAGCCATCTCGCCGCCTATGACGGGTCCGGCCGCATGGTCGGCGCGGTCCCGGCCTATCTGAAAAGCCATTCCTATGGCGAATATGTCTTCGACCACGCCTGGGCCAACGCCTTCGAGCGGGCCGGCGGCAGCTATTATCCCAAGCTCCAGGTGGCGGTGCCCTTCACCCCGGTTCCGGGGCCGCGGCTGCTGGCGGCACCCGGACCGCAGGCCGATGCCGTCGCCGATGCGCTGGTTTCGGCGCTGGAGCAGGTGACGGAACGCTATGGCGTCTCCTCCGCCCACGTCACCTTTCCGGAGCGCCCGGATTGGGACCGGCTGGGTCAGGCCGGGTGGCTGCAGCGGCTGGGCGTGCAGTATCATTGGCACAACCGCGGCTATGGCAGCTTCGACGCGTTCCTGGAGGCGCTGAACTCCCGCAAGCGCAAGGCGATCCGCAAGGAGCGGCGCGAAGTGGCCGAGAGCAGCGTCCGCCTGCACACCCTGACCGGCGACGACCTGAAGCCGGAGCATTGGGACGCCTTCCACCGCTTCTACCTGGACACCGCGGACCGCAAATGGGGAGGCGGCTATCTCAACCGCCGCTTCTTCGAGCTGCTGGGCCGGACCATGGCCGACCGGGTGGTGCTGGTGATGTGCGAGGATGGCGGGGAGTGGGTGGCCGGGGCGCTGAACCTGCTGGGCGACGATGCGCTGTACGGCCGCAACTGGGGCTCCGACGGGAGTTACCGCTTCCTGCATTTCGAGGCGTGCTATTACCGCGCGCTGGACTTCGCCATCGAGCGCGGCCTGGCGCGGGTCGAGGCCGGCGCCCAGGGCGAGCACAAGATCCAGCGTGGCTATCTGCCGGTGCCGACCTACAGCGCCCACTGGATCGCCGACCCGGGCTTCCGCCGCGCGGTGGACCGCTACCTCAAGCAGGAACGTCCGGCGGTGGAGGCGGAGATCGAAGCGCTGGACGAGGAACTGTCGCCTTACCGGCGGGACGGCTGAGCGTTACGTCCCGTCAAGCCCAGCCGGCGAGCACCGTGGCGGCGTCGCTTTCCCGCAGGGGCGCCCGCTCCGGCGGCGGGGCGCCATCGACGCGCAGGCCCATCAGCGTCTCCACCAGCGGCTCCGGTCCCGGCGTGACCCGAACCTGCCCGCGTGCGGCGATGTGCGGGTGGGCGGGGACTTCCGCCAGCTCCGGCAGAGCCTCGAAACAGCAGTCGACGGGGTCGAGCAGGGCCTTCCACTCCGCCAGCGTCCGGCCGGCGAACAGGCTGTCGAGCTCCGCGGTCAGCGCGGTCTGGGGCAGGGGATCCTCCTGCCGGGCGATCCAGTCGGGGCGGCCGACCGCTTCGCAGAAGCCGGCCCAGAACTTGGCCTCCAGCGCCGACAGGGTGACGAAGCGGCCGTCGGCGGTGCGGTAGATGCGGTAGCAGGCGGCCCCGCCCGACAGCAGCGCCTCGCCGCGCTTCGGCAGGGTGCCGCGCGCCGCGGCGGTCAGGGTCATCCCCTGCCAGCCCAGCACCGATTCCATGATCGACAGGTCGAGGAAGCTGCCCTGGCCGGTCCGTTCGCGTCCCAGCAGCGCGCCGGCCACCGCCAGCGCCGCCTGCTGGGCGGAGGCGAAATCGGCGACCGGCAGATAGCCGATGACCGGCCGGTCCGGCAGCCCGGAGGCGTCCAGCCCGCCGCCGACAGCCATGTAGTTCAGGTCGTGCCCGGCCCGCGCCGCGTAGGGTCCGTCATAGCCCCAGCCCGACAGGCTGGCATGGACCAGCCGCGGGTTGATCTCCCGCAGCCGCTCGCGCCCCAGCCCCAGCTTGTCCATCACGCCGGGCCGGTAGCTCTCGACCAGCGCGTCGGCCTTCGCAAGCAGGGCCTCCAGCGCCGCGCGGCCGTCGGCCGATTTCAGGTCGATGCGGACGATGGTCTTGCCGGCGTTCAGCAGCTTGTAGGCTGCGGTGGTGCCGTCGCTGTCCACCGGCCCCAGCCGGCGCAGCGGGTCGCCGCCCGGCGGCTCCACCTTGACCACCGTGGCGCCCAAGTCGCCCAGCAGCTGCGCCGCATAGGGGCCGGGCAGATATTGCCCGAGATCGACGATGCGCAGTCCGGCCAGGAAGGTCAGCGGCATGGCGGCGTCAGCCCCCGGTGACGCTCATGTGCCGGCCGACGGCCGGACCCTGGTGGCGGCGGTCGATGATGAAGTCGTGGCCCTTGGGCTTGCGGGTGATCGCCTCGCGCACCGCGTCGATCAGCGGGCCGTCCTCGTCGCTGACGCGCATCGGGGTACGCAGGTCGGCGGCGTCCTCCTGGCCCAGGCACATGTAGAGCGTGCCGGTGCAGGTCAGCCGCACGCGGTTGCAGCTTTCGCAGAAATTGTGGGTCAGCGGCGTGATGAAGCCGACGCGCTGGCCGGTCTCCTCCACCCGCACATAGCGGGCGGGGCCGCCGGTGCGGTGGTCGCTCTCGGTCAGGGTCCAGCGCTTCTGCAGCTCGGCCTTCAGCATGGTCAGCGGCCAGTACTGGTCGAGCCGGGCGCCCTCGCCGATGTCGCCCATCGGCATCACCTCGATGAAGGTCAGGTCGAAGCCCTGCTCGCCGCACCACGCCACCATGCGGTGGACTTCGTCGTCGTTGACGCCCTTCAGCGCCACCGTATTGATCTTGACCTTCAGCCCGGCCTCCTTGGCCGCCTGGATGCCGCCCAGGATCTTGTCCAGCTTGCCCCAGCGGGTGATGGCCTGGAACTTGTGCGGGTCCAGCGTGTCGAGCGAGACGTTGATCCGCCGCACCCCGGCCTCATACAGCCCGGCGGCATGCTTGAACAGCATGGTGCCGTTGGTGGTCAGCGTCAGCTCGTCGAGGTCGCCCGCCTTGATGTGGCGGCCCAGCGAATGGATCAGCCGCATCACGTCGCGCCGGACCAGCGGCTCGCCGCCGGTCAGCCGCAGCTTGCGCGTGCCCAGCTTGACGAAGGCGCTGCACAGCCGGTCCAACTCCTCCAGCGTCAGCACCTCCGCCTTCGGCAGGAAGCTCATGTCCTCCGCCATGCAGTAGACGCAGCGGAGGTCGCAGCGGTCGGTCACCGATACGCGCAGATATTCCACCTTGCGGCCGAACGGATCGACGAGCGGGGCGAGGCTGGCTGGCGACTGGGCTTCTGACACGGGATCGATCATCACTGGACTCCGGGAGCGGCCGCTGACGGGCCACCACAGTATATGTTCGCCACACGCACGATGTGCAACGGTGACGGGACCGTATTCCACATCACGGTATGCCGACTTTGACGGCGATCAAGGGGTCTCGGCGTCACATCAGCTTTTGCCGCACCGCCGCCTGCCGCGCCTCCCGCTCCGCCTCCTCGCGTTCGCGCAGGTCGTCGTCGGTGGTGCGGGGCACCGGCCGCTGACCCAGTGCGAAGGGCTCGTTGCCGTGTTCGAACTGGTCGCGGACCCGGCAGTCCTCGCACATGCGGATGCGGTTGGCGGCCTCCGGCGTCGCGAACATCCAGTGCTTGCCGGCCAGCGTCGTCACGATCTTCTCGATCGAGGATTTGGTGGCGAAGGGCTTGCCGCAGGCGACGCAGCAGAAGGGTTCCTCCTCCTTCACCACCACGGCGCCGCGGGCCCGGTCGCGGAAATCGATCTCCGGCACCAGGGAGACGACCTTCTCCGGGCAGACGGACTTGCACAGGCCGCACTGCACGCAGGCATCCTGGGCGAAGGACAGCATCGGCTTGTCGGCATTGTCCAGAAGCGCGCCGGTCGGGCAGGCGCCGACGCAGGACAGGCAGAGCGTGCAGCCCGCCACGTCGACCGACACCCGGCCGAAGGGGGCGCCCGGCGGCAGCGGCAGGACCTCCACCGGGGCCGGGGCGGCCTTGTGCAGGTGGCGCAGCGCCAGCATGGTCACGGTGCGCTTCGGTCCCATCGGCAGGAACATTCCCGCCTCGACCTCGTCCGCGGGCAGCGCCCACAGCTCGTCGGCCACGGAGTCGGGATCGGCGGCGTCGATCACCGCCACCCGGCCGGAGCCGTAGCCGAGTCCGCTGAAGGCGGCCTCGGCCAGCCCGACCTGGGCGGCGAGGCCGGCGGTTTCCCCCTCGTTCTCCGGCCCGGTCAGCAGGCGGACATGGGTGCAGCCATAGGCCAGCGCCAGCGCGAACAGGTCGAAGCCGACCTGCGTCACCTCGTTCAGCGCGAAGGGGAGCACGCGGGCCGGCAGGCCGCGGCCATGCCGCGCCATCATGCCGACCAGCGCGTCGCCGTGGCGCGGGTCGTGGATCAGCAGGGCGGGGGCGGTGCCGCCGGCCTTGCGATAGGTGCCCAGCAGGGTGCGCAGCCGTTCATAGACGGTGGCGGCGGGCGGCAGGGCGTAGGTCGCCGCCCCGGTCGGGCAGACCGCGGCGCAGGAGCCGCAGCCGGCGCAGACATGCGGGTCGATGGCGACATGGTCGCCGTTCGGCGTGATCGCCCCGGTCGGGCAGACGTCCAGGCAGCGGGTGCAGCCGGTCTTGCGGCTGCGCGAATGGGCGCAGAGATCGGCCTTGAAGTCGACGAAGCGCGGCTTCTCGAACTCGCCGACCAGATCGGCGATGTCCAGCAGCGCCTTGGCGACCTGGGCCGGGCTGCTCGGGTCCGGGCGCAGGTAGCCGTCGCGGCGCTTGTGGTCGGGGAACAGCGGCGTGCCGCCGGTCAAATCAAGGATCAGGTCGCAGCGGGCCGACGCCCCCTGCCGCACCGGCTCGAAGCCCAGCGCCCCGCGCGAGGAGGGCAAGGCGGGGGCATAGTCGTCCACCACGATCTCGAAGGCGCCGACCCAGCCGCGGGCGCTGCGGATGCGGCCGCGGAAGATCGCAGCGTCCATCACCGGCGGCGGCGGGATATCCTTGGCGCTGGTCAGCAGGATGGTGACGTCCAGCCGCTTGGCCAGCTCCCGACCGGCCTCGATGGCGCGCTCGTCGCTGCCGTAGACCAGGCAGGTGCCCTGCGAGGTCAGCGTCAGGGCGCCGGTGGGCGGGATCGGCAGGGCGGCCTCCGCCAGCAATGCGGCGATCTTCGGCAGGGCCAGTTCGCCCTCGTCCGACCAGCCGGCGCGCTCGCGGATGTTGGTGAAGGTCAGGGACGTGTCCGGCGCCACCTCCGCCGCGACCTCGCTGAACAGCGGCGCCTCCTGCGTGCAGGCGACCAGCAGCGGCAGGCCGCCGGCAATGGCCGCCTCGAAACGGTCGAGCTGCGTCCGGCACAGCTGGGTATGCACCGGGACGGCGCCGCCGTCACCGCAGGCCTTGCCCAGCGCCGCCCCGTCCAGCGCGATGCTGTGCGCGCAGTCGCAGACGAGCACCGTCCGATCGCCGATCTTCATCGTTCTCAAAACCCCTGTCGCTTGGGGCAGGCGCCCCTGGCTCTCGACAGTCATATGGGGGAATGCGGCGGGATGGGAATGGGAATCTTGTCAGGGGCGGTCAAGGCGGCCGGGATCAGCGCGGTCCGCCTTCGCTCCGTGGACCCGGCCGCAGTGCGGAGGCGTCGTCATGATACCCCTTGCTGCCCACCGCCAGAGCGGCCGGACTGCGGAAGTCGGTGCCGGCCGCGAGGCTGTCCAGCATCCGGCGGAAATCATGGCGGGGAGTCCAGCCCAGCTCGTCCCGGGCGCGCCGGTTGACATAGACCCGGTCGATGCCGGGGAACAGCCGCCATCCCCGGGCGGCATACAGCGCGGCGGCGTCCGGGAAAAGACGGTGGACGACGGCGGCAGCGTCCCGGCGCAGGGTCGGCAGATCGTCGCGGGTGAAGGGAGTGGTGGCGGAGACGATGTAGCGGCCGAAGCCGATCTCCGGCGCCCTCTCGGCGGCGAGCAGATGCGCGGTCACGATGTCGGCGAGGTCGGCGCGGCGATTCAGCAGTTCGTTCGCCTGGGCGTTCGCGGTGTCGTAGAGGCTGCTCACCACAGGATCGTCGTCCGGTTCGGGGAAGAAGCGGGAGGTGCGCAGCACGACCGCAGGCAGGCCGTGGCGGCGGGCGAACAGCTCGCACAGGCTCTCCGCCGCGACCTTGGTCACGCCGTAGATGTTCTTGGGCACCGGCGTCACCTCCTCGGTGATCCAGGCGGCCGGTTCGCCTTCGGCGGGGGTGAGGGCGTCGCCGAAGGCGCTGGTGGTGCTGGTGAAGACGAAAGCCCGGACGCCGGCCGCCACCGACTCTTCCAGCAGCGCCAGCGTGCCGGTCAGGTTGGTGTCGACGAACTGCTGGCGGCTGTGGGTTCCGACATGGGGCTTGTGCAGCGTGGCGGTGTGATAGACCACCTCGACGCCGCGCAGGCATCGGCGCAAGAACCCACGGTCGCTGATGGAGCCGACATGGCGGGTGAAGGGGGACGGCTTCAAGTCGAGCCCGTCCGCCGACCGGCCTTCGGCGCGCAGGTGACGCATGAGGGCCTCGCCCAGATGGCCCGAACTGCCGGTTACGAGACTGGTCATCGCCGGTCGCCTCCCTGTCCGCCGCTGCTCCCCGCCCAATCGGTGGCGGGGATGACGGGGGAAGGCTAGCGGCCGGCCGGCAGAGGGGCCACGCATAAGATATGCGCGACAGGCGGCCGGAGGCCTCAGGTCGTTGGCTTTCCGCGTCGTTCAGGGTGGCAGGGTGGTCACCAGGCGCGCCGGGCTGCCGTCGGCCAGCGGCAACCGTTCCCACAGGGCGCGGCCGGGGCGGATCGGCAGCAGGGTATCGCCGTTGCTCCCGGTGTCGATGGCGAGCGAAGCGCATCGGTCCTCATGCCAGCCGAGCGCATCAAGGCCGTCTTCCGCCGCCAGGATGGCCGGCGAGGCGTAGACCAGCAACGAGCGGCCGAGGAAATCCGCCGGGTCGCCCCGCCATTCCCCCCGGCGGGCTGGCGAAGCGGCGAGCAGCCGGTGCGTACGGTCGCAGATCAGATGGACCTTGAGGGCCGATGTCTCGACGAGGCGTCGCAACGCCGCGTCTTGCGACGGAACGGGCGGTGTGGCCAGCAGCCGCTCCGCCGCGGCGATCCGGTCGGGTGGAATCGGCAGTTCCCCGCGCTCCCACCGGGAAACGGTGGCCTGCGCCACGCCGAGCAATTCCGCGAGATGGGCCTGCTTCATGCCGCGCAAAACGCGCAGGCGCCGTAGGATTCGCCCGAATGCCTGTATCGCCATGGGGTGACCCGCTCCGCTGTCCGAGACCCTCGACCTCCTCATCCTCACGTCGCTCGGCGGCAGAGGCAAGTGCGCGCTGGTCGTGACGAAGGGGCCACCCATGTTCCGACAATCGGTTGCAGATTCCCTGCCTTCCGTCACGCCCCCGGGTCGCTGGCGTTGGGGAAGAACAGCGGCTCGCCGTTGATGGTGTAGTCGGCGATGGCCTTCTGGCCTTCGCCGGAGACCAGCCAGTCGACGAAGGCCTGGCCGTCGGCCGCCTTGACGTGGGGGAACTTGGCCGGGTTGACCAGCATCACGCCATACTGGTTGAACAGGCGCTTGTCGCCCTCCACCAGCACCGTCAGCGGGCCGCGGTTCTTGAAGTTCAGCCAGGTGCCGCGGTCGGTCAGGGCATAGCCGTTCATCGCGGCGGCGGTGTTCAGCGTCGGACCCATGCCCTGGCCGATGGAGCGGTACCAACCGCCCTCCGCCTTGGCCGGGTCGAGGTTTGCGGTCTTCCACAGGGACAATTCGGCCTTGTGGGTGCCGCTGTCGTCGCCGCGCGACACGAAGGGCGCCTTGGCCGCCGCGATCTTGGACAGGGACTGGGCGACGTCCTTGCTGCCCTTGACGCCGGCCGGGTCGCTGGACGGGCCGACGATGACGAAGTCGTTGTACATCACCGGCTTGCGCACCGTGGAGAAGCCTTCGGCGACGAATTTCTCCTCCGACGGCTTGTGGTGGACGAACAGAACGTCGGCGTCGCCGCGCTTGGCGAGGTCGATGGCCTGGCCGGTGCCCTTGGCGACGACCCGCACCTCGATCCCGGTCTTGGCGGTGAATTTCGGCAGGAGCGAGCCGAACAGGCCCGAATCCTCGGTCGAGGTGGTGGAGGCCACCGTGATGAAGCGGTCGGCGGCCGATGCCGCCGACGGAGCAGCGGCCTGGACCAGGACGGCCAGGGCCGCGGCGGCGGCACAGCCCAGCACGAATGAACGGCGCAGCATCCCTCAACTCCTCCCACATGCGTTGTTGCCGCGATGGCATAGCGCAGTCGGGACGCGGGTGCAAAGGCTTGGCCGAGTTTTTCCAATCCCGGATCGAACCCGAACTCGGGCTCGGACTCAGGCCGGCCTGGCGCCGGCCTCCTTCAGCAGCGACGCGGCGAGGTTGACGGCCAGCGACAGGGTCATCAGCACCATGCCCAGCCCCAGCGCCATCGGCAGGTCGCCCTTGCTGGTCTCCAGCGCGATGGCGGTGGTCATCACGCGGGTCACATGCTCGATGTTGCCGCCGACGATCATCACCGCCCCGACCTCCGCCGACGCCCGGCCGAAACCGGCCAGCACGGTGGTGACGAGGCTCCAGCGCGCTTCCGACAGCAGGGTGGCCAGCCGGCGGACCGGACCGGCGCCGGTGACCCGCAGCAGGTCGTCATACTCGACCAGCAGATCCTCGACCGTCTGGCGGGCCAGCGAGGCGACGATCGGGACGATCATCACCGTCTGGGCGACGATCATCGCCGTCGGGGTGAACAGCAGCCCCAGCACGCCGAAGGGGCCGGAGCGCGACAGCAGCAGATAGACCACCAGTCCGACGACCACCGGCGGCAGGCCCATCATGGTGTTCAGCGCGACGGCGACGGCGCGGCGGCCGGGAAAGCTCAGCGCCGCGACGGCGGCGCCCAGCGGCAGGCCGATCAGCGTGGCGATGGCGACGGCGCTCAGGCTGACCCGCAAGGACAGGCCGATGATCCGGACCAGCCCCTCGTCCAGCGACAGGATCATGGAAAAAGCGACGGCCAGGGCTTGGGAAAAGTCGTGCATGCAGTCCAAATCACTTTTCAGATCGCTTCGGCGGGGGCTTGTCCGACGGACGCCGCTCGCCCACACTCGCGCGCATGAGCCCGACCATGAGCCTGAAGACCTTCACCATAGCGCCGGACCCGGCGAACCCCAAGCTGACCGAGCGCGTCCGCGGCCTGGACCAGGACGGCCGCGAGATCGAGACCGCCGTCACGGTCGAGCGGCCGCTGACCCTGTACCTGAACGGGCAGGAGATCGTCACCATGATGACGATCGGCGACTATCCGGACTGTCTGGCCGTCGGCTATCTGCTGAACCAGAACATGCTGCGGCGCGACGACCGCATCACCGGCATCGATTTCGACGAGGAGACCGAGACCGTCGTCGTCCGCACCGAGCGCGCGACCGACTACGAGGCCAAGCTGAAGAAGAAGACGCTGACCTCCGGCTGTGCCCAGGGAACCGCCTTCGGCGACGTGATGGAGACGTTCGAGTCCGTCCGGCTGCCGACCGATCTGCGGCTCCGCACCTCTTGGATCTACGCGCTGTCGAAGCAGATCAACCTGCAGCCCAGCCTCTATCTGGAGGCCGGCGCCATCCATGGCTGCGTGCTGTGCCACGAGGACCGGCCGCTGGTCTACATGGAGGATGTCGGCCGCCACAACGCGGTGGACAAGGTCGCCGGCTACATGCACCTGAACGGCATTCCGGCGTCGGACAAGATTTTCTACACCACCGGGCGCCTGACCTCCGAGATGGTCATCAAGACGGTGCAGATGGGCATTCCGATCCTGATCTCGCGCTCCGGCTTCACCGCCTGGGGCGTGCAACTGGCGCGGCAGGCCAACCTGACGCTGGTCGGCCGGGCCAAGGGCAGGCGCTTCATCGCGCTGGCCGGCACCGACCGGCTGGTGTTCGACACCGATGCCGCGGGAGCCGCAGACGAGGACGCCCGGCATGGACGCAAGGGAAGCCGCGATGACGACTAATTCCACCCATCCCGATATCGGCGGCGTCCTGCTGGCCGGCGGCCTGTCGCGCCGGATGGGCGGCGGCGACAAATGCCTGCGCCCGCTGGGTGACCGCAGCATCCTGGAGCGCATCGTCGCCACCGTCCGGCCTCAGGTCGGCCCGCTGGTGCTGAACGCCAACGGCGATCCGGCCCGCTTCGCCCATCTTCATTTGCCGGTCGCCGCCGATGTGGTCGAGGGCTATGCCGGGCCGCTGGCCGGCGTGCTGACCGGCATGGAGTGGCTGCGCGGCACGGCTCCCGGCATCGGCTGGGTCGCCAGCTTCGCCACCGACGCGCCCTTCATCCCGCGCGACCTCGTCACCCGCATGGTGGCGGCGCTGGAGCAGGAAGGCGCCGACCTCGCCTGCGCCCGGTCCGGCGGGCAGGAGCACCCGGTCTTCGGGCTGTGGCCGATCCGTCTGGCGGGCGACCTGCGCCGGGCCATGGTGGAGGAGGGCGTCCGCAAGGTCGATGCCTGGACCGCCCGCTACCGGCTGGCCGTCGCCGACTTCGACGTCGAGCCGGTCGACCCCTTCTTCAACACCAACCGGCCGGAGGATCTGGCCGAGGCGGAGCGCCTGCTGGCGTCGGGACATGCATCATGACGGAAAAGCTGGAGCGCATAGAGACGATGGCGTTGGGCATCGTGGTGGAGCGCCGCCGCGGCATCACCGCCTGGGCCGACTGGAGCTGGCGTCCGGTTTCGGTCATTCCCGGCGCCGGTCCGGTCGAGCCGCCCGGCCGCCTGCTGATGGAGGGCGAGGGCTGGAGCCACAGCCATGCCGCCACCCTGACGCTGGAGCTGTTCCGCACCGACACCGAGGGCTATCGTCTGAACCTGTCGCAGGACCCGCCGCGCCTGTGGGTGGTGATGCGCCCCGGCGGGGCCACGGGTGCCGATGGCGAGGAGCTGGCGCCCTTCACCGTCACCGCGTCGGCCCATGAAGGGGAGGGCTATCAGGTCGGGACGGATGTGGTGGAGACGGTGGCGATGCCGGCCGAGGTGATCGCGCTGGTCCGCGATTTCGTCGAGCAGCACCATGTCGACGTCCCCTTCCACAAGCGCGAGCGCAAGCGCCATTTCGAGACGGAGGACCGGCGACGGTGAGCGGCGAAGCCTTCCTGTCGCGCTGGTCGCGCCTGAAGCGCGGCACGGTCGAGCCGGCGCCGGTCGAGATTCCGCCCGCCGAAGAAGTGGCGGAGCTTCCCGTCGCCGTCGCCGACGAGACTCCGGCCGATGTCGCCCAGCCGGAGGCGGAAGACCCGCTGCAGGATCTGCCGCCGATTGAGGAGCTGACCGGCGAGTCCGACTTCATCCCCTTCCTGCGCGCCGAGGTGCCGGAGGATCTGCACCGGCAAGCCCTGCGCAAGCTGTGGACCTCCGATCCGATCTACGCCAACGACGACGGGTTGAAGGACTACGCCGACGACTATGCCAGCCTGTTCACCGGCGGGGTGCCGGTGAAGACGCTGTACCGGGTGGGCCAGGGTTTTCTCGACACGCTGGACGAGGTTGGGGAGGAGACCGCGGAGCTCTCTCCCGCTCTGGCTGCCGATGCCGAGGTTGCGGTGATGAACGACATGCCGTCTCCCCAACCACCAATCCCCTCTCCCCCCCGGGGAGAGGGTTAAGGTGAGGGGGGCGCGAGGCGGCCCCTTATCGATCCACCCGCAGTTCCCGTCTTTCTCCCTTTATCCACGCCATGCGTCCCCCTCACCCCGACCCTCTCCCCGGGAGGGAGAGGGGGGGCTTGTCCCCAGCGCATCCTTCGCAAAGCGATCCCAAATTGCGCCCAATCGTCGCGCCTGCTTCGACCCCTTCAAAACTCATGGGCGTTCTGCTGCCACGAGCATAGCGGGGCGACAAAGTTTCATTTGTTGCCTCTTTCGGGCGCGTCCTTGGTTGACAAAAGGACAGGTTCAGTCCTTCTATTGTCTGTCCGCGGAACGCTAAGCCACTGTAAGGCAACAGCTTTTCGCAGGTGCATCAAAAGAGGTGCCGGGCTTCGGGCTCGAATACGGCGCGCGGTTGGACTGCGGACGCCGATGCACCCGTCTTGTGTGTCCGAGAGGAGTTTGCGGCGCGTGTCCAGGGCCGTCGATCACACCGTTCCCCCCGAGGTCGCGGAGGAGGAGCTGTTTCGTGCACAGGTCTACGCCCTGCTGGCGCGTCTCCTCGCGCACGCGCCCGATGCCGCGTTCCTGAATGCCCTGGGAGAACTGGCGGGGGAGGGCGGCGAGTTCGGCGCGGCGCTCGACCGGCTGGCCGATGCGGCACGCGACAGCGCCCCGGCGGCGGTGGAGGAGGAGTTCACCACCCTCTTCATCGGCGTCGGCGGCAGCGAACGCACGCCCTATGGCTCCTTCTACCTGACCGGATTCCTCAACGAGAAGCCGCTGGCGGAGCTGCGCGCCGACATGGCGCGGCTCGGCATCGCGCGCGCCGACGGCGTGACGGAGCCGGAGGACCACATCGCCGCCCTGTGCGAGATGATGGCCGGCCTGATCGGCGGCGCCTTTGGATCGGAAGATGGCGCGCCGGAGGATGGCGACATCGTCGGCCTTGACGGGCAGCGGGCCTTCTTCGACCGCCATATCGGCTCCTGGGCCGGGCGGTTCTTTGCGGATTTGGAGACCTCGCCGTCGGCCCGCTTCTATCGGGCGGTCGGCGCGGTCGGACGGAGTTTTCTGGCGGTCGAGGCGCGCGCCTTCGACCTTGCGGCGTAAAGGTGAGGAGCGAAGCCATGACCCGGAATGCGGTCAAAGCCACGGATGAAGCAGCAAACGGCAAGGACACCTCTCTGGCCCGGCGCGACCTGTTCCGAGTCGCCGGCCTCGGCGTCGGCGCGCTGGGCGCCGTCGCGGCCGGCGTGACCGCCACTGGCGGCGCGGCCGAGGCCGCCCCGGCGGAGGCGACTTCCACGGGCTACCGCGAGACCGACCATGTCCGGAAGGTCTACGAAGTCAGCCGCTTCTAAGAGGAACGCCCCGATGCTCATCAAGAAAAGCTCGGCCACCTCCGGCGGCCGCCACCTCGCCCGCACCCTCACCCAGACGCTCGCCTCCGCCACCGGCGTCACCGTCGACCGGCGTTCCTTCCTGCGCACTTCCGGCATCGCCGCCGGTGGTGCGGCCCTGGCTTCGGCCATGCCCTTCGGCATGGTGAAGAAGGCCGATGCCGCCACCGCGGCCGCCGTCGCCGGGGCGCCGGTGAAGCAGGTCAAGTCGGTCTGCACCCACTGCTCGGTCGGCTGCACGGTGGTGGCCGAGGTGCAGAACGGCGTGTGGATCGGGCAGGAACCCGCCTTCGACAGCCCGATCAATCTCGGCTCGCATTGCGCCAAGGGCGCCTCGGTGCGCGAGCATGCCCATGGCGAGCGCCGGCTGCGCTATCCGATGAAGATGGTCGACGGCAAGTGGACCCGGATTTCCTGGGACCAGGCGATCGAGGAGGTCGGCGCCAAGCTGCTGTCGATCCGCGAGCGGTCCGGCCCGGATTCGGTGTTCTGGCTCGGCTCGGCCAAGCACAGCAACGAGCAGGCCTATCTGTTCCGCAAGTTTGCCGCGCTGTGGGGCACCAACAACGTCGACCATCAGGCGCGCATCTGCCACTCCACCACCGTGGCCGGCGTGGCCAACGTCTGGGGCTACGGCGCCATGACGAACAGCTACAACGACATCCAGAAGTCGAAGGCGCTGTTCTTCATCGGCTCGAATGCCGCCGAGGCGCATCCCGTCGCCATGATGCATGTGCTGAAGGCGAAGGAGCAGAACGCCGCTCCGCTGATCGTCGCCGATCCGCGCTTCACCCGCACCGCCGCCCACGCCAACGAATATATCCGTTTCCGTCCGGGCACCGACGTGGCGCTGGTCTGGGGCATCCTCTGGCACGTCCTGCAGAACGGCTGGGAGGACAAGGACTATATCGCCAAGCGCGTCTACGGCTTCGACGACATCCGTGCCGAGGTCGCCAAATGGACGCCGGAAGAGGTGGAGCGCGTCACCGGCGTTCCGGGTTCGCAACTGCAGCGCGTCGCCCGCACCCTGGCCTCCAACCGTCCGGGCACGCTGGTCTGGTGCATGGGCGGCACCCAGCACCATATCGGCAACAACAACACCCGCGCCTATTGCGTGCTGCAGCTGGCGCTGGGCAATGTCGGCGTGTCGGGCGGCGGCACCAACATCTTCCGCGGCCACGACAACGTGCAGGGTGCGACCGATTTCGGCGTCACCTCGGACAGCCTGCCCGGCTATTACGGCCTGGCGGAGGGCGCGTGGCGCCACTGGGCGCGCGTCTGGGATCTTCCCTATGACGACATCCTGAAGCGCTTCGGCTCCAAGGCGCTGATGGAGAGCACCGGCATCCCGGTGTCGCGCTGGTTCGACGGCGTGCTGGAGGCCAAGGAGAACCTGGACCAGCCCAATCCGGTCAAGGGCATGGTCTTCTGGGGCCACGCCCCGAACAGCCAGGTCCGTCTGCCCGACATGAAGAAGGCGATGGAAAAGCTGGAGCTGCTGGTCGTCGTCGATCCCTATCCGACGATGACGGCGGTGCTGCCGGACCGCAAGAACGACTTCTACCTGCTGCCGGCCGCGACCCAGTTCGAGACCTCCGGCTCCGCCACCGCGTCGAACCGGTCGGTGCAGTGGCGCGACAAGATCGTCGAGCCGCTGTTCGAGGCGAAGACCGACCATGAGATCATGTATCTCTTCGCCAGGAAGTTCGGCTTCGCGGCGGATCTGGTCAAGAACATCAAGGTCAACGGCAACGAGCCGGTGGTCGAGGACATCACCCGCGAGTGGAATCGCGGCATGTGGTCGGTCGGCTACACCGGCCAGTCGCCGGAGCGCCTCAAGCTGCACATGCAGCATCAGGCCACCTTCGACAAGACGACGCTGCGCGCTGTCGGCGGCCCGTGCGACGGCGATTATTTCGGCCTGCCCTGGCCCTGCTGGGGCACGCCGGAGATGAAGCATCCGGGCTCCGCCAACCTCTACGACACCTCGCTGCCGGTGGCCGAGGGCGGCGGCGCCTTCCGCGCCCGCTTCGGCGTCGAGCGCAACGGCGTGACTCTGCTGGCCGAGGGGTCCTATCCGGAAGGGTCGGAGATCAAGGACGGCTATCCGGAAGTCACCATGGCGATGCTCCAGAAGCTGGGCTTCGACGCGGATCTGACGCCGGAGGAACTGGCGGTGATCCAGAAGATCGGCGGCGACAAGATCGGTGCCGTGTCCTGGACCACCGACCTGTCGGGCGGCATCCAGCGCGTGGCGATCAAGCATGGCCTGAACCCGCCGGGCAACGCCAAGGCCCGCTGCGTCGCCTGGAACTTCCCGGACCCGGTGCCGATCCACCGCGAGCCGCTCTACACCCCGCGCCGCGATCTGGTCGCCAGCTATCCGACCTACAAGGACACCAAGTCCTGGCGCGTGCCGACGCTCTACAAGTCCATCCAGGACCGCGACGTGTCGAAGGACTACCCGATCATCCTCACCTCCGGCCGTCTGGTCGAATATGAGGGCGGCGGCGACGAGACGCGGTCGAACCCCTGGCTGGCCGAGCTGCAGCAGGACATGTTCGTCGAACTCAACCCGTTCGACGCCAACAATGCCGGCGTCAAGGACGGCCAGCTGGTCTGGGTCGAGGGTCCGGAGAAGGGCAGGGTGAAGGTCAAGGCGATGGTGACCGAACGGGTCGGCCGCGGCGTCGCCTTCATGCCCTTCCATTTCGGCGGCGTGTACCAGGGGCAGGATCTGCGCTCCAAGTACCCGGCCGGGGCCGACCCGATCGTGCTGGGCGAGGCCGCCAACACGGCGACCACCTACGGCTATGATTCGGTGACCCAGATGCAGGAAACCAAGACCACCCTCTGCCGCATCCAGTCGGCCTGAAGCACGGGAGTTTGAACCATGGCCCGGATGAAATTCCTGTGCGACGCCGAGCGCTGCATCGAGTGCAACGCCTGCGTCACCGCCTGCAAGAACGAGAACGAGGTTCCCTGGGGCATCAACCGCCGCCGCGTCGTGACGATCAACGACGGCAAGCCGGGGGAGCGGACGATCTCGGTCGCCTGCATGCATTGCTCCGATGCGCCCTGCAAGGCGGTCTGCCCGGTCGACTGCTTCTACCAGACCGCCGAAGGCGTGGTCCTGCACAACAAGGACCTGTGCATCGGCTGCGGCTATTGCTTCTACGCCTGTCCGTTCGGGGCGCCGCAATATCCGCAGGCCGGCAATTTCGGCACCCGCGGCAAGATGGACAAGTGCACCTTCTGCTCCGGCGGCCCCGAGCCCGACAATTCGGAGGCCGAGTTCAAGAAATACGGCCGCAACCGCCTGGCCGAGGGCAAGCTGCCGCTCTGCGCCGAGATGTGCTCGACCAAGGCGCTGCTGGCCGGCGATGCCGACAAGGTGTCGGACATCTACCGCGAGCGTGTCGCCGCCCGCGGCTTCGGCTCCGGCGCCTGGGGCTGGAACACCGCCTATCAGACCAAGTCGGGCCAGGAGCGCGGCCAGCCCGGCGGCTCGTTGTTCCAGGGCGCCGGCGGTCCGGCCGGCGGCCTGCCCTTGCAGAAGCAGGGGCTGTGACAGTGACGCGGAACGTCCTGCTGGCGTTCGGCGCCGCGCTCCTGCTGGCTGGTTGCCAGGAGGACGGGGCGCAGCGCCCGGTCCATCTGGACAAGGGCGTCTACCAGGGCGCGGTCGATACGCCGCTGACCGCCGAGCAGGTGCGGGCGCTGCAACAGCGAACCGCCTATCAGGGTGTGCGATAGGGAGCGTCCGATGGAAGGTCATCGCATGAAGACGGCTCTGGCGGCACTGGTGCTGGCGATCGGCATGGCCGGCGCCGCGTCGCTTCCGGCCGCCGCCCAATCCAGCGTCCGCGTCGGCGGCCCGGTGGCGGAGCAGCAGGTCGACCGTGACGGGCCAATGGTGCCGACCCAGATCCCGGGCCAGAGCCGTGGCGACAGCTGGCACGGCATCCGCCTGGGCGAGCGGGGCACCGTCTCGATTCCCAACAAGCAGGCCGGCGTCCTCATCCAGTCGGAAGGCGAGGCGTGGCGCGCCGTGCGCAACGGCCCGCTCAGCCAGTACGGCTCCTGGGTGCTGGGCGGCATCCTGGCTCTGCTGGCGCTGTTCTTCCTGGTCCGCGGGCGCATCCGCATCGACGGCCAGAAGACCGGCCGCACCATCCAGCGCTTCAACGCCTTCGAGCGTGCTGTCCATTGGATGACGGCCGGCAGCTTCGTCGTGCTCGCCGTCTCCGGATTGAACGTCCTTTACGGCCGGCACACGCTGTTGCCGCTGATCGGGCCGGAGCCCTTCGCCGCGCTGACCCATTACGGCAAGCTGGCGCACAATTTCCTGGGCTTCGCCTTCATCCTGGGCGTGGCGCTGATCTTCGTCCTGTGGGTGGGGCACAACATCCCGTCGCGCCATGACCTGACCTGGTTCCTGAAGGCGGGCGGCCTGTTCTCCAAGGGCGTCCACCCGCCGGCGCACAAGTTCAACGGCGGCCAGAAGGTCATCTTCTGGTCCACCGTCGCCGGCGGGGCCGCCCTCGGCTTCACCGGCGTGCAGCTGATCTTCCCCTTCAGCTTCGCCACGCTGGAGGAGATGCAGCTCTACCAACTGGCCCACGCGGCCATCGCCGTGATCATGATCGCCATCATCCTGGCGCACATCTACATCGGCTCCATCGGCATGGAGGGCGCCTTCGACGCCATGGGCGACGGGCAGGTCGAGCTGCAATGGGCGCGCGAGCACCATTCGCTGTGGGTCGAGGAGATCACCGGCGAGACGGTCCGGCACGGTCGTCACGGGACGCCGGCCGAGTAGGGAGGCCGCGGGGGGCATCCCCCTTGACCCCGCACCCGCTCCATGGCCCCCTTGGCGCATCTCCCACCCCGGATGCGCCTGCCATGACCAGCCACCTCGCCGAACGCCAGGCCGTGATCGACGGCTGCCTCGCCATGAACCGGTTGGGCGTCAATCAGGGCATGTCGGGCAACCTGTCGCACCGGATCGACGGCGGTTTCCTGGTCACGCCGACCAGCATGCCCTATGACGCGATGACCGCGGCCGACATCGTCGAGATGGGGTTCGACGGCACCTATCTCGGCCTGCGCCGGCCGTCGTCGGAATGGCGCATCCACCGCGACATCCTGCGGGCGCGGCCGGACGTTGCGGTCGTGCTGCACGCCCATCCGACCTTCGCCACCGCGCTGGCGGTGCACGGCCGCGGCATCCCGTCCTTCCATTACATGGTGGCGCTGGCCGGCGGCGATTCGATCCGTTGCGCCCCCTATGCCACCTTCGGCACGCAGGAGCTGTCCGACCACGCCCTGACGGCGCTGGAGGGGCGGCTGGCCTGCCTGCTGGCCAACCATGGCATGATCGTGCTGGGCAACAGCGTCGCGGGCGCCCTGGCGCTCGCGGTCGAGGTCGAGACGCTGGCCCGCCAGTATCTCTACGCCCAGCAGTTCGGCGAGCCGGTGATCCTGCCGCCCGACGAAATCGCGCGGGTGGCGGAGAAGATGCGGCGGATGAAGTACGGGCAGCCGATCGACGACACCGACGCTCCCGAGGACACGGCGCGCCCCCGGCGCTGATCGGGCGACCAGGCGATCAAGGCCCGATCTGGGTCATCGACGTGCTGGTGGCGAGATGGCCGGCCGGCTTCAGCGCCGCGATGCGCAGCAACGGCTTGGCGTTGCCCGCCGCCTCCACCTGCAGCGGGCGCTCTTCCGCCGGCGGTTCATAGACCGCAGGCAGGGCGATGGCAATGCGGGTGCCCTGGCCGGGTTCGCTCGCCACCTCGATGTCGCCGCCCAGCATCGCGGTGTAATGCCCGACCAGCGTCAGGCCCAGCCCCGCGCCGCGCGGCTTGCCCTGGCCGCGGGTCGCCACGGTCCCGTTGCCGGCTCCTTGGACGAAGGGCTGGAACAGCCGGCCGGTCTGCGTCGTGGGGAAACCGCGTCCGGTGTCGGCCACGGTGAAGCGGTACCAGCGGGCGCCGTCGCGCTCCACCTTCTCGGCGGACAGGGTGACGGTTCCGTCCTGGGTGAACTTGCAGGCGTTGTCCAGCAGGTTCAGCAGCGTCTGCCGGACCTTGGTGAAGTCCGAATGCATCTGGCCGAGTCCGGCCGGCGCCGACAGGTTCAGCGCATTGCCATAGAGGTCGGCGGCCGGCATCGACCGCTCGCGCGCCTCGGTCAGCAGGCGGTTAACGTCGAAGTCCTGCAGGCAGACGTCCATCGCCCCGGCCTCGACCTTGGCATAATCCAGGATGGCGTCGACCAGACCGGTCAGCTGTTCGCCCGTCCATTGGATATGCTCGACGTCGGTCGCCAGTTCGTCCACCCCCAGCCGGTGCAGGTCGGTCATCAGCGCCTGACTGGCATTGACGATCTCGGTCAGCGGGCCGTGCAGCTCGTGGCCCATGTTGACCAGGAAGTCGCTCTTGGCCCGGCTGGCGGTGTCGGCCAGCGCCTTTTCGCGCAGCAGGCGGGTGTGCTCGATCTCGGCCTCGCGGCGCTCGCGCTCGGTGTCCTCGGCGGTGCCGCGCAGCGTCTCCACCGCGCGGGCCATGGTGGCGATCTCATCCTGTCCGGCCAGGGCCGGCAAGGTGATGTCGGTGCGGCCGGCGGCCAGCGCCGTCACCGCGTTCGCCATCGTCTTCACCGGCACGGCGACGCTGCGCTGGACCAGCCAGAGCGCGACGAGGCCGGCCAGCAGGATCAGCCCGCCGATCCACAGCGCGACGCTGGTGTAGCCGGACAGACCGCCGGTCAGCGAGCCGCGCAGCGCCTGGGTCCCGGCATCCGCCCGGCGGCGGATCTCGCCCAGATTGGCGGCGATGCCGGCGGCGTTGGCGGCCATCGCCTCGGCGCGCAGATTGTCCTCTTCGACCACCGAGCTTTCGATGGCCGTCAGCACGCCGCCCGCCTTCGACAGCAGGGCGGTCACCTCGTCGATGGACTGCTTGGTGCCGGGAACCCACAGATAGCGGTTCATCTCCGCCAGCCGGTCGCGGGCGGCGGCGAGCTGGGTGCGCATCGCCTCGGCATCCTGGGGATCGCGGCGGTCGACGTATCGGGTCAGGTGCTCCTGCATCAGCAGGGTCGCGATGGCGGCGTCGCTGGCGAGTGCCGTCGAATCGACACCGCCGGCATTCTTGAGCTGGTCCAGCTTCTGGCGGGTCTGGGCGACCAGCGGTTCCAGCACGCCGGTGATCTGGCCGTTGCGGTCGCTGCGCAGCGCGATCAGCTTCTGCACCGCCGCCCAGTAATCCTCCAGCGCGGTACGGGCCTTGTCGACGCCCTGGCGGTCGGCACCCTCCACCACGTCCTTGGAAAGGGCATCGAGCCGATCGCGCAGCGTGTCGTGTCGCCAGGAGGCGTCGAGAAGGCTCTGGTCGTCGCCGTAGGTCAGATGGTCGCGGACCGCGACTTCCATGTCGCGCAGGCTGACGTCGGCGTCGGCCGCCAGCTGTGACAGGTCGGCGCGGTCGGAGAAAGCGCCGATGTCGCGCGACACCGCGTAGAACCAGCCCAGCCCGACCAGGGCCAGCAGCACCACCAGCCCGAGGGCGATGGCGAATCCCGCACCGACCCGCGCCGACACGGTCAGGTCGCGGAATCGGGTCCGGCGGCCGCTCCGGGACAGAATGCCGTTCCGCTTCACACCGACTCCCGCTCGCGCTGTGCCTGACGATTCCCGCGCCCGACCAGCCAAAACCAAGGAGCCGGCCGGTCGCCGGGCGGCGCGGATTGTAGCTTGGCTATCCCCCCAGGCAAACAGACAAGTGTGCGACGGAGTACCGCCAAAGGTCAGGCGGCATCCCCGCTGGAGAAGGCATAGGCGTGCATGCCCAGGCTGCCATGCTCGAAGCCGGCATGCAGCCGCTCCGTCCTCGGCTGCGGCCCGGCGGCACCCAGCGCCACCGGCAGCGGCAGGAAATGCTCGTCGGTCGGGTGGGCGCGGCGGGCATCGGGGCTGGCGTCCAGCCAGTTGCCGACCGCCTGCGTGTCGCCGGCTTCCAGCGCCCTGTCCAGCCAGCCGGCGAAGCCGGTCGCCCAGGGGGCGGCGCCGGTCCCGCCGAAACGGAACTCCCGCAGGTTGTGGACGGCGCCGCCGCTGGCGAGGATCAGCACGCCGTCGCGCCGCAAGGGCTCCAACTGCCGGCCGAGCGCGATGTGGTCGGCGGCGCTGCGGCCCGGCATCACCGACAGCTGCGCCACCGGGATGTCGGCCTCCGGATACATCAGCATCAGCGGCACCCAGGCGCCATGGTCGAGTCCCTGCGATGGATCGACGACGGCCCCGGTCAGGCCCGCCACACGCCCGGCCAGCGCCGGTGCGCCCGGCGCAGCGTAGCGCATCCGGTAGAGCGCGTCGGGAAAGCCGTAGAAATCATGGACGGTTTCCGGCGCGTTGGCTCCGCTGACCGCCGGCACCCTCGTGGTCCAATGGGCCGAGACCGCCAGGATCGCGCTCGGCCGGCCGAGCCTGCGGCCCAGACCGGCAAGGAAGTCGCGGCCGGCGCTGGTCTCCAGGATCAGCGTGGGGGCGCCGTGGGAGACGAAGACGGAAGGGAAGGAGGCGGTGTCGGACATCGGGGAACGGAACTCCGGCCGGGCGATGGGGGAGGGAGGTGGAGAGGGACGGGACCGTTCCATTCGACCAAAGAAAAACCCCGGCGCCAAGGCCGGGGTTTTTCCAAAGTCCGTTGTCCACGCCGCAACAATCGCCGCAACGGAACCTGGCGGGCTGACCGATCAGTGCAGGTGCTTCGGCAACTCGCCGATCGACTGCTCGATCAGCTTGTCGGCCTGGGCCGGAGGCAGGCCGCCGGCCAGGACACGCCGGCTGGCGCCGATGGCGACATCGACCGTCAGGTTGCGGACCTCGGCCAGCGCCGCGGCTTCCGCCTGGGCGATGCGGTCCATGGCCTGGGCCTCGCGGCGCTTCAGCGACGCTTCCAGGTCGGTGCCGGCCTGGGCCTGCAGGCGGGCGGCTTCCTCGCGGGCGTGGGCCAGAACGGCCTCCGCTTCCTTCTGGGCGTCGGCCAGACGGCTCTGGTAGCCGTTCAGCAGGGCCTGCGCGTCCTTGTGCAGACGCTCGGCCTCGTCCAGTTCGGAACGGATGCGCTCGGCGCGGCCGTCGAGAGCGGTGCCGATGGCGGCAGACGCCTTCTTCCAGACCAGGGCCATGAAGATGACGAAGGCGACGAAGACCCAAAATTCAGGTGCGTTCATCCCCGGCGCTCCTCAAGCACGGCCGCGACGGCGGCGTCCGCCTGGGCCTGATCGACGTCGACGCCGGCCAGACGGCCGGTGATGTCGCGGACGATGCCGGCCGATTCGGTGCGGATGTTGGCCAGAGCCTGGTCCTTCGCCGCGGCGATGGAGGCTTCGGCGGTGCGCAGGCGTTCGGCGATGTCGGCGTTCAACTGGGCCTGACGGGCATGGTTGTTCGCTTCGATCCCGGCGGCGGCCTCGGCGATGATGCCCTGGGCCTCGGCGCGGGCGCCGGCGAGGGACTTCTCGACCTGGGCCAGGATGGCCCCGGCCTCTTCCTTCAGCTGGGCGGCCTTGGCGAGGTCGCGCGAGATGCGCTCCTGCCGCGCTTCCAGAACCTCGGCCACGCGCGGGAGCGCCTTCTTGGACATGAGGTAGTAGAGAACGCCGAAGGTCAGAGCCAGCCAGAAGATCTGGGTCGGGAAATTGGCGGGATTGAGCTGCGGCAGGCCGCCGGAAGCGTGCTCGCCGCCGTGCGCCGCGTTCGGAGCGTGCTCCGCCGCGGCCGCCAGGACGGTGCCGGCCATCGTGGTGAGGGTAGCGAGCGAAGCGCCCGCCACGCCCGACCAGCGGGCCAGCCGGCCTTTGGCCAACAGGTTCGGCATGATCGGTCCCCCTAGGCAAAGGAGCGGCGCCGAAACTTCGGTGAGGAAGCCCGGCGCCGCGTCAGAGCTGTTTTTTTGAAAGCCGCTCTGGCCTTAGGCGAACAGGATCAGGAAGGCGATCAGCAGGGCGAACAGCGCGACGGCTTCCGTCAGCGCGAAGCCCAGAATGCCGATCGGGAAGACCTTCGGCTGGACGGCCGGGTTGCGGGCGATCGAGCCGATCAGCGTCGAGAAGATGTTGCCGATACCCAGGCCGACACCGGCGAGGGCGATAACGGCAAGACCGGCACCGATGAACTTGGCGGCTTGAGGATCCATGGTACTCTTTTCCTCTAGGTAAGGGTGAACTTGTTGGAACTCTTGGTGAAACTGTCTGGTGAACTTGGGTCCGGCCGATGCCGGGAGCGGCTCAGTGCAGCTCCAGGGCGTCGCGGATGTACAGGCAGGTCAGGATCGAGAAGACGTAGGCCTGCAGGAAAGCCACCAGGAACTCGAAGCCGGTCAGGGCGACGTTGATCGCCAGCGGGACGAGGCCGGTGACGAAGCCCAGCGCGCCCATGCCGCTGATCATCATGACCGTGAAGCCGGCGAAGACCTTCAGCATCGTGTGACCGGCCATCATGTTGGCGAACAGTCGGATCGAGAGGCTGACGGGGCGCATCACGTAGGAGATCACCTCGATCGGGATGAGGATCGGGGCGAGCGCGATCGGAGCGCCGTGCGGCATGAAGAAGGAGAAGAAGTGCAGGCCGTGCTTCAGCAGGGCCAGGATGGTCACGAACACGAACACCGTCGCCGCCAGCGCGAAGGTCACGATGATGTGGCTGGTGAAGGTGAAGGTGTAGGGGATCATGCCGATCATGTTGCCGATCAGCACGAACATGAAGATCGAGAACACGAAGGGGAAATAGGGCTTTGCGTCGTGGCCGGCGTTGTCGCGCACCAGGTTCGCGACGAACTCGTAGAACATCTCGGCCAGCGACTGCAGGCGGCCCGGGACCATCGACTTGTTCGCCACGCCCATGACCAGCAGGGCGTAGATCGCCGCCACGGCCACGACCATGAAGAAGGCCGAGTTCGTGAAGGACACGTCGTAGCCGCCGAGCACGATCTGGAACAACGAATTGATTTGGAACTGGTGCAGCGGATCCAAGGTCGTCCTCGCTCAGTGTGCGTCGCCGTCTTGGCGCTCGTTGTCGTCCCCAGGGGGCCGGCGGTAGCCGGCGGCGATGCCGAAGCCGGTGACGGCCCGGTAGACGTTCAGCACTCCCGCCGCGGCCCCCAGGAAGAACATGACGATCAGTCCCCAGGGCGCGGTGCCGAGCCAGCGGTCGAGCAGAAGCCCGCCGCCGACGCCGACGATCATGGCGGCGACCAGTTCCGTCCCGATGCGCCAGGCGGTGCCGAGAGCGCCCTGCGGCGGACGGTGGTATTTGCTACCGGGTCCGCCCGACCAGCCGCGCTGTCCCTCACGCGCCTTCCGCAGCCGGGCTTCGAGGTCATCCAAGGGATCGGGGGGCGATTTGTCGGACATTCCGCCTCTCAATCACTCTCGGCTCGCAGCCATGCGAAAGCGGCGAGACCATACGGGCGGGGCGTTACCCTGTCAAGTCGCAAAACCTGCGGTATAAGTCATTGAAAAGAATAGAAAAGAGCCGAAAAGTCGTGGATTTTGCCGCGCTGCGGCGCGTTGTCCCGCTCCAGCATGCGAAAAAACCCGGTGGTATGACCTCTTTTCAGGGTTTTTCCGCAGCTTTTCGCCCGGTCCGGCCGGTTCAGCCTGTGATGCGCGAGGAAAGGTCCTGCACGATCTTGTCGGCGCCGGTGCCGCCCGGATACACCCCGACGAATTTCCCGTCCGGCCCCATCAGGTAAATAAAGCTGGAGTGGTCCATCAGGTACTCGTCCGGCTTTCCGTCCTTCTGCGGCGCCTTGGCATAATAGACGCGATAGGCGCGCGCGGCCTCCCGCACCTGGTCCGGCGTGCCGGTCAGGCCGACCATCCGGGGGTGGAACAGCGCCACATAGTCCTTCATGTGCGCCACAGTGTCGCGGTCCGGGTCGATCGTGATGAAAACCGGCCGGACCTGCTCCGATTTCGGCCCCAACTGGTCAAGGGCCTGGGTCATCACGCCCAGTTCGGTCGGACAGACATCGGGGCAATAGGTATAGCCGAAATAGATCAGCATATACTTGCCGCGGAAATCGGCGTCTGTGACCGTCTTGCCCTGCTGGTCGGTCAAGGTGAAGGGACCGCCGATGGGAACGGCGGACTTCGTGCCGCTTTCGACCGTGGTGGTGGCGCTGCGCACCTGCCACCAGGCGATTCCGGCGGAGACGGCGATGGCGAGGACGGAGGCGGCGGCGATGCGCAGGAGACGTGTCTTCATGGTCCGTCAGGAATGGGGCCGTCCGCCGCCCAGGTCAAGGGGGGCGACAGCGCGGCGCAGGTGCCATGCCGATCAGGCCGCCCGGGTCGCTGCGGTCTGCGATGCCGAAGTTCGGGCCGCGGTCGGTGCCGCGGTCGGTGCCGCGGTCCGTATCCCTCCGGTCCGTCCGGTCGCCGCCAGATGTTCGCCGATGCGCTTGTCGGCGCGCTGGATGTGTTCGAACAGCCACTCGCGCACCAGAGCCAGAAGTTCATCCGACACGGAGTCGCCGGCGTCCAGACGGTGGCGCAACTTCCCGGCCCGGGCGAGCAGGGCCGCATGCTGCACCTTGTGCGCTTCGGCATCCGGGTAGCCGCACCGGTCCATCAGCCGCTCCTCCTCCTCGAAATGCAGGATGGTGTAGGTCAGCAGCCGGCCGACGGCTTCCTCCAGCGCCTGGGCGGCTGCCCGCCGGCTGCCGGTCCCCTGGCTTGCCGTCCCGGCCCTGGCGCGTTCGGCCAGGGCCGCCGCCTCGTTCATCAGGGCGATCAGGATCATGTGATCGGTGTCGATCTCCTCCTCGCCGACTGCGAGGCCGTCGGTCCAGGGCATGAAGATGCCCGCCCCGTCCGACGGCGGGTTGTGCAGGTCGGCGAGCGGGGCGGTGTTGATCGCCCCGACATTGACCAGGAAGGAATCGACCATTCCGCGCAGGCCCTGCGCCTGCCGCGACAGTCCGCCGGCCGCCTCCAGCAGGGCTTCGGCCGACCGCTCGGTCTCCCGCGCGGCCCCCGACACCGCGTCGATGCTGGTGGAGACCTGGCGGGTGCCTGCCGCCGCCTCGCCGGCGCTGCGGGCGATCTCGCCGGTGGCCGCCCCCTGCTGCTGGACGGCGGCTGCGATGGAGGTGCCGATCTCGTCGCTGCGGGCGACGATGGAACCGATCTCGCGGATCGTCGCGACGGCGGCGCGGGTGGCCTCCTGCACCTCGGCGATGTGGCGGGCGATCTCCTCGGTCGCCTTGGCGGTCTGGTTCGCCAGCGTCTTCACCTCGCCGGCGACCACGGCGAAGCCCTTGCCCATCTCCCCGGCGCGGGCGGCCTCGATGGTGGCGTTCAGCGCCAGCAGGTTGGTCTGCGCGGCGATGCCGGCGATCAGGTCGGCCACCTCGCCGATCTTCTGGGCTGCATGGCCCAGCCCGTCGATCCGCTCGCCCGCCTTGTGCGACGCTTCCACCGCCTGGGTGGAGATGGCCGACGAGGTCACCACCTGCTCGCCGATCACCGCGATGGAACCGGTCAGCTGCTCCGCCGCCGAGGCAACGGTCTGCACGTTGCTGGAGGCCTGCTGCGAGGCGCTGGCGACGGAGGTCGCCTCGTGGCGGTTGCGGTCGGCGGTGGCGGAGAGGGCGCGGGCGGTGGTCTCCAGCGTGCCGACGGCGGCGCCGACGGTGCGGATCGTCTCGGCGATGGTGGCGTCGAAGCGGCCGGTCAGCCGTTTCAGTGCCTGGGCGCGCTGTTCGGTCACCCGGTGCTCGATCTTCTGCCGTTCCCAATGGCGGGCGAGGTCGATCTGCTGGACACGGAAGATCTCCACCGTGCGGGCCATCGCGCCGATCTCGTCGCCGCGGCCGAGGCCGGGCACGGCGACCGCGCTGTTGCCGCCGGCCAGATCCTGCATGACCCCGCCCAGCCCGCCCAGCGGCCGGACGATTGCCCGGCTGACCAGTAGCGCCAGCAGCACGGCGGCCAGCGCGATCAGCAGGCCGGTGCCGGCCAGCCGCATTGCCGCTTTCCGGAAGGCGATGTCGACGTCGTCGATATAGATGCCCGACCCGATCAGCCAGCCCCAGGGAGCGAAGCCCTTCACGTAGGACAGCTTCGCCACAGGCTCCGCCGCTCCCGGCCTGGGCCACAGATAATCGACGAATCCGGCGCCGTCGGACTTTACGACGCGCACGAACTCCTGGAACAGCCGCTTGCCGTTGGGATCGGCGTTGCGCGACACGTCGGTGCCGTCCAGCTCCGGCTTGATCGGATGCATGACCATGCGCGGCGCAAGGTCGGTGATGAAGAAGTACTCGTCGCCATCATGACGCAGAGCCTTCAGCGCCGCCTTGGCCTGTGTCTGGGCCTGGACGCGGGGCAGGGCGCCGGCACGTTCCTGCGCCTCGAAATGGGCGATCAGGCTGTGGGCGACCTCGACGACGCTGCGGGTCTTGTCCTGGCGGTCGGCCATCATCTCGGCGCGCAGGCCGATCAGGCTGACCACGGCGACGAGGGCCAGCCCGAGACCGGCGGCCGCCAGGATCAACGCGATCTTGCCCTTGATGCTGATGCGTTCGAACAAGGCAATGGTCACGGCGGCAGCCCCCTTCCGGCAACGAAACGGCAATGTCCCTAGATTTTTCGGGACTTTTGCCGGGTCCGGGCTGGCCGTCAAGTCAATTTATTTGCATATCTTACATTTTGTTCAACGGAATGTCATGATGGCAACCATAATGGAGCGTGTGCCGGGAGTATGGATCAAGGGTCCGCGGGAGGGGGCGGTGACCGCGCCTCCCGCGCAACCGCAACGGTGTGCGCCCCGCCTAAGCAGGTTTCTCCAGATCGGGCCACAGGCCCGGCTTGGAGAAACCTGCGGACTCTTCGGTTTTGCAGGTTTTTCGAGCCCGCCCACCTGCGGGCGGAGTTCGGAAAACCTGCCTAGAGCACGGTCAGCATGCTGGCGACCAGCGGATGGCGGACGATGTCCTTCTCGGTCAGGCGGGCGACGGCGATCCCCTCCACCGCCTCCAGCCGGCGGGCGATGTCGGCCAGTCCGGACAGGTTGTCCAGCAGGTCGGTCTGGTCGGGATCGCCGGTCAGCACCATGGTGGAATGCCAGCCCAGCCGGGTCAGCAGCATCTTGATCTGGGCGTAGGTGCAGTTCTGCGCCTCGTCGATCACCACGAAGGCGTTGTTCAGGGTGCGGCCGCGCATGAAGCCGACCGGGGCGATCTCGATGGTGCCGTCGGCCATCATCGTGCGCAGCCGTTTCGACCCCAGCCGGTCGGTCAGCGCGTCGTAGAGCGGGCGCAGGAAGGGTGCCATCTTCTCATGCATGTCGCCGGGCAGGTAGCCGATGCTTTCCCCCGCCTCGATGGCCGGACGGGACAGGACGATGCGGTCGACGCTGCCCGATTCCAGCGCCTCCACCGCCGACGAGATGGCGATGTAGGTTTTGCCAGTGCCGGCCGGTCCCAGCGCCACCACCAGATTGTGCGTCTTGATGGCGTCCATCAGAAGCTTCTGGTTGGGGTTCTGCGGCTTCACCTTGCGGAGATAGCTCTGGTCGCGGCGATCCTCGGTCCCACCGAGCGGATCCCAGCCGAAGGCGGCCGGGGCGTTCATACCGGGGAAAAGCGGGTGGACGGTGGAGTCGTCCGCCGCAGCGATGCCTTTGCTCGAACGCTTGGCCATGTCGCATCTCCTCGAATGGTGGGGGTGGGGCCAAATCCTGGAACGGGGCTTCCGGGCACAAAAAAAGCCTCCCGCAGGGGGGAGGCTCGGACGGTCGCATGAAGTGCGCGGTGACGGGTGCTTCGCCGGGTGCCGCCGCCGCACGCCGTGCCGGGTCCGGACATGCCGGTTCGGGCCGACGGGGGAGGTGCTCGATGGGCGAAGCAAGGTGCAAGAGAACCTCGTCGTCGTTGGAAGCCACGCAACCTGACTGTACCGGTGATAACGCGGCGCGTCAGGCAAAATTGCGGCCGACGCAAAATATTCATACCACATGTGGTGTGAGTGCCGCAGGAAAGCCGCCAGGGCGTGGTTGGTAACCCTTTCCGCCGAGCCGGACCGGCCGCCGGATAGCCTTCCGGCTGAGGCGGCCGAAAGGCTTTGCCGCTGCCGCGGGCTTTCATTACTATGGTCGGCCACGGGGGAAATCGAAAGTCATGTTGCAACCCTGGCCTGTCTTCTCCAAGGGCTGGCCACGATCTCAGGTCGTCATCGCCGATGAGGACCCGAGGGAGCGGGCGTTTGCCGAAGGGCGGGCGGCGACACGGCTTTGGATTGTCATCCCCGGTGGGCGGGGAAACTCTTGAATCCGACCGGTGTGGGCGGCTAGAAGGCGCTGATTGGCTGGCTCGATGCCGGGCTTGCGCGAAGGCCGGGGCTGCGCGAAGGCGGAACCGGACGCACGGCACGGGACGGCAGGAACGAACGGGATGGCTACGGTGAGCAGCGCCAGTCAGGTCGCCGAACGGGATGTGCCGTTCCAGTTGCGTGGCAACTCCTTCACCATGATGGTGCTGAAGGTTTTCGCGCCGACGTCTCCGGATTTCTTCGTCCAGCTTGCCGTCAAGGTGCGGCAGGCGCCCAACTTCTTCCGCAATGCGCCGGTCGTGCTGGATTTCGACGAGCTGCCGGAGAGCGTCGTCTTCGATCTGGACGCCTTCGTGACGCAGGTGCAGGCGCTGCACCTGCTGCCTGTCGGCTTCCAGGGCGGGCCGCAGCCGGTGCGCGAAGCGGCGGCGGCCGTCGGCCTGACGCCGATGCCGTCGGGCCGCGCCGCCAAGCTGGAGGAGGTGGTTAAGGCCCCCGATCCGCGCCGGCAGGACCCGCAACAGCAGGGGCAGGCCCCGATCCCGGCGCCGCAGGTGCTGATCGAGGTCGTCCACCGCCCGACCGTCGTGGTGACCGAGCCGGTGCGGTCCGGCATGCGGGTCTATGCCGAGAAGACGGACCTGATCGTCACCAGCTCGGTCTCCCCGGGGGCGGAACTGCTGGCCGACGGCAATATCCATGTCTACGGCGCGTTGCGCGGCCGGGCGCTGGCCGGCTTTTCCGGCGACACCAACGCCCGGATCTTCTGCCACAGCCTGGAGGCGGAGGTGCTATCGGTCGCAGGCAATTATCGTGTCAGCGAAGACATCGGCAGTGACTTTTATAAGAAAGCCGTGCAGGTTTTCCTGCGCGACGGCGTCCTCAGCATGGACCTGCTGAAGACCGGCTGAGGGTTGAAACGACGGAATCTTGTCCGGAGGCTGCAATCTTCGGACGGTGTCTGGTATCGGTGACGGCAACTTTGGGATTATGGGAGAGGCTCCGTTGAGCAAGATCATCGTCATGACCTCCGGCAAGGGCGGTGTCGGCAAGACGACCTCGTCCGCGGCGTTCGCAACCGGGCTGGCGCTTCGCGGCTTCAAGACGGTCGTCATCGACTTCGACGTTGGCCTGCGCAACCTGGATCTGGTGATGGGTTGCGAACGCCGGGTGGTCTTCGACTTCATCAACGTCATCAATGGCGAAGCCAAGCTGAACCAGGCGCTGATCAAGGACAAGCGGATCGAGAACCTTTACATCCTGCCGACCTCGCAGACGCGCGACAAGGACGCGCTGACCCGAGAGGGGGTGGAGAAGGTGCTCAACGAGCTGTCGAAGGACTTCGACTACATCCTCTGCGACAGCCCGGCCGGCATCGAGCGCGGCGCCCTGATGTCGCTCTATTTCGCCGACCATGCGATCATCGTCACCAACCCGGAAGTCTCGTCGGTGCGCGACAGCGACCGCATCCTGGGCGTGCTGAACTCGCGGTCCCGCCGGGCGGAGCAGGGGCTGGAGCCGGTGACGCAGCAGCTTCTGCTGACCCGCTACGACCCCGAGCGCGTCGAGAAGGGCGAGATGCTGAAGGTCGACGACGTGCTGGAGATCCTGGCGATCCCGCTGCTCGGCGTGATTCCGGAAAGCCAGGCGGTCCTGCGCGCCTCCAACGTCGGCATGCCGGTGATCCTGGACGAGGTCTCCAACGCCGGTCTGGCCTATTCGGACGCGGTCGGCCGCTTCCTGGGCGAGGACATCGAGCACCGCTTCGTCACCCCCCAGAAGAAGGGCCTGTTCAGCCGGCTCCTGCGGAGGAGCGCATGAGCATCTTCAACTTCTTCCGCGCGGCACCGCGCGCGTCGGCCGTCCAGGCCAAGGAACGTCTGCAGATCGTCATGGCGCACGAGCGCGCCGGACGCAGCGGCCCCGACTATCTGCCGATGCTCCAGCAGGAGCTGCTGGCGGTCATCGCCAAGTACGTCAACATCGACGAGAACAAGGTCGAAGTGAAGCTCGACCGTGGCGGCGACTGCTCGACGCTGGAGGTCAACATCGAGTTGCCCGCCCGCGAGCAGGCCAAGGCCGCCGCGACGGCCAAGCCGGGGGACAAGCCGGCGGGGAACGATGATGCGGCGGCCAAGCGCCCGGCCGGCGGCGCTGTCGGCAATGCCGGCGCGAAGAAGCGCATCTGAACGAACATCGGGTTCCGCAGTTGGAGATCCCTCCGCCGTCACCGCGTCGGGGGGATTTTCCGTTCCGGCGCGTGCGGCACAGGATCGCGGCGCGAAGGGCGGGCGGGCCAGGGTGGCTTTGGCATCGGACATAGGCCATCCCTGATCCTCCGTCCGGGTTTACGGCCGGGCGGGGACGGGGTATCAACAGGGATACACCGCTCGAAAGGCCAATGGCTCCAAAGGTCTGCCTGATGGCCGCCCCTGGGACCTGCCGGCGGTGAAACGACCACGGGACAAGAGGGTGTCGATGTTCCTCGATTGCTCGTCGCTGATCGCCGAGAACCCGCCGCGACCGTCAAATGGAATTGCGGTCACGGACATCGACGGCGATGGCGCCTTCGAGCTGGTCGTGGCCGGCTACCGAACCGCCAACCTCGTCCTGAAATGGATCGACGGCCGCTTGGTCGACATCGCCGATCCGTCGCTCGCCGACGTCACCGGGCCTGCGCTGGGGCTGGCCGCCGCCGACATCGACGGCGACGGGCGGGAGGAGCTTTACGTCGTCAATTGCGACCGAGCCACCGGCACCAAGGACATGGCCGACCGGCTGTTCGCCTGTTTCGGCAAGCACTGGATCGACCTGTTCGCGCAGGCGGAGAATGCCGGGACGGCCAATCATACCGCGGCCGGTGCGGTGGCGGCGATCGACCGCTGGGGCCATGGCCGTTACGGCTTCCTGGTGGCGACCGACGGCGGTCCCCTGCGCCTGTACGAGCTGACCCGGCGCGGCCGGCTGGAGGATGGGGCCGAGGAGGCCGGTCTGGACTCCATCGGCGCCGCGCGCGGCGTCACCGCGTTGCCCATCGTCTCCGACCATATGGATGTGGTGACGGTCAACGACGGTGGCCCCAACCAGCTCTTCCGCAACCTGGGCGACGGCAATTTCGAAGAGATCGCCGAGGAGCGCGGCATCGCCGACTCGCGCCCGTCGGGGCGCGCGGTCGCGGCGCTGGACGTCGATGGCGACGGTCTGTTCGATCTGGTGGTCGGCACCTGGGACGGGGCGCAGCGCCTGTTCCACCAGCGCATGGGCGGCAGCTTCGTCGAAGCGGCCGACGCCGACCTGTCGATGCCCGGCCGCATCTTCACCGTCGTCGCCGCCGATTTCGACAATGACGGCTACGAGGAGCTGTTCTTCCACGCCCATGGCGAACCGAACCGCCTGTTCGGCTGGCGCAACGACCAGTGGCAGGAACTGGAACTGGGCGACGCGGCCGAGCCGAAGGGGCTGGGCACCGGCGCCATCGCGACCGACATCGACGGCGACGGCCGGCTGGAACTGGTGCTGGCGCATGGCGATGCCCACGGCGGGGGGCATGGCGGCGGGCATGGCGGCGGTCATGGCGTCGCCGACGGCGCCGGGCAGCCGCTTTCGGTCTACCGCCCGGCGGCCACGAACAATGGCTGGATGCGCGTGCAGCCGCTGACCCCCTTCGGCGCTCCGGCCCGTGGGTCTGTGGTCAACCTGATCGCCGGCGGTCGCCGCCAGCGCCGGGCGGTCTGCGCCGGGTCCGGCTATCTCTGCCAGGGCGAACCGGTCGCCCATTTCGGACTGGGACCGCTGCACGAGGTGGAGCAGGTGGAGGTCCGCTGGCCCGACGGCACCGTGGTGACCGTGGACAATCCGCCGGCCGACCGCCTGCTGATCGTCCCTTACCCGCCGGAGTAGGCGGAGCCTCTCTACTGCCTTCCGCCGACAGGATGGTGGCTACCCAAATATTTCGGCACCGCAATGGGTAGGGTCTTTCCTGTCGGCTTCCGTCACATTAAAGTGCATTTCGTTGCGGCGCCCGCGGTGCGGGTGATCGCGCGGCATGTCGATCCGGAAATAGTCCGTTCCAGCCGCCGATTCCCGCCGCAATCTGGCGCACAGCATCGCGCGGGTTTGGGACGCGGGAGACCGGAAGGCACATGGCACGACGCGACGTCCCCCTGACGGGGGTGGAACGCTTCTTCGACCCGGATGAAGTCATCGTTTCCAAGACCGACCTGAAGGGGCGGATCACCTACGCGAACCGGGTGTTCCAGCGGGTCGCCGGCTATGACGAGGCCGACCTGATGGGCGCGCCCCATTCCATCGTCCGCCATCCCGACATGCCGCGCTGCGTCTTCAAACTGCTGTGGGACACGCTGGCGGCGGGGAAGGAGATCTTCGCCTATGTCGTCAACCGTGCCCGCAACGGCGACCATTACTGGGTCTTCGCCCATGTCACACCCAGTTTCGACGCCGAAGGCCGGGTGACCGGCTACCATTCCTCCCGCCGGGTGCCGGAGCGGTCGGCCCTGGACAAGGTCATCCCGCTCTACCGCCAGCTTCTGGACATCGAGAACAGCCAAGCCGACCGCAAGCAGGGGATGGAGGCGGGCTTTGCCGCGGTCCTCGCCCTGCTGGCGGAGAAGGGGATCGGGTATGACGAATTCGTCTTCTCCCTTTAAGTCGTCGTCCCTGGCTCGAGCCGCCGGCTTGGCCGGCCTGGGCGGGGTGGCGCTGGCGGCGCTGCTGGCGGTCGACCTGTTCGAGGTTGGCGGGCCTGCCCTGCGTGCCGGGCTGGCGGTGGCGGGGCTGGCGGCGCTGGGCGGGGCGGGGCTGTTCCTGCGCCGCGCCGGTGCGGTGGTCGATCAATTGGTTCGGGTGAACCGCGCCGTCGCCGCCGGCGATTTCGAGGCGCGCGTGATCGGCATCCGGGAGGGCGGGGCGCTTGGCGAGCTGATGCACGCCACCAACGACGCCATCGACCGTACCGACGCCTTCGTGCGCGAAGCGACCGCCTCCATGCACACGGTGTCGGAACACAAATATTTCCGCCGGATCGTGCTGCGCGGCATGCAGGGCGGATTCCTGCACGCCAGCCGCACCATCAACGCGGCGACCGAGAGCATCTCGCAGAAGGTGGCGGGTTTCGCCGGCGTGACACAGCGCTTCGAAGGCCAGATCCAAAGCGTGTGCAGCGAGGTGGCCGATACCGCCCACCGGCTGGAGGTCTCCGCCCGCAACATGGAGACGGATGCATCCCAGGCCACCGGCAAGGCGTCGTCTGTCGCGGCCTCCGCCGCCCAGACCGGCAGCAATGTCGGCAGCGTCGCCGTCGCGACGGAGGAACTGTCCGCCTCCATCACCGAGATCGCCCGCCAGATCGGCGAGGTCGCGCGGGTCGCCGAGACTGCGGCCGGCGAGGCCGAGCGGTCCAACGCGCTGGTCGGCACGCTGTCGGGTGCCGCGCGGACGGTGGGCGATGTCGTCACCCTCATCAACGACATCGCCAGCCAGACCAATCTTCTGGCGCTTAACGCCACCATCGAGGCGGCGCGGGCCGGCGAGGCGGGCAAGGGCTTCGCCGTCGTGGCGCAGGAGGTGAAGCGGCTGGCCGACCAGACCGCCAGGGCCACCGGCGACATCGCGGCGCAGATCGCCGGCATCCAGTCCTCGACCGACGAGGCCGTGACTTCGATCGTCGGCATCGGCCATACCATCCAGTCGATCAACCGGATCGCCGCCGGCATCAGCGCGGGGATCGAGCAGCAGGGCTCCGCCGTGCGCGGGATCGTCGTGAACATGGAACAGGCGGCAGCCGGCACCCGTGCGGTCTCCGACGACATCCGCGACGTGACCGACGCCGCCGACCGCACCAGTGGCGCCGCGCACGAGGTGTTCGCCGCGTCCGAACGCATGGCCGCCGAGGCCGACCGCCTGACCCGCGAGGTTCAGCGTTTCCTGGACGAGATGCAGGGCGTCGCCTGACGGCATTCCACCGGTGCAATGGCGCGCCCCGCGTCAACTGCCCGGCGAATGTGCACAGGATGTGCACGGGATTTTGCAATGCGGAATTGATCTGGCGTATCGCGGCCCATATGTGAATTTTTATTGCGAATTTACGAAGAATTTGTGTTACGTCTCGGCAACATGCATGCCGCGCACATGGCAAGTTCGCAACCTGTTGAGCAACCCGACGCCAGTATGCCCGCCGTTTCAGCAGCTTAGCCGCAAGCTCCTTCTGAAATTCCGGACATCTGCCTGTCCTCCGCGGCGAAGTGCCGCGGAAACCGGGAGGGTGGGCCGTTCACGGGGTTACGATGACCGTTGGCACGGCTTTTGATTCGGAGAAAGCAGGGACGGTCATGACGGGGGACAAGACGATGAGCATGGCAGGCACCGATCTGTTCGAGCTGTCGCGGGGCGTGCTGGATGTTGCCTCGAAGAAGGTGTCCCTGATCGAGGACATCACCCGGCGCACCAAGATGTTGGCCATGAACGCCTTGATCGAGGCGGCGCGGGCCGGCGACGCCGGACGCGGCTTCGCCGTCGTCGCCAACGAGGTGTCGGAGATCTCGACCCAGGTCAACAGCATCACCAAGGAACTGCGGTCGGAGATCGTCGCCCGCGTCGATCACCTGACCACCACCGGCAGCGCCATGGTGCAGGAGATGCACGGCAAGCGGCTGGCCGACCTGTCGCTCAACATGATCGAGATCATCGACCGCAACCTGTATGAGCGGTCCTGCGATGTGCGCTGGTGGGCGACGGACAGCGCGGTCGTCGATTGCGCCGCCGATCCGACGGAGGAGGCGCGCCGCCATGCCTCCCGCCGGCTGGGCGTGATCCTGGAATCCTACACAGTCTATCTCGACCTCTGGATCGCCGACCGCAACGGCACTGTCATCGCCAACGGCCGGCCGGACCGCTATCCCGGCGCCCGCGGCGCCAACGTGTCGGACGAACCGTGGTTCCGGCAGGCGCTGGCCACCCGCAACGGCGGTGAGTTCACCGTCGGCGACGTCGCCCGCAACCGCAGCCTGGACGACCGCGTCGTCGCCACCTATGCCACCGCCATCCGCCGTGACGGCGAGGCGGACGGCGACGCCATCGGCGTGCTCGGCATCTTCTTCGACTGGGAACCGCAGGCCGCCGCGGTGGTCGAGGGCGTGCGGCTGGAAGCCGGGGAGCGCGAGAAGTCGCGCTGTCTGCTGCTCGACGCCCGCCACCGGATCATCGCCTCGTCCGACGGCCGCGGCCTGCTGACCGAGACGGTGCCGCTGCGCCGCACCGCCGGCACCATGGGCCATTACACCGACGACAAGGGGCGTCTGGTCGGCTACGCCCTGACCCCGGGTTACGAGACCTACAAGGGGCTGGGCTGGTACGGCGTCATCGTCCAGGAGCGGTGAGGCCAGGAGACCAAGCCTGAGAGCCAAGCCTGTCGCCTTCGGGACCTGGGCCGGGATACACTCCCGGCCCTGTTCCGTTTCGGGGTTCGCGATCATGCCCGCCCAACGCCAGACAGCCCGACGCCTGACCGTCCATCGGGAGAGCTTTCCCATCCGCGGCGCCTTCCGCATCTCGCGCGGCGCCAAGACCGAAGCCGCGGTCGTGGTGGCGGAAGTGACGGACGGCCCATACCGAGGCCGTGGCGAATGCGTCCCCTATGCCCGTTATGGCGAGAGCGTCGATGGGGTTGCCGCCGCCTTGGAGGCGATGAGCGATTCGGTGGCCGGCGGCCTCGACCGCAAGTCGCTGTCCCGGCGGATGCCGGCCGGTGCCGCCCGCAACGCGCTGGACTGCGCCCTCTGGGATCTTGAGGCCAAGCGCAGCGGCGTACCGGCCTGGACGCTTGCCGGGCTGGCCGAGCCTCCGGGGCCGTTGGTCACCTGCTATACGCTGAGCGTCGATGAGCCGGAGGCCATGGCGGCCGCAGCGCGGGAGCGGGCGCCGCGTCACCCGCTGCTGAAGATGAAGCTGACGGGGGAGGGCGACCTCGACCGCGTCCGTGCCGTCCGGGCCGCCGCGCCCGCTGCCCGGCTGGTGGTGGACGCCAACGAGGGCTGGACGCTGGACCAACTGCACCGCTTCGCCCCGGTGCTCGCCGGGCTGGGCGTCGAGATGATCGAACAGCCGCTGCCCGCCGGCCAGGACGCTGCTTTGCAGGGAATCGACTGCCCGGTGCCGCTGGGCGCCGACGAGTCCTGCCATGGGCTGGAGTCGTTGGAGCGGCTGCGCGGGCTCTATCAGGTGGTGAACGTCAAGCTGGACAAGACCGGCGGCCTGACCGAGGCGCTGGCGATGACCCGTGCCGCCCATGCCCTGGGCTTCGAGGTGATGGTCGGCTGCATGGTGGCGACCTCGCTCGCCATGGCGCCGGCGATGCTGGTCGGGCAGGGCGCGCGTTACGTCGATCTGGACGGCCCGCTGCTGCTGGCCCGCGACCGCGAGCCGGGGCTGGTCTATGACGGCGCGGTGGTCCAGCCGCCGGTCGCGGAGCTGTGGGGATAGGGGCGGCGAGGGGCTAGATCGGATCGCGTGAAATCGGGATCGATTTGAAGCGTGAATCTGATCGCCGAACATAAAGCTGGAGCTTCGTGCGTTTCACATTGAACGCACGAAGCTCCAGGCTCTCACGCCCCCTGCACATAGGGCGGCGGCGGAGTCCCCACCGACGCCGGCACATAGGGCGCGTCGGCCAGCCCGTTGACCTTCGCCGCCATGACGAAGTCGTTCTCGTGCAGTCCCCTGATCTTGTGGGTCCAGAAGGCGATGGAGCAATGGCCCCAGCCGTAATGGATCTCGGCATGGTGGCCTTCCGCCTCGCACAGGTCGCCGACCCGGTGGGCGAAGGCCTGGGCCTGGACGAAGTCGGGGAACCTGAAGTCGCGCTCGATGCGGTCGGGGTCCTCCTTCAGGACCCAGCCCGGCACCTGCACCAAGTAGGATGCGGCCATCGCGCGGTCCATCGGCGGTATTCCGCCACGGCAGGGCTCGCAGGTCTTGGCCGCCAGTTCCTGCGTCGTCGGCGCCTGTGGTGTCATCCCGGTCTCTCCCCTGTTGGTGGCCTTGTTGAGGGTCTGGGCGGTCTGGGCTAGAAGCGTACCGCCTACAAGCTTGGGATCGTGCCGGTGCTCCGGCAAGCCCGGCCTCCGCCAGATGCACTTTTGGAAGCGATCCGATGACTGACCCGCGCACCGACATGCCCTTCGCCGACTACCAGTATCCGACCAAGCCGGTCGACGGGCCACGGCTCGCCATCATCGGCGAGGCGCCGGGGGCGGAGGAGGCGCGGCTGGGCAGGCCCTTCGTCGGGCGCAGCGGCAGGCTGCTGGACGAATCGCTGGCCGCCGTCGGCATCGAGCGGGCGGAATGCCTCGTCGCCAACGTCTTCCGATACCAGCCGCCCGGCAACAAGGTGGGGCGCTTCTTCTCCTCGCGCGCCCGCGCCCGCAAGGAGGGGCTGGAGATCGACGAGAGCTGGGGCGCCTTCGGCACGTCCGACCGGCTGCTGGCCGAATTCGCCGGCGAGATCGAACATCTGCGCGCGACCCTGGCGGACTATCGTCCTTCGGTGATCGTCGCGCTCGGCCGCACACCCACCTGGGCGCTGACCGGGGAGAACGGCATCCTGCAACTGCGCGGCAAGGTGCTGCCCTGCCGCCTGCTGGAGGGGAGCGAGGTGGTTCCGACCTTCCACCCCAGCTATCTGCTGCGCGGCCAGCTGGTGGAGCAGCCGACCTTCCTGGCCGACCTGAGGTTGGCCGTATCGCGGCTCAAGCGTTAGGCAACAGGCGCCAGATCGTCGTTTCGCGCGCCTCCCGGTCCTCCAGTTCCAGCGAGGTCGGGACGGTGTAGCGCGCCACCCTCTCGATTCCGCCGGTGGGGACATAGGCACGGCCGGGATCGCCCAGCAGGACCAGCGTGCCGGTGGCGGCGACCTCGCGCAGCCATGCGGTCACCCGGTCCGCCATCGGCTTCTCGTAACAGACGTCGCCGGCCAGCACCACGTCTATGCCGGGCAGTGGCCGGCCGACCAGATCGGCGCTGACCGGCTTGACCTCCACCCCGTTGGCCTCGGCGTTCAGCGCGATGGCCGCAAGCGAGAAGCGGTCGATGTCGCAGGACTGGGCGCGCGCCGCTCCCGCCTTCATCGCCGCGATGCCGACCAGCCCGGTGCCTGCGGCAAAATCGAGCACCGACTTGCCGGCCACGAGGTCCGGCCGGTCAAGCAGAAGCCGCGCCACGGCCTGTCCGCCCGGCCAAGCGAAAGCCCAGTACGGCGGTGGCAAATTCGTGGCAGACAAGGTCTCCTCGGTCGCCTGCCAGAGTGGCGTGACTTCGGTGGCAAGATGAAGCTGGATTTCCGGCAACAGCGGCGTGGTCGTCAGCGCCGTGTTGTCGCGGACGAAATCTGGCGGAGATGCGTTGTTCATACGAGGATTCCCAATGGGCTCCGCTGTTGGAGGGAAGGCGGTCGATGGCTTATGAATGTTACATAATTCAAACGGTGTAGACACAGCTGCGAACCCGTGTTACCCGTTTCCACCAGGGGAAAACAGAGGGATTGGGGGAGTCATGCGGCAGAGGGGAACCGCCATCGGCCTTTCGTTTGCGGCTTTGATCGCGCTGAGCCCCCTTACCGTTTCGACGGCTGCCGCGCAAGACGGCGACTGCGTTCGTACGGTCCGCTCCATCTCCGATTTCACGATACGCGGCGACGCCTGGACCTGGTGGGACCATGCCGCCGGCCAGTATGACCGCGAACACCGCCCCGCCATCGGATCCGTCCTCGTCTTCAAGCGCACCGGTCACATGCGCCGCGGCCATGTCTCGCTGGTCAGCGCGGTGATCGACCGCCGCACCATCGAGGTCGACCACAGCTGGATCGATGGCGACGGGCTGCGCCGCGGCATGCGGGTGGTCGACGTGTCCAGCAACAACGACTGGTCCGCCGTCCGCGTCTGGCACGAGCCGACCGACCAGATGGGGCTGCGCGTCTACGCCGCCTACGGCTTCATCATGCCGGAGGGCGAATCGGATGCCCCGCGTGGCGGGCGGGTGCTGGATGCCGGCGACCGCGGCATGGATCAGGGCTTCGCCAGCAGCCCCCGTGGCCGCGGCAAGGCCAACGGCCCGCGCATGATGGAAGCGTCGCTGCATCCGCAGAAGGGCCACAGCGTCTCGGTTCCCGGCCGCAAGCCGCAGAGCCTGCCGACCACCGCCGTCGCTTCCCACGCTCCGCAGAAGCCGCAGCGCATGGACGTTGCAGTGCTGCCGTCCCGTAAGCCGGCCAGTGCCCCGACCAGCGCCCATCCCGGCCCGGTGACGGTTGCCGATGCCTCCGCCGCCGGCCCCCGGACCGTCGCTCCCGGCCGCAAGCCCGGCTCCACGAACGCCGTCGCCCAGCTGGCCGACACCAGCGAACGCTGAACGGAGCGTTTTCAAGTTTTCAGAAAGGGCGGTGCCTTGCTCCGCCCTTTTGCTTATGCATGTGGCTGAACGTCACCTAGGCTTCGCCTAAAACTTCCCTGCCAGGATTGCCGCCAGCACCAGCCAGCCGAACCAGCGGTTGGACTTGAACTTGTCCAGGCAGTCGCCCTGGTCGTCCGGCCGCCATGTCGCGACCTGCCAAGCCAGTTGCAGGGCCGCCAGCGACAGCACCGGCAGGAACAGCCCGCCCAGCCCGGCCAGACGGCCGGCGATGCCGATGCCGACATAGGTCAGGGTGTAGAAGCCGTAGATCCAGATCTTGCTCTGGTCGCCCAGGCGCAGCGCGGTCGACTTCACGCCGATACGGGCGTCGTCCTCCTTGTCCTGGTGGGCATAGATGGTGTCGTAGCCCAGCGTCCAGGCGACGCCGGTCACATAGAGCGCGATCGCGGGCCAGCCGACCTCGTTCTGCACCGTGGCCCAACCCATCAGGGCGCCCCAGTTGAAGGTCAGCCCCAGGAAGGCCTGCGGCCACCAGGTGATGCGCTTCATCAGCGGATAGGTGAAGACCAGCAGCAGCGACAGCACGCCCAGCCCGATGGCCGTCATCCCCAGCTGAACCAGGATCAGCAGCGACACCAGAAGCTGGGCCACCAGAAACGCCAGCGCCTGCCGCACCGTCACCTGACCCGATGGGATCGGGCGGGAGCGGGTGCGCTCCACCATCGCGTCGAACTTGCGGTCGAGGATATCGTTGACGGTGCAGCCGGCGCCGCGCATCAGCACCGCGCCGACGCTGAACAGCGCCATCAGCCAGAGCAGCGACGGCCAGTCCCGGAACGGCTGTGGCATGGCCAGGGCCAGGCTCCACCAGCAGGGAAACAGCAGCAGCCATGTCCCGATGGGGCGGTCGAGTCGCGCCAGTGTGACATAAGGGCGTACGCGGGCCGGCACCCGGCGGGCGATCCAGCCGTCCTGGCGGATGTCGGTGAACCCTGATTCCGGAAGAGTCGGTCCGGTGGAGGCAGTGGGCATGACGGCGGCGCTTCCGCTGTGCTATGAGGATGTCTGAACAGGCAATCAGCGCGAAGGTATCGGGCTGCCGTCCATGCGGCAAGTGCGCCGCCGCCCGGTACCGGAGCAGAGTCCGGCAACCGTTCGGTGGAGCACCCGGGCTTGAGCTATGAGAAATTGCAGTTCCGGGACTTGCGCGCGTCAAAATCGTACCAATACTGTTTCTTTGTCATAACCTCAGCGGCTTGCAATCGCAAATGGACATGAGCGCGACACCGGACCGTTTCGCCGTCGTCATCGACGACGAGTCGATCATCCTGGCCGGGATGGAGATCATGCTGGACACCTGGGGTTACCAGGTGCTCGCCGCAGAGGATGTGGAAACCGTCCTGGCAAAGCTGCCGGACCTCCCCCGTCCAAGTGTGATCCTGTCCGATTACCGGCTGCGCGACGGCTGGTCGGGGATCACGGCCGTGCGTGCGGTGCGCGAGGCCTGCGGCGCCGCCGTTCCCGCCATCATCCTGACCGGCGATACCGGGACCGAGTTGATGTCCGCCGCCAAGGCCGAGCAGATCCGCATTCTGCACAAGCCGGTCCAGCCCAACGACCTGCGCCGGCAGATCGACGCCCTGATCGCCGCGTGACGGGGTGGGGCAGGATGGCGCCCGGCCTCCCCACGCCCGCATGACTGGTTTCTGATCTGCTGACTTGCACGCCCGCGGCCGGCTATAGTCGGCGCCGCCCCGCGGAGACGAGAGCCATGGCCGACCCGATCAAGACCCGCCTGTATGTGGACAGCCCGCTGGCCGAAGGCCAGTCGGTCGGGCTGGACCATGAGCGCGCCCATTTCCTGCGCCATGTCCTGCGGCTGGACCGCGGCGACCCGGTCGCCGTGTTCAACGGCCGCGACGGCGAATGGCGGGCGGTGATCGACGGCTTCGGCAAGGGCTGGTGCTCGCTGACCGTGGCGGAGCAGCGGCGGCAGCAGGATGCGACCCCCGATCTGTGGCTCCTCTTCGCCCCGCTGAAGAAGGGCCGCATCGACTTCGTCGCCGAAAAGGCGACGGAGATGGGCGTTTCCCGCCTGTGGCCGGTCTTCACCCGCCGCACCGATCCCAACCGCGTCAACCTCGACCGGCTGCGCGCCAACGCGGTGGAGGCGGCCGAGCAGTGCGAGCGCCTCAGCGTGCCGGAGATGGGCGAGGCGCTGCCGCTGGACCGCGTGCTGGCCGGCTGGCCGGCCGACCGCCGGCTCTATCTGTGCGCCGAGGCCGGCTCGGCCCGTCCCATCGCCGAGGTGCTGCGCGATGCCCCCGCGGGTCCCGCAGCCCTGCTGGTCGGGCCGGAAGGCGGCTTCGACCAGTCGGAACTTGACGAACTTGCCAAACTTCCCTTTGTTGTACCGGTGGGATTGGGCCCGCGCATTCTGCGGGCCGACACGGCGGTGGTGGCGGCGTTGGCTTGCTGGCAGTCCTTGACCGGGGATTGGACTGCCGGGGGAAGCGACCGGCGTCCGCCTTTCCGCGCGCCGATCCCGTAACCGGCCGTCCCCGGCCGATCCTCCGTCCACTTCCCGCGAGAGACTTCATGTCCGCACCCCCGACCACGCGCGGCGAACCCATCACCGACCGCCGCCAGCTTGCGGCCTATCTCGAATCCGGCTGCAAGCCGGCGCCGTCCTGGCGCATCGGGACCGAGCACGAGAAATTCGCCTACCGCACCTCCGACCTGCGGCCGCTGCCCTATGACGGGCCGGACGGCATCCGCGAACTGCTGACCCGCATGACCCGCTTCGGCTGGCAGCCGGTAGAGGAGAAGGGCAACATCATCGCGTTGGTCCAGGACATGGCCAACATCACGCTGGAGCCCGGCGGCCAGGTCGAGCTGTCGGGCGCCCCGCTGGAGACCCTGCACCAGACCTGCGCCGAGGTGCACCGCCACCTGCGGCAGGTGAAGGAGGTCGGGGGCGAGCTGGGCATCGCCATGATGGGGCTGGGCTTCCAGCCGAAATGGACGCGCGACGACATCCCCTGGATGCCCAAGGGCCGCTACAAGATCATGCGCGACTACATGCCCAAGGTCGGCTCGCTCGGCCTCGACATGATGACGCGGACCTGCACCGTGCAGGTCAACCTGGACTTCGCCTCCGAAGCCGACATGGTGAAGAAGTTCCGCGTCTCGCTGGCGCTCCAGCCGATCGCGACGGCCCTGTTCGCCATGTCGCCCTTCACCGAAGGCAAGCCGAACGGCTTCCAGAGCTTCCGCAGCCACATCTGGACCGACACCGACGCGGACCGCACCGGCGACATTCCCTTCGTGTTCGAGGACGGCTTCGGCTTCGAACGCTATGTCGACTACCTGCTCGACACGCCGATGTACTTCGTCTACCGCGACGGCACCTACATCGACGCGGCCGGCCAGTCCTTCCGCGACTTTCTCGACGGCAGGCTGCCGGCGCTGCCGGGCGAATTGCCGCTGATCACCGACTGGGCCGACCACACCACCACCGCCTTCCCGGAAGCGCGGCTGAAGAAATATCTGGAGATGCGCGGCGCCGACGGCGGCCCGTGGCGCAGCCTGTGCGCCCTGCCGGCCCTATGGGTCGGGCTGCTCTACGATCAGGTGGCGCTGGACGCCGCCTGGGATCTGGTGAAGGGCTGGACGACGGCCGAACGCGCGCATCTGCGCGCCGAGGTGCCGCGCTCCGGCCTGCGCACGGCCTTCCGCAACGGCACGGTGCGCGACGTGGCGCTGGAGATGGTGGCGATCGCCCGCGACGGCCTGGCCCGCCGCGCCCGCAACGACAATTGGGGCGACGACGAGACCCACTTCCTCGACACCCTGCAGGTGATCGCGGAGAGCGGGCGCAGCCCGGCCGACGAGCTTCTGGAGAAGTTCAACGGCCCGTGGGGTGGCAGCGTCGATCCGGTGTTCAAGGAGTACGCATACTGAGAGGGGCGGGGGCTGGCGCCTGTGCGTCAGCCCCCACGTTTATGCGGCCACCGGCGCATGGGTGATGCAGCTTTTCGAGCACACCTTGGAGCAGCTTTCGCAGCCGATGCAGTTGGCCGCTTCCTTGACCGTCATGATCTTCTTCTCGGCCTCGTCGTCGAAGGCATCGACGATGTCGCCGTCCTCGGTCAGGCCGATCATGTCGAGCACGCCGCGCCCGCACACCTTGAAGCAGCGGCCGCAGCCGATGCACTGCTTCTGGTCGATGGATTGGACGAATTTCGGGGTCCAGCTCTGACCACCGCGGGTGGTGCCGGTCAGGAACTCAGCCATGGGAATGCTCCTCTCGGGAAAGGGTGCGCCTAAGCTTCTCTTTGAAAGTGGAGTGGTTACGCCTTCTCCAGCGCCTTCAGCGCCGCCCGCTTCTCGGTCAGGGTCTTGAAGGCGTCGTAGGTTTCCTGCGCCACCGTCAGGATGCTCTGCCAGTTCTGCGGCAGCTCCTCCGACAGATCGTGCAGGTCCATCTTCTTCTGGGTGGCGCGGGCGTTCAGCTTCCTGATCTCGTCCTTCAGGGCGTCGATGTCGCTCATGGTCTTGCTTCCGGAGGCTCAGAGGTTCGCGACTTCGGGGTATGTCCTGATCAGCGCCACGGCGTCCTCGACCAGCTTGGCACCGTCGGCGGCCAGCTTCTCCAGGCTGGGGAAGCCGAAGCGGTGGACGTCGCGCAGCGATTTCGAAACCACCACCAGCCGGCCGGTGGTGAGGATCATGCGGCCGAAGCCCTCATGGCTCATCTTCATCATCGGCGAGGCCATCAGGCCGGTCTGCTTCTCCACCATCAGCCCGACCGCCTTGTAGAACAGCTCCAGCCGCCACAGCGTGTCCGGATCGGGGTCGCCGATGATCGGGATGGCGGCGCGGGCCTCCTTGTCCAGGATGAAGGGGGCGAGCAGGGCCTCGTCCGGCTTGCCTTCCCAGGCGCCATAGCTGTCCTCGGCACGGAACAGCAGGACCAGCGTCTTCACGAACTGGTCGGCGACGGACACTTCAGCCACATCAGCCATGTTCAGACCTCCTCCTCGTCGAAATGGAATTCGGGCGTCTCGCCCATCGCCTTGCGCAGCCAGGGCGGCGGGTTGGCGTTCAGCGTCAGGACCAGCTTGTCGAGCAGAGCCGGGATGGTTTCGGTGGCCTCGACCTTCACCGGATGGATTTTCTTTGCCACCACGCGGGCGGCCGCCGAGGCGCCGATGGCCGACAGATAGAGGATGGCGACGTCGGCCAGCGCCTCCAGCTTGGGCACCAGCTTGTCCTCGTTGCCGTCCTCGAACATCGAGCCGCCGAACTGGAAGGTCTCCAGAAAGGCATGGCCCTGGCGGTCCACCTGATAGACGGCGATGTTCTTGGCCCAGCCGAAATGCGCATCGACGTGCTGCATGTCCTGGGTGCAGAAAGCGACCTTCATCGATCCTCCTTTGGTCGGGCGTGGGGCCTGCACCACGCTCAGACGGCGTTGCATCCGCATGATCCGCCTCCGCAGCCGTGTGATTCCTCTGCTTCGTGACCGTGCTCGTGCTCCATCTCGCGGGCGAGGAACAGGTTGCCGATGTCGCACAGCAGCTCGCGCGTGCCGCGGTAGCCGACCTGGACGCGCAGGCCGGCGCCCAGCCGGTCGAACATCGGCAGGCCCATGCGGTGCAGCGGCACGCCGATCCGTGCCGCGCCCTGCCGCCCATGCGAGTTGGAAACGATCAGGTCGGCGTCGCGGGCCAGCGTCTCCAGGTCGGAATGGTCGCCGACCATGATGGTGGCGGCCTTCAGCCGTTCCAGAACCGGACTCTGCGTCGGCGACACCGCGGCGACCACCTCCGCCCCCATGTCGGCCAGGAAGCCGGTGACGGCGTAGAGCAGGTCGGGTTCCAGCGCGACGGCGATGCGCTTGCGGCTGTAGAAGAAGTGCCCGTCCAGCATGGCGTCGACCAGGGCTTCGCGCTGGCGCCGCAACCGGGCCGGCGCCGGCTTGCCGGACAGTTCCATAGCCAAGCGGACCAGCTTGTCCGTCGCCTCCAGCCCGGTCAGCCGGCTGAAGAAGTGGCTGGGCACGTCGGTCTTCAGCTCCAGCGCGTTGCCGGCGACCCGCATATGCTCGCCGACCACGATGGTCGCGGCCGAGGCGCCCATGGCGCGGATCTGCTCCACAGTCACGCCGCCCAGCGAGGTGGCGGTGAAGTCGGACGGCTGCCGGCCAGCCATCGACAGCGACAGGTCGGGCAGGAAGATCGGCGACAGGCCGAAGCCTTCGATGATGTCGCGCAACTCCTCGACGTCGCCGGGCGACAGGTGGCAGCCGGCCAGCACATTGACCTGGGTCGGGATGCGCACCGGCGAGGGTTCGACCAGCCGCTCGACCATCGCGGTGACGGCGGCGGCGAAGCCGTCCTCGAAGCCGCCGGCGAAGTCCGGGGTGTTGGCGAAGACGAGCGCGGTGTCGGCAATGTCGGGGTTGCGCTGGCGGAACAGCGTGTACTGCCCACCCATGTCCTCGCCCTTGGTCTCGGTCACGCCGGTGGTGGCGACGCCGATCATGGCGGGCCTGTTGCGCTCGACGATGGTGCGGATCGCCTGTTCCAGATTGTCGTAGCCGCCGAGGATGGTGGAGACCTGATCCATCGCCGTGGTCTGCAACGGGATCGCCTCGCGGAAATGGCGGACCAGCAGCACCAGCCCGAAAGCGGTGCAGCCCTGCGAGCCGTGGAACAACGGCAGGCAGCGGTCGACGCCGAGATAGGCCAGCGCCGCGCCCAGCGGCTGGCTCATCTTCAGCGGATTGGTCAAAGCGGCCTTGGCGGCGGAAGGAAAGCGCTGGATGTGCGACATCGGCCTTACTCCGCAGCCAGGAGGGTGGAGGACGGGCCGGACTCCCACGGCGCCGGCCGGCGGACCTGCCGCCAGATCGGGTTGGACAGCGTCTTGTCGATCTCCTCGCAGAGATTGACGATGCCGTCATAGCCGGCATAGGCGTGATGGCGCTCCTGGTTGATGTCGAGCCAGGGAACCTTGGCCTTCAGCGAGATGAACTGCGAGCGGCCGCCGGACATCATGATGTCGGCCTGATTGTCGGCAAGCATCTTGTAGATGTCGCGCGGCTTCAGATCGTCCCACTGGTGGAACTCCTCGCCCTTCATCTTCCTGATGCGCTCCTTGTCCTCCCTGGTCGATTTCTTGGTGGAGGTGCCGAGGATGGTCAGCCCGGCGCCTTCCAGGGCGCTGACCATCGACCAGCTCTTGACCCCGCCGGTGAAGAGGAGGACGCGCTTGCCGTCGAAGCGCGGCTTGTAGGGTTCCAGCCGACGCCAGACCCGGCTTTCCTCGCGGGCGATCACGCCTTCCGCCCGGTCGATCAGGCCCTTGTCGGCGCCGCGCTCCACCAGCATGCGGGCCATGGTGCGCAGCGTGTCCGACATGTCGGAGACCCCGTAGAAGGAGCCTTCGAAATAGGGGATGCCGTAGCGCTCCTCCATCTTGCGGCCGACATTCACCAGCGCCTGGCTGCACACCATCATGGTGACGCGGGCGCGGTGGGCCTGGGCGACCTCCTGGTAACGGCCGTCGCCGGAGATGCAGGACAGCAGGCGGATACCGATCTCGTCCAGCAACGGCTTGACCAGCCACAGCTCGCCGGCAAGGTTGTATTCGCCGATGATGCAGACGTCGGTGGGCGTGGTGTAGTCCGGCTCAACCGTGCCGATGACATGGTCGAGGAGGGCCTCGCCGGCCAGCTTGTTGCCGAGATTCTTGGAGCCGACGAAGCCGGGGGCATCGACCGGAATCACCGGCTTGCCAAGTTTTTCCGACGCGAACTTGCAGACCGCGGCGATGTCGTCGCCGGTCATGGCCGGCACGCAGGTCTGATAGACGAAGACGGCCGGCGGGTCGTACTGCTGAACGATCTCCTTGATGGCGCGGTAGAGCTTCTTCTCGCCGCCGCCGATGACGTCCAGTTCCGACAGGTCGGTGGTGAAGCCGGTGCGATAGAGCTGAGAGCCGGAGGACCGGGAGCCTCGGTTGTCCCAGCTGTTGCCCAGGCAGGCGATGGGGCCATGCACCAGATGGGCGGCGTCGGCGATCGGTTGCAGCACGATCATCGCCCCGTCATAGGCGCAGCCGCCGGCCGCCGCCCCTGGCTTCAGCGACTTGGTGCAGCCTTTCTTCTTCTCCTTGGCCGACTTGGTCTGGTTGGTCGCGCAGCCCGGTTCGTTGAAGACATCCTGGATTTTGTCCTGGAGCATGCCCGCTTCTCCCATCCTGGCGCCGGAAATGGCTCCAGACTTAGGAATGCAGGGGGCGTGCCACATTTTAAGGCATTGATAAAAAAGGATTGTCTCCTTTCTTTGCCTTGTCCGATAGATGACAATCGCCAGAGGTGACGCTGTCGCTCATGCGTGAGGTTGTCGGGTGTCGCACAGATGCCCTGCTTCTGGATCGGCATCGCAGGGCGACGGTCCCATTCCCGTATCATCGATCAGACGAAGCCGACAACGGTACGGAACGATGCTGACGGGTTGGTTGCGCGATATCGTGGCGATAGCGGCGGGCATTGCCGTCCTGACGGTGCTGATGACGGCCACTGCGCATGCCGGCAATGGATCGAGCCTGACCTTGTCGAAGGAAAACGGCGGCGAGATCGGATTGCTTTGCCAGTACATGGACACGGAACATGAGCCGCCGCCGCCCGAAGCCGCCGACCTCTGCGATGCGGCGGCCGAAACCGTGATGCGGCACGCGGCGCCGGCCGGCAAGCGTTTGCTGCGCTTGGGCGTGCAGGACATGACCGCACCGGATCGCGTCTTGCCGGAACCGGGCGCGCCGGCGCCGGGATGGGTGGCCGTCGACGGTCCGACCCTGCTGCTGGTGATGGAGGCGCGGCGGGATTGGGCGGAACGGGATTCCCGGGCGTCCGCTCCCTCCCGCCTGCTGTTGCATGTCCGCACTGCGCGTGGCGGGGCCAGCGTGGCGGTCGTCGGCTTTCCGCCGGTCCCGGTGGCGCTCGGCACGCCCGGTTGGAGGGGAGCGGCCGAGGGGCGGATCGCGCAGGTGATCGATTTCAATCTTCGGGAGTAAAGGGCCGTTGCAGTCGCCGCTCTCAGCGTGCCAGCACCGTCGCGGCGTCCTTTGTTTCCTTCACGGCGCTTCCGACCTGGGTGAAGGCGGTGGATATGGCGTTGATGTTCCGGTTCACCACGGCGACGGAGGAGGCGGCAGCCTGCATGTTGGCGGAAATGCTGGCGGTCACCGTGTTCTGTTCCTCCACCGCGCCGGCGGACATCACCACGAATTCGTGCAGGTTCGTCATGGCTGAGCGTATGGCCGTGAGCGACGACACGACATCGGACGATACCGACTGGATTCCGTTGATTTCTTTGGAGATTTGCGCCGTTGCATGAGCCGACTGGCTGGCAAGGTTCTTGACCTCGTTGGCCACCACGGCGAAGCCGCGCCCGGCGTCCCCGGCCCGCGCCGCCTCGATGGTCGCGTTCAAGGCAAGCATGTTGATCTGTCCGGCAATGGACCTGATGAGTTCAACGATGCCGTTCATTGCATTGGCGACCTCGGTCAGACGCCCCGCCGCCTGGTCGGCATTGTCGGCTTCGCTCATCGCCACATGGGCGGCCTGTTGCGAGCGGGCCATGCTGTTGGCGATTTCCTGAGCGGAGGCGGCCAGTTCCTCCGCGCCTGCGGCGATGGTCTGCACCGTCGTCTCCGTTTCGGACGATGCGGCTGCCGCCGTGTCCGCCTGCTGGTGGGCGGAGTCCATGGCGTTTTCGATTCCGGCAAAGTTGGTGTCGATCAGGAACCTCAAGCGCTCCAGCAGGGCAATCTGGTCGGTGATGTCGGTTGCGAACTTCACGATCTTGCACAGCCGTCCTGCGCTGTCGAAGACCGGATTGTAGCTGGCCTGGATCCAGACCACCCGGCCGCCTTTTCCGATGCGCCGGTATTGGGCGACCTGGAACTGGCCCTTGTTCAGAGTTTCCCAGAACGTCTTGTAGGCAGGGCCGCCGCGTTCGGCGGGATCGACGAACATGCTGTGGTGGTGCCCGCGGATTTCCTCCAGGCTGTATCCGAGAACCGTCAGGAAGTTCTCGTTGGCGGTGATGACGGTGCCATCGGGATTGAACTCGATCATGGCCTGGGATCGCGATATCGCATCGACCTTTCCTGAAAGGTCCGAACTCGCCCTTTGCTTCTCCGTGACGTCCGTGGCGATCTTGACGATCTTGTATGGGCGGTTGTCCTTGCCCAGGACCGGGTTGTAGGCGGCCTCGATCCAGACCTCCCGGCCGTTCTTCCCTATGCGCTTGTAGAGTGCTTTCTGGAAGGTTCCGCCTCTCAGCCGTTCCCAGAAGTCGCGGTAGTCCGAACCGTCCCGTTCCGTGGGATCGACAAACATGCGGTGATGCTGTCCGGCGATCTCGGAAAGGGTGTAGCCCATGGTGGAAAGAAAATTTGCATTGGCGGATAGAATTTTCCCGGCCATGTCGAATTCAATGATCGCGAGGGAGCGGTCGATTGCAGACATGATTGCTTGGTTATCGGTGCCAGCTGTAATCACCGATTGAATGAAACCGAGCATTTCTGCACTCCTGCGATCATGCTATGACTGTTGAATGGCGGTCTATAAGTTATGCCGTAAATATCACCAGTCAATTAGGGCTGGCACTAGAAGCTTGGCGTTTGAGAAATTGACGAACAGGTAACCATGGTAGCATTGCAGATTCTATCTGCGGGCGCGCGTTGAATGATTTGTGTCGGTGGTTGCGGCCCTGCATATCAGCGCATCATGTCCCATAACTCTTGGGCGGTCCCCAAATAAAGGAAAGCCGCCGCGGAACAAAAAGACCGGGAAGCGCCGTTTCGGGCGCTTCCCGGTTCGGGAGGAGCGGCGGTCGGGGGGATGGATGCCCCGGCCGCCGATTAAGCTGGAACCGATGCCAATCCTCCGCCGGTCAGCGGATCAGGTCGAACGAGTAGTCGGTCTGGCCGACGATGTTGGTGTTGGCGTCGATGTCCTCGAAGATCCGGTCGAGGATCCGCACCAGCACGTTCAGCGCGCCCTGGTAGCCCCAGGTCGGATAGCGGTGGTGGTGGTGGCGGTCGAAGATCGGGTAGGTCAGGCGGATCAGCGGAACCTTGGTGTCGCGCTCCAGATACTTGCCGTAGCTGTTGCCGATGATGTAGTCCACCTTGTCGGTGAAGATCAGCGAGCGCAGGTGCCACAGATCCTTGCCGCCATGGGCCGCACCCGAGGCGCCGAAGGGCGAAGCGTCCAGCGCCTTCTGGACCTGCTTCTCCCACTTCTTGGAGCCGGAGGTCGACAGGATGTGCACCGGCTCCGCACCCAGCTCCAGCAGGAACTTGGTCATGCCCAGGCAGAAGTCCGGATCGCCGTAGACGGCGAAGCGCTTGCCGTGCATGTGGGTGTGGCTGTCGGCGATGGCGTCGACCAGACGGCCGCGTTCCAGCTTCAGGCTGGCCGGGACCGGCTTGCCCGACAGTTCGGCGAGCTTCAGCAGCAGCTCGTCGGTGCCGGTGACGCCCATCGGGTAGTTGAACTTGGCGACTTCCTGGCCCTTCTCCTTGCAGAACTGCAGGGTCTGGGTGGTGTTGTATTCCTGCATGGAGATGGTGGCCTTGGCGTGCAGGGCCTCCTTGGTCTCCTCGATGGTGGTGCCGCCGTCATACATGCGGTACTCGCCATCCATCGGCGTGTCGAAATTGTCGGACACGTCGGACAGGATCTGCAGCTTCAGGCCGAATTCGCCGGCGATGCGCTTCAGCTCGCGGTTGTTGCCGACGGCGAAGCCGTCGAAGCCCGGGATCAGGTTGATCTGCTCGGTCTTGGGCGTGTCGAAATTCTCCGACGTGCCCCAGAAGTTGGTCAGGATCCCCTTGATCATGTTGTCGTAGCCGACGATGTGGCTGCCGACGAAGGCCGGGGTGTGGGCATAGGGGACCGGGAAATCGGCTGGGACGCTTTCCTTGTTCTTCGCGTTGGCGATGAAGCCCTGCAGGTCGTCGCCGATGACTTCGGCCATGCAGGTCGTCATCACCGCGATCATCTTCGGCTTGTAGAGCGCATAGGCGTTCGCCAGGCCGTCGATCATGTTGTTCAGGCCGCCGAACACCGCCGCGTCTTCCGTCATCGACGAGGAGACCGCGCTGTTGGGCTCCTTGAAGTGGCGGGTCAGGTGGGTGCGGTAATAGGCGACGCAGCCCTGGGAGCCATGGACGAAGGGCAGGGTGCCCTCGAAGCCCTGGGCGGCGAACATCGCGCCGATCGGCTGGCAGGCCTTGGTCGGGTTGATGACCACCGCTTCACGGGCGAAGTTCTTCGCCTTGTAGTCCTCGGACTTCGTCCATTCGGAGACGCGGGCGACTTCCTCGTCCGAATGGCCGTACTCGAACTCGGTCTTCTTCCTCTCGAACATCGCCGCATATTCGGGCTGCCGGAAGAGGGTGTAGTGGTCGAGGACCTTGTCGGCGCTCTGCGAAAGCTTGTCGGTCATTCTCAAATTCTCCTGTTCCAGAGGCCGATGGTCAGAACGGGGCCTTCATCACGCCCCAGACGGGGTTGTTGATGGCCAGGTCCATGTCGCGGGCGAAGATCGCGAAGCCGTCATAGCCGTGGTACGGGCCGGAATAGTCCCAGCTGTGCATCTGGCGGAACGGCAGGCCCATCTTCTGGAACACGTACTTTTCCTTGATGCCCGACGCGACGAGGTCGGGACGCATCGCCTCGACGAACTTCTCCAACTCGAACGCGGTGACGTCGTCGTAGATCAGCGTGCCTTCCTTCACGTAGTGCGGCGTGCGCTGATAGTCGTCGTTGTGGGCGAACTCGTAGCCGGTGCCGATGATCTCCATGCCCAGGTCATGGTAGGCGTCGACGACGTGGCGGGGACGCAGGCCGCCGACGTAGATCATGACCTTCTTGCCATCCAGCCGCGGCTTGTACTTGGCGATGACCGCATCGACCATCGGCTGGTAGCGGGCGATGACCTTCTCGGCGTTCTCCTTGATCTTGTCGTCGAAGAGAGCGGCGATCTTGCGCAGGGACTCGGCGATCTGGCTCGGGCCGAAGAAGTTGTATTCCATCCACGGAATATTGAACTTCTCTTCCATGTGGCGCGCGATGTAGTTCATCGAGCGGTAGCAGTGGATCAGGTTGACCTTGGCCTTCGGGGTGTTCTCCAGCTCGGCCATGGTGCCGTCGCCCGACCACTGGGCAATCACGCGCAGGCCGATCTCCTCCAGCAGGATGCGGGACGACCAGGCGTCGCCGCCGATGTTGTAGTCGCCGATGATGGTGACATCATAGGGGGTGGAGACGAAGCCGGCCTTGGGTTCCGTCTTCTCGAACACCCAGTCGCGGATGGCGTCGTTGGCGATGTGGTGGCCCAGCGACTGGGACACGCCGCGGAAGCCTTCGCAGCGCACGGGGATGACCGGCTTGCCGATTTCCGCCGACTTGGCGCGGGCGACAGCCTCGATGTCGTCGCCGATCAGGCCGATCGGGCATTCCGACTGGATCGAGATGCCGTTCACCAGCGGGAACAGCTCGTTGATTTCCTCGATGACCTTGTGCAGCTTCTTGTCGCCGCCGAAGACGATGTCCTTCTCCTGGAAGTCGGAGGTGAAGTGCATCGTGCCCCAGCTGTCCACACCGGTGTCGCCGATGTAGTAGTTGCGGCGGCCGGACCAGGAGTAGTAGCCGCAGCCGACCGGACCGTGGGAGATGTGGATCATGTCCTTGATCGGACCCCACACCACGCCCTTGGAGCCGGCATAGGCGCAGCCGCGGATGGTCATGACGCCGGGGATGGACTTGACGTTCGACTTGACGCCGCAGTCCTTGGCCTCGGCCTCCAGCACGTTCAGGTGCTTGGCGCGGCGCTTGCGGGATTTTTCGGGATAGGCTTCGAGGACTTCGTTGACGAGGTTCTTGACGTCGACCGTGGTGTTCTCGGACAGGCTCATAGCCGGCCTCCTGCTTGAATATTCGCGCCACTGCAGCGCGTGACCGAGCCCCTCCCTCCCACGCCGTCGCCCCTGGGTCCGTCCCTTGGGGACTGTCTTGGGTCGGCGTTGTGCGGGGCTGGGGATGGGGCCAGTGTTCAGGCGGTCCCCCCTGCGCGAAGGCAGGGGGGCCGGTAGGCAACCGTCGCTAGGCCTGGGGTCAGGCGCCGGCCTTGGCCGCTTCCTTGGCGGCGAGCTCGGCGAGCTGCTGCTCCTCGGTCTTCATGATGCCGAAGTCCATCAGCATCTCTTCCAGCTCTTCCATGGTGATCGGGGTCGGGATGCAACCCTGGCCGGAATTCGCATGGATCTTGTTGGCGAGCGCGCGGTATTCGCCGGCCTGCTTGCTGTCCGGGGCGTACTCGATGACCGTCATGCGGCGCAGCTCGGCGTGCTGGACGATGTTGTCGCGCGGCACGAAGTGGATCAGCTTGGAGCCCAGGCGCTTGGCCAGCGCGTCGGCCAGATCCCATTCCTTGTCGGTCTGGCGCTCGTTGCAGATCAGGCCGCCGAGGCGGACGCCGCCGCTGTGCGCGTATTTCAGGATGCCCTTGGCGATGTTGTTGGCGGCGTAGAGCGCCATCATCTCGCCGGACATGACGATGTAGATTTCCTGGGCCTTGTTCTCGCGGATGGGCATGGCGAAGCCGCCGCACACCACGTCGCCCAGCACGTCGTAGGACACGTAGTCCACGTCGTCGTAGGCGCCGTTCTCCTCCAGGAAGTTGATCGAGGTGATGACGCCGCGGCCGGCGCAGCCGACCCCCGGCTCCGGACCGCCGGACTCGACGCACTTGATGTTCTTGTAGCCGATCTTGAGGACGTCCTCGAGCTCCAGATCCTCGACCGAGCCGGCCTCGGCGGCCAGATGCAGGACGGTGTCCTGGGCCTTTGCGTGCAGGATCAGGCGGGTCGAGTCGGCCTTCGGATCGCAGCCGACGATCAGGATCTTCTGATCCAGCTCGACCAGCGCGGCCAGCGTGTTCTGAGAGGTGGTGGACTTGCCGATACCGCCCTTGCCGTAAAAGGCGATCTGACGCAGAGGCGCTTTGGCCATGTGGGTCGCTCCTGTGCTTGGGTCGTGGAGGTTTGCTTCGATCCGGTGCGGCCGGTTCTTGGCCGCTTCGGAATTCATGGATTGCACGACCCGTGCCAGAGTGCGGATATTCTATAAACCGTTGATAAAAAACAAAATATTCGATGGCGCAAAGGGTTCGGGGGTTTGTCGGGGTCCCGACACACACGACAAAGCCCGACATTTTGTCGGGTCTTTACGGAAGAGGGTATTTGAAAGCGGGCAAGCCCGGCCGACCCCGTGCTTCAGCGCTCCTCGCCCAGCGCCTCGGCCGCGACGACGATGCGCAGAGCCAGCTCCTCGACCGCCTCGTCGCGGTTCATGTCATAGAGCAGCTGTGCCAGCAGACGGCCGCGTGCCAACAGCCGGCGGGCGAGGACGGGGTCGGCGGGCTTGGCCAGCAGCGCCTCGACCAGACGTTCGCCGGTCAGGCGAGCCAGCGCGTCGCAGCGGTCGATCAGCCGCTGCTTCAGCGTGTCCACGGCAGCCGGACGGCCGGCATGGGTCAGGTCGGCGCAGAAATGGTGCAGGCTGCGCAGCTGGCGCAGCAAGGCCGCGAACAGCAGGTCGTCCAGCTCGCCACCGGCCGCGGCCTTGCCGACAAGATCGAACAATGTGTCGGAAAGCCGCCATGCCGCCGAGAGCCAGTCATTCATCGCCTTGCGGTCGGCCGGTTCGACGAAGGGGCCGGACTCCTCCTTCGTCTCCGCCTGGTCATCCAGGTTGCGCAGCGCGATGACGATCAGCCCGTCGGCCTGGGCCAGCGTGGCGAGGCTGGCATGGAGGGTCTTCAGCCCGCGGTCCGCCACGAAGCCCTCGATCGCCTCCGTCGCCCGGCGCAGCGAATAGCGGGCCAGCCGGCGCGACTGATAGACGACGTCCTGCAGCGCGCTGTTGCCGCCGAGCGCCTCCAGCGCCATCCGCCGCACCTCGAAACGCAGCAGGGCACGGGCCAGCCGGTCGATGCCGCCGACGTCGATGGGGCGGCGATCCCTGGTCAGCGTATCGGCGGTGGCGCGGGCGTCGGCCTCGATGGCGGTGATCACCGCCTGGAGGTGGCTCTTGCCGCCGCCGCGCATCCGGCTGACCAGCGTCCGCATCGCCTCGGCGAGATCGACGGCGCCCGGCAGGCTTTCCTCCTGGCCGGTGCGGCCGGCCACCAGCCGGTCGATCAGATGGTCGCGGACTCCCGGCAGCAGGACATCGGTGATGATCTGCCCGATCGGCCGCAGCAGGGCATCCAGCATCCGTCCGGGCGGCTGCCCCGTCAGCCCTGGAAGGGGGTTGATCGGCTTGGGTACCAGCCGTGGCCGGTGCGGCTCCAGCAGCTCCAGCACCGAATCGCCGCGCAAGGGCGTGATCGTGCCGCGCAGAAGCTGGGCGAGGCGCAGGGTGGTGCGCGCCTCCGCCACGCCGCGCGGCGGGCTGCCGGTGGCCGGCGGGACGGGCGAGATATCGGGGGAGGGGGGCTGGACAGGCGCCTGCGTGGGCACCGGCGGATTACGCCGGCGCCAGCTGTCGTCGTACTTGGTCGGCCAGAAGGCCATGCGGGTGCCGCCGGATCGTAAGCGTCGCTGTACTAAGTATGGGGACGGATCGTTCGGCTTCAAATGGACAATATTACGACATGCGTCAACGCTCCCGACCCGGTGTGGCGGTGAGGGCTTGGCACGCGGCGGCTTATGGAATATCCATATAATAAGTAATGATATTTGACGGGGCTAATTGGCGTGGCGGATGGGAGCGTGATGGAGGGTGCGAACGGTCGGGCGGCGGAACCTGATTCATCACCGGACTTTCCGTCCGATTCACCGCTGGCCCTGCGCGCCCACCGCACCAACCTCGTCAATGTTCCGGCTGCCGCGCTGTGCATCGAGGCCTACAATGACGAACCGCGGCGCCTGCGCATCGGCGCAACCCGCAGCGAACACGCGGCCCTGTTCGAAGCGCTGGATGAAAGCCGCGACGCGCTGGCGGCATCCGACATCTTCCAGCGCTACATGGCCAAAATGTTCGGGGTGAATCCCGATTTTTCCGGGTCGGAAGGGCCGGACGGCAGGCGGCGCTTCCGCGCCAGCTACCTGCGCCTGCTGAAGGGGTGGATGTTCGACAGCAACCGGGCGGAGGGGGCGGTGCTGAAGGGCTGGGTGGAGAGCCGCTTCGGCTTGCTCCCGACCTTCCATGGCGAGCCGATCCGCCGCTTCTCCTCCGATGCCTGGACGGCCTATGGCGAGCAGAAGCAATCGACCCGCTTCCACAACAACAACATCCACCTGCAGCTCGACCTTCTGTACGAGTTCTGCCAGTGGACGATCCGCCGAGGCTGGCCCGACGCGCCGATGCCCGACTGGGCCTCGCACATCCGCCTTTTCCGCGGCGTCAACGATTTCGAGGAACACCACATCGTCGCCCGGCCGGACAAGCGCACGGCGGTGCTGCGGCTGAACAACCTGTGTTCCTTTTCCATCAACCGCGACATCGCCGGCCAGTTCGGCGACTACATCCTCGACGCCTGGGTGCCGCTGCCCAAGGTGGTCTTCTTCCGCGACATCCTGCCGCGCTACCCGTTCCAGGGGGAGGGGGAGTATCTGGTGATCGGCGGGGATTACCGGGTGGGTGTGTCGCTTCTCTGACAACCTCAAGGTCCGGCGGCGGCCTGTCGGCCGGTTCGCCGGGCTCACCAGGAAAGGGCGGGCATTTCGCCCCATGGCATGACCGATCCGACGATTCCGACACCCGAAATCCGTTCCCCTGAGATCCGCTCCAGGGCTCTTGGCGCCTATCTCGGCCTCGCCTGCGGCGATGCGCTGGGGGCTACGGTGGAGTTCCTGACCAAGGGCGAGATCGCCCATCAATATGGCGTCCACAAGCACATCAAGGGCGGTGGCTGGCTGAAGCTGCCGGCCGGACAGGTGACCGACGACACCGAAATGTCGCTGCATCTCGGCCGGGCCATCCTGTCCGGCCCGGAGTGGGAGGCCCGCCGCGCCGCCGAGGAATTCGCGGTCTGGCTGAAATCGGTGCCGGTCGATGTCGGCGACACGACGCGTCGCGGCATCCGCCGCTTCATCATGCACGGCACGCTGGAGGAGCCGGAGTCGGAGTACCATGCCGGCAACGGGGCGGCGATGCGCAACCTGCCGGTGGCGCTGGCGACTTTGGGCGACGACGCGGCCTTCGAACGCTGGTCGGTGGAACAGTCGCACATCACCCACTGCAACCAGCTTTCCGACGCCGCGGTGATCGCGCTGGGCCGGATGGTGCGGCGGCTGGTGCTGGGCGGCGGCATCGTCGCCGCGCGGGAGGAGGCGAACGCCCTGATCGCCAGGCATCGCCAGTTCAAGTTCGAGCCCTACCGCGGCCTGTCGACCGCCTTCATCGTCGATACGGTGCAGACCGTCTTCCACTATTACTTCCAGACCGATTCGGTCGAATCCTGCGTGGTCGAGACGGTGAACCAGGGGGGGGACGCCGACACCACCGGCGCCATCGCCGGCATGCTGGCCGGTGCCACCTATGGCGTGGAGTCGATCCCGCCGCGCTGGCTGCGCAAGCTGGACCGCAAGGTCCATGACGAGATTTGTCAGCAAACCGACGCGCTGCTCGCCCGCGCGCCGCTGCTCCGGGAGAAATGAGCGATGGCTGAGGTGATCTTCTATGAAAAGCCCGGCTGCGGCGGCAACGCGCGCCAGAAGGCCCTGCTGGAACAGGCCGGCCACCGCGTGATCGCCCGCGACCTGCTGGGCGAACCCTGGACGCCGGAGGCGTTGCGCCCCTTCTTCGGCGACCGTCCGGTGGCCGACTGGTTCAATCGCGCCGCCCCGGCGGTGAAGAGTGGCGAATTGGTGCCGGAGGCGATGGATGAGGCCACGGCGCTCGCCGCGATGATCGAACGGCCGTTGCTGATCCGCCGCCCGCTGATGCAGGTCGGCGACCGCCGCGACTGCGGGTTCGAGACCGAGCGGGTGGATGCCTGGATCGGACTGGGCGGCGCCCCGGCGGCGGGGAAGATGGAAGGGTGCCTGCGACCGGACATGCCGCCCTGCCCAAAGCCATGAGGCTCCCCCCGACGTGGGAACAACCTCCGTCATGTCAAAGCGTGACCTCGCGCACCGCCTCTTGTAGCTTGTCGATCCCAAGGGCGACGACCAGCGGCGGACGAGGACACCATGTGCGAACTCCTGGGCATGAGCGCCAACGTGCCCACGGACATCTGCTTCAGCTTCGCCGGCCTGATGCGCCGCGGCGGGCAGACCGGGCCGCACCGTGACGGCTGGGGCATCGCCTTCTACGAGGGGAAGGGCTGCCGCACCTTCCACGACCCGGCGCCGAGCAGCGAGTCGGAGATCGCCCGGCTGGTCAGCCAGTATTCTATCAAGTCCTGCACGGTGATCTCGCACATCCGCCGCGCCAATCGCGGCCGGGTCTCGCTGGAGAACACCCACCCGTTTACCCGCGAGCTGTGGGGCCGGGTATGGACCTTCGCCCATAACGGCCAGTTGAAGGGCATCAAGGACCGCCTCCTGACCTTCTACGAGCCGGTCGGCAGCACCGACAGCGAACATGCCTTCTGCTGGCTGCTCGACCAGATCCGCATGCAATATCCGGAGCCGCCGAAGACGACCGCCGGGCTGATGAAGCTGATCCGCCATCTGGCCGCCGATCTGGGGACGCTCGGCGTGTTCAACATGCTGCTCAGCGATGGGCGGTACCTGTGGTGCCATTGCGCCACCAACCTTGCCTGGCTGACCCGCAAGGCTCCCTTCGGTGCCGCTACCCTGGTCGATGCCGACATGAGCGTCGATTTCTCCAGGGAGACGACGCCCAACGATGTCGTCACCGTCGTCGCCACCCGCCCGCTGACCAGGGACGAGGCCTGGACGGTGATGCAGCCGGGCCAGATGGCGGTCTTCCGAAGCGGGGCGTTGGTGAGGGGTTGAGCCGGGCGTGCCGGGCCGATTGTTGCCTCGCCAGAAACGATCTTTCCCGCACAGCCCGGCTTAACCGCAGGAAGGCAAAAGAGCATCTTGGGCGTCAGAAACCGGCCGGACCCGACGGCCGCAACAACCAAGAGGCTCCTTCCGTCATGACCACGATCCTGCATGTCGATTCCAGCCCGCTCGGCACCTTTTCCGTCACCCGCCAGCTGACCGCCTCCATCGTCGAGGCTCTGGTGAAGGCCGATCCGGCGGCCACCGTCGTCACCCGTGACGTCGCCGCCAACCCGCCGGCCCATCTGGATGCCGAACTGCTGCCGGTTCTCAAGCTCGGCGTTGTGGATGGGCTGAGCGAGCGTCAGCGCGAGGAGCTGGCCCTGACCAATGTGCTTCTCGACGAGTTCCTGGCCGCCGATGTCGTGGTCGTCGGCGCGCCGATGTATAATTTCTCCGTCCCGACCCAGCTGAAGGCCTGGATCGACCGCCTCGCCCAGGCTGGCCGCACCTTCCGCTACACCGAGAAGGGCCCCGAGGGTCTGGCCGGCGGCAAGCGCGTGATCGTGGCCTCGGGCCGCGGCGGCGTCTATTCGACCAACCCGGCGCTCGCTGGTCTGGACCATCAGGAGGCTTATCTGCGCTCGGTTTTCGGCTTCTTCGGCATCACCGACGTGACCTTCATCCGCGCCGAGGGCGTGAGCATGGGTCCGGAAGCCAAGGACAAGGCGCTGGCCGCCGCGACCAAGGAAATCGAGAGCCTGCTGGCCGCTGCCTGAGGCCTGAGTCTAAGACTGAGATGGGGGCGGGTCTCGCATCCGCCCCCATTCGTTACTGGAACGCCACTTCCGCCAGGCTGCGCAGCTTGCGGGAGTGCAGCGTTTCCATCCCGTGCTCGCGCAGCAGTTCCATCGCCAGCACGCCGATCTTCAGATGCTGGTCGACCCGCTCGCGGTAGAAGCGGTCGGCCATGCCCGGCAGTTTCAGCTGCCCATGCATCGGCTTGTCCGACACGCACAGCAACGTTCCGTACGGCACGCGGAAGCGGAAGCCGTTGGCGGCGATCGTCGCGCTTTCCATGTCCAGCGCGATGGCCCGGCTCTGGCTGAAGCGCATCAGCGGCTCGCGGTGGTCGCGCAGTTCCCAGTTCCGGTTGTCGATGGTGGCGACCGTGCCGGTGCGCATGATCCCCTTCAGGTCGAAGCCCGACAGCCCGGTCACCCGTTCCACCGCCGTCTCCAGTGCCCGCTGCACCTCGGCCAGGGCCGGCACCGGCACCCACAAGGGCAGGTCGGCGTCGAGCACATGGTCCTCGCGGACATAGCCGTGGGCCAGCACATAGTCGCCGAGCCGCTGGGTATTGCGCAGCCCGGCGCAATGGCCGAGCATCAGCCAGGCATGCGGGCGCAGCACGGCGATGTGGTCGGTGATCGTCTTGGCGTTCGACGGACCGACGCCGATGTTCACCAGCGTGATGCCGTTGCCGTCCGGCCGCTTCAGGTGATAGGCCGGCATCTGCGGCATGCGCGTCAGCTTGGCCGCCGGTGCGTCCGCCGCACCGCCCAGATTCTGGTTGGTGGTGACGATGTCGCCCGGCTCGACGAAGCTGTCATACTGGGCGCGGTAGGCGGCCAGCTCGGCGTCGCCGGTCGGCTCCATGATCTCGCGCGACAGGCGGATGAACTCGTCGACATAGAACTGGTAGTTGGTGAACAGGACGAAGTTCTGGAAATGCTCCGGCGCGGTCGCGGTATAGTGGCGCAGCCGGTGCAGCGAGAAATCGACCCGGGGGGCGGTGAACAGGGCCAGCGGCTTGACCGCGTCCTGACCGGTGTCGCAGGTGCCGTTGACGATGGTGTCGTCCATCCGCGCCAGATCCGGCAGGTCGAACAGGTCCGGCAGCTTGGTCAGCCGGTCCGGCGGCAGGTCGCCTTCGACATACATGCCCTGGGGGAAGGCGAAATGGATCGGGATCGCCTCCTCGCTGACGCCGACCTCCAGCGGGACATGGTGGTTGCGCAGCAGCAGCGTGAACTGCTCCAGCAGATAGCGCTCGAACAGGTCGGGCCGCGTCACCGTGGTGGAATGGACGCCGACCCCCTCGACGAAGCCGTAGGAAAGCCGGGTATCGACCGCGGCACCCGACACCGCGGTCATCCGCACATAGGGGTAATAGGCCCGGTTCCGGCCGCCCTCCTCGTCGCCCTGGGTGTAGGCGGCGAAGCGGTCGCGCAGATAGGCGGTGTTGCGCTCGTAAATGTCGCGCACGCAGGCCAGCGCGGCTTTGGCATCGGTGAAGCGCCCGGCCGACCCGGGCTGGAGCGGGGCTTTATCAGTCATGTCGTCAAAGATGGGGTACGAACGACCGGCTGGGAAGGCCGAATTTCGGCCGATCCCCGGTACTTATCCATTCAGGGCCAATCAGGGACGACAGACCGCTCCGCCGCTCAGTCGGCGTTCAGCCCCATCAGCGACTTGGCGAAGGCATCGGCATCGAAGGGACGCAAATCGTAGACGCCCTCGCCGACGCCGATGGCGTGGACAGGGATCCTGAACTTCTCCGCCAGCGAGACCAGCACGCCGCCACGGGCCGAGCCGTCCAGCTTGGTCAGGATCAGGCCGTTGACATTGACCATGTCGCGGAAGATCTCGACCTGGCTGTGCGCGTTCTGGCCGGTGGTGGCGTCCAGCGTCAGCAGGGTGGTGTGCGGCGCCGTCTCGTCCAGCTTCTTGATGACGCGGACGATCTTGCGCAGCTCCTCCATCAGGCCGGTCTTGTTCTGCAGCCGGCCGGCGGTGTCGATCAGCAGCACGTCGACCTTTTCGGCCCTAGCCCGCTCCAGCGCGTCATAGGCGAGGCCGGCGGCATCCGCCCCGGTGTCGCGGGCGACGACCGGGCAGCCGGTGCGCTCGCCCCAGATCTTCAGCTGGCTGACCGCGGCGGCGCGGAAGGTGTCGCCAGCCGCCAGCATCACGCTCTTGCCCTCCGCCTTGAACTGGCGGGCGAGCTTGCCGATGGTGGTGGTCTTGCCGGTGCCGTTGACGCCGACGACCAGGATGACGTGCGGCTTCAGCGCCGGGTCCAGCACCAGCGGCCGGGCGACGGGGGTGACGATCTTCGACACCTCGGCCGCCAGCGTCGCCTTGACCTCCTCCGGCGAGACCTCCTTGCCGAAGCGGGTGCGCGCCAGCTCCGCCGTGACCTTCGCCGCGGTGGCGGGGCCGAGGTCGGCGGTGATCAGCAGCTCCTCCAGTTCCTCCAGCGCCTCGTCGTCCAGCTTGCGCTTGGTGAAGATGCCGGTGATGCCGTCGGTCAGCTTCGACGAGGACTTCGACAGCCCTTCCTTCAGCTTGGCGAACCAGCCCTTCCTGGTCGGCGGCGCCTCTTCGGCAGCCGCGGCGATGGGTGACGGCGGCAGTTCCGGAAGGGGTTCGGGTTCCGGCACGGGGGCAGGGATCACGGGGGCAGGGATCACCGGGGCAGGGGCGGGCGGCGGTTCGACTGGTGCGGCAGGGGTCGTAACCGGAGCCGGGAAGGCCGGAGTCTGCGTGACGGGAGCCGGTGGAGCGGGAGGAGGTTCGGCGCTCGGCGGGGCTGGCGCCAGTTCCGGCACCGGCTCGATTTCCGGCCTGGGCGCGGGGGGCGGTGCGGCCGGCGGCTCCGGCGCCTCTTCCGGTTCCTGCGCTGGGGTGGCGGACTCCAGATTGACCGGCTCGTCCTTCACCGCCTCATCCTGGGGAGCGGTCTCTTCGGGCTTCTTGCGGCCGAACCAGCGGAAAATCATGGAGTGTCCACTATGAGAGAGGTCGTCAGAGCGGGGTGCCGGTCAGCACGCCGTTCTTGATGCCGGTGATGGCGGCGGGCACCAGCGAGCCGGGCGGGAAGGGCTGGCCCAGGCGGATCGCGGCAAAATGCTCGGTGCGGCCCAGATCGTCCTTCTCGACCAGCACCGTCGCGGTACGGCCGACGAGGCCCGCCAGGGTACGGGCTTCCGCCGCCTCGCCGATTGCGCGCAGGCGGGCGGCGCGTTCCTTACGCTCCGCGCCGTCTACCTGCGGCATGCGGGCGGCGGGCGTGCCGGGACGCGGGCTATAGGGGAAGACGTGCAGCCAGGTCAGGCCGCAGTCCTCCACCATCCGCAGGGTGTTCTGGAACATCTCCTCGGTCTCCGTCGGGAAACCGGCGATGAAATCGGCGCCGAACACCACGTCGGGCCGGACCGAGCGCACCCGCTCGCAGAAGGCGACGGCATCGGCGCGGCCATGGCGGCGCTTCATCCGCTTCAGCACCATGTCGTCGCCCGCCTGAAGCGACAGGTGCAGGTGCGGCATCAGGCGCGGTTCGTTCTCGATCAGGCGCCAGAGGTCGTCATCCATCTCGATGCAGTCGATCGAGGACAGGCGCAGCCGCGGCAGTTCCGGCACCAGAGCCAGCAGCCGGCGCACCATCTGGCCCAGCGACGGCGCACCCGGCAGGTCGGGGCCGTAGCTGGTGATGTCGACGCCGGACAGCACCACCTCGTTGTAGCCGGCCTTCACCAACGCCTGGACCTGTTCGACGATTCCGCCGATGGGAACGGAGCGCGAAGGCCCCCGGCCATAGGGGATGATGCAGAAGGTGCAGCGGTGGTCGCAGCCCTGCTGGACCTGGACGAAGGCGCGGGCGCGGTCCTCGAACCCGCCGATCAGGTGGCCGGCGGTCTCCTTCACCGACATGATGTCGTTGACCAGCACCTTCTCGGCCGGCGGCAGGCCCCAGCTTTCCGGCTGCAGCTTCTCCTGGTTGCCCAGGACCTGATCGACCTCGGGCATCGCCGCGAAGCGCTGCGGGTCGATCTGGGCGGCGCAGCCGGTGACGACGATGCGGGCGTCCGGCCGCTCGCGGCGAAGCTTGCGGATGGTCTGCCGCGCCTGCCGCTCGGCTTCCGACGTCACGGCGCAGGTGTTGACGATCACCACGTCGTCCAGCCCGGCGCTGCGCGCATGGTTGCGCATCACCTCGGACTCGTAGGTGTTCAGGCGGCAGCCGAAGGTGACGATCTCGGGGCCGGTCTGCGTCGTGCTGTCGGCGCTGTCGCTCATTCTGAAACCAGATCGCCTGAAACCAGATCGCCCGAAACCAGTTCAGCCGACAGTCGGCCGCTGAAGGCGAGCGCCACCGGACCGGTCATCAGGACGCGGTCGTCCTCGGTCCATTCGATGGTGAGGGTGCCGCCGTCCAGGATGATGTCGGCCTTGCGATCGGTCAGGCCGCGGCGCACCGCGGCGACCAGCGTGGCGCAGGACCCCGAGCCGCAGGCCTGGGTGATGCCCGCTCCCCGCTCCCACACCCGCATGCGGATGGCGGTGGGCGACAGCACCTGGGCGAACTCGATGTTCGCGCGCTCCGGGAAGGAGGGATGCTTCTCGAAAACCGGGCCGACCTCGTCCAGCGGCACCGCCTCGGCATCCTCGACGAAGAAGACGGCGTGCGGATTGCCCATGTTCACCGCGACCGGGGCGGCGAAACCACCATGCTCGACCGTCTCGACCCGCAGCGTGTCGGTGGGGGCAGCCAGCGGAATCGCCGCCCAATCGAGGCGGGGCGCGCCCATGTCGACGGTGATCCGGCCGTTGTCGGCGCGATAGGCATGCAGCAGACCCGCGGCGGTCTGGAAGCTGGCGCGGTCGCGTCCGCTCTCCTCCATCAGCAGCCAGCCGACGCAGCGCGACGCGTTGCCGCAGGCGGCGGCTTCGCTGCCGTCGGCGTTGCGGATGCGCATGAAGGCGTCGGCGCCCGGCGCGTCGGTCTTCTCCAGCACGATGAACTGGTCGCACCCGACACCCATCCGGCGGTCGGCGATGGCGCGCACCTCCGCGCCCGAGGGGCGGTAGGGTTCGGAACGGGCGTCGATCACGACGAAGTCGTTGCCGAGGCCGTGCATCTTCAGGAATTCGCGGGTCATGGCCGCCGTTATATGGCGAGCCGCGGGGATAAGTCCATAAGGCGCCGCGCAAGGCAGAATCGCGGACGGCGCCACCGGGCGGAGCTCTTCGCTACGCCCCCTTGAACACCAGATGCTTCGACGCCGCGAAGTTGAAGAACATGCCGGCGATCGACCCGGCGGCCACCGCCAGGAAGGGGTGCTCGGCGACCATCTGCACGCTCGATTCCAGACCGACCGAGACGCCGTAATTCACCACGCCGCCGATGGCGTTGGCGGCGATGAACTTGGCCCACTGGCGGTGCAGCGGTTCGTCCGCCGCGCCGCGGAAGGTGAAGGCGCGGTTCAGAGCCCAGGTCGCCGTCGCCGCCGCGAAGAAGGACGGCACGCGGGCGGCGAAGAACTGCAGCCCAAGCCCCAGGCCGGCGTAGAGCACCACCGTGTCCACCAGCAGCCCGATGACGCCGACGACGCCGAATTTGGCGAACTGCACCCCAAGCCGGCCGAGCCGGCTGTCCAGGAATCTCTCAACCGATGCCATCACCGGCGCTCGTCCCCGCGCGCCGAGGCCAGCGGCGGGTGGTTGCCCGGCGCGCGCAGCGACAGGTAGTTCATGCGCTTGGCCTCGCGGCGGCCGTGGGTGACGGTGTCCAGGATCAGGCCGCAGGTCAGGCTGAGGAAGGCAAGCAGCATCAGCCCGGTGGCGAGCAGGGCGGTGGGAAAGCGCGGGACGAGCCCGGTCTGGAAATAGGTGGCGATCACCGGCACGCCCAGGATCACCGACAGCAGGGCCAGCAGCCCGAAGGCGGCGGAGAAGAAGGGCAGGGGCCGCTCCTCCTTCACCAGGATGATGATGGCGCGCAGGATGCGGATGCCGTCGCGGATGGTGTTCAGCTTGCTGTGCGACCCGGGTGGGCGGTCCTTGTAGGGGGTCTTCACCTCGGCGATCGGCATGCGCAGCTCCAGCGCATGGACGGTCAGCTCCGTTTCGGTCTCGAAACCGCTGGCCAGCGCCGGGAAGGACTTCACGAAGCGGCGGGAGAAGACCCGGTAGCCCGACAGCATGTCGCCGATGCGGCTGCCGAAGATCTTGGCGACCATGCCGGTCAGCACGAGGTTGCCGAAGCGGTGGCCGGGGCGGTAGGCGGCGACGATCTCCGTCACCCGCGCGCCGTTGACCATGTCCAGCTGCTCGTCCCACAGGCGCTTGACCAGCTGGGGCGCGCTGGGGGCGTGATAGGTGTCGTCACCATCGACCAGCACATACACGTCCGCCTCGATGTCGGCGAACATGCGGCGCATGACGTTGCCCTTGCCCTGCAACGGCTCGTGCCGCACCACGGCGCCCGCCGCGCGCGCGACCTCAACCGTCCGGTCCTTGGAGTTGTTGTCGTAGACATAGACGATGGCGTCGGGCAGGGCCGCGCGGAAATCCTGCACCACCTTGCCGATCGCCGCCTCCTCGTTGTAGCAGGGGATCAGCACCGCGATGGTGGGGGCCGGGCCGGCTTCCGCGGCCGCCGACGGCGTTCCGGGAGCGCTCGCTGCCGGGGTGAGGGCGGGGCGGTCGGCAGGGCGGTCGATCGTCGATACGGTCATGGCGCTGGCTTCTGGCTGGAGACGGGACAGAACGGGGCTGTCAGCGGCGATAAACAGCACAAACGCCGCGTTTATTCCACTGTCTCCCTTTTGCCGGCCGTCCGGTCAACGGCGCATAGGTTCAGGGTCTCACCCAGATTGTTGGGGATCGGCCGGCAGCGCTGCGGATCGAGCCGCAGGCCAAGCAGTTCGGCCGCCTTCGCGGCGCCGGCGGTATCCGGAATGGTGCTCAGCATCAGGAACGGGCCGCGGTGGGAGGCCACCTTGTCCTTCATGATGGCGAGATAGCCGTTGCCGACCGAATCCGGCTGCAGGAAGTTGGATTGGATGCGGACGAAGGTGGCGCGGGACGGGAAGGACGGGATGACGTGAGAGATGGCCCAATAGCCGGCCATCAACACCATGGTGTCGTCGGCATCCTCGATGGCCGGCACCTCCGCCGTTACCCAGCGGTCGTTTGCGCCCTCCGGCCAGGCGACGCGCCCCCAGTCGGCCGGCTGCACGGTCAGCTGCACCAGCGCCAGCAGCGCCGCGGCCAGTCCGACGCGCAGCCGGCGCGACAGCGGCAGCAGCCCGACCGCCATCGCCAGCGCCAGCGGCGCCAGCATCTCCAGCGGCACCAGATAGCGGTAGATGCAGAACATCACCACCCAAAGCGCGTAGGTGACGGTGATCGCCGCCAGCAGGAACCGCGTCGCCGGGACCACGGTCAGCCAATCGTTCCGCTTTCCTGACGTGCCTGCGACAACAGTGCAGACGAACCCGACCGGCACCAGGACGAACAGCGCCAGCACCCGGAGATCGAAAAACGGCACCTCGCCCACCGTCAGGGGGGAGACGGTGAAGACGAAGGGGAAGAACAGCCGCTGCCACAGGCCGGGCGGGAAGAAGCTGACATTGACGTAGTCGGAGAGCGCGGCGAAGGGCGATTTGAAGATGTGGTTCATGTGCGGGAAGACCGGATTCCCGTAATCGTGCCACAGATGCGCCATCCAGACGCCGCCTCCCAGCGCCAGTCCGACCAGCACGCCGATGCCGAAGAAGAAGGCCAGCCACAGCCGGCGCCACGGCCGGGCCGGCAGGGCAAGGAAGCCCAGGCACAACCCCACCGCATAGATCACCGTCGGGTTCTTCAGCCCCATCGCCGCGCCGGCCAGCAGTCCGGCCGCCGCCACCCGCGCGAAGCTGGGCAGCGCCCGGCCGTCGAGGATTCCGGGCAGGCCGCCGGCAATGACGGCCGCCGCGCCCAGCACGCCCAGGCTGACCACATTGTCCTGGAAGGTGGTGCCGATCAGCCCCAGCGTCCCGCCGCCCAGTCCGCCCATCGTTGCCAGGGCCATGGCGATCAGCGCCCGGTTCAATGGCGGAACGTTCCGGAAGGAAAAGGACGCAAGCAGATACAGCAGCGACAGGTTGATCCCCTGAAGCGTTCCCCAGAGGAATCCTGCCACCCGTGCCGGCAGATGGGTCGCCAGCCAATAGAAGGGCACGTCCAGGAACGGGTTGTAGAAGGTCGGCATCTGCGCCGCCAGCAGGTCGCGCCCGATCCGCCCGGTCAGCATCGCATAGCCGTTGTACCAATGGTAATTCCGCAGGTCCCAGTTCGCGTCCATGCCGAAGGCCAGCGTCAGGAGCCCATAGGCCGGCGGCGCCAGCAGCAGGAAGGCGAGGCCGATCAGGCGGGCGTTGCGGTCGGCGGCTTGTGTCGGCATCGGATCGGGCGGGCCTTCGTTCATTCGGGTCGGCATGCCGACCGGTTGGGCAACTTGGTATGCGGCTGAGCCGCCGGCGGCAAGGGGCGGTGCGGATCGTTCCGGAATTGCCGGGTGTTTCGGCGCCGCCGCCGCCGCGGGGATGAACGGAAGAGACGCCAGCCCTATTCCCTGCGTTTGGGTATCCGCAATCGGACCTGACCGGTACGATCACCGGCTATCGGCGCAAGAATCATGCGCGTTGGTGCATTGGCGCATGCCTGTTCGCTCAGTGCGTGCCGGGAAAAGGGCAAGCTTCCTCTGGCAATGGCCTGTTCGGTCTGCTATTCACCACGCTCTGCATGCGCACGCTTGCGCCTTCTTGCGCGACAGGATTTCTGGCGATGGAAAAGTTCACGGTTCTCACCGGCGTTGCGGCGCCGCTGCCGATGATCAACGTCGATACCGACATGATCATCCCGAAGCAGTTCCTGAAGACCATCAAGCGGACGGGGCTTGGCAAGCATCTGTTCGACGAGATGCGTTACACCCCCGAGGGGCAGGAGATCGCGGACTTCGTCCTGAACAAGCCGGCCTACCGCAAGGCCAGCATCATGGTGGCGGGCGACAATTTCGGCTGCGGCTCCTCGCGCGAGCATGCGCCTTGGGCGCTGGCCGATTTCGGCATCCGCTGCATCATCGCCCCTAGCTTCGCCGACATCTTCTACAACAACTGTTTCAAGAACGGCATCCTGCCGATCAAGTTGCCGAAGGAGCAGGTCGACCTGCTGCTCGACGACGCGTCGCGCGGGTCGAACGCCGTCATCACGGTCGACCTTGAGAAGCAGACCATCACCGGCCCGGATGGCGGCACCATCTCCTTCGAGCTGGACCCCTTCCGCAAGCATTGCCTGCTGAACGGCCTGGACGACATCGGACTGACCCTGCAGCAGTCGGCCCAGATCGACGGGTACGAGGGCAAGCAGCGCGCCGGCCAGCCGTGGATGTGGGGCTGACCGCCTCCGTCCCCGCCCGATCCTCATCAACTTCTGTCTTCTTGACGTCTGACATTTGGGAGTGCGCCCGCCATGGCCGCCAATAAGAAGCTTCTGTTCCTTCCCGGTGACGGTATCGGCCCGGAGGTGATGCGCCAGGTTCGCCGGGTCATCGACTGGATGGACCGCAAGCGCAAGATCACCTTCGACGTGTCCGAAGGCCTGGTCGGCGGCGCGGCCATCGACGCCCATGGCGTTCCGTTGTCCGATGCCACGCTGGCCGAGGCGCTGGCGGTTGACGCGGTGATGCTGGGCGCCGTCGGCGGCCCGAAGTGGGACAACCCGACGGACTACACCAAGCGTCCGGAAGCCGGCCTGCTGGCCCTGCGCAAGGAACTGGGCCTGTTCGCCAACCTGCGCCCGGCCGTGGTGTTCGACGCGCTGGTCGACGCCTCGACCCTGAAGGCCGACGTCATCCGCGGGCTGGACATCCTGATCGTGCGCGAACTGACCGGCGGCGTCTATTTCGGTGAGCCGCGCGGCATCACCGACATCGGCAACGGCGAGCGCCGCGGCGTCAACACCCAGGTCTACACCACGCCGGAAATCCGCCGTGTCGCCCGTGTCGCGTTCGAGCTGGCCCGCAAGCGCGGCAACAAGCTCTGCTCGATGGAAAAGGCGAACGTCATGGAGTCCGGCCTGCTGTGGCGGCAGGAAGTGACCAAGCTGCACCAGGAAGAGTTCCAGGACGTCGAGCTGAGCCACATGTACGCCGACAACGGCGCCATGCAGCTGCTGAAGAACCCCAAGCAGTTCGACGTGATCGTCACCGACAACCTGTTCGGCGACATCCTGTCGGACGAGGCGGCCATGATGACCGGCTCGCTCGGCATGCTGCCGTCGGCCTCGCTGGGCGCTCCGGATGCCGCCGGCAACCGCAAGGCGCTGTACGAGCCGGTGCACGGCTCCGCTCCGGACATCGCCGGCCGCGATCTTGCCAACCCCTGCGCGACGCTGCTGTCCTTCGCGATGTGCCTGCGCTACTCGTTCAACCTGGACGAGGACGCCAAGCTGATCGAGCGCTCCATCCAGAACGTGCTGGGCGGCGGCATGCGGACGTCCGACATCATGGCTCCGGGCATGGCGCGCTGCTCCACCACCGTCATGGGCGACTCGATCCTGCGCGAACTGGACAAGCTGGCGTCCTGATCGCGACGGCGACGTTTCCCAAAGAAAAAGGCCCCGTCCGCAAGGACGGGGCCTTTTTTATGCACGGCTGCAGCGGTTCAGCCGCGGCTTTTCAATCCCCACCGGCCGGCCGGTCGGCCGTACGGCCGCCATGGCTCGCCTGCCCACCCTTGCGGCCGGCTTCCGCCGCCAGCGAGGGGTTCTTGGAGAAGCTGCGCGAGGATGCGGGCACGCTGCGCCCGCCCTTGCGGCCGGCTTCCGCCGCCAGCTCCGGGTTCTTCGAAAAGCTGCGCTTGTCGGCCGGCACGCTTTCACCGCCTTTGCTGGCGATCTGGCGTTGCCGATCGGGGTCCATCGACGCGAAACCGCGACCCGACGTGCGATTGCTCTCTTTCGAGGCCATAACCAACCTCCGACTGTGCCTTGTTGGTTTGACAACCGGCAGGCCGCAAAGTGGTTCCCGTCTTGACCTATTAAATCATTTATGGCAGCGCGGGGACGCGGCACGGCCTTTGCCCGAGATCGCTCTCCGGACAAATGATCGGTTGCATAACATAGCCTGTCATTGCCCGATTTCTCGTTTCCCAAGAATGTCTGCGTCACATTTGGATTCTGTACCGCAAGTGATGCAAGCTATTGCCGCTATGATGGTTCTGTATCAGCTTCAGTATTTTCTTGAGAAATTTCCGGGAAAACTTAAGGTCATACCTATGAATTTACCAAAATTCCGCGATTATTGCGTGTACAGTCGAATTAATTGTTCAGGAGATTATAATATTATCTGAGATAATTACTTTGCTCGAATGTTAGGTTATGAGAAAAGCATTTGGTGTTGCTGTGGGTTTTAATGAGATTTTTAAGAAATTGGCAAGGTTTTCCGGGGTGTCATTGAGGCAGTCCGGAGTGTCGATGCCGGTCCGTACGCATATGGGCAGGGGGGTGACGATGCCGACCGTGCTTGTGGTGGATGACGATCCTGCGATTCGCCTGGTGCTCCGCCGACTTCTTGAAAATGTGGGGGTGGAGGTTTCCGAGGCGGAGGATGGCGACGAAGCCATGCGGCTGTTCAGGGCAAGCAGACCCGATCTGGTGATCTGCGACGTGGTGATGCCCTATGCCGATGGTCTCCAGACGATCAGGAGAATGAGGCGCCTCGCCCCGGCGGCAAAGATCATCGCCATCTCCGGCGGTGGCCGCAGCAAGGCGATGGACCTGCTGACGGCGGCCCAGCGGATGGGGGCCGACCATGCTCTGGTGAAGCCGATCGAGAAAAGCCAGATTGCGCTGATCATCGATTTCTGCGCTGTTGACCGCGGCGTCCCGGCGTCACCGCCCATGTCCTGATGCCGCCGGAGTGCAGGTCCCCGTGATGTCGATCGAGGCCGTGCGGCGCCTGTTGCACAGGTGGTTCAGGCGAGCTGAGCCGCCCGCCCGCCCACAGGCGCCGGCCGCCGTTCGACGTCCTGCCGAAGATGGAGGGCAGAGGGCGGCCGTGCCGGAGCCGCGCGGGCTTGAGCAGCGCCTGTGGCGGCTGCTGATGCAGCCGGCGGTCGCGTCCACCGGCCGGGTCCATCTGATCGATCTTGGCATGATGCGGGAATGTCTGGGGGCGAACTGGCCGGCCCTGCGCCAGCGGGTCTTCGCTGCGGCCGATGCTCTCATCGACCGGTCCCTGACCCGCAACGACATCAGCTTCAGAACTTCGGCCGACGACTATGTCCTGGTTTTCGCGTCGCTCGACCGCCATGCCGCCGCCCTGGTGTGCGCCAGGATCGCCCAGGAGTTGCTGCAGCTGTTTCTGGGCGACGACCGCTCGGCCGATATCCGCGTATCGACCGCCGTCGGCGTGGTGGACGGGCATATCCAATTCGAGCATTCCTTCGCCAAGCTGCTGATGGCGAACGCGCGGCCGCAGGCGGACCGCCGGACCGGCGACCGGATCGATATGGCGACGGCCGCCACGGCTGCCGGTGACGGATCGCCGGCGCTGCCGGCCCCCCTGGCGTATGCAGGCGAGGGAGCCGCTAAGGTTCCGGTCGTCCTTCCTCAGTTGAGGCTGTCGCCCGACGACTCCGGCCGGTTCGGCATCAAATACCGGCCGGTCTGGGACATCGGCCAGCTGGCGATCTCGACCTATATGGGCATTCCGGTGCGCAGCTTTCCCGACGGATCTTTCGTGGAAGGGGCGGCGGCCCTGAATTCCGTCACGGACGCCATGGAGATCCTGAAGCTCGACGCCGATGCGCTGGTCGGTTCCGTCGAGATCCTGAACGGGCTCTTCCGAAGAAAATCCCGGCTGCTGATGTCGGTGCCGGTCTGCTTCGACACGCTCGCGGCCCGCCGCACCCGGCAGCCCTATCTCGAAATCTGCCAGTCGATTCCCGACTATCTGCGCCGCTTCCTGATCTTCGAGCTTCTTCGTTTCCCGCCGGGGGTGCCGACCGGCCGGTTGAGCGAACTGCTGCACGAGATCAGGCCCTATTGCCGATGGTCCTTCATGCAGATGGAATTCAGGCAGCAGAGCTTTTCCGGCCTTGCCGGCACCGGGTTGAGCGGCATCAGCATGGCGATGCCGGCCGACCGTTCCGCCGAACCGCGGCTGATGGAGGAGATGAACGCCATCGTCACGGTCGCCGAGCGGGCCGGCCTGATGATCTGCGTCACCGGCCTGTCGACCACCAGCATGGTGGTGGCGGCCAGGGCGGCCGGGGTCAGGCTTGTCGCTGGCAACCGCATCGGCCTGCCGCAGAACCGGCCTCGGGCAATGAAGCGCCTGGACTGGCCCGACCTGTACCGGGAGGACGACGAGGGCTGACGCGCCGACCGACCGTCGGTGCCGTTCAGAGCGCGGCGATCGCCTCGGCCAGCGCCACCAGACGGCGGGCGTTCTCGACATGCAGGGTCTCCACCAGCTTGCCGTCGACCAGCACGACCCCCTTGCCCGCGGCAGCGGCCTCCGCATGGGCGGCGATGATGCGGTGGGCCTGGGCGATCTCCTCGGCGTCGGGGGCGAAGGCGGCGTTGCAGGCGGCGATGGTCTTGGGATGGATCAGCGTCTTGCCGTCGAAGCCCAGCTCGCGCCCCTGCCGGCAGGAGGCGGCGAAGCCCTCGTCATCGTTCAGGTCCAGATGCACCCCGTCCAACACCGCCAGCCCATAGGCGCGGGCCGCCAGCAGGCAAAGCCCGAGGCTGGTGATCATCGGCAGCCGCTGCGCCGTGTGGGCGGCATGCAAATCCTTGGCGAGGTCGGACGTGCCGAGCACCAGCGCGCCGACGACGGGGGAGGACCCCGCGATTTCCCTGGCGTTCAGGATGCCCAGCGGCGTCTCCATCATGCACCAGACCGACTGTCCGGCCGGCGCCCCGGCGGCGCGCAGAACCGCCTCGGCCTGCCGCACCATGTCGGCGCTCTCCACCTTCGGCAGCAGCACGGCATCGGCGCCGCTGCCCGCCGCCATGCGCAGGTCGTCATAGCCCCAAGGTGTATTCAGTCCGTTGACGCGGACGATCAGTTCCCGCCGGCCATAGCCGCCGGCGGCCAGGGCGGCGGCTATGGTGTCGCGCGCCATCGCCTTGGCGTCCGGAGCGACCGCATCCTCAAGGTCGAGGATGAGCCCGTCGGCGGGCAGGCTGCGCCCCTTCTCCAGGGCGCGGGCATTCGAGCCCGGCATGTAGAGCACGCTGCGGCGGGGGCGGACGGTCGTGGCCATGGCGGTGTCCCCAGGATGCGGATCAAGTCACGCGGATGGTTGTGCGGATGGTTGTGCGGATGGTTGGAGAGCGCAGCTTTAGCGGCGCGCTCCCGCTCTGTCCATCATCCACGCCGTCGCGGCGGCGTGGGTGCGTGGAACGATGCATGGCAGCCATGCCGGGCCTCCGGGCCGTTGCGGCGGAGTCGGCGCCTTTACGCCCGGCGGACCGTCGCTTACGCTTGGCCCCATGAAAAGCGTCCTCACCATCCAATCGCATGTCGCCTATGGTTATGTCGGCAACCGGGCCGCGGTGTTTCCGCTGCAGCGGCTGGGGATCGACGCCACGGCGGTGAACACCGTCCAGTTCTCCAACCACACCGGCTATGGCGCCTGGACCGGGCAGGTCTTCACGGCCGAGCACATCGCCGACATCGTCGACGGTATCGCCGCCCGCGGCGTGCTGCCGGCCCAGGACGCGGTGCTGTCCGGCTATATGGGCGCCGTCGAGCTGGGACAGGTGATCGTGGAGACCGCGGCGCGGGTGAAGGGCGCCAATCCGCGGGCGATCTACTGCTGCGATCCGGTGATGGGCGACGTCGGCCGCGGGTTCTTCGTGCGGCCCGGCCTGCCGGAATTCATCCGCGACCATGCCGTCCCCGCCGCCGACCTGATGACGCCCAACCAGTTCGAGCTGGAATATCTGACCGACCGCAAGGTTGAGACGCTCGACGACGCGCTGGCCGCCACCGCGGTTCTGCGCGCGCGGGGGCCGCGGCTGGTCCTGGTCACCAGCCTGACCCGCAGCGATGCCGACCCCGACAGCATCGAGATGCTGGTGGATGCCGGCGACGGCGCCTGGCTGGTGGCGACGCCGCGCCTGACCTTCGATCCGCCGCCCAACGGGTCGGGCGATGCGGTGGCGGCGCTGTTCCTTGCCCATTATCTGACTGCCTTCGATCCGGCCGACGCGCTGGAAAAGGCGGCGGCGGCGATCTTCGCCATCTTCGAGACGACGCGGCGCATGGGCATGCGGGAGCTTCAGCTGATCGCCGCCCAGGACGATTTCGTCGATCCGCCCCGGCGCTTTTCCGCCACCCGTCTGCGCTGAGCAACCTCCGGTCCGCCTCCATTGGCGACCTCCGGTCGCTCCGCATTGGCGACCTCCGGTTTGCTTGCATTAGCGACCTCCGGTCGCCGGCAGCCGAACAGCCTCAGGCCGCGGGAGCGGCAGTGTGGATGTCCATGGCCGGGCGGTTGACCATTCGGGCGGCCGGCAGCCGAACCGTCATCGTGGTCCCGGCCCCCGGCGTGCTCCGGCAGGACAGCGTCCCGCCATGCAGGTCGACGAAGTTCTTCGAGATCGAAAGCCCCAGCCCGGTGCCTTCGTACCGGCGGTTCGCGGCATTCTCGGCCTGACGGAAGGGCTGGAACAGGTCCGTCATGAAATCGGGCGGAATGCCGATCCCGGTATCGGCCACCGACAGGGCGAAGCCGCCGTCCTCCTCCGGCCGGGCGGTGATGGTGATGCTTCCGCCTCCGGGGGTGAACTTCACGGCGTTGGACAGCAGGTTCAGGATCACCTGCTTGAAGGCCCGGCGGTCGACCCACAGGGTGGCGACGGACGCGGTCACCTCGTTGTGGATGACGATCCCGCCGGCGGCGGCACGGTCGCGTACCATCATCAGGCATTGACCGACCGCCTCATGCGCCTCCACCGCCTCCTCGCACAGCTCGAACTGGCCGGATTCCAGCTTCGACATGTCCAGCACGGCGTTGACGATGTCGAGCAGATGGCGGCCGCTGTCGTTGATGTCGGAGATGCAGGATTTCTGCCGCTCGTTGATGGTGCCGAAGAACTCGCTGTCCAGGACCTCGGCGAAGCCGATGATGGCGTTCAGCGGGGTGCGCAGTTCATGGCTCATGTTGGCCAGGAACTCGCTCTTCGACCGGTTGGCCAGTTCCGCCTGAGTCTTGGAGGCGATCAGTTCCGCCTCCTGCTGCTTGCGCCGGGTCATGTCGCGGATGACGCCGACATAGATGCGCGGCTCGTCCGGGCGCAAGGTGCCGACCGCGGCGGAATGGGCGGTGGCCGGGTAGGCGGCGGGGTACGAGGCCGCCGCGCAGGGGCCGCCGCCCAGCCGCAGGTCGCTGACGGTGAAGCCGACGGGAAAGGCGCGGCCGTCGCGGCGCAGCGCGGTCAGGTCGCGGTCGTTGGCGCCGCCGCGGGCATCGGGGATCAGCGCCTCGATCGGCTGGCCGATCATCTCCCGTTCCGGCACCCCGAACATCATCTCCGCCGCGCGGTTGAAGGTGACGATGCGCCCGGCGGTGTCGAAGGTCACCACCGCATCCAGCATGGACTCGAGGATGCCGCGGATCCGGCGCGAGGCGCGGGCCAGCCGGGCCTGATCCTCCTCCCGGCGGGCATGCTGGCGGACGACGAAGGCGGTCAGCAGGGCGATGGCGATGGTCATGACCGTGCCGATGGCGGTCCAGGCCGCCGTGTCGCGCCGCCATTCGGCCAGCGCTGCCGCCACCGGCAGGGTCGCCACGATGACGAAGGGATAGCCCTGCACCCGCCGCACGCTGACCAGACTGTCGATGCCGGCCCCCTGGCCCGGAACGGTGTCGCGGATGGTGGCCTCGTCATGCTCCGCCAGCGCGCTCCGGGCCGCCGGCCAGTCGGTCAGCCGGTCCAGCCCGTTGCGGCCCCTGTCGTGACCCTGCGGCCGGTCCAGCAGGACGGTGCCGTCCTCCAGCGCCAGGATCACGCTGCCCTTGCTGTCGATGTTGCGCGATTCCAGCGTCGCCGCCAGCCGGGTCGGATCGACCATGGCGACGAACACGCCGCGGAACGTGCCGTCCCGGTCCAGCCAGCGCCGGCTGAAGGGGATGACCTGTGTCCCGGCCCGGACCCGGCTGGAGATGGCGGCGCCGACCGACAGCCCCGGTCCGCGACTGTCCAGCATCCGGGAGAAATAGGCGCGGTCGGACAGGGAAACCGTCGGAAGAGGCTCGTCGGCCGAATGATGCAGGGCGAAGCCGTCGGCGCCGACCACCACCAGATCGGCCAGCTCGGCGAAGGAATCGCGCCGTTGGCGCAGATGGTCGTGGACCGCGATGCTATCGCGGCGGGCGCCGTCGGGAAGGGCATCGAGCGCGAAGGACAGCTCGCGCAGAAGCTGGTCGACCGCGAAAGCCGTCCGGAGCGTCTGCGATTCCAGCATCCGGGCGAGATCGCGGGTCGCCCGCTCGCCCGCGTCCAGCGCCTCGCGACGGCCTTGGACGATGCCGTAGCCGATCAGGGCGTTCACCACCAGGATGAAGACGATGCCGGACGCCGTCATCAGGAAGCGCACCGACCCCAGCCGGCCATGCACCGCCCGCGCCAGACCGGCGGCGGAGCGGGGCGGCGGGAGAGAGGCGGACCCGGGGACGGGCATCGGCGGAGCGGCCTCCAGTGGAGCTTGCGGCCGGACGGCCAGTGTTGATCAGACGAACCAACACTCTAACGAAAGTGTAACCGGACGGAAACATGGGGTTCCGGACTGCGCGCAGATGCCGCGCCGCCGGTCGCCACCATCGGGCAGGCGCCACCCTGCCATTCCTGCAAGGTCTTCCCGTCGGCGGTTGCCCGGAACGGTTCCATCCGCTAGGTAAGGGACCATCTTGACAGCCGGATCGCCCTGACTCCCATGACCGACGGACCGCTTTCGCTCTACCGCGCCCGCCGCGGCAGCGGCACGCTTCGCCCCGATCCCGACCAGGAACTGGCGGCGGAGAAGTTCCAAAGCCTGTACCAGGCGTTGAAGGGCTACAAGCCGCATCCGGCCGGCGACGACAGATCGACCGGGGGCGGCTGGCTGGAGCGGTTCGGTCTGGGCCGCCGCCGCGCCGGGCCGCCGCCGCCGGACATCGCCTCCACCGCACCGCAGGGGCTGTATATCTACGGCAGCGTCGGGCGCGGCAAGTCGATGCTGATGGACCTGTTTTATGAGACGGCGCCGGTCGACAAGAAGCGGCGCGTCCATTTCCACGAGTTCATGCTGGAGATCCACCAGCGCATCCACGACCACCGCCAATCCGGCAAGGGAAAGAGCGGCAAAGGAAACAACGATGGCCCGGACGAGGCGCTGCCCGAACTGGCCCGCGCGCTGGCCGACGAGGCGTGGCTGCTCTGCTTCGACGAGTTCCACGTCACCAACATCGTCGATGCGATGATCCTCGGCCGGTTGTTCACCAACCTGTTCGACCTGGGCGTGGTGGTGGTCGCGACCTCCAACTGGCCGCCGGACATGCTGTACAAGGACGGTCTCCAGCGCGAGCTGTTCCTCCCCTTCATCGCCCTGCTGAAGGAGAAGCTGGACATCCTGTCGCTGGACGGGCCGACCGACTATCGGCTGGACCGGCTGAAGGGCGTGCCGATCTACCATCATCCGCTGGGCGCGGCTTCGGATGCCGCCCTTGCCAAGGCCTTTTCCGACCTGACCGGCGGCGCGGCGGGCGAGCCTTGCAGCCTGACGGTGCAGGGACGCCGGGTCGAGATCGACCGGGCCGCCAAGTGCGTGGCCTGGGTCGATTTCTGGAACCTGTGCGGCAAGCCGCTGGGAGCGGCCGATTATCTGGCGATCGCCACCCATTTCCACACGGTGCTGATCGACCGCGTGCCCACCATGAAGGACGAACTGCGCAACGAGGCCAAGCGCTTCATGACGCTGATCGATGCGCTGTACGAGCATAAGGTGAACGTCGTCATCGCCGCAGAGGGGCCGCCCGAGCGGCTCTATCCGGAAGGCACCCATGCTTTCGAGTTTGAACGCACGGTGAGCCGGTTGATGGAGATGCAGAGCGAGGACTACCTGCAACGGCAGCATTTGACCTAAGGTCCGGGCGGGCTTCGGGCGTTGAACCATCCGTTGGCTGACGGCATGGGGGAGGAGCCATGGCCGGGCTTCGCTGGGAGACGCTCGTGATCCCGTGAGGATGGAGCGGAGCGTTGTTCGTGGCCGCGGTCGCGCATCGCCCCGCCGTCATGATGTGCCGACCGGCCAGAGGGCACGGGACCGGTGGACGCCGTCATGCTCCACGGAAATTGTACCCCATCCTCGATGACATGTTTTTGGCGGATGCCGACTGACTGGCTTTCCGTCGTTTCAGCGCTGACATTCAGAGCGGTGTCCGTTTCGGTGATCCGAAGTTCATTGTGATGGATGAACGGCTCGGCTCGTTGCAAAGTTGTAACTTCACTTGCAAAAGAGGGCGGGAAATTTTCCGGTTGATCGATATAGGAATTGATCGAAATCAATGAAACAAAGATTGAGTCGCAAAGGGATTGTGATTTGCATCGATAAATATTATTTAGAGTCTTTTGCGTATCTGCCTCAGAATGGATAAATCAGGGTTTTCCTCAATTGGGATTTCCGTGGTTTTGAGTAGGTATTCCGAAGATTGAGAGAGGCGTCAAGCGCCGGTCAAGTCTTCGAAGGGGGTGGATATGCTGAGGTGGTTCAGTAATCAGAAGTTGATCGTCAAAATCCTGACGCCCGTAGCCTTGCTTCTGGCGATCATGGGGGTGCTTGCGACCATATCGCTGCAACGGCTGTCGATGCTGCAGGAGGTGGCCGACAACGCTCTGACCATCGAGGCATCGCGGCGGGTGACGATCCTTGAAGTCGGCCGCCATCTGAACGCCGCAACCGTCGCCGAAAAGAATGCCATCCTCGAAAAGAGCCAGGAGGGGATGCAGCACTTCATCACCCTCTTCAATGAAGAAATGGCGGCGGTGGAAAGGAGCATCGCCGATCTCGCCCTTACGGCGAACACCGATGTCCGCCGTGCGACCGGCGTGAATATCGCGCGGCTTGTCGATGCCTACCGCAAGATCGCTTCGAAGGTCCTCGAGCTTACCCTTCAGAGCAGGGACGACGAAGCGTTCGCCCTGAGCGCCGGCGATGGCGCAATGGCGCGGCAGGTCGCCTCGAAGCTGATCGACGAACGGATCGAGATCAATCGCCAGGGAATGGACGAGGCCATCAAGAAGACCACTGCGGTTGCCGAGGACACCCGACGGATGGTGTTGCTGCTGAGCGGGATCGGCGCGGCGCTCGGGCTGGCGCTGTCCCTGTTCATCGTCATCCGTCTGATCGTCCGCCCGCTGCGCGCCCTCACCGATACGATGAGCCGCGTGTCGACGGGCGATCTGGAAATCGCGGTCGCCGGCACGGAACGCCGGGACGAGGTCGGACTGCTCGCCCGCACCCTGGACATCTTCAAGGCCAACGCCTTGGAGGTCCGTCGCCTGACCGCGGAGCAGGAGGAGCAGAAGGCCCGCGCCGCGGCGGAGCGCAAGGAGGACATGCGCAGGCTGGCCGACCGGTTCGAGGGCAGCGTCAGCGCCATCGTCCAGCATGTCGCCTCCTCGGCGATGCAGATGCGGGGCGCCGCCGGTTCGTTGTCGGCCAGCGCCATCCAGGCCTCGTCCCAGTCCAGCGCGGTGGCCGCCGCGTCCGATGAATCGAGCGCCAATGTCCAGACCGTCGCCGCCGCGACCGAGGAACTGGCGGCGTCCATCCAGGAAATCAGCCGGCAGGTGACGAACCAGACCAACATCTCCGCGACCGCGGTGCAGGAGGCTGACCGGACCAACGCCACCATGCGGATGCTGGTGGATACGTCCAACCAGATCGGTGCCGTCGTCGATCTCATCAATTCCATCGCGGGCCAGACCAACCTGCTGGCCTTGAATGCCACCATCGAGGCGGCCCGTGCAGGGGAAGCCGGCAAGGGCTTCGCCGTCGTGGCGAGCGAGGTGAAGGCGCTGGCGAGCCAGACAGCCCGCGCCACCGAGGAAATCCAGGCGAAGGTGAAGGACATCCAGTCGGCGACCGCCGATGCGCAGGGTGCCGTCTCAGGGATCGCCGGCATCATCGCCCGGATGAGCGAAATCTCCTCCGCCATCGCCGCCGCCATCGAAGAGCAGAACGCGGCGACCGCGGAGATTTCCGCCAATGTCGCCCAGGCGGCGCGCGGGACCGAGCAGGTGTCCACCAACATCGTCGGGGTGACCCAGGCGGCCAACGAGACCGGCTCCGCCGCCACCCAGGTCTTGAGCACCGCCGACGGCCTCGCCAGCGAAGCCGACCGGCTGAAGACGGAGGTGACCAGCTTCATCCAGACCGTGCGCGCGGCTTGACGGTCTGCCTTGGCCCCTCCCGGTCGGCCTACACCGCCGCCACTGCAGCCCGCTGCCGCAGCTCTTCGAAATCGCGGCCGGCATGATGGGAGGAGCGGGTCAGTGGCGTCGCCGACACCATCAGGAAGCCCCTGGCCCGCGCCACCGTCGCATAGCGCTCGAACTCCTCGGGCGTGACGTGGCGGGCGACCGGATGGTGCTTCGGAGTGGGGCGGAGATATTGGCCGATGGTCAGGAAATCGACGCCCGCCGCCCGCAGGTCGTCCATCACCTGCAACACCTCCGCCGGTTCCTCGCCCAGCCCGACCATGATGCCGGACTTGGTGAAGATGGAGGAATCGCGCTCCTTCACCCGCTCCAGCAGGCGCAGCGACCCGTAATAGCGCGCTCCCGGCCGCACGTCGGCATAGAGCCGCGGCACGGTTTCCAGATTGTGGTTGTAGACGTCCGGCCGGGCATCGGCGACGGTCTCCACCGCCCCCGGCTTGTTGCGGAAATCGGGGGTCAGCACCTCCACCGTGGTGGTCGGCGCGGTCTCGCGCAGGCGGCGGATGCAGCGGGCGAAATGCGCCGCCCCGCCGTCGGGCAGATCGTCGCGGTCGACCGAGGTGATGACGACATGGGCGAGGCCAAGCTCGCCGACCGCCTCGGCCAGCCGGTCCGGCTCGTGCGGATCGAGCGCGTCCGGCCGGCCGGTGGCGACGTTGCAGAAGGCACAGGCCCGCGTGCACACGCTGCCCAGGATCATTACCGTCGCATGCCGCTTGCTCCAGCATTCGCCGATGTTGGGGCAGGCGGCCTCCTCGCAGACCGTGTTCAGGCCGTGGCGGCGGACGAGCGACTGCGTGTCCTCGAAGGCCGCCCCGGCGGGGGCGCGGGCGCGGAGCCAGGCCGGCTTCTCGGCCCGGTGTTCCGGGCGGGGTGCATGCATCGCGGGCAGGGCCATCAGTGGACGAGCTCCGGCTGTTCTGCCGCAGCAAGGACCACCTGCGGCTGCACGATGATCTTCACATTGCGGTCCTTGTGGGCGACCAGTTCCTCGAAGCCGCCGCTGACGATGTCGTTCAGGGTGATGCGGCCGGTGATCAGCGGCTGCACGTCGATCCGACCGTCGGCGATGAAGCGGATGACGTCGGCGAACTCGCCATTATAGGCCAGCGAGCCGATGACCTGCTTCTCGGTGGCGACGATCTCGAAGAAGTTGAAGGAACTCGGCTCCTCGAAGATGCCGACCAGAACCGTCTTGCCGGCCTTGCGGATCACGTCGATGGCGAGCTTCGCCGTGTCGCGGTGGCCGATGCATTCGAACGACACGTCGGCGCCGTAACCGCCGGTCAGCGCCTTGACTTCCGCCACCGCGTCGCACTCCTTGGGATCGAGTACGATGGAAGCGCCGACCTCCAGAGCCTTGGCCTTGCGGGCGGCGGACATCTCCAGGACGATGATCCGCCCGGCCCCGGCCGCCTTCGCGCACATGATGGTGCAGAGCCCGATGGTGCCGGCGCCGACCACCACCACGGTCTCGCCGACGATGCTGCCGGCCTTCTTCACCGCGTGCATGCCGACCGCCAGCGGCTCGATCAGGGCGCCGGCCTCGGTTGGGAAGCCGTCGGGCAGCTTGTAGAGCAGTTCGGCCGGGACGTTGACCAGGCTGGCGAAGGCGCCGTTGTTCATCAGGCCGGTGAAGGCCAGCTTCTCGCAGATGTTGTACATGCCGTGCTTGCAGTAATAGCACTCTCCGCAATGCTGGCAGGCGTCGGCCGCCACCCGGTCGCCGACGGCAAAGCCGGTGACGCCCTCGCCCAGTGTCGCGATCTCGCCGCTGAACTCGTGGCCGAGGATGCACTGGCCCTTCAGCCCGGTCAGCGGGTGGGGGGTGTCGACGGGGATGAAGACTGGGCCGGCGACATACTCATGCAGGTCGGACCCGCAGATGCCGCACCAATGCACCTTGATCTGCACCCAGCCGGCGGGCGGGGCGCCCGGCAGCGGCACGTCCTCGACCCGGATGTCCTTGCGGCCATGCCAGACGGCAGCCTTCATCGAAGTGGCACTCATGGTGTTGTCCTCCGGTTTTATCGTTGTGGGCGGGCGCTGAGAGGTGGTCAGGCGAAGACCATCCCGCCATCGACCAGCAGGGACTGGCCGGTCATGAAGTCGCTGTCGGACGAGGCGAGGAAGCGGGCGACGCCGACCAGATCGTCGGGGCGCGACGGCCGGCCCAGCACGGCACCGGCGGCGAACATGTCGAAGGCCTCGTTCTCCGACTTGGTGATGCCGGTGTCGCGGAAGCCCTGGTCGATGATCTTCCACATCTCGGTCGCCACCACGCCGGGACAGATGGCGTTGGCGGTGATGCCGTCCTTGCCGAAGCCGCGGGCGGCGGCCTGGGTCAATGCCACGACGGCGAACTTGCTGGCGGAGTAGTGGGCCAGCGGCTCGTAGCCCTGCTTGCCGGCGATGGAGGCGGTGTTGACGATCTTGCCGCCGCCGCCTTGGCTCTTGAACGTCTTGATCGCTTCCTGCATGCCGATCAGCACACCCAGGGCGTTGACGTCGTTGACGGTGTGCCAGTCATCCTCGGTGATGTCGAGGAACGGCTTGGTCTGGGCGATGCCGGCATTGTTGAAGAGGACGTCGAGCCGGCCATGGGCCTTCACTGTCTCGTCGATCATGCGGCGGACGGCGGTGCGGTCGCGGACATCGACGGTGACGGCTATGGCGCTGCCGCCGGCGGCGCGGATGGCCTCCGCCACCTGCTGGGCGTCGGCCGCATTGCGGTCGGCGATGGTCAGCTTGGCACCGTCGGCGGCCAGCGCCTTGGCGATGGTGGCGCCGATGCCGCGGCCAGCGCCGGTGACGATGATGCACTTGTCCTTGATATCAGGCATGAGCGGTCTCCTGCCGGCGCGCTGGCGGTCAGCCGCACGCCGGTGGCGAGGGTTTCAGGAACCGGGAAGAGGGGCGGGAAGGGGGCTGGCCTCCTCAGTCCGCCTTGGCGATGTGGTCCTTGAGCAGCGCGTTCACTTTGCCGGCCGCCTCCATCTGCACCATGTGGCCGGCGCCGGGGATGACGGCGACGTGGGCCGTGTTCGCCAGCGCCTGGGCGTGATCGGCGGGGATGACACGGTCCTCTTCGCCCCACACGACGAGCGTGGGCGTCCGGGCATCCGCAATCCCGGAGGCAAGCACGCTGGCCTGCCGGCCGTCGGCGAACAGCGATGCCGACAGCGCCCGCAGCGCCTCGTCCACGCCGTCCAGCCGCTTGTACTTCAAAAGGTCGTCAACCATCTGGCGGCTGACAAGGCCACGGTCGGCGAACAGCGTCTCCAGGACCGGTTTCAGGTCGCGGCGCGATGTCGCACCGACGAAGCCCTGGATATAGCCGCCGTCGATCCGCTCGCCGAGGCCGGCCGACGCGATCAGCGACAGCGACGCCACCCGGCCCGGCGCGTCGAGCGCCGTGCGCATCGACACCGCGCCGCCCATCGAATGGCCGACGAAATGGGCGCGCTCCACCCCGACACTGTCGAGGAAGCCCAGCACCGCCTGCGACAGGCCGGACAGGCTGGGGTCGGCGACCTGCTTGGTCGACTGGCCGTGGCCGGGCAGGTCGAGCGCGTAGACGGTGGCCTTCTCCGCCAGCGCGTCGATGGTGAACAGCCAGTTGTCGAGATCGCCGCCGAAGCCGTGGACCAGCAGGACGGTCGGCCCGCCTTCGCCACGCTTGGCGTAGCGGATGGTGCCGGCCGGGGTCTCGGCGGTGTGGTACTGCGGGCCGGCCTCGGCCTCGCCGTCCTCTTCGCCGGCCGGGACGGCATAGGCGCTGATGAAGGCGTCGATGTCGTCGTCCGGCACGTCGGGTTCGGCCAGCACGGCGATCAGCGCCTTGACCGGATAGACGGTGCCGGGTTCGCCCAGCACCCGGCGCAGCACGCCGGTCTCGCCGGCCTCGACCACGTTGGTGATCTTGTCGGTCTCGACCTCCAGCAGCTCATCGCCGATGGAGATGGTGGACCCCGGCCGCTTCAGCCAGCCGGTGACCTTGCCCTCCGACATGGACAGGCCCCATTTCGGCATGACGATGGGCTTGATGCGCTCGTTCAACATGGAACTCGGTCTCCTGGGGATTTTTTGATTGGCACACACGTCGCCCGTCATCCCCGCGAAAGCGGGGATCCAGGTGCTGGCCGTGGCAGCCATTCGGGGCGGCCTGGATTCCCGCCTTCGCGGGAATGACGGAGAAGGGCGCTCTTGCTGGTTGGGCTGTTAAGTCGGTCTCACGCCGCGATCCGCGGCGACGCACCTTTGGGCGACAGGGTGCGCTTCACGGCGCTGGCGATGCTGTCGGCGCTGGGGACGTACAGATCCTCCAGCGACGGCGCGAAGGGCACCGGGGTGTGCGGCGCCGTCACCATCTGGATGCCGGCCTTCAGCGCGCCGAAGGCGTTCTGGCCGACGAAGGCGGCGATGTCGGTGGCGAGGTTGCAGCGCGGGTGCGCCTCGTCCACCACCACCAGCCGGCCGGTGCGCTCGACGCTCTCGACGATGGTGTCCCAGTCGATGGGCGACAGGGTGCGCAGGTCGATCACCTCCGCCTCGGTGCCGTCCTTGGCCAGGGCCGTCGCCGCCTCCATCGCGCGGTGGACGGTCAGGCCGTAGCTGACGATGGTCACGTCGTCGCCGTCGCGCAGCACGTTCGCCTCGCCGAAGGGGATGGCGTAGCTCTCGGCCGGGACCTCGCATTCCAGGCCGTAGAGGTTCTTGTGCTCGCAGAAGATGACCGGGTCGTTGTCGCGGATCGACTGGATCAGCAGGCCCTTGGCGTCATAGGCATTGCTGGGGCAGACCACCTTCAGGCCGGGAATGTGGGTGAACAGCGGGGTGAGCATCTGCGAATGCTGGGCGGCGGCGCGGAAGCCGGCGCCGACCATGCCGCGGATCACCACCGGCGTCTCGGCCTTGCCGCCGAACATGTAGCGGAACTTGGCGGCCTGGTTGAAGATCTGGTCGAAGCAGACGCCCATGAAGTCCAGGAACATCAGCTCCGCCACCGGCCGCAGCCCGCAGGCGGCGGCGCCGATGGCCGCGCCGATATAGGCGGATTCCGACAGCGGCGTGTCCATCAGCCGGTCGCCATGCTTGGCGTACAGCCCCTTGGTGACGCCCAGCACGCCGCCCCAGGCGTCGTCCTCGCCCTTCGCGCCGGTGCCGCCGACGATGTCCTCGCCCATGACGATGACGGTGGGGTCGCGGCGCATCTCCAGGTCCAGGGCCTCGTTGATCGCCTGCTTCATGCTGATCTTGCGGGACATGTGTTTCCTCCGCGCTTGGCGTTTCTTGAATGGGCTCAGTAGGCGACGTAGACGTCGCGCAGCAGGTCTTCGGCGACCGGCAGCGGGGCGGCCTTGGCGGCGCGCACGGCGTCCTCGATCAGCCCGTTCACCTCGCGGTCGATGGCCTGCAATTCGTCGCGGCCGATCACCCCGGCCTCGATCACCCGCTCCGACAGGATGGTCAGGCAGTCGCGGGACGCGCGGATCGCCTCCAGCTCGCCCTTGGCGCGGTAGGTCTGGGCGTCGCCTTCGAAATGGCCGTAGAAGCGGACCATGTTGCATTCCAGCAGCGCCGGGCCGCCGCCGTCGCGGGCGCGGCGGATGATCTCGCCGGCCGCCTCGTACACCGCGAAGAAGTCGGTGCCGTCCACCGTGACGCCCGGCATGCCGAAGCCGGTGGCGCGGTCGACGTAGCTGTCGCAGGACACCGCCCATTCCATCGCCGTGGATTCGGCATAGCCGTTGTTCTCCACCACGAAGACCACCGGCAGGTTCCACACCGCGGCGAGGTTCAGGCTCTCCAGGAAGGTGCCCTGGTTGGACGCGCCGTCGCCGACGAAGGTGATGCCGACGCCACGGTCGCCGCGCACCTTGGCCGCCAGCGCCGCGCCGCAGATCAGCGGCGCGCCGGCGCCGAGGATGCCGTTGGCGCCCATCATGCCCTTGGACAGGTCGGCGATGTGCATCGACCCGCCCTTGCCCCGGCAGGCGCCGGTGGAGCGGCCATAGATCTCCGCCATCATCGCGTGGACGTCGACGCCCTTGGCGATGCAGTGGCCGTGGCCGCGGTGGGTGGAGGCGATGCGGTCGTTGTCGTTCAGGTGCATCATGATGCCGGTGGCGCAGGCCTCCTCGCCGGCATAGAGGTGGACGAAGCCGGGGATGTCGCCCTTGGCGAAATCGACGTGCAGCCGCTCCTCGAACTCGCGGATCGTCCGCATGGTGCGGTAGGCCTTCAGCAGCTCGTCCTTGCCGAGGGGGAAGGGATTCTGGGCCATGAGGTGTTTTCTCCCTGGTTTAGGTCTTTGGGGTTGGTGCTTGGTGGCTAGAAGGCGGCCGTGACGGGCACCGGGGTGCCGGTCAGCAGCCGGTACTGGCCGGCGTGCCGCATGACCGCGGCGACGTTGACCGTGCGGAAGGCGTCGTCCCTGAGCGTCAGGGACAGGCGGTCGCGTTCGGTGAAGGAGAGTTCGCGCTCGCCATCCAGCGCGACCGAGCCGGCGGCGACCTCCGGCACGAAGGCCACGCCGGCCGGCATGCGGCGCCAGTCGGTGATGCCGACCCGGGCCATCATTCCCGGCGCGATGGGGGCGTGGAGCGTGGTGATGCCCTTGCGGCAGTCGCCCCTGGTTTCGCGATCCGGGGACAGCCGCACCATCAGGCCGCCGCTTTCGTCGCGGCCGACCGGTTCCAGAAGGCCGGCGATGGCCGACATGCCGATCACCTCCGGGTCGGCGAAGGTGACGTAGAGTTCGCGGAAATTCTCGGTCCGCCAAAGGGCGCGGGCGCCGATGTAGCGCTCCGTCACCAGCGCCACGTCGACCAGCGCCATGTCGGTGACGGTGCCGCCGCTCGCCCCGCTGTTGAGCGACACGTCGATGCGCTTGTTGGCGGCGAAGGCGATGTGCGGCGGCACCCGGCCGGTGACCGCCAGCCCCGTGGCGAGCCCGGTGATCGTCGGTTCGCGATGTTCGGGGAAGGCGTTGTTGGTGCCGGTGGAGATGCCGGCGATGGGGACCGTCCCGCATTCCGCCGCCACCGCCCGGTGGGTGCCGTCACCGCCCAGCACCACCAAGGCCGACACGCCGGCCCGCCGCATCTCCGCGGTGGCGCGGTGGGTGTCGGCGACGGTGCCGGTGACCGGCATGGCGACGGTGTGCAGGGCAGGGTAGATGTCCTCGCCGCGCGAGGTGCCATTCCCCCTGGCCCGCATCAGGCCGCGCTCGACATGGGCGCGGATGCCGCCATTCTCCGGCATCATCAGCACGTCGCGGACGCCGCAGGCGTGCAGCGCCGCCAGCACCCGCAGCAGGATGTTCGCCCGGTCGGCGATCTGCAGACTGGTGGCGTTGGCGACGACCCGGCGGATGTCGCGGGCTGAAACCGGATTGGCGACGATGCCGACGACCGGAGCCAAGATGGCACCTCCCCCTCGCTGATGCGCGCCGTTGATCGACGCGCGGCTCGGAGGGGTAAGAGCAACCGCTGTGCCAGATGGTCAGTTCAGCGGATTTTCTTGATTTTCAACGGTTCGGGATGATGCGGCAGGGTGGGGCGTTGCAACAGGTGTTGCAGGGACTGTTGCACGACGGGTGCAACAGGTGTGGCGATTCTGGCGTGGGGTGGGGCCAACCTGCGGCACCCCGGCATCCCACCCCTGCGCAGCGCCCGTCTTGCCAAGGACTCGTCCGCCGCTTTAGCTTCGTTTGGTCATACCAATGAACCATCGAGCGCGGAGGACAGCACCCATGACCGTCATCGCCACCACCCAGCCGCGCGCGGCCCTGACCGAGGAGGCCCGGGCCGAGCTGACGGCTCTGCTGGGCGACCGGTTCACCACCTCCCTGCCGGTGCGCGAGCATCACGGCAAGGACGAGTCCTATCACCCGACTTGCCCGCCGGACGGCGTCGCCTTCGCCAACTCGACCGAAGAGGTCAGCGCGGTCGTGAAGATCTGCGCGAAGCACAAGCTGCCGATCATTCCCTTCGGGACCGGGACGTCGCTTGAGGGCGGCATCGCGGCGCTGGCCGGCGGCATCACCATCGACCTGTCGGGCATGCAGCAGATCCTGCGCGTCAGCCCGGAGGATCTCGACGTCACCGTCCAGGCCGGCGTGACCCGCAAGCAGCTGAACGAGCATCTGCGCGACACCGGCCTGTTCTTCCCCATCGACCCCGGCGCCAACGCCTCGCTCGGCGGCATGTCGGCGACGCGGGCCAGCGGCACCAACGCCGTGCGCTATGGCACCATGCGCGAGAATGTCCTGGGCCTGACCGTGGTTCTGGCCGACGGCCGCGTCATCAAGACCGGCGGGCGGGCGCGCAAGTCGGCGGCCGGCTATGACCTGACCCGGCTGTTCGTCGGCTCCGAAGGCACGCTCGGCATCATCACCGAGGTGACGCTGAAGCTCTACGGCATCCCGGAAGCCATCTCCTCGGCCGTCTGCGCCTTCCAGTCGATCAAGGGCGCCGTCGATACGGTGATCCAGACCATCCAGGTCGGCGTGCCGGTCGCCCGTATCGAGCTGCTGGACGAGGTTCAGATCGACGCCGTCAACAAATACTCCAAGCTCGATTACGCCGTCGCCCCGACCCTGTTCTTCGAGTTCCACGGCACCGAGGCCGGGGTGAAGGAGCAGGCGGAGATGGTCGCGGCCATCGCGCAGGAGCATGGTGGGATGGAGTTCGCCTGGGCCACCCGGCCGGAGGACCGGACGAAGCTGTGGCAGGCCCGCCACGACGCCTATTACGCCGCCTTGGCCCTGCGTCCGGGGTCGAAGGGCTGGCCGACCGACGTCTGCGTGCCGATCTCGCGGCTTGCCGACTGCATCCTGGAGACCAAGCAGGATCTGGCGGAGTCCGACATGCTGGCCCCGATGGTCGGCCATGTCGGCGACGGCAACTTCCACCTCGTCTACGTCCTCGATCCCGAGAATCCCGCCGAGCTGGCCGAGGCCCAGCGCCTTGCCGACAAGATGGTGAACCGCGCGCTGGCGATGGGTGGCACCTGCACCGGCGAGCACGGCATCGGCTATGGCAAGATGGCGTTCCTGGAACAGGAGGCCGGCGAAGCATTCGCCGTCATGGGCGATTTGAAGCGGGCTTTCGACCCAGATAACCTTCTGAATCCGGGCAAGGTGGTGCGGATCTAATCACTGGCAAGTCTTCATGCGTCTGTAGAGTTGGTGCCAAAATCTTTCGGTGTAGTCTTTTCTTGTTGGGTATTTGTTATCGCTTCTACGATTGGGGAGTGCCGTCCGTCGGCACGGCGCAGCGATCCAGTTGCGCCGCCCAATCTGGAGCCCAATCATGAAGTCTGCCGTTCTTGCTTTTGCGTTTGGTGTCCTGTCCTTGGGCGCTCTTTCGGCGGCATCGCCCGCCATGGCCGACGACAACGCCAAATGGGTGGCGCAGTGCATGAAGGACAATGCCGACGCCAAGGTGTCGGAGGCGATCGTGAACAAGTATTGCGTCTGCATGAACGACAAGATGGACAACAACGAGACCCGGACCATCACCCAATGGGAAAAGGCCAACCCGGAAGCCCGCAAGGCCTGCGAGAAGGTCGCCGGCTGGGAGTGATCAGCGGCCTCCAGGGATCCGCAGAAAGGGCCTGGTTCCGTTTGGAGCCGGGCCTTTCCCTTTCATCTTCACCGCTTCACCGGAACTTCGGCCGCCGCCCGGCCTTCAGCGCCTGCACCGCCTGATCCAGCGTCTGCAGGAACTGCGACTTGTCGCGCTGGCTCATCGGGGCGTTGCCGCCGCTGACCACGCCCATATCGCGCAAATCCTGCATCAGCGCGCGGGTCGCCAGCGCCGAGCCGACGCTGTCGGGCGTGAAGGGCCGTCCGGTCGGGCCGATCACCACCGCGTTGCGTTTCACGCAGCGGTCGGCCAACTGGATGTCCGCCGTCACCACGATGTCGGTCGGACCGGCATGTTCGGCGATCCAGTTGTCGGCGGCGTCGAAGCCGTCGCTGACCACCACCAGTTCCGCCATGCATTCGGTCGGCAGGCGTAGCGGCGCGTTGGCGACCAGCCAGACCTTGCAGCCGGTGCGGCCGGCGACCTTGTAGATCTCGGCCTTGACCGGACAGGCGTCGGCATCGACGTAGATTTCGACCTTGGGACTGACCAATCCTTTTCCTCCCGATCCCGCCCGATCCCGGCCGGGCGGCTGAACAAGGTTTCATGAAAGCCCCTTATGCGCTAAAACCAGTCCCTAGCGACAGGGTGCCGTAGAACCGCAGGGATGGGGCGGCGCCAATTCTCACATTTTTTCGGAAGGTCGGAGCGGCGCATGGCGTCCTACCAGTATGTCTATGTCATGAAGGGCCTGACCAAGGTCTATCCTGGCGGCAAGAAGGTTCTCGACAACGTCTGGCTCTCGTTCCTGCCGGGTGTGAAGATCGGCGTGCTCGGCGTCAACGGTTCCGGTAAGTCGACCCTGATGAAGATCATGGCCGGCCTGGACAAGGACTACTCCGGCGAGGCGTGGTCGGCCGAGGGCGCCAAGGTCGGCTACCTGCCGCAGGAGCCGCAGCTCGACCCGACCAAGACGGTCCACGAGAACGTCATGGAAGCGCTGGGCGAGACCAAGGCGCTGCTCGACCGCTTCAACGAAGTGTCGAACCTGATGGCCGATCCGGACGCCGACTTCGACGCGCTGCTGGCCGAACAGGGCGAGCTGCAGGAGAAGATCGACGCCGCCGACGCCTGGGACATCGACCGCACGGTCGAGATCGCCATGGACGCGCTGCGCTGCCCGCCGGGCGACGCCGACGTGACCAAGCTGTCGGGCGGCGAGAAGCGCCGCATCGCGCTGTGCAAGCTGCTGCTCGAGAAGCCCGACCTGCTGCTGCTCGACGAGCCGACCAACCATCTCGACGCCGAATCGGTCGCCTGGCTCCAGAAGCATCTGGAGGACTACAAGGGCACCGTCGTGCTGGTCACCCACGACCGCTACTTCCTCGACAGCGTCACCGGCTGGATCCTCGAACTCGACCGCGGGTCGGGAATTCCGTGGGAAGGCAACTACTCGTCCTGGCTGGAGCAGAAGCAGAAGCGCCTGGAGCAGGAAGGCCGCCAGGAGGAGTCGCGCCAGAAGCAGCTGGCCACCGAACTGGAGTGGATCCGGCAGTCGCCGCGTGCCCGTCAGGCCAAGAGCAAGGCCCGCATCACCGCCTACGAGACGCTGCTGGCCGAAAGCGGCAAGGAACAGTCCGGCGAGACCCGGATCGTCATTCCGGTGCCGCCGCGCCTCGGCAACGTCGTCATCGAGGCGGAGAGCATCGCCAAGGGCTTCGGCGACCGGCTGCTGATCGACGGGCTGTCCTTCCGCCTGCCGCCGGGCGGCATCGTCGGCGTCATCGGCCCGAACGGCGCCGGCAAGACCACGCTGTTCCGCATGATCACCGGGCAGGACGGGCCGGACGCCGGCACCTTCCGCGTCGGCGACACGGTGAAGCTCGGCTATGTCGACCAGAGCCGCGACAGCCTGGACGCCAAGAAGACGGTGTGGGAGGAAATCTCCGACGGGCTGGATCTGGTCGAGCTGGGCAAGAAGACCATGCCCAGCCGCGCGTACGTCTCCAGCTTCAACTTCCGCGGTCCCGACCAGCAGAAGAAGGTCGGCCAGCTGTCGGGCGGTGAGCGCAACCGCGTCCACCTCGCCAAGATGCTGAAGTCCGGCGCCAACGTCCTGCTGCTCGACGAACCGACCAACGATCTGGACGTCGATACCCTGCGGGCGCTGGAAGACGCGCTGCAGAGCTTCGCCGGCTGCGCCGTGGTTATCAGCCACGATCGCTGGTTCCTCGACCGCATCGCCACCCACATCCTGGCCTTCGAGGGCGACAGCCACGTCGAATGGTTCGAAGGCAACTTCCAGGACTACGAGGCCGACAAGAAGCGCCGCCTGGGCGCCGACGCCGACCAGCCGCACCGCATCAAGTACAAGCCGCTGGTCCGTAGCTGATCCCGGCTGACGATCCTGTAGGCCGAACGGAAAAGGCCGCCCCCTCCGGCTGGAAGGGGCGGCCTTTTTCATGCCCGCGAACGGCTGGCCCCGTTAGCGGGTGACATCGTCAGAGCGGTCGGTGCGGCGGTCGCGCAGCTTTTCGTCCCGTGTGTCCTCGATCTCGACCTCGGTGCGGCGGACGGTGTCGCGGACGCTCTGGGCGCGCTCCTCGACATCCTTGCGGACCACCACCGTCTCGCGGACATGGGCGGTCTTGCTGACCACCGCTTCCTCGTCGGTCTCCGTCACCTCGATGGTGCGCTCGCGGAAGGCGTCGGCGGGAACCTCGGCGCTCCCCTCCACCAGACCGCCAGGGCGGCGTTCGACTGTGACGGTCTCGTCGCGCAGGCGGACCTGCTCCTCGACCGGCGTCTCGACGACGTAGCTGCGGACGCGGACGCCGCCGCGCTCGACGCTGCGCTTGCCGACGGTGACCTGTTCCTCGACCAGCGGGATCTGCTCCTCCCGTTCGGCGGTGCCGGTGCGGGTGGTACGGGTGCTGTCGGTGTTGACGTCGCGCATGGCGGCGGCGGCGCCGGTCAGGCCCACCCCGGCGGTGCCGCTGGCCACGCCCGTATCGATGGGGGTGCGGCCCGGCGAGTAGCGCAGGCGCTCCTCCTCCGCCGAACGGTCGTCGTAGTAATCGGCGGTCTCGTCATAGCCGGCCCAGCCGGATTCGCGATAGGCGTTGCCGCGTTCCTCGACATCCACCACGTTGCCGCGCTCCAGCACCTCCATGGCGCGGTCGACATCCTCCTCGTCCAGCCGGACCTTCAGCAGCGAGCCGCCGCGGCGGACACCCTCGGCATAGACCTGCGCGTCCTGGTTCGGAATGCCCCAGCCGGCCAGCCGGGTCAGCATGCCTCCCGAGCCGGTGCCCGCAGTGGTGCCCCCCAGCCCCGTACCGGCATCCAGCCCGGCGCCCGGTATCGTGTTGGGCGAAGCGACATAGCCGGTCGACAGGTCGGTGCGGGCCATGCCGCTCGCCGCTCCGATGGAGCTGTCGCCGGTGAGCGTGCCGGGAACGACGCCGGCAGGCGTGTCGGTGATGCCGCTGCCGCTCCATCCGCCGCTGCTCAGGTCGCTGTGCGACAGGATCTCGATGGCGCTGGACTCGAACCCGGCCGCTCGCAGGTCGCTCGACGCGGTTTCGGCTTCGGAACGGTGGTCGTAGAGGGCGACGATGGTCTTGGTCATCGGCTTTACTCCTCGGACAGGGTCCGGCTGGGGGAATGGGCGGAGGAGGGCGCGGCTGTCACACGCTCGACCACGGCCTCTTCGGAACGCAGGGTGACGGGCTGTTCGATCTCGACGGTCCGCCGGGTCTTGCGGATGTGCAGCTCCTCGCGGAGCATCAGGCGGCGCTCCACGACCAGCACCTCCTCGACCAGCGGGATCACCGTCACGTCCCCTTCCTGGCGGATGCCGGGGTGGGCGTCGATCTCGCGGTCGATGGGGACGCGGGTGACCGTGGCTTCCTCATGCTCCAGCGCTTCGCGGACCGTCGCCTCGCGTTCGGACACGCGCGTGGTGACGCGGACGCGGCTTCGCTCCACCCGCTGCTTGCCGACGGTCACCGACTCGTCGTGCAGGGGAATGACCGCATCGCCTTTCCCGGGGGGCGGTCCGTTGTCGGCCGTCATGGCGGCAGTGCTGCCGGGTCAGCGGAACAGGAGATAGAGGACGATCGCGACCACGATCAGGCCGATGATGATCCACATCCAGTTCATGCCCGAGCTGCCGGCCCCGCCGTCGGAGCCGTCATACACACCAACTTTCCTGGGCTTCTGTTCGTCTGCCACGGGAGCCTCCTTTTGGGTGTCGACCGGCGGGTTGCGCCCCCATCCGGCGTGCTCCCTTCAAACAGGAGGCCATATGGATCGTTCCGCGAATGTTTCGGGGAATTAACGATCCTTCAAGCGAATGACTTTGATTAATCCCGGACAGCAGGCGGCTTCAGCCTGCCATCTTCTGGTGTTCCAGGAAGGCGGTCTTCAGGAGTGCCTTCAGGTCGTCGCCATACTGGTGGAAGCGGACGGACAGTTGGCCGCGCTCCTCGTCGCGATGCAGGACGACGAGGTTGGCGACGGCGGCAACCTCCTGTCGGTCGGCCAGGACGACGCGGGCCTGGAAGGTCTGTCCCCGCTGATAGGGCTGGTTGACCGCCAGCAGGCACAGCCCGCCCACCGACCAGTTGCGGGCGGGGAAGCTGCCATGGTCGGTGTGGACCACCATGCCGGGCCGGACGAAGCGCTTCTGCCGCCGCCGCTCTTCCGGTGGCGGAGGGGGGAAGGGGCTGGAGGCGATGGAGACGTCGATGCCCGACCGGTCGGTCAGGGCCTTGGTGAACACCGCCCCGCGCACCAGCGCCGGTCCCATGGTCGAATCGCGGAGGTCGGCGTCGGAGAAGTCCGCGCCCTCGAAATTGGCCGGCCAGTCGCGGCCGCCGGCCAGCGGCACCGGGCGGGCATCCACCCCGTTCATCAGCGTATGCGCCAGATAGGCGCGGCGCAGCGTCGCCCCGCGCAGCACGGCGTCGCGCAGGTCGGCCTCGTCCAGGTCGATGTAGGACAGCTCCGCCATCTCCAGGCTGGCCTTGCTCAGGCGGGCGCCGGGCAGGCGGCAGCGGCGCAGCCGGGCCGCCGCCATCGTCCGTCCATGCAGATCCACCCCCGCCACCGACACGAGGTCCAGGTCGAGCCGCGCCCCCTCCGCGCCGCCGCTGTCGACCCAGCGTTCGTGCCGCGCCACCAGGTCCAGGAACTCGGCGATTGGCATCGCCGTGTAGCTGGGACGGACGATGGCGTCGGGCGGCAGGGCGAAGGGGATGAAGGTGCGGGTCAGGGTGGCGTGATCCATCACCGTGTTGCCGAACACCGCGCCGTCCAGGTTGGCGCCGCAGAAATCGGTGCCCATCAGCACGGCCGAGGTCAATTCCGCCCCGGTCAGGTCGGCATCGTTCAGGTCGGCGCCCGTCAGGTCGCAGCCGGCGAAATTGGCGCCGGCCAGGATCGACCGTTCCATCTTCGCTTCGGTCAGCCGGGTGGTGCCGGTTCCGCGGGCCGGCTTCTGAACGCCATCGTCCTGGGCGCCGCTGTCCACCAGTTCGCCGGCGCGGAAATCGGCGCCGCGCAGGTTGGCGTCGGTCAGCACGGCCCGGTGCAGGTTGGCCCCGCGCAGGTCGGCGCCGGTCAGGACTGCGCCGGACAGGTTGACCGCCTCCATGTCGGCGCCGAACAGGTCGGCCTGCGACAGGTTGGCCTTGACCATCCGGGTGTTGCTGAGATTGACGCCGGCCAGCTTGGCCCCGGCCAGCGACACGCGCTCCAGGTTCAGCCGCGACAGGTCGCGGAAGCTGAGGTCGGCGCGCCGGCCGCTGGACGGCCGTTTCAGCCACGCCTGATGCGCCTGGATGATCGTCCGGAGTTCGTCGATCTCTTTCGGATCGCGTTCGGCCATGGCGTCGGGTTCCCGGATCCACCGTATGACGAAAGACAGGAATGTCGGCGCAACGATAGCTCCTTCGGCCTGTCGCGTCACGGATTCTGAAAGTGCTGGACCAAATCCATAGGATGGCCGTTCTGTTGCCGCAGCTTCATCCCGGCAGGATTCCTCCCATGACGACCGACGCGGCGGGTCCCAATCGTTCCCTCGATCTGCTCAATTTCTTCCTGGCCGACGTCCGCGACGGGCTGGGTCCTTATCTGGCGATATATCTGCTCTCCGTCCAGCACTGGAACGAGGCGGACATCGGGCTGGTCATGACGCTGGCCGGGCTGGCCGGCCTCGCGGCCCAGATCCCGGCCGGCGCGCTGGTGGACGGCACGCGCTACAAGCGCGCCGTCGTCGTCGTCGCGGCGCTTCTGGTCACCGCCGGGTCGCTGTCGCTGCCCTGGCTGAATGACTTCACCATCGTCGCCGTCCTGCAGTCGGCGGTCGGTGCCGCCGGGGCCGTCTTTCCGCCGGCCATCGCCGCGATCACGCTCGGGATGCTGGGGCCGCGCGCCTTCGTCCGCCGGATCGGCCGCAACGAATCCTTCAATCATGCCGGCAATGCGGTGGCGGCCACGCTCGCCGGGGTGGCGGCCTACGCCTTCGGGCCGGTGGCGGTGTTCTGGCTGATGACCGCGATGGCTCTGTGCAGCATCGCCGCCACCGCCGGCATCCCGGCCAACGCCATCGACCACGCCGTCGCCCGCGGCCTGCACGCCTCCGCCCGGGCCGGCGACCGCGAGGCGCCCTCTGGTCTGCGCGTCATCCTGGGCTGCCGCCCGCTGCTGGTGTTCGGCGGCTGCGCCGCCCTGTTCCACTTCGCCAATGCGGCGATGCTGCCGCTGGTCGGGCAGAAGCTGGCGATGAAGGACCCGGCGCTGGGCACCAGCCTGATGTCCTTCTGCATCGTCGCGGCTCAGCTGGTCATGGTGCCGATGGCGATGCTGGTGGGCGCCAGGGCGGACCGCTGGGGGCGCAAGCCGCTGTTGCTCGCCGCCTTCCTGGTGCTGCCGCTGCGCGGCCTCCTCTACACCCTGTCCGACAACTCCGCCTGGCTGGTCGGCGTCCAGCTGCTGGACGGGGTGGGGGCCGGGCTGTTCGGCGCCCTGTTCCCGCTGGTGGTCGCCGACCTGACCGAGGGGACCGGGCGCTTCAACGTCAGCCAGGGCGCCATCGCCACCCTCCAGGGGCTGGGCGCTTCGCTCAGCACTGCTGCCGCCGGACAGATGGTGGTGCGGGAGGGGTACAGCGCCGCCTTCCTGATGCTGGCCGCAGCCGCCGGGGTGGCGCTGGTGCTCGCGGCGCTGCTCCTGCCGGAAACCCGCGGCGCCGCGGTGGAGACCGGCGAGGGCGAAGTGGCGACTGGCGGCGTCGCGAAGGCGTCCTCCGAAGCCTGACGCCCGAAACGAAGAAGCCCGGCTCCATGGGGAGCCGGGCTTCGTGAAAAAAGGGGGAGCTGCCGTGAAGGCTCAGCCGGCGCGGCTGCCGACCTTCTGCCGCAGGGCCTGGATCAGGCCATCGATGCGGCCGCCATTCTGTTCGATGACCGAGGCGAATTCCTGCCGCTGGGTCACGCCCATGCTGACATTCTCCACCACCACGTCGATGATCTTGTAGTCGGCGCCGCCCTTGCGGACGCGCCAGCTGACATTCACCGGCGGGCCGTTCGGACGGACGATCTGCGTCGTCACCATGCTGTCCGCTTCACCGGCCGGGGCGACGCCGGTGATCTTGAAGGTCTCGCCGGAATATTCGACGAAACGCTCGGCATAGGTGTTGACGATCAGCTGCTCGAACAGCTTCTGGTATTCGGCCCGCTGCGCCTCGTTGGCGTTGTTCCAGTAGCGGCCCAACACCCAGCGCCCGATGTACGGCACGTCGAAGCCGGCGTACAGCAGCGTGCGGAAGCGCTGGATCGCCTGATCGCGCGGCAGGCTCTTGTCCGAGAAGGTTGCGATGGCGTCGTTCCCCAGCTTCTGGATGAACGCGCTTGCCCCCTGGTCCGCGGTCTGCGCGACGGCGGGGGAGATGAGAGAGTGCCCGGCCCAACCGCTCACCGCGAGCAGGGCAGCGGACGCGACAAACTGGCGGCGTGTCAGCATGGTAGGGCGAAAAGTGGCTGTTGCGGGAGCTTTGTCAACGGTCATCTGGCCTTTGGTCGGCGCCCGGGCGCATTTGGGGGAGGCTTTCGCTCCGGCCTGTTCCCTTGGCGCCACCCGACGCTTGCGGACCGGTCGCCACACCCGCCTGAAACGGAGCTCGTGTGGCGGTCCCGGTGCGCGGGATCGAGGGGCGCCGAGGACGCCTCAGGGCTTCGGCGCGGTGGTGAAGTCCGGGAATTCCGGCGTCGTGCCCGCCTTGTTGTTGGCGATCGCCGCCCGGCGCTGCTGCTGGTACAGGCTGCGCACGGTGGCGTAGAAGTCCAGCGAGTTGCGGCGCAGGTCGTCGACCTCCTTCAGCACTTCCGACCGGCGGTCGACGGCGCTGACGATGCCGCGGGTCATATAGGCGCCCTTGTGGTCGCCGGCGTAGGCCCAGATGCGGATCGGATCGCCCACGGTGTCGACGGCGTAGCCGGCGGTGTCGCGCAGGTTCGACGGACCCAGCAGCGGCAGGACCAGATACGGACCGTCTCCCACGCCCCAGACCGCCAGCGTCTGGCCGAAATCCTCCGGCGCATGCGGGATGCCGGCCTGGGTGGCCACGTCGGCGATGCCGCCGACGCCCAGGATGGTGTTGGTCAGGAAGCGGCCGGTGGCGTTCGACGCGCCCTCCACATTGCCCTGCAGCAGGTTGTTGGCGATGTAGAGCGGCGCCATCAGGTTGTCGATGAAGTTATGCACCGCGTCGCGCACCGGATCGGGCACGACCCCGACATAGATCTCCGCCGCCGGACGGATCACCAGGACGTCGGCCGCCTCGTTGGCGGCGAAGACGAAGCGGTTGGGAATCTCCAGCGGATCGCTGACCTGATAGGCCGCATCCGTCGCGCCTGAGTCGCCCGGGTTGGTCGCGCAGGCCGTAGCCGTCAGGGCGAAGGCCATCACGGTGGCCGTACGGAGGAGGGAGCGGGAAAGGCTGGCCAGCTTCATGTGCGACGGCTCTTTATCAGTGGGCTCGACTCGGTGCGGGTCGCCGCATGTCCTGTCCACAACCGAAGATCCCGATGGCGGGAGTCCTCAACCCTGGCAAGGTGGCTACGCGGTCGGGGGGAAGATTGGGCGAGATATCGCAGAATTTCCACCGTTTCCTGACCTAACACAGGCTTGGCCTTTTGACCAGCATGCGGCGGCATGGCGCAGGAGAGGCCACGGCGACTGTGTCTGCTTTGCCGCAATGCGGTCGGAAAGCTTGCGTCCTGCCGCTTTCCGCCACGAACCGCCGACATCGGGCCGGGTTGGCGCGGACCTGTTCCGGGCCTTGGCTCGGCCGGCTGCGAAAAGCGGTTTACGACGCATAAAGATATCTTTATATCTGTATTCAGGCTGACGGGGCAGGATGTCCCGGCCGGCCGGCCCCTTTCCTGGCCCGAATCGGACGTGAGGCGATGGACGATCTGCTTGCGACGCTGAAGGCGGCGGCCGAAACGACGCGGCTCAGGCTGCTGGCGCTGTGCGCGCATGGCGAGCTGACGGTGACGGAGCTGACCCAGATCCTGGGCCAGAGCCAGCCGCGCGTCTCGCGTCACCTGAAGCTTCTGTGCGACGCCGGCCTGCTCGACCGCTTCCGCGAGGGGACCTTCGCTTTCTACCGTCTTGCCGAAAAGGGTCAGTCCGCCGAGCTGGCGCGGGTCCTGGTCGACGCCATCCCCGCCGACGACGCCATTCTCATCCTCGATCTGGAGCGGCTGGACGCCATCAAGCGCTCCCGCTCGGAGACCGCCGCCGCCTATTTCCGTGAGAATGCCGCGCGCTGGCACGAAATCCGCTCCCTTCACGTTGCGGAAGGCGAGGTCGAGGCCGCTCTGCTGCGCCTGTTCCCGAAGGAGGGGGTGGAGGAGCTGCTGGATATCGGCACCGGCACCGGACGGATGCTGGAGGTGCTGGCCGGGCGCGTCCATCGCGCGATCGGGGTAGACCAGTCGCGCGAGATGCTGGCCGTCGCCCGCAACCGGCTGGAGGAGGCAGGCCTGCGCCATTGCCACGTCCGGCAGGCGGACATGTACCAGCTGCCTTTTTCCTCCGGCTCCTTCGACGCCGCGGTGATCCATCAGGTGCTGCATTACACCGAGTCGCCGGCCGGGGTCCTGGCCGAGGCGGCGCGGGTCCTGCGCCCCGGCGGCCTGCTGCTGGTCGTCGATTTCGCCCCCCATCACCTGGAAGCCCTGCGCGAGGAACACGCGCACCGCCGCCTGGGCTTCGCCGATGCCGAGGTCGCCGGCTGGTTCCGGCAGTCGGGGCTGGAGTGCGGCCCGGTGGTCCATCTGCCGGGCGATCCGCTCACCGTTTCCATCTGGCCGGCCACCCGTCTTGCCGTCGGCATGCAAGCCGGTTTCCCGCAAACCGAATCCCCGAAGCCCGCCCACTCGCTCAGCGGAGTCCCGTCATGACCGCGCCCACCTCTGCGCTGCCCTCCATCAGCTTCGAGTTCTTCCCGCCCAAGTCGGAGAAGATGGAGCAGAGCCTGTGGCAGTCGATCCGGCGGCTGGCCCCGCTGTCGCCCGGCTTCGTGTCGGTGACCTACGGCGCCGGCGGCTCGACCCGCGAGCGCACCCACGCCACCGTCTGCCGCATCCAGGCGGAGACCGGCATCCCGGCCGCCGCCCACTTCACCTGCGTCGGCGCCACCCGCGACGAGATCGACGCCATCGCCCGCACCTATTGGGATGCCGGCATCCGCCATCTGGTGGCTTTGCGCGGCGATCCGCCGGAGACCGCGGGCGGCGTTGGCGGTCGGTACGAGCCGTTCCCCGGCGGCTACGCCTATGCCGCCGATCTGGTGGCGGGGATGAAGCGCATCGCCGACTTCGAGATCTCGGTCGCCGCCTATCCGGAAGCCCATCCGGAGGCGCCGAGCGCCCAGTTCGACCTGGACAACCTGAAGCGCAAGGTCGATGCCGGAGCCACCCGTGCCATCACCCAGTTCTTCTTCGACAACGACGCCTATTTCCGCTTCCTCGACCGCTGCGCCGCGGCCGGCATCCATGTGCCGGTCGTCCCCGGCATCCTGCCGATCACCAATTTCGCCCGCGCGGTGGAGTTCGCCGGCAAGTGCGGCGCCTCGATGCCGGCGAAGCTGGCCGAGACTTTCGAGGGCCTCGACGACGACCCGGAGACCCGCCAGCTCGTCGCCGCGACGGTGGCGGCCGAGCAGTGCCAAGCCTTGCAGGCGCAGGGTGTGAACGACTTCCATTTCTACACGCTCAACCGCTCCGACCTGACCATCGCCATCTGCCGCATGCTGGGCGTGAAGGCGAAGGCGGCTCCGGCCGCCGCGGTGGTGGCGGGGTAGGGCGCCGGACGCCGCCCTGTGCTACGCTGGGGCGGCGGAACTGGGCAGCAGAACTGGGTAGCGGAACGGGGCGCGGGAGGACTGATGCCATGGACAGCCGGATCGGATACGACACGGACTTCCTCGCCTGGACCGAGGAGCAGGCCCGTCTGCTCCGCGAGGCGGCGCGCGAGCGCATCAACACGCCCATCGACTGGGAGAATGTCGCGGAGGAGATCGAGAGCATGGGCCGGTCCGAATTGCGCGCGGTCGAAAGCGCGCTGGTCCGTGTGATCGAACATCTGCTGAAACTCGAATACTCCCCGGCGGCCGATCCGCGCGACGGATGGAAAGCTTCGGTGATCGAGCATCGCGGCCGGATCAGACGCGACCTTAAGGCCAGCCCGAGTTTGCGTGGCAAGATCGACCTTTCGGACATTTTCGAAACCGCTCAAACGGTAGCGGCTCACGGATTGGCACGCGATGGCGAGGCCGCCGGACCTCTCCCGATTGATTGCCCGTACTCTCTCGACCAGCTTTTGAATGCCGACTGGTGGCCCGTCAGCCGCCACGGCCTCGCTTAAACCCGCCTCTGCCCCGAACCCGCCAAATAACGGACAAGACGCATTCCCATGGCCCACATCCTCGACACCCTGCGTGACCGCGTTCTGCTTTGCGACGGCGGGTTCGGCAGCCGCATCCAGGCGCTCGACCTCGACGTCGAGAAGGATTACTGGGGGCACGAGAACTGCACCGACATCCTGCCGCTGTCGCGCCCCGACATCGTCCGCGACATCCATCGCGGCTATTTCGAGGCCGGCGCCGACATGGTGGAGACCGACACCTTCGGTGCCTCGCCGGTGACGCTGGGCGAGTTCGGAATCTCCGAGAAGGCCTTCGAGATCAACCAGCGCGCCGTCGAGCTGGCGCGCGAGGCGGCGGAGAGCTTCAAGGACGGTCAGCCGCGCTTCGTCATCGGCTCGATCGGGCCGGGCACCAAGCTGCCCAGCCTGGGCCACATCGCCTACCAGCCGGCGGAGGACAGCTTCTATGTCCAGGCCGCCGGCCTGATCGCCGGCGGGGCCGACGCGATCCTGGTCGAGACCTGCCAGGACCCCCTGCAGATCAAGGCCGCCGTCAACGGCATCAAGCGCGCGCGGCTTGAGGCCAACAGCGACACCCCCGTCTTTGTCCAGGTGACGGTGGAGACCACCGGCACGCTGCTGGTCGGCACCGACATCGCCGCGGCGGCCACCGTCATCCAGGCGCTGGACGTGCCGCTGATGGGGCTGAACTGCGCCACCGGCCCGCTGGAGATGAGCGAGCATGTGCGCTGGCTGTCGCAGAACTGGCCGGGCCTGATCTCGGTCCAGCCGAATGCCGGCCTGCCCGAACTGGTCGACGGCAAGACCCACTACCCGCTCCGCGCCGACGACTTCGCCCATTGGCTGGAGCGCTTCGTGTCGGAGGACGGGGTCAACCTCGTCGGCGGCTGCTGCGGCACCAACGTCCCGCACATCGCGGCGGCCAACCAGATGCTGCGCAAGCTGGCCCCGGCCGGATCGCACCGCCCGGCGCCGAAGGGCCGCACCGTCCATTGGGTGCCGGCGGTTGCCTCGCTCTACTCCCAGGTGACGCTGCGCCAGGAGAACGCCTTCTTCGCCATCGGCGAGCGCTGCAACGCCAACGGCTCCAAGAAGTGGCGCGAACTGCAGGAGAGGAACGACTGGGACGGCTGCGTCGAGATGGCGCGCGAGCAGGTGAAGGAGGGCAGCCACTCGCTCGACGTCTGCACCGCCTTCGTCGGCCGTGACGAGGTGGCGGAGATGAATGCGGTGATCTCCCGCTTCTCCGGCTCCGTGACGGCGCCGCTCGTCATCGATTCGACCGAGTACAAGGTGCTGGAACAGGCGCTGGCCCTCTATGGCGGCAAGGCGATCCTCAACTCGATCAACTTCGAGGATGGCGAGGAACCCGCGCGCAAGCGCCTGGCGCTCGCCAAGAAGTTCGGCGCCGCCGTCATCGCGCTGACCATCGACGAAGAGGGCATGGCGAAGACGCCCGACCGCAAGCTGGAGATCGCCAAGCGGCTCTACGATCTGGCGGTGAACGAATACGGCCTCGCCCCGTCCGACCTGCTGTTCGACCCGCTCACCTTCACCATCGCCACCGGCAACGAGGACGACCGCAAGCTCGCCATCTGGACGCTGGAGGGCATCGAGGCGATCGCCCGCGAGATGCCCGGCTGCCAGATCATCCTGGGCCTGTCCAACGTCTCCTTCGGCCTGAACGCCGCGGCGCGCCATGTGCTGAACTCGGTCTTCCTCGACCATGCGGTGAAGAAGGGGATGACGGGCGCCATCGTCCATGTCTCCAAGATCCTGCCGCTGCACCAGATCCCCGAGAAGGAGGTCAGGACCGCCGAGGATCTGATCTTCGACCGCCGCGCCGAAGGCTACGACCCGCTCCAGGCCTTCATCGCCCTGTTCGAAGGCCGCAAGGCGGCCGACGCCAAGAAGAAGGCACGCGCCGAGACGGTCGAGGAGCGCCTGAAGGAGCGCATCGTCGACGGCGACCGCACCGGGCTTGAGGACGACCTCGCCGAGGCGATGAAGACCCATCCGCCGCTGGAGATCATCAACACCTACCTGCTCGACGGCATGAAGGTGGTGGGCGAGCTGTTCGGCGCCGGCAAGATGCAGCTTCCGTTCGTTCTCCAGTCGGCGGAGACGATGAAGGCCGCCGTGGCGTGGCTGGAGCCGCACATGGAGAAGGTGGAGGGCCAGCAGAAGGGCACGCTGGTTCTCGCCACGGTGAAGGGCGACGTCCACGACATCGGCAAGAACCTCGTCGACATCATCCTGACCAACAACGGCTACAAGGTGGTCAATCTCGGCATCAAGCAGCCGGTTTCCGCCATCATCCAGGCGGCCAAGGAGCATAAGGCCACCGCCATCGGCATGTCCGGCCTGCTGGTCAAGTCCACCGTGGTGATGCGCGAGAACCTGGAGGAGATGACGCGCGAGGGGCTGGAGGTGCCGGTCCTGCTCGGCGGTGCCGCCCTGACCCGCGCCTATGTCGAGGGAGACTGCGTGGCCTCCTACGGCTCGGGCCGCGTCGCCTATGCCGGCGACGCCTTCGACGGGCTGACCCTGATGGACAAGGTGGTGGAGGGCAGCTTCGACCAGCAGCTCGCCATCCAGCAGGCCAAGCGCGCCGGCAAGGCGACCAACCGCCGCCGCGTCCTGGGGCAGGCGACCAGCGCCGCCACCGGCCCGGTGGACAAGGACGCCGTCCGCGCCCGCCGTCACCGGCTGGCCGAAGGCGTGCCGGTGCCGACCCCGCCCTTCTGGGGGCCGAAGCTGATCGACCATGTGCCGCTGAAGACGCTGGTCACCTACCTCAACGAGCGGATGCTCTACCAGCTGCAATGGGGCTACCGGAAGGACGGCAAGTCCTTCGAGGAGTTCAAGGATTGGGCGAAGAAGGAGCTGCGGCCGGTGCTCGACCGCATTCTCCAGATCGCGGCGAAGGAGGAAATCCTGCGCCCGACCGCCGTCTACGGCTATTGGAAGGCGGCCGCCGACGGCAACGACGTCATCCTGTTCGAGGAGGACGGCATCACCGAGGCCGCCCGCTTCTCGCTGCCGCGTCAGGCCAAGGAGGATGGCGAGTGCATCGCCGACTTCCTGCGCGACGTGACCGACCCGGAACGGGACGTGCTCGGCCTCCAGGTCGTCACCATGGGCCAGCATTGTGCCGAGGTTGCGCGTGCGTGGTTCGCCGAGAACCGCTACCAGGACTATCTCTACCTGCACGGCCTGTCGGTGGAGATGACCGAGGCGATGGCGGAATATGTCCATGCCCGCATCCGGGCGGAGCTGGGCTACGGCTCGGAAGACAGCCGCGACAAGGAGAAGCTGTTGCAGCAGTCCTACCGCGGCAGCCGCTACAGCTTCGGCTATCCGGCCTGCCCGAACCTGAAGGACCAGGAACAGCTGCTGAAGCTGCTGGACGCCGGCCGCATCGGCATCGAGATGTCGGACGAGGACCAGCTCCATCCGGAGCAGAGCACGTCGGCCATCGTCCTGCATCACCCGCGGGCCAAGTACTTTTCGGTGTGATGGGAGCCTCCGCCGCCCGTTCCGTATTGGGATGGGCGGCGGAGGGTTCCATGGCCGTGATCGACGCGGAGACGGACGAGAAGCTGCAAATCCTGCTGGACCGGATCGTCCCAGCTGCGCTTGGCTGCCGCGAACAAACGCCTGGATCGATGGCGGGACAGGCTCGGACGAATCGTCCTCTCCTTGCTCGCTGCCGCCGCCATCTTCATCATCGCTAACCGCATCAGGGCATCCTGCCCCCCAAGGCCGCCGGACCCCAAGCGCCGTGTTCCTATAATATTCCTTCCTGTGCGGCCTGATAAACCGTCCTCACGGCCGGCTGGAAACCAAGGCTCCGCGCAAGCGATGCATCGACATGGAGATACCAGGGATTTTGCATTGCCTCGGCCGAGGGTTCCATTTGGTGGCCCACAAGTCCTGCCAGTTCATACACCGTCGTCGGCGCTTCATCGGCTATGTTGACGATCCTGCCATCGAAGGCGCCTGCCAGCGCCAATCCTATCGCCGTCGCAATGTCGCGATGATGTATCGTGCTCATCCGATTGGCGGGATGGAAACCGAAGGCGGCCAAGTGCTTTGGCAGCATCTCCAAGTGGCCGTCGCCGTCGCCGTAAACGAATGGGAACCGTAAGATCGACCAGTTCAAGCCACTCTCGCGCAGCAGAGTCTCGGCTGCGACCTTGCTGGCGGGGTAGGCTTGCTCCGGCTCGACACTATCCGTTTCCCGGCCGGGCCGGGTGGAGTTCCTGTTATAGACATTCGACGTGCTCGCCATGACGAAGCGGGCGTCAGGCGCATCGGCTTGCACGGCGGCGATCAAATTCCGGGTGCCCTCCAGGTTGCTCCTCCAGATCAAATCCGTATCTGGGCTGCGAAAGACGGCGGCCAGATGCACAATCGCCGAAACACCCCGAACAGCGTCCGACAGGGTCGAGGGGTCGAGAATATCGCCAGTCACGGCCGTTGCGCCCAGGGGGCAGCTTTTCCCTGTCCGCAGCAGCAGCCGGCAATCGAGCCCCGCTTCCACCAGCCGGGGAACAAGCCGCTCGCCGACAAGACCTGTCGCTCCAGTTATCAGGATCGTCATTAGCTCATGCCTTTCGCGAGAGGGTCTGCAGCCGCCCGGTCGCCAGTCGAAGGACACGGATCGTCGTGACCAGATCGCTCTCGGCGATGCCGTCAAAAGCAGCCTGGTGAATAAACGAGAGGTCTGGGAGGTCGCGCCACAGGGTCTCGCCCGAACTCGTGAGTGTCAGGAGACGCTGGCGCTGGTCTTCTCCGTCCGAGGTCTGCTCGACCAGACCTTTGCGAACGAGCGTGGCGATGATCCCGCTTAATGTCGCCCGTTCCAGCTCAAGCGCACGCCCGAGATCGCGCTGCACCGTTGGACCGGAATTTGCGAGATGCCAGAGAACGTACCACTGCGTCGAACCCAGATCGTATGGCCGCAGTGTCGCGTCCATCAGGGCCCGTCCCGCAAAGTAGCATCGCTTTGTCCATGCCCCCACAGTCAGATGTTCGTCCTGCATACCGCGAAGGCCCTCTTGGTTCGTTTGCTACCTTGCAAATATCGCAAGGTAGCAAACGAATATCAAGCGTTTCTGCATCGGCGAAAGCGCTGGGCGCGAGAACCGACGAGCAGGCTGGGCGCGGAAGTGCGCCATGCGGACAAGGACGGCATGAACATGTCGGAGCAACGCAATCATGTGCCACTCGTCCAGCCTGCCGGTCCGGGAGCGCTTATCGCCTCTCCGACGCTTCGCCGCGTTTGTCACATTGTACCGGTACCAGGGAGAGGCGGGCGACGCCTCCGACGAACCGGCCGTAGACGGGGCGATCGGCTGGTTGGACGAGATCGAGGCCGTATGCGATGACATCACACCGATCATCTCCGCCGGCAATGGACCTTGACCATGACCCCCATCACCCCCCTGACCCTCCACCGCGAGACCGTCCGTCCGGAGTGGATCGACTACAACGGGCACATGAACGTCGCCTACTACCTGCTGGCGTTCGACCATGCGACGGACGCCGTGCTGGACCGGTTCGGGATCGGCAAGGATTATGTCACGGCGGAGAACCGGTCGGTCTTCGTCGTCGACGCCCACCTGACCTACGCCCGCGAGGTGACAGAGGGGACGCCGCTACGCTTCGAGTCGCTGCTGCTCGGCGCCGATGCCAAACGGCTGCATCTGTTCCACGGGATGCGGCATGCCGAGGAAGGGTGGCTGGCGGCGACTGCGGAGTTCATGCTGCTGCATGTCGATCTCCGCACCCGCAAGACGGCTCCCTTCCCGCCGGTCGTCGCGGCGGCGCTGGCTGGACAGGTGGCGGCGCATGCCGGTCATCCCCGGCCGCCGCAGGCCGGACGGGCGATCGTTCGTCTGGATGACCGGCCGGACGGGACCCGAACCGTCGGGTAGGTTCCCGGTGGTTGAGTTGACCGGCGGTGCCCCCATCTATCGAGGGATGAAGACCGAACCCGTTTCGCCGATTCGCCCCGGTATCCGTTCCGGCATTCTCCTCGCCGCCGCTGCCGTGCTGACCGTCCTGATTGCTGGACCGGCGCTGGCCGACTGCACCGAGGCGGCGCAGCCGAAGGTCAACTGGCGGCGCTGCTCGCTGGAGGGCCAGACGCTGACCGGCGTCGATCTCAGCGGTGCGATGCTTCGCGATGCGACCTTTCAGCGGGCCACCTTGGGCGAGGCGAAGCTGACCGAGGCCGATGGCTACCGCGCGAAATTCATCAGCGCCACCGCTCCGGGAGCGGTTTTCGACAAGGCCCGTCTGATCGAAGCGGATTTCACCCGCGCCGATCTGACCGGCGCCAGTTTCCGCGAGACCGACCTGCGCAACGCCAAGATGGTGGGGGCATCGCTGGCGCGCGCCGACCTGACCGGGGCGAAGCTGTCCGGCACCGACCTGCGCCACGCCGACCTTTCTGGTGCGCGTTGGACCGACGGCAAGCATATTTGCGCGGAAAGCTCGGTCGGGCAGTGCAACTAACCCTTTCGAGTGCAACCAGAACGCTTGCAGCATCTCGTGGGGCCGCCAAAAACCTTCTTGCCGTAGGGGCTTGCGCCGCGTACCGTTCGAAATCTAACTATTTTGGACGGACGGCGGCCGTGGCGACTGCGGAGGATTTCGAGCGTTCCAGCGGTCTCGCCGCGAAGGCCATGGAGCGGATGCTGTCCGACCGGCTGCCGCCCAGCCCGGAGAACTTCACGCTCTGGTACGTCTATTTCAGCGGCAACAACCCCGACCTGACGCGCGCCATCGATCTGGCGCGTCGCGACGGGCTGGCTGCCTCGCAAACGCTGTGCGAAGAGCTGTACAAGCGCTTCTTCACCATGGATGCCGAAGCCCAGGCGATCCGCGAGACGTCGGACAAGGCGCGTTATGCCCTGGGCCGCATATTGGAGAAGCTGGGCAATGTCGGGTCGGAGACGGAGCGCTACGGCAATACCCTATCCGGCTTCCGGGAGGAGCTGGACCAGCCGCTCAGCCTGCCGGAACTGCGCGCCATGATCGCCGCCATCGCCGCCGAGACCAAGGAGATCGCCGACCGCCAGACCGCGCTGCAGTTCCAGCTTCAGGAATCGAGTTACCAGTTGGCGGAAATGCGGGTCAGCCTGGACAGCGCGCGGCGCGAGGCGCTGACCGACGGGCTGACCGGCATCGGCAACCGGAAGGCCTTCGACCTGATGCTTGATCAGGCGATGGAGGCTGCGGTGCGCGAGGAGCAGCCGCTGTCGCTGCTGATGGTCGACATCGACCATTTCAAGTCTTTCAACGACACCCACGGCCATCTGGTCGGCGACCATGTGCTGAAGCTGGTCGCCCGCATGCTGACGGAATGCATCAAGGGCCGCGACACCGCCGCGCGTTATGGCGGGGAGGAGTTCGCGATCATCCTGCCCCGCACCAGCCTGGAAAATGCCACCAAGCTGGCGGAACAGGTGCGGACCTTCGTCGGCGCCCGCCAGATCGTCAACAAGGCGCGCAACGCCAATTACGGCACCGTCGCCCTGTCGGTCGGCGTCGCCCAGTTCCGCCCCGGCGAGCCGGCGACGACGCTGGTCCGCCGCGCCGATCAGGCGCTTTACGCCGCCAAGCGCGGCGGGCGCAACCGGGTGACGGTCGAGGCCGTCTGATCCGCCCGGCGTCCGTTCGGCCGGCCGGTGTTCAGCCGGCCAGCCCCCGCCGCACCGCGCCGGTTTCCTGCAGCAGCTCCGCCACCAGCTCCGCCGCCGGGCGCCGCCGGGCCAGCCGCAGCCCTTGCCCGGCCCACAGCGACAGGAATTCCGCCCGGCCGGCCCTGGCCGCGGCGGTGCGCAACGGCCGGGTCAACGTGTTCTGCAGGGGGAAGGGCAGTACCGCGTCGGGAGCCTGTGCATCCTCCACCACCTCCATGAAGCGGTTGGCGATGCCGCGCGCGGGTCGTCCGGAGAAGGCGCGGGTCACGCTGGTCTGGTCCTCGCGTGCCGACAGGATGGCCTGCTTGTGGGCTTCCGGCGGGCCGGCCTCCTCGCAGGTCAGGAAGGCGGTGCCCATCTGCACCGCGGTGGCGCCCAGCGCCAGCGCCGCAACAATGCCGCGCCCGTCCATGATCCCGCCCGAGGCGATCACCGGAACCTTGACCGCATCCGCCACCTGCGGCACCAGCGCCATCGTGCCGACCAGATTGGCGGCCGGATCGCCGATGAAGCTGCCGCGATGCCCGCCGGCCTCGCTGCCCTGGGCGATCACCGCGTCGACGCCGGCCTGTTCCAGGGCCACCGCCTCCGCCACCGTGGTCGCGGTGCCCAGCACCCGCATGCCGCGCGCCTTGGCTGCGGCGATGCTGTCCGCCGGCGGCAACCCGAAGGTCACGCTGTAGAGGGCCGCCCCGCTGTCCAGCAGCGCCGAGAACTGCCGGCCGAACCCGTCGCCGGCATAGGCGGGCGCCTCCGGGGCAGGCAGTCCGAGTTCGGCATGGAAGCCCGCCACGCGGGCCACTGCCTCCGCCATCATCGGCGCAGGTCCGGGGGCCGGAGTCGGCGCGAACAGGTTGATGCCGAAGGGCAGGGCGGTGCGCCCGCGGATGTCGCGCACCCGCTCGGCGATCTGCGCCGCGGTCAGATAGGCGGCACCGACGAAGCCCAGCCCGCCGGCCTCGTTGACCGCCGCCACCAGGGCCGCAGTATCGCTCCCCCCCGCCATGGGCGCCTGGATCACCGGCGACCGCAACCCGAGCCGTTCGAGGGAATCCGTGTAAGAGGGCATCTCCGCCTCCGTCGCTTCGACAACGAAGGCGATGCTACGCCGGGGCGTCCTTCACGACCAATGACTTGTTCTGAAGGCGGCGTTCACTTGCAGTGAAGGGAGGGCGTTCCGGTTTCCAGCCATGTTCATGAGTCCCGCCAGGAGTTCATGCAGCTTTTGGGGACTGATCAGCGGCCTCCGCAGCGCCTAGGTTCTTGTCCTTCACGGCCGGCCGCGAGGCAGGCGCAGACCCGAGGATCGAACCATGGACATCACGCGCGTCGGCACACAACCGTCCACCAGGGGACCGGCGGACTGGTTCTCCGGGACCGTTCGCATCGACCCGCTGTTCCAGGCGAAGGACATGACGCGCGCCGTGGGCGCCAGCGTCACCTTCGAACCCGGCGCACGAACCGCATGGCACACCCATCCGCTGGGCCAGACGCTGATCGTCACGGCCGGCTGCGGCCGGGCGCAGCGCGAAGGCGGCCCCATCGAGGAGATACGTCCCGGCGACGTGATCTGGTTCGCGCCGGGCGAGCGGCACTGGCACGGCGCATCGCCGACCACGGCGATGACCCACATCGCCATCCAGGAACAGCTCGACGGCAAGGCCGTCGATTGGATGGAGAAGGTGACGGACGAACAATACGGCGCGTGATCGTGTCCCGCAGAGACGGCCCCGCAGAGATGGCCCCGTAGAGATGGCCCCGTAGAGATGGCCCCGTAGAGATGGCAAGGAGTGCTCCACGGCCGCGAAAGCCGACGGCGCCTCTGGCACCGATCACCTCTCGGGGGGCCGGAAGCCGGTCTCCTTTCCGTCTCTCTTTCCGTTTCTAAGGGGGGAAAGGAGACCGCACCGGGCAGCACACGATCAGCTGTGCAGCCCCGGCGCTTCCTGCCCCGTGCGCTCCACATATTCGGTGTAGCCGCCGCCATACTGGTGGATCCCCTCCGGCGTCAGCTCCAGCACGCGGTTGGACAGGGCCGCCAGGAAATGGCGGTCGTGCGAGACGAACAGCATGGTGCCTTCGTACGCCGCCAATGCCGCGATCAGCATCTGCTTGGTGTCGAGGTCCAGATGGTTGGTCGGCTCGTCCAGCACCAGGAAGTTGGGCGGGTTGAACAGCATGATCGCCATCACCAGCCGGGCCTTCTCGCCGCCCGACAGCACCCGGCACCGCTTCTCAACGTCGTCGCCGGAAAAGCCGAAGCAGCCGGCCAGCGCCCGCAGCGAGCCCTGGCTGGCCTGCGGGAAATGCGCCTCCAGCGCTTCAAAGATGGTCTGGTCGCCGTCCAGCAACTCCATGGCGTGCTGGGAGAAATAACCCATCTTGACGCTGCCGCCGACGGTGACGGTGCCGCTGTCCGGTTCCGCCGCTCCGGCGATCAGCTTCAGCAGGGTCGATTTGCCGGCGCCGTTGACGCCCATCACGCACCAGCGCTCCTTGCGGCGGATGGTCAGGTCCAGCCCCTCGTAGATCACCCGGCTGCCATAGCCCTTGTGGACGTTCTTCAGGACCGCCACGTCGTCTCCGGAGCGCGGGGCCGGCGGGAAGTCGAAGGTCACCACCTGACGGCGCTTGGGCGGTTCGAAGCGCTCGATCTTGTCCAGCTTCTTCACCCGGCTCTGCACCTGGGAAGCGTGCGAGGCGCGGGCCTTGAAACGCTCGATGAATTTCAGCTCCTTCGCCAGCATCGCCTGCTGGCGTTCGAACTGCGCCTCCTGCTGCTTCTCCTTCAGCGCCCGCTGCTTCTCGTAGAAGCCGTAGTCGCCCGAATAGCTGGTCAGCGTGCCGCCGTCGATCTCGATGATCTTGGTGACGATGCGGTTCATGAACTCGCGGTCGTGCGAGGTCATCAGCAGGGCGCCCTCGTAGCCCTTCAGGAAGCCTTCCAGCCAGATCAGGCTTTCGATGTCCAGATGGTTGCTCGGCTCGTCGAGCAGCATGGCGTCGGGCCGCATCAGCAGGATGCGGGCCAGCGCCACGCGCATCTTCCAGCCGCCCGACAGGCCGCCGACGTCGCCGTCCATCATCTCCTGGCTGAAGCTGAGGCCGGCCAGAACCTCGCGCGCCTTGCCCTCCAGCTCATAGCCGCCCAGCTCGTCGAAGCGGGCCTGCACCTCGCCGTAGCGTTCGATGATGGCGTCCATCTCGTCGGCGCGGTCAGGGTCGGCCATCGCCGCCTCCAGCTCCGCCAGTTCCGCCGCGACGACGCTGACCGGCCCGGCGCCGTCCATGACTTCCGCCACGGCGGAGCGGCCGGACATCTCGCCGACATCCTGGTTGAAATAGCCGATGCTGACCTGCTTCTCGATCGCCACCTGCCCGCCGTCCGGCTGCTCCTCGCCGGTGATCATGCGGAAGAGCGTCGTCTTGCCGGCGCCGTTGGGACCGACCAGCCCGATCTTCTCACCCCGGTTGAGCGCCGCGGAGGCCTCCAGGAACAGGATGCGGTGGCCGTTCTGCTTACTGACGTTATCGAAGCGGATCATGGGCGACAGGGGTCCTTGGGGCGTGATGGCGGCCCCTTATGCCACAGGTGTGCGTTGCGGCGGAGTCCTGATCGGCGCGACCGCTTTTCTGTGCGCCGGCCTCCTACCGTCCGATCTCCCGCGCCAGCGCCAGGAAACCGGCGATATAGTCGATCGCGTCCTCACCGCGGCGGACGCCCAGATGGATGCTCTTGCCGATCCCTCCCTTCCCCAGGCGCAAGCTACGGATCGGCAGGCCCTCGCCCTCCTCCCGCACCAGCCAGTCCGGCAGGACGGTGACCCCGCGTCCGGCGGCGGCCAGCTGCAGCATCAGGTCGATGGTCTCCGCCGTCCGGTGGCGGCGAGGCCGACACTGGGCCGGCACCAGGAAACGGGTGTAGATGTCCAGCCGGTCCAGGCCGACCGGCACGGTGATCAGCTCCTCGTCCAGCAGGTCCCGCGGTTGCACCACCTCCCGTGCGGCCAGCGGATGCGCCTCATGCACCACCAGGACGAGGTCGTAATCGAAGACCGGCGTAAACAGGATCTCGGGCAGGTCGACCGGGTCGGGAGTGATCAGCAGGTCGATCTCGCTGTCCAGCAACGCCGCGACGCCGTCGAAGCGGAATTCGGTGCGCAGGTCGAAATCCACATCCGGCCAGCGCGTCAGATAGATGCCGGTCATCCGCATCAGCCAGCGCTCGCAGGGATGGCATTCCATCCCCACCCGCAAGGTACCGCGCCGCCCCGATGCGAAGTCGGCCAACACCTGCTCCGCATGGTCGAACTGCGGCAGCACCCGCTGGGCCAGCGCCAGCAGATGATGGCCTGCCTGGGTGAAGCGGAGGCTGCGCCCCCTCTTTGTCCAAATCTCGACGCCGTGGCGCTCCTCGAACTTGCGGATGGTGTGGCTCAGCGCCGACTGGCTCAGGTTCAGCCGGCCGGCGGCGGCGGTGACGCTGCCCAGCCGGTCGACCTCCCGCAGGATCGTGAGGAGCTGGCGATCGAGCATTCATGACCTCCAGTCATCGATATATGAAAATATACCACTTCTGTTCATAGTATCGGATGGCTATTGCTGGATCAAATCCGCTGTCCGCAATATCCGCCGCCAAGCCGTCCGAGGAGTTCCATGCCGCAAGCCGAAGCCACCGCCAGAACCGAACCGGGAGCCGCGGTCCCCCTTGCGCATGAACTGGGCAACATCGTCCGGCTTGCCGTCGCGCAGGCGCTCGCCGGAGCCAATGCGGTGATCATCTATGCGACCGGCGCCATCGTCGGCAATGCGCTGGCTCCCGATCCGATGCTGGCGACCCTGCCGCTTTCCGTTTTCACGGTGGGAATGGCCTTGTGCACCCTGCCGGCCGGAGCCATCGCCCGTCGCCATGGGCGGCGGGTCGCGTTCCTGGTGGGAACGGGATGCGGCGTCGTCGTCGGGCTGCTGTCCGCGCTCGCCATCCTCTTGGGGTCCTTCTGGCTGTTCTGCGCGGCGATGATTCCCGGCGGGGCCTATGCCGCCGTGGTGCTCTCCTTCCGCTTCGCCGCGGCCGACTGCACGTCGCCCGCGCGCCGCGCCCGCGCCATGTCGGCAGTGATGGCGGCGGGCGTGGTCGCCGGCGTCGTCGGTCCGCAGCTGGTGACCCACACCATGAACCTTTGGCCGCCGCACCTGTTTGGGGCGACCTATGTCGCGCAGGCCGCCGTGGCGGCCCTGTCCGCCCTGATTCTTGCCGGCGTTCGTTTGCCGAAGCCGGCGTCGTCGGACGTCGCCGGCGGACGCCCGCTTGGCGCCATCCTGCGCCAGCCCCGCTTCATCACCGCGGTGATCTGCGGGATGGTATCCTACCTGCTGATGAACTTCGTCATGACCGCCGCCCCGCTGGCGATGCGGTTGTGCGGCCTGCCACAGGAAGCGGCCAACCTGGGTTTGCAGTGGCATGTCATCGCCATGTACGCCCCCAGCTTCTTCACCGGAGGGCTGATCACCCGCTTCGGTGCCTCCCGGATGGTTGCCGCCGGTCTCATGCTGATCGCCGCGGCGTCCGCCGCCGGGCTGGCCGGGCAGGACGTGGCCCATTTCTGGATCAGCCTGATCCTGTTGGGTCTGGGGTGGAACTTCGGCTTCCTGGGCGCCTCGGCCATGGTGCTGGACTGCCATCGGCCGGAGGAGAAGACGCGGGTCCAGTCGCTGAACGACTTCATCATCTTCGGCACCATGGCCTTCGGTTCCTTCGCCTCGGGCGGCCTGCTGACGAGCTACGGCTGGGAAGCCGTGCTGCGCGTTTCCTTCCTGCCGCTGGCCCTGGCTGTCGCGGCCATGCTTCCCGCCGCCTTGCATCGCCCGAACCGCAAGGCGGCGTGAAAACGCCTTCGGGCGCGGTCTTTCCCCCGCGCCCGAAACCTTGCCCTGTCGCTGCCGACCCTCAGATCACGCCCTTCAAATGACGTAGGTCAGCTCTTTCCCCGACTTCAGGCTGTTCTTGCCCAAGGTCTCGTCGACGTAGTCGAGCAACCGGGCCAGCGCCTCGCTGCGGCTCAGCGCATCGGTGTCGATCACCAGTTCCGGCTGGTCCGGCGCCTCGTAGGGAGCCGAGATTCCGGTGAACTCGGCGATCTCGCCGGCGCGCGCCTTCCTGTAGAGTCCCTTCGGGTCGCGCTCCTCGCAGGTAGCGAGGTTGGCCGCCACATGCACCTCGTGGAAGCGCTCGCCGCCGATCACCCGCGCCCGCGCCCGGTCGGACTTCAGCGGCGAGATCAGCGAGGCGATGACCACCATGCCGGCGTCGGCGAACAGCTTGGCCGTCTCGGCCACCCGGCGGATGTTCTCCGCCCGGTCGTCGGCGGAGAAGCCCAGCCCGGCGTTCAGCCCGTTGCGGACATTGTCGCCGTCCAGCACGAAGGTCTGCCAGCCGCGGTCGAACAGCGCCCGTTCCAGCGCCATCGCCAGCGTCGACTTGCCGGCCCCCGACAGGCCGGTCAGCCAGACGATGCCGCCCTTGTGGCCGTTGGACTGGGCGCGCTCCTCCAGCGAGACGGTGTGCGACACCTCCGTGATGTTGGCCGCGGCGGCGTCCTCGATCTCCACCACCAGGCAGCCGCCGACCACGTCGTTGCCGTCGATCAGCGCGCCGCGGCCGGTGCGCGGCAGCTCCGACGCCAGATCCAGCGCGATGGGCGAGCGGGAGCGCAGCACCACCTCCGCCACCTCGTTGCGGCGGACCGCCTTGCCGGGGGTGCTGGACAGGTCCTCCACGTCGATGACCGCCGTCACCTGCTCCACCGTCACCCGGTGTTCGCCGGTGGCGATCTTCAGCGTGTAGGTCTTGCCGACGACCAGCGGGTCGGACACCAGCCAGAACAGCCGCACGCTCAGCCGGTGGGCCAGCACGGGCGCGTCGGCCTGATGATGGGCGATGTGGCCGCGCTCGGCGAAGATGCGTTTGTCGAGCGTGATGCCGATGCTCTGCCCGGCCTGGGCCGACAGCACCGTCTCAGGATGGTTCCACGCCTCGATGCTGACCACCCTGGCGCTGGCGCCGGTGGGCGAGAAGTGCAGGGTGTCGCCGACGCGCAGGCGCCCGCTCTCGATGCGGCCGGCCAGGATGCGTCGGTCGTCCGGCTTGTAGACGTCCTGGAGCGGGAAGCGCAGCGGCTGGTCGGGCGAGGTCTGCTGCGGACGGAAGGCGTCGAGCTGCTCGATCACCGTTGGGCCGAGATACCACTCCGACTGCTCGCTGCGGCTGACGATGTTGTCGCCGTTGCGGGCGGACACCGGGATCACCGCCTTGGGCTGGAGGCCCAGCTCGGCCAGATAGTCCTTGATCTCCTGCGCCACGGCCTCATAGCGGCGGCTGGAGAACTCGACCTTGTCCATCTTGTTGACGACGACCGCCACCTGACGCACGCCCAGCAGGTGCAGCAGGAAGGCGTGGCGGCGCGACTGCTCCAGCGCGCCCTCGTCGGCGTCGATCACCAGCAGGGCGGCGTCGGCCTGGGAGGCGCCGGTCACCATGTTCTTCAGGAACTCGGTGTGGCCCGGCGCGTCGATGATGACGTAGGGGCGCTGCTTGGTCTTGAAGTGGATCTGGGTGGTGTCGATGGTGATGCCCTGGTCGCGCTCGGCCTGGAGCGCGTCCATGACGAAGGCCCATTCGAAGGGCATGCCGCGCTTACGGCTCATCTCGCGGACCTGCTCGACCTTGCCGTCGGGCAGGCTGCCGGTGTCGTTCAGCAGGCGGCCGATCAGCGTGGACTTGCCATGGTCGACATGGCCGACGATGACGATGCGGAGTTGAGAATGCGGCATCTTACATGTACCCCACGCTGCGCAGGCGTTCGAAGCTGTCTTCGGATTCGTTGTCCATCGCCCGGCCGGCGCGCTCCGGAATGCGGGTCACCTGGAGTTCGGCGATGATCTCGTCGATGGTGGACGCGGTGCTGTCGACCGGGAAGGTGATGTTCTTCTCGCCCAGCGAGCGATAGCGCTTGCCGTCGCGGGCGAAGTACAGCGGGACGATGGGAATCCCCTCGCGCTGCGAATAGCGCCAGATGTCCAGCTCGGTCCAGGCCAGCAGCGGGTGGATGCGGACATGGACGCCTTCCGGGAAGCGCGTCTTGTAATGGTCCCAGAACTCCGCCGGCTGGTCCTTGACGTCCCAGTCGCCTTCCAGCGAGCGCGGCGAGAACACGCGCTCCTTGGCGCGGGTCGCCTGCTCGTCGCGGCGGATGCCGACCATCACGCCCTGGTAGGCATGGTCGCGCAGCAGGTTCTTCAGACCTTCCGTCTTGCGCGCGGCGGCGCGGGTCAGGGGGGGGAGGGTCTGGTCCATCTCCTCCTCGGGCGGGCACTGCTCGACCTTCAGGTCGAGGTCCCATTCCTTGGTGATGCGGTCGCGGAACTCGTAGACCTCCGGCAGCTCCATGGCAGTGTCGAGCTGCACGACGGGGAAGGGAATGCGGCCGAAGAACGCCTTGCGGCAGAGCCAGAGCAGCGCGTTGCTGTCCTTGCCGATCGACCAGAGCATCGCCAGCTTGTCGATGCGGTTGTAGGCCTCGCGCAGAATATAGATGCTCTGGTTTTCGAGCTGGTCGAGATCGGCGCTCATCGAACGGTTCCAATCATGGTGGTGTGTATGCCGCATTCGGTCTTGGCGCTGCCGGCCCAACGGCCGGAACGCGGGTCGGCACCGGGCGCCACGCGCTCGGTGCAGGTGTAACAGCCGATCGACAGGAACCCGTCGGCCTCCAGCGGGTGGCGCGGCAGGTCGCGCCGGATGAACTCCTCCTCCAGCCGGTCCTTGTCCCAGTTGGCCAGTGGGTTGACCTTCACGCGGCCGCCTTCCGCCTCGAACAGGGGCAGGGCGGCGCGGGTCGCCGACTGGAATCGCTTGCGCCCCGTCACCCAGGCTTCCAGCCCGGCGGTGGCCAGCGCGCGGTCCAGCGGCACCGTCTTGCGCAGGGCGCAGCAGGCATCGTAATCGCGGTTGAACAGCAGGCCGTCCCTGTCTCCGGCGGCGAGATCGTCGGCGGTCGGCCCGATCTCCCGCACGTCACGCAGGCCCAGCCGCTTCACCAGCTCGTCGCGGTAGCGCAGGGTCTCGCCGAACAGCTTGCCGGTATTCACAAACAGAACCGGGAAATCCGGCGTCGCCTCGGCAGCCAGCGCCAGCAGCACCGCGGATTCGGCGCCGAAGGACGACAGCAGCGCGATCCGCCCGCCGAAGACCTCATGCATGGCGGCCAGCAGCGGAGCGCTTTCCAACGTGCCGTAGCTGTCGGTCAGATGCTTCACCCGTGTCGTGGCGTCCATCATCAGCGGCCTTTCGCGGTGGCGTTTAAATCCTACTGATTAAGTAGGTTTATTTCCTGTATTTGCACATTAACACCGGCGGAAAACCCGTGCAACGTAAATACATTCTCTACTTGTTTAATAGGATTGTGCTGCGCTGCAAAGCGTTGTGTGAAATATGTTGATTGTCGTGCGACGGCGGGGCTAAATACTGCCATGCATTGGATCCTCGCCATAAGCGCCGTAATCGGCCGTTTCGTTCCGTCCATTCTGGCGGGGCGGCGATGATTCCGCTGGCGCTCGACCCGGCACGGGTGGTGGTGGCGTTGGCCGGCAACGGCCCGCTGGCGGTGCGTCGTCTGACGCAGCTGCGGGACGGCGGGGCCGACCCGCAGATCTTTTCACCGGAACCGGATGGGGAATTGGCCGCACTCGCCGGCGATCGTCTGGTGCGGGCCCTGCCGGAGGCCGCCGATCTGGACAAGGTCGGCGTGTTGTATGTGATGGGATTGGACCCTGAGACCGGGACGGCTCTGGCGGAGCTGGCGCGGCGGCACCGCGTATTGGTGAATGTCGAGGACGTCATTCCCTTGTGTGATTTCCATTCGCCCTCGGTGGTGCGGCGTGGCGATCTGGTGATGACGGTCTCCACCGGCGGCCGCAGCCCGACGCTCGCCAGCCTGCTGCGCCAGCGGCTGGAGGTCCTGTTCCCGGAAGAATGGGCAGAGCGGCTGCGCGCCGTCGCCGCCTTGCGCAACCGTCGCCGGGCGGAGGGGGCGTCGATGTCCGAGGTCGCCCGCGAGACCCGCGAGTTGATCGACCGGGAGCGATGGCTGCCGTAATGACCGCCGTAATGCCTGTCGTCCCGCCGAATTCACTGCCGGACCGCCGAGGGTTCGGGTTAAGACACCAGACACGTTCGAGAACGACCAGCCAGGAGAGCCAGATGTCGGCCAAGGATCGATCGAAGGAAGGATCGATGAAAGCCATCACCGCCAACCGCCTGCGCGACGGGGAGGTCGTGTTCCTGGGCAAGGATGGCGTGTGGGTCGAGTCCTTCGCCGAGGCCGCGCTGTTCCAGCGCGCCGAGGCCGACGGGGTGCTGGCCGCCGCCAAGGAAAAGGCGGAACGCGAGCAGTTCGGCGTCGACATCTACGCCTTCGAGGTGGTGGAGCAGGACGGCGTGCCGGTCCCGGCGACGATGCGCGAGCGCATCCGCACCGCCGGCCCGAGCGTCCGCACCGACCTCGGGAAGCAGGCCGCCTGAGCTGACGGCCGCCTGAATCAATGATCGTCGGCCGTTCCGGCGGCCCTGAGGGCTTATCGACATGAACCACATCGCGCCCGGCGCCCGTGCCGGCATCTATCACTACGACGAGATCGACCGGCAGTTCGTCGCCGAGCGCGTCGAGCAGTTCCGCAAACAGGTCGAGCGCCGCCTGTCCGGCGAGCTGACGGAGGAGGAGTTCAAGCCGGTCCGGCTGATGAACGGCCTCTATCTCCAGCTTCATGCCTACATGCTGCGCATCGCCGTGCCCTATGGCGTGATGTCCGCCACCCAGCTGCGCAAGCTGGCCGCCATCGGCCGCAAGTACGACCGCGGCTACGGCCATTTCACCACCCGCCAGAACCTGCAATACAACTGGATCAAGCTGGAGGACACTCCGGCCATCCTGCATGAGCTGGCCGAGGTGGACATGCACGCGCTGCAGACCAGCGGCAACTGCGTGCGCAACGTCACCACCGACCCCTTCGTCGGGGCCGCCAAGGATGAGGTCGTGGACGGCCGCGTCTATGCCGAGATCCTGCGGCAGTGGACGACGATGCATCCCGAGTTCACCTATCTGCCGCGCAAGTTCAAGATCGCCATCTCGGGCGCCGAGAGCGACCGCGCCGCGGTGCGCATCCATGACGTCGGCCTGCTGGCCCGGCGCAACGACAAGGGCGAGGCCGGCTTCTCCTTCTATGTCGGCGGCGGTCTCGGCCGTTCGCCCTTCGTCGGCAAGCTGGTGCGCGAGTGGGTGGCGGAGGAGGATTTCGTCGCCTACCTGGAAGCCATCCTGCGCGTCTACAACCAGTATGGCCGCCGCGACAACATCTACAAGGCGCGCATCAAGATCCTGGTGCACGAGCTGGGTCTGGAGAAGTTCACCCAGGAGGTCGAGGAGGAGTTCGCCCGGCTGCGCGGCCCCAAGTACCGCCTGGATCCGGAGATCGTCGAGGGGGTGCGCCAGCATTTCGCCCCGCCGCCCTTCGAGGAGCTGCCCGACCATTCCGAAGCGCTGGAGCGCGCCAAGGCCGCCGACCCGGCCTTCGCCAACTGGCTGGCGGTCAACGTCTCGGAGCACAAGGCTCCGGGCTACGCCATCGCCACCGTCTCGCTGAAGCCGGCCGGCGGCATCCCCGGCGACGCCACCTGCGACCAGATGGACCTCGTCGCCGATCTGGCCGAGCGTCACAGCTTCGGCGAGCTGCGCGTCACCCACGTCCAGAACCTCGTCCTCGCCCATGTCAAGAAGGACGAGCTGTACGACCTGTGGAAGCGGCTGGACGAGGCCGGTCTCGGCAGCGCCAATGCCGGGCTGATCGGCGACATCATCGCCTGCCCGGGGCTGGATTACTGCGCGCTGGCCAACGCCCGCGCGATCCCGCTGGCCCAGGCGATCTCCGCCCGCTTCGCCGATCCGATCCGCCAGCGCACCATCGGTGAACTCGGCATCAAGATCAGCGGCTGCATCAACGCCTGCGGCCATCACCATGTCGGCGCCATCGGCATTCTCGGCGTCGACAAGAAGGGCACCGAATATTACCAGATCACGGTGGGCGGCGACCCGACGCTGACCACCGCCATCGGCGACATCCTAGGGCCGGCGGTGACCGAGACCGAAGCGGTGGACGCCATCGAGGCGATCGTCGACGTCTATCTCGCCAACCGCGCCGGCGAGGGCGAGCGCTTCGTCGACACCCTCAAACGCGTCGGCCATGCCCCGTTCAAGGAGAGAATCTATGCCGCTGATTGAGAATGGGCGCATCGGCGAGGATGCCTGGAGCTTCATCCCCGATGGCGAGCCGGTTCCCAACGACCGCCCGGTGATCATCAGCTTCGAGCGCTGGCAGGCGGAGCGCGACAGCTTCGAGGGCCGCAACGCCCGGCTGGGCGTGCGGCTGAAGAGCGGCACGCTGGCGGGCGCCATCGCCGCCGACCTCGACCGCTTCTCCCTGGTCGCGGTGGAGTTTGCCAAGTTCCGCGACGGACGCGGCTTCTCCACCGCGCGCGAGCTGCGGGAGCGCTACGGCTACACCGGCGAGATCCGTGCGGTCGGCCATGTCATCCCCGACCAGTACCTCTATCTGGTCCGCACCGGCTTCACCTCGGTCGAGGCGCCGGAAGGCACCAACCCGGAGAGCTGGGCGAATGCGCTGACCGAGGTCACCATCGCCTTCCAGCCCAGCCTGGACGACACGGCGCCGCTGTCGCTGCTGCGCCGCAAGCTGAAGGTGGGGTAATCGGGGATCGGGACGGGCGGTTTCGCCCGCCCGAATTGGAAAGGCGCCGTCCCGGCCGGGACGGCGCCTTCCTGTTTTCAGATGGTGGTGAACCAGGAACTCGACACGTCCTGCGCCATCACGCCGGAGAGGGTGACCGTCGAAGCGTTGCCGACGCCGGAAATGTTGAGAACAGCCTCGCCCTGGGCGTTGGCGCTCACCGTGTAGCTCTGGTACGCGAGCAGCCCGATCCTGTCGCCTTCCGCGGCGCTGAAATCGCTCACGATGTCATTGCCGTTGCTGACGCTGTGGCTGCCGAAATCGATTGAGAAGTCGAAAAGGTCGGCGCCGGCCCCGCCTTGCAGAACGTCGTCTCCGCCGCCGCCCTTCAGAGTGTCGTCACCGTTGCCGCCGGACAGTGCGTCATTGCCGGAACTTCCGGTCAACCGATCGTCGCCGCCCTGGCCGGCCATCGTCACGCTGTAATAGGAATCGGTCGCCGTTACGTTGTCGTTGCCGACGCTGCCGATGAAATGCTCGATCGACGAGGAGATGTCCAGGGTGACGCCGCCGCTGTAGCGGGCATCGACCGTATCGTCTCCGGATCCGCCGTCCAGCGAGGTCACCGTCGCAGCATCGATATAGAAGTAATCGTTTCCAGCTCCGCCGGACAGATTGTCCTCGCCGCTACCGCCAACCAGGACATCGTCACCATCTTCGCCATACAGCGAGTCATTGCCATCGCCGCCGCGGAGCGTGTCGTTGAAAGCGCTTCCGGTGATTTCATCATCGCCGGCTCCCCCATCGACCTCGACCGCGCCGGGTCCGCCAATCGCGAATAAACGGTCGTTGCCGCCGCCGCTGAACATCCTCTCGATACCGGCATGGTGGATCGCGAGGAACAGATCGCCGTTTCCCTGGATATAGACGGTGTCCAAACCAGCCCCGCCGTCGATCCTACCGGTTGCATCCATATAGAACAGATCGTCGCCGTCCCCGCCGACCAGGGAGTCTCCACCGCTCCCGCCGATCAGCGTGTCGTTGAAAGCGCCGCCGACGAGCGTGTCATCGCCGTCGCCCCCGTCGATGAGGAGGCCAACAACGGATCCGGTACCGACCAGCATGTCGTTTCCAGAGCCGCCATACGCCCGTTCGATGCCGGACGCCGCCAGATCCAGTGGGACGCCGGCGTCGTATCGCACGATGGCGGTATCGAAGCCGGCGCCGCCATCGATGGTCGCGCCGGTGTCGTCGATGTAGAAAAGGTCGTCGCCGTCACCCCCCATCAAGGTGTCTGGACCGCCTCCGCCGGTCAGGGTGTCGTTGCCGGCCCCGCCGGTGATCAGGTTGGCCAACTCGTTGCCGATGCCCTGGAAGTCGCCGGTCCCGATGAAAGTCAGCCGGTCCAGATTGTCGCCGAGCGTCTGGACGTTCAGCGCGGTGCGGACTTCGTCGAAGCCCTCGAGGAGCGACTCCTGGATGACGTCTCCCGCATCGTCCACGAAGTAGATGTCGTCGCCACGGCCGCCGATCATCAAGTCGCTCCCGGTGCCGCCATCGAGAACATCGGCGCCGGCATCACCGATCAGCGTGTCATCGCCGCTTCCACCAGACAGGTATCCCATACGCCTATTCTCCCACCGACAGAACGGATCGTCCTGAAAAATTGTTCGACGGGGATAATAGGCAATTTTCCGGTCGATGAACTTGGAAAGTTCTACCGGGAGGTGTGGCGACAAGCCGCAAGCGGCCTTGTCCGTAAAGCGCGGGAGGCGCATCAAGGGAGGAGGGCCAGCGCAAATCCGCAGGTCGGGAGATGGGAGCAGCGACCCGAAAATGACCGTGGCGCCGAAGTCCGTCCGGACTTGGCGCCACATCGCACCGAATGTTCAACGCATGGGGACGTGGTTGCGTCCGTGGTCCAGCCGCTCACCAGTGGCGCAACGGCCCCACGTCGACATGCACGAAGTTGCTGTCGGGGTAATAGCCGACGCCGCCGCCGCGCAGGCTCAGCGCCGCCCGCTGGAGTTGGCGGGTGGACATGTTCGGCACCCGCAGGTCGATCGCCATGCCGCGCATGTGGAAGCTGTTCTGGGCGACGCCGCTGTGGTCGGCCTCGCGCAGCAACGCGTTGCTCTCCGGCGAGCGATAGCCCGACACGATCTCGATCGGACCCTTGCGCCCGATCTTGCGGCTCAGGCCATAGACCAGATCCAGCAGCTTCGGGTCGATGGGATGGACCGAGTTGGTGCGGTGGTCGCGCAGCACGCGGTTCACGGCCTTCATGGCATCGCGAACGTAACGGCCCTTCGCCCAGTATTCGGCGTTGATCTTCTCGCCGGTGTGCAGGTTCACCAGGGACAGCACCCGGGGCGGGGCGCGCAGCGCCGCGGCCTCCGCCTCCTCGCTGGAGAACAGGGTTCCCCCGGCGGCGGCGACCGCCGCCAGACCCATGCCGGCGCGCAGAAGATGGCGGCGATCGAGATGACGGCATTCGGTGGCGTGGCTCTCGCCAACGCTCGGGCGTGCGGTCGTGATCGACCGGGCGTCCGCATCCTTCATCATTCTTCCTTCATATCCCGTTTTTCCGCTCCGGCACCCGGCCTCCATCGTCTGGAATCCATCGTCCCGGTTACGGCCAAAGTCACACCCTGGCTAAGGTCAAGGCGTGCTGCGGTGCGTTTATCCGAAAGGTGGGACACTTTTAGGATGCCCGTGGCCTTTTCTGTCAAGAAACCATTGCTTAACCGTTGCCGGTTTTTCGGGGAGTCGAGGGATTCCGCCGACTCAGCCGAGGCCAAGGCGGGAAGCCGAGTCGAAGCTGTTCGCGACCCGTTCGCACCCGGTTCGATTACAGAACGGTAACCTGCGCGACTCGGGAGGATTCCGGTATCATCCCAGGCGGGAGTGGGGCAGGCTCATGGTCACTGCCCTGGCCAAACGCCTGCTTTTCCGGCCGTCCGGCCTGGATGGGCGGCCGACCCCGGCGATGGGGGGATCGGCGGCAGGCCGAACCGCATCCTCCGAAAGAGGGTGCGCAAAAGGGGGACTCATTCAGCCTTCGGTAAGGAATGAACCTCATGATTGTCGCGATGTAACCAATTCACGGCGTCGAGTTGCCCGTGCCCACCGCCATCACACCGACCGCTCCGTCCGTGTCCTTCTTTCGGCCCGATCAACTGGCCGAGGTTCTGGACCGGCATGCCCGCTGGATCAAGGGCCAGCCCGGCGGTTCCCGCGCCAACCTCGCCATGGCCGATCTGGAAGGGGTGGACCTGTCGCAGCGTGACCTGCGCGGCGCCCGTCTGGTCGGTGCGCGGCTGGCGCGCGGTCGGCTGAACGGAACCAATCTGGCAGGCGCCGACCTGTTCGGTGTGGATTTGCGCGACGCCGACATCAGCCGCGCCAACCTGATGCAGACCGACCTGCGCGGTGCGCGGTTGCGCGCCGCCGATTTCTCGAACGCCAATCTGAAGGGGGCGGACCTGCGCGCCGGCACGCTGGAACCGGGCGGCACGGCGCGGCGCGGTGCCGGCCCCGATGCGCAGGACGCCGAAAGCGCCCGCCAGATCCACAAGGCGGCGCTCGCCCGGCTGCAGACCGGCATGACGGCGGAGGGCGGCATTCCCACCGATCTGACCGGCGCGGTGCTGCGCGGCGCCAACCTGTCCGACGCCGACCTCAGCGGCGCCGTGCTGCAGAACGCCGATCTTTCGGGAGCGGTGCTGACCGGCGCCGACTTGACGGGGGCGCGCCTGAACGGCGCCAACCTGTCGGGGGCGGCGCTGGACGGCACCCGGTTCGACAAGGCCGACATGGTCGGCACGCGGATGGCCGATTGCGACCTGTCCTCGACCCGGATCGCCAGCGCGCAGATGACGCGCCCCATCGACAGTATCGGGTCGGAAATCCAGCGCGCCATCTTCGACCATGAGCGCTGGATCGACAGTTTCGGCCAGCGCGGCCAGCGGGCCGACCTGGATGGCGCCGACCTCGGCCGCGCCGACCTGCGCAACGTCAACCTCAGCGCCGCCTCGTTGCGCGGGGCGAACCTCTCGGCGGCTGCGCTGACCGGCGCGCGGCTGATGATGACCGATTTTTCCGGCGCCAATCTTGAGGGCGCAAACCTGATGGGCGCCGACCTGTCGGGGGCCAATCTCAGCTATGCGGTGCTGACCGGTGCCGACCTGACGCGGGTCCGGCTGGGGCCGGCGGCGATCAAGGACCCGTCGGGCCGTCCCACCGGCCGTTCCTGGGCCGCCAACCTGATGGGTGCCGACATGCGCGGCGCCCTGCTGGTCGGCACCTGTCTGGTTCAGGCGAACCTGTCCGACGCCAACCTCGACAGCGCCGACCTCGACGGTGCGGACCTTGCCGGCGCGAAGCTTCAGCGCGCCATGCTTCCCGGACGCCCGCCCCGCCGGGGTTAGGGCAAAGCCCGGTTCCCGGCAGCCCGTCTTTCAACAGCCGGTCCCTTTACGGCAGCCGGATCGTCACCGCGGTGCCGATGCCCGGCGTGCTGTCCAGGGTCAGGGTGCCGCCATGGGCCTCGACGAACCGGCGGGCCAGCGGCAGGCCCAGGCCGGTGCCGGCTTCCGCCTTGGTCAGGTAGTTGTGGACCTGACGGAACGGCTCCATCGCGATCATCAGTTCGTCCGCGGTCATGCCGACGCCGGTGTCGGCGATCACGATGATCGCGCCCATGCCGCCGGGACCGGCGGTGGCCTCCACCCGCACGGCGCCGCCGGGCGGGGTGAACTTGACGGCATTGGACAGGACGTTCAGCACCGCCTGCCGCATGCGGACCCCATCCACCGTGACCTGCAGGTTGGGAACGATGGCGCCGCCGGTCAGCACCACCCCCTTGCGCAGGGCGAGCGCTTCCATCAGGGACAGGCAATCCGCCAGCAGTTCGTCCAGCGCGACATGGGCCGGGAACAGCTCCAGCCGTCCGGCCTCGATCTTCGCCATGTCCAGCAGTTCGTTGACCAGATCCAGCAGATGGCGGCCGGACTGGTGGATCGCGGTCAGATATTCGACATGCTTGGGCGGGGCGGGGCCGAAGATGCCGGACATCAGCGCCTCGGCGAAGCCGATGATCGCGTTCAACGGCGTGCGCAGCTCGTGGCTCATGTTGGCCAGGAAGTCGCTCTTGGCCCGGTTGGCCGCCTCGGCATGTTCCTTTTCCGATTCCAGCCGGCGGCGCTGTTCGATCAGCACCGCCTCGCGGGCGCGGCGGACCTCCTCCTCGGCACTGCTGCGGCGGCGGTAGGCGCGCGATACCAGCAGGGCCAGCATCAGCGTCGCCGCGCAGGCAAGGCCGCCGCCGCCGATCACCGCCATGCGGGTGGCGTTCAGCTTCTGCTGCACGATGGTCGAGGGCACGCCCAGCACCACCGCCCAGCCGGTCTCGGCCGAGCGGTGGACGACGGAATGAACTTCCACCCCGTCCCTGGTTAGACCGACGAACATGCCGTGGCTGCCGGTCCTGATGCGCGCCTCCAGCGAGGCCAGAACCTTCTGGCCGAGGTACGCGGCGGCATCGCGGGAGCGGGCGGCGATCAGCATGGTCGGGTCGACCACCGCGACCGTCCATTCCGGCGGAGTGTCGCGGGTCCGCAGGGCGCTGCTCAACCCTTCCAGCCCCAGCGCCAGCGACAGGATGTAGCGCACCCGGTCGCTCTGGCTTGCCGCGTCGAACTGCATGATCGGCGCGCGCAGGATCAGCGAGGGCCGGCCCGGCGGGCCGCCCGGCGGCAGCACGCCGCCGATCGTCGCATGGCGGCTTTCGATCACATGGCGGGTGATCTCGTCCAGCCGGGGCGGCGGCAGCGGCTGGACCCCCAACGGGTAATGGGTATGGAAGGCGAAACGGCCGGTGTCGGCGTCGATCAGCCCCATCGCCAGCCAGCCGGCCTGGCTGTGGGTGGCGGTGGTCGTCTCCTGGTAGAGCGTGCTCATGTTATCGGCATTGGGCTGCAGCAGCGACGCCAGCAGCTCCAGAGGCCGCAGCTGGCTCGCCAGTTCGCGGTCGACCGCCAGCGACAGCGACTGGGCCACCGACTGCAGCGAGTCCTCCGTCTCCGCCCGGTCACGGGCATCCAGCTGCCAGACCAGGGCGGCGCCGAACAGAAGCAGGGGCGCTATCACGGCCAGCCCGGTGGCGATGAAGGAACTGGGGAACCGCAGGCGCAACCGCTGATGCTCCGGACCGCCGGGGAAAACCACCAAAGTGGCAGGAACAGAGTAGTACGGGACGGGTGCCGACTCCAGACGCCAACCCCGTCCGCCTGGGGTTTCCCCCGATCGCCGGACGCCGGTCAGGAGGCGCCGGTCAGCAACCGGGTCAGTTCCACCGCCGTCTTCACCCGCATCTTCTCGAACACATGGCTGCGGTGGACCTCCACGGTGCGCATGCTGATGCCGAGTTCATCGGCGATGACCTTGTTCAGGCGGCCGGCGACGACCAGCTCCATCACCTGCCGCTCACGCTGGGTCAAGGTGGCCAGCCGGGCGGCCAGCCCGGCCTGCCCGGCCTCGCGCTCACGCTGCTCGGCGTCGAAGCCAAGCGCGTCGATCACCCGGTCGACCAGCTCGTTGTCGTTGAAGGGCTTTTCCACGAAGTCGCGGGCCCCCTTCTTCAGGGCGCCGACCGCGATCGGCACGTCGCCATGGCCGGTCAGGAAGATCACCGGCATCCGGCATCCCTTGGACAGCAGACGGTCGAACAGTTCCAGCCCGCTCATCCCCTCCATGCGGATGTCCAGCAGGAGACAGCCGGCGGTGTCCGGCCGCCACGCCTCCAGGAAGGCTTCGGCCGACGGCCAGCCGGCCACCGGAACGTTGCGCGACTGGAACAGCCAGCCGAGCGCGTCGCGGATCGCCTCGTCGTCGTCGACGATGTGGAGCATTGTCATTCGGCAGCCTCGGCGGTGTGGTCGGGCATCTGGTTGGGGGGCCGGTCCGGTGTCTGGGCTTGAACGGGCAGGGTGAACAGGAAGCGCGCGCCGGCGGCCTCAGGGACTTCCCCCTCCGCCACCGTCTCGAACCACAGCCGGCCCCGGTGGTGCTCGACGATCGACCGGCAGATGTTCAGCCCCATGCCCATACCTTCGCGCTTGGTGGTGAAGAAAGGGGAAAACAGGCGGTCGGCCACCTCGGGCGAGATGCCGCAGCCATGGTCGCGGATCTCCGTCAGCAGCACGCGGTCTCCATCGGTACCGGTCTGGCGGACGGTGACGATCAGGCGGCGGTCGGGGCGCGGGGTGCGGGCCATCGCCTCGATCCCGTTGCGCATCAGGTTCAGGACCACCTGTTGCAGCAGGATGCGGTCGCCGGTGACCGGCGGCAGGTCGGGCGGGGCGTCCAGCTCCACCCGCACGCCGAGCCGCGCCGCATCGCTGCCGGCCAGCCCGACGCAATCCTCCAGCACGCCGGCCAGCGAGCAGGGGGCGACCTTGGGGTTGCGCTTGCGCACGAAGTCATGGATGCGCCGCACCACCAGACCGGCGCGCTTGGCCTGGGCGGCCAGCTTCTCCAGCGCCGCCGCCACCTCCTGCGTATCGCAGTGGTCGGAGCGCAGCCGGTTCAGGCAGCCGGTGCAATAGCTGGCGATGGCCGACAGCGGCTGGTTCAGTTCATGCGCCAGGGTGGAGGCCATCTCGCCCATGGTGATCAGGCGGGAGGTCTGCTGCAGCCGCTCCTGCTGCTGGTGGGCCAGCTCCTCGGCACGCTTGCGCTCGGTGATGTCGAGGACGGAGCCCATCCAGCCGGTCTGCCTGCCGTTCGCGTCGATCAGCGGCGCCTCGTAGATCAGCGCATCGAACCGTTCGCCGTTGGCGCGCTGGAACCGCATCTCCAGCCCGCTTTCCGGCGCCCGGCCGGCCAGCACGTCCTGGAAGGCGGCCTCGGCCCGGTCGATCTCCTCCGGCAGCCAGTAGGGGGCCGGCGGGCCGCGCCCGATCAGGTCCTCCGGTTCCAGCCCGACCATCCGGCAGAAGGCCGGGTTCACGTAGGTGATGCGCCCCTCGAGGTCGCGGGCGCGCATGCCCACGGTCAGGCTGTCCTCCATCGCCTTGCGGAAGGCGTGCTCCTCGCGCAGGGCCTCCTCGGCGCGAAGACGGCCGGCGATGTGGCGGCGCAGCGACCAGAGGCTCCACAGCGCCGAACCGGTCAGCGCGAAGATCGCCGCGACCAGCACGGTGCGGGTGACGTTCGAGTCGCTGGGGTAGGCGGTGGCGACCAGCGCCAGCCCGTGGCCGGGCGGGTCGAACGGGATGACGTGGCTGCGCGCCGGATCCGGCGCCGGACCCGCCATGGAACCGGGGACCGACATCCGCGACTTCGCCCCCAGCACCGTGCCGGTCGCGTCGATCACCTCCAGCTGGTAACGCTGGGCGAACCACCAGGGGACATGGTGGGTCAGCATCGCCTCGAACGAGAAGACGCCGACCAGCGTGCCGGCGAAGACGCCGTCACGGAACAGCGGAAAGGCGGCGTCGAATCCGCGGTCGGTGGCGTCGATCCGGTAGGGCGCGCCGTAGGCCCGCAATCCGGAGGACCGGGCGATGCGGACCGCATCGTTGCGGTCGGGTCCGCCGGACTGACTGTCGTCAGCCCGATGGCCGGCGCCCTCCGGTCCGCCGGTTCCCGGCAGCGGCGGTTCGGCCAGCAGGGTGCGACCCTGGGCATCCAGCCACAGCACGCGCTCGATCGCCGGATTGGTGTTGACCACCAGCCGGGCCATCGCGACGAACTGCCGCAGGTCTCCCTCGGTCCGGCCCAGTGTTTCCGCCAGCCTCTCCAGCTTGTCCTCGTCGGAAGCGAGCTGGAAATGCAGGTTCTGCTCCACCCACAGCGCGTCCTTGATGAGCGCCAGCGCCTCCTCGTCCCGTTCGTTGCGTTGCAGCAGCCACAGGAAGGCCCCCAACAGCACCACGACCAGCGCCATCGCCACCACCGGCATCACATGCGGCACCGTCCGCCCGACGCGGGCGGTGGAACTGGATTTTTGCGGCGGCTTCGGCATTGGGACGGACACGAAAGTGTGGGGGCGTGGAACGGTGGGGGCGGACGAAAGTGGGATAGGCCGACTCTGCGGATATCCACAATAGCCGCAATTCGTCCGATCATGAACAATGCGCAACAAGTACGGGGCAGAACATTCCGCCCCGTCCACAATCAAACACCAGAGGGGGACGCACCCATGAAACTCGTGAAGCTCCTGTGCGCGGCTGCGGTCGGCTGCATGATGTCGGCGCCGATGGCCTTGTCCACGGCCTGGGCCCAGGACCAGATCGTGATCAAGTTCAGCCATGTCGTCGCGCCGGAGACGCCGAAGGGCAAGGGTGCCGAGAAGTTCAAGGAGCTGGCCGAGAAGCTGACCGCCGGCAAGGTCAAGATCGAGGTCTATCCCAACAGCCAGCTCTACAAGGACAAGGAAGAACTCGAGGCGCTGCAGCTGGGGGCGGTGCAGATGCTGGCTCCGTCGCTGGCCAAGTTCGGCCCGCTCGGCGCCAAGGAGTTCGAGGTCTTCGACCTGCCCTACATCTTCCCGAGCAAGGAAGTCCTCCAGCGGGTCACCAAGGGCGAGATCGGCAAGAATCTGTTCAAGAAGCTGGAGTCCAAGGGCATCATCGGTCTGGCCTACTGGGACAACGGCTTCAAGATCATGAGCGCCAACAAGCCGCTCATCAAGCCGGAGGACGTGAAGGGCCTGAAGATGCGCATCCAGTCGTCCAAGGTTCTGGACGCCCAGATGCGCGCGCTGGGGGCCCTGCCGCAGGTGATGGCCTTCTCGGAAGTGTACCAGGCGCTGCAGACCGGCGTCGTCGACGGCACCGAGAACCCGCCGTCCAACATGTACACCCAGAAGATGCACGAGGTGCAGAAGAACGCCACCCTGACCGACCATGGCTATCTCGGCTACGCGGTCATCGTGAACAAGAAGTTCTGGGAAGGCCTGCCCGCCGATGTCCGCGGCAAGCTGGAAGAGGCGATGAAGGAGGCGACCGACTACGCCAACGACATCGCCCAGAACGAGAACGACGTTGCGCTGGCCCAGATGAAGGCGTCCGGCAAGACCGAGTTCCACACCCAGACCAAGGAAGAGCGCGAGGCCTGGATCAAGGCGCTGAAGCCGGTCCACAAGGACGCCGAATCCCGCGTCGGCAAGGATCTGATCGAGGCGATCTACAAGGAATCCGCCGCGGCCGGCTTCAAGATGTAAGGAACTGCGGACGGGTGGCTATTCCCTCTCCCCTCCGGGGAGAGGGTCAGGGTGAGGGGGCAGCACAGGCGGAAGCCTGTGCCAGGGGATTGCCAAGGGGCGGTATGCCCCTTGGCGGCGCGCTAAGCGCGCCGGCCTCCTCACCCTCCCCACCGCTACGCGGCGGGTCCCCTCCCTCTCCCCGGGGGAGAGAGGGCTGGTCGCGGTTGCAGAATGTATGTGAATCCAGCCCATCTCCGCCGACCGGGAGATCCCCGCGACATGTTCATGAAAATTCTCGACCGCCTTGAGGAGACGCTGATCGCGTCGCTCATGGCCGGGGCGACGCTCGTCATCTTCGCGTCCGTCGTCCACCGCTATTTCTCCGGCGTTCCCTACATCCAGGACTATGTGCTGCACTGGAACCTCGCCTGGGCGCAGGAGCTGTGCATCTACATGTTCGTGTGGATGGCCAAGTTCGGCGCCGCCTATGGCGTGCGTACCGGCATCCATGTGGGCGTCGACGTCATCATCAACCGGATGGAACCGCACCTGCGTGCCAAGTTCGTGCTGTTCGGTCTGGGCGCCGGCGCGCTGTTCACCTTCATTGTCGGATCGCTGGGCGCCCGCTTCGTCTACCACATCTCGGAGACCGAGCAGGTGTCGGCCGATCTGGAATGGCCGATGTGGATCATCTATCTGGCGGTGCCGCTCGGCTCCTACCTGATGTGCTTCCGCTTCCTCCAGGTCGCCTGGACCTTCATCCGCACCGGCGAGCTGCCCCACCACGACCATGCCCAGGTCGACGGCATCGACCCGGTCGAAGCCGCCAAGGAAGGAGGCCCGGCATGAACGCCGCCATCATCTTCGGGCTGCTGCTGGCCCTCATGCTCACCGGCATGCCGATCTCCATCTCGCTCGGCCTGACGGTTCTGTCCTTCCTGTTCTTCATGACCGACGTGCCGATCGACGCGGTGGCCCTGAAGCTGTTCACCGGCATCGAGAAGTTCGAGATCATGGCGATCCCGTTCTTCATCCTGGCCGGCAACTTCCTGACCCATGGCGGCGTGGCGCGCCGCATGATCAATTTCGCCACCTCGATGGTCGGCCATTGGCACGGCGGCCTCGGCCTCGCCGGCGTGATGGCCTGCGCGCTGTTCGCGGCGGTGTCGGGCTCCAGCCCGGCGACGGTGGTCGCCATCGGCTCGATCATCCTGCCGGCCATGGTGGCGCAGGGCTTCCCGAAGAATTTCGGCGCCGGCATCATCACCACCTCGGGCGCGCTCGGCATCCTGATCCCGCCGTCGATCGTGATGGTGATGTACTGCGTCGCCACCACCGGCCACCCGCAGGCCGCCTCCATCGGCCAGATGTTCATCGCCGGCGTGGTGCCGGGCATCCTGCTGGCCTGCTTCCTCGGCTTCACCACCTGGTTCCGCGCCCGCAAGTTCGGCTATCCGCGCCTGCCCAAGGCCAGCTTCGCCCAGCGCATGCATGCCCTGCGCGAGAGCTTCTGGGGCCTGCTGCTGATCATCGTCGTCATGGGCGGCATCTACAGCGGCATCTTCACCCCGACGGAAGCGGCGGCGATGGCCGCGGTCTATGCCTTCTTCGTCGCCGTCTTCATCTACAAGGACATGCCGCTCCGCCGCGTGCCGAAGGTGCTGCTGGACAGCGCCAGCATGTCGGCGATGCTGCTCTACATCATCACCAACGCGGTGCTCTTCTCCTTCCTGATGACGTCGGAGCAGATCCCGCAGAACATGGCGGCCTGGATCCTCGACCAGAACATGGGCGTCTGGGTCTTCCTGCTGGTGGTGAACATCATCCTGCTGGCCGCCGGCAACTTCATGGAGCCGTCGTCCATCGTCCTGATCATGGCGCCGATCCTGTTCCCGGTCGCCATGAAGCTGGGCATCGACCCGGTGCATTTCGGCATCCTGATCATCGTGAACATGGAAGTCGGCATGTGCCACCCGCCGGTGGGCCTGAACCTCTACGTCGCGTCGGGCATCACCAAGATGGGCATCACCGAACTCACGGTGGCGGTGTGGCCGTGGCTGCTGACCATGCTGATCTTCCTCGGCCTCGTCACCTATGTGCCGGCGATCACCCTGTGGTTCCCGCGCATGCTGGGCTTCATGTAAAGCCTCAAGTCGTCAGGGGATTTGCCGGTTGAACCGGCAGGGGCCGCGAAGTCCGGAGGGGGCTTCGCGGCCCCGCTTTTTTGTACCCATACATTGTTGCGCATTGAAGCAGGCGCGCGGCCGGGCCTAAACTTCCGCCTTCCCCGCCGCCAGCCAGACCAGAGGTTAGCCTTGTCGGCCCAGTTCCTGCCCACCGCCTGTCCGCACGATTGCCCCAGCACCTGCGCGCTGGAGGTGGAACGCCTCGCCCCCGACCGTATCGGCAAGGTGCGCGGCGCCGCCGAGAACAGCTACACCGCCGGCGTCATCTGCGCGAAGGTCAGCCGCTATGCCGAGCGCGTGCATTCGCCGGACCGGCTGAAGACCCCGCTGCTGCGCAACGGCCCCAAGGGCTCCGGCCAATGGACGCCGATCGGCTGGGACGAGGCGCTGGACCGCATCGCCGATGCCTTCCTGACCGCCGAGCGCACCTACGGCCCGGAAGCCGTCTGGCCCTATTTCTACGCCGGCACCATGGGGCTGGTGCAGCGCGGCGGCATCCAGCGCCTGCGCCATGCCAAGGGCTATTCGCGCCAGACCAGCACGGTCTGCGACACGCCGGCCAACATGGGCTGGCTCGCCGGCTATGGCGACATCCGCGGCGCCGACCCGCGCGAGATGGCGGAGAGCGACCTGATCGTCAACTGGGGCGGCAACCCGGTTGCCACCCAGGTCAATGTGATGACCCATGTCAGCCGCGCCCGGAAGGGCCGTGGCGCCAAGCTGGTCACCATCGACCCCTACCGCACCGGCACGGCCGAGGTCTCCGACCTGCATCTGATGCTGCGGCCGGGCACCGACGGGGCGCTGGCCTGCGCGGTGATGCATGTGCTGTTCCGCGACGGCCATGCCGACCGCGCCTATCTGGCCCGGCTGGCCGGCGACACCACGGCGCTGGAGGCGCATCTCGCCAGCCGCACACCGGAATGGGCCGCATCCATCACCGGCCTGACCGTGGCGGAGATCGAGGAGTTCGCCCGGCTCTACGGCGCCACCAAGCGGTCCTACCTGCGCGTCGGCTACGGCCTGTCGCGCGCCCACAACGGCGCGGCGCAGGTTCATGCCGTTTCCTGCCTGCCGGTGGTCACCGGCGCCTGGCAGCACAAGGGCGGCGGCGCGCTCTATTGCTCGTCCGGCATCTACAAGCTGGACAAGACCCTGTCGGAGGGGCTGGACCGTCTCGACAAGTCGGTGCGCAGCTTCGACCAGTCGCGCATCGGCGCGGTGCTGACCGGCGACCCGCGCGACCTGACCAGCGGCCCGCCGGTGACGGCGATGCTGATCCAGAACACCAACCCGGTGACGATCTGCCCCGACTCGACTCGCGTCCGCCAGGGCTTCCTGCGCGAGGACCTGTTCGTCGCGGTGCACGAGCAGTTCATGACCGACACGGCCAAGCTGGCCGATCTGGTAATTCCCGCCACCACCTTCCTGGAGCATGACGACATCTACCGCGGCGGCGGCCAGATGCACATCCTGATCGGCCGCAAGGTGATCGAGCCGCAGTTCGAAGCGCGCGAGAACCACTGGGTGATCTCCGAACTCGCCCGCCGCGTCGGTGCCGAGCATCCCGGCTTCGGCATGACCGCGCTGGAGATCATCGACGCCATGTTGAAAGCGTCCGACCTCGGCGACGCGGCGACGCTGAGCGAGCAGCGTTGGATCGATGCCCAGCCGGATTTCGAGACCTCGCATTTCCTCAACGGCTTCGCCCATCCCGACGGCAAGTTCCGCTTCGCCCCGGACTGGGCGGCGCTCGGCCCCTATGGCGGCATGCCGGAACTGCCCGACCACATGCCGCCTGCCCGCGATGCCGATGCGCAACACCCGTTCCGTCTCGTCACCGCCCCGGCCCGCCAGTTCCTCAACACCTCTTTCACCGAGACGCTGACCGCCCAGAAGCGCGAGGGCCGTCCCACCGCTCTGATCCATCCCGAAGACGCGACAGGGCTGGGTCTGGCCGACGGCGACGCGGTGCGGCTGGGCAACCCGCAGGGCAGCGTGGTGGTTCATGCCAAGTCTTTCGCCGGCGTGCCGCGCGGCGTGGTGATCGTTGAAGGCATCTGGCCGAACGACGCCTTCGTCGAGGGCATGGGCATCAACAGCCTGACCTCGCCCGAGCCGATCCCGCCGGCAGGCGGGGCGGCGTTCCACGATACGGCAGTGTGGATGCGGGCGGCTTAAGAAATTCCACCTCTCGTCCTTTCCGGACTCGTGCCGATCGGCTTGGCCATATCGGTCGGCTGGAAAGGATGGGAGGTAGAGTTTACAGTGAAAAGGAATTGGACTATTTGCAAACGGCTTGAGACAATGGGTCGATTTTTCTTGCGACAAATTGTCTTCTGTCATTGTCTCTGACAATTATGATCCTGTCACCGCCGCTTACATCCATCGTGAATGGATCTGTTCCTGAAGTTTGAATTTCAATTTCACAATATTCAGTGCAACCCTTATACTCGATAGAGATGTGTGAGCCGATTATTCTTTTTGTCCCATATGTTCCGCTGGTTCTTTTGAATTCAACCTCGACGCTTTTCTCGACGCAGTTGAAAACATTGACTGGTATTGCATCCGGGTTGATGGGCGCAATGTTTGGCGACTCGGGAGATACATCGATAGATGCCGCCAGTGATTCCGACATAAGTTGATCGTAAATCACAGGAGCGAAAAGCAAGGAAGTGAGCGCTGCCGCAATGATGGCTTTTTTTCGATGAAAAAAACTGTGCAACCTCACTGAGCTTCTCCCTTTGTCGAAAGTTCCTGATCATTTGGTGCCGGTGCCAGTTGCTGGTCCGGAGTTGTTTGGTGTGTTCTTTGATGCCGCTTGCCCAAGAAGATAGCCTGAAATGGTGCTCAGCAAGCTGATCGGGCCGACGATCTGTTTATCGCTGTATCCGAAAACAACAATCAGCAAACTCGCATTGATGATCATCAGAAGGCCAAATAGTTTAATTACATCGCCAGCGGCAAGTGATTTGTAGTATTTTATGACGATAATTGCGACGAGAGAAAAACTCAGCAATGCAAATACCTGCGCAGCCCATTCGCGTGATGTAAAGAATTGTGTTATGGATGTTTCGAATGCAACTACTGTTCCTGCGCCTTGGTTGGTGTTTGTATCAAAAGAATTCATGGGTACACTCTTCCCGATTGTGATCTGAAATACGCATTAAGTTCTTTCTTATGTTTTGGTCCATTGATAATCGCGTATTTGAATCCAGAGATTATACATCTCTCAACTTCCTCGGAAGTTCCATGGTCATTTTCTGATATTCCTTCGATGTTACGTTCCGCTAAATAATCTATGATCCCACCTATGGGAAAATCTTCTTCTCTTTTTAGGAGGCCGAGATAATATCCACAAGCGAGATAAGCCTCCAATTCAAAAAATGGGGAAATTCTTTTTTGATTTTCTAAGAATTGATAGACATGCCAGCATTCGTGAGACATTATTCCGAACAGTATCTGCGTGCTACTAGAGAATGATCTGACTACATCGATATAACAATCAATACCAAAATGTATTATTCCTATTCCATTCTTCATTTCTGCGAAAACAATATCGGAATTATCGTTTTTCTCGATCTTGACCACTGAATTAATTGCAAAATCTCTACTAACTAACTTGTTTATTGATTTAAGTATTTTTTCTCCCTCGTCTATATCCGCATATAGAACATCAAATTTCCTGTATGGCTTAGTAAGATTTATTGCAATTGGAAACAAGGTAAAAAGTAGAAATCGCCTGCTGACGTAATAATCGGGATTAATCTCAATGTTATTGCTGTGATTTGTGTCCATGATTTTTCTTTTTCTAGTATATGTTCTTTGTAATTTTTTCATTTCTACACTTTGACTCTGGAAATACGAAGCGATATTCTTGATCGGATGTAAGGGGAGCGATGACCGTTTGGCGATGTCTGTTTTTCACCGGGTCGGTGCATCTGGCGGCTATTGCCACTATCTGGAAGGAGGAATTATTGTCCGGAGTGAAGGAAAATTTTCGCCCTCGGCCGATCTCGACATTATCGATTTGATAGATCACGTCGTCTCTGTCTGATGACAGAAATATCTTATAGGGTCTTTTATCAAGAATTTTCATTTTATCGCCAATGCCGTCGGTGGCGCATGAGGCAGCCAGCATTGCCAACAGGAGGACAGGATGCCGCCAAACAAAATCGTGTTTTCTCATTATCCACATCCTCGCAAAATATAGCGGCATCCCGAAAATATCAATCAATCCTTTTTATGTATACGTCTGCATGGGCCAATGTTGTGGTAAGCTCAAGCTTATATGTAACAACTGGTATGAATGGAATTATGTTGGTTGTCGTTTTCCATTTACTGTTTATCAATATTACATCTGGAATATCCATATCTTTAATTTGAGTGTTGATGCTTTGTTTTTTAGATTTTTCAGACGAAAACCTGGATTTGGCTGCCTCTTTGGCTTTTTCGATAAGCGATTTCCGTAGATCATAGATTGCAGCGTCGTCCCAGGCGAAAACCGTCTTTGAGTCGGTTAGCGTTATTGTGCCATCTTCATAGTTGGCAACGTCACTGTTCGGGAATGTGAAAAGATCCTGTGTCTCGATGCTGCCACTGGTAACACTGCAGGCTGCGCAAGAAAAAACAGCCGGGATGAGCATGGCGCGTGATATTCTCATTTTTATTATCCTTATTTCTTGTAGTTTCTAATAAATTCATTTGTACCTTTGTCGTTTCTGACTTGGTTTCCGGAAACCATTTTTGCAGAAACGCCCTTGACGTTCAGGGTGGTGGTGTAAATTGGCAAAAGCGGAAACTGCGTCGTGGTCCAGTTGTAGACACCGTTCACAAGGAGATCGCCTTTGCTTTCCGCGAGAGCGTTGCGGACGGCCTCCTGCTCAAGGTCGGGGTTGGCTAGATCAGGAAGAAGAAACGACGTGGATGAAGCCTTCCCTTCGGCCAATGCGACTGGCACCACATTGCTGTTCGGATAGGCGAAGTGACTCGCCGATCGTTCATAGGTGGAGGCAGGGCCGGCGCAAGCCGAGAGCAGTATGGCTCCAGCGGCAGCAATATAGACTTCGAATGATCTTTTGGGCATCGCTAAAATCTCCGGTGATACTCCCTTTGGAAATATCACAGATGGAATTAGCGATAATCAACAACTATTAATTCATACAATTGGATGTTTATTCTCCGACTGCGCCGTCTACAGTATTAGTTATGGAAGAGTTTGCATGATCGTCAATCGGAAGAGCTGGAAGCCCATTTTGTCTTGACGGCTGGAGTGAGAGGCCCGGCGAGCGCAAGATCCTTGGTTTGCCCAGGCATCCCTGTCTGTGCCCGCCAACCCTGCCCATCGTGCATCGCGCGCTCATGTCTGCTATGGCTGTGTCCCCGTCCTCCTCACCGGACAGCAGCAGTGCCATGATCGAGTCCGTCGCCTTCCTCAACGTCGCCAATTCCCTGTCCGGCAAGCGCTGGCAGGCGCGGCCCTGCGACGAGCGGCAGGTGCAGGCGCTGACCCAGGGGCGCGGGCTGCCGGAGATCGTCGGCCGGGTACTGGCCGCCCGCGGTGTCACCGACGAGACCTGTGATACCTTCCTGAATCCGACGCTGAAGGCTCTGCTGCCCGACCCGTCCCGTTTCCGCGATATGGACCCGGCTGCCGAGCGCATCGCGCGGGCGATCCGCGACGGCGAGCCGGTGGCGGTCTTCGGCGATTACGACGTCGACGGCGCAACCTCGGCGGCGTTGCTGCGTCGCTTCTTCCGATCGCTCGGCGCCGACATCCGCGTCTATGTCCCCGACCGCATCAAGGAGGGCTACGGCCCCAACGCCGCGGCTCTGCTGCGCCTGAAAGGGGAGGGGGTGCGGCTGGTGGTGACCGTTGATTGCGGCATCTCCGCCTTCGCGGCGCTGGAGGCGGCGGCCGGGGCCGGGCTTGATGTCGTCGTGCTCGACCACCATGCCGCCGAACCGCGCCTGCCCCCCGCCGTCGCCCTGGTCAACCCCAACCGGCTGGACGAGGACGGCGCCTACCGCACGCTCTGCGCCGCCGGCGTCACCTTCATCACCATCGTCGCCGTCAACCGCGCACTGCGGACAACCGGCTTCTACCGCGACCGGCCGGAACCCAACCTGATGGAATGGCTCGACATCGTGGCGCTCGGCACGGTGTGCGACGTGGTGCCCTTGACCGGGCTGAACCGCGCGCTGGTGGCGCAGGGGCTGAAAGTGATGGCGCGGCGCGGCAATCCCGGCCTCGCCGCCCTGTCCGACGTGGCGGGGGTGAAGGAGAAGCCGGACGCCTACCATGCCGGCTACGTCCTCGGCCCGCGCGTCAATGCCGGCGGCCGGGTGGGAGCGTCCGACCTCGGCGCCCGCCTGCTTTCCACCGACGATCCCGTCGAGGCGATGGAACTGGCCCAGCGGCTGGAGGGCCACAACGCCGAACGCCGCACCATCGAGCAGGCGGTTCTCGACGAGGCGCTGGAACGCGTCGCCGCCGAGGCCGGGCGCGAGACCGATCTGGTCTTCGTCACCGGCGCCGGCTGGCACCCCGGCGTCATCGGCATCGTCGCCGCCCGCCTGAAGGAGCGTTACAGCCGTCCGGCCTGCGTCGTCGCCCTGGAGGAAGCCGCCGACGGGACCGTCATCGGCAAGGCGTCCGGCCGCTCCGTCCGCGGCGTCGATCTCGGCGCCGCGGTGATCGCCGCCCGCCAGGAGGGATTGCTGCTGGCCGGCGGCGGCCACCGCATGGCGGCCGGCTTCACCGTGGCCGGCGACAGGATCGATGCGCTGCGCGATTTCCTGCACGGCCGCATCTCCGAACAGGTGGCATCCGCCCCGCTGGTGCCGACGCTGGAACTCGATGGCGCCCTGTCGGTCGGCGGCGCCAGCGTGGGGCTGGTGACCATGCTCGACAAGCTCGGCCCCTACGGCACCGGCAACTCCGAGCCGCGCTTCGCCATCGCCGACGCCCGTGTCGTGCGTGCCGACGTGGTGGGCGCCAACCATGTCCGCTGCATCCTGCAAGGCAACGACGGCGCCCGGCTGAAGGCCATCGCCTTCCGCGCGCTGGACAACGACATGGGCCAGGCTCTGCTGACCGGCCGTGGCACCCCCTTCCACCTTGCCGGTGTGCTGCGGATCGACCGCTGGAACGGCTCGGAAGGCGTCCAACTGCTGATCGACGATGCGGCGCCTGCGCGGTCGGCCTGAGGGCTCCTGGGGGGAGAGAGGCTGTGATCGTCTCCCGTCACGTTCCATCAACCGATTGAAATGTCCATCACTTCCCGTCATCCCCGCGAAGGCGGGGATCCAGGAAGCTCCACAAATAAGACGGGGAGTCGGTTGGATTCCCGCCTTCGCGGGAATGACGGCCCGTCAAACTCTCCATTCCGATACGTCATCCAAAGTCGGTGTTTTTGACAGCCATTGCCTCTTGCGCGCAAAAAGTATCGGAGGATGCGAAAAAGCGCTTGCGCATCCCGCCTCCGATCTTTAGAAAGCGCGTCACCGCGAACGACGTCCCCGTCGTCTAGAGGCCTAGGACACCGCCCTTTCACGGCGGCGACACGGGTTCGACTCCCGTCGGGGACGCCACCTTCCTTAAGGTGCGCGACAAGCTTAGAAGGCCCGGCTGAACAGCCGGGCCTTTTGCTTTTGCTGACTTTTTTGCCGGCCGGTTGCCAGCCGTGCCGATTTCGACCAGTTTTCTCCTTCCGGCCGCAGCAGAGCTGACCGCTATGACCGCCCCTACACCCGTTGCCGCCATCCCCCTCAGCGTCGCCCCGATGATGGACTGGACCGACCGGCATTGCCGGTACTTCCACCGTCTGCTGTCGCGCTCGACCCTGCTCTACACCGAGATGGTGACGACCGGCGCCGTGCTGCATGGCGACCGCGAACGGCTGCTCGGCTTCGACGCGGCGGAACATCCGGTGGCGCTGCAGCTCGGCGGCTCCGATCCGGCGGATCTCGCCGCCTGCGCCCGCATCGCCGAGGAGTGGGGATACGACGAGGTGAACCTGAACGTCGGCTGCCCGAGCGACCGTGTGCAGTCCGGCCGCTTTGGCGCCTGCCTGATGGCGGAGCCCGATCTGGTCGCCCGGCTGGTCGGTGCCATGCGCGAGGCGGTGTCGATCCCCGTCACCGTCAAGTCGCGCATCGCCATCGACGAGATGGAGGAATGGCCGACGCTCGACCATTTCATCCGCACCGTCTCCGCCGCCGGCTGCACCCACTTCATCGTCCATGCCCGCAAGGCCTGGCTGAAGGGGCTGAGCCCCAAGGAGAACCGGGACGTCCCGCCGCTGCGCTACGACCTCGTCCACCGGCTGAAGGCGGAATACCCGCAGCTGACCATCGCCATCAACGGCGGCATCCGCACGCTGGACGAGGCGCAGGATCACCTCGGCAAGGTCGACAGCGTGATGATCGGCCGCGCCGCCTACGAGACCCCCTATCTGCTGGCAGACGCCGACCGCCGCCTGATGGGCGGGCAGCCCGGTCCCGACCGCCATGCGGTAATCGAGGCGATGCTACCCTACATCGAGGCGCGCAGGGCGCGCGGCACGCCGCTGTCCTCGATCACCCGCCACATGCTGGGCCTGTTCCAGGGGCTGCCCGGCGCCCGCGCCTATCGCCGCCACATCGCCGAGAACGCCCACCGTCCCGGTGCCGGACCGGAGGTGCTGGAACGCGCCGCATCGCTGGTGCGCCGGCGTGGAGCCGACGAAGCGGTTGACGAGGCGGTCGGGGAGGCGGCGTAAGGCCCAATGCGCGGATGGAACGTTGAACAGCACCCGGAAAACCGTTTCACGGCGTTCCAAACGTTCCATCGCTGTTCACGAGGCCGGCCCCAACCGGACGGAATAGGCGCCGTGCGTCCCGCACCGCTTGCGTGCGGGCGGGGTCCTCGCTAACTATGCCCACTTCATCGGACGGAGTGTAAGCGGTGCGGTACGTCAGCACGCGGGGCACGGCCCCGGTCCTGGGTTTTGAAGACGTCCTCCTGGCCGGGCTGGCGCGTGACGGCGGCCTCTATGTGCCGGAGAGCTGGCCGCAGTTCACGGCCGACGACATCCGCGCGATGCGCGGGCTGCCCTACAGCGAGATCGCCGTCCGGGTGATGCTGCCCTTCCTGGGCGGCTCGATCGCCGAGGACGAGTTCCGCGCCATCGTCCGCGACGCCTATGCCAGCTTCGACCATGCCGCGGTGACCCCGCTGGTGCAGGTCGATCCCACCACCTGGGTGCTGGAGCTGTTCCACGGCCCGACTCTGGCCTTCAAGGACGTGGCGCTGCAGTTGCTCGGCCGCCTGTTCGACCATGTGCTGGCCAAGCGCGGGCAGCGGGTGACCATCGTCGGCGCCACCTCCGGCGACACCGGTTCGGCCGCCATCGAGGCCTGCCGCGACCGCCGGAACGTCGACATCTTCATCCTGCATCCCAAGGGTCGCACGTCCGAAGTGCAGCGCCGGCAGATGACCAGCGTGCTGTCGTCCAACGTCCACAACATCGCGCTGGACGGCACCTTCGACGATTGCCAGGACCTCGTGAAGGCGATGTTCAACGACGGCGCCTTCCGCGACCGGATGGGGCTGTCGGCGGTGAACTCGATCAACTGGGCCCGCATCATGGCCCAGATCGTCTATTACTTCACCGCCGCGGTGGCGCTCGGCGCCCCGGACCGCAAGCTCGCTTTCACCGTGCCGACCGGCAATTTCGGCAACGTCTATGCCGCCTACGGCGCCCGCGCCATGGGGCTGCCGGTGGAGACGCTGGTGGTCGGCTCCAACAGCAACGACATCCTGGCGCGCTTTTTCGCCAGCGGGAGCATGGTCGCGGCGCCCGTCGTGCCTACCTTGTCTCCCAGCATGGACATCCAGATCTCCTCCAACTTCGAACGGCTGCTGTTCGACCTGCTCGACCGCGACGGCACCGCGGTGACGGAGGCGCTGAACCGCTTCCGCGCCGAGGGCAAGTTTACGGTGACGGACGCGCAGCTCGCCCGCGCGCTGGCCATCTTCTCCGGCCACCGGGTGGACGAGGCCGCCACCATGGCGACCATCGCCGACGTCTGGAAGGACAGCCTCTATCTGCTCGACCCGCACACGGCGGTCGGCATCGGTGCCGCCAAGGCCGCGGCCGCGGCCGGCCGGGTCGATCCGACGGTCGCGATGGTGGTTCTCGCCACCGCCCATCCCGCCAAGTTCCCCGACGCGGTGGAAAAGGCGACCGGCCGCCGGCCGGACCTGCCGCCGCGCCTGTCCGATCTTTATGTGCGCGAGGAGCGCCTGTCCGACCTGCCGAACGATCTGAAGGCAGTGCAGGATTTCGTCATCGCGCGCGCCCGCGCCGCCCAGGAGGCCGCATGAGTTCCATTCGTGTGACGACGTTGCCCAACGGGCTTCGCGTCGCGACCGACACCATGCCCGACGTGCAGTCCGTTTCGCTCGGCTGCTGGGTCGGGGTTGGCACCCGCAACGAGGCGGCGAGCGTCAACGGCGTCGCTCACCTCGTCGAGCATATGCTGTTCAAGGGCACCCGGCGCCGTTCGGCCTTCCGCATCTCCGAGGAGATCGAGAATGTCGGCGGCCAGCTGAACGCCTACACCACCCGCGAGCAGACCGCCTATTACGCCAAGGTCCTGCACGAGGATGCGCCGCTGGCGCTCGACATCCTCTCCGACATGATCCAGCACTCGACGCTGGACGCCGAGGAGCTGGTGCGCGAACGCACGGTGGTGCTGCAGGAGATCGGCCAGAGCGCCGACACGCCCGACGACATCATCTTCGACCATTTCCAGTCCACCGCCTATCCAGGCCAGGCCATCGGCCGGCCTGTGCTGGGTTCGGCCGAGATCGTCGGGGCTCTGCCGCGCGAAGCGCTGGTCGACTATATCGCCGGCCATTACGGCGCTCCTGGCATGGTGCTGAGCGCCGCCGGCCGGATTGAGCATGACCGCATGGTCGATCTCGCGATGAAGGCCTTCGGCGACCTGCCGAGCGGCGCGCCGCCCAAGCCGGAGACCGCCCGCTACACCGGCGGCGACTTCCGCGAGGACCGCGACCTGGAGCAGATGCACCTCGTGCTCGGCTTCGACGGGGTGGGGGTGCACGACCCCGACTTCTACGCCCATTCTGTGCTTTCCACCCTGCTGGGCGGCGGCATGTCGTCCCGCCTGTTCCAGGAGGTGCGGGAGAAGCGCGGGCTGGTCTATTCCATCTACACTTTCACCGGCGGCTATCATGACGGCGGCCTGTTCGGCGTCTATGCCGGCACCGGCGAGGACGAGGTGGCGGAGCTGGTCCCCGTCGTCTGCGACGAGATCGCCAAGGTCGGCGCCGACGTCACCGAGGACGAGGTCGCCCGCGCCCGCGCCCAGTTGAAGGCCGGCACGCTTATGGCGCTGGAAAGCACCATGTCGCGCTGCGAGCAGCTGGGCCAGCAGGTCCTGATCTATGACCGTCCGGTTCCGGTGGACGAGATCGTGGCGAAGATCGACGGCGTCGATCGTGACGCCGTGGTCAAGGCCGCCACCCGCCTGCGCGCCAGCCGTCCGACCGTCGCCGCCCTTGGCCCGATCGCCAAGCTTGAAAGCTACGACCGCATCGCGGAGCGTCTCGCCTGACGATGAAGACGGTGGTCGCTTTCCCCTTCCCCCCGCGGTTTTCCCCCTCTCCCGCCCAGGGAGAGGGATGGGGTGAGGGGCAAGCATGATCCGTCTCCTCGGCGCCGGCCTCCTCAGTCCACCCGCGGTCCGGCTCGACGGGTCGGCCTGCTACATCCGGCCGCCCTTGCCGCGCGATTGGCGGGAATGGGCCGACCTTCGGGCCGCCTCGCGCGGTTTCCTGACGCCTTGGGAGCCCACTTGGCCGGCCGATGCCCTGACGAGGACGGCTTTCGCCCGGCGGTTGCGGCGGCAGGCGCAGGAATGGCGGGACGATCTCGGCTACAGCTTCCTGATCTTCGACCGCGCGACCGACGCTCTGGTCGGCGGTCTCGGCCTGACCAACATCCGCCGCGGCGTGGCGCAGATGGGCACGCTCGGCTATTGGGCCGGCCAGCCCTATGCCCGCAACGGCTATGTGTCCGGCGGCACCCGGCTGGCCCTGGAGTTCGCCTTCGGGCAGCTCGGACTGCACCGGGTCGAGGCGGCCTGTCTGCCCACCAACCTGCCGAGCCGGGGCCTGCTGGAAAAGGTCGGCTTTGCCTATGAAGGCTATGCCCGCGGCTACCTGCGCATCGACGGCGCATGGCGCGACCACGTCCTCTACGCCATCCTGCGGGAGGAGTGGCAGGGCTGAGACAAGCCTCCCCGCACCCCATCCCGCCTGGCATCGGTCACTTCGGCGGCTGGTTGTTGCCGTGGGCATCCTGCTGCTGATCCGCCTGCTTCTTGGCGGCCTCGTCCTTCTTCTTGGCCTCGTGGTGGCCGACCGCGCAGCCGAGGGCGGCACCGGCGACCCCGTGGCCCGACCCGACCATATGGCCGGCGACCCCGCCGACGGCCGCACCCTTCACGCATCCCTTGGCCTCGGCCGAGTGGGGCAGGGCGGCGATGCCGCCGGCCAGGACCGCGACCGACAAGGCGGCAAAGACTGTCTTCATCATGACGGATGATCCTTCCATTCGACGGGAGCGTCGATGGAACGGAAACAGCCATCGATATGCCGCGGTTCCAGTCAGCGCTGGTCCAGCTTGATCTCGATGCGGCGGTTCTTCGCCAGTGCCTCGTCGGAGGTGCCCGGGTCGATGGGCTGGAACTCGCCGAAGGCGGCGGCGGCGAGCCGCTCGGGGGGAATGCCCTGGTCGACCAGGAACTTGACCACCGACAGCGCGCGGGCCGAGGACAGTTCCCAGTTGGAGGCGAACTGGAAGCGCACCGGCTTGATATCGGTGTGGCCGTCCACCCGCAGCACCCAGTTGATGTCGGACGGGATCGCCTTGCCGATCTCGATCAGGGTGCGGGCGAGGTCGGCCAGACGCTGCTTGCCGGCCTCCTCCAACGTCGCCGACCCCGACGGGAAGAGCAATTCGGACTGGAAGACGAAGCGGTCGCCGACAATCCGCACGTCCGGCCGGTTGCCCAGCGCCTCGCGGACACGCCCGAAGAACTCCGAGCGATAGCGGGCAAGGTCCTGAACCTTGGCGGCGAGCGCCTGATTGAGCCGGGCACCCAGTTCGGCGATCTGCACCTTCTGCTCGGCCGACGCCTTCTCCGAGACCTCCAGCGCCGCACCGATGCGGGCGAGCTGCTCGCGGAGCGCCAGGAGCTGCTGGTTCAGCAGGTCGATCTGCTGCTTGCTCTTCGTGCCTTCCGTCTGTTCGCCGGTCAGCGAGGTCATCAGGTCGCGGATGCGGAGGTCGCGCTGCTCCAGGTCCTTCTGGGCTTGGCTGCGGTTGTCGGCCAGTTGCGACTCCAGTCCCTTCAGCCGGATGTCGCGCTGGTCGATCTCCTTCTGCGCCAGCATGGTCTTCTCGGCAGCGGAGGCCAGTTCCGACTCAAGCGCCTTGGCCCGGTCGCGGGTGGTGCCGAGTTCGGACAGCAGGGCCTGACGCTGCTGTTCGGTCAGCTTGGTGGCGGCAACGGCGGCGGCCAGTTCGCCTTCCAGTTTCTGCCGGGCGTCCCGCAGGGCCTTGATGTCGGCCTGGAGGCTGAGGATTTCCTTCAGCTTCAGGTCCAGCGTCTCGCGGTCGACTCGGACATTGCGTTGAAGCTCTTCCAACGTCCGGGTGGTACGGTCGCGGTCCTCCTGAAGCTGGCTCAGCTTCAGGGTCATGTCGTCGCGGGCGGTGACGGAGGTCTGCAACTCGGTCGACAGCTGGGTGATGTTGACCCGCAGGTCGCCGTTGGCCTCCCGCTCCATCGCCAGCAGGTCGTTCATCTCCGCGATCTTGTGGTTCAGGACGGTCAACTGCTCGTCACGGCCGGTCAGGGCGGTGGCGAGGTAGAATTGCGCCACGACGAAGATCATCAGCAGGAAGATGACGACCATCACCAGCGATGACAGGGCGTCGACCCAGCCGGGCCAGGCGTTGGCGTCGCGGTGGCCATTGCGGCGGCTGATGCTGGCCATGAGTGCTCCCGGCGTTGGCCTTCGGTGCTTTGGGGGTCAGCGCGGCTGCTGGTCGGCTTCTTCGGCGAGCGCGGCGATGGTGCGGGCCAGCAGCTTGATCTCGCTGCGGATCTCCTGCACCGCCTGGACGCGGCCGTTGGAGGATTCCTCGACGATGCGGGCGAGGTAGATGTCCATGTTGCGCAGATGCTGGCGCGAGGCGTCGTCGAAGCCGCCGCCTGCGGTCTCCGCCAGCCGGTCGAGCAGGCCTTTCACTTCCAGCTGGTTCTCGCCCAGCCGCAGGAGAAGCTGCTGTTCGGCCCGCATATGGTCGGTCAGGCTCGACAGCCGCTCGGTCAAGGCCATCAGGTTGGCGTTGGCGGCGCGCCGGCCCTCTTCGGCGGTGGCGACCGTGCGCTGGAGGGAGTCGAGATTCTCGGCGGTCTGCTCCAGCAGGGCGGTCAGGTAGGCCGAGGCGGCGTGGTCGCCCGACTCGAGCCCGCCGGCGGCGCCGCTCGACAGGCGGGTGGCGCTGGACAGCCAGTCCTCCAGATCCTGGAAGAAGCGGTTGTGGGCCTGGCTGGCCTGGAGCTCGAGAAAGCCCAGCACCAGCGACCCGGCCAGACCGAAGAGCGAGGAGGAGAAGGCCGTGCCCATGCCGACCAGCGGCGCTTCCAGCCCCTGTTGCAGGTGGGAGAACATGGTGCCGACGTCGCCGCCCTGGACCGACAGGCTGCCGATGACGCCGCCTACCGACTGCACCGTGTGCAGCAGGCCCCAGAAGGTGCCGAGCAGGCCGAGGAAGATCAGCAGGCCGATCAGGTAGCGCGACAGTTCCCGCGATTCGTCGAGGCGCGAGGCGATGCCGTCCAGCAGGGAGCGCATCGACAGGGCCGACAGGGTCAGCCGGCCGCGCCGCTCGCCCAGCATGCGCGCCATCGGGGCCAGCAGCACCGGCTCCTGCAACGATGCGGGGGCGACGCCGCTCTGGTACTGCTCCAGCCAGGCCACTTCGGGGCGGAGCATCAGGACCTGGCGGAAGATGAAGGCGATGCCGGCGAGCAGCGTCGCCAGGATGACGCCGTTCAGCGGCGCGTTGTTCAGGAAGGCCGACTTCAGGGCGGGGAACAGCAGGCCGGTCACCGCGCCGACCACCACCAGGAACAGGATCATCCGGGTCAGGAACCGCTCCGGGCGTGTCATGAGGGCGGATACCTCCAGCGGTCGGGTCGTCGGGATGATGGCGGTCATGATGCTCCGAAGGGGTGTTCCGATCAGACCTCGCGCACGGGGTGGGCGCTACTCGTTCAGAAAGACTGCATCGATGCGATCGGGAACCCCGCCGCCGTCGTCGAGGCCCAGCGCACGGACATCGACGCGCGTGCTGCGGATCCCGAAGGCGGTCAGCCGCTCGCGCAGCGCCAGCGCCCGGGCCAGCGCCCGTTGTCGCGCCTCCCGCGCCGTGTCGGGGGTGCCGCTGGCGTAGGAGCGAAGCTGGAGCCTCGCGGTGTCGCTGGCGCGCAGCCGCTCGACGATCCGGTCGACCACGGCGTCTGCCGCATCCGGCAGATTGGTGGCATCAGCCGGGAACACAAGGCTCAAAACGCTCGAAGGTGGCAGGCTAGCCACCGGAGGTGCCGCCTCCGGTGGAGGGGGTAGCGCGGCCGTGTCGGTCCGCGGCGTGGCGGGCGCCGGCGCGGCGGTTCCTGCCTGGGCGGCGGACTGCGGCGGCTGAGCAGGGGGGACGTTCGGAGTCCCGCTGGGATTCTGGGCCGGCTGGCTGCGGGCGGCGGTGCGCGGTGCCGGTTGGGCCGGACCTTCGGTCAGCGCGGGCACCGGAGGAGCCTCGAGCGGCTGCGGCAGGACGAGGCGCGGCGGCGCCTTGACCGGCGGCGGAGTACGCAGATTGGGGCGGGGAGGGGCGGGCAGCGGAACGGCGTTTTCCAGCGTCAGTCCGGCAGGAGAGGCTCCCGGACCATTGGCCGGAGTCGCCGCCGACAGGGCAGCCGGAGAGAGCGTCCAGACCGCACACAGAGCGGCGGCGGCAAGGTGCTTGCGGTCGGCGTATCCCCAGCGGCCCAAAACGATGCGTCCCGTTAAACCTTTGTCGTGCAAACCATAGCCTATCGATCGCTCCAGCCACAACCGCTCATCCGCCGCTCCCCTTCGGGAAGACGGCGGAGGGGCGGCCCGGCGGAACGCTCAGCCCCTGGCGGACTTCAACAGGCGGGAGACCGGGACCTGGAGGTGGCTGTTGGCGGCGAGCACGTTGCCGGTGAAGACCGGATTGCGGCCGCCCTCGATCTCGCCGACGAAGCCGCCCGCCTCGGTGACCATCAGCACGCCGGCGGCGCAGTCCCACGGAGCCAGGCCGCGCTCCCAATAGGCGTCGAACCGGCCGGCGGCGGTATAGGCGAGGTCGAGCGAGGCGGCGCCGAAGCGGCGGATGCCCGCCACCTCCTTCATCACCGCTTCCTGTTCCTTCAGGAAGGTGGCGTGGTCGCCGCGCCCCTTGAAGGGGATGCCGGTGGCGATCACGCAATCCTCCAGCTTGCGGCGTTCGGACACGCGCAGGCGGGTGTGGTTGACAAAGGCGCCGGCCCCCTTCTCGGCCCAGAACAGCTGGTCGCCGATGGGGGCGTAGATCACGCCGGCGACGATCTCGCCGTTGCGCTCGGCTCCGATGGAGATCGCCCAGTGCGGCAGGCCGTGCAGGAAGTTGGTGGTGCCGTCGAGCGGATCGACGATCCAGCGCGCCTCGGCGTCGCTGCCCTTGGACGCGCCGCTCTCCTCCATCAGGAAGCCGAACTCCGGACGCGCCTTCTGCAGCTCTTCGCGCAGGGTGCGTTCGGCCTTCAGATCGGCGGCGGACACGAAATCCGCCGGCCCCTTGCGCGACACCTGGAGGTGTTCGACCTCGCCGAAGTCGCGGACGAGACCCCGGGCGGCCTTTTCGGCGGCGCGGACCATGACGTTGATGAGAGCGGAGCGGGTGGCCATGGGTGTGGGTGTACCGTTTTATGCAGGAACCAGAAAACAATACACCGGCCTCCGCGCATGGCGAAGACCGGTGATGGCAGGACGGACCTGGGAAGGATCAGTCCTTGGCGCGCTCGACGTATTCGCCGCTGGCGGTATCGACGACGACGCGGGTCCCGGCCTCGATGTGCGGCGGAACCAGGATCGACACGCCGTTCTCCAGCTTGGCCGGCTTGTAGGAGGAAGAGGCCGTCTGGCCCTTCACCACCGGGTCGGATTCGGTGATCAGCAGCGTGACCTTGCCGGGGATCTCGACGCCCAGCGGCGAGCCTTCGTGGCTCTGCACCGTGACTTCCATGCCGTCCTGCAGGAAGACGGCCGGTTCGCCGATGATGTCGCGCGGGATGGCGACCTGTTCGAAGGTCTCCTTGTCCATGAAGGTGAAGCTGTCACCTTCGGCGAAGAGGAAGGTCATCTCATGCTCGTCCAGGCGAGCGCGCTCAACGGTCTCCTGGGTGCGGAACCGCTCGATCGACTTGGTGCCGGTGCGAACGTCCTTCATTTCCAGCTGGATGAAGGCGCCGCCCTTGCCAGGCTGCACGATGGCGGTTTTGGTGATGACCCAGAGCTTTCCGTTGTGCTCCAGCACATGGCCGGGGCGCATCGTGTTGGCATTGACCTTCATGGCTTACTCGTGACTTCCAGAAATACGGGCGGCGCGGACCCTACCAGCTTGGCCGCCCATAGGCAACGGCGCGCAACGCTGACGGCGCGCGATCCCGCCGATTGGCGGGAGATTCTTCGCCGAACCGCTCCGCGCAGTTTGGAATGGTTCCAGCAATGGGGCGTTTGGAACGTTTGAAACGTTTTTGCCGACCTTGTTCAGCGTTCCATCCGCGCCTGCCTTGCGGCTCGCCGGCGACGGGCCGAGTTTACCACGGGATGCCGCTGTGACCAATGCCGAGCCGGCTTGAGTGCGCCGCCCGTGGGTGCTCTGATGCGGCCGCACTCCTTTCGACCGTCCAATAAGAGCACCTCCGCATGTCCGCCCCTCTCCGTTCCGCCGAGCTTCCCCCCTGGCATCCCGAGGCGCTGGCCCGCCGCCGGCCCTTTCTGGCGGCGCGCGGCCGGGTGCTGAACGCCGTCCGCCGCGTGTTCGAGGAGCTGGCCTTCATCGAGGTCGACACGCCGGCCCTGCAGGTCTCGCCGGGGATGGAGCCGCATCTCCAGGCCTTCGCCACCGAACTGCAAGGGCCGCACCCGGACGACCGCCGGCCGCTCTACCTGCACACCAGCCCGGAATTCGCCATGAAGAAGCTGCTGGTCGCGGGCGTGCCCCGGCTGTGGCAACTGGCGCATGTCTACCGCAACGGAGAGCGGTCGGGGACGCACGCGCCGGAATTCTCGATGCTGGAATGGTATCGGGCGGGCGACGGCTACCGCACCCTGATCGATGATTGTCGCGAGCTGCTGTGCGCCGGGGCCGAGGCCGGGGGGCGGCGGATGTTCAGCTTCCGCGGCATGAGCTGCGATCCGTTCGCGTCATGGCGGGTGCTGAGCGTGCCGGACGCCTTCCGGGACTATGCCGGGATCGACCTGATGGCGACCTATGACGGCAGCCACGATCCCGATCCGGCGGCGCTGGCGGCGGAGGCGGCGCGCATCGGCATCGCGCCCCATGACGGCGACCGCTGGGAGGATATCGTCTTCCGCATCATGTTCGACCGGATCGAACCGCATCTGGGCGAGGGCGTGCCCTGCGTGCTGACCGATTATCCGCTGTGCATGGCGGCGCTGTCGCGGCCGAAGCCGGAGGATCCGCGGCTGGCGGAGCGGTTCGAGCTGTATGCCTGCGGGCTGGAACTGGCCAACGCCTTCGGCGAACTGACCGACCCGGCGGTGCAGCGCGCCCGTTTCGAGGCGGACATGGACCTGAAGGAACGGATCTACGGCGAGCGCTTCCCGGTGGACGAGGACTTCCTGGCGGCGCTGGAGCATGGCATGCCGCAGAGCAGCGGGATCGCCATGGGCTTCGACCGGCTGGCGATGCTGTGCAGCGGGGCCGAGAGCATCGAGCAGGTGCTGTGGCTGCCGGTCGCGGGCGTGTGAGGTGGTGGGGTTCTCCCTCTCCCGCCCCGGGGAGAGGGAAGGGGCCCAAGTGGAGCTTGGGAAGGGTGAGGGGCAATCCAAGGATTAACAATCCACGTCCGGATTGCCCCTCCCCCTCCCGCCTTCGGCGGGTCCCTCCCTCTCCCGGGGCGGGAGAGGGCAAGCTGGCTTAGAAGGTGAACTTCGCCTGCAGGCCGATCAGGTCGATGCTGCTTTTATAGTCCGCATTCAGGTTGCCGCGTCCGGCTTCGGGGCCGGTCAGGTCGTCGGTGAGGGCGATCGACGTCTTCGGAATGAAGACGTGCGAGTAGGCGGCATCGACGCGCAGGCTGTCGGTGACCTGATAGCCGGCGCCGGCCGACAGCCAGTAACGGTTCTGTTCCGGGATGCGGGGCGTGCGGTACTCGACGTCCACCGACCCCTTGTCGAAGGCGACGCCGGCGCGCAGCGTCAGCTTGTCGGTCACCTTGTAGGAGGTGCCGAGCGCATAGTACCAGGTGTCCTTCCAATGCTCTTCCGTGACGGAGTTGAGCGCCGGGTTGGCGATGTTCACCCGCAGTTCGCGGAAGCGCGACCAGTTGGTCCACTGCACGTCGGCCATCACCGCCCAGCGGTCGTTGACCTCGTGGTACAGGCCGATGGAGGCGATGTCCGGCGTGGTCAGGTCGGCGCTGGCGCTCTGGGCGGGCAGGGCGCCGGCGAGCGGTGCCGGCAGGCCGGTGAAGGAGATGCTGCCGGTCAGCCTGTGCTTGACCGCCGAGCGGTAGGCGAGGCCGACGCGGGTGCCCTTCACCGGCTCGATCAGGGCGCCGAGCGTGAAGCCCCAGCCCCAGTCGTCGCCGGTCACGTCGCTCTTCACGTCGAGCGAGCCGGGACGGCCGAGACGGCTGGCGCCGAAGTCCGAAGACTGTGACAGCTTGGCCTTCGCGTACTGGATCTGGACGCCGCCGCCCAGCGTGATCATCGGGTTGATGCGGTAGGACACCGACGGTGCGAAGTTGTAGGTGCGGAGATCCGAGCGGATGCCGTGATAGCGCCCGATCCAGTTGTCGCCGTAGTCGGTGACCAGACCCCATGGCCCGTTGGCCGACAGGCCGACCTTCAGATCGTCATCGATCGAGTAGACGAAGTAGCCGGCGGGAACCAGCGCGTCCTGGGCGATGTCGCCGGGCGAGGCGTTACCGCTGATCGCGGTGCCGCCCAGCCGCCGGGCGCGGGTGGCGCTGGCGCTGTCGACCTTCGACTTCACGATGACGCCGGTGGCGGTCTGCACCGCCTCGATCCCGGTCACCAGCCCCATGGTGGCCGGATTGTAGAACATCGAGCTGGCATCGCCATTGCCGCCGGCGGTCACGCCGGCATAGGCGGTGCCCTGGCCCGATACGCTCTGCTCCTTCAACGCGAAGCCGGCGGCGAGCACCGGGGAGGCGGTCGCGATCGGTGCGGTCACCGCGATGGCGGCAGCGGCAGTCAGCAGGCGCATCTTGAGCGTCGTCGGAGACATTCGTTCCTTCCCCCAATTGTGTTATTGACGCAATGATACACGAACTGACGCTTACGTAAAGGGACTCCCGCCATTTTTTGTTGGCTCTACGAACAGTCTCGCGGAGCCTGGGGCAAATCGGAAGATGAAAAGACAGACGCGCACACAAGCGGACGGTGCCGGGCAGGGATGCTGCCCGGCACCGTCGTCGGCGAGTGGCGGATTGCTGCGGGAGATAAGAGGCGGCGAGTGCCGCCCGTCAGGCGATCCAGGCGGCGGCGGTGCTGAACAGCTCGCGCAGGATGTTGTGCTCGTCGGTCCAGACCAGCTTGGCGGTGATGACGATGGAGGCGATGACCAGCATCGGACGCACGACCCGGGCACCGTTGCGGATCACCATATGGGCACCGGCCTGGGCGCCGATATACTGCGCGACCCCCATCAGCAGCCCGATCGTCCACAGCACATGGCCGCCGGCGATGAAGAACAGCAGCGACGCCACGTTGCTGGTCAGATTCAGCACCTTGGTGTGGGCGGTCGCCTTGCGCAGATTGTAGCCGAGCAGGGACACGAAGGCGATGGCGAAGAAGGTGCCGGTGCCCGGCCCGAAGAAGCCGTCGTAGAAGCCGATGCCGGTGCCGATGCTGAGCGCGAAGGCATGCTCGCCGATGCGCTGGTGAGCATCGACGTCGCCGGCCTTGGGCGACAGCAGCAGATAGAGGGCGATGCCGATCAGCAGGATCGGGATGACGTCGCGCAGGAAGCTCGGATCCAGCATCTGCACCAGCGTGGCCCCGGCCCCGGCCCCGACGAAGGTGCAGAGGATCATGGTGCGCATCGCGCCGGGGTGGACCTCGCCGCGGCGGACGAACTTGATGGTGGCCGACAGCGAGCCGAAGCTGGATTGCAGTTTGCCGGTCGCCAGCGCTTCCGCCGGGGAAAGGCCGGCGGCGAGAAGGGCCGGGATCGTCAGCAGGCCGCCGCCGCCGGCGATGGAATCGACGAAGCCGGCCAGGAGGCCGACGGCGAACAGGATGCCCAGCGACTCGGGCGTCAGAAGGTCCATGATTATGTGGAAACCCGCGTAGATGCACCGCCGGCGGAGCCGGCCTATCCGAAAATCGGCGGAGCCGGCATACTATGATTCGGTGGAGCCTGCATGCTGTGTTTCAGCATGGCCGGTACACACACACCCGGCCGGCCTCTCGATGTCAGCCGGCCGGACCGGCGAGAGCGGCCTCGATGGCGGCGTTCAGCGCCCGGACCCCGGCGCCCGGACCTTGCGGATGGCCCCAGACGGCGTTGACCACCGCCAGGAAATCGGCCCCGGCGGTGACCAGCGGCGCGCAGTTCTCGGCGGTGATGCCGCCGATGGCGACGCAGGGAACCTCCATCAGCTCCGACCACCAGCTCAGCAGTTCCGGCTCGGCCTTGTATTCGGCCGTCTTGGTGGCGGTGGGGAAGAAGGCGCCGAACGCGACGTAATCCGCCCCTTCCTCGCCGGCGATCATGGCGAGATGGCGGCTGTCGTGGCAGGTGACGCCGACGATGGCGTCGTTGCCGAGGATCTTGCGGGCATCGCGATAGGGGGTGTCGGTCTGGCCGACATGGACGCCGTCGCAGCCGGTCTCCCGCGCGAGGCGCGGATGGTCGTTCAGGATGAAGGCGACCTCGCGTTCCTGCGCGATCGGCCGCAGCAGGTCGCAGGCCCGGCGGATGTCGTCCTCCGCGCAGTCCTTGAGGCGGAGCTGCACGCAGGCGACGTCGCCCGCATCCAGCGCTTCCGCCAGAAGCGGCGCGAACGCCGCCGGCTCCAGGGCCGGCGGCGTCACGAGGTACAGTCGGCAGGCGGCAGGTTCCGCCTGCGTCGGCTTTCCCTTGGCCAAGTGTTACTCCCGGCCCTGGTAGATCTTCATGATCCGGTCGAGCAGCTTGAGGGCGTCCTCGCGCGGGCGCTGGAAGGCGTTGCGGCCGATGATCGAGCCGTTGCCGCCGCCGTCGCGGATGGCGCGGGCGTCCTCGAACACCGCGTCCTCGCCCTTGGTGGCGCCGCCGGAGAAGACCACGATGCGGCGGCCGTTGAAGGCGCACTGCATGATGTGCTTCACCCGCTCCGCCTGGGTGGCGATCGGGATGTTCTTCGACTCGTAGATCTTCTTGGCTTCCGGCTGCTCCAGCGTGGCCGAGGGCAGCTTGACCTTGATGATGTGGGCGCCCAGCAATGCCGCCATGTGGGCGGCGTAGCCGATCACGTCGATGGCCAGCTCGCCGTCCTTGGTGACGGCGCCGCCGCGCGGGTAGGACCACAGGACGGTGGCGAGGCCGTAGGACTTGGCCTCCTTCGACAGCTCGCGGAACTCCTCGTACTGGGCGTACATGGCGTCGGAGCCGGGATAGATGGTGAAGCCGATGGCCGAAGCGCCGATGCGCAGCGCATCCTGGACCGAGGCGGTCACGGCCTGGTCGGCGGCTTCCTTCTGGGTGGACAGCGAGTTGGCGCTGTTCATCTTCAGGATCAGCGGGATCGACCCGGCGAAGGTGCCGGCGCCGGCCTCCAGCGAGCCCAGGGGGGCGGCGTAGGCGTTGCAGCCCGCGTCGATGGCCAGCTGGTAATGATAGTGCGGGTCATAGCCCGGCTCGTTCGGGCCGAAGCTGCGGGCCGGACCATGCTCGAAACCCTGGTCGACCGGCAGGATCACCAGCTTGCCGGTGCCGCCGAGCTTGCCTTCCATCAGGATGCGGGCGAGATTCGCCTTGGTGCCGGGATTGTCGCTCTCGTAGTTGGCGAGAATGTCTTTGACGCGGCGCGTGAGCTTCATTGTGGCTCTTCCCCTGGGCATTCTTGGAATGGCGCCGTCTTAGCCCGGATCGGACCGCTTTGCAACGGCGGGAGGGGCATAAAGCGGCCATTTGCCACGTCTGAACGGCCTAGGGCCTGCGGCCGGGAGAGACCCGCACGGGTGGAATCGCTCGGCCTGAGGGGTTAGAGCAGAAGGGAGCTGACCAGCGTGTAGAGGCCGTATCCGGCCCCGCCCAGCACGGCCCAGGATCCGGCCGTCAGCCCGACCCAGACGGCGACGAGCCGGAACCCGCGCATCTTCTCCGGCTGGGGGGCGGGGCCGTGTCCCATCCGTTCGGACAGCCGGCCGCTTGCGGCCTGCCCCGGATGGTGGGGGTGCGCGATCGTCGAGTCCGGCGTGGTCAGCGAGGTGATGCTCATGGGCGTCTCATCCGGCATCGGAGGGAGGGTGCTGTGTCACAAAAATATCCTAAGGTGACGTTACACCACCTTTGCGCGGGGAGGCTGTGCGAAAAAGCGGTAGTCGGCACTAACCTTCGGACCGTGTCAGCCAGGCACGGCATAGCGCCTCCAGCCGTTCGGAGCTGTCCGTCCCCCTACCTTCGGCGGCGAGATCGAGCGGCGGAGGGCAGCGGGTCAGCAGCGTGGCGCCGCGCGCCTCCGCGACGGCCGAAAGCCTCCTCGCCGCCTCCGCATGACCGGTGAACAGCAGGCACGGCACGCCGGCGGCCAGCGCCCCCTGCGCTTCCCCGGCGCGGTCGCCGCAATCGAGCAGGCCGGTCACGTCGAGTCCGGGGTGGGACCGGCGCGCCCGCTCCATCAGGCCGAGCAGCCACAGCGCCCCGCCCGCCGGGGGCGCCATCAGGGCGAGACCGACCCCGGCCTGTTCCGCGGCAGCCGCGGCGGCCAGGGCCTCGCCGAGGCTGCGGACCAGGATCGGGCGGGAGATCGGGAGAGCGGTCATGGGCGGCGCCGGGGCGGGAGAGGGGCCGACACTGTAGCGGGGCCTGACGCGGGCCTCCACCTTTCAGCCGGTTGAGAGAATTGAGGCAGGTCAAACCCCGCGGTCGCTCTCCCGGAGTATGGTCAGTCACAGCGGACAGGGAGCCGGAGCACCGGAGTCCGTTCCATTGGAATACGTCCCCCGGGAATGCCGCGATGATGGAATACAAGGGTTACAAGGCCCAGATCGACTTCGACAACGAGGCGGGCGTCTTCGTCGGCGAGGTCATCAATACCCATGACGGCATCACCTTTTCCGGCCGGTCTGTGGACGAGCTGCGCGACTCTTTCCGGCGGGCGGTGGACGATTATCTCGACCTGTCCTGCGATCTGGGGGGCGATGGCGAACAGCCCTTCTCGGGGCGGCTCGCCATCCGCGTCAACCCGATCCTGCACCGGGCCGTCGCCGACTGCGCCGCGCGCGAGGGCAAGAGCGTGTCGGCCTGGATCGCCGAATGCCTGGGCCGGGCCGCCGGAGTGACCGACGTCAAGACTGGATAGGCATTTGCAAAATGCGATGCTGATTGCGTGCGCCAACCAGGATTGATTGGCGGATTGGCAAGCAGTCTTTCCGCCAAACGTTTTACCTCGCCCCGCGGGGCCACACCCATTGCTGGCATCGTCCTTGCTCAACATCCCTCGAACGATTTAGGGGGGATGCCTTATGAGCGGACCGAAGATGACCTTGCGCGCGAAGCTGTGGACGCTGGTGGTGCTGGCCGGCGCCGTGTCCATCGCGATTGCCGCCGCCGCCCTTTGGCTCGACCAGCGCAACATGCTGGAGGAGCGGAAGGAGACCTTGCGTTCCGTCGTGCATGCCGCCCACGGACTGGCCACCGGATACGAAGCCGAAGTCAAGGCGGGACGCCTGACGCGCGAGCAGGCGTTCGAGCGGTTCAAGGCCAATCTCAACACCATGTTCTACAACGGCAAGGACTACATCTTCGTCCAGAATCTGAACTACCAGACCGTCATCCACCCAGTCCGGCCCGACGTCATCGGCAAGGACCAGCGCGACAACAAGGATTCGAACGGCGTCTTCTTCGTCCGGGCGCTGGTCGATACCGCGCGCACCAAGGGCGACGGGTTCGTCGAATACATGTACCCCAAGCCGAACACCGAAGTGCCGCTGCCCAAGCTCAGCTACGTCAAGATGTTCGAGCCCTGGCAGCTGCTGATCGGCACCGGCGTCTACATCGACGATCTGGATGCCCGTTTCACCGGCAGCCTGTGGACCATGGCCGCCGTCGTCGGCGGGCTGGCCTTGCCGGTGGTGGGGCTGATCGCGCTGGTCGGCAACTCGATCAGCCGGCGCATCCGCCGCCTGTCCGACAGCATGCGCAGCCTTGCCGACGGCAACCTGTCCACCGTCATCCCCGAGACCGACAGCGGCGACGAACTGGGCGACATGGGACGCGCGGTCCAGGTGTTCCAGGTCAATGCCGAGACCAGCCGCCGGCTCGAGGCGGAGCAGGCCGAGGCCAGCCGCCGGGCGGAGGCGGAAAAACGGCAGTCGATGGACAGGCTGGCCGCCCGGTTCGAAGGGACGGTCGGCGGCATGATCCGCTCGGTCTCCACCACCACCGACGAGCTGGGTCAGAAGGTGCGGGCGATGTCGCACGCGGCCGAGCAGACCAGCCAGTTGGCCGGCATCGTGGCGAGTGCCAGCGACGGCACCGCCGTCAACGTGCAGACCGTTGCCGCCGCATCGGAACAGCTGTCCAGCTCCATCGTCGAGATCGGCCGGCAGGTGTCGGAAGCCAGCCGCGTCGCCGGCGAGGCGGTGGGCATGGCGCAGGAGGCCACCGGCCGCATCGGCAGCCTGGCCGAGGCGGTCGAGCGGATCGGCGCGGTGGTCGGGCTGATCAACTCGATCGCCGGCCAGACCAACCTGCTGGCCCTGAACGCCACCATCGAAGCGGCCAGGGCAGGGGAGGCCGGCAAGGGCTTCGCCGTGGTGGCGAGCGAGGTCAAGGCGCTGGCGAACCAGACGGCGAAGGCGACCGACGAGATCGGCGGCCAGATGAGCGGCATCCAGTCGGTGACCGGTCAGGCGGTGACGGAGATCCAGAAGGTCTCCGCCGTCATCGAAAGGCTGAGCGGCATCGCGACGGCGATTTCCGCCGCGGTGGAGCAGCAGAACGCCGCCACCGCCGAGATCACCCGCTCGGTCCAGCAGGCGGCCTCCGGCACCGGCGAGGTATCGTCCAGCATCTCCGGCGTTACCGCGGCCTCCGACGAGAGCGGCCGCACCGCCCGCGAACTGGTCGAGGCGTTGGGCAAGCTGACCAGCGAGGCCGCCGGGCTGAACTCCCAGGTCGGCGACTTCCTGGCGACGGTGCGGGCGGCCTGAAGCCGCAGCCGTCGCCCGAACGAAAAAGGCGCCTTCCCGCAGGAAGGCGCCTTTCCCTTGCTCAGGCGGTGCTTGCCTGGCCGAGGCTTACTTGGCGTTCGCCATGGCGACGGCGGTGTCGCTCATGCGGTTGGAGAAGCCCCATTCGTTGTCGTACCAGGTCATGATGCGGACGAAGTTGCCGTCGATGACCTTGGTCTCGTTCAGCGCGAAGATCGAGCTGTGCGGGTCGTGGTTGAAGTCGGTCGAAACCAGATCCTCGGTGTAGCAGGCCAGGATGTTCTTCAGCGGGCCGTCGGCGGCGTCGCTGATCGCCTTGCTGATCTCCTCCACGCTGGTGGCGCGCGTGGTGGTGAACTTGAAGTCGACGACCGAGACGTTCGGAGACGGCACGCGGATCGAGGTGCCGTCCAGCTTGCCCTTCAGCTCCGGCAGGACCTTGCCGACCGCCTTGGCCGCACCGGTCGAGGTCGGGATCAGGTTCAGCGCCGCGGCGCGGGCGCGGTGCAGGTCCTTGTGGTTGGTGTCGACGATCCGCTGATCACCCGTGTAGGAGTGGATCGTCGTCATGAAGCCCTTGTCGATGCCGACCAGGTTGTTCAGCACGAAGGCCACCGGGGCCAGGCAGTTGGTGGTGCAGGAGGCGTTGGAGACGATCTTGTGCTCGGCGGTCAGCTTGTCGTGGTTGACGCCGTAGACGACGGTGATGTCCTCGTCGGTGGCCGGGGCCGAGATCAGGACCTTCTGCGCGCCGGCTTCCAGATGCTTGGCGGCGTCGGCGCGCTTGGTGAAGATGCCCGAGCATTCCATGGCGATCTCGATGCCCAGATCCTTCCACGGCAGCTTGGCCGGGTCACGCTCCTGCACGACCTTGATGGAGTGGCCGTTGACGATCAGCACGCCGTCGCCGGTCTCGATGGTGCCGGGGAAGCGGCCGTGGACGCTGTCGTACTTCAGCAGGTGCGCATTGGCCTTCAGATCGGCGAGGTCGTTGATCGCCACGACCTCCACGTCCTTGCGGCCGCTCTCGTAGATGGCGCGCAGAACCAGACGGCCGATGCGGCCAAAACCGTTGATCGCTACCCGTACAGCCATGACTTCCTCCAGTTGGATATGGGGCGCCCGGATTCGGCTGGACGCCCCTTCGGCTTCTCTCAGAGACGCGTCTTGACGGCGTCCACGACCGCTTCGGCGGTGATGCCGAAGTGCTTGTACAGTTCCTGGTAGGGGGCCGATTCGCCGAAGCCGGTCATGCCGACGAAGGCGCCCTTGTCACCCAGCCAGCGGTCCCAGCCCAGACGGATCGCCGCCTCGACGCCGACGCGCACGCCGGTGCCGAGCACGGAAGCCTTGTACGCATCGTCCTGGCGCTCGAACAGTTCCCAACTCGGCATAGACACAACGGCGGTGCCGATGCCCTGGGCCTGAAGGGCCTTGCGGGCCTCCATCGCCAGAGAAACTTCCGAGCCGGTGGCGAGGACGGTCGCCTTGCGCTCTCCCTCGGCCTCCGCCACGACGTAGGCGCCGCGGGCCGACAGGTTCTCGGCCGTGTGCTCGGTGCGCAGGGTCGGCACGTTCTGGCGGGTCAGCGCCAGCACCGACGGGCTGCCGGTGGCCTCCAGCGCGATCTGCCAGCATTCGGCGGTCTCGACCGCGTCGGCCGGACGCAGCACCAGCAGGTTGGGAATGGCGCGGAGCGCCGCCAGATGCTCGACCGGCTGGTGGGTCGGGCCGTCCTCGCCGAGGCCGATCGAGTCGTGGGTCATCACGAAGACCGTGCGCTTCTTCATCAGCGCGGCCAGACGGATCGCCGGACGGCAATAGTCGGCGAACTGCATGAAGGTGCCGCCGTAGGGGATGATGCCGCCATGCAGCGTCATGCCGTTCATCAGCGTCGCCATGCCGTGCTCGCGCACGCCGTAGCGGACGTAGCGGCCGGCGAACTCGCCCTTGCCCTTCACGTCGGCGGTGTTCTTGACCTTGGTGTTGTTCGACGGCGTCAGGTCGGCGGAACCGCCGACCAGCTCATGGATCGCCGGGACCAGCACCTCGAGCGTGTTGCCGGAGGCGACGCGGGTCGCCCAGCTCGGCTTGTCGGCGCTGACCTTCTCCTTGAAGGCGACGATGGCGTCCTTGAGCGCGCTCGGCACGCCGCCGCCGAATGCCTCGTCGAACGCCGTGCCGGCGGCCTCGGTCAGAGTGGCGCGGCGTGCGCTCCAGTCGCTGTAGGCGTCGGCGCTGCGGGTTCCCGCGGCGCGCCAGGCGGACAGCACCTCGTCGGGAACGACGAAGGGCTCATGGGTCCAGCCGATGGCGGTGCGGGTTGCGGCGACCTCGTCGGCGCCCAGCGGCGAGCCGTGGCAGCCGTGGGTGTTGGCCTTGTTCGGGGCGCCCTTGCCGATGATGGTGCGGCAGGCGATCAGCGTCGGCTTGTCGGTGGAGGTGCGGGCCTGGGCGATGGCCTTCGACACCGCGTCGGTGTCGTGGCCGTCGACGGCGATGGTGTTCCAGCCGTAGGAGCGGAAGCGCGCCTGGGTGTCGTCGGTGAAGCTGAGGTCGGTCGAGCCGTCGATGGAGATGTGGTTGTCGTCCCACAGCACGATCAGGCGGTTCAGCCCGAGATGGCCGGCCAGCGAGCAGGCCTCGTGGCTGACGCCCTCCATCAGGTCGCCGTCCGAGGCGATGACGTAGGTGTAGTGGTCGATCAGCTCGTCGCCGAAGCGGGCGTTGGTGATCCGCTCCGCCAGCGCCATGCCGACCGCGGTGGAGACGCCCTGGCCCAGCGGGCCGGTGGTCATCTCGATGCCGAGGGAGGGATCGACTTCCGGGTGGCCCGGAGTCAGGCTGTGCAGCTGGCGGAAGCGCTTGATCTCGTCGATCGTCATCCGCTCGTAGCCGGTCAGGTAGGCCAGCGAGTAGAGCAGCATCGAGCCGTGGCCGGCCGACAGCACGAAGCGGTCCCGGTCGGGCCAGGTCGGGTTCTTCGGATCGAACTTCAGGAACTGGGTGAACAGGACCGTGGCGACGTCGGCCATGCCCATCGGCATGCCGGGGTGGCCGGACTTCGCGGCCTCGACCGCGTCCATGGAGAGCGCGCGGATCGCGCTGGCCATCGTGTGGAGGGAGGGCTGGGCGGAGTCAGCGGACATCTGGCGTTTCCTGCGGGGTCGGGCGCGGTGCGGCGTCGGCAACGATGGTTGCGCGGTCGCCTCGATCAGGCGCCGCGAAACGGGCGCACCATGCAGAACCCCTGTCCGCAGGTCAACATGGGAATGGGGTAGGAAATGGTATGGCAGAGGCCCTTCCTCCGTGTGGGAAGCCGGCCGGCCGGCACGGGTTCGGCACTGAACGATTCGCTGCGGCCATGCGTCACGCCCCGGTATTCCGTATGGGCATTCGGTGGAAGAGTCCGTCGTGACGGTTGACGCGGTCGGCCTGCCGGCCCAACTCTAGGCGCTCCGAACGGCAGCGGCTCGGCTTGGCGGACAGCCGGCCTGGGTCGTTGCCCGTCGAACATGACGTGCCCACAGGTCGAGGTTGACGTCCATGGATTCCCTGAAAGCCGCTCTCGACCGTCTCGGCCGCGCCGTGGACCGGCTGGAACATGCCGCGACCGCCCGCGACGAGCGGGTGATCCGGCGCGAGCAGGACTTGTCGCAGGCCCTGGAAACCGCGCGGGCGGACCGGGCGACCGCCCAGGCCACCGCGGAGGCGGTGTCGCAGCGGCTTGAGGTCGCCATCGCCCGACTGCAACAAGTGCTGGAGAGCTGACGCCATGGCCCAGGTCGATATCGAAGTGAACGGCCGCTTCTATCGCATGCTGTGCGAGGACGGGCAGGAGTCGCGGCTGCAGGAACTGGCGGCTTACGTCGACGACCGGTTGCGCCGGCTGACCGGCGGCGGCCGCAGCGGGTCGGAGGCGCAGATGATGCTGATGACCTGTCTTGTGCTGGCCGACGAGCTGCAGGACGTGATGGCCGGCAAGGGCATCGCCCCCGCCGTGGACGAGGGCGCGGTGGTCGGCGAACTCGATCGTGTGGCAAAACGCATCGAAGAGGTTGCCGCGCGGCTCGAGCGCGCCTAGATTGGTACATGGAAGGACCGCTGCCTGGTTCGACAGGCTGCAATAATCCCCAGGGCCGATAACCTTGAACTCTAGGGAGCTGTCCCTGTCCGGCCCATCGGGCCGGGTACACGGCGCCCACCTGCTCATGCAGGCCATGGAGGATAGGCACATGGCCACCGGCCGAGGCGGCGCCTTCCACCCTATTCCTCCCTCCGCATGCAGTCCGCGATGACCGACCCGCAAGCCAAGGACGCCGCCCGACGCGAGGCGCGCGCCCGGCGCGACGCCATCGCCGACCGCGACCGCCCCGTTGCATCCGCCGCCGTGCGCGACCGCATCGCCGAACTGGCAGGCGGCGGTCATCTGCCGCGCGGCGCGGCCGGGGGGTATTGGCCGCTCGGCTCGGAACTCGACGCGCGGCCGGCTTTGCTCCATCTTAAGCTTCTCGGTCATCCGGTCGGCCTGCCGGTGTCTGGGCCACGCGGTACGGCGTTGATCTTCCGCGCCTGGGATCCGCAGGCGCCAATGGCGGCTGGCCGCTATGGCATTCAGGAGCCGGCGGAGGGGCACGCCGTGCTGCGCCCATCGGTCCTGCTGGTGCCGCTGCTGGCCTTCGACCGCTCCGGGCACCGGCTTGGCTACGGTGCCGGCTATTATGACCGGACGCTGGACGGCTTGCGGGCCGGCGGAGCGGCGATCGCGGTCGGCGTGGCCTTTGCCGTGCAGGAGATGCCGACTGTGCCGGTGGACGGCCATGACGAGCGGCTGGACTGGATCGTGACGGAGCGAGAGACGCTCCGCATTCGGAAGTAGTTTTTCGGGAAGGTTGGGGCGATGCGGATTCTGTTCTTCGGCGATGTGGTGGGCCGGGCCGGGCGCGAGGCGGTGCTGGCGCACATGCCGATGCTGCGCGAGAAGCTGGACCCCGACCTGACCGTGGTGAATGGCGAGAACGCCGCGGGCGGCTATGGCGTCACCGTCAAGATCGCCGAGGAGTTCTTCGAGGCCGGCATCGACGTGGTGACGCTCGGCAACCACAGCTGGGACCAGAAGGAACTGGTTTCCACCATCGAGCAGCAGCCGCGAATCGTCCGCCCGGTCAACTACCCGGAGGGCACGCCCGGCCGCGGCTTCGTCCTGCTGCAGGCGCGCGGCGGGCGCAAGGTGCTGGTCGTCAACGTGCTGCTGCGCCTGTTCATGGAGCCGATGGACGATCCGTTCGCCGCGGTGGACCGGGTGCTGAAGGCGCATCGGCTGGGACCGGGAGGCGTGGACGCCGTGCTGATCGACATGCATGGCGAGGCGACGAGCGAGAAGATGATCATGGGCCATTTCTGCGACGGCCGCGCCTCGCTGGTGGTGGGCACCCACAGCCATGTGCCGACCGCCGACCACATGGTCCTGCCGAAGGGCACCGCCTACCAGTCCGACGCCGGCATGTGCGGCGATTACGACAGCGCCATCGGCATGAAGAAGGAGGTGGCGCTGGCCAAGATGGTGCGGAAGCTGCCGACCGAGCGGCTGTCGCCGGCGGAAGGGGAGGGCACCGTCTGCGGCTGCTACGTCGAGACCGACGACCGCACCGGTCTGGCGGTCCGCATCGAGCCGTTGCGCATCGGCGGGCGGCTTAGCCAGACTTTGCCGGAACGGACGCAGTAAGGCGGTCACGGCTTCGGCTCGGCCGCGCCGCAATCTCGCCATATTGACTTTCTAATCCCGTGGGTGTCGTCTCCCGCGCCGAAAAGGTGCGGTGGGGCGGCAGACCTGTTACATGTGTCGTGCGCTTAACCCCGCCCGATTGACCAATTCCGTTTCGAGGCTCGTTCGACCCATGGCCGGTCATTCCCAGTTCAAGAACATCATGCACCGCAAGGGCGCGCAGGACGCCAAGCGGTCCAAGATCTTCAACAAGCTCGCCCGCGAGATCACCGTCGCCGCCAAGAGCGGCCTGCCGGACCCGGCGGCCAATCCGCGCCTGCGCGCCGCCATCCTGGCCGGACGCGCGCAGAACATGCCGCGCGACCGCATCGACCGCGCCATCAAGCAGGGCACGCCCGGCGGCGGCGACGACGCGAACTACGAAGAGGTGCGGTACGAGGGCTACGGTCCCGGCGGCGTCGCCCTGATCGTCGAGGCGCTGACCGACAACCGCAACCGCACCGCCGCGGAAGTGCGCTCCAGCTTCACCAAGTATGGCGGCAGCCTGGGCGAGACCAATTCGGTCAGCTTCATGTTCAGCCGCATCGGCGCGATCTTCTACCCGGCCGCCGCGGCGGATGCCGACGCCGTGTTCGAGGTCGCCCTGGAAGCCGGTGCCGACAACGTCGAATCCGACGAGAACGGCCACGAGGTCACCACCACGGTGGAGAATTTCGGTGCCGTCCGCGACGCGCTGGAGGCCAAGTTCGGCGGCGCGGAGAGCGCGCGGCTGACCTGGCGTCCGCTGAACACCGTCGCGCCGAGCGAGGACGCCGCGGCCAGCCTGCTGAAGCTGCTGGACGTGCTGGAGGACAACGACGACGTCCAGGTTGTCGAAGGCAACTTCGACATCTCCGATGAGCTGATGCAGAAGCTGACCGCGTAAGCTGAACGCGGGTCTTGCAAGCGGAGAGCGGGTACCGTGTTTGCGCGGGCAGGACGAACTGAGGCGGCGGTGCCTTCGCCGGTGCGGCTTCTGGGGATCGACCCCGGCCTGCGCCACACCGGCTGGGGCATCATCGACGTGGCGGGCAACCGCCTGAGCCACGTCGCCGACGGCGCGGTGCATTCCGACGACCGCTGTCCGCTGGCCGAGCGTCTGGTGCAGCTCCACGACGCCCTGTCGGCGGTGGTGGAGCGCTACCGCCCCGACGAGGCGGCGGTGGAGGAGACCTTCGTCAACAACAACGCGGTCTCGACGCTCAAGCTGGGGCAGGCCCGCGCCGTTGCCCTGCTGGTGCCGGCCCAGGCCGGGCTGGCGGTGGCGGAATACGCCAACAACATGGTCAAGAAGGCGGTCGTCGGGCAGGGCCGCGCCGAGAAGGCGCAGGTCCAGACGATGGTGCGCCTGCTGCTGCCGGGCTGCGAGATCGGCTCGCCGGATGCCGCCGATGCGCTGGCGGTGGCAATCTGCCACGCGCATCATCGCGCCAGCTGGACGATGTGGCGGCGGGGGGGCGGCATTTCCCAGCCGGGACAAGACGCCCTCTCCCGTCCCGGGAGAGGGAGGGGACCCGCCAAAGGCGGGGAGGGTGAGGGGCTATCGGTCCCAGATCTTCCCAACCAAGCCAAGCGCTATCCTTCGCCCCAGGAAACCGAACGCGCCCGCGTACTTCGCCGCGACTCCACCGAAGTGGAAAAAATGCTTTGGCAGAGGCTGCGCAACGGCCAGCTGGGGGCGAAATTCCGGCGTCAGGAACCTATATTCGGCTTCACCGTCGATTTCGTTTCGCACGATCACCGGCTGATCATCGAATTGGATGGCGGCCAGCATGCCGAGTTGCGCGCTGCTCATGATGAGCGGCGCACCAGAATGCTGGAGCAGGCCGGTTTTCGCATCATGCGGTTCTGGAATACGGATGTTGGCGACAACCTTGACGGTGTCCTGACGACGATCAAGGCGCGCCTGGACGAAACGTCCGTCCTCCGGCGGCCGGTCGCTGCGGCGAACCCCTCACCCGGCCCTGCGGGCCACCCTCTCCCGAGGCGGGAGAAGGATTCGGAGTCCTGATCCATGATCGCCAAGCTGACCGGCATCGTCGATTCCACCGGCACCGACTGGGTCGTGCTCGACGTGAACGGCGTCGGTTACCTGCTGTCCTGCTCCAACCGCACCTTGTCGCGCCTGGCGGTGGGGGAGCGGGCGTCGCTGGTGGTCGAGACCTTCATCCGCGAGGAACGCATCGTCCTGCACGGCTTCGGCGACCAGGCGGACCGGGAGTGGTTCAAGCTCCTGACCACCATCCAGGGCGTCGGCGCCCGGCTGGCGCTGTCGATCCTCGGCGTGCTCGACCCCGACCAGCTCACCCGCGCCATCGCCTCGCAGGACAAGACCGCGCTGGTGCGTGCCGACGGCGTCGGGCCGAAGGTGGCGGCGCGCATCCTGAACGAACTGAAGGACAAGGTCGGCAATCTGGCGCTCGGCCCCGCGGCGAGCGCGGGTACACCGGCCGGCAAGGGCACCCCCGCCGCCGTTCCCGGCGCCAGCCCGGCGCTGGCCGACGCGGTGTCGGCGCTGGTCAATCTCGGCTATGGCCGGTCGGAGGCCTTCGGCGCGGTCGTCGCCGCCGGGCGCGTGCTGGGCGATGACGCCGGCGTGTCCGATCTGATCCGCCAGGGCCTCAAGGAACTGAGCCAATGAGCGACCCCCATAGCGACCGTCTGGTCCAGCCGGGCCAGGGCCACGGCGATTCGGGCGAGGCGTCGATCCGTCCGCTGTCGCTCGCCGAGTTCATCGGCCAGCGGCAAGCGCGCGAAAACCTGTCGATCTTCATCCAGGCCGCCCGCTCCCGCAACGAGGCGCTGGACCATGTGCTGCTGTTCGGTCCGCCCGGCCTGGGCAAGACCACGCTGGCGCAGATCGTGGCGCGCGAGCTTGGGGTGGGGTTCCGCGCCACCTCCGGCCCGGTCATTGCGCGGGCCGGCGATCTGGCGGCGCTGCTGACCAACCTCCAGCCGCACGACGTCCTCTTCATCGACGAGATTCACCGCCTTAATCCCGCCGTGGAAGAGGTGCTCTATCCCGCCATGGAGGATTTCCAGCTCGACCTCATCATCGGCGAAGGCCCGTCGGCGCGGTCCATCCGGATCGACCTGCCGCCCTTCACGCTGGTCGGCGCGACGACGCGCAGCGGCCTGATCACGCGCCCCTTGCGCGAACGCTTCGGCATTCCCGTGCGCCTGCAATTCTACGAGCCGGACGAGCTGGAACTGATCGTGCGGCGCGCCGCCGGCGTGCTCGGCATGGGGATCACGCCGGAGGGCGCGCGCGAGATCGCCAACCGGGCGCGCGGCACGCCGCGCGTGTCGGGGCGCCTGCTGCGCCGGGTGCGCGATTTCGCCGCAGTGGCCGGCGTCGATGAGGTCGACAAGCGCGTCGCCGACGCCGCCCTGACCCGGCTGGAGGTCGATCGGCTGGGGCTGGACAGCATGGACCGCCGCTATCTCGGGCTGGTCGCCAACAATTACGGCGGCGGGCCGGTGGGCGTCGAGACGCTGGGGGCGGCGCTGGGCGAGCAGCGCGACGTGCTGGAGGAGGTGGTCGAACCCTACCTGATCCAGCAGGGCTTCCTCCAGCGCACGCCGCGCGGGCGCATGCTGACCGACCAAGGTTTCCGCTATCTCGGGCTCAACCCGCCGAGCGCGCCGCTCCGGCAGCTCGACCTGCTGGACCGGGTTCCCGACCCGACGGAGGGGGATGGCGATGAGTGACGCTCCCGCCCTCTCCGGATGGTTCGCCGAGGACGGCACCCACCGCTACCCGCTGCGGGTCTATTACGAGGACACCGACGCCGGCGGCATCGTCTATCACGCCAATTATCTCCGCTTCGCGGAGCGGGCGCGGACGGAGATGCTGTATCTGATGGGCTTCCGTCAGGCGGAAATGGCCGAGGGTTCGGGCGATGTCACAGGTGTGTCATTTGCGGTACGGCGCCTGACCATTGATTTTGACGCCCCTGCCAAGCTGGAGGACACGCTTGAAGTGGAAACCCGAATCGTCGATATCCGCGGTGCCTCCTTCGCAGTTGCACAAGTCATCCGACTCGACGGTCGCGTGCTGGCGCGCGCCGACCTGCAGCTGGTGACGATAAACCGGGTCGGGCGGGCCGTGCGCCTTCCCGAACCAGTGAAAGCGGCGATGGAGACGCTGCATGCAAAGCAAAGCTCCCTGAAGCCCGCCTGACCCACCCGACCGTTTCCTTCCACTTCCCGTGCCAACAGCGCAAACGCGAGACTGACTGCGATGGACGCCCTGCAAACCGCCCAGCTGGCCGGCAATGCCGCCGCCACGACGGCACATGAGATCACGATCCTCGGCCTGTTCTGGCAGGCCGACGCGGTCGTCAAGATCGTGATGATGATGCTCGTCGTCGCCTCGATCTGGTGCTGGGCGATCATCATCGAGAAGCTGATGCGGATCCGCCGGCTGAACGCCCAGGCCGACGCCTTCGAGGAGGCCTTCTGGTCCGGCGGCTCGCTCGACGCGCTGTACGACCGCATCGGCCAGACCCCGGCCGACCCGATGGCCGCGACCTTCTCCGCCGGCATGCGCGAGTGGCGCCATGCCGCCGACCGCGGCATCGGCGGCACCATGAAGAGCTCGCTGCAGCAGCGGGTGGAGCGGGTGATGGCGGTGACCATCGGCCGCGAGATGGCGCGGGCCGAACGCTACATGACCTTCCTGGCCTCGGTCGGCTCGACCGCCCCCTTCATCGGCCTGTTCGGCACGGTGTGGGGCATCATGAACTCCTTCACCTCGATCGCCGGCTCCGGCAACACCAGCCTCGCCGTGGTGGCGCCGGGCATCGCCGAGGCGCTGTTCGCCACCGCCATGGGCCTGCTGGCCGCCATCCCGGCGGTGCTGTCCTACAACAAGTTCTCCACCGACCTCGGCCGCTACGCCGACCGGCTGGACACCTTCTCGGGCGAGTTCTCGGCGATCCTGTCCCGCCACCTCGAGGAGCGGGGAGCCGCCTGAACCATGGCCGGACAACTCGCAGGCAAATCCCACGGGCGCGGCAAGCGCCGGGGCTATCGCGCGATGGCCGAGATCAACATGACGCCCTTCATCGACGTCATGCTGGTCCTGCTGATCGTCTTCATGGTCGCCGCCCCGATGCTGACCGTCGGCGTCCCGGTCGACCTGCCCAAGACCAACGCCGCTCCGCTGGAGCAGCAGAAGGACCCGCTGTTCGTCACGGTGCAGACCGACGGCCGCGTCTTCGTCCAGGAGACGCCGGTCGAGCTGGGCGACATGGTGCCGCTGCTGATCGCGGTGACCAACAACAACCCCGAGGCCCGCATCCTGGTCCGCGGCGACGCCAAGATCGCCTACGGCAAGATGCTGGAGGTGATGGGCACGATGAGCGCCGCCGGCTTCAAGAAGGTCGGCCTGGTCGCCGAGATGCCGAACGGCCCGACCGCGTCCAGCGCGCGGGTCGGCGCGCCCAAGCCGGCGCGTTGAGGCGGGCGGAACTCCCATGCGCAAGCCCCTGATCGCCTCGGCGGTGCTGCACGTCGCGCTGGTCGCGCTGATGGTGCTCGGCATGCCGCCCAGCGATCGCAAGCTCGAGATCGCCTCCTCGATCCCGATCGAGATCGTCGACATCGGCGAGGTCACCCAGGCCGCCCGGACCGAGAAGGGCGAGCCGAAGCCGGCCAACGCCGCGGCGCGCCCGCCGATGCCGGAGGCCAAGCCCGCCCCGCCGGCACCCGAACCGCCCGACGAGGAGGACGAGCCTCCGCCCCCGCCGCCTCCCCCCGCCAAGACGCCGGAGCCGCCGAAGGTCGCCCAGGTGCCGCCGCCGCCGCGCGAGCCGACGCCGCCACCCAAGCCGACTCCGTCGCCTCCTCCTCCGCCACCCCCGCCTCCTCCGCCCCCGGATCCGGCGCCGTCGCCGACTCCGAAGCCGCCTGAGCCGCCCAAGCCCGAGCCGCCGAAGCCGGAACCGCCCAAACCGGAACCGCCGAAGCACGAGCCCAAGCCGGAGCCTCCGAAACCGGAGCCGCCCAAGCCTGAGCCGCCCAAGCCTGAGCCGAAGAAGCCCGAGCCCGTCAAACCGGAACCGCCCAAGGCGGAACCGAAGAAGCCGGAGCCGGCGAAGGAGCAGCCGAAGGAGGTCGCCAAGGCCGAGCCGAAGAAGACGGACGCCCCGGCCAAGCAGCCGGAGAAGCCGTCGGCCAAGACCGACCCGCTGTCCGACCTGCTGTCGAATGTCGGGAAGATCAAGCCGTCGGACAACCCGAAGGCGGACGGCAAGGCCTCGGCCAGCGCCAACAGCGACGCCAAGCCGAGCCAGAAGACCGCGTCCGCGGCTCCGGCCGGGGCGGCGAAGGCGACGAACGGCCCCGACAGGCCGTTCAAGCCGTCGGGCCGCGCGCTGGACGCCATCCGCGGCCAGCTGAGCAAGAACTGGAACTTCGACAGCGGCCGCAAGGACGCCGGTTCGATGCAGATCGAGATCCATGTCGAGGTCGGCCGTGACCACAGCGTGGTCCGTGCCTGGATCGACGACAAGTACCGGTCGCGCTACATGTCGGACGCCGCCTTCCGGGCGTCGGCCGACGCGGCGGTGCGCGCGGTCAAGCGCTCCAGCCCCCTGGAGCTGCTTGCCAGCGAGTTCACGCCGCAGACTTATGAAGACTGGCGCTTCATCGTGTTCAATTTCGACCCGAGGGACATGTTCTGACCATGACGACGAAGACGAGGCTTCTCCTGAAGCTGGCCGGGGCCACCGGCGCGCTTCTCCTCTCCCTCGGCGTTGCCGCTCCGCAGGAGGCGCGCGCCGAGTTGCGCATCGACATCACGCGGGGCGTGTCCGAGCCGCTGCCCATCGCGATCACCAGCTTCGCCGGATCGGGCGGGCGCGATGTGCAGATGGGCGCCGACATCTCCAAGGTCATCTCCGACGACCTGGAGCGCTCCGGCCTGTTCAAGCCGCTGGACCCGCGCGGCTTCCTGCAGACGCCGGACCAGCTGCGCAGCGGCGAGCCGCGCTACCAGGACTGGAAGGCGCTGGGCGCCCAGGCCCTGGTCGCCGGCAACACCACCACGGGCGCCGACGGCCGCATGAAGGTCGATTTCCGCCTGTGGGACGTCGCCGCCGGCCAGTACATGCAGGGGCTGAGCTACAGCGCCTCGCCGCAGGAATGGCGCCGCATCGCCCACATCGTGGCCGACGCCATCTACAAGCGCCTGACCGGCGAGGACGGCTATTTCGACACGCGCATCGTCTATGTCGCCGAGTCCGGCCCGGCGAACGCGCGCAAGAAGCAGCTGGCCATCATGGACCAGGACAGCGCCAACCATCAGTTCCTGACCGACGGCCAGACCCTGGTCCTGACGCCGCGCTTCTCGCCGACGTCCCAGGAAATCACGTACATGTCGTACTTCAACAAGAAGCCGCGCGTGTACCTGTTCAACATCGACACCGGCCGCCAGGAGGTCCTGGGCGACTTCCCCGGCATGACCTTCGCCCCGCGCTTCTCGCCGGACGGCAACAAGGTCATCATGTCGATGGCGCAGAACGGCAACACCGACATCTACACGCTGGACCTGCGCACCCGCCGCCAGACCCAGCTGACCGACGCGCCGGGCATCGACACCGGCCCCAGCTACTCGCCGGACGGCCAGCGCATCGTCTTCGAGTCGGACCGCGGCGGCACGCAGCAGCTCTATGTCATGGGGGCCGACGGCTCGGGCGTGAAGCGGCTGACCTTCGGCGAGGGCCGCTACGGTACGCCGGTGTGGTCGCCGCGCGGCGACCTGATCGCCTTCACGCGCCAGCGTGGTAGCAGCTTTGCAGTCGGCGTAATCCGTCCGGATGGGTCGGGGGAACGAATCCTGACCGAAGCCTTCCACGTCGAGGGTCCGACCTGGGCGCCCAACGGCCGAGTCATCATGTTCTTCAAGGACTTGCCGTCCGGTGACGGCCGTGGCCGCAACGCGAAGCTGTACAGCATCGACATCACCGGCGCCAACGAGCGTCGCGTGAGCACCCCGGTCGATGGGTCGGATCCTGCGTGGTCGCCCTTGATTCCCTAGTGGAGTAGCCCTATTTTGCGGCCACGCGGGAGCAATGCTCAAGACAAAGGTCGGACGTCGTCTTTTCGTCGGGGATTGGCGGAAAGAAGCGGCTCCTGTGCAGACATGATCCGGCCATCAAACAAGTTTCGTTCAAGGGGTCCCTGAACATGCGCATGAAGTTCCTCGCTCTCGCCGCGGTCGCTCTGCTCGCCGCTTGCGAATCCACTCCGAACGACGCCGCCAACGGCGCCAACACCGGTGCCCAGCAGTCGTCGGTCCGTCCGGGCTCGGCGGAAGATTTCGTCGTCAACGTCGGCGACCGCGTCTTCTTCGGCCTCGACCGCTTCGACCTGTCGCCGGAGGCTCGCGCCACCCTCGACCGTCAGGCCAAGTGGCTGCAGACCTACGGCTCGGTCACCGTCACCGTCGAGGGCCATGCCGACGAGCGCGGCACCCGCGAGTACAACCTCGCCCTGGGCGAGCGTCGCGCCAACTCGGTGAAGAACTACTTGGCCGCCAAGGGCATCCCGGCCAACCGCGTCAACGTCGTCTCCTACGGCAAGGAGCGTCCGGCCGTGGTTGGTTCGAACGAGGCCGCCTGGTCGCAGAACCGCCGTGGCGTGACCGTCGTCAACTAATGACGCCGGTCCCCGCCTGACGGGGAACAGGGAAGGGCGCCGCCGCCGGGGAACCGGAGGCGGCGCCCTTTCTTTTTGGCGGGCGCTTTCCCCCGCTCTCCCGACGGCCGGCTTCCCGGTGCGGTCGGTTCTTTGCGCCGATGGGCAAGTTCTGCTAAACAGCGGCCATCGCGTCGCCTTTTTCGTTCGCCATGGTCGCCGTGGGCGCTCCCCCGGCATCAGATCTCCTCAGGATCCCACGCGCATGACCAACATCCGTCCCGTCGCCGCCCTGTTGCTGGGTGGCATGCTCTCTGCAACCCCCGCCCTGGGCCCCGCCCTGGCCCAGTCGAAGGGGCAGATCGAGCGGTTGCAATCGCTGGAAACCCAGGTCGCCGCGCTGGGCGGTCCGGTCGAGGTCGCGCAGCTGTCGCCCTCCGTCGCCGCCGACTTCGAAATCCGGTTGCAGAACCTCGAGCGCACCATCCAGGATCTGACCGGCAAGTACGAGGAATCGACCTATCAGGTCACCCAGCTGCGCGAGCGGCTGGAGAAGGTGAACGCCGACGTCGATTTCCGCCTGAAGGAGCTGGAGAAGGGTGGTGGTGCGACCGGCGGCGCCATGGGGGGCGCAATGTCCGATGCCGCGCCGGCCAAGCCGCCGAAGGCCGCGGCCTCCGACGACAGGAAGGCTGACAAGCCGGCGCAGACCGCCGCCGCCAACCCGCCTTCCACGGCCGGCCTGTCGCCGGAAAAGCAGTATGAACAGGCGTTCGAGCTGCTGCGCAACTCCGACTACGACCGGGCGGAGAAGGCGTTGCAGGAGTTCATCGCCAAGAACAAGTCCCACGCCTATGCCGGCAACGCGCAGTACTGGCTGGGCGAGAGCTACTACGTCCGCAACAAGTTTCCGGAAGCGGCCCAGGCCTTCGCCGAGGTGCTTTCCAAGTACCGCACCAACCCGAAGGCGGCGGACAGCCTGCTGAAGCTGGGTATGACCCTGCAGCAGATGAACAAGAAGTCGGACGCCTGCACCGCCTTCGGCCAGCTGCTGACCAAGTTTCCCGAAGCCTCGGCCAGCGTGAAGCGCCGCGCCGACACGGAGCGCAAGCGCATCAATTGCCCGGCCTGATGGCTGACGGCTCCGACGGCGGTCGGCCGGTATCGCGGACGGAGTTCGGCCGCGCCATGGCGGTTCTGGGCGGATTCGAATCCGCGCCGGTCGTCGCCGTCGGTGTTTCCGGTGGCGGCGACAGCATGGCGCTTCTGCTGCTGCTGCGGCATTGGGTCGCAGAGCGGGGCGGGAGTCTGCTGGCGCTGACCGTCGATCACGGGTTGCGGCCCGAGTCCGCGGAGGAGGCGGCTGCGGTCGGGCGGGTTGTCGGCCAGCTCGGGATCCCTCACCGCATCCTGCGCTGGGAGGGGAAGAAGCCGTCGGCCGGGGTGCAGGCGGCGGCCAGGGCAGCGCGGCATCGCGTTCTTGCCGAGGCCTGTGCCGAGGCCGGCATCCTTCATCTGGCGCTTGCCCACCATCGCGACGATCAGGCGGAGACGGTGCTGCTGCGGCTTGCCCGAGGCTCCGGCATCGATGGGCTGGCCGGGATGGCGCCGGTGCGCGCCGATGGAGCGGTGCGGATCATCCGACCGCTGCTGGGCTTTTCCCACGACAGGTTGCTTGCGACCTGCCGCGCCGGGAACGCCGACTGGATCGAGGATCCTTCCAACCGCAATCCGCGCTTCGCCCGCGCCCGGCTGCGTGCCGTCCGCGATCTGCTGGGCGAAGAAGGCTTGGATGGCGCAAGGCTGGGGGAGGTCGCCCGCCGGGCCGGCCGCGCGCGCGCGGCGCTGGAACAGGCGACGGCCGGGCTGCTGGCCGATGTTGCGGCCCTTCACCCGGAAGGCTGGATCACGCTGGCCTCCGAACCCCTGCTGGCCGCTCGGGCAGAGATCGCCCTGCGGGCGTTGGCGTGCGCGCTGGCGGTGGTCGGCGAACCGTCCCCGGTGCGGGACGAGGCGCTGGAGCGCTTGCTCGGCAGGCTGGCGGGCGGGCAGGGCGGGACGCTCGGTGGCTGCGTGGTGCGGATCCGCCGCGGCGCGGTGATGGTCGCGCGCGAACCGGCAGCGGTGACGGGGCGGCCGAGCGTGCCTCCGGGCGGACGCGTCCTGTGGGATGGCCGGTTCGACCTTCAGGTGTCGTCGCAGTGGAGGCATCCCGTTACGGTCGCGGCGCTCGGGGCTGCCGGATGGCGCGAATGGGCAGGTCGGCAGGCGCGGGAGCGGCTGCCCGATCTGCCGGTTCCGGTGCGGGAATCGCTGCCAAGCCTTTGGTCGGGCACAGATTTGCTTGGCGTACCGATGATCGGCGGCCTATACGGGTTGGGCGCGGATGGACAGGGCCGGATGGATCGCGCGAAGTTTCGTCCGCTTTCGTCGTTGGGAAGACCAGCTTTTACGGTTGTTTCGGACCGGGACGGCATTATTTAATCATGGAACGTGCCCGTAGGAGTCCGGGGTGCGGCCTTGTCGGCGCACCGCATGGCGATGGGTTCGCAGAAAGGCGTGTGACGTGAACAATTTCGGCAAGAACCTCGCTCTCTGGATCATCATAGGGCTGCTGCTCGTGGCCCTGTTCAACCTGTTCCAGAGTTCCTCCACCCGCAGCCCGCAAACGACCGTTCCGTTCAGCGAGCTTCTCGCCGAAGTGGACCGGGGCCAGGTCGCCGACGTGACGATCAAGGGCAACCAGGTTTCGGGCCATTTCTCCGACGGCCGCTCCTTCAGCACCTATGTCCCGCCCGAAGCGGGCCTGGTGGAGCGCCTGACCAACAAGAACGTCCGGATCAACGCGGTCCCCGACGACAGCAACGTGCCGTCGCTGTTCTCGGTGCTGCTGTCCTGGTTCCCGATGCTTCTGCTGATCGGCGTGTGGATCTTCTTCATGCGCCAGATGCAGTCCGGTGGCGGCAAGGCCATGGGCTTCGGCAAGTCGCGGGCGCGCCTGCTGACCGAGAAGGTCGGGCGCGTGACCTTCGACGACGTCGCCGGCATCGACGAGGCCAAGCAGGAACTGACGGAGATTGTCGAGTTCCTGAAGGACCCGCAGAAGTTCCAGCGGCTGGGCGGCAAGATCCCGAAGGGCTGCCTGCTCGTCGGCCCGCCGGGCACCGGCAAGACGCTGACCGCCCGCGCGGTGGCCGGCGAAGCCAACGTGCCGTTCTTCACCATCTCCGGTTCGGACTTCGTCGAGATGTTCGTCGGCGTGGGCGCGTCCCGCGTCCGCGACATGTTCGAGCAGGGCAAGAAGAACGCCCCCTGCATCATCTTCATCGACGAGATCGACGCGGTCGGCCGCCATCGCGGCGCCGGCCTGGGCGGCGGCAACGACGAGCGCGAGCAGACCCTCAACCAGCTGCTGGTCGAGATGGACGGCTTCGAGGCGAACGAGGGCGTGATCCTGATTGCCGCGACCAACCGTCCGGACGTTCTCGATCCCGCGCTGCTGCGTCCGGGCCGCTTCGACCGTCAGGTCGTGGTGCCGAACCCCGACGTGCTGGGCCGCGAGAAGATCCTCAAGGTCCACATGCGGAAGGTCCCGCTGTCGCCGGACGTCGATGCCAAGGTCATCGCCCGCGGCACCCCCGGCTTCTCCGGCGCCGATCTGGCCAACCTGGTGAACGAGGCCGCCCTGCTGGCCGCCCGCATCGGCAAGCGCGTCGTCGGCATGGCCGAGTTCGAGGCCGCCAAGGACAAGGTCATGATGGGTGCGGAACGCCGCTCCATGGTCATGACCGAGGACGAGAAGAAGCTGACCGCCTACCACGAGGCCGGCCACGCCATCTGCGCCGTCCACTGCGCCGACAGCGACCCGGTCCACAAGGCCACCATCATCCCGCGCGGCCGTGCGCTGGGCATGGTGATGCGCCTGCCGGAAGGCGACCGCATCAGCCTGTCGCAGGCCAAGCTGCTGGCCGACCTGACCGTCGCCATGGGCGGCCGCATCGCCGAGGAACTGATCTTCGGCAAGGAGCGGGTGACCACCGGCGCCTCGGGCGACATCAAGATGGCGACCGAGATGTCGCGCCGGATGGTGACGGAGTGGGGCATGAGCGACAAGCTCGGCCCGCTGCTCTATGGCGAGCCGACGCAGGAGGTGTTCCTGGGCCATTCGGTGACCCAGCACAAGAACATGTCCGACCGTACCGCCCAGCTGGTCGACGAGGAAATCCGCCGCATCGTGGACGAAGCCTACGACCGCGCCCGGACCATCCTGACCGAGAACATCGACCAGCTGCACACCCTGGCCAAGGGCCTGCTGGAGTACGAGACTCTGAGCGGCGACGAGATCAACCGTCTGCTGCGCGGCGAACCGATCCTGCGCGACGACGAGCGCGAGACGATGCCCGTCCCGCCGCGTCCGACCACCGGCAGCGGCCGCCGGTCCTCCGTCCCGCCGAGCGGGCAGGAGAGCGGTGGCATGGGGCCGGAGCCGCAGGGCACCTGAGTCGTCAAGGCTCTGACATGAAGAAGGCGGCGCTGCGAGGCGCCGCCTTTTTTCTTTGGTCGCTCTTCCTGTGTCGGCAGGAACGCCTCAGAGCGAGCCCTTCTGTTCGCGGCGGCGGTCCAGCGCCACGTCGAACTGGCGCAGCAGCTTCTGCATGCCTTCGAAGTACAGTTTGCGCGACGGTGTGTTCTTCATGCAGCGGGCGTCGAGATGGGCGACGCTGGTCAGGGCCGACACGCAGTAGCCGAGCAGCCAGTAGCGCGAGCGGATGCTGCGCAGGTAATCGCGGAACGGCTCCGGCTGGCCGTTCATGAAGCTGCTGAACGAGGTCTCGTAGTCCGACAGGATGGTGCGGATGTCGAGCAGCGTCGTTTCCAGCAGCTTGCCCACCCGCTCGATGTGCATCAGCAACTGGGTCTCGTAGGGCTTGTGCATGCGGATGTCGACCGGAATGCACTCGCGCGACTTCAGCCAGGTCAGGATGGTGCGGGCGCGCGGCGCGATGCGGCGCAGCTGGTATTCGTAGAAGGTCGTGCCCTTCCACGCGCTGAAGATGGTGTCGGCCTCCGACCGTTCGATGCCGAAGGCGGAGACGAACAGGCCGGCCTCTTCGAGGTTGGGGTTCCAGATCGCCTCCAGGAAGCGCTCGACGCTGCCGGCGCTGCCCTGGCTGCCGGACAGCGCCTTGCGGACGATCGGCTCGATGCGGGCGCGGATCAGGCGGCGGAGCTGGTGGTCCTCCTCGTTGCTGATCAGCCAGTGGCGCGGATCGACATTGACCTTCTCCGCCTCGAAGCAGGTCTTCAGCAGGAAGGCGTCGAGCGACGGCACGTCGTCGATCATCTGCAGCATCTTCATGTCGCCGATGATGCCGTTTTCCTGCGGTCCGTGCTTCAGGCCGAACTGCTCTTCCAGCAGGGCGGCGCTGTTGCGGCCCCGCAGATAGATGGCGAGGCCGCCGGCCTCCGGCGCGCGGGCGTTGTGCGGCACGTAGATGCCGGTTTCGACCGGGCGCTCGCCCCCCTCCATATCCTCGTCTTCGGCGATGGGATCGCCGCCGTCGTCGTCGCGGTCGTCGAAGTTCGGGTACTTGAACAGGATGCAGTTGTTCAGGCCCTGCGCCTTGAACATGCGCTGCTCCTCGGGAATCTCGCGCGTGATGGCGATGAGATTCATCGACACGCTGGACCCGCCGTAAAGGATCTGCTCAAGGATTGGAGAAACCGAGTCCATTTTCTTGCGAGCGCGCATCAATATTACCCAATCCCGCGAATATTGCGCAAATCATAAACGTCGATCTCGCAAACGCAAAGAGGGATCGGCGGACCGATCCCTCCCGTCGTCATTCGATTGCAAGCGCGCCGGTCCGGCTCAACCTTGCGGACCTCAGCCGGCCTTCGCCGTGCCGCCCAGCGATCCCAGCAGCCCGGCAACCTCGGCCGCCTCGTCCACCGCGACCATGCCGACGGTGTGATAGCCGCTGTCGACGTGCATCACCTCGCCGGTGACGCCGCTGCCCAGGTCCGACATCAGGAACAGGCCGGCGCCGCCGACCTCCTGGATGGTGACGTTGCGCTTCAGCGGGGCGTTCAGCTCGTTCCACTTCAGGATATAGCGGAAGTCGCCGATGCCGCTGGCGGCCAGCGTCTTGATCGGGCCGGCGGAGATGGCATTGACACGGATGTTGCGGCCACCCAGATCGACGGCCAGATAGCGCACGCTGGCCTCCAGCGCGGCCTTGGCGACGCCCATCACGTTGTAATGGGGCATGACGCGCTCGGCGCCGTAATAGGATAGGGTAAGCAGGCTGCCGCCGTCCTTCATCAGCGGCACGGCGCGCTGCGCCACCGCGGTGAAGGAGTAGCAGGAGATGTCCATGGTGCGCAGGAAGTTGGCCCGCGTGGTGTCCAGGTACAGCCCGTCCAGCTCGTTCTTGTCGGAAAAGGCGATGGCATGAACCACGAAGTCCAGCCCGCCCCATTCCTTCTCGATGGCGGCGAAGGTCGCGTCGATGCTGGCCTCGTCCGTCACGTCGCAGGGCAGGACCAGCTTGGCGCCGACCTGCTCGGCCAGCGGCTTCACCCGCTTCAGCAGCGCGTCGCCCTGATAGGTGAAGGCAAGCTCCGCCCCGTGCTGGGCCAGGGTGGAGGCGATCCCCCAGGCGATCGAACGATCGTTGGCCACGCCCATGATCAGGCCACGCTTGCCGGCCATGAGCGGCATCGGATTGGACATCGGAACCTCGTGAACGACGGATGTGCTGCGGCTCCAGCCGCGAAAAGTGCCGCGCATCCTACACGAAAGCGCCCGACGGTCAAACCGACGCGGGCGGTCCCGCCGCAGGAGGCGTTGCATGGCTCTCCCTAAGGACAATGCCGGCCGCGAGGAGGAGGAGCGCAGCCGCATCCTGGGCGGGCTGAGGGAGCTTGGCGGCTTCTTCGGCCATTCGATGCTGCGCTTCTACAACGACAACTGCTTCCAGACCGCCGCGGCGCTGACCTACACCTCGCTGCTGGCCATCGTGCCGATGATGACGATCGGATTCGCCATCTTCTCCGCCTTCCCGGCCTTCAGCGCCTTGCAACTGCGCATCCAGACCGCGCTGGTCAAGAATCTGGTGCCGGAGATCGGCGACGCGATCCTGGAATATCTCGGCCGCTTCATGGCGAATGCCGGGCAGATGCCGATCTTCGGGGTGATCGGGCTGGCGGTGTCGGCGGTGCTGCTGATCTGGACCATCGAGGGGTCCTTCGCCACCGTCTGGCGCGTGCGGGAACCGCGGTCCTACGTCACCCGCATCCTGTCCTTCTGGGCGGTGGTGTCGCTGACCCCGCTGTTCGCCGGCGCCAGCCTGTCGCTGTCCAGCACCCTGTGGACCGCGCTGGAGGTGGCACATCTGGAAGGCGTCGTCCACCCGCTGGCGGGAATCGGCATGCTGCTGCCGTTCGGCCTGCAGTTGCTGGGCTGCTCGCTTCTGTATCTGATCATCCCGAACCGCGAGGTGTTCTGGCTGGACGCGCTGTGCGGGGGGGCCATCGGCTCGATCCTGCTGGAAGGGTCGAAGGCGATCTTCGGCTGGTACATGCGCGAGTACCCGGCCTACCAGACCATCTACGGCGCCCTGTCGGTGGTGCCGATCTTCCTGTTCTGGCTGTACATCGCGTGGTCGACGGTGCTGTTCGGCGCGGTGGTCGCCGCGTCGCTGCCGGAATGGCGAGCCGGCAAGGTCACCCGCGGCGGCATGGAGGGGCTGCTGCCGGCCCAGCGCCTGGCGCTGGCGCTCGCCGTCCTGCACGAGCTGATGGAGGCGAGCCGGCTGGGGGTGGGGATGCGCCGCCGCACGCTGGTCGGTCGGGTGCCGGTGGGCACGCTGCTGATCGACGGCATCCTGGAGCAGCTGCGCGATGCCCATTGGGTGGCCCATACCACCCGCGACGCCTGGGTGGTGACCCGCGACATGGGCGAGGCCACCCTGCTGGAGCTGATGAAGGCGCTGGGCATCGGCATGCGCGGCTCCGTCCATGGGCTGGGCGGGCTGGATTTGCCCTGGCAGGAGCGTACCGCCCGCCTGCTGGACGCCGCCGAGGCGCGGCAGAGCGACCTGCTGAACGTGCCGCTGAAGGCGCTGCTGAACGACGATCCGCCGCCGGAAGGCCAGCCGGCCGGGCAGGGGCTGGGGCCGGGCGTTGGCGGGCCGGTGCCGTTGCGGGCGGTGAAGAAGTGACTCGCGCCCTTCCCATCGAGAGACGGCGCGAGGGTGATGGATGGGCGAGGGGGCGGTGTGGATTGCGGGCGGGTCACGCGGCGCCCCCTCGCACCCTGACCCTCTCGCTGGAAGGGTAAGAGGCCAGGACTACTCCAGCCCGGCCTTCTTGCGGACGTCGTAGCTGCGGCTCTTCGACCATTCCTCGACGAACTTGACCAGTTCGGCGTCGGGCGGGTCGGGCAGGACGACCTTCAGCTTCACATACTGGTCGCCCGGCTGCTTGGTGGCCTGGTTCATCACGCCCTTGCCGCGCAGCCGCAGGGTCGAACCGGTGTTCGCGCCCGCCGGCACCTTCACCGCGACCTTGCCGCTGATGGTCGGCACGGTGATGGTCGCGCCCAGCACCGCCTCGTTCAGGGTGATGGGCAGCTCGACATGGATGTCGCTGTCCTGCCGGGTGAAGAAGGGGTGGGATTCGACATGGACCTCGACGATGGCGTCGCCGCTGGGCATGCCGCCCATGCCGGGCAGGCCCTGGCCCTTGAGGCGGAGCTTCGTCTCGTTCTCCGTCCCCGGCGGGATGGCGACGTCGATGCTCTTGCCGTTGGACAGGTTGATGCGGCGCTTCGATCCGCTCGCCGCCTCCACGAACGGGACGGTGACGGAATAGGAGATGTCGCTGCCCCGGACCTTCGGGCCGGCGGAACCGCCTGAGGCGGCCCCGGCCTCAGGCCCGCCGGGGCGGCGCCGGCCGCCGCCGAACAGGTCGGAGAACCAGTCGTCGCCGCCGCCGAAGAAGCTGTCGTCGGCGGTGCCGCTGTAGGCGCGGCCACGGTTGCTGCCGGCGCGGCCGCGCGAGCCGAAGCCCGCGTGCCGTTCCTGCCCCGACGGGTCGATCTCGCCACGGTCGTAGCGGGCGCGCTTCTCGGCATCCGACAGCAGCGTGTAGGCGGCCGAGATTTCCTTGAACCGCTCCTCGTTCACGGCGTCGCCCGGCTTCAGGTCCGGGTGATGCTGCTTGGCGAGCTTGCGGTACGCCTTCTTGATGTCGTCGGCACTGGCGGACCGGCTGACGCCGAGAACGCTGTAGGGATCGCGCGTAGCCACGGGCAGAGGGTTCCCGCCCCAGGGGGGCTTAAAGGTTGCGGGTCGGTGACGTTACGAGTTGCCGATGATCTTCCACGTACCGTCGGCCTGTTTGCAAGCGGTTCCGTATGCCTGCTCGGTCCGGCCCTTGACGACGATGGTCTGCTGGAACTCGCGGCAATAGGTGCCGGCGTTGCTGTAGCCGTCGCGGGTGGTGACGATGGTGCCGGAATTGCCCGACTGCGGGTTGTTCCAGTTGATGCGGTCGCCGACCGGGGCGGCATAGGCCTGACGGGCCGCGGTCTCGGCATAACCGGCGTCGGCCTTGTCGAGGGAGCTGCCGACCTCGCGGCCGATGAAGGCGCCCAGCAGCGTGCCGACGCCGGTCGCCACCAGCTTGCCCGTTCCGCCGCCGATCTGCGACCCGATCAGGCCGCCGGCGACCGCGCCGCCGACCGTGCCGACCGTTTCCTTCTGCCCGCCCGTCTGGCACCCGGCCAGCAGGCCCACGACGATCACGGCCGGAACGACTTTCTTCACGAACATCCTTGCGCCTCGAAAAGGTTGGTTGCCGCGGAGCCAATCGGTGGCTTCGCGGTGGACAGTGATATAAGCGACCCTATGCTTGCTGTGAATTGTGATGAGGCTGTGACCCTTGCGCTTTCGCACGGAAGCCCGCCTCCCGCGCCGGCCGCCCGGCATCGGGGCACCAATCGAGACAGGACCACAGGCATGACGGACAGCAACGACCGCGATCGCCGCGACCCTTACGATCTCTTTGCCGACTGGATGAGGGAGGCGGAGCAGAGCGAACCCAACGACCCCAACGCCATGGCGCTGGCCACCGCCGACGCCGCCGGGATTCCGTCGGTGCGCATGGTGCTGCTGAAGGGGGTCGATCCGCGCGGCTTCGTCTTCTACACCAACACCGAAAGCCGGAAGGGCACGCAGCTGCTGGCGAATCGGAACGCCGCCCTGTGTTTCCACTGGAAGAGCCTGCGCCGTCAGGTGCGGGTCGAGGGGCCGGTGGAGATCGTGACCGACGCCGAGGCCGACGCCTATTTCGAGAGCCGCCCGCGCGACAGCCGGATCGGCGCCTGGGCCTCGCAGCAGTCGCGCCCGCTGGAGGGCCGGTGGGAGCTGGAGAAGCGTGTGGCGCAGTTCGCCGCGAAATACGCCATCGGCTCCGTGCCGCGGCCGCCGCACTGGACCGGGTTCCGCGTGCTGCCGTCGCGGATCGAGTTCTGGCGCGACCGCCCGTTCCGCCTGCATGACCGGCTGGTGTTTCAGCGTGCCGAGGGAACGGACGGTACCCCGCCGGGTTGGAGCACCGAGCATCTTTATCCTTGAAGGAGGAACCGGGCGCCGGCCGTAAGCAAACCGTAAGGACGGGGCGCTACGGTCGCGCACCGGCCGTCACGGCCGGGCTTGCCGATCGGGGGGATCATTGAGCGACAATGCACAGAACGCGGCATCGGCGGACCGGCTGCGCCGCACTGCCACCTATGCCAGCGTGTCGGTGGCCTCCACCCTGATCGCGGCGAAGATGGGGGCCTATCTTCTGACGGAATCGGTCAGCATCCTGTCCTCGCTGATCGATTCCTGCACCGACCTGATGGCCTCGGTGGTGACGCTGCTGGGGGTGCGCCATGCCCTGCGCCCGGCCGACGCCAACCACCGCTTCGGCCACGGCAAGGCGGAGGCGCTGGCCGCTCTCGCCCAGGCCGCCTTCATCGGCGGATCGGCGGTGCTGCTGAGCGTCGAGGCGGTGCGGCGGCTGGTCCGGCCGGAGCCGATCGCCGAGGGGGCGATGGGCATCGCCGTGATGCTGCTGTCGATCGTACTGACCGCCGGGCTGATCACCTTCCAACGCCGCGTGCAGGCGGCCACCGGTTCCGTCGCCATCGGTGCCGACCGGCTGCATTATTCCGGCGACCTGCTGATGAACGGGGCCGTCATCGTCGCCATCCTGCTGACCGAGGCGACGGGACTGACCGTCGTCGATCCGCTGTTCGGCATCGGCATCGCCCTGTTCCTGCTGAACGGCGCCCGCGGCGTGGCGCGCGACGCGCTGGACGTGCTGATGGACCGCGAACTGGTGCAGGAGGAGCGCGACCGCATCGCCGAGCTGACGCGGGCGGAGCCGGGAGTGCGCGGCCTGCACGACCTGCGCACCCGCAACACCGGGACCGGCTGCTTCATCGAGCTGCATCTGGAGCTGGACGGCGGGCTGACCCTGACCGCCGCGCACGAGATCGCCGACCGGGTGGAGACGCGGCTGCGCGAGGCCTTCGCCAACTCCGAGGTGCTGGTCCATCAGGAGCCGGCGGGGCTGATCGACGAGCGGCTGGATCATCGCATCGCCGGCTGAGTGTGCCGGGAGCGGCGCCGGCTGCGCGTGACAGGGGCTGTGACAAGGATCCGCATTGCGGGATAACCCGCATTTCGCGCCAAAGAGCCAGTCCGGCACAATCTACAGGCGCGACTTCTCCTTAAGGTATCCTACCAAAGGACAGGGGGACCGGGTTCGACTCGGGCACCCGATTCGTTGCGATTCTGTATCAAAAGCGCAATAATAGTTCTTGGGAGAAAGCGCTCGGTTACATAACAGCAAAAACGGGTGACGGAATGGATGGTGGCTTTGGGCTTCGTCCGCATCTGATCGCGGACATCGCGGAGGAAGCGGGCAACCTCGGAATCGAGATCGCGGATATCGCCGGCCACATCGAGGATGTGAACGCCCGCGTCACCCACCAGTCGGAGGTGTTCACACAGCTGCGCGACACCGGTGCCAAGATGTCGCGCAGCACGCAGCGGATTTCGGAAGCGTCGGCCGTTGCGCGCTCCGTCACCGAACAGGCGCGGCGGGAGGTGGACAGTTCCCACGACCGGGTGCAGCAGTCGCTGTCCGACATCCATGCGCTGGTGTCCTCGGTGACGGGGATCGAGGGGCAGATCGCCGGCCTGCGCGATGCGCTGGACCGCGTCGGCAAGGTTGCCAAGGAGATCTTCACCATCGCCAAGCAGACCAACCTGCTGGCGTTGAACGCCACCATCGAGGCCGCCCGCGCCGGCGAGGCCGGCCGCGGTTTCGCCGTGGTGGCGAACGAGGTGAAGTCGCTGTCCACCAAGACCAGCGAGGCGACGACGGAGATCGACGCGACGCTGAAGGTGCTGAACGAACAGGCCCAACGACTGATGGTGGAGAGCGCCTCCAGCGCCGCCAAGGCCCGCGCGGTGAGCGAAGGCACCAGCGCCATCGGTGCGGTGATCGAGACGGTCGGCCGCGCCATGCGCGAACTGAACGGCGAGACCGACAAGATCGACTCCGCCTCGGCCGAGATCGGCGGCAACTGCGGCGAGCTGGAGCGCGAGATCGCCGATCTGGCGGAGGGCGTGAAGCTGTCCAGCGGCAACCTGGCCCAGGCGCGCGACCGGGTGAACAATCTGGTCGGCATGAGCGAGCGGCTGATCGGCATCACCGCGGAGCTGAACATCGAGACGGTCGACACCCCCTTCATCGCCGCCGTCAGGGATGCCGCCGCCAAGGTGTCCGCCGCCTTCGAGGAGGCGCTGGCCCGCGGCGACATCAGCCTGTCCGACCTGTTCGACCGCAACTACCAGCCGGTCGCCGGAACGGACCCGCAGCAGGTGACGACCCGCTACACCCAGCTGTGCGACCGCATCCTGCCCGGCATCCAGGAGCCGGTGCTGTCCGCCAACGGCCGCATCGTCTTCTGCGCGGCGGTTGACGAGAACGGCTATCTACCCACCCACAACCGCCAGTTCAGCCAGCCCCAGGGCCGCGACCCGGTCTGGAACGCCGCCAACTGCCGCAACCGCCGCATCTTCAACGACCGCGTCGGTCTGGCCGCCGGCCGCAACACCAAGCCGTTCCTGCTTCAGACCTACAGGCGTGACATGGGCGGCGGGAAATTCGCCCTGATGAAGGACGTCTCAGCCCCCGTCACCATCCGCGGCCGCCACTGGGGCGGACTGCGGCTGGCCTACAAGGTGTGAGGGCAAGGTCTGAGGGGCGAGGCGTAGCCGCGCCGGAGACCGGACTTCCCTCTTGATCCGTATCAACGCATAGGATCAGCCTTGCGGGTGAAATGGCGGGGCAGAGGGGGCGTCCATGAAATATGTCGATGAGTTCCGCGATCCGGTCCTTGCCCGCAACGTCGCCGCCGCCATCGCGCGGGAGGTGCGGGCGGACCGCTCCTATCACCTGATGGAGTTCTGCGGCGGCCACACCCACGCCATCTCCCGCTATGGCATCCCAGACCTGCTCCCCGGCAATGTCCGGATGATCCACGGGCCGGGCTGCCCGGTCTGCGTTCTGCCGGTGGGGCGGATCGACGACGCCATCGCGCTGGCCCGCAGGCCGGAGGTGACGCTGTGCACCTACGGCGACGTGATGCGGGTGCCGGGGTCGGGGGGGCTCAGCCTGCTGAAGGCCAAGGCGCAGGGCGCCGACGTGCGCATGGTTGTCTCGGCTGACGCCGCGGTGCGCATCGCGGCGGAGAACCCGGACCGTCAGGTGGTGTTCCTCGCCATCGGATTCGAGACGACGACTCCGCCCACCGCGCTGGCCGTCCGCGCCGCAGCGGCGCAGGGGCTGACCAACTTCTCCGTCTTCTGCAACCATGTGCTCACCCCTTCGGCCATCCAGGGCATCCTGTCGGGAAAGGACGAGGGGCTGTCGCTGGACGGCTTCGTCGGCCCGGCCCATGTCTCCGTCGTCATCGGCTCGGAGGCCTATGCCCCGGCCGCGGCGGAGCATGGCAAGCCGGTGGTGATCTCCGGCTTCGAACCTCTGGACGTGCTGCAGTCGATCCTGATGCTGGTCCGCCAGATCAACGACGGGCGGGCGGAGGTGGAGAACCAGTTCACCCGCGCCGTCACCGCCGACGGCAACCGCAAGGCGCAGGCGCTGGTGCGGGAGATTTTCGAGACGCGGCCGTCCTTCGAATGGCGCGGCCTGGGCGGCATCCCGCACAGCGGGCTGAAGCTGCGCGAAGCCTATGCCGCCTTCGATGCCGAGCGGCGCTTTCCCATCGCCGGGGCCAGCGTGCCCGACCACAAGGGCTGCGATTGCGGCGCCATCCTGCGTGGGGTGAAGCGGCCGGTCGACTGCAAGCTGTTCGACACCGTCTGCACCCCGGAGAACCCGATGGGGTCCTGCATGGTCTCGGCCGAGGGTGCCTGCGCCGCGCACTACACCTATGGGCGGTTCCGCGACGCCTGACCGGATCCTGTCGGTGGGGGCGGCTTCGTCGCGGCATTGCGACCTTTCGCCGCAGGCTGGACGAACGCCGCCCGGTTACACATGATGCATATGAAACAATCCGTTGGGCCGGCGATCGGTCCCGCGGGTAACGGCAGACGTCGCAAGACTTCGCATTTCAGACCGGGAAGGCTCGCATGACCTACAAGCACATCCTCGTCCATCTCGACGGCAGCCCCCATGTCGAGGCGCGGCTCGACGCCGCCATCGCGCTGGCCCAGCGTCATGGCGCCTTCCTGCGCGGCCTCTTCGCCCAGGGCGACCGCAATGCCACCAGCGTGATCGCCCGCCGGTCCAGCGACCATCTGGTCGATGCGGCAGCCCGCAGCGAGGCGCTGTTCAAGGAGAAGCTCGCCGCGTCCGGCCTGCAGGGCCACTGGCACGGCCTGACCCATGGCGAATACAACCACGTCATCCGAGAGGTCATCATCTGGTCGCGCTTCGCCGACCTGACGGTGCTGGGCCAGTATGACCGGGAAGCCGGGTCGCAGGCGGCGCCGGAGGAGCTGAACGAGCAGGTGGTGCTGAATTCCGGCCGACCGGTGCTGGTCATCCCCTATGCCGGCCGCTTCGCGGTGATCGGCAAGCGCGTCGCCGTGGCCTGGAACGCCGAGCGGGAGGCTGCCCGCGCCTTGTCCGACGCCATGCCGATGCTGGAGAAGGCCGACGAGGTGACGGTCATCACGGTGCTGACCCAGGCGTCGTCGTCCACGTCGGAGGCGCCGCGGGTCGGCGTGCTCGACCATCTCGCCTTCCATGGGGTGACGGCGGAGCAGACCCACTTCACCGTCACCGACATCGGGGCGATGGACGCCCTGCTGGCCCGCGCCATGGACACCGGCGCCGACCTGCTCGTGATGGGCGCCCACGGTCATTACGGCTTCCCGTTCCTGCACCGCGGCAGCGGGACCCGGCATGTCCTGCGCACCTGTCCGGTGCCGTTGCTGCTGTCGCACTGAGGGAGTGCCGACGCGGCGGGGAAGAACGTCTGTTTCCCCGCCGCCTCGTATTCTCCAACCCGTACAGGAACGAGGGATCAGCGTCGCAGCCGCATGTCGATGTGGGGGATGCCGAAGTCGTCGTAGGGATCGGTGTCGCGGATCAATCCGAAGCCGCCATAGAAGCGTTCCAGGTAAAGCTGCGCGCCGATGACCACGTCGCGGTCGGGCCAGCGCTCCGCCAGCACCGCCAGCGATTCCGCCACCAACGCCCGCCCCAGTCCGGACGAGCGTTGCGAGCGGTCGACCGCCAGCCGGCCGAAGGAGACCGGCGCTTCCGAACGCCCGCCATCGGGGCCGAGGCAGCGCGCACAGCCGACGATGGCGCCGGTGCCGTCCGTCGCGATCAGATGAAGCGCCCTGGGGTCCTGGCCGTCGATGTCGGGATAGGGAGACGACTGCTCGACCACGAAGACCCGGTTGCGCAGGGCCAGCATGTCGTGCAGTTCGGTCAGCGTCAGGGCGTCGAAGGCGACGCGGCGGATGGGCGGAGGGGACGTCATCGCAGGAAGCTCAGCCAATCGCATTTCGGATCATGTAGTCGGCGATGTCCTTGGGCTTGACCTTGACGTCGGTCAGCGGCTCGTCGGCGGTCATCGCCTTGGCGACCAGCAGGCTGTTCTGCACATTGGTGAGGGTGATGCGGAACACGCCGGCCGCACCCTTCAGCCGCGGGTAATAGGTGGGGTCGATCGCCTTTTCGCGCCGGCCGAGCCGTTCCAGCGCGGCCTCTTCGTCCAAATCCCCGACCTGCTTGGACTGAACGAGCTTCCAGTCGGTTTCGCCACCCCAGCCGGCGGCGACGGCAGCCTTGGCTGCGGCCTCATCCTCCGCGACGGCCAGCTTGTAGATGTGCTTTCCCTGTCCGACGTCGGACGCCCATTTTGTCAGGGCGGCACTGCGCGCGACATAGACGAGAGGCATGACGAATCGATCCTACCGGCTTGAATGTTGTGCGGGCGTTGCTGCCGCCGGCTATTGCAGCGACGATTGGCGCGCGATGGGCGTGATGAGGATGCGGGTGACGACGTCCTTGCCGAACATGGCGATCACCGATTCGTCGATCCGCCGGCGCAGCGCCGGGACGTTCGCGATGTTGCCGCGGACGATCCACCCCTCGTCCACCCCCTTGTAGATGGCGGTAAGGATCGCGTCCTGCAGGCGGGGAATGCTCAACTGGACCTCGCCCAGCCTCAGGGCGTCGCCAACTTCCAGGTTCACTTCGACCTGGGTGTATTTCTCGATCCGGCCGGCATTCACCACCGGGACCATCAAGGGCTTGATCCGCACCGACGGCGGCAGGGCGCCTGGCGCCCCTTCGTTCGCAACGGCCGATTGTGCCGACGGCAGCGTCAGGAACAGGGCAAGGCCGAGGACACACAGAAGGCTACGCATGACAGGACACCGCGAAGGACCGGACGGCAGGGATGCTATCGGTCCGACGCGGCGGTTGCAACCGGGGTCCGGCCCTTATGCGGAGCTGGATGGATTGGTCACGGCGGGTTATGCGTCTGGTGGATCTCAGGCGGCCTTCTTGCCGCTTGCCGCCATCGCCTTCTTGTTGACGTCGCCGATGGCGAGCTTGTTGAGCAAAGTGTCGGTGTCCTTTTCCTCCTGCAGCGTCTCGTCCAGCAGCTGGGCGACCCGGTCGAGGCCGCAGGCGGTGGCGTAGGCGTGCAACGTGCCATAGCTGGCGATCTCGTAATGCTCCACCTTCTGGGCGGCGGCGATCAGGGCGGCGTCCTGGACCTCCGGCGCCAGACCCATCTCAAGCATTTCCTGGGCTTCGCTGATGAGGCCCTCCATCGCATCGCAATGCTTGCCGCGGGGACGGGTGTCGAGTTCCTCGAACACCTGCTGAAGCCGTTCGATCTGGCCGTTGGTCTGTTCCAGATGGGTCTCGAACGCTTGGCGCAGCTGATCGGAGCTGGCGGCCTTGGCCATCTTGGGCAGAGCCTTCGCGATCTGCTTCTCGGCGTGGTAGATGTCGCGAAGATCCTCGATCAGCAGATCCTGCATCGTCTTGGCGGCCATCGTGGTGGTCCTTCCTCGCTGTGGGGGTTGCGGAGCGGGGCTCCTGCGCGCCGAATGGCAGCGTGGACAACAGCGGCAGCGGCCGGGTGTTGCGGTCTCGAACGGGGATTGGCTTTCGGTCAGGGGAGGCACAGGTGATGGCGGCAGCAGGCGGTGACGGCGCAGGTGGTAACGGCGAGGTGCTGTTCGAATTCCAGAGGGTCGGCAGCTATCTGAAGGTGACCGCCATCGACGCGAAGACCGGCGTCGAGGTGACGGTGGCCGGCCCGGCGACCGGCAGCCAGGAATTGCTGAAGCGGACGGCGATCAACAAGCTGCGCTTCGTCCAGAACAAGGGCGCCGGACCGGGAGCGCCGGTCAAGGGGTCGAAGCCCGGAGGCCTTTACTGAGCGGATGCGGCTGACCGGGGGACCTAAGAAAACGCGCCGCCGGACGGGGCCGGGCGGCGCGTATCGAAGTCTGGCTTTTGCTGATGGTGAGCGCCGGCATGCCTCCGCCGACAGTCGGGTCCACGGCTGTTGACCTGGGCCGGACCGCCGGTCGTAGAGCGAACCGCTCGACCCCGACAGTAGACCTATGCCTGCCCGTTGACACTGGCGCAGGGGGTGTAACGCTTGTAGAACCGCCCATCTCTGAACGAATGGCGCATAAGAAAGCCCCTTTTCCTGCGCCGTCCCGGTCGTTAAGCGGGGGTGGCCGGGTTGCCTCCAGGGCGCCGGTTTTCGGACAGAGGAATGAAACACCAGAGGATCCAGTTCATGATCGGTGTGTTGGCGGTCGGTGAGACGGTGGCCCGAGTGACGGCTTTCCTGCGCATGTCGACGCTGTCGGCCGCAGTCGCGGCGGCCGCGATGGCGATGGCCCTTCCGATGATCGGGCCTGTGCCGGCCGCCGCAGCGACCGGCGGTCAGGGCGCCGGAACTTCGAAGCCGGGACACGGAGCCCAGGACCATGGCGTCCGGCCGCCCGCGCCCGGTGCCGCATCCTCCGGCAGCGGTGTGCCGGCCGGTGCCGGAGCATCGACCTCGCCTCAGGCGACGACACCCGCCGCCGGTTGCCTGAAGCCGGGTGTGCCGTTGTGCATGGACGACCAGTCCACCTTCCTCAGCGCCGACAAGATGTCGTCCTGTCAGGGTGAGGTGAAGGAGTATGTCGACAAGTCGATGGCCTATCTGACTTGTCTGAACGAAGAAAACGTGGCGACCGGACGGGAATTGAGCCGCAATGTCGATCGCTTCAACTGCCGTTTGTCGGGACGGAAGGGCTGCGCCAACTGAGCCGCGCGAACCGCAAGATTTGGTTGCAGCCGGCTGCGCGCAGGATCGTCAGCCATCCAGGGCGTGCGGAACGCGACCGACTCGCATCTTCAACCAATTCGATGGCTTTTCCCATCGATCTGACACGCACACGGGCCGACTCCCTGGGGATCGGCCCGTGTTGCATACGGACTTTACTCGTTCAACCGGCCTTGCGGCGGGTCTGGCGGCCGGAGCTGCGGCCCAGGCCGATACGCTTGGCGAATTCAGAACGCTGAGCTGCATAGTTCGGCGCGACCATCGGGTAGTCGGGCGGAAGTCCCCAGCGGGAACGATATTCGTCCGGCGACATGTTGTAGGTCGAACGAAGATGCCGTTTCAGCATCTTCAACTTCTTCCCGTCTTCCAGGCAGACGATGTATTCGGGCGTGACCGACTTGCGAATCGGAACGGCGGGCTTCAGCGGTTCCGCCGCGACCTCGCGCGGCTGACCATTCAGTCCGGTCAGCGACGAGTAGACCGTATTGATCACGTCGGGGATTTGCTGAGCAGGCAACACGTTCTTGCTGACATACGCCGATACGATGTCGGCGGTCATCCGCAGCAGCGCATTGTCCGGTACATCGGCGCGAAGCTGGTCGCTCATTGCACTGTGTCCTGGTTTTTCATTTGTCCGTATGGAACCAAGTTGCATACCGTGATTTGGGTGTCAATATAATTTCGGCAATCTGCAAATTAGTTGCTCTTGCCTGCCAGAACAAAGGAACGAGGTGCAAATCAGCTTTCGCTGAAAATCGTTGCCGGGTTGTGGCTGTGTCGGGGCTTTAAGGGATGTCTAGTAAGCGCCGGCTTGGGATTTTCCCCCGAGCCCGCTGCGGCAATTGGCGGATTTCCCGCTCCTATAACGAATCGGCTATCTCCCTTGTTTTGCCGCTTCGGCAACGAAGAGGTGAAATCCGTGGACGAACTTTCGCGGTGATAGCGCATCGCCGTGCCATTGCCGCGGGCGTGGGAAGCCGGCTGGCGGGACAATGGAAGGGCGGGCGGTACAGTGTCGGAAATTCCGCGGCGCGGGTTTGGCGCGTGTTTAGCTATGCATCCACGTCATGGTGTGGCTGTGGCGATTGGCACCGACATCTGGTAGGGTGCCGACGTCTTTCGCCGCATTGACGGCCGCTTTGCCGGCCCTGTCGCGGCTTGTGCATCCGTTACAGCACGCACCGGAGTTTCCGCCGTCATGACCGTCCGCACCGTGGCACTCGCTTCCGATCACGCCGGGTTCGAGCTGAAGGCTCAGATCGTCCGGCAGCTTGAGGACGCCGGCTACACCGTCCTCGACCTCGGTACCGACGGGCCGGCCTCGGTCGACTACCCGGATTTCGCCGCGGCTCTGGCCGCCGCCGTCACCGATGGCCGGGCGCAGCGCGGCGTGCTGATCTGCGGCAGCGGCATCGGCATCAGCATCGCTGCCAACCGCCATCCCGGCATCCGCGCCGCCCTGGTCCACGACGTGACCACCGCACGCCTGTCGCGCGAGCACAACGACGCCAACGTGATCGCGCTGGGGGCCCGCATCATCGGGCCGGAGATCGCCAAAGATTGCGTCGACATCTTCCTGAAAACCGATTTCGAAGGCGGCGAGCGTCACAGCCGCCGCATCGCCAAGATGGGCTGAGCGCGCTTCGCGCCGCTTTTTCCGGGCCTCCATTCGGCCGCCAAGGCCCGCAACCGGGACGCGTCAGAACCTGGAAAGACCTGCCCGGGCTGCAAGGCCCGGAAAGACCCGATGGAAGCCGACGGACCAGGCGTCCGGCCGGCTTCATGCCCTTCGATGAGGAGCCTTCCGCCATGACCAGCAGCAACACCGCCGAGATCGGCCGTTTCTTCGCCGCCTCGCTTGCCGAGACCGATCCCGAACTGGCCCGCGCGGTGCGCGACGAGCTGGTCCGCCAGCAGGAGCAGATCGAGCTGATCGCGTCCGAGAACATCGTCTCCCAGGCGGTCCTCGAGGCGCAGGGCTCGGTCCTGACCAACAAGTATGCCGAGGGCTATCCGGGCAAGCGCTATTACGGCGGCTGCGAGTTCGTCGACGTCGCCGAGAACCTCGCCATCGAGCGCGCCTGCAAGCTGTTCGGCTGCGATTTCGCCAACGTGCAGCCGAACTCCGGCTCCCAGGCCAACCAGGCGGTGCTGCTGGCCCTGCTGCAGCCGGGCGACTGCGTGCTGGGCATGTCGCTGGCCGCCGGCGGCCACCTGACCCATGGCGCCGCCCCCAACCTGTCGGGGAAATGGTTCAAGGCCGTGCAGTACGGCGTGCGCAAGGACGACCACCTGATCGACTTCGATCAGGTCGAGGCGCTGGCCCGCGAGCACAAGCCGAAGCTGATCATCGCCGGCGGCTCCGCCTATCCGCGCGTGCTGGACTATCAGCGCTTCCGCGCCATCGCGGACGAAGTCGGCGCGATCTTCATGGTCGACATCGCCCACTATGCCGGCCTGATCGCCGGCGGCGTCTATCCGAACCCGTTCCCCTACGCCGACGTGGTCACCACCACCACCCACAAGACCCTGCGCGGTCCGCGCGGCGGCATGGTGCTGACCAACAAGGAGGACATCGCCAAGAAGATCAACTCGGCGGTCTTCCCCGGCCTGCAGGGCGGCCCGCTGATGCATGTCATCGCCGCCAAGGCGGTGGCCTTCGCCGAGGCCCTGCGTCCGGAGTTCAAGACCTACGCCCAGGCGGTGGTCGACAATGCCCAGGTGCTGGCCAAGACGCTGATCGCGGGCGGGCTGGACATCGTGTCGGGCGGCACCGACAGCCATATCGTGCTGGTCGATCTGCGTCCGAAGAACCTGACCGGCAAGGCGGCGGAAGCCAGCCTCGAGCATGCCGGAATGACCTGCAACAAGAACGGCGTGCCGTTCGACCCGCAGAAGCCGATGATCACCTCCGGCGTCCGCCTGGGCAGCCCGGCGGCGACCACCCGCGGTTTCGGCACCGCCGAGTTCAAACAGGTCGGCGAGATGATCGTCGAGACGATGGACGGGCTGGCCGCCAGCAACTCCGGCGACAACACGGCGGTCGAGGCGGCGATGCGCGAGCGTGTGCGCGGCCTGTGCCGTCAGTTCCCGATCTATCCCACGCTGTAATCGCCTGTAATCAACGGGGAAATCACCAGATGCGCTGCCCGTTCTGCGGAAACGAGGACACCCAGGTCAAGGACTCGCGCCCGACCGAAGACAACTCGGCGATCCGCCGGCGGCGCTTCTGTCCCAGTTGCAGCGCCCGCTTCACCACCTTCGAACGCGTCCAGCTGCGCGAACTGACGGTGGTGAAGAGCAACGGCCAGCGCGAAGCCTTCGACCGCGAGAAGCTGTTGCGGTCGATGCGGATCGCACTGCGCAAGCGCCCGATCGATGCCGACCGCATCGACCGGGTGGTGAACAGCATGGTCCGTCAGCTCGAATCCTCCGGCGAAAGCGAGATTCCGTCGAAGCAGATCGGCGAGAAGATCATGGAGGCGTTGCAGACGATGGATCATGTCGCCTACATCCGCTACGCCTCGGTCTACAAGGATTTCCGCGAAGCCTCCGACTTCAACGAGTTCGTGGAAACGCTGGCCCCGGAAGCCTCGCCGGGGATTTGACATTCCGGTGCGGGGCAGGCGGTTGTCCTGCCCCGCGCCGATCTCTCACCCGAACTTTCACCCGACCTGGGCCAGGATCGCCAGCAGCAGGATCGCCACGATGTTGGTGATCTTGATCATCGGGTTCACCGCCGGGCCGGCGGTGTCCTTGTAGGGGTCGCCGACGGTGTCGCCGGTCACCGCCGCCTTGTGGGCGTCGGAGCCTTTGCCGCCGTGGTTGCCTTCCTCGATGAACTTCTTCGCATTGTCCCATGCACCGCCGCCGGATGTCATCGAGATGGCGACGAACACGCCGGTGACGATGGTGCCCAGCAGCATGGCCCCAAGCGCGGCGAAGCCGGCCGGCCGGCCGCCGATGGCGGCGATCACCAGATAGAGGGCCACCGGGGCCAGCACCGGCAGCAGCGAGGGGATGATCATCTCCTTGATCGCCGCCTTGGTCAGCATATCGACGGCGCGGCCGTAGTCGGGCTTGGCGGTGCCCTCCATGATGCCGGGGATCTCGCGGAACTGGCGCCGCACCTCCACCACCACCGACCCGGCGGCGCGGCCGACGGCGGTCATGCCCATGGCACCGAACAGATAGGGCAGCAGGCCGCCCACCAGCAGCCCGACGACGACATAGGGGTCGTTCAGCCGGAACTCGACCGCGATGTTGGGGAAGTAATGGCCGAGGTCCTGGACATAGGCGGCGAACAGCACCAGGGCGGCCAGACCGGCGGAGCCGATGGCGTATCCCTTGGTCACCGCCTTGGTGGTGTTGCCGACGGCGTCCAGCGCATCGGTTGTGACGCGGATGTTGGCGGGCATGTCCGACATCTCGGCGATGCCGCCGGCATTGTCGGTGACCGGGCCGTAGGCGTCGAGCGCCACCACCATGCCGGCCAGCGCCAGCATCGTCGTCGCGGCGATGCCGATGCCGAAGACGCCGGCCTGCCCATGGGCGATCAGGATGCCGGCGCAGATGACGATCACCGGCAGGGCGGTCGATTCCATCGACACGGCGAGTCCCTGGATGACGTTGGTGCCGTGCCCGGTCTCCGACGCCTTGGCGACGCTGCGCACCGGCCGGAAGGCCGTGGAGGTGTAGAATTCTGTGATCCAGACCAGCAGGCCGGTGACGCCCAGCCCGACCAGGGCCGAGACCAGCAGGTTGAAGCCGGTGATCGACACGCCGTCGGTCATGGTGATGGCGCGGGTGAAGCCGAACAGGATCGCCGTGACGATCAGGATCAGCACCAGCGACAGGGCGGCCGCGACGGCCAGTCCCTTGTAGAGCGCCTTCATGATGTTGTTGTCGGGGCCGAGCTTCACCGCGAAGGTGCCGGCGACCGATGCCAGGATGCAGACCGCGCCGATCAGCAGCGGATAGACCAGCATCATCCGCAGCACCCCGCCGGAAAAGAAAATCGCCGCCAACAGCATGGTGGCGACGATGGTGACGGCGTAGGTTTCGAACAGGTCGGCGGCCATACCGGCACAGTCGCCGACATTGTCGCCGACATTGTCGGCGATGACCGCCGGGTTGCGCGGGTCGTCCTCCGGGATGCCGGCCTCGACCTTGCCGACGAGGTCGGCGCCGACGTCGGCCCCCTTGGTGAAGATGCCGCCGCCCAGACGGGCGAAGATCGAGATCAGCGACGCGCCGAAGCTGAGCGCCACCAGCGCCTCCAGCACGGTGCGGACCTCGACGGGATCGTTGACGCGGTAGACCAGCGTCAGGATGCCGAAATAGCCGCCGACGCCCAGCAGTCCCAGTCCGACCACCAGCATGCCGGTGATCGCCCCCGACTTGAAGGCGATGTCCAATGCCGGGGCCAGGCCGCGGGTGGCGGCTTCCGCCGTGCGGACGTTGGCGCGGACCGACACGTTCATGCCGACATAGCCGGCGCTGCCGGACAGGACGGCGCCGATCAGGAAGCCCAGAGCCACCGGGAAGCCCAGCGTCACCCACAGGATGACCAGCAGGACGGCGCCGGCGACGGCGATGGTGGTGTACTGGCGGTTCAGATAGGCGCGCGCCCCTTCCTGCACCGCGGCGGCGATGGCCTGCATCCGTTCGGATCCGGGCGACGCGGCCATGACTTCTTTTCCGGTACGAAAACCGTAGGCCAGCGCGAGCAGGCCGGCGGCGATGATGACGATGAACGCTAAAGCCATCGCATCCCCCGATTGATTTTAAGGTCGCGCCCCGGAAAGGCTGGTCCCACCACAGGATCAAGTGGGGGAGAAGTCGGGCGCAAGTATTATCGGGAAAAGCATGCGCCCGGCTTCGGCGCTTTGCAACCGCCGCACGGTCGGCAACGACGCGGCGAAATGGCAGAGGGTGACCCTGACCTTTATGGGTAGTGATGGGATTCTGCACCGCAAAATGGGTGCAAATTGCGCGTGCTGCGCGGGGCGTTCAGAGATTGCGCTGCGTAACCGCCTGGACCAGCACGTCATAGACCGCGTCCTTGCCGACGACTTTGCCAGCCGCTTCGACCAACTTGGTCTTTACGGCAGGAATATTGACCAAAGCACCGCTCAGGATCGACTGATCCGCGATGCCGCCATAAAGGGCGGTCAGAAAAGCATCGGTCAGGCGCGGCTGGTTGGCCTGAACCATCGGCTGCTTTTCCAGAATCACTTCCACGGCGACCACGACGGTGACGAACTGCTCGACTCGGGACGGTCCGATCATCGGCACCACCAGCGGGGCCAGGCGGACGAACGCCGTCGGCGGCTTGGGTGGCGGTTCCACCTTCTTCGGTTCTTCCGGATGCGCGGTGAAGTATTTCTGATAGACGAACCAGCCGCCGAAGCTGGCGCCGCCCAGCAGCACGATGCCGAGCACGAGCACGATCAGGGCCTTGACCACGGCAGCATACCTTACACGAGACGGCGAACCGGGGAACCCTGCGCCGCCGATGCTTTCGATTGTCTTAAATGCGAGGCATCGGCCCGGAGACCGGTCAGAAATGGTCCCAGCCGTGCCGGGTCAGCGGCAAGACGGCGCCGGACGCGTCCAGGACCGAGACTTCGCCGGGCGTGCCGGGGCGGAGTTCGCCGATCTCGGTGATCGCGACCCCGCATTCGGCGGCGAGCGCCGCCAGGCGGTCGCGGGCGGAGGGGGCGGCGGAGAACAGAAGCTCGTAATCGTCGCCGCCGGTGATCGCCAGCGCCAGCCGCGCCGGGTCGCCGTCAACGGCGCCGCGGGCGGCGTCCGACAGCGGAACCGTACCGGCCCGCAGCACGGCGGCGCAGTCCGATTCTTCACAGAGATGGCCGAGGTCGGCGACCAGCCCGTCGGAGACGTCCATGGCACCGCTGGCCAGTCCGATCAGGCGCGGCCCGACGGTCATGCGCGGGTCGGGACGGCGCAGGCGGCGCAGCAGGTGGGCGCGGGTTTCCTCGTCCGGGATGTCGAGGCGGCCATAGGCGATCTCCAGCCCCAGGGCGGCGTCGCCGATGCTGCCGGTGACGAAGACGCGGTCGCCCGGCTGGCCGCCCCAGCGCGGCAGGGCACGGCCGGTGGGAACCAGTCCGAAGGCGGTCACCGACAGGGTGATGGGACCGGTGGTGGAGACCGAATCGCCGCCGGCCAGCGCGATGCCGAACAGCTGCTGGTCCTCGCCGAGGCCGGTGGCGAAGCCTTCCAGCCAGGACTCGTCCAGGCCACGGGGCAGGGCGGTCACCAGCGTGTAGGCCAGCGGCTCCGCTCCCATGGCGGCGAGGTCGGACAGGTTGCTGCGCATCAGCTTGGCGGCGATGTCGGCCGGCGCGTCGTCGGGGAAGAAATGCACCCCGGCGACCATGGCGTCGGTGGTGACCACCAGCTCCCGCCCCTCCGGCACGCCGAACACGGCGGCATCGTCCCGCAGGCCGCGGGCACCGGGGAACCCGGCGGCCAGCGGTTTGAAGAAGCGGGCGATGCGACCGAACTCGCCGAGGGGGTGGCCTCGCGATGTCACTCCTCGGCCGCGTTGCGGCCGGGGTCGGGCTTGGCGAGGTCGTCGGCACGCAGCGCGCGGGCGACATGGTCGAGCACGCCGTTCACCATCGCCGGCTCGCGGCCGGAGAAGAAGGCGCGGGCGACGTCGACATACTCGCTGATCAGGATGCGCGGGTGGGTGTCGAGATGGACCGCGATCTCATAGGCGCCGGCGCGCAGGATGGCGCGCAGCAGCAACTCCAGCCGGTCGAGCGGGAAGCGCGGGTCGAGCGCCGCGCCCAGCACCCCGTCGACTTCGGCGCGGCGGTGGATCGCGCCGCGCACGATGTCGGCGAACAGCTGCGGATCGCCGGCGACGAACTTGTCGCCGTCGATCTCCTCGCCCAGCCGGTGGGCGACGAACTCGCCGACGACATTCTCGACCGGGGCCTGGGCCAGATCGATCTGGTACAGCGCCTGGGCTGCGGCCAGACGCGCGGCCTTGCGGCGCGCCTTGGCGGAGCCGCCGCCGGTCTTGTTCTTGCGGGACTTCGATTTGCCCTTGGAGTCGCCGCCCTTGGGGGCGTGATCGGGTGTCACGGGGCTGCCCGCGTCGTCGTTGCTCATGATCTGCAGTCGCTAAAAGAGAGGAGATGTCGGGATCAGCGCGGATAGAGGCGGAATTTGCGCTTCAGGTCAATCATGTCAAGACAGGCCCGCGCGGCGCGCCCGCCCATGTTGACCGATCCGACATTGGCCCGCGCCCAGGCCTGCTCGCGATTTTCGACCGTCAGGACGCCGTTTCCGACCGCCAGACTGTAGCGCAGGGCAAGATCCTGCAGGCCGCGGGCGCTTTCGGCGCAGATGGTTTCGTACCGAGTCGTCTCGCCCCGGATCACGCAGCCCAGCGCGACATAGCCGTCGAAGCGCTTGCGGGCGGTGAAGAAATCCATGGAGCGGATGGCGTACATGATCGCCGCCGGAAGCTCCAGACAGCCGGGCACGCCATAACGGATGTGCGTGGCGCCGGCGCGGTCCAGTTCCGCGACGGCGCCGCGCGTCAGCTCATCGGCGATGTCCTCGTGGACGCGGGCGTCCACGACCATGATGTGGGGCGTGTCGGTCATCCGGCGGCGTTCTGTTCCTCAGTCTTCGCCCGGGTCGGCCGCACCCGGGGTGATGGCGCGGTGGCCGACCACGGTCAGGCCGTAGCCCTCCAGCCCGATGATCGGCTTCTTGCGGTTGGAGATCAGCACCATCTTGCGCACGCCAAGATCCAGCAGGATCTGCGCGCCGATGCCGTAGTCGCGCAGTTCCGGCACGCTGCCGGCCTGGCCTTCCAGCCGGGCCTTCAGCGTGACCGACAGACCGTTCGGGTTGGGCTCGCGCAGCAGCACGACGACGCCGCGGCCTTCCTTGGCGATCAGCTCCATGGAGGCGTGGAGGTCGTTGTCACGGCCGGAGTTGCGGTCGCCCAGCACGTCGTCCAGCACCGACTGCGCGTGCATGCGCACCAGCACCGGCTCGTCGCCGGAGATGTCGCCGCGCACCAGGGCGATGTGCTCCGCATACTGGATCTTGTTGATGTAGACGTAGGACTGGAAGCGCCCGCCGTAGCGGCTGTCGAGATTGCCGGCCAGCACCTGCTCGACGATGGTCTCGGTGCGGCGGCGGTAGGCGATCAGGTCGGCGATGGTGCCCACCTTCAGCCCGTGGAACTGGGCGAACTGCACGAGGTCCGGCAGGCGGGCCATGGTGCCGTCGTCGTTCATGATCTCGCAGATCACGGCCGAGTTGGAGTGGCCGGACAGCCGGGCGATGTCGACCGACGCCTCGGTATGGCCGGCGCGGACCAGCACGCCGCCGTCGCGCGCCAGCAGCGGGAAGATGTGGCCGGGGGTGGCGAGGTCCTGCGGGCCCGACGCCGGGTCGATGGCGACGGCGATGGTGCGGGCGCGGTCGGCGGCCGAGATGCCGGTGGTCACCCCTTCGCGCGCCTCGATCGAGACGGTGAAAGCGGTCTGGTGGCGCGACGCGTTCTGCTGCGCCATCAGCGGCAGGCGCAGCCGCTCGATGTTCGGCCGGTCCATGGTCAGGCAGATCAGGCCGCGCCCGTGCTTGGCCATGAAGTTCACCGCTTCCGGCGTGGCGCAGGAGGCGGGGATCACCAGATCGCCCTCGTTCTCCCGGTCCTCGTCGTCGACCAGGATGAACATCCTGCCCTGACGCGCCTCTTCGATGATCTCTTCGGCGGTCGACAGGTAATGGTGGAACTCGGACGTCATTCCTGCCCCGCGAGCCGGGCGACGTAGCGCGCCAGCATATCGATTTCGAGATTGACCGCATCGCCCTCCTTCAGCCCGCCGAAGGTCGTGGCGGTCTGGGTGTGGGGGATGATGTTGACGCCGAAGCGGCTGCCGTCGACCTCGTTGACGGTCAGCGACACGCCGTCGATGGCGACCGAGCCCTTGGGCGCGATGTATTTGGCGAGAGTATCCGGCGCCTCGAAGGTCAGGCGCAGCGATTCGCCCTCGGGGCGGATCGACAGCAGCCGGCCGACGCCATCGACATGGCCGGACACGATGTGCCCGCCCAACTCGTCGCCGACCTTCAGCGCGCGTTCCAGGTTGATGCGCGTGCCGGGCTCCCACCCGCCGAGCGTCGTCTTCGACAGGGTCTCCCCCGAGGCCTGGATGACGTAGGCCCCCGGTCCCTTTTCGATGACCGTCAGGCAGACGCCGTTATGGGCGATGGACGCCCCGATCGCGATCGTCTCCGTGTCGAAGGCGGTCTCGATGGTGAACCGGGTGTCGCCCTGCCGCTCCACGGCCCGGACGCGCCCGACATCGGTGATGATTCCGGTGAACATGGCGGGAATTTAGCAGGTTTCACGGCGAGGGGAAGCGCGCGTGACACCGCAGGCGGCGCAACGGTCTGTTGCGTGGACCACACCGGCGGCGAGCCGACGGTCAGGAGGCGATGCGGCGGTAGCTTTCGGCCAGATCGGCGCCGGCGCTGCGGACCGCCGTGCGTTCGAATCGCGTCCTGGCGGCCAGCGCCTCGACTCCGAATCCGGCGACCGCCGGCAGCCCGTCGCCGCCGATCAGCGAGGCGGCGCGGAACCACTCCAGCCGGTCGACCAGTCCGGCGCCCAGAAGGGCGCCGGCCATCGCCGCGCCGCCCTCCACCAGCACACGGGTGATGCCGCGGTCGGCGAGGGCGGCCATCGCGGCGGTGGGATCGACGCGGCCATCGAGACCGGCGGCGACTGAGATCATCTCGACGCCGAGCGCGGCCAGCGCCTCGGCACGGGTGGAGTCGGGGGATGGGCCGGTGACGACCCAGGTCGGAATGCGGCGGGCGCCGGTGGCGAGCTTCGCCGTCGGCGGCAGACGCAGGCCGCTGTCGACCACCACGCGCACCGGGCTGCGGTCTTCCAGGCCGGGCAGGCGGCAGGTTAGTTCGGGATCGTCGGCCAGGGCGGTGCCGATGCCGACCAGGATCGCGTCGTGACTGGCGCGAAGCCGGTGACCCCAGGCACGGGCGGTCGGGCCGGTGATCCATTGCGACTCGCCGGTGGCGGTGGCGATGCGGCCATCCAGCGTGCTTGCCACTTTCAGCGTGACCAGCGGGCGGCCCAGCGTGATGCGGCGGAAGAAACCCTCGTTCAGGGCCAGCGCCTCGGCCTCGCAGACGCCCGTGGTGACCTCGACGCCGGCGTCGCGCAGGCGAGCAAGTCCGCCGCCGGCGACTCGCGGGTCCGGATCCTGGCAAGCGACGACGACGCGCGCCACCTTCGCCTCCACCAGCGCCAGCGCACAGGGCGGTGTCTTGCCGTAGTGATTGCAGGGTTCGAGCGTGACGTAGGCGGTGGCGCCGACCGCTCCCCCATGGGTCCCGCCGGAAAGGGCTTGGGCGCGGGCGAGCGCTTCCGTCTCCGCATGCGGACGGCCGCCGGGCTGGGTCCAGCCACGGCCGATCACGGCGCCGTCGCGAACCAGAACACAGCCGACCGCCGGATTCGGCCAAGTCCGCCCCAGCCCGCGCGCGGCGAGTGACAGGGCGGCCCGCATATGGCGCAGGTCTGTTTGCGGATCGGGTTGAATAGGCACGGATGGAGGGTTTGTCAGCTGCCGGGGCCCTTGCCCTTGGTGTCCTTGGCCGAGAAGCGGCCGACGTTGCCCATCATCTGCTCCAGGAAGCCCATCTCGCGGCCGGCGGTGGGAGTCGTGCGCTCCACCAGATCAATGTCCTGGCCGTTCGACTTGTCGAGCGTCTTGATCTCGCGCAGGACGCCGCTGTCATCGAAATGCGCGACGACGACACGGCGCTCCGTCACCTCCGGCTCGAAGAAGGCGGTCTTCTCGGTCTTCTGGCCGATATAGTACCAGACGTTCGGATCGAAGGTGCCGACCGAGGTCGGCGTACCCAGCACCGCGGCGACGTCGTCGCGCCGGCTCTGGCCCGGCTGCAGCTCTGCCACCAATTGCGGGTCCGTCAGGTTGCCGCGGGTGGCGACGGTGGGCGAGCAACCGGTCGCGGCGAGGCCGGCGAACAGGACGCTGCCCAACAGGGCGGTGCGAATGACGGTGCGTGGGGCGGAAAAGTTCGATCTGGTCATGGTGCTCGGGCTATGATGGAGCCGGCGGGGCAGGGAGGTCGTCCACGGCCGTGGACAGTCTCCAGGCGGGACAATCGCACCGGCTGCTTCGCCCTGTCAACGAGACTCCGAGTCGGGGAAGGGCTGCCGTTCGTGTCAGGAAGCTTTATCGGCCGTCTGCTGGGCCCTCTGCTGGACAATGTGGGCGGCGGCACACGTGCCCGGACCGCCGCGGTCGGCGGGCTGTTCACCGCCATCGTCGGCCAGGCTCGGGAGCCGGGCTTCTACAGCGCGCTCGCCGTGCCCGACACGCTCGACGGGCGGTTCGAGATGGTGGCGCTGCACCTGCTGCTGGTCATGCGCCGGCTGAAAGGTCAGGGGGTCGAGGCGGGCAAGCTGTCGCGGCGTCTCTATGAGACGATGGTCGACGATTTCGAGAAATCGCTGCTGGAGATGGGGGTCGGCGACAGCGGGATCGCCCGGCGCGTGAAGACCATGGCGCGCGGCATGGCCGGACGAATCCGCGCCTATGACGAGGCGCTGGCCGACACCGACGGAAGCAGGCTGGAAGTGGCGCTGGACAACAATCTCTACGGCACGGTCGATCCGGTGCCGGACGGTGCGCTGGTCGCCATGGCCGCCTATGTCCGCGCCAGCGCCGCGGCGCTCGACGCCCAGCCCCTGGAGTCGGTCATGCAGGGCGAGGTCCGCTTCGCGTCGGTGCCGGCCTGAGCGCCGTGCTATATATCTATAGTGTCGCCGGCCGCATCGGGCATGGGCGGACAAGTCTCGAGGGCTTGCCTTTCCAGCCCGGCGGCTGCATGTGAGTCCGTGATGCCGCCCGCCGACCGCGCCGGTTGTTTTGGTTTTCGATCAGAGAGTCTTTCGCCATGAGCCCTGCCAACGGCGCCTTGCCGGCCCCGGAATTCTCGCGCGTCGTCCCCGCCGACGCGGTGCGCCGCACCGACGTGACCGAAACCATCGAAGCGACGGAGGCGGAGCGCCGCGCCCTGGCCGAGCGGCTCGAACTGGAGGCGATCGGCAGCCTGACCGCCACGGTGAAATTGCGTGCGGTGCGCGGCGGCCAGATGATCCGCGTCTCCGGTCAGTTGGAGGCCGATGTGGTCCAGACCTGCGTCGTCACGCTGGAGCCGGTGCCCGCCCATGTCAGCGAGAGCTTCGAGGCTCTGTTCGCGCCGCCGTCGATGATCGAGGACGAGGGGCTGGAGATCGATTTCGACCCTTCCCTGTCGGACGAGGACATTCCCGAGCCGATGGAGGGCAACCGAATCGACATCGGCGAGCTGACCGCGCAGCACCTGTCGCTGGGTCTCGATCCCTATCCCCATGCCGAAGGGGTGGAATTCGTGGACCACGAGGAGGATCCGACTGAGGAGGAAGTGGTGGAGGAGCCTGAAAAGCCCAATCCCTTCGCCGTCCTGCAGAAGTTGAAGCCGCGAAGCTGAACGGACTGTTGCTTTCCCCGCGGCGCCTTGTATAAGGGCCGGCGTTTCCACCCCCACCAATGAGCGGCGCGGGGTTGCGAAATGGGGGTTGTTCGGGCTTGCCCTTTGGGGGCATTTGCCTTATTGAATGCCGCTCGCGCTGGGCGGCCCCTGTTCGGGCCGCCCTTTCCAATGAAGAGAGTTTACGGTCATGGCTGTTCCGAAGAAGAAGACCTCCAAGTCGCGGCGCAACATGCGTCGTTCGCACCACGCTCTGCCGACCTCGGCCTACAACGAGTGCCAGAACTGCGGCGAGCTGAAGCGTCCGCACCACGTCTGCGGGTCTTGCGGCCATTACGACCAGCGTGAAGTGGTTCAGAGCGGCACCGCGGCCGCTTGATCCGCATCGCGTTGTCTGAGGTCCCGATGACCGGGGGCGTCAGCCGCCCCTGCCGGGGTCCTAGCCGGGGAGCCTGTTCGCGGTGAGCCAGCGCCTGACCATCGCCCTGGATGCCATGGGTGGCGATCTCGGCCCCGACATGGTCATTGCCGGGGCGGACATCGCGCGGGAGCGCCATCCCGACGTGCGCTTTCTGCTGTATGGCGACCAGCAGCGGATCGAACCGCTGCTGAACCAGCGGCCCGCGTTGAAGGCGGTGGCGGAAATCCGCCACACCGCCGACTTCGTGGCCGGTGACGCCAAGCCGGCGGTAGCGCTGCGCGCCGGTCGCCAGTCCAGCATGAGGCTTGCCATCGACGCCGTCGCGGCGGGCGAGGCTGCCTGCGTGGTTTCGGCTGGGAACACCGGCGCCCTGATGGCGATGGCCAAGTTCGTGCTGAAGACGCTGCCGGGCATCGACCGGCCGGCGATGGCTTCCTTCTTCCCGACTCAACGGGGCGAGAGCGTGATGCTGGATCTCGGCGCCAACGCCGAATGCCAGCCGGAAAACCTCGTCCAGTTCGCCGTGATGGGGGCGGTCTTCGCGCGTGCGATCCTGGGCCTGCCGCAGCCGTCGATCGGCGTGCTGAACATCGGTTCGGAAGACATGAAGGGCAACGAGGTGGTGCGTGCCGCGGCGACCAGCCTGCGCGACATGCCGCTGCCCGGCCGCTTCCATGGCTTCGTCGAGGGCACCGACATCGGGCTGGGCACGGTGGACGTCATCGTTACCGACGGCTTCACCGGAAACGTGGCGCTGAAGACGGCGGAGGGGACGGCGAAGCTGTTCTCCGAGTTCCTGCGCCGCACCTTCGCGACCTCGTTCCTGGCACGGATCGGCTATCTGCTGGCACGGGGCGCCTTCAAGCGCTTCCGCGAACGGATCGACCCGCGCCGCTACAACGGCGCGATGTTCCTGGGTCTTCGCGGCGTCTGCGTGAAGAGCCATGGCGGCACCGACGCGGTCGGTTTCGCCAATGCGGTGGCGGTGGCCATCAATCTGGCGACGCACGGCTTCAATGAACGCATCAAGGAAGAGATGGCGCGCATAGCCAACGCGAACTCTCTTCCCGACACGAAAGCGGCGGCGGGCTGAACAATGGTCATGCGTTCCCGAGTTCTGGGCTGCGGCATCTTCCTGCCGTCCAACGTCGTCACCAACCAGGATCTGGAACAGCGGGTCGACACCTCGGACGAATGGATCGTCCAGCGCACCGGCATCAAGTCCCGCCACATCGCCGCCGAGGGGGAGAAGACCTCCGACCTTGCCATCGCGGCGGCGACGCGCGCGCTTGAGCATGCAGGGGTGCCGGGCAGCAGCATCGACTGCATCATCCTGGCGACCACCACGCCGGACAACACCTTCCCGGCCACCGCGACCAAGGTGCAGGCGGCGCTCGGCGCCGTCGGCTTCGCCATGGACATCCAGGCGGTCTGCGCCGGCTTCGTCTACGCCATGTCGGTGGCCGACAACTTCCTGCGCAACGGCCAGGCGCGCCGCGCCCTGGTGATCGGGGCGGAAACCTTCTCCCGCCTGCTGGACTGGAACGACCGCACCACCTGCGTGCTGTTCGGCGACGGTGCCGGCGCCATCGTCCTGGAAGCCTACGAGGCGAAGGGCGATGCGACCGACCACGCCGTCCTGTCCACCCACCTTCATTCCGACGGCAACCAGTACGACCTGCTGTATGTCGATGGCGGCGCGTCCTCGACCGGCACCATCGGCCATGTCCGCATGCACGGCCAGGAGATCTTCCGCCACGCCGTGTCCAAGCTGTCGGCGGTGGTGGAGGAGGCGCTGATCGCCAACGGGCTGGAATCGACCGACATCGACTGGATGGTTCCGCATCAGGCGAACCGCCGCATCATCGAAGGGCTGGCCCGCAAGATGAAGCTGTCGCCGGAAAAGGTCGTGCTGACGGTGGACCGCCACGGCAACACGTCGGCGGCGTCGATCCCGCTGGCGCTGGGCGAGGCGGTGGCCGACGGCCGGATCAAGCGCGGCGACCTTATCCTGATGGAAGCCATCGGCGGCGGTCTGACCTGGGGGTCGGCGCTGATCCGCTGGTAAGCACGGCGGCTCCAGTTCCAACGAGTTCACCGGCATGCTGCGCTGCACTCCCGGCCGGGCTTCGGCCGGGCCGTGTGTGGCTGCCAAGCTTTTGAATTGACGGACCTTATTTCCCCGGATTACCGTCTTCGCAACGGTTGCGGGGGGAGGCCGAACAATGTCGCAAAATACCGTCACGCGCGCCCAGCTGAGCGAAGCCGTCTACCAGGAAGTCGGTCTTTCGCGTAACGAATCGGCCGATCTGGTCGAGACCGTCCTGGACGAGATCTCCGACGCGCTCGCCAGGGGGGAGATGGTGAAGATCTCCTCCTTCGGCAGTTTCCAGGTCCGCCAGAAGGGCGAGCGGGTCGGCCGCAACCCCAAGACCGGGGAAGAGGTGCCGATCCTGCCGCGCCGCGTCCTGGTCTTCCGGGCCAGCCATGTCCTGAAGCACCGCATCAATGAGGTCCAGGAGGGTGGGGCGCCGACGCCCGCGCGGGCGCTGTCCTGACGCCGGCGGTCTTTGATGCTCCTGCTGACCCCGCTTCCGATGACATCGGCGGCCTGCCCATTGCCATGCCGTGCCTTTCCGTGCGCCATGATCGCTGCTCCCCATTCGGCGGTGGTCTGATCGCGCCATGAAGTCCGCCACGGCTTACCGCACCATCAGCGAGGTGTCGATCGACCTCAATGTGCCTCAGCATGTGCTGCGTTTCTGGGAAACGAAGTTTCCTCAGATCCGCCCATTGAAGCGTGGCGGCGGCCGGCGCTATTACCGGCCGGAGGATGTGGAGCTTTTGCGGCGCATCCAGGCGCTGCTGTATGAGGACCGCTATACCATCAAAGGTGTCCAGCGCCTGCTGAAGGAAGGACGTATGTCCGACCCGACGCCGCCACTTCCCGAGGATGTGGAGGATGGCAGCGGGATGGCGGAAGGAAGGGAAGGCGGCGGCGACGATGGCGAAGAGGTCGATGCGGATCATCCAAATCTATCGGATCCGGTCCGGCACGAGATCACCATGGTGCTGGATGAGCTGAAGTCGCTGCAATCGGTGCTGTCGCGTCTCTCCGAAATAGGGAGCAAAAAAAGCTGAAAAATCATCACGGGAGATGTTGCATCGGCGAAAGCCCGCGGCTATAGTCCCGTTCCCTTCCGGAGCCAAGCCGCAAGCACTGCGGTGAAGTTGACGGAGCGTAGCGCAGCTTGGTAGCGCATCAGACTGGGGGTCTGGGGGTCGCAGGTTCAAATCCTGTCGCTCCGACCAGTTCCGGAAGGAAAAAAGCCTCGAAGTCCATTGGACTTCGAGGCTTTTTTATTGCGCTTGATTTGCGGGCACGGCGTGGCACGGTCGTTGCGATGGCGGCCTGAAGGGCTTCAGCATGCGTCAAATGCATTGCGCACAATCGAATTGCACACGATAAAATATGTTGCGCGCAATTCGATTGTGCGCCATTATTCCTCTCACGAGATCGACGGGTGTCGGCTGATCCCCGGGGCCCCGGAAAGCAAAAATCGCCACTCATCCAAGGAGCACACGCTATGAAGACTCTCTATTCGACCAAGGTGACCGCCACCGGTGGCCGCGACGGCAAGGCTGTCAGCGAGGATGGCCTGCTCTCCGTCGCGCTTGCCGCCCCGAAGGAACTGGGCGGCCAGGGCGGCGCAACCAACCCCGAGCAACTGTTCGCAGCCGGCTATTCGGCCTGCTTCATCGGCGCCATCAAGTTTGTCGGCAACCGTGACAAGATCGCCGTCCCGGCTGATCTGACGGTGAACGCCAAGGTCGGCATCGGCGCTCGCGACGATGGCGAGGGCTTCGGCCTTACTGTCGACTTCTTGGTTTCGCTGCCGGGCATGGACAAGGCCGCCGCCGAGGATCTGCTCGCCCGCGCCCATAAGGTCTGCCCCTACAGCCATGCCACCAAGGGCAACATTCCGGTCACCACAACTCTCGCCTAAGGCCTTGGCTGAGTGTGTCGCGTGAGGCAGCCCGAGGGCTCCGCCTGACGCGAATAGACCTTCGGCATTGCGCCGCCGGGCTGTTGCGCGCGATTGTGCAGGGCGCACGATCGTGCGCGGCATCCCGGCGGCGCATGTCCGTTTTCCCAGGGAGCCGTTTCCAAAAGGTCAGACATCATGCCAGCCGACAAGGACGACCCGCTTCTGCTCTCCAATCAGGCGTGCTTCGCGCTCTATTCGGCCAATCTGGCGATGAGCCGGGTCTATCGTCCGATGCTTGAGCAGCTTGGCCTGACCTATCCGCAGTATCTGATCATGCTGCTGCTGTGGGAGGAGGACGGGCAGTCGATGAAGCTGTTGGGTGAGCGGCTGGGGCTGGACAGCGGTACGCTGACTCCGCTGCTGAAGCGGATGGAAGGGCAGGGGCTGCTCACCCGCAGCCGCGATCCGCAGGACGAGCGGCTGGTGCGCATTGGCCTGACCGCGGAGGGGGCCGCTCTGCGTGGTCAGGCCGAATGCCTGCCGCCGCGAATCGCCGCCGCCGCCGGCAACTCGGCAGCGGAGCTGGTTTCGCTGCGCGATGCGTTGCTGCGATTGCGCGACGACCTGAACCGGGCCGCCGATCAGACTTGAGTCCAATCGGGCCGAGGGAATCGGTCTGAGAGGCCGGTTGCGAGAAAGAGGCTGGAAATCGGCGGCGGGAGGACCTTTTCTATTCGGCCGCTCTCTCGATCGCCCTGTTAGACTGAAGGTTCCCCCGTGAGCCCTGCACAGAACGACGACCGTCTCCGCATCCGTGCAGCCGTTGCCGACGACGCGCCGGAACTGGCACGGCTGGTCGGCATCGCCGGCGGCGGAGTCTACGAATTTCTGCTCGACGGGCTGATGCCTGGAATGACAGCGGTGGAAATCCTGGTGCCGGGGCTGGCCGGGCGCAGCGGGTCGCTGTCTTATCGGCAGAGCGGCGTCGCCGAGTTGGACGGGCGGGTGGTCGGCATCGCCCACGGCTACCCCACCGACTGGATCCGGATGGAGGATTACAGCGGCCTGCCGCCCGACCGGGTCGCGCATATGGGCGAGTTCTCCGAGACACTTGACTGGGGAAGCTATTTCCTGTCGGCGCTGGCGGTCGATCCGGACCTGCGCCGCCGGGGTATTGCCGGCCAACTGCTCGGCTGGTTCTATGAGCGGGCGCGGACCGGCGGCTTCGACCGCGTCACCCTGCATGTCTGGGCCGACAACGAGCCGGCCCGTCATCTCTATGCCGGTGAGGGGTTCGAGGAGATCGGCCGCGCCGCCATCCCCTGGCATCCCCGGCTGCCGCACCAGGGCGGCAGCATCCTGATGCGGCGCTATCTTTGAGCGCCGATCTATCGAACGGCGAGAGGGTGGGCCGTCCTCCCGGCTGACAGCGCGCCGATCCGGCGCGCCACCAGATCCGGATCGGCGTAATGCACCATATGGCCGGAGTCCGGCACCCAATGGAGGCTGCTGTTCGGCAGCACATGGTGCAGCCGGCCGCTCTGCTCCTCCTGTTCCACAATGCGGTCGCCATGGCCGGCGAAGATCGCCACCGGGACAGTCACGTCCGCATAACGGTGCTGAAGCCGGCCGGCGGCGGGAACCATGGTGACGCCGTCCTGGGCGTTGGCGCGCAGCTGGCCCGGCCGGGTCGTCAGGGCGGCGGGGAAGCTCTCCGTCAGATGCTCCGGCACCGGCCGCGGCGAGAACAGCGTCTTCAGCAGCGCCGGCATCATCGCCTTTGAGAAAGGCGGCGACAGAGTGTGGCGCAGCAGGTCGCCCAGCACCGGCGTCGCCAACGGCGCCACCAGCGCGGCGTCCACCCGCCTGGTCGGGAAATAGTAGCCGGCCATCAGCACCAGACTCTTCACGAGACGCGGATGGTCGAGGGCCAGGGCCAGGGCGACCAGGGTGGCGTAGGAATGGCCGACCACCAAGGCGTTCCCGATGTTCAGGTCTGCCAGGGCGCGGGCCAGCAGGCCGGCCTGTGTCTCGGGCGTCCAGTCACGGTCGCGGGGGCGGTCGCTATGTCCCATGCCGGGGCGGTCGAAGGCGATGACCCGGTGGTTCTGCGCCAGCCGCTGGAACAGTCCGCTCGCCAGCCAGTCGCCGAGGGCGGAGACGTTGCCGTGCAGCAGCACGACCGCAGGCCCTTCGCCGGCTTCCATGTAATGCAGGCGGACGCCATCGACGGTCAGGAAACGTCCCTCGGGGCGATAGCGCCGCTCGGCCGCGCGCGCCGCCAGCGTGTTGGCGACGGCCAGTCCGCCCAGCGCCAGCGCGCTGACGCCCAGGGTCTTGATGATGGTGGAGCGGCGGTCGGTCATGGCGGTTGTCCCCTCAAGCGGCTGCTGCGATGCAGCATCGTGAGGGAACAACCGGAGGATGGGGGAAGGGTTCCCGGTCGGGGCTGGTCACTCATCCGGCCCAGGCCTTCCCCGGCAGTCCTACTTTCCGGCCTTCAACTGGTCCCGCGTCAGCCAGAACACCTCGCCGAAGCTGTTGGCGGTCTGCAGCCACAGGAAGTCCAGGTGGGGATAATCCGCCTCCAGGATCTCGCGGCCGGTGCCGAACTCGCAGAGCAGGCCGCCCTCCGGGGTCAGGTGCTTGGGCGCTTCCTTCAGGATGCGGCGGACGATGTCCAGCCCGTCGTCGCCGCCGGCCAGCGCCATTTCCGGCTCGGCCCGGAATTCCGGCGGCAGGGCGCTCATCGCCTCGGCGTCGACATAGGGCGGGTTGGTGATGATGACGTCGTATTTCCGCGTCTTCAGCGGCGCGAACAGATCGCCCTGATGCAGGGTGATGCGATCCTCGAACCCGCTGTCGGCGACGTTGCGCTTCGCCACCTCCAGCGCGTCGGGAGACAGGTCGACGGCGTCCACCTGGGCCTCGGGGAAGATGCGGGCGGCCAGGATGGCGAGGCAGCCGGAGCCGGTGCAGAGATCGAGCACGCGCTCCACCGAGGTCGGATCCTCGACCAGCGTGAAGTCGTCGCCGCCGAACATGTCGGAGAACAGCAGCTCGCCGATGTAGGAGCGCGGGACGATCACCCGCTCGTCGACATAGAAGGGGATGCCCTGGATATAGGCCTTGTTCAGCAGATAGGGCGCCGGCTTGCGGGTGTCGATGCGGGCGTGGAGAATGCCGGCCACGGCCTCGCGCTCCGCCGCGGTCAGCCGGGAATCGAGATAGGGGTCGAGCTGGTCGACCGGCAGGTGCAGCGTTTCCAGCACCAGGAAAACCGCCTCGTCGAAGGCCGAGGTGGTGCCGTGGCCGTAATCGAGGTCTGCCTCGTTGAAGCGGCTGACGCCATAGCGCAGGAAATCGCGGATCGTCTTCAGCTCGGCGGCCGCGGAGGCGGCGGTGTGCTTTGTGGTCACGGGCGGCGGACTCCGGTCAGGGGGCGGGGGCGGCGAATGTGGGTCAAAGGATGTCCAGAACCGACTCCGGCGGGCGGCCGACGCGGGCATGGTCGCCCCTGACCACGATCGGGCGCTCGATGGCCGCCGGGTTGGCGGACAGGGCGGCGACCAGCGCCTCGCCGTCGAGATCCTTGGCGATGCCGGCCTCGGCCGCCTCCTTGGCGCGGGTGATGTCGCGCGGACCCTTGCCCAGCTTGGCGAGGATGGCCGACAGCACCGCCGGGGAGGGCGGGGTCTTCAGATACTCGACCACCGTCGGCTCGACGCCGCGGGAGCGCAGAAGCTCCAGCGTCTCGCGCGACTTGCTGCAGCGCGGGTTGTGATAGATCGTCACGTCGCTCATGGCAGGCTTCCAAGCTCGAAGGGCAGGGGCCGAAAAGGCGGTTTCGGAGGCTGGCCGGACTGATACACCCAACCCGCGTTCCGCGCCAATCCGGCATGCGGAAACGGGTGCCGCGGCGCAACAACCGTCAGGTGACAAGGGCAGGTTTTGGTATTATTTTGCGCGCTCGCTTTTCCCAAGGTCCATCGCGCCGTATTCGGCGGGCTGGCCCTGCGGAACAGAACCGATGCCCAGATACGGATGCCGGCCGTGACCAAGCTCTCGCTCTCCAAGGACAAGATCAACATCCTTCTTCTGGAAGGTGTCCACGACAACGCCATCGACGAGCTGGCCCGCGGCGGCTACGCCTCCGTCGAGCGGCTGCCGCGCGCCCTGGACGAGTCCGAGCTGCTGGAGCGCATCGGTTCGGTCCACATCCTGGGCATCCGGTCGCGCACCCACCTGACCGCCAAGGTGTTCGAGGCGGCGCAGAAGCTGATCACCGTCGGCTGTTTCTGCATCGGCACCAACCAGGTCGACCTGAAGGCGGCGCGCCGCAGCGGCGTCCCGGTGTTCAACGCCCCCTATTCCAACACCCGGTCGGTGGCGGAGCTGGTGATCGGCGAGATCATCATGCTGATGCGCGGCATCTTCGAGAAGTCGCAGCTGGTCCATGGCGGCGGCTGGATGAAGTCGGCCAAGGACAGCTACGAGATCCGCGGCAAGACGCTGGGCATCGTCGGCTACGGCCATATCGGCACCCAGGTGTCGATCCTGGCCGAGGCGATGGGCATGCAGGTCCGCTTCTACGACACCGTGCGCAAGCTGGCGCTCGGCAATGCGCGCGCCTGCGACTCGCTGGAGGAGCTGCTGTCGGTGTCCGACGTGGTGACCCTGCATGTGCCGGACACCCCGCAGACCCGCGACATGATCGGCGAGCGCGAGCTGGCCGCCATGAAGAAGGGCAGCCACCTGATCAATGCCGCCCGCGGGCAGGTGGTGGAGATCGAGGCGCTGGCCGCCGCGATGAACTCCGGCCACATCCTGGGTGCGGCCATCGACGTCTTCCCGGTCGAGCCCGGCTCGGACAAGGAAGAGTTCCAGAGCGCGCTGCGCGGCATCAAGACCGCCATCCTGACCCCGCACATCGGCGGCTCGACGATGGAGGCCCAGGCCAACATCGGCACCGAGGTGGCGCAGAAGCTGCTCGAATATTCGGACAACGGCTCCACCGTCGGCGCGGTCAACTTCCCGCAGGTGGCGCTGCCGGTGCAGGCCGGCTGCACCCGCTTCCTGCACGTCCACGAGAACCGTCCGGGCATCCTGCGCAAGGTGAACGAGGTGTTCTCCGGCCGCGACCTGAACATCGCCGCCCAGTATCTGCAAACCGATCCGGAGCTGGGCTATGTGGTGGTCGACGTCAACGGCGATGTCGACGAGCTGGAGGTCGTCAACGACCTGCGCGCCATCGAAGGCACCCTGAAGGCGCGCTTCCTGTTCCCGTCTCAGCATTGAGAGGAGCGGGCCTCCACCGGTTGCTCGCGGTGGAGGCCCCTCCATATCTCTTGTCGGCGAACGGTTTCCTGTTAACAGTGCTGGAATGACCGTTCGCCTCCTGTTCCTTGTCCTTCCGGGTGTCCTGCTGACGGCGACGCCGGCTGCGGCGCAGTCCAACGGCTGCGGCGGCTTTCCGCCTCCGAAGCTGGCCCTCGATACGGTGCTGGCGCCCATTCAGCGTGACGATGGACTGACGGTGGCGCAACTCACCCGGTTGCCGGGACGCACCCCCGGTCCGGCGAGCACCGGCGACAGCCATGTGCTGGGGCTGACCCAGGCGCGCTATGGCGAGCAGTCGCAGGTGTCGGCCCTGTTCAAGACGATGGGCGACGGCACCTATTGCGCGTCGGCCAGCGCACTGACCATCAGTTTTGGCTTTCAGCAGCGCATCGTCCATGTCGCCAGAGAAATTCCGGCCGACTCCTGCCTATATGGCGAGGTGCTGGCCCATGAGATGCGCCATGTCGCGGTCGACGAGGCACTGCTGAACGAGATGATGCCGCAGATCCGCAGCCGTCTCGATCAGGTGATCGGAGAACTGGCGCCGGTGCGGTCGCGCAGCCAGTCCCAGGCGATGGCGGCGATCCGCCGACCACTCGAATCGGCGATGCGGCGGATCATGCAGGAGTTCGGTCGCGAGCGCGACCGCCGGCAGGCCCAGGTCGATACGGTCGAGGAGTACGAGCGGGTCAGCCGGGTCTGCAACGGCGAGGCCCGCAACTATCTGCCGAAGCCGGCCCGGCGCCAGACGGTGCGCCGGGGCTGAGCCGGGAGGGCGCCGGTTCAGCGCTTGCGCCGCCGCCGGTCGGTGCTGTGTCCGTCGATGAATTCCGGCGGCTTGCGGCGGACCCAGCGGATGAAGGCGGCGATGTCGGGATGGCCGCGGAGCGCCTCGATCCCGTGATAGTGGTCGCGAAGCTGCTGTTCGGTCAGCACGGCGTGGATCTTGGCGTGGCAGATGCGGTGCATCGTCACCGTGTCCCGTCCGCCATAGGTGCGCGGGATCAGGTGATGTTCGTTCAGGCTGGCACCCGGCACCATCGGCCGGCCGCAGAGTGGACAGGCGGGGCCATTGACATCGGCGGCTGGCGGAGGCTTGGCGTCGAAGGGATGATCGGGGAGGCGCATGCCGAACCATATGGTTCGAGCCGGGCCGTCGGCCAGGATGGTCCGTCGCAGGCCGATGCCGCAAAGAAAAGGGGGAAACCGCACCCGCGGCTCCCCCCTTTGTCGACAATCCGGCCGATATCCGGCGTCAGGCCGCCTTCTTCTCGGCGATCAGCTGGACGAAACGGTCGAACAGATAGTGGCTGTCCTGCGGGCCGGGCGAGGCTTCCGGATGGTACTGCACCGAGAAGACCGGCTTGTCCTTCAGGCGGATGCCCTCGTTGGTGCCGTCGAACAGGCTGACATGGGTGACCTCGGCGTCGGCCGGCAGGGTCTCCGGCACGACGACGAAGCCATGGTTCTGGCTGGTGATCTCGACCCGGCCGGAGGCGAGATCCTTCACCGGATGGTTGGCGCCGCGATGGCCCAGCGGCATCTTGGTGGTCTTGGCGCCGAGCGCCAGCGACAGCATCTGGTGGCCCAGGCAGATGCCGAACATCGGCACGCCGGTGTCCAGCAGGCCCTTGATCGTCGGCACGGCATATTCGCCGGTGGCGGCGGGGTCGCCGGGGCCGTTGGACAGGAAGACGCCGTCCGGCTGGTGGCGCATCACGTCCTCGACCGACGCGGTCGACGGCACCACCGTCACCTTGCAGCCGGACGCGGCGAGGCAGCGCAGGATGTTGCGCTTGGCGCCGTAATCGATGGCGACGACATGGTACTGCGGCTTGTCCTGGGTGGCGTAGCCGCCGCCGATGGTCCAGCCGGCTTCGGTCCAGTCATAGGTCTGGCGGCAGGACACGTCCTTGGCGAGGTCCATGCCCTCCAGCCCCGGCCAGCCCTTGGCCTTGGCGACCAGCGCCTCGATGTCGAACTTGCCGTCCGGGGCATGGGCGACGACTCCGTTCGGCGCGCCCAGGTCGCGGATGCGGCGGGTCAGGCGACGGGTGTCGATCCCGGTCAGACCGACGAGGCCGTAGCTCTTCAGCCAGTCGTCGAGATGGCGGGTGGCACGCCAGTTGGACGGGTCGGTGATGTCGGCGCGCAGGATCAGGCCACGGGCGGCCGGCGTGATCGTCTCGATGTCCTCGAGGTTGGCGCCGGTGTTGCCGATGTGCGGGAAGGTGAAGGTGATGATCTGGCCGGCGTAGCTGGGATCGGTCAGGATCTCCTGATAGCCGGTCATCGAGGTGTTGAAGCACACCTCGCCCACCGAATCCCCCGTGGCGCCGATGCCTCGGCCGCGGAACACGGTGCCGTCGGCCAGGACCAGGACGCCGGTGTGAACCGCATTGTCGGAGGGGGGAGTGGCGAGAGTCATTCCTGTGAACCTTCCCAAAAACCGCGGCCGGCGACGGATCGGGTGATCGGCGGAACGGCGACGGCCTAGCGTCCCGCCGGGCGCGCACACGTAGCCGCTCGCACCCCATCTCCGCCGGAATCAGGCGGTTATGTGGGATCGAGTGGGCTGATCGGATGGGCCGGACATCCTATATGACGATTGGACGCCCGATTTCCAGCAATAGCTTTGCAGGGCGGCCTTGAACCGTCGACAAGCTCGGCGAGCTCCGGCGGCGGTCCATCTCCGGCCGGGGCTTTTGCCATGGAAATCGGACGCCATTTTCGGAATAGTCGGCCGGTATGCCGGATGGCAATTCCCGGCTCGACCAACAAGGAAGACAGGACATGACGTTGCGCACGCAGTTCACCGATTCGCTCAAGGATGCGATGCGCGCGAAGGAGCAGCGCGCGGTCTCCGCCCTGCGCCTGATCCTCACCGAGCTTAAGAACCGCGATATCGAAGCCCGCACCCGCGGTGCGACCGACGGCATCGACGACGCGGGCATCCTGTCGATGCTTCAGTCGATGGTGAAGCAGCGCAACGAATCGGCGGGGATGTACGAGCAGGGCGGCCGGCCCGAACTGGCCCAGCAGGAGCGTGACGAGATCGCGGTCATCGAACGCTTCCTGCCCAGGCAGATGAACGAGGAGGAGGCCGCCGCCGCCGTCGACGCCGTCGTGACCGAACTGGGTGCCACCGGCATCCAGGACATGGGCAAGGTGATGGCCGGACTGAAGGCCCGTTATGCCGGCCAGATGGACTTCGCCAAGGCTGGCGTTCTGGTGAAGGCGCGACTTTTCGGCAAGTAAGGCAAGGGGCGCCGGCCGCTGCGGGGCGGCTCAGGCTAGGCTCATGCCTGACGCCCCTGGCGGCAGGAGGATGGAAGCTGGGCGGAAAGCCCGCTGGTGATCCGTGCGGACGAGGTGCTGCGTCTGGAGGAGATCGACTGTCAGGTGCCGTTGGCTGCGCTCTACGTCGTGACGCACCTCGTCGGGCAGCCGGGCTGAAGCCTGCCGCCTGCACCCTCTGCGCCCCTTGGGGGCGGCGGCGCTGGTTCCCATACTATGCCTCTGCTATAGCCTTGCGCCCTTCCGTCTCCCAACGCTCCGCACCCTGGTGACCGTTCAACCATGGCTTTCCCGCCCCAATTCCTGGAAGAGCTGCGCACCCGGCTGACCTTGTCGGAAGTGGTCTCCAAGCGCCTGCGTCTGATCCGCGCCGGCCGCGAGTACAAGGCGCCCTGTCCCTTCCACAATGAGAAGTCGCCGTCCTTCTACGTCAACGACCAGAAGGGCTTCTTCCATTGCTTCGGCTGTGGTGCCCATGGCGACATCATCGGCTTCGTGATGCGCCACGACAATCTCGGCTTTCCCGAGGCGGTCGAGCATCTGGCCGGCGAGGCCGGCCTGCCGGTGCCGCGTCCGACCGAGGAGGACCGGCAGCGCTACGAGCGGCGCAAGACCCTGCACGATCTCGTCGAGCAGGCGGCACGCTGGTTCGAGCAGCAGTTGCACACCTCCGCCGGCCGGGTGGGACTGGATTATTTCATGCGCCGCGGGCTGGACGGCGAGGCCATCGCCCGCTTCCGTCTGGGCTTTGCGCCCGGCGACTCGAATGCGCTGCGCACCTATCTCGGCAAACAGGGCTTCTCCGACGAGGACATGGTCAATGCCGGGCTGCTGAAGCGGCCGGACGATGGCCGGGCGCCCTACAGCTTCTTCCGAAACCGGGTGATGTTTCCGGTCACCGACCGACGCGGGCAGGTGGTGGCCTTCGGCGGGCGGATCCTGGAGGGCGACGGGCCGAAATACGTCAACACCGCCGATACCCCGCTCTTCCACAAGGGTACGTTGCTCTACGGCCTGTCGCGGGCGCGGCAGGCGGCGGCCGACGGCAAGCCGGTGATCGTCGCCGAAGGCTATATGGACGTCATCGCGCTGGTCCGCGCCGGTTTCGAGGGGGCCGTGGCGCCGCTGGGCACCGCACTGACCGAGACGCAGGTGCAGGAGCTGTGGAAACTGATTCCTGCGGCCGAGAAGGTGCCCTTCCTCTGTTTCGATGGCGACAATGCCGGCCGGCGTGCGGCGTGGCGGGCGGTGGAGCGCATTTTGCCGCACCTCGCTCCCGGCCAGTCGGCCCGGGTCGCCTTCCTGCCCGAGGGCGAGGACCCCGACAGCCTGATCCGCGCGCAAGGACCCAAGGCGATGGGCGCGGTGCTGGAGGCCGCCATGCCGCTGTCCGACGCCCTGTGGCGGATGGAGAGCGAGGGGCGGCCGACCGATACACCGGAGGCCAAGGCGGCGGTGAAGGCGGCGCTGGAAGCCCGCGTCGCCGCCATTGCCGACCGTGACGTGCAGAGCTTCTACCGGACCGAGATGCGCCGCCGTGTCGACGAGGCCTTCGCCCCGGCGCGGCCGGCCTACAACAGGGGGCCATGGGTGCCGGGGCAGGGGCGCGGCCGTTTCGGCGAGGCGCCGCGCCGCCATGTGCCGGGCACGCCCGGTCGCCTGACGTCGAAGCCGGTGGGGGAGGGGCGCGGCCGCGCCTCCCGCCTCGCCTCGATGCGGGAGCGGATTCTCCTGGCCACCCTGATCAACCATCCGGAATTGTTCGGCGAACTGGCCGAGCCGCTGGGGCTGTTGCCATTCGGTGACCCGGAGCTGGAAAAACTGCGCTGGGCGGTCATCGAATGCCTGTCCGACGACCGCAACCACGACTCGGCACTTGACGCCGCTGCGCTTTGTCGCCACTTGTCATCCGCCGGCCATGAGACCATGGTCGGTGCTTTGCTAGGCGAGTCGACCTATGTCCATGCCGGCTTCGCCCGTCCGGAGGCCTCTGAGGAGGACGCCCGGAAGGGATGGTGGCCTGCGTGGCGGCATCTGCATCACGAGCGGGTGCTCGACGATCTTAGGGAAGCGAAGGCTGCTTTGACCCGTGACAACAGCGAAGCGAACTTCGCGAGGGTCGTGGCTCTTCAGCAGGAGGCCATAAAGTCCGGCTTGGGTATGTCGGACGACAGTGACTTTGACGATGTCTGACGGTTGATGATCTGTATTGTCAGCAGTTTTGGCGCCGGTCGATGGGTCACGGTTCGACAGGAAGCGGTTAATCAGGACGGGGCCGCATGACAGTTTCTGTGATGGCGGGTTCTGGGTAGATACAAGGTTGGGGGTGGAGCGGACGGGCCGGGCAACCGGGACCGGGCGCTCCTTTCGTCTTTATTCACTGGGGTAATGCGGGGGCACCGATCGCATGGCCACGAAAGCTGCGAACAGCGTGGAAGTTTCCGAAACGCGGGAGGAATCCGCAGACGGTCCTCTGATGGACGGCATGGGTTTGGCCGTCAAGAAGATGATCGCCCGCGGCAAGGAGCGCGGGTATGTCACCTATGACGAGCTGAACGCAGCGCTGCCGCAGGATTCGTCCTCGTCCGAGCAGATCGAAGACACGATGGCGATGCTGTCCGAGATGGGCATCAACATCGTCGAATCGGAAGAGCAGGATTCGGAGAACAGCGGCGAGGCCGGCGGCGAGGGCGAAGGCCGTTCGTCGGGCAACCTCGACGACGACGACATCGGCCGCACCGACGACCCCGTGCGCATGTATCTGCGCGAGATGGGTTCGGTGGAGCTGCTGTCGCGCGAAGGCGAAATCGCCATCGCCAAGCGGATCGAAGCCGGCCGCGAGATGATGATCGGCGCGATCTGCGAATCGCCGCTGACCATCCGCGCCATCCTGGAGTGGCATGATTCCCTGATGGAAGGGAAGATGCTGCTGCGCGACATCATCGACCTGGACGCCACCTACGGCGGCGGCCCGGACGGCGAGGAGATGCCGGAGGGGCTTGCCGAGGCGGTCGAAGCCGCCGGCGGCACCCCCGGCGCCGCCGCGGCCGCTCCTCCCGCCGACGATGCGGCGGCCGGCGAGGAGGGCGACGAGCCGCGTCCGCCGCGTGCCGAAGGCGAGGGCGAGGAGGGCGAAGAGGGCGAAGAGGGCGAGAACAGCCTGTCGCTGTCGGCGATGGAAGCCGCGCTGAAGCCGCAGGTCATCGAGACCTTCGAGAACATCAAGGCGACCTACGACAAACTGCACAAGCTGCACGAGGCCCGCATGGGCGCGATGCAGCGCGGCGAGGACGTCGCCAAGCAGACGGACAAGAAGTACGACAAGCTGAAGCTCGAAATGGTCGAGCTGATGAACACGGTCCGCCTGAACAACCAGCGCATCGAGCAGCTGGTCGAACAGCTCTATGGCCTGAACCGCAAGCTGACCGGCTTCGAAGGCCGTCTGCTGCGCATGGCCACCGAGTGCCGGGTGAAGCGCGAGGACTTCCTGAACCAGTATTTCGGCCACGAGCTGGACCCGAACTGGCTGGAGCGCATCCGCGGCCTGAACCCCAAGACCTGGGGCAAGTTCGCGGAGAAGTACGACGGCGACATCCGCAAGACGCGCGAGGCGATCTCCAACGTCGCCGAGGAAGCGCGCCTGCCGATCAACGAGTTCCGCCGCATCGTCTCCACCGTCCAGAAGGGCGAGAAGGAAGCGAGCCGCGCCAAGAAGGAGATGGTCGAGGCCAACCTGCGTCTCGTCATCTCCATCGCCAAGAAGTACACGAACCGCGGCCTTCAGTTCCTGGACCTGATCCAGGAGGGCAACATCGGCCTGATGAAGGCGGTGGACAAGTTCGAGTACCGGCGCGGCTACAAATTCTCGACCTACGCCACTTGGTGGATTCGTCAGGCGATCACCCGCTCCATCGCGGACCAGGCGCGGACCATCCGCATCCCGGTCCACATGATCGAGACGATCAACAAGCTGGTCCGCACCAGCCGCCAGATGCTGCACGAGATCGGCCGCGAGCCGACCCCGGAAGAGCTGGCCGAGCGTCTGATGATGCCGCTGGAAAAGGTCCGCAAGGTCCTGAAGATCGCCAAGGAGCCGATCTCCCTCGAGACGCCGATCGGCGACGAGGAGGATTCGCATCTCGGCGACTTCATCGAGGACAAGAACGCGGTCCTGCCGCTCGACGCCGCCATCCAGGCGAACCTGCGCGAGACGACGACCCGCGTCCTGGCCTCGCTGACGCCGCGCGAGGAGCGTGTGCTGCGCATGCGCTTCGGCATCGGCATGAACACCGATCACACGCTGGAAGAAGTCGGCCAGCAGTTCAACGTGACCCGCGAGCGCATCCGCCAGATCGAGGCGAAGGCGTTGCGCAAGCTGAAGCACCCGTCGCGGTCGCGCAAGCTGCGCAGCTTCCTGGATACCTGATAGGAAGCGTCCGGTTTCGTGATGAGGCGGGGGCCGATCGGCCCCCGTTTCCGTTTCCGGGCTTCTGCGTCGGGGCGGTGAACGAGGGGTTGCATTTCCCCGAAATTCTGTCGCAAAGTGCGCCCCGCGGTAGGGCCTGTAGTTCAGCGGTTAGAACGCGCCGCTCATAACGGTGTTGTCGTCGGTTCAAATCCGGCCGGGCCCACCAACCGCACCATGAGCTGCGGCGTGTCGCAGACAGCGGCAGCGGTATCTCCAGCGGTCATCGACACGACCGGCCTGAAGCCTTTTCGGCACAAGCGTGGCCGTTCCGCACAAATTTTGCTGCAAGCCCGACAAAGTCTGGAATAAAGGATGCGCGGCGCGCGTTCGCACCCATATGCATCGGGTCTCCCCTTCGGCCGCAGGGTCGAACGGGCCGGCCCGGCCCTTGGAGTTGCGGCGCCGTGTCGTCCCGTCCGTCCTTTCGGGAGGAGGGGGAAGGCCATGGCGTGAGCCGTGGCGTGATCGGTAAGGATCGGGTGCGCGGTTGAGCAAATTCGGGGTCGATCTGGAAGTCCACATCGCGTCCTTGCGGCGCTACGCGCGCGCGTTGCTTCGCAACAGCGCGGATGCGGAGGATCTGGTGCAGGAGGCGCTGACGCGCGCGGTGGCGCGCGCCGACAGCTTCCAGGCGGGGACGAACCTGCGGGCATGGCTTTTCACCATCCTGCACAACATCCACGTCAATCAGGTCCGTTCCAAGGCCGCCCGGCCGCAGGAGGTCGACGTCGACGACGTCGAATCCAAGCTGGTCAGCCCGCCCCGGCAGGAAGAGCGGGTCGAACTGCGCGAAATGATGCGCGCGGTCGACGAGTTGCCGGAGGAACAGCGCAAGGTGCTGCTTCTGGTGGCGCTGGAGGGCCTGAAGTACGACGAGGTCGCCGACATGCTCGGCGTGCCGATCGGGACCGTCATGTCGCGCCTTTCACGGGCGCGCGAGGCGGTGCGGGCGAAACTGGCGAACGAGGGTGGCGTCACCCTCCGGCGGGTGAAGTGATGAATGCGCATCAGGGAATGGGACGGGTCACGGAGGACGAACTCCACGCCTATGTCGATGGACAGCTTGACGGCAACCGCCGTCTGGCCGTGGAGCGATGGCTTGCCGAGGATCCGGAAGCGGCGCGCCGGGCGGAGGACTACCGCGCCCAGGCGACGCTGCTGCACGAGATGTTCGACACCGTCCTGCGCGAACCGCCGAGCGACAGGGTCCAGGAGTTGTCCGACCGGCTGAAGGGGCGCATCGCCTTCAACGACAACCGTCCGGCCTGGCATGCCCGTCCGCTGGTGCGCTTCGCCGCGGCGGTGATGCTGGTGGTCGCCGGTGCGGCGGGCGGCTGGATGGGGCGCGGAGTCGACCAGCAGGTCGTCGCCCCCGTCGCCCAGCAGCGCCAGACGCTCGCCACCTTCGCCCAGGAAGCCACCCAGGCGCACCGCTTCTACACGTCGGACGAACGGTTCCAGGTGGAGCTTGGCGCCGACAACCAGGATGAGCTGAACGGCTGGCTGTCCAAGCGCATGGGGCGCGACGTCTTCGGCCCGGACCTGGGTCGTGTCGGCTACCGCCTGATCGGTGGCCGGTCGCTGCCGACCGATCTCGGTGCCGGCGCGCAGTACATGTACGCCAACGACGGCAACAAGCGGATCACCCTGTTCGTCGGCGCCCCCCAGAGCGGCAACCAGTCCAACTTCAGCTTCACCCAGAACGGCGACGTCGCGACCTTCTATTGGGTCGAGGGACCGCTGGCCTATGCGCTGGCCGGCCGCCTGTCGAAGGAGGAGCTGCTGGAGATCGCCAAGGCGGTCTATCAGGACGTGAAGGCCGGCCCGCCGCGCCGCGAGGCGCCGGCGGAGCAACAGCAGCAACAGCAGCCGGCGCAACAGCAGCAGCAACAGCAGCAGGATCACCCGGCCGGGGTGCAACCGATCAGCGATACGCAGAAGGCGAAGGAAAGCTGAGGAGGATCGATCGAGGGGGCTGCGGCCCCCTTATCGTTCCAGCAAATACTCCTTCAGCCAGTCGCGCACCTCGCGGCAGACCGCCTCCGACGCCTCATCCAGCGCATGGCCGGTGCCGGGGACCAGAACCAGCTTCTTCCGGTCTCGTGCCTTGCGATGGACGTGGATGGAACAGCTGGGCGGCAGGATCTCGTCCGCCTCGCCATGGATCAGCAGGATGGGGCAGGACAGGTCCGCGACCGGATCGGTGCCATACCCCTGGGTCGCCAGCGTCACCACGGTGCAGGTCGCCCCGCGGTTCGATGCCGCGGCCTGGATGACCACCGCGCCGCCGAAGGAATGGCCGACCAGCGCGACATGGTGGATGCCCTGGCGTCCAAGAAAGCTCAGCCCGCACAGCGTGTCATACACCGCTTCCTCCAGATCGCGCGGATCGCGGAAGCGCAGACGAAGCGATGCGACGTTGTCGGCGGTCAGGTCGGCGGCCAGGCGGGGGTAGAGTCCGCGTGCCGGGGTGTCGAATCCGCCGCCGACTCCGCCGACCCACAGCACCGCCAGTTCTCCGCCGGGCGCCGGGTAATAGCGGGCCTCGACCGGGCCACGGTCGGTTTCCAGCGTCACCGGCCGAAAGCCCTCGGTGTTGATGTTGCCCATGCTGGCGTCCAGAAGAGGCACGGCCATCCTCCCTTCCGATCTTTGCTGCTGTGGATGGTAACAGCGCGGAGCGCCCTGCGGTTGCCGCTTGCCACGGCGGGTGAGGCAACGAAGCCGCAACCCGGCTGTTCTCTGTCCATAGCCTTTGGACAAACGGGAAAGGAGCGGCGATGGCGTCGAACAGTCTGACCGGGCGGGGCCGCTGGCCGCAGCCGGACTCTTTTCTTTCGGGCCTTGGTTCAGGCGAGGTCGCGACCGGCGGTCGCTGGCTCGCCATGATGGGTGGTACCGCGCTCGGCGTGCTGGGGCTGCGGAAGCCGGGTTGGGGTGGGGCGATGATGGCGTTGGGCGGCGCCGGCCTGTTCGCTGCCGGGGCCCTGGGGCTGCAACCCTTCGGCGGGCGGCCGGTGGGCAGGACGTCGAGCTCCGGCGCATGGCCCGGCTCCTGGCGCAGCCTTCCGGCCTCCCGCCGCCGGTCGTTGACGCCGGAGCGGACGCAGGCGGTCGTCACCGTCGCGTCGGACGCGGGGACGATCTTCCGCTTCTGGCGCAACCTCGCCAACCTGCCGAAGCTGATGCCGCAACTGGAACGGGTCGATGTGCTGTCGGCGACCGAAAGCCGCTGGATTGCCAAGTCCGGCATGAAGCCGGACGGGCAGGACCTGGATTGGCGTTGCGTGCTCGACCGCATCGATGAGGACCGGCTGCTGACCTGGCACACGGTGGGCGAAACGGCGTTGCCGCACCGTGCCTCGCTGATGCTGAGCCCGGCGCCGGGTGACCGTGGCACCGAGGTGCGGCTGACGCTGGTCTACCGGGTCCCGGCCGCCGAGGTGGCGGCCCATCTGGGCACGACGCCGGCCGGACAGGCCGAAGAGGCGCTTCGCCGGTTGAAGCAGCGGGTGGAGACGAGCGAACTGTCCACCATCGAACGGCAGCCGCGCGGCGGAGCCTCCGGTTCCTTCCGGGAGGCGACGGAATGAAGGCGCTCTGTTGGAACGGAACCAACGACCTCCGGGTGGAGCGCGTGCCCGACCCGGTTCTGGTCAATCCGCATGACGTGATCGTCAAGGTGGCGCTTTCATCGACCTGCGGGTCGGATCTGCACCTGATCGACGGCTATGTGCCGACCATGCGGCCGGGCGACATCATCGGCCACGAGTTCCTGGGCGAGATCGTGGAGAAGGGACCGGAGGTCCGCTATCTCAACCGTGGCGACCGGGTCATCACCGTGTCGGTCATCGGCTGCGGCCATTGCGGGCACTGCCGGCACGGCGAAAGCTCGCTGTGCGACAATTCCAATCCCAATCCGGACTATGCCCGCACCGCCTACGGCCATTGCGGTGCCGGCATCTTCGGCTACAGCCACGCCTTCGGCGGCTATGCCGGCAGCCACGCCGAATATGTCCGCGTGCCCTATGCCGACTTCAACGCTTTCCGCGTGCCCGACGGGGTGAGCGACGAGCAGGCGGTCTTCGTGTCCGATGCCGTGCCGACCGGCTACATGGCCGCCGATATGGCCGGGATCAAGCCCGGCGACGTGGTGGCGGTGTGGGGCTGCGGCGGCGTCGGCCAGATGGCGATGCGCAGCGCCGCCCTGCTGGGAGCGGAGCGGGTGATCGGCATCGACCGTTTTCCCGACCGGCTGCGCGCCGCCCAGATGAAGGCCGGGGCGGAGACTCTGGACTACAGCCGCGTCGACATCTTCGATGCGTTGCAGGCGATGACCGGCGGTCGCGGTCCCGATGTCTGCATCGATGCCGTCGGCATGGAGGCGGACAGCGCGTCGAGCGCGGTGGAGGATTTGTATGACCGGGCCAAGCAGGCGGTGGGCTTGCAGACCGACCGGCCGGCGGTGCTGCGCCAGATGATCGAGAGCTGTCGCAAGGGCGGCACCCTGTCGATCGTCGGTGTCTATGGCGGGCTGATCGACAAGTTCCCGATGGGGGCGGCGATGAACAAGGGCCTGACCTTCCGCATGGGCCAGCAGAACGGCCAGCGCTACGCCGAGCGGCTGTTCGAGCACATCCGCAACGGCGATCTGGACCCCTCTTATCTGATGACGCACCGCTTGCCGCTGGACGACGGCCCGCAGGCCTACCGCATGTTCAAGGAGAAGGCCGACGCCTGCATGCGCGTCGTCTTCGCCCCACAGGGATAGAGGGAAGGGAGAGCGCCATGGAGCTGGTCTATGCCTATCCCGCCGAACGCGGCCGGGGCGTGGAGGCCGAGATCGTCGGCAGTCTGCGTGACCGTTTCGGCAACGTCGTGCAGCGGGGGCGGGAGGAGCGGGATGCCGAACGCGGTGACCGTTCGGACGTCGTGGTGACGCTGGAGGTCGCCGACGACAAGGTCGAAGCGGCGTTGACCGCGCTTCGCGCCCATCCGCTGGTGATCGATGCCGCTGCGCGGAGCTTCGGCGAGAGGGTTTGATCGCGGGTACCGTCGCCCGGCCCCTTTCCTGAAGTCCCTCGGGATCTCGGAAATCCGTAGATACCGAAGCAATTTTTCCCGCCTGCCGTAACCGCGCCGCTCCGCCCCTGTTGTCCATGCCCACAAGGCAAGTTCGCACGACTCATATTGGGGGGCCTGTCGCCGTGAAGATGTCCGTCACAGTACCGCCCGTCGAACAGGCTCGGGCTACGGTCAAGCGCCGCTGGCCCATCGGGGTGGAGCTTCATCCTGGCGGCGCCCATGCGCGGGTCTGGGCGCCGAAGGCCGAGCGGGTGGAGCTGGTGGCCGAGCCGGACGGGCGGGCAACGGCGCTGGACCGCGAAGAGAACGGCTATTTCTCCGGCGCGGTGCCGGGGCTGGACGCGGGTGGACTCTACCGTTTCAGGCTGGACGGCAAGGGGATGCTCTGTCCCGACCCGATGTCGCGCTTCCAGCCGGAGGGGCCGCATGGGCCCTCGCAGCTGATCGATCCGCACCGCTTCGCCTGGACCGACCAGGACTGGCGCGGCCGTGCCATCCGGGGGCAGGTGATCTATGAGATGCACATCGGCACCTTCACGCGGGAGGGGACCTGGGATGCCGCGCTGACGCAACTGCCGGCGCTGGCCGATCTGGGTGTGACGGTGCTGGAGGTGATGCCGGTGTCGGAGTTTCCCGGCCGCTTCGGCTGGGGTTATGACGGGGTGAACCTCTTCGCGCCGACCCGGCTCTATGGCGATGCCGACGCCATGCGGCGCTTCGTGAACGAGGCCCACCGGCTGGGGCTCGCCGTCATCCTCGACGTGGTCTTCAACCATTTCGGTCCGGACGGCAATTACCTGAAATGCTTTGCCGAAGACTACTTCACCGATCGCTACCGGAACGAATGGGGCGAGGCGATCAACTTCGATGGTCCCAATTCGAAGCCTGTGCGGGAGTTCTTCCTGACCAACGCCGCCTTCTGGATCGAGGAGTATCATCTGGACGGGCTGCGGCTGGACGCCACCCAGTCGATCCACGACGGCAGCGAAGACCATGGCGGCCCGCACATCCTGACCGAAATTTCCCGTGCCGTGCGTAAGGCTGCGAACGGGCGTGCCACCATCCTGGTCGGGGAGAACGAGCCGCAGCATGCCAGCATGGTAAAGCCGGCCGACGAGGGCGGCTGCGGGCTGTGCGCCATCTGGAACGACGACCTGCATCATTCGGCCATGGTGGCGCTGACCGGACGGACGGAGGCCTACTACACCGACTATCGCGGCACGCCGCAGGAATTCGTGTCGGCGATGAAGTACGGTTTCCTCTATCAGGGACAGTGGTATCGCTGGCAGGGCAAGCGGCGCGGCATGCCGGCCTTCACCGTGCCGCGGCCGGCCTTCGTCAGCTTTCTGCAGAATCACGACCAGATCGCCAACTCCGCCCGCGGGCAGCGGCTGCATGCCCTGACGACGCCGGGGCGGCTGCGGGCGATGACGGCGCTGATCCTGCTCGGTCCCGGCACGCCGATGCTGTTCCAGGGACAGGAGTTCGCCGCCAGTGCGCCCTTCCTCTATTTCGCCGACCACAAACCGGAGCTTGCCGAACTGGTCGAGCAGGGCAGGGTGGAGTTCCTGGCCCAGTTCCCCAGCATCGCGGCCCCGGCGATGCGGGCGGCCTTGCCCAAGCCCCATGCGGAGGACAGCTTCACCCGCTGCAAGCTCGATCACCGGGAGCGCGAAAGCAACGCCGGCGTATGGGCGCTGCATCGCGACCTGCTGCGTCTGCGCCGGGAGGATCCGGTCTTCGCGGCCCAGCGTATCGGCGGGATGGATGGCGCCGTGCTGGGGGAGGAGGCTTTCATGTTGCGGTTCTTCGGCGAGAAGGAAGGAGATGACCGCCTGATGCTGGTCAATCTGGGCCGTGACCTGACCCTGCGGGCGCTGGCGGACCCGCTGCTGGCCCCGCCGCTGGACGGTGCCTGGACGGTGCTGTGGTCCAGCGAGGATCCCGCCTATGGCGGCTCCGGCACTGCGGCGGTGGAGCAGCCGGACGGTGCGTGGCGGCTACCCGGCCATGCTGCGCTCGTCCTGGGACCTGCATGGCAGTTTCCGAGAAAAAGCGACGAGGCCGGAGGCAACACAACCCCGGTCATCATGGTTTCCAAGGGGTCGGAAACCGATAGCTGAGCATAGGTCCACCATGGCTGATTTCGTCCGCACCCTGTCGCGCGAGGTCCTGAACACCGGTCCCAACGGCGCGGAGACCCGCGAATGGCTGGTCGCCAACGGATTGGGCGGCTACGCCTCCGGCTCGGTGTCGGGGGCGGTGACGCGGCGGTATCACGGGCTGCTGGTCGCCGCGTTGCCGGCCCCGCTCGGCCGCGTGCTGATGCTGAGCCAGTTGAGCGACGTCGTCATCGACGCCGATGGCCATAGTTACCATCTGAGCTGCCGGGATACCGGAGGCGATCCATCGAGTGACGATCCGCCAAGTGGGGAAGCGGGGGAAGGGCAGACCGCCGCCCTTCAGGAGTTCCGCATGGAGGCCGGGTTGCCGGTCTGGCGTTTCCGCGCCGGCGGGGCGGTGATCGAGAAGCAGATCGTCCTGCCGCACGCGCAGAACATCGTCCATGTCACCTACAGGGTCATGGAGGCGAAGGCGCCGGTGCAGTTGCGCCTGCGGCCTGTATTGGCCTTCCGCACGTTGGAATCGGCGGTGGACCGGCCGCTGGCCGGCGCCTACCGCATCACCGTAGCGGGGCAGCGCTACGAGGTCTCGGCCGGGCCGGACCTGCCGGTGCTCCGGATGGCGATCGAGGGTGGCGATTTCCCGATGACGCTCGACGGCGGCATCCGCCGCGACGTCTACTACCGGGTGGAGGACGAGCGCGGCTATCAGGCGCGCGGCTCCCTGTGGACGCCCGGCTATTTCAGCGGCGAGGTCGGGGCGGGGCAGAGCATCACCTTCGCCGCCGCGACCGAGGACTGGTGGCGGCTGGAGGCGCTGCCGCCGGCCGACGTGCTGGGCTTCGAGGCCGAGCGCCGCCGCCGCATCATCCAGAACGCCCATCCGTCCTTGCGCAACGGCGCGATGGCGGAGCTGGTGCTGTCCGCCGACAGCTTCCTGTTCGTGCCGGCCGGCCGTGTCGCCGACCAGATGCGGGCGCGGGCGGAGGGTGACGAGGTGCGGACGGTGATCGCCGGTTACCACTGGTTCACCGATTGGGGCCGCGACACCATGATCGCGCTGGAGGGGTTGACGCTGGCGACCGGCCGCCATCTGGAGGCGGGGTGGATCCTGCACACCTTCGGCCATTACATCCGCGACGGCCTGATCCCCAACATGTTCCCCGACGGCAAGGACCGCGGGCTGTACCACACCGCCGACGCCACGCTGTGGTTCTTCCATGCGCTGCACCGCTATCTGGCGGCCACCGGCGACCGCGATACGCTGCGCCTGCTGCTGCCCAAGCTGCGCGAGGTGATCGATTTCCACCGCCGCGGCACCCGCTTCGGCATCGGCGTCGACCCCCGGGACGGGCTGCTGCTCCAGGGGCAGGAGGGCTACCAGCTGACCTGGATGGACGCCAAGGTCGATGACTGGGTGGTCACGCCGCGCCGGGGCAAGGCGGTGGAGATCAATGCGCTGTGGCACAACGCCCTGCGGCTGATGGCCGGCTGGCTGCGTGAGGAGGACGGCGAGGCGGCCGCCCGCCCGCTGAGCGAACTGGCCGATCAGGCGCGCGCCTCCTTCAACGCCCGCTTCTGGTGCCCATCGGCGGGACATCTGTTCGATGTGGTGGATGGCGAGCATGGCGACGACATCGCCTGCCGGCCCAACCAGATCTTCGCCATCTCGCTGGACCATCCGGTGCTGGAACGCGACCGGTGGGAGCCGGTGGTGGAAACGGTGCGTAGCCGACTGCTGACCCCGGTCGGGCTGCGCTCGCTGGCGCCGGGATGCCGCGACTACAAGGCGAAGTATTTCGGCGACCTGCGGGCGCGCGACGCGGCCTATCACCAGGGGACCGTCTGGGGCTGGCTGATCGGGCCCTATGTCGATGCATGGCTGAAGCTGCATCCGGAGGACAAGGCAGGGGGGCGCCGGCTGTTGGAGGGCTTCCTGCCGCATCTGGACGAAGCCGGCATCGGCACCATCAGCGAGATTTTCGACGCCGAGGCGCCCTTCACCCCGCGCGGCTGCATCTCCCAGGCCTGGAGCGTGGCGGAGGTTCTGCGTTGCTGGGCGAAGACGGAGAGCACGGAAAGCTAGGCCGCGCCGGGGGTTGCGGGCCTCGCCTCTCCGAAGGTCATAGGGCGGTCGATTGGGGCCGCCTCACCCGCAACGATGGTGCAATGCCCATGGGGGCAGTTGTCAACAGGGCACATCAGGGTGTGAAATCGAAGGGCCGTGCGGAATGTGACAGATTTCGGTTGACACGCCGCCGGGGCCTTTAGAGCCGACAAAACATGATCTTTCTTTTAAATCAGTCGCTTACGTGAATTGCCTGTTTTCTGGGCAAACACAGCGGGGCCCTTGAATCGCTTGGAGCGAATCGGGACTGCGCACCGCTTGCCCACACAGTTATCCACAGCCTCTGTGGAGACTGCGGGCTTGGCCCGCGGTCATAGCTTTGCCGTGCCGACCGGCGGAACCTGTACGTTCGATGCCTGTACTTTGGGCCGAGCCTGGAGCGGCAGGCGGCGCAAGGGGGTAGCCGCATTGGATTTTAGCCAGACTGGAGAAAGCATCCTATAGTTCCAGAACCGGCCCGTCGCTAACCCGATGGGTCCGGTCGAGATGCGACCGTACGGAGTGCGGAAGAACAGTCAGAGCGGAGGTGCCAATGCGGAGCGTTGTGCGAGGCGTCGCCGGCATATCGTACCCGGCGGTCCGGTCCGGATGGGTGAATGGCGAAGCCGCCGCCGGATCGGTCACCGGATCGGCCGAGCGTCCGGTCCGCCGCTTTCCGGGATTGCTGCCTGCGGTCGTCGGGCCGCTGCTGGGGGCCTCGGTGCTGGGCGCCCTGATCCTGCATCTCCTGGCCGGCCTGATGGCGCGGCTGCCCGCCTCCGACGCGCTTGGGGCCTTGTCGGTATTGGTCGGCATGGCGGTCGTCCTCATCACCCTGCTGCCCTTCGCCGTGCTGTCGGTCAGGCGGGCGCAGCGAGCCTGGACCACCATGCAGGATGTGGGTCGCCGACATGGACCGCCGTTGATCGGCCGCGACTGACCGTCATCGCAGCGTCTATCCACAGGATTCCGTTGCTACACGAAGCCTGCCCGCGTTTAATCGCGGGTGAGGGCGGCGTTCGCCCTTCCACCCGGCTGTCCGGGGCGGTTTTTCGGGGGCGCGGAATGGGGCTTTTCGATTTCCTGAAGGTTACGGTGGGCGACAAGAAGGCGGCCAAGCCGGCCGCCCGCATGCCGGTCAGCGTCATCCAATGCGACGGAAAGAGCTTTCCCATCGTGTCGCTGACGACCAAGGGGTTCGTCGCGCGCGGGTTCGACGGGTCGCTGGTCGTCGGCCAGAACGCCAAGGTGGCGGTGCGTGTCGACGACGCTGCCGGCAAATTCACCTTCAACGCGACCGTCTCGGTGGTGGAGATCAAGGGCGACACGTTCGGTGCGACCTGGAGCATCCTGCCGACGGAGGTCGATGCGGTCATTCGCCAGTACGCCCAACTCCGCAAGGCGCAGGACGGCAAGACCGGCCGGTGAAGACGCCGCTTTTCCGGTGGCCGGTGCTTTGGCGTGTGTCCTATTGGCGGTCGGTCGCCGGCTCCGCGGCCGGCGTAGGCATGCCGGCGTTGACGATCTTCGGGAGAGCCAGGACGCGCGCCCGTTCCAGCCATTCCGACAGGGTGACGAACTCACAGCCCTTGGCCCGCAGTTCCGCGATCACACGCGGCAGCGCCTGCGCCGTGCTGGGATAGGTGGAGTGCATCAGGAAGACGTTGCCCGGCAGGCCGCCCAGCTTGATCTGGCTGACGATCTTGTCGGCGTTGCGCACCTGCCAGTCGCGCGTGTCGATCGACCACAGGACCGAGCCCATATGCTCCTCCCGCGCGATGTTCAGCAGCTCTTCCGAATAGCGGCCATAGGGGGGGCGGAACAGCACCGGGTTGGCGCCGAAACTCCGGAGGATGCGGTTGGTCTCGGCGATCTCGTACCGGGCACCTGCCGCGTCCATCTTGCGCAGGTCGGAATGGGTCAGGCTGTGGTTGCCGATCTCATGCCCGCCGGCGACGAAATCATGGATCAGTTCGCCTTGCCGTTCGGCGATGCGGCCGACCGGGAAATAGGTGGCGCGCACGCCCTCCTGGTTCAGGATGTCCAGAACCTGCCGGGTGACGGTGCGGTGCGGCCCATCGTCGAAGGTCAGCGCGCAGAGGTTCCAGTTCTCCCGCTTCAGCGTCGCCGGCATCACGTCATAGCGTGAATCGGGCATCACCGAGCGCAGCCGGCCCTTGCGGCGGCTGTGCTGCTCGATGTCCGCCATGGTGCGGGCGTCTTCCTCGTTGTAGATGATCAGCCCGTCGGGCGGCGGCACCGCGGCGGCTGCCGACGGTGGCGGCGGCGCCAGCGGAGCGGCGATGGCGGAGCCGATCGGCGCGAGGACGGAGGTGGTGGTCGTCGTCACCGTTTCGCTGGCGCCGGACGGCTGCGGCTGCGGCTGCGGCTGCGGCACTGGGGCTACGGCGACGGTCACGGCCGGCGGCTTTGCCGCGCTAGGGGCCGGGGCGGGGGACGCCGTTGCAGCCGCCGCGGGGACTGCCGCCGGAGACTGCGTGGCAGGGAGATTGGAGGCAGACTTCTGCGTCGTCTTTTCGGCCGGTGGCTTTTCGGGCGCGGCTTTCGCCAGGGCCGCCGGTGCCGGAGGTGGGGCCGGGCGGTCGACCACGAGGCAGCCGAAGCCGGCGCCAAGGATCCGCCGGCACAGCGCCCGCGCGTCCGTGCTCTTGGCGACCTGGGCATAGAGCGCGACGCCGCCGGCTCCGCTCTTTCCGTCCAGTTGCATGACCGAGGCCGTCAGGCCGGCCGTCAGATCGCGCTCGCGCTGCTGAAGGTTCTTCCAGCTCAGCCAGGCATCGCTGTCGCCGGAATAGATGCCCAGTTGGAGGAGCGGGCCGTCGGCTGCCGGGGCTGTGGCAGGTGGCGCAGCCGGAAGCGGGGCGGGAGGCTTGGACTCGACCTTCGCGATGGGCTGGCGCTTGGGAGGATCGGCGGCTTGGACCGTCATGGCAGGCAGGCCGAGAACGCAGGCCAGCAAAGCGACCCTGCCCAGACCACCGCGCCCGCGTGGGGGACGGGCGCCGCCATGGCTTTGGATGGCATCGGCCATCCGGGGTCGGATGCTGGTGGAGGCGGCATTCGGCCAGAAAATGCGCAACATATCGGTCCCGTTGCTTGGCCCAGCCACTATCTGCGGACCACCGGTTGATGGCGGTGCAATATCATCACGATTGGGCTAATTCAAACGACAAGCGGCGGAATTGTGGCGGCTTCGACGCTTTTCGAGGGGGCGTTGCCGTTCGGGAACGGTGGCGGGACGAGCGGACCGGCCAGAAGAACGCGAGAGCGCCGGAACCGGCAGGGGAGCGGCGGGGTTCATAGGGAAAGGGCGGTGCGGCCAGCGCTGGAGATTGCAAGCCGCCGCACCCGTCCGCCGAGGATGGCCCACCCGCGAAGGAGACGACCCGTATGGCCGAGGATTTGGAAAGCCGCATCCGTCGGCGCGCGCACGAGATCTGGGAACATGAAGGCAGGCCGGAGGGCCGCGCCGAAGCCAATTGGGAACTGGCCAGCGAAGAGATAGCGATTCAGGACAACTACCTCGACACGCTGAAGCCCAATCCCGCCGGCGGTCCGGAGGCGACCGCCATGCGCACCGAACCGGTCGAGCCGGTGCTGAGCATCGCCAATCAAGGTGAACAGCCGGGCCTCGCCGATCAGGGCGACGAGATGGGGATCCCGATGCGGGGTGATCGCGATGCCTGGCCGACGCCGGAAGAGGCGGCCTCCACCGCAGTGCCGCCCAACCGCAGCAAGAAGACGCGCCGTCGGGCGTAGAGTGTGATCGGGAGCGGATCGCGTGAAATCGAACTCGATCTGAAAGCAGGAATCCGATCGGACAAACTTGGGGCCATGGTTTCGTGCGCTTCTTAGCAGATGCACGAAACCATGATCCAGCCGGGCGGCACCCTCCCTCCGGTTATGCCGTCAGACGTTGGACTTGCTCACCGTGCCGGTCTTGCCGTCGGGCATGGCGGATCGGCTGGTGTCGGGCATTCCGCCGGTTGGCGCGGAGGCCGGAGCCGCCGCCGGGACGTTCGCCGGAGCAGTGGCAGGGGACACGGCGGGAAGGGTGCCCGGCACCGGCATTGGTGCCGGCGCGGATACGGTGGCCGGCGCGTCGTCCAGCCGGTCGTAAATGTCCGGGTGCAGGCGGATGGCGCCATCGGCTTCCACCGTCGCGATCCAGTAGACGAACTGCACCGGCATCGGCGTCTGCAGCTTGACCCACTGTGGCTGCGGCTTATCCAGCATGCGATCGATTCGCGCCGGGGTGACCGTGGTGCCCTGCAGCAGCAGTTCGGCCAGCCGGCGCGGATCCTCCAGACGGACGCAGCCGGAACTGATCGAGCGCAACTCCCGCGCAAACAGCCGCGGCTCGTTGGTGCCGTGCAGATAGATGTCGTAGGGATTGGTCAGGTTGAAGCGGAAGCGGCCGAGCGCGTTGTGGTCGCCCGGCTGCTGGACGATGCGGACGCGGCCCGGCGTGACGTCGTGCCAATCGACGGTTTCCGGCGCCACCTCCTGCCCATCGAGATAGACGATGGCGTTCTGGATGCCGGGCGTGCCCTTCGCGCGCAGGATCGGCAGCTTGTCTTCCTTCAGGACGGTGGGCGGCACGGTCCAGGTCGGATTGACGATGATGTGGGTGATGCGGTCGGTCAGCAGCGGGGTTTCGCGCGATGGCCGGCCGACGATGGCGCGCATCGTCAGTTCCTCCTCGCCCCCGCGCACCAGCGTGGTGGTCTGGTTGGTCAGGTTCACCACCAGGACATTGTCCGGGGCGGTGTCGCGGAAGCCGCGCATTGCCGCGGCGCTCTGCCGCATCAGCGCCGCAGCCTCCGCCGGTGTACGGTCGAGGGCCGCACGGGTGCCGGCGCCGATCAGACCGTCTGGCTTCATTCTCTGGGCAAGCTGAAAGGCCTTCACCGCGCTGTCGACATCGGCGGTGAAGATCTCCGATGCCTTGTCCGCCGGCAGCAGGCCGAGTTCCACAAGCCGTTGCGACAGCCGCCCGACACGCTCGCCGCTGCTGCCGAGCTTCATCAGCCCGCCTTCACCGATCCGGGTGGACGACTGTGCCGGCGCGCTGTCCAGCTCCACGGCGGCAGCGTCCAGCCGGTCGGCCCATTGGGTCAGGGTGTCGCGGTAGGGCAGGGCGTCCGCATCGGCGCTGACCCCAAGCAGCGCCAGCGCAGATGCGGCGGTGAGCGCCAGCATGGCCAGCTTGCGGGGCTTGGGGGGGTGGGCGGATGCGGTCATGTCGTAACCCTCTGTCACTATAAGCCGGCAGGCCATCCAAAGAGATGCGTTACGGTCCCTACTATCAATTTATGCAACGCAATAATGGAAGGCGAGGCGTACGGCGCGAAATTCCGCCAATCATTCTTCCGGTGTGATTTTCCTGCCGCCGTCCTATGACCTCGCCTATGCAATAAGGTCACAGTATGAAATTTTTTGATTGCCTCAGCCGATGACCTTCCTTATACGGATACCCGTCCGGAGACGATTCACACCAGACGGAACGCTTCGGATCAGCGTTGGTCATAAGGTTCATAATACCATAGCGGGCGCAACGCGACTCGCCAAACGCCGAACGGCCACAGCGTAGAACGGCCAAAAACGTAAGACGACGAGGTTCGGGGATGCATTTGGGGGATGATGAGCGTGCCGCTCCGGCCATCGGGCGGCGCGGGTTCCTGGGTTTTGCCGCGGCTGCGGTATCGGCGGCTCTTCCGGCCGCATCGGGGATGATGACGGGGGTCGCCACCAGCGTGGTGACGGGCGTGGCGACCGCACCGGTCCTTCTGGGATCCGGTTCCGCGGAGGCGGCGCCCCTGACCGGCAGCGTCCGGCGCCTCACCTTGCACAACATCAATACGCAGGAGCGTTTCGACGGCGTCTATTGGGCCGACGGCCAGTACAAGCCGGAAGCGCTGCGCAAGCTGGACGTGCTCCTGCGCGACCATCGCGCCAAGCAGGTCTGCCACTATGATCCGCGCCTGTTCGACCTGCTCGCCCGTGTTCACCAGAGCGTCGGATCAGACGATCCGTTCGAGGTGATCTGCGGCTACCGCTCCCGCCGCACCAACGCGATGGCGCGACGCCGGTCGCGTGGCGTCGCGAAGGAGAGCTATCACACCCGCGGCATGGCGATCGACATCCGCCTGCCCGACACGCAGTTGCGCGCCATCTCCGAGACGGCGAAGACGATGCAGTCGGGCGGTGTCGGCTTCTATCCGCGCAGCGGCTTCGTCCACCTCGACGTCGGTCCGGTCCGCAGCTGGTAGGCTGCACGCAACCGTGCGCCTCTGCGCGACGGCATCCGGGAAAAGGCTCCGCATCGTTCGATGCGGAGCCTTTTTCGATGCGCTGTTTCCGATGTGCTGGGGCCGTGTTCAGCTTCGGGGCGACGGCTTGGACGCGCGCAGGATGTCGGTCGGATCCCACACCGCCCCGTGCCGGCGCCGCGCCTTGTTCTGGCTGGATGCGTCGGAAGGCTTCGGCGGCTTGACCCGCTGTGTATCGCTGCGCACGGGGCGGCCGGCCTTGCGCGCATTCTCGCCTTCCGGACCGGAGGCGACGAACTCACTGCCCGAGAAGCTGCTTCCGTTTCCGCTCGGCTTTGCCGTCCCCTCGGATGGAAGTGAATCGGGTTCGCCATCCTCGCCGTCGTCCGGGCTGTCGGGCGGTTCCTTGATCTCGGGCGAGAGGGCCGAAAGCAGCGACAGCATCTCATCCGATACATGGGAGGGCGCGGAGCGCCACAGGCGCAGGAGCCGTGCCTCGCGCCGGCTGATCTGGCTGTTGCCGGTGTCGTCGGAGTCCTCGAAGCCGTCACGCGAACGCCGTGGACCGTCGGTGTCGTTGTAAGTGTCGAAAAAGAAACTGACGGGAACGTCCAGGACCTGGCTAAGGCGATACAGGGTTCCCGCTGAAATGCGGTTGGAGCCGCGCTCGTATTTCTGAACCTGCTGAAAGGTCAGGCCGATGGCCTCGCCCAGCTTTTCCTGGCTCATCCCCAGAAGGGTCCGGCGCATCCGCACGCGCTGCCCGACATGGGCGTCTACAGACCAGGATTCCGGCGATCCGCGTCGTCCTCTTTTGCGCGCCGTCGGTTCACTCATGTCCATTGGTCTCCGATGCCCAGTCTTACGCGGCCTCTCTTTGCGAGAATGAAAAGATTGTTTGCACAGTCTTTATTCGGATTCAAGAGAAAACTTCCGAATATTGGGGCTTAATCGTCATATTCCGATAGGCATTCGTGGTGGCGCAGCATTCGCGGGAGTTGCTCTGTTACAGCTTTGTATTATTTGATCGACGAGGAGAGTCAATTGCGCGAAGGCTTTGTCCGATCCCTGCGGTCATCCCTTTGCGGAAATGTCGGAGTCTTTCGGCTCACCCAATGGTTGGATCGACAGCTTTTTGTTTACAGGAATCCGCAGATCGAGAGCGGATGTGGTTTATACCCCCACAAATGGTGGTCAAGAAGCTTCTGGTTGTAATAAATATTCGTGCAGACATGCCGAACCTTTCTGTTGGAAAGGTCGATACAGTGGGTCACGCGCCACCCGCCGGCGACGGATGGCCTGCATCGTTGGCCAGACGACCATTAATACATAATTAACCTTATTAAGCCGCGGCTGTCAGGCGTGCCAAACAGGCGAATCAGCGCCGGAAGGGCCGTGGTGCGTGACTATCCGTATCGGCCTTGCCGACCCTCTTCGTTGGGGCAGCGCCGGACGGGCAGGCCTCCCCTCCAACCCCCTCGTCCCAGGGGCCGCCGGTGGCGGCGAAGTCCTCCACATGATCGCGCAGCTTCTGGACCTGTGACGGGGTGACGCTGCGGCCGAAGCGGGACTTCAGCAGCGCGGCCAACGCTCCGCGGGTCGGGCGGACGCCACTGATCGACAGTGTGCGATAAGCGACGAAGGCCTCGGCGTAGAGGCGGATGCGGTCGGGCCGCCCGCGCAGCTGTGCCGCCTGGGCGGAGGTGCTGCGATCCAGATAGCCGCTAAGCCTTGCGGCCGCCTGGGCCTCGGTCAGGTCGGGCAGGGCGACGGCGGGCGCCTCCGGCGGTTCGGGCCGGCCGATGGCCTCGCGCAGCCGGCGCCGGTGCTGGCGTTCGCGGTCCCCGGCGCGCAGCCGCTCGGCATAGGCAGGGTCCGTCGCCCGCCGTTCGGTGCGGCTGCGGTTGGACCGTGCGGCACGCTCCGCTTCCCGCGCCCGCAGCATCGGGTCGCGCAGCAGGAAAGTCAGCTCCTCCGCGGTGAGCCGATGAATCTGGTCCGGCCCCGCGGGGTTGGAGCCGTCGTCTTTGCCGTCGGCGTCGTCCATCGCGATGCAACGCGCAGCTGCCCCACGCTGTTCCCGGGACAGGCCCGGCCTGGATGATGAGGGAGAATTCATGTCCGGTGACGGTCCCGCCCGTGCTAGAGAGGGGCCGTCCTTCTCGGTCCGTGCAACAGTGGAATTCGCCCGCCCATGACCCCCCGGCAAGCCCTTCAGCAGCGCCTTGCGGCCCTGGATGCCCATCTGCGCGCGGAAAACCCCAATCTGCTGCCGGTCCTTCCGACCTTCCGTGCCTTCGACCGCATCCTGGCCGGGCTGGGGTTGATCGACCGCCATGAATCGCTGACCACCCGCATCCCCTGGTGGCCGATGGTCGCGGTGCTCGGCACCTTCTCGGCCGGCAAGTCGACCTTCCTCAACGGCTATCTGGGCGAGGTGCTGCAGAACACCGGCAATCAGGCGGTCGACGACAAGTTCACCGTCATCTGCCACGGTCCGGAGACCCGCAAGGAGGCCCTTCCCGGCACCGCGCTGAACGCCGACCCGCGCTTTCCCTTCTATCGCATCGCCGACGAGATCGAGAAGGTGGCCGCCGGCGAAGGCAAGCGGATCGACAATTACCTGCAGCTGAAGACGCTGGCGGGGCCACGGACCAAGGGAAAGATCTTCATCGACTCGCCGGGCTTCGACGCCGACGACCAGCGCCGTTCGGTTCTGCGGCTGGTTGACCATATCGTCGAGCTGTCGGACCTCGTGCTGGTCTTCTTCGACGCCCGCCATCCGGAACCGGGCGCCATGCAGGACACGCTGCGCCATCTGGTCGCCAAGACGGTGAACCGCGCCGACGCCCGCAAGGTCTGCTACATCCTGAACCAGGTCGACACCACCGCCAAGGAGGACAATCTGGAGGCGGTGTTCGGCGCCTGGCAGCGGGCTATCGCCCAGGCCGGGCTGGTGTCGGGCCGGTTCTACGCCATCTACGACCAGCGCTCCGCCGTCGACATCGAGGATGATGGCCGTCGCGCCCGCTACGAGGCGCGACGCGACCATGATCTCGCCGAGATTCAGACCCGCATCAACGAGGTGGAGGTCGCCCGCGCCTACCGCATCATCGGCTCGATCGACAGCCTGACCAAGGAGCTGGAGGGGGAGGTGTTGCCGAAGCTGCGCGAGGCGATGGCGACGTGGCGCCGCCGGGTGCTGACCGGGGACGCGGTGTGGGGCGTGTTGCTGCTGGTCCTGCTGGGTACGGTGGTCCAGACGGTGGGGGGCGGCTTCGGCGCCTTTCTGGGCTGGCTGTCGGAATCCAGCGACGGCGGGCGGCCGCTGCATCTGATCGGTACCGCCCTGCTGATGGGCGGCTTGTTCCTGTCCGGACATTACAAGTTCCGGCAGTTCTTCGCCCGCCGGATCGCCGCGTCTTTGAGCGACCGTTTCGGCGACGTCGACCTGAACCTGCGGCAGGCCTTCCTGAGGAACACCCGCTTCTTCCGCTCGATCTTCGCCAAGCAACCGGCCGGTTGGGGCGTTCGGGCGCGCAAGGCGATCTTCGCCATCCGCGAGGCGACGGCCGTGCACGTCCAGCGCATCAACGACCTCTACACCGATCCGGCCGGCCGCCGCGCCAGGGAAACCGTCTCCGCGGAATGACCGCGGGCCGCGGGGAGAGCCACCGGCTCTTTACAGAATGGCCGGCAGGTCGTTAGATCTCGGATCGCGCTGCGGCTGCGGCGCGGAAACCAGACGGCGGACGGCCAGTGGACGTGCGGGACAAGGCGGGCAGGGCGGCCGACCGGGCCGGGCGGGGGGTGCGCCGGAGCGCATCGGTGGCGGGCTTGGCCGTGGCCCAAGTCATGGTCCAAGCCCTGACCGTGACCGGACTTGTGCTTTGCGCGGCTCCCGCCTGGTCCCGGGCGCTTGAACCCGGCTCGGAAGCCGCATCCGGCACGGCGCCTGCGCCGGCCCCTTACACGGGGCTGGATCTGGTGACCGGCGGCGATTACGCCCCCTTCACCGGCGAGGACCTGCCGGGCGGCGGTCTGGTGACCGAACTGGTCCGCCGGGCCTTCGCGGTCGGCGGGCGCCAGTATGACGTGCGCTTCATGCCGTGGAGGCGCGGCTATGACGGCGTGGTGTCCGGCCGCTTCCTCGCCACCTTTCCCTATGTGCGCACGCCCGAGCGGGAGCGGGAGGTGCTGTTCTCCGATCCGGTGATCGAGCTGCGGCAGTTCGTTTATCTGTCGAACCGGTCGGCGATGGATTTCCGTGACGGTGGGGACGGCGATCCCGGGCGGCTGGAGGATTTCGGCGGGCGGACGATCTGCCAGCCGGTCGGTTACGCCCTGCCGGCCGCTCTGGAGGCGATGGTGGTCCAGGGGCGGCTGACCCGGCAGGCCCCGTCGGACCTCGGCGCCTGCGTGCGCATGGTGGCGACCGGGCGGGCCGACGTCCTGGTGATCGACGAGTTCAGCGGTGCCGTGGCCATCGCCCGCTCCGGTCTGGCCGAAGACATCCGGGTGTCGGAACGGCCTTTCGCCGTGGTGACGCTGCATGTGGTGGTGGGGCGGGCAACGCCAGGGGCGGAGGCGACGGTCGCCATCTTCAACGACGGGCTGAAGACGCTGAAGCTGCAGGGCGTTTACCAGCAACTGCTGAGCAGCCACACGGCCCCGCGGAATCCCTGATCCCGCCCTGATCGCTACCGGCCTCTCCGTCCCGCATCGCCCGTCCTGCGGCCCTGGGCACGCTTTTCCGCGCAACAGGCCCCCGTCACCGTGGACAGAATGGTGCTTCGTGCTATAAACGCGCGGTTTCGATCTTGGAAAAGGGGCGCGGGCCGTGGCCATCGACGCGTCGATTCTGGTCCTCAACGGGCCGAACCTGAACATGCTGGGTGTGCGGGAGCCGCAAATCTACGGGTCGATGACCCTGGACGACCTGGAGGCCGCCTGCCACGAGCGCGCCGACCAGTTGGGTCTGACCGTGGATTTCCGGCAGTCGAACCACGAAGGCGAACTGGTCTCGTGGATTCAGCAGGCCCGCACGGAGAATGACGGCATCGTCATCAACGCCGGCGCCTACACCCACACCTCGGTCGCGATCATGGACAGCCTGATCCTGTCGGAGCTGCCGGTGATCGAGGTCCATCTGTCGAACATCTTCAAGCGCGAGCCTGTCCGCCATCACTCCTACATCTCGCCGGTGGCGAGGGGGATGATCTGCGGGTTCGGGCCGCACGGGTATCTTCTGGCGCTGGACGCCATCGCGAACATCATCGACCGCGATTAAGGAAACGGGAACGACTGACATCATGGCGAGCTTCGACATCGACGGCGATCTGGTCCGCAAGCTGGCGGACCTCCTGCGTGAGACGGGCTTGAGCGAGATCGAGTTCGCCGAAGGCGAAAAGCGCATCCGCGTCACCCGCCCGACCGCCGCCCAGACGGTCGCCGTCCAGGCCGCCCCGGTCCTGGCGGCCGCCCCGGTCGCCGTGGCCGCGGCCGCTCCGGCCGGCAAGCCGGCGAGCCATCCGGGTGCTGTGACCTCGCCGATGGTCGGCACCGCCTACTTGGCGGCCGAGCCGGGCGGCACGCCCTTCGTGCGTCCGGGCGACGTGGTCAAGGCCGGCCAGACCATCATGATCATCGAAGCGATGAAGGTCATGAACCCGATCAAGGCGCCGCGCGGCGGCACGGTCGCCGAGGTGCTGGTGTCCGACGCCCAGCCGGTCGAGTTCGGCGAAGTTCTCCTCATCATCGAGTAAGCGGGGCATTCCCTTGGCGATGTTCGAAAAGGTCCTGATCGCGAACCGTGGCGAGATCGCTCTGCGCATCCACCGCGCCTGCCGCGAGATGGGGATCCAGACCGTGGCGGTGCATTCCACCGCCGACGCCGACGCCATGCACGTCCGCCTCGCCGACGAAAGCGTGTGCATCGGCCCGGCGTCCGCGCGCGACAGCTACCTCAACATTCCGGCCATCCTGTCGGCGGCGTCGATCACCAATGTCGACGCCATCCATCCCGGCATCGGCTTCCTGTCGGAAAACGCCCAGTTCGCCGAGATGGTGGAGGAGCACGGCTTCACCTTCATCGGCCCGACGCCGGAGCATATCCGGATCATGGGCGACAAGGTCACCGCCAAGAAGACGGTGATGGAGCAGGGGCTGCCGGTGGTGCCCGGCTCCGACGGTCCGGTGGCGACGCTGGAAGAGGCGGAGAAGGTCGCCCACGAGACCGGCTATCCGGTGCTGATCAAGGCGGCGGCCGGCGGCGGCGGCAAAGGCATGAAGGTCGCCCGCAACCCCGACCAGCTGAAGGAGGCCTACCAGTTCGCCCGGGCCGAGGCGCGCGCCGCCTTCGGCAACGACGAGGTCTATCTGGAAAAGTATCTCGGCCGTCCCCGGCACATCGAGATCCAGTTGCTGGGCGACACCCACGGCACCTGCGTGCATTTCGGCGAGCGCGACTGCTCGGTCCAGCGCCGGCACCAGAAGGTGATCGAGGAGGCGCCGAGCCCGGCGCTGAACGCCGAACAGCGTGCCTTCATCGGCGATCTGGCAGCCAGGACGGCGGCGGCGATCGGCTACCGCGGCGTCGGCACGATGGAGTTCCTGTACGAGGACGGGCAGTTCTATTTCATCGAAATGAACACCCGTCTGCAGGTCGAGCACACCATCACCGAGATGATCACCGGCGTCGACCTTGTCCGGGAGCAGATCCGCGTCGCCGCCGGCGCGCCGCTGGGCTACGGCCAGTCGGACATCCGCTTCGAAGGCCATGCCATCGAGTGCCGTGTGAACGCCGAGAATCCGGAGACCTTCCTCCCGTCTCCGGGCAAGATCGACGGCTATCATGCGCCGGGTGGTCTGGGCGTCCGCGTCGATTCGGCTCTCTATGACGGCTATCGCGTGCCGCCGCATTACGACAGCCTGATCGCCAAGCTCGTCGTTCACGGCACCACCCGCAACGAGTGCCTGATGCGTCTGCGCCGGTCCATCGAGGAATATGTGATCGGCGGTATCCAGACGACGCTGCCGCTGCACGATCGCATCATCGCCGAGCAGGCTTTCATCGATGGTAATTACGACATCCATTGGCTGGAACAGTTGATGGCAAAGTCCTGAACCGTCGCAGTCTTTCTTGCGTGGATTCAAATGCCGCGACAAAGTGTCGCAGTTTCGAGGCCCCTCTCTCCAAGCGGAGAGAGGGGCTTTTATTTTATAATTATCTTCTCATGTAGATGGCTATCCTCCTATCCGCCGGTTTATTTTTTGCAAATTGGCAATTTCTTGCTCAAATCACCGCCTTCATTCGCAAATTGCGACGCTAAATGCAGCGGGTGCCAGCCGGAAACGGTTCAGTCCCGGTCACGACGGGCATTGCCGTCGATAGGGGTTTCCCCTGAGGAAGGCTGTGCGGCCGTTTCGTTGCATATGGCACGCCCCTTGCTGACTTGATCTGTGTCAGTGCGGTGGGATGCCCACCCAGAGTAGACGAAACTCCATCCCGTTAGCTGTGCCGAACCGTTGCCGCTTTCCGGTGATGCGGTACCCCCTGGTCTGCCTCCCGGCCGCGCCGGACGGCGTCGCCGAACATGCCCTTTGTCTGACGAGGCTCCGTCCATGCGTGTGAACGAACCGATCACCGACCGTGAAATCGTGATGGAAGACGGTGTGCTGCTGGTGTCGCGTACCGACACGGGCGGGCGCATCACTTTCGTCAACAAGGCCTTCGTCGACATCAGCGGCTATGCGGAATCCGACCTGATCGGCGCCCCGCACAACCTGATCCGGCACCCCCATATGCCAAAGGAGGCCTTCGCCGACCTGTGGGCGACGATCAAGGACGGCCGGCCGTGGGAAGGGCTGGTGAAGAACAGGACCAGGACGGGCGACTTCTACTGGGTTCGTGCGAATGTCACGCCGGTGGTCGAGAACGGGCTGGTGACCGGCTTCATTTCCATCCGCACCAAGCCGTCGCGCGAGCAGGTGGCGGCGGCGGAACGGCTCTACGCCGACATCCGCGAAGGCCGGGCGCGTCATCTGACGGTGCGCGACGGGCAGGCGGTCGGTCGCGGCGCCGGGGCGATGCTTCGCCGCTGGGCGACGACGGTGACCGGACGTCTCACTCTGATCTTCGCCTTCATGATCCTGTCGATGCTGGTGGTCGGCGGCGTCACTTTGCGCGGCATGGCCGACAGCAACGCCTCGCTGAGAACGGTATACGAGGACCGCACGGTGCCGGCGGTGCAGATCAGCGAGATTCTGGACCACATGCGCGACAATGTGCAGACGCTGCAGCGCCTGATCGTCGACACCCGTGACGGAATCGACGCCAAGGTGATGGCCGGCCGCGAGGAACGCATCGCCGGCAACGCCGCCACCATCGACCGGCTGTGGGCGGAGTACCTCACCACCTACCTGACGCCGGAGGAGAAGACCCTGGCGGAACGTTTCGCCGGGCAGCGCGCCGCCTTCCTGAACGACGGCTTGAGGCCGGCGATGGAATTGGCGCGCCAGGGCGATTCGCTGCGTCTGGAGATGCTGGTCCGCGACCGCGTCGAGCCGCTGTTCCAGGCCGCTTTCCAGACCAACAAGGACCTTCTGCAACTGCAGCTGACCGTGGCCAGGGCCGAGTATGAGGGGGCTCTGGAGGACTTCCGGTGGCATCTGGTCTTCGCCGTCGCCGCCGGGCTGGTGGTACTGCTGGCGGCGGCGGTTTGCGGATTTCTGCTGCTGCGCACGGTGCGCCGGCCGCTGGCCGCCTTCTCGGCCGATTTCGACGCCATCGCCCGCAACGACCAGACCCATATCATCGATCTGCCGGCGGCGGCCGAATTCCATCCCATCGCCGGCCAGCTGCGCGGGCTGAAGGCCCGGCTCTGCTACGGCGTTCAGGAGCGGGTCGAGCATGCCCGCCATGCCGACGAGGAGCGGCGCCGCGCGCTGGAGACCATGGCTTCGACCGTGGAGCGCGAAGCCGGCCGCGCGGTGGAGGAGGTGGCCCAGCGTACCGGCGCCATGGCCGACGACGCCGAAGGCATGTCCGGCTCGGCCGAGCGGGTCAGCATCAATGCCCAGACCGTGGCCTCCGCCGCCGGGCAGGCCCTGGCCAATGCCCAGACCGTGGCCGCAGCCAGCGAGGAGCTGGCCGCCTCCATCCGTGAAATTTCGTCCCAGGTCGCCCATTCCAGCGCGGTGACCCGCCGCGCGGTGGAGAGCGGCCACCACACCCAGGCCACCATCCGTTCGCTGTCGGAAACGGTGGCGAAGGTGGGCGAGGTGGTGAACCTGATCCAATCCATCGCCGGCCAGACCAATCTCCTGGCGCTGAACGCCACCATCGAGGCGGCGCGGGCGGGGGAGGCCGGCAAGGGTTTCGCGGTCGTGGCGCAGGAGGTGAAAAACCTCGCCAACCAGACGGCGACCTCGACCGAGGAGATCACCCGCCAGATCACCGCCATCCAGGCGGTGACCGACGAGGCGGTTCAGGCGGTGGAGGAGATCGGCCGGACCATCGCCGAGATCGACCATATCGCCGGCTCGATCGCCGCGGCGATGGAAGAACAGTCGGCCGCCACCCAGGAGATCAGCCGCAACGTGGTCGAAACCTCCACCGCGGCGCAGGAGGTGTCGCACCGCATCGCCGCGGTGTCGGAGGAGGCGGACCGTACCGGCGAGCAGGCCGCCCACGTCAAGAACGGGTCCGGCGACGTCGCCCGGTCCATCGAAAGCCTGCGGCAGGTGCTGGTCCGCATCGTCCGGACCTCCACCGGCGATGCCGACCGGCGACGCAAGCCGCGTTTCCAGGTGGATGAGACGGGGACCCTGCTGATCGGCGGCGACCGCCTGGCGGTGACCGTGCGCAACCTGTCGACCGGCGGCGCGATGATCGACCCGGTGACGACGACCGACGGCCGGTCGCTGGCGGGAGCCGCCGGTCATCTGCGGCTTGACCGCTACGGAGCGGAGGCCAGCGTCGAGGTGAAGGCGGTGGAGCACAACCGTATCCACCTCGCCTTCGAAGCGGAAGCGATGGGGAGCGATTTCACGCGCGCTGTGGAAATCGCCACCAGGGGGCGGGCGCCCGTCGACGTGGCCGCCTGAATCCGCCCCGATATGGGTCAAAAGTACGAATCGTCGAGAATTTTACAGAACTAAAATCATATTCCATCCATCCGTAACCGACCTTCGGTTGCCCGTCGCCGGTCCGGGCGGTATCAGTGGAAAGCGGCGATCTGGCTGGAGGATTGGGAATGGACATGCAGACGATCGACTATTCCCGACATCGCATCCTTGTGGTGGAGGACCAGCCTTTCGTCCGGCGCACCATCGTCCAGATCCTGGGCCAGATCGGCTTCCGCGATGTGGCGGAGGCCGACAATGGCGAGTCGGCGATGTATGAATGCATCCGCGTCGATCCCGACCTGATCGTCTGCGACATCGATATGAAGCCGGTTTCCGGACTGCAGTTCCTCGCCCACCTGCGCGCCAGCACCGAAGCCGTCAATCCGCGCGCACCCGTGGTGTTCCTGACCAACCACACGGAATCGGAGATCGTGAAGCAGGCGATGGCCTTGGGCGTCAACGGCTTCGTCGTCAAACCGCCCTCCTTCTCTGCGTTGAAGGAGCGGGTGGACCGGCTTCTGGGGGGGCGGTGAGGCACCTGGTCCTGCTCGTCATGCTGCCGCTCGCCGCCTGTTCGGGCGAACCTTCGGAAGGCGACATGCGCAAGCTGGTGGAGGCGCACACCCGCCGCACTCTGGAGCGGCAGGGCAATGCGGGTTTCCGCGCCTTCGACAATTTCCGCAAGCAGGGCTGCGTCGAGGCGAAGCCGAAGGGCGTTCAGACAGGTGCCGGACAGGGTGGCAGCGGGCAGTATGACTGCTACTACGCCGCCACATTCGTGCCGCAGCCGGGGCAGCCGCCGCTGACCGTCAATGGTAAGGGGCGATTCCGCCACACCGACAAGGGCATGGCCTTCGAGGATTTGGGCGCTCAGCCGCGTTGAGGCCCGTCAGCCGCAGCTTACCCGCCGCGTGCGAGGCGGGAGAGGGTGGATAAGGGATCGCCGGCCTCCTCGCCGAAGCAAACCTCCACATCGTCGCAGACCTCGCAATTCGGGGACTTGCACAACATCAGCCCCTCACGCTCGCAAAGCTGCCGGTAGAAGAACTTCTTCCACTTCATGTCGCCGGAATTCATCGCCACCAGCGCCGGAAAATGCCGACGGAACATGGTGTTGAGTTCGCGGCGGTCGTGGAAGCCCATGTCCTGCCACAGATGGTTCGGCTCCAGCGACCGGCGGGCCAGGATGGCGGCCAGCCAACGCTCCTCGTCGGCTCCCCTCGCACCATGCTCGACCAGGAAGGCGCGCAGGTCGGCTTCCTCAATGGCGTCCTCGCCGAAGTCATCTCCGTCGGGCACGACAGTAACGGCGTCGGCGAAGTGCGGAGCGTGGCGTGCGGCAAGATCGGTCAGGTCCGACTTGGAGAGAGCCAAAGCCTGCACCATTGACCGCTGCGGGTCGGCGGCGGCCGCCGCCAGGATGCGGCCGAAGATCATGCCGTCGGTGACGGGATCGTCCTCGGCATCGGTCCGGTTATGGCTTTGGGCAAGGCTTTGGGTAGTGGGCTGGGAAAGGACCACTCGGCATCTCCACCGGCTGAAGGCACCCGCGACGCCCGCTATCCTGACCCAGGATGCTGCACCTGCGAAAGAAACTCTTCCGTCATTCGGCCTGCGGCATTCCGCCGCACTGGTCCCCATGCCGATCCCCATGCCCGTCGATCTCTTCCGCGAAGCGTTCGAAGAAGCCGGCGAGCACGCGGTCGGTCTTCGCCTGCACCAGCTTCACCGCCAGCCGGCCGACGGCGCCGCCCAGCGCCACCGACAGGCTATAGGTCAGCAGGGTGCGCCCGTCCTCCTCCTCCAGCACCACCAGCGCCTCGCCCTTCACCGCGCCGGCCAGTCCACCACTGCCCTGGGCGAACAGGCGGTAGCGGTGAGCACCGTCCTCGGGCTCCAGCCGCAGCCGGCCGGAGAAGCGCGCCTTCATCGGCCCGAGCGTGGTGCGCACCCGCGCGGCATAGTCGGTGGGGGACAGCCGTTCCATCTCCTCCAGGACGGGGATGCAGCGCATCAGAACCGCCGGGTCGCAGAGCGCGGCGAACACGCGGTCGCGCGATCCGGGGACGCTGTGGGTGCCGGTGATGTCCATGCGCCGTCTTCCTCCTTCGCGGTTCCGGTACAACAGCCTGCCATACCGATTGGTTTGGGCCGGATCCATCCGGACACGACCGTTCGGGCCGAGACATCTGGTACTGCTTGGCCCCGGAACCAAGCCAGCGAAAACGCGCTCTGAAAACGATGGAGGACAGGAACCATGCGACAAGCCGCCACGACGCTGACCGTTCCCACCCGCGGTGCCGGACTGGTCGAGGTGACCGCCCCGGTGCGGCGCTGGGTAGCGGAGCAGGGGATGGAGACCGGGTTGCTGACGGTGTTCTGCCGTCACACCTCGGCGTCGCTGACCATCCAGGAAAATGCCGATCCCGATGTGCAGACCGACCTGCTGCGCTTCTTCCGCCGTCTGGTGGCGGAGGATCCGTCGCTCTACGTTCACACCACCGAGGGGCCGGACGACATGCCCGCCCACATCCGCTCGGCCCTGACCGGCGTCAGCCTGTCGATCCCGGTGATGGTGGGCGAACCGGCGCTCGGCACCTGGCAGGGCATCTACCTGTTCGAACACCGTGCCCGCCCGCACCGGCGGGAGATCGCACTGCATCTGATCGGGGAGTAGGGCAGGCGGGCCGTGCCGAATGTCCGCCTGAAATTTCTTTCATCCGGTCGCAAGGCGGCGGTGAAGGGCGGGTTCCTATGTTCAGGACAACAGCGGTGAGGTGGTGTGGCGGTCAAGACGCCCTCCATCGCCTCCCGACAGTCGGAATCGCCTGATTTGGAGTGCTGCCGTCATGACCACCCTTCCTCCCAACCAGTCCCAGTCTCAGAGCGGGAACCGGAACCAGCGCGCGGGTCGCCTGCGCCGGACCGTCGCCGCCCTGCTGCTGGGGTCCACGGTGCTGACGGCTCCGGCGCTGGCCGGCTGGGCGGCATCGCAGGCCCAGCAGAACGCTACGCCGCCCGCCGTCACGATGGTGCAGGACACGCCGGCCAGCTTCGCCGACCTCGCCGCCAAGGTCAGCCCCGCCGTCGTCAACATCGCCGCCACCCAGGAGGCCAAGGCCGAGCAGCGGGCGCAGCGCGGCCCTGGGGTCCCCGGCTTCCCGCCCGGCACGCCGTTCGAGGAGTTCTTCCGCCAGTTCCAGGACCAGCTCGGCCGGAATGGCGGACCCAACGGTGGCCCGGACGGTGACCAGGATCAGGACCAGGGGCCGCGCGGCAAGACGGGGGCGCTCGGCTCCGGCTTCATCATCGACCCGGCCGGCTATGTCGTGACCAACAACCACGTCATCGACGGCGCCAGCGAGATCACCGTCACGCTCCAGGACGGCACCGCCATGCCGGCCAAGCTGATCGGCCGCGACGCCAAGACCGACCTCGCCCTGCTGAAGGTGAAGTCCGACAAGCCGCTGCCCTCGGTCGACTGGGCGGACAGCGACAAGACGCGGGTCGGCGACTGGGTGATGGCGGTCGGCAACCCGTTCGGGCTGGGCGGCACAGTCACCAAGGGCATCGTGTCGGCCCGCGGCCGCGACATCCACAGCGGCCCCTACGACGACTATTTCCAGCTCGACGCCGCCATCAACCGCGGCAACTCGGGCGGCCCGACCTTCGACCTCAGCGGCCATGTGATCGGCATCAACACCGCCATCTACTCGCCCAACGGCGGGTCGGTCGGCATCGGCTTCGCCATTCCCTCCAACCTCGCCAAGGAGGTGGTTGCCCAGCTGAAGGACAGCGGCAAGGTCGAGCGCGGCTGGCTCGGCGTGAAGATCCAGGAGGTGACGCCGGACATCGCCGACAGCGTCGGGCTGCCCGGCGCCAAGGGCGCGCTGGTGGCCGAGGTGACCGCCGACAGCCCGGCCCAGCGCGCCGGCCTGCATCAGGGCGACGTGGTGCTGTCCTATGCTGGCAAGCCGGTCAACAACCTGCGCGACCTGACCCGCCATGTCGCCGACACCAAGGCCGGCGATACGGTCGATCTGAAGATCCTGCGCGACGGCCGGGAGAAGACGGTGCCGGTGCGCATCGACCGCCTGTCCGACCAGCCGCAGGTCGCCTCCGCGGATGACGACTCCGGCAAGGGGTCCGCCGGACACGAGGAGGTCGCCCCGGTGAAGGGGCTGAAGCTGGCCCCGCTGGACCGGGCGGCGCGCAAGCGGCTGGGCATCGGCGAGGATGTCCAGGGCGTGGTGGTGACCGGCCTGTCCTCCAGCGTCGACGTGCCGGTCCGTCCCGGCGACGTGATCGAGCGGGTCGGCGACACCGAGGTGAAGAGCCCGGCCGACGTCCGTCATCAGGTGACGGAGGCGGAGAAGGCGGGGCAGAAGGCTCTGCTGATGCTGATCAACCGGCAGGGCAACGAGTCCTTCGTCGCGCTGAAGCTGAAGGCGTGAGGCAACGCGCCGCCCGCGTGACGGGACATTGAGTGATGGGAAGTCCGGCCGGGCGCGACACCCTCGTGCTTGGCCGGGCTGTTTTGGGAGGCTACACTCGTGCTCATGAAGATTCTCGTCATCGAAGATGATCGCCAGGCCGCCAGCTACCTCGCCAAGGGGCTGAAGGAGGCAAGCCATGTGGTGGACGTCGCCAACGACGGGAAGGAGGGGCTGTTCCTGGCCGGGGCCGAGCATTATGACGTGATGATTGTCGACCGCATGCTTCCCGGACGCGACGGCCTGTCGCTGGTCCAGGTGCTGCGGGCGGCCGGCAACGACACGCCGGTGCTGTTCCTGTCGGCGCTGGGCAGCGTCGACGACCGGGTGAAGGGGCTTAAGGCCGGCGGCGACGATTACCTGACCAAGCCCTTCGCCTTCTCCGAGCTGCTGGCGCGGATCGAGGTGCTGGTGCGCCGGCGCGGCGCCGCCCAACCGCAGACCCGCCTGACCGTGGGCGACCTGGAACTCGACCTGCTTTCGCGCAGCGTCAAGCGGTCCGGCAAGGCCATCGACCTGCTGCCGCGCGAGTTCTCGCTGCTGGAATATCTGATGCGCAATGCCGGCAGCGTGGTGACCCGCACCATGATGCTGGAGAATGTCTGGGACTATCACTTCGATCCGCAGACCAACGTGATCGACGTGCATATCGCCCGCCTGCGCCAGAAGATCGACAAGGACTTTCCCACCCCCCTGATCCACACCGTGCGCGGCGCCGGCTACAGTCTGCGCGCGGCGGAGGCCTGAGGGGCTTCATGGAATCGCGTGACGTATGAGGCAGGAGGGCGCGGCCGGCAGTCTGCACGGCTTCGTTGCCGCGGGGCTGCGGCTGGTGCGGACCACGGCGTTCCGGCTGGCGCTGCTCTATCTGGCGATGTTCGTCCTGTCGGTCGGGCTGATCCTGGGCGTGGTCTACCGCACCACGGCGGGTTTCCTGGAGCAGGAGATCGGCGAGACCATCGCGCTGGAGGTCGCCGGCCTGCAGGACCATTACCACAACTACGGACTGCCCGGCCTCGTCGAGGTGGTGCGGACGCGCAGCGCGGTTCCCAACAACAACTCCATCTATCTGCTGACCACGGCGGCGGGAAGCATTCTGGCCGGCAACCTGTCGGGCTGGCCGGCGGCGGTGCCCAATGCCAGCGGCTGGACCCATTTCAAGGTCGCCGACTATGGCGGGGTCACCGACCGCCCCTCCACGGCCCAGGCGGTGACCTTCACCCTGCCGGGGCAGTTCCGCCTGCTGGTCGGCCGCGACATGAGCGAGATCGACCAGCTGCGCACCCGCATGTTCCGCTCGCTGGGCTGGATCCTGGGGGCGACCGCGCTGCTGGGGCTGGGCGGCGGGCTGCTGATGAGCCGCGGCGCCATGCGGCGGATCGAGGCGATCAACCGGACCACCCGGCAGATCATGAGCGGCGACCTGAGCGACCGGGTGCCGCGCTTCGGTGGCGGTGACGAGATGGACCGGCTGGCCGGCAACCTCAACGCCATGCTGGACCGCATCGAACGGCTGATGACCGGCATGCGGCAGGTGACCGACAGCGTCGCCCACGACCTGCGCACGCCGCTGACCCGCCTGCGGTCCCGCATCGAGCTGGCTCTGCTGCACGAGACGGAGGACCCGGAGGTCTACCGTTCGGTGTTGCAGGACACCATCGTCGAGGCCGACCGGCTGCTCGCCACCTTCACCGCCCTGCTGTCGATCGCCGAGGCGGAGTCGGGGGCCAAGCGGCAGGACTTCGTGCCGGTCGATCTGGCCGAGGTGGTGGAACTCGCGGCCGATCTCTACGAACCGGTGGCGGACGAGCGCGGACAGCATCTGTCGCTGGAAGTCCGCGGCAAGCCGGTCGTCCAGGGCAACGGGCAGCTTCTGGCCCAGGTGGTGTCGAACCTGCTGGACAACGCCATCAAATACACGCCTGAAGGCGGCAGCATCACGCTGGTCCTCGACGGTCCGGGTCCCGGGCGCGCCGCCTGCGTCGAGGTCGCCGACAGCGGCCCCGGCGTCCCGCCGGAGATGCGCGACAAGGTCCTGCAGCGCTTCGTCCGGCTTGACACCGCTCGCGCATCCCCCGGCAACGGGCTGGGACTGAGCCTGGTGGATGCGGTGGCGACGCTGCACGGCGCCCGGTTGGAATTGAGCGACAATCAGCCAGGATTGAAAGTCAGTCTGGTGTTTCCACCGGAGGCGCGGCGGTAAGGGCTGCGGGGGCTCCGGTCAAAAAAAAGCCCGCCGGGAAGGCGGGCTCTTAAAGTGACATCAGCGAGAATGACTCCTTGGCGTCACGATTGATATGGGGCAGGTCGGGACGCCTTCCATACTCATCTTCGGACTACCGCCGACGGCCTAGCCTGCTGACGTTCCGCAACGTTGGCGGGCTTCGCGCGTTCTTCCCCCGGGGCCGTCGCCGGACGGCCGCAAGCGTGGGAGTTTGAAGAGATGGCGACACCCAGCCGGCCCACCGCCTATCACGCCGCCGCGCCGGGCGGCGGGGCGACGCAGGACGAACCGCCGCCCGGTGCGTCGAAGGGGGCCGGGCGCGGGGAGCTGGCCGTCTTCACCTGGAAGGTGCTGATCGTCGCCGGGGTGGTGGCGCTGGGGATCTTCCTGTGGAAGATATCCGGCACGCTGCTGCTGATCTTCACCGGCGTGCTCTTCGCCATCCTGCTGCAACGGCTGACCGGGTATGTGCAGCGGGCGACCGGGCTGGGCCATGGCTGGTCGCTGGCCATCGTGCTGGTGGTTCTGGTCCTGCTGATCGGCGGTGGCGCCTGGCTGATGGGCACGTCGATGGCGGCGCAGCTCGGCCAGTTGCAGGAGCAGGTGACCAAGGCAATGGGCATGCTGCCCGACGGCTGGCGCCAGCGCATCATGGAGCAGGGCAAGGAGTGGCCCTGGATGAACCAGCTGAGCAGCTTCGCCTCCGGGCTCGTCTATGTCGTCGGCGACGCGGTGGTGGTGATGTTCGCCGCGCTCTATCTGGCGGCGTCGCCGGGGGTGTACCAGCGCGGCGTGGTCCTGCTGGTGCCGCCGCGTGGGCAGAAACGGGCCTGCGAGGTGATGGACGTGGCCGGCGACAGCCTGTGGAAGTGGCTGATCGGGCAGCTCGTCGCAATGGCGGCGGTGGGGACGATGATCGCCGTCGGGCTGTGGCTGCTCGGCATCCCGTCGGCGCTGGCGCTGGGCATGGTGGCCGGGCTTCTGGAGTTCATCCCGCTCGTCGGTCCCTTCCTGGCGGCGGTGCCGGCGCTGCTGATCGGCTTCGCCCAGTCGCCGCAGGATGCGCTTTGGGTCGCCGGGCTCTATCTGGTCATCCAGCAGGTGGAAGGGAACCTGATCACGCCGCTGTTGCAGAAGCGGGTCGTCGACCTGCCGCCGGTGGTCACCATCGGCGCCATCGCCGCCGGCGGGGTGCTGTTCGGAATCATGGGCATGTTCCTGGCGACCCCGATCGCCGTGGTCGTGCTGGTCCTGGTCAACCTGCTCTACATCGAGGACAAGCTGGGGCAGCCCAGGCACTTCCCCAGCGACCATTCCTGAGTGGTCATCCTTTCGCCGGAGCGGCTTCCGGACGGCCGGGATTGGCGGAGCGCAGCGGCAGTTCCTTGAGGAACAGCGTCATGGCGAAGGAGACGACCGCCAACGCGGCAGCCAGCAGGAACAGGGTGGCGAAGCCATGCTCCAGCGTCGCCACCACCCCGCCGCGGGCGGCGGCGGGCAGCTGGGCCAGGGCGGCGGCGCCATGGTCCAGAACCGCGCGGCCGGACAGGCCGGCGCTCTCCAGCCTCTCGGACACCACGGCATTGAAGACGGCGCCGAACACGGCCACGCCCACCGATCCGCCGAGCGAACGGAAGAAGCCGACGGACGCGGTGGCGGCACCCAGGTCGCGCTGCTCCACCGCGTTCTGCACGGCCACCGTCATCACCGGCATCACCAGCCCCAGCCCCATGCCCAGCGGCACCAGGATCAAAGTCGACCACAGCCCGTCCGCCGCCAGCGACGGCAGCGTGCCCAGCAGCGCGTACATCACGCCGGACAGCGCCAGACCGGCCAGAGGGAAAGCCTTGTAGCGGCCGGTCCGCGCGATCAGCCGGCCGCCGCCGACGGAACCGACGGTCATGCCCAGCACCAGCGGCAGGAGCAGCAGCCCCGACATGGTGGCGCTGGCCCCCTGAACCAGCTGGAGGTGCAGCGGCAGATAGACGATGCCGGCGAACAGGACCATCGCCGACACCGCGACCACCGGTGTCGCCACCGCCACCACCGGCAGGCGGAACAGGTGCAGCGGCAGGATCGGCTCCTCGATCCGGCGCTCGTGCCACAGGAAGACCGCCAGCAGGACGAGGCCGGCCGCCAACAGGCCCAGCGCCGCCGGGCTGCTCCAGCCCATGGCGTCGCCACGGGTGGCGACGAACAGCAGGCTGGTCACCGCACCGGTCAGCAGCGCCGCCCCGACCAGATCGATGCGCGGCTTGGCCCGGCCGGCGGGGAGGCGCGACAGGGTGCTGCGGGTCATGGCGAGCGCCGCTGCGCCCAGCGGCAGGTTGATCAGGAAGATCCAGTGCCAGCCGATGGTCTCGGTGAAGACGCCGCCCAGCAGCGGCCCGGCGACGCTGGCCAGCGCGAAGACGCCACCGATCATGCCCTGGTAGCGCCCGCGCTCACGCGGGGCGACCACGTCGCCAATGATGGTGAAGGCCAGCGACATCAGCCCGCCGCCGCCCAGCCCCTGGAGGCCGCGGAACAGGATCAGCTGGGTCATGCTCTGCGCAGCCGCGCACAGCACGGAGCCGGCGAGGAATAGCACGATCGCCGTCTGCAGCACGCGTTTGCGGCCATAGAGGTCCGACAGCTTGCCGTAGATCGGCGTGGTGGTGGTCGAGGTCAGCAGATAGGCGGTGACCACCCAGGGCAGCATGTCCAGCCCGCCGAACTGGCTCGCCATCGTCGGCAGCGCCGTGGCGACGATGGTCTGGTCCATCGCCGCCATCAGCATCGCCAGCGCCACCCCGCTGAACACCCGCAGGATCTCCTGGTGGGTGAAGACGGGGTGCGCCGGATCGGGCTGAGCCTGATCCGGCTGGGAGGGACGGGCGGCGGTCTCGGTCATGGTCGGGCGTCTCGGACGTGGCGGTCTTTGAACGGTTTGCCGGAAGCGGCCCCACCATAGACCTGGAACGGTTTCATGCAAGCGTGTTGGGGCGGGGCATTTCCTTCTCCCGGCGGGTAGGAAGGGATGCGGTCCAGGCCCCTGCGGCTCACCGGCCCAGCGACATCGACGGCATGCGGGCCTGGACGCCTTCGCCCGGCGTGGCGGCCAGCAGCGGGCGAAGTTGGGCCAGCAGCGGGCGCAGTTCCGCGGCGGTGGCCAGCGCGCCGACCAGCTCGCCCTTGCGGGACACCAGATCCATCAGCTGGTCGGTCACCGATTTCGGCGGTGGGTAGGGGACCAGCGATACCGGCGCGTCGGGGGACAGGCCGGCGGCGGCGCGGGCCAGGGTCAGCGCCTGCTCCTGGCCGCCGAGATCGTCGACGAGGCCGAGCTCGCGGGCCTGGGCGCCGGTCCAGACACGCCCCTTGGCAATGCCGCGCGCCTGCTCGGGCGTCATCCGGCGGGCTTCCGCCACCCGTTGCAGGAAGTTGGCATAGGTATCGTCGATGATGGCGTTCAGCCGTTGCGACTCATTATCGTCGAAGGGGCGCAGCGGCGACCACATGCCGGCGTTGCGCGCGCCCTGCACCCGGTCCCAGTGGACGCCCAGTTTGTCGGACAGGCCGCCGATGGCGAACTTGCCGGCGACGACGCCGATGGAGCCGGTGACGGTGGCGGGGGAGGCGACGATGCGGTCGGCGGCCAGCGCGATCCAGTAGCCGCCCGATGCGGCGGTGTCGCCCATGCTGGCGATCACCGGCTTCCCGCTCTGCCGCGCCTTGACCAGCGCCCGCCGGATCGCCTCCGATGCCGAAACGGCGCCGCCGCCGCTGTCGATGCGGAACAGGATGGCGCGGACGTCGGGATCGTCGGCCGCTTCCTCGATGGCCTTGACGATGGTCTCCGAACCGGCGGAAACCCCGCCGAGCGCCGGCTTGCCGCTCTCGCCGCCGGTGATGGTGCCGGCGGCATGGATCAGGGCGATGATAGGCCCGTTGTCGTTGGGATTGCCGGCGACCGACAGATAGTCGGCCGGCTCCAAAGTCTCCGCGCCGGCGCCGGCCCGCTTCAGCGCTTCGTCCCGCGCCTCGTCGGCATAGCCGAGCCGATCGACCAGTTTCTGGTCCAGCGCCTCCTTGCTCAGCAGCGGCGCCTTGTCCATGGCGGCCCGCACTGAGGCGGGGGCGAGGCGCCGGCTCTTGGCGATGCCGTCGACCAGCTGGTTGCCGAGGTCGGTGACCAGCGCCTCCATCATCTCGCGGTTGGCCGGAGTCATGGCGGCCTTGGTGAAGGTCTCGGCGAAGCTCTTGTATTCCTCGCGCTGGGCGAAGCTCGGCTGCACGCCGAGCTGGTCGAAGGCGTCGCGGGCGAAGGGCAGTTCCGCCGACAGGCCGGTGATGCCCAACGTGCCGAGCGGCTGGAGCCACACCTCGTCGAAGGCGCTCGCCAGCAGATAGGAGCGGTTGCCGGCCCCGGCCCCGCCATATTCCTCGGCGAAGGCCACGGCGAAACGGCCGGAGGCGCGGAACCGCTCGATGGCGGTCCGCAGCTCCTGGGTCTGGGCGAAGCCGATGCTGTCGTCGCCGAAGCGGGCCAGCACGCCCTTCACCTTCGGATCGCGCCGGCCGCCGTCCAGCGCGTCCAGCACCTCGCGCAGCGTGGCCTGATGTTCGAACAGGCTGCCGAGCCTGCCGTCGTCGGTCTCGGCCAGCGGCTTGGTCAGGTCGAGTTCCAGAACCACCGCATCGGGCAGGGTGGGTTCATGGCGGACCACCAGCACCACCACCGCCACCGCGCCGACCACCAGCAGCAGGCCGATGAGCGCGAACAGACGGACGAAGAAACGGACGATCGCCATGATTCCTACCCTGTGTGGCCTCGACGGTGCCGATTGACGCTGTGGCTGTTAACGATCCTGCCCTTAACGATCCTGGCTGTGGTACTCGCGGTTCGGGATCATGTCCACCGCGGTCGCCAGACGGTTCGACATGTTGTAGAAGCCGGCGGTGTCGGCAATGTCGAAGATGTCCTCCGCGCTGAACCCGACGGCGCGCAAGGCCTCGCGGTCGGTCTCACCCACCGACATCGGTTCCTTGGTCAGCTTCCAGGCGAAGTCGAGCATGGCGCGCTGGCGCGGCTCCAGCGGGGCGACGCGGTAGTTGGCGACCAGCATCTCGCCCAGTTCCGGATCGCCGGACAGCTTGCGCACCGCCTGCCCGTGGGCGACGAGGCAGTAGTAGCAATGGTTGGCGGAGGAGACGACGACGGCGATCATCTCGCGCTCGAGCTTGCTGAGGCCGCTCTCGCCCAGCATCAGTTCGTTGTAGAGCATGGCGAAGTTGCGCAGCTTCTTCGGCCGCAGGCTGTAGGCCTGAAGCACATTGGGCACGAAGCCCAGCTTTTCCACGCACTTGTCGAACAGCGCCTGCATGTCGGGGTCGAGGTCCGGCTTTTCCGGCAGGGGCAGGGCCATGACGTGGTCGGGTTGCGGCATCGGGCGGTTCCTCTTCTCTTTGATTGCTGGGCCTTTGCGGCCGGGCGAGGGTAACCGCGGCGGGGGCGCTTTGTCTCCCGTTCCGCTTGTCTCTCGCCAATCGGGACCGGCTGTGCCAGAAGGGAAGGAATGAATGCGGGGATATGGCCCGGTTGGCGAGACAGGGGGCGATGACCCAGCCGAAGCTCGATCTTCTCTCGGTCCTGGTGGTGGAGGACAGCGGCTTCATCCGCATGGTGCTGACCGCGACCCTGCGCGCCATCGGCATCGGCCGGGTGGATGCCGTGGCGAGCGGCGCCGACGCCATCCGCTGGCTGGAGGACCGCCGCGCCGCCCTGCCGCCGGGGACCGCACCCGTCGACCTGATCCTGTCCGATCTGGTGATGCCCGAGGTCAACGGGCTGATGCTGCTGCGCTGGATCCGCTCCAGCCCCAGGAGTCCGGACAAGTTCCTGCCGGTCCTGATGCTGTCGGGCGCCGCCGACCGCCACTATGTGGAGCAGGCGCGGGATCTCGGCGCCACCGACTTCATCGCCAAGCCCTTTTCCGCCCAGACCATCGCGAGCCGCCTGCTGTTCGCCATCGCCCGGCCGCGCCGCTTCGTGCTGGCCAAGGGCTATTTCGGCCCCGACCGCCGCCGCGCCGACAAGCCGGTGGCGCTGGACTGCCGGATGACCGCGCCATCGGAGATCCTGGTGGTGCACAGCGCGTCGAAGGCGCGCGGAATCGACCGTTTCCCCGTCATCTATTTCGACCTGCCCAACCGGCTGGGCGCCAAGGTCGGCCTCGCCCCGCGCGATCCCGTTCCGACCCTGCCGCCGGAGGTTCTGGCCGCCGCGGAGGAGGAGATCCTGAACCGCGCCGGCGACTATGCCGTCTGGATCGCTGCCGAGGTGGAGGAGATGGGGCGCCGCGTCGACCGCCTGCCGCGCGAACCGGAGGCGGTGCCCGGCCTGCTGGCCCAGGTCAACCGCTCCGCCCACGAGATGCGGGGGCAGGGGGGCATCTTCGGCTATCCCCTGATCACCCACATCGCCAAGTCGCTGTACGAGGCCACCCGCAGCGGCCCGACCGCGGTGACCGCCAACGAACACCTGTTGCTCAAGGCCCATGTGGATGCGATCAGGGCGGTGATGACCGGCCATGTCAGCGGTGACGGTGGCGTTAGCGGGCAGCAGCTGCTGGCGTCGCTGGAGGTGGCGAAGCGGAAATACGCGAAGGCGGCCGGAGCGGGGTGAAGGACTTCACGCCTCCCTTTCCGCAGCCTCACGCCGCCCGGATTTTTCCGATGAAGTCGGCCACGTCGCTGCGCAGGCCGTCGGCGTTCCGCTTCAGCGCATCGGCCATCCACAGCACCTCCTTCGCCATCGCGCCGGCGCGGCCGGCTTCGGTGCCGACCAGGGCGGCATTGTGGGAGACCTCGTCGGTGCCGTCGGCGGCCTGACGGACGTTGCGGCCGATCTCCGCGGTGGCGGCGTTCTGCTCCTCGACCGCGGCGGCGACGGCGGAGATGTTCTCCTCGATCCGGGTGACGATGGTGCCGATGCCGCCGATGGCGGTGACGGTGTGGCCGGTCGCCGACTGGATTTCGGCGACCTTGGCGGTGATGTCCTCCGTCGCCTTGGCGGTCTGGCTGGCGAGCTGCTTCACCTCCTGCGCCACCACCGCGAAGCCCTTGCCGGCCTCGCCGGCACGGGCGGCCTCGATGGTGGCGTTGAGCGCCAGAAGGTTGGTCTGGCTGGCGATGTCGGTGATCATCCGCACGATATCGCCCACCTGCCGGGCGGCGCCGCTCAGGTCGCCGATGACGTTGGCGGTGTGCCGGACGTCGGTGACCGCCCGCTCCGCCATCTCGGTCGAGCCCGCCATCTGGCGCCCGATCTCGGCGATGGAGGCGGTCAGTTCCTCCGCCGCGGCGGCGACGGCCTGAACGTTGTCGGACGCCCCCTCCGACGCGCGGGCGACGGAGAGCACATGGACTTCGGTGTCCGAGGCGATGCGGCTCATCTGCTCGGCATTGCCGCGAAGGCCGGTGGCGGCGCCCACCAGCTGCTCGGCGACCGTCTCGATGTGCCGGTCGAACTCCGCCACCAGCCGCTCCAGCCGTTCGGCCTCGCGCAGGCGTTCCTCCTGGTGTCGCCGCTGCTCGGCGGCCAGCCGGTCGGCTTCGGCGAGGCTGAGGCGGAACTGGTCAAGGCTGCGGGCCATGGCGCCCAGCTCGTCCGCCCGTCCGGCGCCGTGGATGGTCAGGTCGCGCTCTCCTGCCTCCAGCCGCGCCATGTCGTCATTGAGGCGGGCGATGGGCCGGGTGATGTTGCGGGCGACCAGCACGGCGATCAGGGTCATCGTCACCAGCAGGATCGCCAGACCGGCGGCCACCCCGGTCAGCCGGTTCGTCGAGTCCCGCGCATCACGGTTGGCGAGCCGGATCAGATCGTCGGCTACATGTGTCTCTACGCTCCGCAGCATGTCGATGGTGACGGTGATGGCATCGAACCACTTTCCGGCGTCGATGCCCTGGTTGTCCGCCCCATAGGCCGAGGCGACGCCGATCCTCCGCATTCGCTCCACCTCGGCGACAGCCGGTCCGGCAAAAGTCTGGTCATAGTAGCGCGCCTGTTCCGCCGTCAGCTTCGCCTTCAGGCCGCCCGTCAGCGCCTTGTACTCGCCCGACAGCTCGACGAAGCGTTCATGCGCGTCGGCGGGGAAACGGTCCTTGCGGAAGGCTCCGCCACCGACGGCGCGCTGTTGCCCCAGCCGCTCCTTCGCCTCCGACAGGGAGACCATGGCGTCGGCGGCGCGCAGCTGGTCGCTGTCGTCGGACAGGGAACGGGCCTGTCCGGCGGCGTCCAGCAGCCGGCGGACCATGACGGTGTAGCTCCTCACCACCTCCATCGGGGACTGCGACAGGCCGTCGACGCCGGCGCGCAGGCCGGACAGCTGCGACAGCGCGTCGCGGGCGTCGGTGAAGGCCGCGGCGACACGGGGATCGCGGATGCGGGTTTCACCGAACTGCCGTGTCAGCTCGGCCAGCCGGGCGTCGGCGGCGGTCCGCGCCGTCTCCATGCGACGGCGGTCGTCATCCAACTTGCCGCTGAGGAAGATCGAGGAGGAGCCGCGTTCCTTCTGCAGCTCGTGCACCAGACTGGTCATGCCGACCGACAGGCGGGTGACGGCGGCGAGGTCGGCGGCCCGGCGGCTGGAATCGACCTGCTCCCACACCAGCAGCGACGACAGGACGACCACGCCGGCCATCGGGACCGACAGGGCCAGCGCCATCTTGCGCGTGAAGCGCATGTCGCCGAGCAGCCGATCCGCGACCTTCAAAAGCGAAACCATTTTACAACTCCAACAGCCTTCACCGTTGCGGTACGGCGACGAAAGTTCCAAGCCGAAGGTATGAAAGCTAATGAGTTAAAGCACAGTTAGGTTTAACCACGACGTTGGTGGGGAGATTGTTAAGTCACTCCATGACCGCGCCCTTCGGGCACATCGCGGCCAAAGCGTTGCGCCGGACGGTCCGGACGCGAAATTTGCCTCGCTTCCGTCGCGTCAGGGCGGTAGAACGTCAGTCCCGGTCCGCAGGTCTCTTGGGTTCGTGGCGTGACCGGAGCGGTCTTCCGGAGCGTCCATGTCCAACACCGAATTCCATCGCATCAAGCGCCTGCCGCCCTACGTCTTCGCCGAAGTGAACGCGATGAAGGCGCGAGCTAGGGCCAACGGCGCCGACATCATCGACCTCGGCATGGGCAACCCCGACCAGGCGACCCCGCAGCACATCGTCGACAAGCTGGTCGAGGCCGTGCGCGATCCGAAGACGCACCGCTACTCGAACTCCCGCGGCATCCCCGGCCTGCGCAAGGCCCATGCCGCCTATTACAAGCGCCGCTTCAACGTCGACGTCGATCCCGAGACCGAGTGCATCGTCACCATCGGCTCGAAGGAGGGGCTGGCGAACCTCGCCCAGGCGATCACCAGCCCGGGCGACATCATCCTGGTGCCGAATCCCAGCTATCCGATCCATCCCTTCGGCTTCATCCTGGCCGGCGCCTCGGTGCGCCATCTGCCGGTGGGCATGGAGAACGGCGCCTCGACCGATATCGACAGCTTCATGATCATGCTGGAGCGCGCGGTGCGCCACAGCGTGCCGAAGCCGCTGGCGCTGGTGCTGAACTACCCGTCGAACCCGACGGCCGAAGTGGTCGGGCTGGACTTCTACCGCCCGATCGTCGAGTTCTGCCGCAAGCACGGCATCTACATCCTGTCCGATCTCGCCTATGCCGAGATCTTCTTCGACAACGACCCGCCGCCGTCGATCCTGGAGATCCCGGAAGCGCGCGAGATCGCGGTCGAGTTCACCTCGATGTCGAAGACCTATTCGATGGCCGGCTGGCGCATCGGCTTCGCCACCGGCAACAAGACGCTGATCACCGCGCTGGCCCGCATCAAGTCGTACCTCGACTATGGTGCGTTCACGCCGATCCAGGTCGCCGCCGCCGCCGCGCTGAACGGTCCGCAGGACTGCGTGCAGCAGGTGCGCGACATGTACAAGCAGCGCCGCGACGTGATGATCGAGGGGCTGGCCGCCGCCGGCTGGGAAGTTCCCAGCCCGAAGGCGTCGATGTTCGCCTGGGCGCCGATCCCGCCGCAGTTCGCCCATCTGGGCTCGCTGGAATTCTCCAAGCTGCTGCTGCAGCAGGCGGAGGTCGCGGTGGCGCCCGGCATCGGCTTCGGCGAGTACGGCGACGGCCATGTCCGTCTGGCGATGGTGGAGAACGTCCACCGCATCCGCCAGGCGACCCGCAACATCAAGGAGTTCTTCCGCTCCAACGCCGGCGGCGTGGCGGCGAGCAAGGACCCGGCGGCCCGCGCCGCCCTTCTGGAATCCGAGAAAGCGAAAGCCTGATGCCGAACGCCCAGCAAGCCCCCCTGAAAATCGCCGTCGCCGGCCTTGGTACGGTCGGTGCCGGCGTCCTGAAGCTGCTGGAAACGCAAGGCTCGCTGATCGAACAGCGCTGCGGCCGCCGGATCGAGGTGGTCGCGGTCAGCGCCCGGTCGAGGGGCAGGGACCGCGGCGTCGACCTGTCGCGCGTCCAATGGTTCGACGATCCCGTCGCGATGGCCGCCCAATCCGGCGCCGACCTGGTGGTGGAGCTGATCGGCGGGTCGGAAGGCCCGGCGCGCGACACCGTCGCCACGGCGCTGGAGACCGGCAAGCATGTGGTCACCGCCAACAAGGCGCTGCTGGCCGTCCATGGCACCGAGATCGCGCAGAAGGCCGAATCGCGCGGCCTGACCGTCGCCTTCGAGGCGGCGGTGGCCGGCGGCATCCCGATCATCAAGGGGCTGCGCGAAGGTCTGGCCGCCAATTCCGTCTCGGAAATCCACGGCATCCTGAACGGCACCTGCAACTACATCCTGACGGAGATGCGGACCACCGGCCGCGACTTCGCCGACGTGCTGGCCGATGCCCAGGCTCTGGGCTATGCCGAGGCCGATCCCAGCTTCGACATCGACGGCGTCGATGCCGCGCACAAGCTGGCGATCCTCGCTTCCGTCGCCTTCGGCACGGCGGTCGACTTCGCCTCCGTCTTCATCGAGGGAATCCGGCAGGTCTCGGCGGCCGATTTCGACTATGCCGACCAGCTCGGCTTCCGCATCAAGCTGCTGGGCATCGCCCGCCGCACCGATGCCGGGATCGAGCAGCGCGTGCATCCCTGCATGGTGCCGAAGACCGCCCCCATCGCCTCGGTGGATGGCGTCTTCAACGCCGTGGTGGCCCAGGCCGATTTCGCCGACCGCGTGCTGTTCGTCGGCCGCGGCGCCGGCGCCGGCCCGACCGCGTCGGCGGTGGTGGCCGATCTGATCGACGTCGCCCGCGGGCGGTCGACGCCCACCTTCGGCGTTCCGGCCGAACTGCTGGGTGGCGCCACCCCTTCGCCGATGGAAGCGCGCCGCGGGGCGTACTACGTCCGCCTGATGGTGAAGGACCGTCCCGGTGTGATAGCGGATATCGCGGCGGCGATGCGCGACCAGGGCGTCTCGATGGAGCAGTTCCTGCAGCGCGGCCGTTCGCCGGACGAAGGCGTTCCGGTGGTCCTGACCACCCATGACACCGACGAGGCGTCCATGCAGCGCGCGCTTGCGACCATCGCTGCCAGCGACACGGTGCTGGAGCCGCCGCGGATGATCCGGATCGAGCAGTTCTGAGCCAGAGCCTATTCCGAACAGGACAGTCTTGACCTGCCCCGTTTCCCACCTAACCAAACACAGCCTGATACGACCGAAGAGTCGGGGGGAGCACACGATGTCTACGCCGTCTACGCATGTCGACCTGTCCCACATGGACCGCAACCTCGCGCTGGAGGCCGTCCGCGTGACCGAGGCCGCCGCCCTGTCGGCCTCGCTGCTGATGGGCCGCGGCGACGAGAAGCTGGCCGACCAGGCCGCGGTCGACGCCATGCGCCAGGCGCTCAACACGCTCTACATCGACGGCACCGTCGTGATCGGCGAGGGTGAGCGCGACGAGGCCCCGATGCTGTACATCGGCGAGAAGGTCGGCGCCGGCATCGGTTCCGGCCCGAAGGTCGACATCGCGCTCGACCCGCTGGAAGGCACCACCATCTGCGCCACCGGCGGCCCGAACTCGCTGGCCGTCATCGCCATGGCGGAGGAGGGCGGCTTCCTGAACGCCCCCGACGTCTACATGGACAAGATCGCCGTCGGCGCCGGCCTGCCGGACAATGTCGTCGACCTGGACGAGACCCCGGCCAACAACCTGAAGGCGCTGGCCGCCGCCAAGGGCACCGAGGTGCAGGAACTGCTGGTCTGCATCCTGAACCGTCCGCGCCATGCCGAGCTGATCGCCCGCGTCCGCGAAGCCGGCGCCCGCATCATGCTGATCAACGACGGCGACGTGTCGGGCGTCATCGCCACCAGCCAGGCCGGCACCGGCGTCGACATGTATGTCGGCTCCGGCGGTGCGCCGGAAGGCGTGCTGGCCGCTGCGGCGCTGCGCTGCATCGGCGGCCAGTTCCAGGGCCGCCTGCTGTTCCGCAACGACGACGAGAAGGCCCGCGCCGCCAAGTGGGGCGTCACCGACCTCGACAAGAAGTACAGCCTGCATGAGCTGGCCCGCGGCAACGTCATGTTCGCCGCCACCGGCGTCACCGACGGCGCCATGCTGAAGGGCGTTCGCCGCTTCCCCGGCGGTGCCTACACCCACTCGGTGATCATGCGCTCCAAGTCGGGGACGGTCCGCTACATCGAGGCGCACCACAACCTGTCGCGCAAGTCGAGCGTGAAGTAAGGGCTTCGTCGTCCGCCCTGCACGCGGGGCCGGGCGCCGGAAAGGAGCAGGGCGCGCGGGAGACCATCCTGCGCGCCCTTTTCCTTACCCGTACTCCAACCGGGCCGGTTACGGCTGGCTGCTCGCGGTCGTCTGCCGGGCGGCGGTTGGATAGACGCCCAGCGTGTTCCACAGGGCGGAGCAGTTGCCCGCCTGATCCAGACTGGACACCGGCATCGTCGCCGAGGGCGCCCGGCTGTTGAAGACCGTCAGCGACCCGCTGGGGGTGTAGGCGGTCAGCCCTGCCGGCGCCAGCGGGTTCTTGGCGAAGCCGGCCCAGGTTGCGGTCATCGCCCCGGCCAGCGTGCTGTCGGCCTGCGGTGGCTGGTTGACCAGGACGTTCAGCGTGCTGAACACATAGGGCAGCTCGTTGGCGTGGCAGACATTGCCGTTGCTCGGCGAGCAGGCCTGAACCGCGTCGCCCTTCGCCGTCTTGTAGAGATCGTAGATCGGTTGCTGTCCGAACAGATAGCCGTAGATCGGCGTTGTGCCCTTGGCGCCGGCGATCTGGCCGTAGGCCTGTCCGGCCGTCCACAGGTTGGCGCAGTGGAAGGCGAAATCGTTGATCAGCAGGTTGGTCGTCTGGGCGGTGCCGTTGGTGACCTTGTCCTTGCCGAAATAGGTCGGCGGATTGGCGGCCGGCGCCACGTAGGGTTTCTGGCCGGCCCCGTTCTTATATGCGGCGATCGTCGCCCGCGCGGTGGTGTCGGGAATCGCCGTGGCGAGGATCTTGTTGTACTCCACCGGTAGATAGGGGCCGGGGACGCCTGCCGCGATCATCGCGGCGAAGATCGCGCCTTCGTCGGCATTGACGCCGAACAGGAAGGGCTTCTGCGGCATGCCGGTGGCGAAGCCGGCGATCGGTTGGGCGACGACGTCGCTGCCGTCGATGGCGGGGGCCCAAGGCAGCGAATCCGCGAGCGCCCCACCGGCAGGAGCGGGGCCGCCGCCGTTGCCGATGCCCAGATTGAGGAAGTCGGCCTGGGCCGCCAGGATGGTGTCAGCCGACAGGCCTTGCAGCCACGCCATGTTGCCGGGGCAGCTCAGGAGCTTGAGCGTCTTGGTGCAGAGCCAGTGGATGAAGTTCGTGCCCTGGCGCCGGGTGTCGGCGATGGGGCGGTACAGCGATCCGATCGGGTTGCTTTCCATGATCGCCGCCTGGAACAGCGGGGCGCTGGCCGGAGAGGCGAACAGATGCAGCCCGGTGGACATCGCCCCAGCGCTTTCGCCGAAAAGCGTCACCTGAGACGGGTCGCCGCCGAAGCGGGCGATGTTGGCCTGGACCCAACGCAGGGCGTTGCGCTGGTCGTCCAGGCCGAAATTGCCGTTGATGTCGACCGTCTGCGCACCCTTGGTGCCGTCCGCCAGAACCTGGGCCGCCATGAAGCCCAGCGCGCCCAGCCGGTAGTTCAGCGTGACCACGACGCCGCCGTTCGTCGCCAGCGCCGTCCCGTCATAGATCGGCGAGCCGCCGGACCCCAGAACGAAGGCGCCGCCATGAATGAACACCATCACCGGCAGTTTGGCCGCCGGATTGTTCAGCGAGGCGGACGGCGCCCAGACATTCAGATAGAGGCAGTCCTCGCCGGTCGCCGGCGGCTGACTGTTCCAGGCCGGCAGCTTCTGCATGCACTGGTTCTGCACATTCACCGCCTGCATGGCGGGCGAGGGCGGCCAGGATGCCACCGTGCTGGGCATCCAGCGATTCGGCGGTACCGGCTGTTGCGCGACATAGGGGATGCCGCGATAGGACGTCACGCCGGCCGTTTCCCGGGCACCACAAAGAGCGGCGGTCGACTTGGTTGCATCGGTCCACACCGTTGTCGGGTCGGAGGCGGTGCAGGCGGGGGATGCAGGTGGCTGGGGATTGGGCTTTGCCGGGGTGGGAGACGCTGCCCAGGTCGGCGTTCCCAGAAGGGGGAGAGCCAATAGGCTGGCGAAAATCAGGGAGATGGTCGTTCCTTTATGGATAATTGTCATGGCGGTGCATCCTAAAAGGGGATAATCACTTTATAATTATATTTTTTCTGTATTTGATTTTCTATCGATTGAAGGTTTCAGTGCGTACATAGTTCAAAGATTTTCTACCTGCCTGTCCGAATGGGGAGAGCTGACGACGGCGGCGATCCCGAGTTTTCACATGTCTTCCCTTCCATCGAATCCATGCAAGGCTGAGATGGCGTCGGCGCAGAGGGTTGTCCGTTGATTTCGCAGACGCAAAAGACAAAATACGACCATGTAATCAGCGCCAACCGTAGGAGATCGACATGGCTTATTCTTCGATGCAGTCTTCGTCTGGTGAATTGTTTGTCGCCGGAACAAAGGAAGCCACCCTCTTTCAACGTATCGTTCATTGGGCTCGCGAACGGATTGAGCTTTATCGCGCAGAAAATGAGCTGAACCATATGTCCGACGCCGAACTGTCCGATATCGGATTGACGCGCGGCGAAATTCACATTGCAGTCCGTCGAGGGGCCTGAGGGCAGAACCGTTCACAGTCCGGCCGTCGACAGGACGACTATCGAAAGGTTTGCCCACGGCGTCTCGCGCGGTGCGGCCAATCGAGTCCCGAATGCGGAAAGCCCCGGAAAACTGCCGGGGCTTTCGCATATGAACCATCATTAACCTTTTCTTCATCGTACCTGCCCATGCGGCACATATGCCTGGGAGGGCTTGCGCGCTGCAGCATGATTATGGTTAATGCATTTTAACATTAACCCCGGTTCTGTTCGAAAATGGAAACGGGGCGCCTTCGGGAACCCCATCATCCTCCGTGAGAGCCGTGGTCGAAGCATGAGTCTCATTCATCGCCTTCAGTCGCTGGAAGCGGAGCGCGATGCCGCCCGGGAGGAAGCCGAGCGCGCCAACCTCGCCAAGTCGAAGTTCCTCGCCGCCGCCAGCCACGACCTCCGCCAGCCCCTCCAGGCCCTTTTCTTTCTGTCCGCCGCACTTGCCCGCCATGTCGGCGATCACAGCGGGCGCGATCTCCTGTCCAGACTCGACCAGGGGCTGGACACCATGAAGGGTTTGCTGGACGGGCTGCTGGAGGTGTCCCGGCTGGAAGCCGGAGTGGTGACCCCGGTGCTGGACACTTTCGAGGTCGGCGAGATCACCGACGCGCTGGATGCCACCTATGGAGAGCAGGCGACCGCCAAGGGGCTGGTGTGGCGGGTGGAGAGCTGCGAGGCGGTGCTGCGCAGCGACCGTGGCCTGCTGATGCAGTTGCTGCGCAATCTGGTCGACAACGCGCTCCGCTATACGGAGGCCGGGGCGATCCGAATCCGCTGCCGTGTCGATGCCGGACCCGATGGCGACCGGCTGGCCATCGAGGTCCAGGACACCGGCATCGGCATTCCGCCCGAACATCTCGACCGCATCTTCGAAGAGTTCCACCAGGTCGGCAATCCGGAGCGCGACCGGCTGCGCGGGCTGGGGCTGGGACTCGCCATCGTGCGGCGGCTGTCGCAACTGCTCGACCATCCGGTGCAGGTGCGATCGGTGCAGGGGCAGGGGTCGGCCTTCCGTGTCCTGATTCCGCTGGCGCCGGCGCGCTTCCTGGCAGGACGGGCAGGGGGGCCGGAACGGCCGCCGGCCATCGACCGGCCGCGTCTGGCCGTGCTGGTCGATGATGACGCGGTGGTGCTGCTGGGGTTGCAGACGGTGCTGACCGAATGGGGCTTCCGCGTCGTCGCCGCCGACAGCGCCGACCGGGCGATGGACCGGCTGGAGTCGCTGGGGCGGGTGCCGGACATCGTCATCGCCGACTACCGGCTGCGCGAGGGGCGCGTCGGTACCGAAGTGATCCGACGCGTGCGCGGACGCTATGGCGCGGAGGTTCCCGCCCTGATCCTGACCGGGGAGACCGGGGCCGACACCCTGGCCGATGCCTCGGCTCACGGTGTCGCGATCCTGCACAAGCCGGTGACGCCGCGCCAGCTCCAGGCCGAGGTGGACCGGCAGTTGCGGATCAAGCGCGTGGACGGCGTGGCGCAAGCGGCGCAGTAACCGGCACCCATGAGGCGGAACTGGGGTGCCCGCCGCTTTTTCCGTCTCAAATCAACGCATGACTCAGATCAGCGCGCCCTGGCGCGCATCGCCCGTTTCCTCCTCGGTCGAGGTGGCGGCGTGGCGGCCAAGCCCGTCCAATGCCGTGCGGCCGGTTTCGGTCAGCCGGCAGACCAGCCAGTCCGGCTTCAACGGATTGTCGAACCACCGCTCCGCCCAGCCGGCCTTCAGGCAGGCCTCGATTGTAGCCTTCTTCACGCGCTGCCCGCGCTGGTCGAACAGCGGCAGCTTGCCGCCCGGCTGTTCCAGACCGCGGCGCAGCCACGCCCCCTGGACGTCGGAGGGGGTGCTGCGGGACGGGGAACGGCGGGGCTTGGCCATGGACGGGCGACTCTTGCGGATACGGGATCGGACAGCGGATTGCCGACCCCGGTGGGGGCCGTGGCAAAGTGCGGGCATCCTACGCGAAAGCGCGATACAGGGGCATCGAAAAGGACAGGGGCATTCCCATGCCGGATCCTGACACCCGGAGTTATTCAACCAGGGCCTTGACGCGGGTCAAAGTCGGGCGCTGCAGTTGGCGGTAGGAAGGACGCTGCCAAACCGCCATTCGACACCACCACTTGACACGGCCATTCGACCGCCACCCGATTGTTGAACGGCCAGCCCACCTTATCGAGGACACCGAGATCATGGACGATTGCTCCGCACACGGCCCCATCCCCCTGTCGCTGGACGAGGCGGTCGCGCGCGTCGCGCGGGGATATGGCGCGGTGACCGGGACGGAGGAGGTGCCGCTGCGGCAGGCGCTCGGCCGCGTTCTGGCGGAGGAGGTGGTCGCCCCGGTCAACGTGCCGCCGGCCCACGTTTCCGCCATGGATGGCTGGGCGTTCAGCGCCGGGGCGGGAGACGGCTTCCGGCGGCTCGACGTCGTCGGGCGCGTGCCGGCCGGTTCCAAGTTCGATGGCGCCGTCGGGGAGGGGCAGGCGGTGCGGATCTTCACCGGTGCGCCGATCCCCGCTGGGGCCGACACGGTCGCGATGCAGGAGGATTGCCGGACCGACGGCGACGCCGTGCTGGTGCCGGCTGCGCTGAAGCGCGGCTCCAACGTCCGTCCGGCGGGGGAGGACATGACCGCCGGTGCGGTCGTGCTTCACCCCGGCCAGCGCATGCGGGCGCAGGAGGTCGGGCTGGCCGCCGCGGTCGGACGCTCTGTTCTGACGGTGCGCAAGCGGCTGACGGTGGTGCTGTTCTCCACCGGAGACGAACTGAGGGAACCGGGGACGCCCAAGCCCGACCATGCGATCTATGACGCCAACCGCTATACGCTGGCCGCCCAGCTCGACGCTTTGGGAGTCGAGGTGCGCGACCTCGGCATCCTGCCCGACCGGCCGGACGCTACCCGGGCCGCGCTCGCCGAGGCGGCCGGCACCGCCGACCTGATCGTCACCAGCGGTGGCGTGTCGGTCGGCGAGGAGGACCATGTCAAGGCGGCTGTCAGCGCGCTCGGATCCATTGATCTGTGGACGCTGGCGATCAAGCCGGGCAAGCCGCTGGCGCTCGGCCGGGTGGGCGACACGCCGTTCCTGGGGCTGCCCGGCAACCCGGTGTCGGCGATGGTGACCTTCCTGCTGGTGGGGCGCCCGCTGGTCCTGCGCCTGTCGGGGGCCAGCGGCATCGCCACGCCGCGCAGTCTGGTGGTCGCCGACTTCACCTTCACCAAGAAGCCCGGCCGCCGCGAATTCCTGCGTGCCCGGCTGGAGCGCGGGGCCGACGGCCGGCCGGTCGCCATCAAGTTTCCCAGCAACAGCTCCGGCGTGCTGACCTCGATGGTCGAGGCCGACGGGCTGGTCGACATGCCGGCGGATGCCACCGCGGTGAAACCGGGCGATCTCGTCGATTTCCTGCCCTTCACCGGTCTGTTCGCGTGACTCTGGAGCAGCTGCGCATCTTCGCCACGGTGGCGGAGATGCTGCACTTCACCCGGGCCGCCGAAATGCTGCACCTGTCGCAGCCGGCGGTCAGCGCCGCCATCGCCGCGCTGGAGGCGGAGCACGGCCTGCGCCTGTTCGACCGCATCGGCCGTCGGGTGGAGTTGACCGCCGCCGGGCACCTTCTCCACGGTCAGGCCCGCGCCATCCTGGCGAAGGTCGAGGAGGCCGGAACCATGCTGGCCGAGATGTCGGGGCTGTCGCGCGGCTCGCTGAGGCTGGCGGCGAGCCAGACGGTCGGCAACCATTGGCTGCCGTCCCGGCTGCTGCGCTTCGCCGTGGCCTATCCGGGCATCCGTGTGGATCTGTCCATCGGCAACACCGAACAGGTGGCCGAGGCGGTGCGCGACGGGCGTGCCGAGCTGGGCATCGCCGAGGGGGCGGTGACCGACTCCTCGCTGATCAGCGAGCCGATCGACGGTGACCGGCTGCGGCTGGTGGTCGGGGCCTCGCACCCTTGGGCATCGCTGGGGCGGGTCGATCGCGACGCTCTGGCCGCCGGACGCTGGATCCTGCGCGAGTCCGGCTCGGGGACGCGCGCGCTGTTCGAGGCGGCGATCCGCGGCGCCGGACTCGATCCCGGCGGGCTGGACGTCGCCATGACTCTGCCCGGCGGCGGCATCATCCGGTCCGCTTTGCTGGCCGGGGTCGGGGCCGGCGTGCTGTCCGACCTGATCCTGGCGGAGGATCTGGCCGCCGGCCGCATCGTTGCGCTGGAGGGGCTGGACCTGCCGTCCCGCCCCTTCCATCTGGTCCGCCACCGCGACCGTCACCGCAGTCTGGCGGAGCGGGCCTTCGTCCGTTCCGCGCTGGAGGCCGATCAGGCCGTGCGGAGTGAGCGGATGCCATAGGCGGCGGCTTCGAGCGCGGCGAAGACGAGCATCGAAATTCCCGCCATCGGGAAGAACAGGCCGCCCGCGACCGCGATGACGATCAGTCCCTTCGGCACCGGTTGTCCGGCCGGCAGGCGCGGCGCGCCGAGGCTGCCGGCCGGGCGGCGCTTCCACCACATCACCGTCCCCGAAACCACCAGCCCGACCATCGCAACCAGCGCAGCCAGCAGGATCAGCTGGTTGGCCAGCCCGAAGGCCTGGCCCATGTGGATGCTGACTCCCCATTCCGCCAGCCTGCCGAACAGGCCGAGGTTCTTCAACTGCATGTCGAACAGCACCTTGCCCGAATACTGGTCGAGATGGACCACCCGTTCCTTGGTGATGTCGCTGGGATAGACGGACGCGGTGAAGACGCCGTCGGGCGTGGCTGGGAAGACGACGGCATAGCCCGGCGCCATCCCCAGCCCGTCCACCGTCCGGACCACGTCGTCCAGCTTCGCCGGAACCCCGGCCGCCGTCGTGGACAGCGGTGTCGGCTGGTTCTCGACGATCCAGGGGGCGTGGTCGATGGTGTCCTTCAGCGGCACGCTGGAGACCGGATACTTGTCCCAATAGCCGTCCGGCATACCCATGCCGACCGCATAGGAGAAGCTGTAGAAGGACTTGCCCCAGTAACCCGACCAGGGCAGGCCGGTCATTGCCAGGAAGACGATGAAGGCGCTGACGAAGATGCCGGTGACGGCATGCAGGTCGCGCCAGAACAGGCGCTTGCCCGGCCGTCCGCGCACGGTGACGACACCGCCCGTCTGGCCGTCCTGACGTCCGCGGGGCCACCACAGATAGATGCCGGAGACGGTCATCAGCACCATCCAGCCGGCGACGCCCTCGACGATGCGTTCCGCGAACCAGCCGACATATTGCAGGCTGTGCAGCTTGCGCACCACATACATGGACGGCGACCCCGCGGCACCGCCGTCCCACAGGCCGCCCAGCACCCGGCCGTCGTAGGGGTCGACATAGAGGGTGTCCTTGAGACCGTCGGAACCGACGATCCTAACCTCGGCGGCGCGGTCCGGTGCGGCCGGCGGAGCATAGCCCTTGATCGTGCCGGGATGGGCCTCCAGCGCCTTCGCGACCAGGGCGGAGGGTGCCAGCCGCTCGATGCTTTTGGGGGCGACGATTCGCAGATCGGCGTGCAGCCTGTCGTTGATCTGGTCCTTGAACAGATAGATGCCGCCGGTGACGGCGAGCAGGATGACGATGGGCGCGCAGATCAGCCCGGCGAAGAAATGCCAGCGCCAAACAGCACGATAGAGTGCGGAGCCGATCGCTCCGCCTTGCAGAGTTTGCGTCATGATAGATCCAGTCGGTCGTCGCGACAAAGATCGCCCGGCGAGCGGGCGGTTCAGTGCTTCGGCTGGCGACCGGCTGGCGGGGCTTGGGAGTGGAAGGGCTTCAGGCTCTTCGGGCGATGGGTCTCCTCCGCCTTCGGCTGTTCCGGAGGCAGCGGGTGCCCGGCGGGCAGGACGAGCGCCTGGAGGACCGGCAGCAGGACGGCATATTGTCCGAGCCAGTTGCAGGGCAGATGCAGCGGGGAGAGGTCGGGCTGGTCGGGCGCCTTGCCGTCCGGCAGCGGGACGCCGTCCTGGTCCACCGGCAGATAGACAAGTTCGCTGCCGGTACAGATCGCGACGTAGCCGTTGCGGTCGGCGGCGCCGGCATAGGGTGCGACGAGGCGGACGAACAGGCTCAGGCTCAGCGCAACTGCAAGCGCCAGCCCCCACCGTTCCTGCAGCCTGCGGCACCGTGCCAGCATCGGTTTGTGATCGTCATGCAGCCCAGAGGATCGGATCGTTACCTGATCCACCGCCTACGGACAAGCGCCGGTGGAATGGAATTAACCGGCAAGCGCCGGGGTACCCATACGGTAGAAGGGTGCATCGGCGGTTCGGCCTATCGCAAGCCACTGATTATCGGCGTTATAACCGGGGCGCTCCCGCTTACGGTTGTAAGGCGATCAAATGGCACGGCTGCTGTCTCTCTTCTGGGTCCTGATGGTGATGGCTCTCGCGGCCGGTCCGGTACGGGCTGACTACACGCCGCCGGGCGCGCTTGCCGATGCGAGTGCCTATGCCAACGGCCTGCTGCTGAAATCGCCGCCGCAGCCGAAGCCGCAGGTCACCGCCGACCTGCTGAAGCAGGCACGCGCCGCGCGCGACCGCAAGGATATGGCCGGCGCCATCCAGGCCTATGAGAAGACCATCACCCAGGGCGGCGGCTCGCCGTCGGTCTGGCTGGAGCTGAGCGCCGCCTGGCAGGCCGCCACCCCGCCCAACAAGGACCGCGCCCTGCAGAGCGCCGTGATGGCCGGGCAGTTCAACCCGAAGGACGAGGAGCGCGTCGCCATCCTCTGGCGCATCGCCACCCTGATGGACGAGGCGTTCGGCAAGCCGGACGAGGCGGTCAAGGCCCTGAAGGCGATCCGCGACATCGCTCCGCGGATGGAGGCGGCGACGGTGGACGTCCAGGCGCCGAAGTTGGAGGAGCGCATCGTCGCCATGCGCCGCAAGGCCGGGCTGGCGCTGACCAACGTCGCCGTCAATGCGGAGGGCAGCAGCCCGAACGTCTGCTTCCAGTTCTCCGACCGGCTGAGCGTCAAGCAAGGCGTGCGCTTCGACGACTATGTCCGGGTCGAGCCGCCGACCAAGATCGCCATCGAGACTCGGGAGAACAATCTGTGCCTGCGCGGTGTGAGCCATGGCACCGGCTACACCGTCACCCTGCGTCAGGGGCTGCCCGGCGAGGACGGCGTGGCGTTGAAGGCCGACGAGACCCAGCGCGTGCGCGTGCCCGACCGGCCGTCGATGGCCGCCTTCCGCGGCTCCGCCTACATCCTGCCGCGCAAGGGCGCCGACGGGATCCCTGTGGTCAGCGTCAACACCGACCGGCTCGACGTGTCGGTCTACCGCATCGCCGACCGGGCGCTGGTGTCCAACAAGTATGAAGGCAACATCTTCAACGAGCTGACCAGCTATTCCGCCGACCGGCTGGCCCAGGAGAACGGCGAGCTGGTTTGGTCCGGCTCGCTGGAGGTGAAGGGGGAGCGCAACCGCGATACCACCGCGGCGATCCCGTTCCGTCAGGCCGTCGGCGACGATCCCAAGGCCGGCCTCTACGTCGTCACCGCCCGTCCGCATGACGTGGAGGAGTCCGACCGCTGGGACGCGCTGGCGACCCAGTGGGTGCTGCTGTCCGACATCGGCCTGACCAGCTTCCGCGGCGCCGACGGGCTGACCGTCTTCGCCCGGTCCTTCGGCAGCGCCAAGCCGCTGCCGGGAGTCGACGTGGCGCTGGTCGCCCGCAACAATTCCGAACTGGCCCGTGCCAAGACCGACGAGTTCGGCCGCGCCCGCTTCGCGCCCGGCCTGCTGAAGACCGGCGGCAACGCGCCCGAGATGGTGATGGCCTATCTCGGCACCGACTTCGCCATGCAGGACCTCACCGGCGCCGCCTTCGACCTCAGCGACCGCGGGGTCGGCGGGCGTCCGGCGCCGGGGCCGATGGACGCCTTCGTCTATTCCGACCGCGGCGTGTACCGCCAGGGCGAGACGGTGAACCTGTCGATCCTGCTGCGCGACGACAAGACCGAGGCGGTCGATAATTTCCCGTTGACGGTCAAGGTCCTGCGTCCCAGCGGCACCGAATATTACAGCGGCGCCCTGAAGGGCCAGGAGGCCGGCGGCTTCTTCCTGCCGCTGACCCTGACCCGCACCGCGCCGCTCGGCGGTTGGGAGGTTCAGGTCTACAGCGACCCGAAGGGCGAGCCGATCGGCCGCGGCTCGTTCCAGGTAGAGGATTTCGTGCCGGTCAAGCTGGCGCTCGACGTCACCGCCAGTGCGCCGATCCTGGTGCCGGGCCAGCCCTTCGAGGTGACGGCGCAGGGCCGCTTCCTCTATGGGCCGCCGGCCGCCGGGCTGGACGGCACCGCCGAGGTGGCGCTGAAGACCGACCCGATGCCTTATCCGGCCTTCAAGGACTATCGCTTCGGCCGGGTGCAGGACAATCCCACCGAGCGGCTCGACCCGCTGGAATTCCCGACCACCGACGAGCAGGGGGTGTCGCACGTCGCCGTGACCCTGCCGGAAGTGCCGGACACCAGCAAGCCGCTGCGCGCCGACATCCGCGTCACCCTGTCCGAGCCGGGCGGGCGTCCGGTCAGCAAGTCGGTGAGCGTCCCGGTGCGGCCGAAGACCCATGCGCTGGGCCTGCGCCCGCGCTTCGACGGGCGCGTCGGCGAAGGGAGCGAGGCCGCCTTCGACCTCGTCGCCGTGGCACCGGACGGCAGCGCAATCGCCAAGCCCGGCATCAAGTGGGAATTGGTTGAGGAGCGCGTCTCCTTCGTCTGGTACCGCCGCGATGGCCGCTACAGCTACAACGCCACGGTGCGCGACGTGCCGCTGGCGTCCGGCACCGTCGATATCGCCGCCGACAAGCCTGCACTGGTGGCGCTGGGCAAGCGCGACTTCGGCCGCTACCGGCTGGAGGTGACCGACAAGGCGGCGGGCGTGGCCAGCTCCTACCGCTTCTATTCCGGCTGGGCGAGCGGCGACGAGACCGCCGACATCCCGGACAAGCTGGAGGTCTCCACCGACAGGCAGTCCTACAAGCCGGGTGACACTGCCCGCATCCGCGTCGCTCCGCCCTTCGCCGGCGAACTGCTGGTGACGGTGGCGACCGATCGCATCTTCGACGTGCGCACCATTTCGGTTCCGGCCGAAGGGGCGACGGTGGAGATCCCGGTCGATGCCGCCTGGGGGCCGGGGGCCTATGTCACCGCCACCGCCTACCGTCCGCCGGTCAAGGGCCGGGAGCGGCAGCCGGTGCGCGCCATGGGCGTCGCCTGGGTCGGCGTCGATCCATCGGTCCGCACGATGACCGTCGCGCTGGACGCGCCGCAGGTGATGCGTCCGCGCAGCCGGCTGGAGGTCGGAGTGAAGGTGGCCGCGGCCGACGGCGGGTCGATGCAGGATACCTACGTCACGCTGGCCGCGGTGGACGAGGGCATCCTGCGCCTGACCGACTTCGCCAGCCCGCAGCCGGAGAAGCATTATTTCGGCAAGCGCCGGCTGGGTCTGGACATCCGCGACGATTACGGCCGGCTGATCGACCCGCTGGACGGCCCCTATGGCGCCATGCGCCAGGGCGGCGATTCCAGCGGCGCCGGCCTGCCGGTGGTGCCCTTCACCGTGGTCTCGCTGTTCCAAGGGCCGGTGAAGGTGGGGGCCGACGGCACCGCCCGCATCGGCTTCGACGTGCCGGACTTCAACGGCGAGCTCCGCCTGATGGCGGTGGCCTACAGCCGCGGCCGGGTCGGCTCCGCCGCCGGGCCGGTGACGGTTCGCGATCCTCTGGTCGCCGACGCCATCTTCCCGCGCTTCCTCGCCCCCGGCGACGACAGCCGCGTCACCCTGTCGCTGCACAATGTCGAGGCGGCGGCCGGCACCTATGAGGTCGCGGTCACCGCCCAGGACGCGGTGTCGGTGGAGGGCGGCAACCTCTCGGTTCCGCTGGCGAAGGGCGAGCGCAAGACGCTGGTGGTGCCGCTGAAGGGTGTCGCCGCCGGCATCGGGCACGTCACCGTGGCGGTGAAGGGACCGGAGAACCTGGCGCTGAACCACGAGTATGGCATCACCGTCCGCCCGGCGCGCTCGGTCGAGACCCAGTTCGTCACCCGCCAGATCGCGCCCGGCGAGAGCGTCCGCTTCGACGGGGCGGAGCTTGCCACCTATCTGCCGGGAACCACCAGCTGGTCGGCCAGCTTCACCACCGCGCCGCCCTTCGACGTCGGCGGTATCCTGCGGGCGCTCGACCGCTATCCGTTCGGCTGCCTGGAGCAGACCGTCAGCCGTGCCCTGCCGCTGCTGGTGGTGAGCGACGTCGAGCTGGCGCTGGGCAAGGACCGCAAGCCGGACGACGGCCTGCAGGCGCGGGTCCAGCAGGCGATCTCCCGCACGCTGGACAAGCAGCGCTTCGACGGGGCCTTCGGCCTGTGGGGCGCCCATGACGAGGCCGACGGCTGGCTGAGCGCCTATGCCACCGAGTTCCTGGTCCGCGCCAAGCAGAAGGGCGAGGCGGTGCCGGACAAGCCGCTGACCGATGCGCTCGGCTGGCTCCGTCAGCGCGCCATCGCCAGCGCATCGGATCCGGGGGAACTGGCGGTGCGCGCCTATGCCCTGCACACGCTGGCGCTGGCCGGGGTGTCGCTGCCGGGGCCGGCGCGCTATCTGCACGACACCGCGCTGGAGAAGCTGCCGACGCCGCTCGCCAAGGGGCAGCTCGGCGCCGCTCTGGCCCGGATGGGCGACCAGGAGCGGGCAGCCAGCGCCTTCGACAGCGCCGTCGGCCATCTGGCGCGCGAGGAGTGGCATGTCGATTACGGCTCCACTGTCCGCGATGCCGCGGCGCTGGTGGCGCTGATGACCGAGGTCAACATGGCGGGCAACCGCATCCCGGCGCTGATCGACCGTCTGCCGGCCTCCGCCACTGCCGCCAACCGCACCAACACGCAGGAAAAGGCGTGGTCGGTGCTGGCCGCCGACGCGCTGCTGCGCGGCGCGCCGGCCAAGGTCGAAGTGACTTTGGGCGGTGCGAAGAAGGACGGGTCGCGGGTCGACCTGACTCCGACGCTGGCCCAGTTGAAGGCCGGCATCCCGGTCGCCAACGCCGGCAAGGCGGCGGTGTGGCAGGCGGTGTCGCTGTCCGGCGTGCCGGTCGCGCCGCAGCCGGCGGCGCGCGAGGGGCTGCGCATCAAGCGCAACTTCTTCACCCGCAAGGGCGAGGTGCTGAACCTCGACACCATCAAGCAGAACGACGTCTTCGTCGTCGTGCTGGAGGGCGAGGCCAACACCAAGCTGTTCCACCAGGGCATGGTCACCCATGCGCTGCCGGCCGGCTGGGAGATTGAGAACGCCAAGCTGGGCGGCGGCACGCCGGAGGAGATGCAGTGGCTGGGCGACCTCAGCTACACCCGCACGACCGAGGCGCGCGACGACCGCTATGTCGCCGCGGTGGACCTGACCGAAGACCAGCAGACCTTCAAGCTGGCCTTTATCGTCCGCGCCATCACCCCCGGCACCTATGAACTGCCGGGCGCGACGGTGGAGGATATGTACAAGCCGCGCTTCTTCGCCCGCCAGACCACCGGGCGGATCACCGTCCGTCCGGCGGAGTGACGATTGGCGCGGGCTTGGGTGCGTAACGTCTGGGTTCGGCGGACGGGAATGGCGGCGGCCAGTGTCGCCGCCGTTCTGGGAACGGCGCTGCTGCTTGACCGGCTGTTCCCGCCGCCGCTCGACCGTCTGTCCGACCTGTCGGTGACCGTCACCGATCGCAAGGGCCAGCCGCTCCGCGTCTTCACCAACGGGGCGGGGGCATGGCGGCTGCCGGCGACGGTCGATGACGTGTCCCCGCTGTTCGTCGAACTGCTGCTGGCCTATGAGGACCAGCGGTTCGAAAGCCATGCCGGCGTCGATCCGCTGGCCGTCCTGCGCGCGGCTGCGCAGAATCTCGGGGCGGGGAGGGTGGTCTCCGGCGCCTCCACCATCACCATGCAGGTCGCCCGCCTGCTGGAGCCGCGTCCGCGCACCTTCGGAGCCAAGCTGATCGAGGCGGCGCGCGCGGCTCAGCTGGAATGGCGCTACAGCAAGCGCGACATCCTCGGCATGTATCTGACGCTCGCCCCCTATGGCGGCAACATCGAGGGGATCCGCGCCGCCTCCCTGATGCTCCTGGGCAAGGCGCCGGTGGAACTGGACGCGGCGGAGGCGGCGCTGCTGGTCTCGCTGCCGCAATCCCCCTCGCACCTGCGGCCCGACCGCTATCCGGAGAGGGCGCGGGCGGCGCGGGACAAGGTGCTGGACCGGGTGGCGGAGGCGAGCGCCCTGTCGCCCAAGGCGGTGGCGGAGGCGAAATCGCTGCCGGTGCCATCGGCCCGCCTGCCCCTGCCGGCCTCCGCCCCGCATCTGGCCGACCGGCTGCGCAACGCCAACCCCGGCCGGGCGGAAATCGTCACCACCATCGACGGCACCCTGCAGCAGGCGGTCGAGGCGCTGGGGCGGCGGGCGGCGGAGACGCTGAACCCACAGGCCGGGCTGGCGGTGCTGGTGGTGGACAACCGCGACCGCTCGGTGCTGGCCTATCTCGGCAGTCCGAACGCGCTGGACGAGACCCGGCAGGGGCCGATCGATATGGTGCGGGCGGTACGCTCACCGGGGTCGGCGCTGAAGCCCTTCATCTATGGGCTTGGCTTCGACGATGGCATCATCCATCCGCTGACCCAGATCGCCGACGTCTCCACCCGCTTCGGCGACTGGGCGCCGCGTAACTTCGACCGCAGCTTCACCGGCGACCTGACGGTGATGGAGGCCCTGCAGCGCTCGCTGAACGTACCGGCGGTGCTGGTGCTCGACCGCGTCGGGCCGCTGCGCTTCGCCGAGGCGCTGCGCAAGGCAGGATCCCGGCTGGTGCTGCCGGGCGGCACGACGTTGCCGGGGCTGCCGGTGGCGCTCGGCGGGGCATCGATCAGCCTGTGGGACATCACGATGCTCTACAGCGGGCTGGCGCGCGACGGGCAGGTCGCGCCGCTGCGCACCCGGGTGGACGGACCCGGCGGGGCGGAGCAGCGGCTGCTGTCGGCCACCGCGGCGCAGCAGGTGCGGGCGATCCTGGAAGGCTCTCCGCCGCCGCCGGGCGTGGTGCAGGCGCAGGAACTGCGCGGCAGCGGGCCGGTCGCGTTGAAGACCGGCACCAGCTATGGCTTCCGTGACGCCTGGGCCTTCGGCGTCACCGGGCGCCATACGGTCGGCGTGTGGGTCGGGCGGCCGGACGGCACGCCCAGCCCCGACCATTATGGTCGCAACACCGCCGCCCCGCTGCTGTTCGAAGTGTTCGACCGGCTGCCGGCCGAACGTGGCCGTCCCGCCGGTCCGGTGAGGAACGAGGCGCCGCCGGAGCTTCTGCGCCGACTGCGGCCGGGGGAAATCGAGTTGGCCGGGCCACGGCAGACCGACCGGCTGCACCTGACCTTCCCGGTCAGCGACATGGTGCTGGAGGCGCTGGGGCCGGACGGCAAGGGGGAGCCGATGACCCTCACCGCCAGCGGCGGACGTCGGCCGCTGTCCTGGCTGATCGACGGGCGGCGGATCGCCCAGTCGCCCATCGCGCGCGAGGTGGTGTGGCGGCCCGAGGGTCCCGGAGTGGTGCGGGTCACCGTCCTGGATGCCGACGGCCGCAGCGACAGCGCGACCGTCGAGATCCGCTGAAAATTCTACGACGCGCGCCGCATGCCGAAGGGGCTGTCGTCGCGCTGGCTCCAGACCCGCGTGCGGACGCGCATCTGCTTCTGGCAATCCTCCGAGCAATAGAGCGGCGCCGGCCCCCGCGTGGACGGGCGGACGAAGGGGCGGCCGCAGCAGGCGCAATGCAGTTGGCGGGTTGCGGTGTGCGGGATGGTGGCCGAACGGGCGGGGGCGGACATCTTGGAAGGAGTTTGTTGGTTTCGGGTGACCGCCAATATAGGGGCGGTGTGTTGCAGTTCCATGTTCGGGAAAACGCCTAGGACTGAATGGTTAGGAGCCCTGTTCGGCAGTCGGAGGCGGTTGACCGTCTTCACCTGAAGGCCTATCTGAAAAGGCTGATGACAGGCGGGAGCGGTGCGGTGCCGGAAAGCGTCACCGACTGGATGCGGAGGCTGGGTGGTATCGCGGGGGCGATGGTCCTCGTGATGCTTGGCCTGCTGCTGTGGTCGGGCGCCGCCGCCGCGGCGTGTCCGCATGACCGGGCCGGTTCGTCGGCCGCCGTCGCGTCGCATCATGTTTCCCATGCGATGGGCGCGGAAAGGACGGGCAATGGCCGCTACATGCCGGGTCGGTCGCATCATGCGCTGCAGCCCTGCTGTGCCGGTATGGCCTGTGCCGCCTTGGCCGTCGGTCTGTTGGATGCCGAGGTGATGTCGCCGCCCGGCTCGACCGGGCCACGTCTGGGCTGGGCCAGCGGACCGTTGCGCGAGGGGCTGGGCTTGCGCCCCGATCTGCCGCCGCCGCGGCTGGGATGATCCCTGTCTGCCGCTGATTGCACCGGCGATCCCGTGCGGCATCATCGCTCGTCCTGTCTTCTTCCAATGATCCGGAGTCCGTCATGACTCTCGTGCTTTCCCGCCGCCGTCTTCTGTCGACGGCGGTGGCCGGCGGCTGTGCCGCCCTTTTCCCCGCCATTCCCCGCTCCGCCCTCGCCGCCTCCTCCTCTGGCGATGCCGCGCGCCTGACCGTCGATCGCCGCACCCTGGAGGTGAACGGCAAGGCGGCCAGCGTATTCGGCATCCGCCAGCCCGACGGTACCCATGGATTGACCCTGGATCCCGGCCGGCGCTTTCTGGTCGACCTCGCCAACCGGGCCGGGGAGGATACGGTCATCCACTGGCACGGCCAGACCCCGCCCTACGTCCAGGACGGCGTCATCGACAGGAACCGGCCGGCGATCCGCAGCGGCGAATCCGTCCGCTACGACTTCGTGGCGCGTACCGGGACCCATTGGATGCATTCCCATCACGGGATGCAGGAGCAACTGCTGATGGCGGCACCGCTGGTGGTCCGCAGTGAGGAGGACCGACGCGCCGACGAACAGGAGGTGATCATCCTGCTGCACGATTTCACCTTCCGCGATCCGGCCGAGATTCTGGCTTCCCTCGGCGGTTCGTCCGGTGGGATGGCGCATGGCGGGCATGGCACTGCCCCGGCGCAGGGCGCCATGAACCATGGCGCCATGAATCATGGAGCGATGGCCCATGGCGCTATGGATCACGGTGCCATGGGGCAGGGCTCCGGCCATGATATGACCGGCATGTCCGGCGGCATGGTGATGGATCTGAACGACGTCGATTACGATGCCTACCTCGCCAACGACCGTACGCTCGCCGATCCGGAGGTGGTGCGCGTGGAGCGGGGCGGACGGGTGCGATTGCGTGTCATCAACGGCGCCACCTCGACCGCCTTCCATCTCGACCTCGGGCGGCTGACCGGGCAGGTGATCGCGGCCGACGGCAATCCGGTCCATCCGGTTGCGGGCAGTCGATTCGCGATCAGCATGGGGCAGCGGTTGGACATCCGCCTGACCCTGCCGGGCGAAGGCGGCGCCTTCCCGATCCTTGCCCTGCGCGAGGGGGCTGTGCAGCGCACCGGCCTCATCCTCGCCACAGCCGGTGCGACGGTGGAGAAGGTCGCGCAGACCGGCGAGGCGCAGACCGACCCGCTGGATCTGTCACTCGAACGGCAACTGGTCGCTGTGACGCCGTTGGCGACCCGCGCGGCGGATCTGACGCGGCGGATGCAACTGACCGGATCGATGGTGCCCTATGTCTGGAGCCTGGACGGCCTGACCTTTGGCGAGCACCGGCCGCTTCTGGTCCGCCACGGTCAACGGGTGGAGCTGACCTTCGAGAGTGCGTCGATGATGGCGCACCCCATGCACCTGCACGGCCACCATTTCCAGGTGGTGGCGATCGATGGCCGGCCGGTGGCGGGAGCGGTGCGCGACACCGTTCTGGTGCCGATGATGGGCAACGTGACCGTCGCCTTCGACGCCGACAACCCCGGCCGCTGGCCGCTGCACTGTCACAACCTGCTGCACATGGCGACGGGGATGATGACGGAAGTGGTGTATGAGGGCTTCGTTTGAGGCATTGGGGAGAGCATGGGGGCGGCGACGTCCCAATGCTCTCCCTCAGTAATGCGGGGGCGGCCTGTCGTCCTGCGGGGATGCGATCGCGTATTCCGCAGCCTCCACCCGGTCGCGCATGCGCTTCATCTGGGTGGTCAGGCGATCAATGGTCTGACCCTGGGCGAAGATGACTTCCGACATCTCCTCCGCCATGCGCTCGTGATGGGCGAGGCGGCTTTCCAGGTCGGCCAGACGTTGTTCGAGAGCGGGATCCATGACGGCACCGGTCGGGAAAGGGGAAACGGAGAACGGGCCGCAAGATGGACCATTCCCCGCTCCGGGTCGAGGTGCCTTTCCGTTCAGACCATTGCGGTGGTGCCGGCCAGCCAGCCGGACAGGCCGGTCAGCACCAGCACCGTCAGGCTGGCCAGCCGCAGGGTCAGCGGCGCCATCGCCAGCCCGCCCATCAGCTTGTCGTTGCGCAGCAGCAACAGCATCGGGATCAGGATGAAGGGCAGGGTCAGGGCCAGCACCACTTGGCTCAGCACCAGCAGCCCGTCCACCGCCCCGTCGCCTGCACTGCCCAGCACTGCCAGGGCCGGGATCAGCGAGGCGCCACGGGTGATCAGCGCGCGGGTGACCGGACGCAGCCGCAGGTTCAGGAAGCCTTCCGTCACCATCTGGCCGGCCATGGTGCCGGTGGTGGTGGAGCTTTGGCCGGCGGCCAGCAGGGCGATGGCGAAGACCAGGGCGGCGACACCGCCGATGCTGCTGCCCAGCAGGGCATGGGCGTCCTCGATGCCGGGGGAGGCGCCTGCCGTCGCTCCCTGGAAGGCGACCGCGGCGACGGCCAGGATGGCGCCGTTGACCAGACCGGCCAGGGCCAGCGCGGTCGACAGGTCGATGGTCAGCCAGCGGGCGGCCTGCCGGCGCTCCTCCTCGGTCTTCACCTCGGCCAGCCGTGCCCGCACCAGACCGGAGTGCAGGAACAGGTTGTGCGGCATGACGGTGGCGCCGACGATGCCCAGCGACAGGTACAGCATCTCCGGATCGCGGGCCAATTCGACGCTCGGCACCAGTCCGCCCAGCAGGGCGGCGGGGTCGGGGCGGGCGATGACCAGCTCCCAGGCGAAGCAGACCACCACCACGCTCATCAGCACGCCGACCACCAGCTCGGGCGCGCGGCCACGGGCGCCGGGCAGCGCCAGAATGCCGAAGGTCAGCACGGCGGAGACAACGACGCCGGCGATGATCGGGATGCCGAACAGCAGCTTCAGCGCGATGGCGCTGCCCAGCAGCTCGGCCAGATCGGTGGCGATCATCGCCAACTCCGACACCGCCCACACCAGCATCGCCACCGGCCGCGGGAAGCGCTGGCGGATCAGCCGGGCCAGGTCGGTGCCGGTCGCCAGCGTCAGCCGGACGATCAGCCCCTGCAGGAAGATGCCGGCCAGGCTGGCGATCAGCACCGCCGACAGCAGGGCAAAGCCGAAGCTGGAGCCCGCCGCGATGTCCGTCGCCCAGTTGCCGGGATCCATGTAGCCGACCGCCACCACGAAGCCGGGGCCGAGCATTGTCCAGAAGCGGCGTCCGACAACCGGGTTCCGGGCGGTGCTGCGGGTCGGGATATCGGCGGCGATGGTGGGGGATGCGGTCTTCACGCCGGTTGCTCCTGAACGGGACGGCCAGAGGCTTGGCCGCTGATGCCACAATGGCAGGGCATTCCGATAGCGTCCAATCGACGTTTCTTAACGTCCCAATAGGCTTTGACTATCGATATTGCGTTTCTGCCAAGGCAGGTCCAGTTCAGAACAGCGGGGCAGTCACTTCGTTCGCAGTGCAGCGGTGCCATGTTGACGAATTCCGCAGGGAACCATCAGTGACAGTCAGCGGCGGCGTGGGCCGAAGCGTTTGCGTGGGGCGCCGCGGAAGCCGGCCGCGGGCGGCGGCTCGCGGCGGCGGGCACGGGAGGCGAGCGCCTCGGACAACCGCTGGCCGATGGCGTCGCGCGCGCTGCGCACGCGGTCGCGGTCGGGCAGCGCATCGGGGAATTTTCGCGAGGCCCAGAAATAGAGATCGCAGGCCCGCGATGCCGCTTCCAGCACATCGGCGGCCAGCCCGTCGAACCGCGCCGGAATCAGCCGGCCAAGCGGCAGAGTTTCCTTAGCCTCCACCGTGTCGAGGATGGCGGCGAAGACCTTGGCGTCCTCCGGCTCCTCCAGATCGGCGGGGGCGAGCAGCAGGTCGAGCTTGGCCGACAGGGTCAGCCGGCGGGCATCCAGCATCGGCGCGGCGCGGCGCAACGCCGACAGGTCGGCCAGCCGGAAGGGGGATCCTGCCGTGGCGGCGCTGCCGAAGCATTCCACCAGCAGCCGGGTCTCGTCGCTGTCGATGTGGCTGGCGAGGCGGGCCAGCATGGCGCGGGTCGGGCGGACGGGCAGGGGGGCGTCGGCGCGCAGGCGACCGTCGGGCGCCTCCAGCAGGCGCTTCAGCGCGGCGGGGGTGCCGCGGGCGATGACGCCGAAATGCCCCTCCTCGAACTGGCCGAAGCGGCCGGCACGGCCGGCGATCTGCTTCACCTCCGTCGCGCTCAGCGGCCGGACGGTGCTGCCGTCGAACTTCTCCAGCGCGGTGAACAGCACGCGGCGGCAGGGCAGGTTCAGCCCCATGCCGATGGCGTCGGTCGCCACCACCACGTCGGCCTCGCCGGACAGGAAGCGCGCCGCCTCGCGCCGCCGCACCGCCGGGGCCAACGCGCCATAGACGGCGGCGACCGACAGGCCCTGGGACAGCAGCGTGTCGCGGACGCTGTGAACCTCGCGGCGGGAGAAGGCGATCAGCGCGTCGCCGCGCTCCACCTCCGCCCACTCCAGCCGACGGTCGAGCATCGACAGCGGGGTCTTGCGGTCAAGCTCCACCACCTCCAGCGGCTCGCCGAGATGGGCGGCGGCCCGCTCCACCAACGGCCGGACCTCCGGTGCGCCGAGGATGTAGACGGTCTCCGCCGGTACACCCATCAGAGCGGCGGTCCAGGCCCAGCCGCGCGCCGGGTCGGCCAGCATCTGGATCTCGTCGATCACCGCGACCTCGACCGGGCGGTCGGGGTCCATCACCTCGATGGTGGAGGCGGTGTGGCGGGCGCCGGGGGTGCGGACCTCCTCTTCGCCGGTGATAAGGGTGGTCGGTGTGCCTTCGGCGTTCAGCCGTTCCATCACCTCCAGGGCCAGCAGGCGCAGCGGGGCGAGATAGACTCCGTCGCGCGCCTCGCGCAGGGCGGTGATGGCGCGGTGGGTCTTGCCGGAGTTGGTCGGACCGATCACCAGGACCAGCCGGCGGTTCATGCCGCGCGCCACCGGGAAAAGCCGTTCGAAGCGGGAGAAGTCGAAATGGCGGTCGACATAGATCCGGCCGCGCGCCTCCGCCCGGTCGCGGCGCCACTGGTCGTACTCGCGGTCCCAGCGGTCGAGAAGCTCGTCGGCATCGGTGCGGTTGCGGGCGGCCTTGTTCAGGCGTTCAGCCAGGCTGGCGAAACCCCAATCGGGATCGTCGCCGGCCCGCTCCGCCAGATCGCGCAGCCGTGTGGCGACGCGGGAGAGAGCATTGTCCAATGCCGCGCGCAGGGCAGGGTCATGGTCCAGCCGGGCGGACAACTCGACGTCGGCAAGGTCCGACACCTCCAGCGCGTCGAAGGTCCGGGAGACTTGCAGCCAGATCGCGGGAGACAAGCCGGGCCAGGGCAGCTCGTCGCTGCGCACGGCGCGGACGCGGGTGCGGTCCTCGCAGGACAGAAGCGCGGTGTGGCTGCCGGCCAGCGCGCGGCGACCCTGGGCCAACAGCGCGTCGCGGCGGCGGGCGCGGTCGATGCGGCCGCTGATCTCCAGCAGGATGGTCTCGCGCCGCTCTGCCGGGACCAGCAGGTCGCGCTTGCCCTTCGGCAGCGGCAAGCCGAGCGGCACCAGACCGCGCGCCTCGGCATCGGTCATCCGCAGCAGGCCAGCGGCGCCCAGCGTCGTCACCTCCGGATGGGCGACGGCGAGGTCGTGGACCAGATGCGGGTCGGCGGCGGACGTGTTGGTGTCGTCTGTCATTGCACCTGTCCGGAAGCGATGTGGTGCAGCACGATGCCGCTGGTTGTCGCCACATTGAGGGAATCGAAGTCGCCGGCCATCGGGATGCGGACGCTGCGGGCGCGGGCCAGCAGGGCCACCGGCAGACCCGGCCCTTCCGAGCCGAACAGCAGGGCGGCGCGGCGCGGCGGGGTGAGGGCGGCCAGCGTCTCGGCACCGGCGGGGCTGAGCGCCACCGCCTCGAAGCCGAACCGGTCGAGCAGGGCGAGCGGGTCCTCGTTCGTGGCGAGTCTCGCTGTCGGAACCAGCAGCGTCGCCCCCACCGAGACGCGGATCGCCTTGCGGTAGAGCGGATCGCAGCAGCCGGAATCGAGGATCACCGCATCGGCGCCGAAGGCGGCGGCGTTGCGGAAGATCCCGCCCATATTGTCATGGTTGCCGATGCCGAACAGCATCACCAGACGGGCGACCGGGCCGCAGGCGCCCAGCAGGTCCGCTGCGCTGGGTGTGGCGGTCTTCTCGCCAACGGCCAGGATGCCGCGGTGCAGGGGGAAGCCGGCGACGCGGTCCAGCACGGCTTGCGTGGCGGAATAAATCGGGGTGCCGGGCGGCAATGCCGCCAGCATCGGCTCCAGCGTCGCCACCCGCTTGTCGGCGATCAACAGCGAACGGGCGCGGTAACGGGTGGACTGGACGAGGCTGCGCACCACCACCGCCCCCTCGGCGATGAACAGCCCGTCCCGGCCGACGAGATCACGTTCCCGCACGTCGCGATAGGACTCGATGCGCGGGTCTTCGGGGTCGTCGATCAGGATGATCGTTGGCGGGATGATGGTCGGCAAGGGAGACTCGGAGTCTGGAGTGTGCGCCTACTTAGAGCATGTGGAGGCGGGTTTCCAATGTCGCCGCCGATGCGAACCGGCTTTCGCCGCTCCCCATGGATATACCCCCTTGCCGAAGCACAAGGCTCTGCTCATGTTGCGATGCAGCAAGAGTTGTTGGAGACGTGCCGGCCATGACCATGATCCGAAAGCTGTGGAATCGCATGCGGGGCAAGCCGGCGCCTGCACCCCGCCTCCTTTCGGCGGAACCGCTGGAGCTGTCGGGCCCCGGGCAGATGCTGGCGCTGCCGCCCCCCAAGCCGACCCTGGCGCTGGCATTGCAGGGCGGCGGCGCGCATGGCGCCTTCACCTGGGGCGTGCTTGACCGGCTGCTTGAGGAGGATATCCGGCTGGTCGGGGTTAGCGGAGCCAGCGCCGGGGCGATGAACGCGACAATGCTCGTGCAGGGCTGGGCGCGGGGCGGCTGCACCGGAGCGCGGGCGGAACTGGCGAATTTCTGGGAGCGGGTCAGTGCCGCCGGCCGGCTGGGGCCGATCCGTCCGAGCCTGACCGACCGTTTGCTCGGCCGCTGGAACGTCGACCATGCTCCGGGGAGCCATCTGGTGGACTGGGCGCGGCGCTGGATTGCTCCCTACCAGACCCAGCCGGCCGATTTCCACCCGCTGCGTGGGCTGCTGGGCGAGATGGTGGAACCGGAACTGATCCGGCGGAGCGGGCTGCGGCTGTTCGTCAGTGCCACCAATGTGCGGACCGGCGCCCTGCGGCTGTTCGACGAGACGGAGGTCGGGGTCGACCATCTGCTGGCGTCGGCCTGCCTGCCGCACCTCTTCCGGGCGGTACGGATCGATGGGCAGGAGTATTGGGACGGCGGCTATCTCGCCAACCCGCCGCTGTCTCCGCTGGCGTCGGCCTGTCCCGGCGCCGACCTGCTGGTGGTGGCGATCAACCCGTTCACCTGCCCCACCACGCCGGAGGACCCGGCCGGCATCGCCGCCCGCCTGAACCAGATCACCTTCAATGCCGCCCTGATGCAGGAGATGCGGTGCCTGTCCGCGCGAGGCGACGGCCCGCGCCTGCACCTGATCGGCGCGGACGGGCATCTTCAGGATCTGGGTCTCTATTCCAAGCTGATGACCGACTGGAGCTTCCTGAACTGGCTGCGCGATGCCGGTCGCGAGGCGGCGGATCGCTGGGTGGCGGAAAACCTGCGGGCCGTCGGCAGGGAAAGTTCGGTACGGACGCCTGCCCTGGCCTGACGCTCACTCCGCCAGGTGCTTCCCCGCCGGGTCCTGCCGGGCGTCGGGGTCGGTGTGGGCGAACCAGCGCTTCATCCGGCGCGACAGCCCGTCGAGATAGGTCAGCGCCACCGGCACCACCATCAGGGTCAGGATGGTGGAGGACAAGAGGCCGCCGATCACCGCATGGGCCATCGGTGCCCGCTGCTGCGCGCCCTCGCCGATGCCGAGCGCCAGCGGCAACATGCCGAAGATCATCGCGGCGGTGGTCATCACGATGGGGCGCAGGCGGATGATGCCGGCCTCGACCAGCGCATCGTGCAGCCCGGCGCCGCGCTTGCGCGCCTGGTTGGCGAAATCGACCAGCAGGATGGCGTTCTTGGTCACCAGCCCCATCAGCATGATGAAGCCGATGGCGCTGAAGATGTTCAGCGTCGATCCCGCCGCCAGCAGCCCCAGGAACACGCCGACCAGCGACAGCGGCAGCGAGGCCATGATGGCGAGCGGCTGCAGGAAGCTGCCGAACTGGGAGGCCAGGATCAGGTAGATCAGGATGACGGCGAGCGCCAGGGCCTGCGCCGCGTAGCCGCTGGTCTCGGCGATGTCCTTGGTCGAGCCGCCGAAGACGATGCGGTAGCCGGGCGGCAGCTCGATCTTTGCCAGCACGGTCTGGAGGTCGCGACCGGCATCGCCGGCGGCGCGGCCCTGGACGTTGGCCTGGACGTTCACCTCGCGCTGCAGGTCGCGGCGGTTGATCTGCGAGGCGCCGAGAGTCGTCGTCACTTCCGCCACCTGGGACAGCGGGATCATGCGCGGCGTGCCGTTGGCGTCCACCCCGCCGGAGAAATGGATGCGGTCGAGGTCGGCCCGGCCGGCGCGGTCGTCTTCCGGCAGCCGGACCAGCACGTCGTAGCTCTCGCCGTCCGGCGCCTTCCAGCTCGACACCGTGTCGCCGGCGAACAGCGGTCGCAGCGTGTCGGCGACCTTGGCGGTGCTTATGCCGAGGTCGCTGGCGAGGTCGCGCTCCAGCCGGACGGCGAGCGTGGGCTTGGCCGCCTTCAGTGTGCTGTCGACGTCGACGAAGCCGGGGATGGTGCGCATGGCGCCGATGACCCGCTGCGACAGCCGGTCCAGCTCGGCGATGTCGCGGCCCTGGACCGAGACCTGGATCTGCTTCTGCACGCCGCCGACGCCGGGGATGGCGATGCCGATGGTGACGCCGGGGATCGCCGACAGCCGTTCGCGCAGCAGCGGGGCCAGATCGTTGGGCGAGCGCCTGCGCTGGTCGATGGGGGTGTAGCGCAGATAGATGCTGCCCCGGTTGTGGCCGATCGACACGCCGGTGTTGACGGTGCTGTAGGTGTAGGCGATTTCAGGGAACTCGCGGATCGCCGCCTCGACCTGCCTTGTCTTGGCGGTGGTGGTGGCGAGGGAGGATCCGATGGGAGCCTCGACCTCGACGATCTGCTCGCCGAGATCCGCGGCGGGGACGAACTCCACGCCGATGCGCGGCACCAGCAGGAAGCTGCCGAAGAAGATCGCCAGCGCCACGGTCACCACCAGCCAGCGCCGGCGCAGGCCCCAGCGCAGCAGCCGGCCGTAGCCGCGCGAGACGGCGTCGAAGCCGCGTTCGAACCATGCGGCGAAGCGGCCGAAGACGGAGCGGCCGTGGCGGCCGTGCGCTGCCGGGTCGTACCACAGGCTGGACAGCATGGGGTCGAGCGTGAAGGACACGAACAGCGAGATCAGCACCGCCGCCGAGACGGTGATGCCGAACTGCAGGAAGAAGCGGCCGATGATCCCGCCCATGAAGGCGACCGGCAGGAAGACCGCGACGATGGTCAGCGTGGTCGCCAGCACCGCCAGCCCGATCTCCGCCGTGCCGTCCAGCGCCGCCTGCCGGTGGCCCTGGCCCCGGGCGAGGTGGCGCATGATGTTCTCGCGCACGACGATGGCGTCGTCGATCAGGATGCCGATGGCGAGCGACAGCGCCATCAGCGTCATCATGTTCAGCGTGAAGCCCATCGCCGCCAGCATGCCGAAGGTGCCGAGCACGGCGACCGGCAGGGTCAGCGCGGTGATGACCGTGCTGCGCCAGGAGCCGAGGAAGACCATGACGATCAGGATGGTCAGGATGCCGCCCTCGACCAGCGTCTCCTGCACGTTGCTGAGCGAGTTGGTGATGCCGCGCGAGCTGTCGCGCACCACCGCCAGGGTCACGTCCGCCGGCAGGGAGCCGTTGGTCCGCAGATCCTGGATCGCCGCATGCAGGCCGCGGGCGACCTCCACCGTATTGGCGCCCTGGACCTTCACCACGTCGACCGCCAGCGCCGGGTTGCCGTTCAGCAGCGCCGCGGAGTCCTGCTCCTCCTGCCCGTCGATCACCTCGGCGACCTGACCCAGCCGCACCGGGCTGTTGCCGCGCCGCGCGACGATCAGGTCCAGGAGGTCGCGCGGGTTGCGCACGCGTCCCTCCACCTGCACCACGCGCTCCCGCCCCTGGCCGGAGACGGTGCCGGCGGGCACGTCCTGGTTCTCGCCGGAAACGGTGGCGATCACCTCGTCGACCCCGACGTTCAGCGCCTCCAGCTTGCCCGGCTTCAGCCGGACCAGGATCTGGCGCTTGACGCCGCCGGCGATGGTGGCCTTGCCGACGCCGCGGACATTCTGCAGCCGCTTCAGGACGATCTGGTCGGTCAGGGTGGTGAGGTCGCGCAAGGATCGCAGGTCGGAGGTGACGGCGATGGACAGGATCGGCTGGTCGTCCGGGTTGAAGCGGGTGATCTGCGGATCCTTCACCTCGTCACGGAAGGTCGCGCGGATCGCCGAAACCTTCTCGCGCACGTCCTGCAACGCCTGGACCGAGGAGGTCTTCAGGTCGAACTCGGCGATCACTACCGACTGGCCCTCGTAGGAGCGCGAGGTCAGCGTCTTGATCCCGGCGATGGTATTGATCGCATCCTCGACCGGGCGGGAGATGTCGGTCTCCACCGTCTCCGGGCTGGCGCCGGGATAGCTGGTGCTGACCACCACCACCGGGAAATCGACGTCGGGAAACAGATCGACGCCGAGCCGGTTGTAGGAGAAGAGGCCGAGCACCATCAGCGCCACCATCATCATGGTGGCGAACACCGGGTTGTCGACGCTGATGCGGGTGATCGGCATGGGAGTGCCCCGGAGTCAGGAGCCGGTGCCGGCGACCGTGACGGTACGGCCGGCGGTCAGGCCGGGCAGGTTGCCGGTGACGACCCGGTCGCCCGGCGCCAGGCCGTCCACCTGCGCCAGATCGCCGCGCGCCCACAGCGCCAACCGCGTAACCGGGCGGCGCAGGGTGCGGCCGTCGGCGACGACCAGGACGAAGTCACCCTGATCGTCATGGCGGACGGCGACCGTCGGCACGGCGATGGCGTTCGACGCCTGCGCCACCAGAATCTCGCCGCTGGCGAACATGCCGCCGCGAAGCGCGCCGTCTCTGTTGTCGATGGTCACATAGACCGGGATGGCGCGCGATCCCGCCCGCGCCATCGGGTTGATGCGGGCGACGCGGCCGGCGAATTCCCGGTCGCCGAAGCCCTCCACCCGCAGGGCGGCGGTCTGGCCGACGGCGAGCCGCGCCACGGTCTCCGCCGGGACGGTCGCCTCGACCTCCACCCGCGACAGATCGACGACGGTGAACATGGCGGCGTTCACCGCCAGCGTCTCGCCCGGATTGACCGAGCGGGTGGCGACCATGCCGTCGATGGGGCTGACCACCACCGCGTCGCGCAGCGCCTTGCGCGCCAGCTCCACCTGGGCGGCCAGCGCATCGACCTGGGCGCGCTGGAAACCGAAACTGCTCTCGGCCTGATCCAGGCTGGTGTCGGAAACGATGTTGCTGCGGTTCAGCGTGCGGTTCTTGGCCAGCGTCTTCTCGGCCAGCACCAGCTGGGCGCGGGCGCCTTCCAGGTTGGCCTGCTTTTCGTTCAGGCGGGCCGTCAGCTCCACCGTGTCGAACCGGGCCAGGACGTCGCCGCGGCGGACCGCCTGCCCCTCGCGCACCGGCACCTCGGCCAGCCGCGCCGCCACCTCCGCCTTCACCGCCGACTGCTCCATCGGCGAGACGGAGCCGCTGAGCCGTACCGTCTCGGTCAGAGGGTGGGGGGCCACCGTGGTCACCTCGAGCGCCGTGAGCTCCACCGGCCGCTCGACCGCCGGAACGGACGGGGAGGGAGAGGAGGCCGTCGGGCCACGGGCATGCCACAGGGCAACCCCGCCGCCGGCTGCAAGCAACACCAGCAGGACCAGAAGCGGACGGCCGAGCCGTCGTCGCGGGCGGGGCGGCGGAGCATCGCCTTGCGGCAGGGGGGGCTGGGGTTGCAGCGGCTGAGGGACCGGGGAGAGGGGGGCCGGCGGGACGGTCCGTTGTGGGGCGGTCATGATCGTCGATCCAGTTCGGCCGGCCCTGAACGGTCGGAGCGGCAGCGGTTGAGGGCGGGGCCGTCGCCCTCCATTAAGGGTGGCGTGAATGTTCCGTCAAGGTTCCCATTGTCGCGCCTTGTGACAGGATGGTTATGGCCGGACGGACAGCGAGGATAGGCATATCGCCATTTGCCGAAAATCCTAATTGCCGACCTCTTCACAAGGGATAAATGGGGCAACTTTAAGGCATCTTCGGGACAGGATTCAGCAAACGGCCGTGATGTCGCTTGACAGGCGTGGGCTATACATTGAAAAGCGATCCATCTCTTGTCCCGCCTGCGCCAACAGCACGGAAATCCCCTCGTGGTCAAACGAAACCTCGCGACGATCCACGCCGCCGGAGCACTGCTGTGCCTTGCCCTCGGTCTGGCCGGCTGCGCCTCCGAGGCGCCGCAGGTGCAGACGGCTCCGCCGGTCGAAGCCGCCTATGTCCCGGACCCCAACGATCCGCTGTCGCGCTGGGTCCCGCACATCCGCGAGGCCTCCCAGAAATACGACATGCCGGAGAAATGGATCCGCGCGGTGATGATGCGCGAGAGCAACGGCCGGGCGACGACGAACAGCGGCAAGGTGCTGACCAGCTCCGCCGGGGCCATCGGCCTGATGCAGGTGATGCCCGGCACCTACGAGCTGATGCGCACGCAGTATGGGCTGGGTTCCGACCCGTCCGACCCGCATGACAACATCATGGCCGGCACCGCCTATCTGCGCGAGATGTACGACCTGTTCGGCGCCCCCGGTTTCCTGGCCGCCTATAATTGTGGCCCGGCCTGCTATGCCCAGCATCTGGCCGGCAAGCAGCGGCTGCCGCGCGAGACGAAGATGTATCTGGCGGCGCTGACCCCGGTGCTGCGCGGCACCGGCCCGCGCGAACCGTCGCAGGCGGCTGGCGCCTCCGCCATCGAGGTCGCGGTGGTTCCGGACGACGCGCCGAAGCCGCGCGGCGGTCAGCCGGCGGCTCCGGCTCCCGCTCCGCAGCGGTCCGAGCCGGCGCCGGTCGTCGTCGCATCCGCCGTGCCGGAAGCCCGCTCCACCGAAGCTCGTGCACCCGAATCCCGCGCCGTCGAACCGCGCCGGATGGAACCGCGCCCGGCCGAGGCGAAGATCACCGAGCCGGCGCCTGCTCCGGTCGTCGTGGCTTCAGCGCCCGCGCCGTCGCCCGCCGTCGCGAAGCCGGTCCAGGTCGCCAGCCTCGATTCGGCTCCCCCGCCGGTTCACCGCGTCAATCAGCAATTCACCACCCAGGTCGCCGAAGCGCTGCTTCCCCCGCAGTCGGTCGGCAAGGGCGAGCGCGTGGTGATGCGCTTCGTTTCCCAGAGTGCCGACGGCTGCGGCAGCCTTGCCGGCCGCGACCGCGCCTGCGTCGCCTTGGCCGACGCAAGATAGGGACGATGGCGGTTTCAAGATGGCGTTCCCGCGCCCTGTTCCCGTGTTTGGGGACAGGGCCGTCGCCTTGCCTTCCTTCTGCTTGAACCGCAGTATTTTTTGCACCCTTGCGATCGGATTTGATCCGCATCACTTACGGACCGGCTCATCACTGGCATAACGGTGGAATGGACCGGTCCGCACACACATCCAGCCCATATCCGCCCTGCGCCTGCTGTGGCGAAGAGATTCTGCTCGGTGAGCCCATGTACTGGACTCCGGAAAGGCCGGGGTTCGTCTGGCATGACATGTGCGCGCGGAGAGAAGGCTTGCTGCCGCCCATGCCCAAGCCCACCCGTGGCAAGCGACGGCCTCCCAGGATACAGGCGGTCGAGTCGCTGTTTTGACGAGCCGGCGCCCCAGCTTGAGGGTGTGGTCCCCGACAATGCATTTCCGGTGGAAGAAAGGGGCGGCTTTTCGCCCCTTTCGTCATTTCGGCATGGTCGGCGCCAGCCAAGCCGGGTCCTCTTACTTGCCGGGCAACGGAGCCTCCGGGTGGACCAGCCCCGCGGTGCGCAATTCCTGCCAGAACTCGGCGGGCACCGTCTCGTTCAGCGCGGCGCGATCCTCGGCGATGCGGCCCGGCCGGCTGGCGCCGGGGATGACGGCCGCGACGGCCGGGTTCGCAAGCGCGAACTGGAGGCCGGCGGCCTTCATGCTGATGCCGTGGCGGTCGGCGATCGCCTTGATGCGGGCCACCTTCTCGGCGATGGCCGGTGTAACCGGCGCATATTCGAAGTTCGGACCGCCGACCAGCGCCCCCGAACTGTAGGGACCGCCGACGACGATGCCGAGGCCGCGCTCGGCGACCTTGGGCATGACGCGTTGCAGCGCGCGGTCATGGTCGAGCAGGGTGTAGCGCCCGGCGAGCAGGAAGGCGTCGGGGCGGGGACCTTCCAGATCGAGCAGCAGCTCGATCGGCTCGACCCGGTTGACGCCCAGGCCCCACGCCTTGATGACCCCCTCGTCGCGCAACCGGTCGAGCGCCTTGAACGCACCGTTGCGCGCACTCTCGAACATGGCCAGCCACTCGTCGCCGTAGAAGTCCTGTGCCAAGTCATGCACGAAGGCGATCTCGATATGATCGGTCCTCAGCCGCTTCAGGCTGTCCTCGATCGAGCGCAGCGTGGCGTCCGCCGAGTAGTCGTTGACGATCCGGTTGGGGCGGCCGTGACGGAACACGTCGCCCTTCTCGCCGAGGTCGCGGGCGGTCACGTCCTCGGTCTCGTCGAGGATGACGCGGCCGACCTTGGTGCTGATGACGTAGTCGGAACGGGGCCGGCCGGCGAGCGCCTCGCCCATGCGGAGCTCCGCGAGGCCGGCACCATAGAAGGGCGCGTTGTCGAAATAGCGGATGCCGTCGTTCCATGCCGCCTCGACCGTCGCCAGCGCCTCCTCCTCGGGGATGGCGCGGAACATGTTGCCGAGCGGCGCGGCACCGAAGCCCAGCTTGCCGGGCAGGATATCCTTGATCGTCATGGACTGTTCCTTCCTGAATTCTGCGGGTGAACGGGCGGTGTTGACGGGTCAGGCGACTTGGACGGGATCGAGCAGAAGGGCGCTCCGCTCGGCGACATCGGCGATTTGGGCGAGATAGGCGCGGAAGTGCGGCGTCTCGCGGTGTGCGGCCACGGCCGCGGCATCGACGTAAAGCTCGTCGAGCACGAAGCGGTTCGCATCGCCCTGGTCCCGCCACAGATCGTAGCGGAGGTTGCCCGGCTCGGCCCGGCTGGGGGCCAGCATGCCGTCGAGCAGGGTCCGCAACTCTTCGGCCTTGCCCGGTTTGGCGGTGAGGACCGCCATGATCTTAACCTGACTGGTCATGGCTCGCACTCCATGTCGGTGTGTGTGTCGTCGTGCCGGTTGGCCGGCGGGGTGCGGGCGCAGCGCCCCGCCGGTCTTGCGCGTTCTCATGCGGCGGCGGTCGAGCGGTAGAGCGCCTCGACGAAGGCCTCGGCGATCGGATGGTCCGAGCGCGGATTCTGACCGGTGATGAGTTCGCGGTCGATGACGACATGGGGCTGGAAATCGACGTCGGTCACCACCACCGCGCCTCCCGCCGCCGTCAGCGCCGAAGGCATGTCGAAATGGAGTTCGGCGTGCAGGATATGGTCCTCGACCACCTTCTCCTCGCTGGCGGAGAAGACGGTCATGCGGTAGCCCTGATATTGCCAGCCCTTGGCCCATTCCCTCGCCTTTGCGTCGTCGCCGGCGATCAGCGCCGCCCGGAATTCGCGGGCATGGGGCATCGCCGAGACGACGGCGATAGGACCGTGGCACAGCAGGGCTGTCGGCTTGGCGCGCTCGTGGAAGTGACGCAGGATCGCGCCCAGTTCGGCGTCCTGCATCAGATCGACGACCGGGGCCTGCCCGCCGGGCACGAACACGCCGGCATAGCCGTCCAGACCCTCCTCGATGACCGAACCCAGGGTGCGGACATCGGACATCGACCGGTGTTCGGCCCAGAAGGCCCGGGCACGGGCATAGGCGGCGGCGTCGCCGTCGAAATGGTCGACCGACTCCGACACCGGGTCGATCGTCGGCCGGTTGCCATCGGGCGTGGCGAGCACGACGTCGTAACCCGCCTCGACCACCGCCATGGCGGGAACGACCGTTTCGTTGAGATATTGACCGGTCGCGCCCCAGCCGCCGCCCTTGACCTCGATCCGGGTGGCGTTGGACCCGACGATAAGCACTTTGCCCTTGGTCATGTGAGCCTCCTTGGTTGCGTCCCCGCTGGACGAGTCAGGAGATACGCCCGCCTCACATATTGCAGAAGTTTATCTTCTGGATTTTAGATATACGGATGGCATTATAAGTCATGCGGTATGACCTGAACCTGCTGCCGATCTTCATCGCCTTGATGGAGGAGCGCAGCGTGACCCGTGCGGCCGAGCGGCTCGGCATGACCCAGCCGGCCCTGTCCAACGCGCTGGCGCGGCTGCGTCTCATGCTGAAGGACCAGCTTTTCGTCCGGGAGCGCTACGGCATCCAGCCGACGCCCGTCGCGCTCGACCTGGCGCCGGTGATCGCCGAGGCGTTGGCCGCCATCGACGATGCCGTGCTGGGCCAGCAGGAATTCGATCCCGCGCGGGCGGAACGGCTCTTCACCATCGCGCCCAACGGCTATGTCGAATTCGTGATGGTTCCCGCCATCGTCGCCCGGCTTCAGTCGGTGGCGCCGGGCATCAGGCTGCGGCTCACGCCCTACGGCAACGACCTGGCCGAGACCGGCGTCATCTCGGGCACGACGGCCATGGTGCTCGGCCGCATTGTCGATCCGCCCGACAACCTCGTCGTCCAGCATCTGATGGACGAGGGGTTGGACTGCGTCGTGCGCAACGGCCATCCCGAGGTCGGCGACGCGCTCAGCCGCGAACAGTTCGAGCGATTGCGGCATGTGAACATCGTGCCGCCGGGTCGCTTGCGCGCGGGGCTGTTCCAGGCCCTGGCGCAGCAGAGCCTGCGGCGCGACGTGGCGATCTCGGTCACCAATTTCTTCGCCGTCGCCGAGATGATCGCGGTCACCGACCATGTCGCGACGCTGCCCCGGCTGATCTGCCGGCGGCTGGCACAGGATCAGCGCGTCAAGGTGCTGCCGGCGCCGGCCGATCTCGGCACCTTTCCCGTCGAGATGGCCTGGCATGTCCGCTACCGGCACGATGCCGCGCACCGCTGGCTGCGCGGGCTGGTCGCCGACGTGGCGCGGGAACTCGGCACTTCGCCGGACGAAAGGGGATTGCCGTGACGACGCGGCGCAAGCGGTACCCTGCGTATTTCGTCGCAGTGCCCGCACAGGTGGTTGCCCGACGCATCCGCTTCTCCTAGCGTTGGTCCGTTGGATAACGACAGGGAAGGGACGCTGCGATGGGCGAGGGCGAGATGGTCGACGGCAAAGCGCAGGACAAGCCGGTGAAGAAGCGGAAGGCGCCGAAGCTGAAGGATCTCGGCCTCGGGGTGCCGGTCACCGGCGGCGAGGTGCTGCGGGATGCCAGGGAGAATGCGGCCATCGAGGCTCATTGGCGCGATCTGGGCGGCGGCGAGACGCCGAAGGAGGGCCGGAAGGTCAAGTATGTCGACGAATTGGCCCGGCTGCAGTTCGAACTGATCAAGCTGCAGGAATGGGTGCGGGTCAACGGACTGAAGGTTTGCGTCTTGTTCGAGGGGCGCGACGCCGCGGGCAAGGGCGGCGTCATCAAGCGCATCACCGAAAGCCTGAACCCCCGCGTCTGCCGGATCGTCGCGCTTGGAACGCCGACCGAGAAGGAACGCGGGCAGTGGTACTTCCAGCGCTATGTCGCGCAGCTTCCCGCCAGGGGGGAAATCACGCTGTTCGACCGCAGCTGGTACAATCGGGCCGGCGTCGAACGGGTCATGGGATTCTGCACCGAGGACGAATATCAGGATTTCCTGCGCGCCTGCCCGGTGTTCGAGGAGATGCTGGTGCGTTCCGGCATCATCCTGGTCAAATATTGGTTCTCGGTCAGCGACGAGGAACAGGAGAAACGCTTCACCGAGCGCATGCGCAACCCGATCAAGCGCTGGAAGCTCAGCCCGATGGATCTCGAATCCCGCAAGCACTGGGTCGAGTATTCCAAGGCCAAGGACGTCATGCTGGAGCATACCGACAAGAAGCTGACACCCTGGTACATCGTCGATGCCGACGACAAGAAGAAGGCGAGGCTGAACTGCATCCACCATCTGCTCCAGCAGATTCCCTATCAGGACATCGCGCCGGTGGAGTTGGAACTGCCGCCGCGGCAGAGCGACGACGGTTACAAGCGGCCTAAGAAGTCGAAGCAGAACTGGGTGCCGGAAGTGTATTGAGGGTCCAATAGCGAATATCTCGGGCGTGGTCGGTACAGGCGGGAACGCTCGAACCGAATACAGGGAAAATCGGGTTGCCAGCCTCAACGACCCGTCAGCCGCAGGAACTGCCCTCAGATAAGCTGGAGGTCCATGCATCGGATCCCGAACACATGGATCTCCATGAGGTCATATCGGCAAAGAGACCGTTACCGCCCATGGCCGTGCAGGGCATTTTTAGGCGTGGCATCCTGGATGCCGCGTCTGGATTACTCCCATCAACCGTTTGAATCCGTTGCAGAAAATATTTCTTGGTGCAATCGCTGCCGGCCCAGGACCCGTCAGAAATATATGTGCTGGCATTCTTGACGAATTTCGACCCGTCGCCGCGAGCCAGCTATCGACTATTATCGGCTCTTCCACATCCTTTCCAGCTCTGACGCCCGGACGCAGATTTCGGCAAAACATGCCGTCAGGAAAGGCAGAACCGGTCGGCTGAACGGGCAGGCAAGACTGGAACGTTGCGCGGATGCGCAGCAGCAGGCTCAAGGCTGTGTGAGCCGTCCGGCGGCGAAGTCGCGGGCGAGTGCGATAAAGGCCTGGAAAGCGGCGGAGGAGTTGCGCCGATTATAGTAATAGAGGCACAGCGGCACCAGCGGCGGCGTCCAGTCTTCGAGGATGCGTACGAGCCGTCCCGCAGCGATATCTTCGCGGACATCGGTTTCCATGAAATAGCCGATCCCAAGGCCGTTCGTCACCGCGATCCGCGCGAGAGACGCTTCGTCAAGGGTGATCGGCCCCTCGACGTCGAGCTGCAGTTCCTGGTCGCCCTTCTTGAACCGCCATCGGAGCAATGCGCCATCGGGAAGGCGCCCGCGAACACAGGGGTAAGAAAGCAAATCCTGCGGTTCCTGGGGGATCGCCCTGTTCTCGAGAAAGGCGGGAGATGCCGCAACTGCCATGCGTCTCATTTTACCCAGCGGTATGGCGATCGCATCACTGGGCACCAGATCGGCGCTGCGCAACCCCAGATCGAAGCCTGCCGCAACGACGTCAACAAGCCGCCCCTCGGTGACGATGTCGATGTGAACCTGGGGATATTGCTTGAGATAACCTAGGATCAGCGGCGCCATGATCTCGCGCGCCGCCGTCGCGAACGCGTTGATCCGTAAAGTGCCGGACGGCGTCTCCTGCTGCGAGCGTGCCGTATTCATCGCTTTTTGGATGCCCTCGAGCGCTGGCTTGATCTGTGCGACGAAGATCCGCCCAGCATAGGTGAGCGATACGCTGCGGGTGGTGCGGTTGAACAATCGCACGTCCAGCTCCCGCTCGAGCTTGCCGACCGCGTTGCTGATGGCCGTCGTCGACATGCCGAGATCGAGCGCCGCCGCTCGGAACGAACCGCACCGAACGATAGCGAGAACCGCCTCGAGTTCGACCAGCGAGTGGCGAGTCATTATCCCGATTTCCGTGATGCCCTATGCCGGTTTGTCTCGCTTATCGGGTGAAAGGTCCAGCGCTAAATTGGCTTCATCACTGTCGAGGAGATGAGCATGTCACTGAACCTACCCAAGACGATCGCCGACTATATCGAGGCAAACGCCCGTCTCGATCTTGAAGGCATGATGAAGCACTTCAAGAATGATGCTGTCTTCATCGACAACGGCAAGCGTTACGAGGGGCAGGCTGAGATCCGCAAACTACTTAAGGAAGAAGCGATCGCGGTTAAGGCGATCTTCGAGCCAGATACTGCCCGGGAAGAAAATGGCGATGTGGTGCTGGAAGGTCCCGCTCATGGGGATTTCCCAGGCAGCCCGCTCCGTTTCACCTATCGCTTCAGGATGGCGGGTGACGCCATCGACAGCCTGGAGACAACGGTATGGGCATGAAAGCGGATCCGTCCGAGTTCGCCGGCAAGCGCGTGCTTGTCAGCGGTGGCACAAAGGGTCTGGGCCGCGCCACGGTCGAGCGCTTCCTCGCCGGCGGTGCCCGTGTTGTCACGGCCGCCCGCAAGATCAAGGATCCCATTGAGGGAGTTGAATATGTCCAGGCGGACCTGACCACTGCTGAGGGCGGCGAAGCGCTGGCCAGAGCGGCGGTTGAGCGGCTGGGCGGCATCGATATCCTTGCCCATGTCATCGGTGGCTCGGCTTCGCCGGCTGGCGGCTTCGCGGCGCTGACGGACGACCACTGGCTCGCCGAACTGAACCTCAACTTGCTGGCGACCGTCCGGCTCGATCGCCTGTTGATCCCGCAGATGCTCGAGCGAGGCAAAGGCTCCGTGGTGCACGTCACGTCTATCCAGTCGGTCCTGCCGCTGCCCGAATCGACGACCGGCTATGCCGCAGCGAAGGCCGCGCTGAGAACCTATAGCAAGTCGATTTCGAAAGAACTCGGTCCCAAAGGCGTGCGCGTCAATGTGGTCTCACCCGGCTGGATCATGACTGAGGCCACCGGAGACTTTCTCGAAATGCTTCGGGCTGCCAATGGCGGCACGATCGAGGACGCGCGTCAGTCCGTGCTCGATGCCTTGGGCGGGATCTCGATCGGGCGCGGAGCCGAGCCTGAAGAGGTGGCCGACCTTATCGCCTACCTCGCTTCCGGCCGTGCTGCTGCGATCCACGGCGCCGAGTTTGTCATCGATGGCGGCACGATCAGGACGGTATAAACATCGAAAAAGAAGCCCCGACAATGCCTGAGACCTCATCCTGCGAGCGTTGCAGCTGGGCTCAAGAAGACCCGCTGATGCGGGACTATCATGATGCCGAATGGGGCGTCCCCCAGCGAGACTCACGAATGCTGTGGGAAATGCTCATGCTGGAGGGGTTCCAGGCAGGGCTTTCCTGGATCACCATCCTGCGCAAGCGTGACGCCTTTCGAGCCGCCTTCGCGGAATTCGACCCGGTCAGGGTCGCCGCTTTTGAGGGGCGGGATATTGAGCGTTTGATGGCGGACCCTGGCATCGTGCGCGCACGGGCTAAAATCGAAGCCACGATCAGGGGCGCGCAAATCTACTGCGACATGCAGGATCGCGGCGAAGACTTTTCGGCCTTCTGCTGGTCCTTCACGGGAGGCGCGCCGGTCCTTGGTGACGGTGAGAGCTGGGTCGCGAGCACGCCACTGTCCGAGAAAATCTCGCAAGACCTGAAGCGGCGCGGCTTCAAGTTTGTCGGGCCGACAATCACCTACGCGTGGATGCAGGCGGTCGGCATCGTCAACGATCATTCTCTTAGATGCTTTCGGCGCCACCTGAAGCCCGAAAATAGGCGCTAGCACGATCCCGCTTCGTCACCTGCCATTGTGCGATGCCGGTCTCAACCGCAGGCGCGCATTGCAAGACCGGCACGCCCGACACGCTCGAGTTTCACTTTCGCTTCCCGCTTGCGGGCGGTGCGGCCTGGACCACCGTCGCCGATCCCGGCCGCAAGCACCAAGCTTCAAGCTGTCTGAAAGGAACGACCATGTTTGCCGTCTACGCCAGAGAGGCCAATTTCAAGGACCCACTTGCCTCCGTTGTCGTCGGAGAACGCCCTGAGCCTATCGTGAAAGAGGGCTGGGTGCGCGTGAAGGTCACGCATGCCAGCCTGAACCGGCACGACATTTTCACCCTGCGCGGAATGACCGCGCAGGAGCAGCCGATCCCCTTTCCGATGATCCTTGGCAACGACGCCGCCGGGCTGCTCGATGACGGAACGCCCGTCGTGCTATACCCTGTGATGGGGAGTGACGACTGGAAGGGCGACGAGACGGTCGACCCTCGCTGGCATGTTCTCAGCGAGCTTGTTCCCGGAACAATGGCTGATTATGTCGCGGTCCCCAGGCGCAACGCGGTGCCTGTCCCCGACGGTCTGTCCCCCCTCAACGCCTCGCTGCTCGGCACGGCCTGGCTCACGGCCTATCGCTCGCTCTTCACCAAATCTCGTTTGATCCCAGGCCGGACCCTTTTGGTGCAGGGCGCTTCGGGCGGCATGTCGACGGCGCTCATCCAGATGGGCCGGGCTGCCGGCTTCGAAGTATGGGTCACAACTCGCAATGATGAAGGGGCGGCAATCGCCGAACGCCTCGGCGCGAACCGGATATTCCGGCATGGCGACGCCCTACCGCGCCCTGCGGACGCGGTCGTTGACAATATCGGTGCTGCGACATGGGCAAACAGCCTGAAAGCTGTCAAACGGGGCGGCGTCTTGGTGATCAACGGTATCACGACGGGCCATGTCGCCGAGACCGATCTCCTGCGCATCTTCGTTGAACAGATCGACATCCGCGGAACCATCATGGGTACACTCGAGGAAATGAAGGCCATGATGCAGTTCGTCATCCGGAACCACATCACTCCCGAAATTGGGGCGGTCGTGCCGATGACCCACGCTCGCGAGGCGATCCGCGACATGATTGAGGGACACACCCGGGGCAAGACGGTGTTCACGCGATAACAACATTGAAGGCGCGCCCAATCATGACTGGCACGCAAGATAGGAGTATGGGACATCATGCGATGTTGCCAACATCTCGGGCTGCGTTGGTCACAGCTTGTGCAAGCAGAAGTCTGATATTCCATACCTCTTCGTCTGAGTTCCAGCGAACAGAGCGGGCGATTGCAGCGCGGTAGCCGGTGCGAACCTGACAGCCCGAACTACATTTCAGTGGATATCTGCACGAAGTAGAAGTCGTCCGGGTCCAACGCGGTCCATCTCCCGCATTCAGACAGTCAACCTTTAACTGGTTGGATGCTTTGTTGCGATCCCGCCGGCTCCTTTTGGGCCGCAGAACAGATATGACCGGGCAAATCTTTGAGCCGCTGACGAAGGCTTCGGACGAGGCCTGGGCGGCGATCGGAACTGCACCTGCCGAAGAACCAGTCCGGTGCGCACAGGGTAGGCGATCGCCGGGCCATATCCGGCATACTGCATATGCCGAGGGTGGGCTGCCGCTGGTGCGAGTGCCCGCAGAAGTGAGGGCCATCTGCGATGACCTGCCACCGCTTCAATCGTTGGCCTTGCCGCGGCTTCTGGGTGAAGTTGGTGGAGGCGCTGGCGGGACGCTGGCGTTCACGAGGAGCACTGCGATTGGCAGCACCCACGTCCGCGCCAGCGTTCGGCCCCCGGCGGAAATAAGGGCGCGGCAGCCCAGGCGATCGCCCGCCCGCGTGGTGGCATGGCCATGAAGGTGCATGCCCCCACCAACACCGTATCAGAAACTACGACCCGTCACTCCCACTCGATCGTTCCCGGCGGCTTCGACGTGATGTCGTAGACCACGCGGTTGACGCCGCGCACCTCGTTGACGATGCGGTTGGATACCCGCGCCAGGAATTCATGCGGGAACTGGTACCAGTCGGCGGTCATGCCGTCGGTCGAGGTCACTGCGCGGAGCGCCAGGACATGGTCGTAGGTGCGGCCGTCGCCCATCACGCCGACGGTGCGGACCGGCAGCAGCACGGCGAAGGCCTGCCAGATCGCGTCGTAGAGGCCGGCGTTGCGGATCTCCTCCAGATAGACCGTGTCGGCCTTGCGCAGGATCTCCAGCTTTTCCGGGGTGATCTCGCCGGGAACACGGATGGCGAGGCCCGGGCCGGGGAAGGGGTGGCGGCCGATGAAGGCGGGCGGCAGGCCAAGCTCCCGGCCGAGCGCGCGCACCTCGTCCTTGAACAGCTCGCGCAGCGGCTCGACGAGCTTCAGCTTCATCCGCTCCGGCAGGCCGCCGACATTGTGGTGCGACTTGATGGTGACCGACGGACCCCCGGTGAAGGACACGCTCTCGATCACGTCGGGATAAAGGGTGCCCTGGGCCAGGAATTCGGCGCCGCCGATCTTGTGGCTTTCCTCGTCGAAGACCTCGATGAACAGGCCGCCGATGATCTTGCGCTTCTGCTCGGGGTCGGTGACGCCGGCCAGCTTGCCGAGGAACAGGTCGGCCGCCTCGCGGTGGACAAGCGGGATGTTGTAGTGGTCGCGGAACAGGCGAACCACCTCTTCCGATTCGCCGGCGCGCATCAGGCCGGTGTCGACGAAGATGCAGGTCAGCTGGTCGCCGATGGCCTCGTGGATCAGCACGGCCGCGACCGACGAATCGACGCCACCCGACAGGCCGCAGATCACCTTGCCGGTGCCGACCTGGGCGCGGATCTTCTCGATCGCCTGCTGCTTGAAGGCGGCCATCGTCCAGTCGCCCTTGATGCCGGCGACGCGGTGGACGAAGTTCGCCAGCAGCTGGGCGCCGTGCGGGGTGTGGACCACCTCCGGATGGAACTGCACGCCGTACATGCGGCGGCTGTCGTCGGCGATGGCGGCGAAGGGCGCGCCGTCGCTGACCGCCACGGCGCGGAAGCCGTCGGGCAGGGCGGTGACGCGGTCGCCGTGGCTCATCCACACCTGTTCCTTCGACCCGACCTCCCATAGCCCGTCGAACAGGGCGCAGGGCTCCTTGATCTCGATGAAGGCACGGCCGAACTCGCGGTGGTCGGAGCCGGAGACGTTGCCGCCGAGCTGGTGGCACATCGTCTGCTGGCCATAGCAGATGCCGAGCACCGGGACCTTCAGGTCGAACACCGCCTGCGGCGCGCGCGGACCGTTCGCCTCGGTGACGGAGGCCGGGCTGCCGGACAGGATGATCGCCTTGGGATCATATTCGCGGATCCGCTCGTCGCTCATGCCGAAGGGATGGATCTCGCAGTAGACACCGCTCTCGCGCACGCGGCGGGCGATGAGCTGGGTGACCTGCGATCCGAAATCGAGAATGAGGACGCGTTCGGCGGAAAGGGAGGCGGCGCTGGACATCGGCGAATCCTGATGCGTGGGGACTCAAGGCCCCTCACTACCTCACCTCCGGCCCCGCCGACAAGCGTGCAAGCGGCGTCAGGTCGCGCCAGCCGTAGGCGATCTCCACCAGATCGGTGTTGGCGAAGCGGATCGGCCGCTCCGCCACCTTGATCCCGCCCAGCCGCTCATAGAACCAGCGCGAGGGGTTGTCGCGCAGGCACCAGACCGCGGCGGAGCGGATGTCGGCCGCCAGGAAGCGGTCGGCCATCGCCGCCATCAGCCGCCGTCCGATGCCGTAACCCTTTGCATCGTCAAGAAGATAGAGCGCGTGGAACTCTCCCGCATGGTTCTGCACCGCGACCCGCTGCGTCCCGAAGGAGGCGATGCCGACGATGCTGCCGGGGGCGGCGATCGTGCCGGCGGCGTCCACCGCGACGAAGGCGCCCCGGCCGGGGCCGCGCGTCTCGGCGATGGCTGCCCAGCGCTGGGCGGCGGGCGGTTCGGACAGGGCGACCAGGAACTGCGCCGGGATCAGGCCGGGATAGGTTGACCGCCAGCTCTGCACATGGACGCGGGCCATGCCCTCGGCATCCGACGCGCGCGCCTGGCGGATTGCGACCGTGGTGTCCGTCATCGACCGACCCTCCCGTGCAGCCTCATACCAACAGTTTGGAGTGCCGATGCAGGATGTCCAGCCGGAAAAGGAGGCAATACCCCGGCCCCGTCGAGAAGGTCGGATGAATGGCGGAGGGGGGACATGCCCGCGCCCCGGTTGTCATCGTGCCGCAACAGGGGTAAACAGCCGGGACCTGTTGCGGCGGGGACCTGTACCGATCCTGTCGGGCGGGGCCGCGCCAGTCCGCTCCAAGCGCCATGGCGGCGCGTCGGGCGGGGCTCCGGAGACCGGACACCGCATGTATTCCTCGCCTACGCTTTCCCGTTATATCGGCCGGCAGTTCATCGTCTGGTTCTGCCTGCTGATGGTGATCCTGCTTGCCATCGTGGTGCTGCTTGACACGGTGGAACTGCTGCGCCGCGCCGGCACCAAGCCCCATGTCACCTTCGGGCTGGTGGTGGAGATGGCACTGTTGAAGCTGCCGGAGATCGGGCAGCAGATTTTCCCCTTCGTCATCCTGTTCGCGGGCATGTTCACCTTCTGGCGGCTTACGCGCAGCGCCGAACTGGTGGTGGCGCGGGCGGTCGGCGTGTCGGCCTGGCAGTTCCTGATGCCGGTGATGTTCGCCGCCGCCGCCATCGGCGTGGTGAAGGTGACGCTGATCAACCCGGTCGGCGCCGTGTTCATCGCCAAGTACGAGCAATTGCAGGACCGCTATCTGAAGCTGCAGTCGAGCACGCTGAACATTTCGCGTTCCGGCCTGTGGCTGCGCCAGACCAACGAGACGGAACAGTTCTTCATCCATTCGGAGCTGGTGAACCCGGTGACCTTCGAGCTGTCGAACGTCATCGTCTTCCTGTTCGACGCCGACCAGAACTATCTGGGCCGGGTCGACGCCCCCAGCGCCGTGCTGAAGGACCGCAAGTGGGAACTGCAGGAGGCCATCCTGAACCGGGCCAAGAAGGACCCGGAGAAGCTGGACAGCTACACCATCCCCACCGAACTGGACATGGCGACCATCGAGGAGAGCTTCGCTCCGCCGGAGACCATCTCCTTCTGGGAACTGCCGCGTTTCATCCACACGCTGGAGACCACGGGTTTCCCGGCTGTGAGGCACCGGCTGCATTACCAGTCGCTGCTGGCCCAGCCCTTCCTGTTCCTGGCGATGGTGCTGTTCGCCGCCGCCTTCTCGCTGCGGCTGCCGCGGCGGGGCGGGACCATGGCGATGGTCACCGGTGGCGTGCTGACCGGTTTCGTGCTGTTCGTGATGACCGACGTGGTCCGCACCTTCGGCATGTCGGAGACGATCCCGATCATCATGGCCGCCTGGAGCCCCGCCGGCATCAGCCTGCTGCTGGGCATCGCCGCCCTTCTGCATCTGGAGGACGGCTGAGGACGCGATGGCCGGGTGGGACCATTCGCCGCAAAGCGGCCGGTTATCCCCATCGGTCATAATTCCGCCCTGTTGATTTAGCACTGGATTGCAGGGGCCGATTCCGTTTGCAAGGGGCACCGGCCCCACCGTAATAACGGGCGACCCGTTTTTGGAGCTTGAGCACGATGTCGAGTTTGCGAGCCGTCCGGACCACCGTCGCCGTGGCGACCGCCTGCGCGCTTCTGGCCTTGCCCGCCGTGGCGCAGTCCAGCAAGGCCGCCGCCGGTGCTGCTGCGCCGCGGTCGGGCGACCACGGCGCGCAGCCGGCGCGGACGCCGGGGTCGGAGGGCATCGCCGCCGTCGTGAATGACGAGGTCGTTTCGGTTTCCGACGTCAATGCCCGCATCCGCATGGCTCTGCTCAACGCCGGCGCCGCCGGAAGCCAGGAGACCATCCAGCGGCTGACCCCGCAGGTGATGCGCCTGCTGATCGACGAGCGTTTGCAGATGCAGGAGGCCAAGCGCCAGGGCGTCACGGTGTCCGCATCCGAGATCGACGACGCCATCAAGCGCATCGCCGAACAGAACCGGATCAATGGCCAGCAGCTTCAGGAGATGCTGAAGCGCCAGAACGTGCCGGTCTCCACCCTGAAGGACCAGATCAGGGCGCTGCTCGCCTGGCAGAAGGTGATGCAGCGCCGCATCCGTCAGGAGATCGTCGTCGGCGAGGACGAGGTCGATGCCGCGATGGAGCGGCTGAAGGCCAACATCGGCAAGCCCGAATATCTGGTCGCCGAGATCTTCCTGGCGGTGGATACCCCTGACCAGGACGACGAGGTGCGCCGCAACGCCGAACGACTGGTGGAGGAGGTGAAGCGCGGCGGCAACTTCGCCGCGCTGGCCCGCCAGTTCTCGCAGTCGGCCGGTGCCGCATCGGGCGGCGACCTGGGCTGGGTGCGCAGCGGCGAGCTGTCGCCGGAGGTGGACAAGGCGCTGTCGGGCATGCGCGGCGGCCAGCTGTCGACGCCGATCCGCACGGCCACGGGCTATCATATCCTGCTGGTGCGCGGCCAGCGGCCCTTCGGGAGCAGCGGCGGCGAGATGCCGATGCCGGTGGCCCGGCCGGCAGCGCCCCGTCCGCAGGCGCGCCCCGACCTGGCCAAGGCCACCGTCAACATGAAGCAGATCATCATCCCGATCGAATCCAAGGAGCAGGCCAAGGCCGTCAAGGAACAGGCCGAGAAGCTGCGCAAGTCGATCAAGAGCTGCGCCGACTTCCAGGCCCGTGCCAAGGAGACCGGCATGGCGGAGTCGGGTGACATGGGCACCATGCGGGTCAAGGACATGGCGCCCGGCCTGCAGAACCTTGCGCTGGGCATCCCGCTGGGGCAGGCCAGCCCGGTGCTGCTGAGCCCGGCCGCCGCGGTCATCCTGATCGTCTGCAAACGCGACGTGCCGATGATCCAGCCGCCGCCGGAGGCCCAGCCGGCCCCGCCGCCCCCGCCCGCGCCGACTCCGATCCAGGAGGCCAAGCTGCCCGGCCGGGAGGAGATCGAGCGCGAACTGATCAACGAACGGTCGGAGCTGCTGTCGCGCCGCTATCTGCGCGACCTGCGCCGCACCGCCTTCATCGAGACCCGCCTGTGACCGCCGCCCCGCCGGACGGTCTGCCGCTTGCCCTCACCATGGGGGAGCCGGCCGGCGTCGGCGGGGACATCACGCTGAAGGCCTGGGTGGCCCGCCACGAGGCCGGCCTGCCGCCCTTCGTCGTTCTGGACGATCCCGCAAGGCTGGCGGCACTGTCGGCGAGTTTTGGGCTGGCGGTTCCGGTGCGGGCCGTGTCCTCTCCGGAAGAGGGCGCTGCGCTGTTCGATGGCGCTTTGCCGGTCCTGCCGGTCGCGCTCGGCAACCCTGTCGTCGCCGGCCGGCCCGATCCCGCCAACGGGGCCGCGGTGATCGCCAGCATCGACCGCGCGGTCGCCCTGGTGCAGGGGGGGCAAGCCGCTGCCATGGTCACCAACCCGATCCAGAAATCCTCGCTCTATGCCGCCGGGTTCCGCCATCCCGGTCACACCGAGTATCTGGCTCATCTGGCCGGGCTGACCGTCGAGCCGATCATGATGCTGGCGGCTGCCGACCTGCGGGTGGTGCCGGTGACCATCCATGTGTCGGTGCGCGATGCAGTGAACCAGCTGACCACCGAAGCCATCATCCATGCCGGACGGATCACCGCCGCGTCGCTGGCGCGTGACTTCGGCATCGAGCGGCCGCGGCTGGCCGTCGCCGGTCTCAACCCCCATGCGGGGGAGGGCGGGGCGATGGGACGCGAGGAGATCGACATCATCGGGCCTGCCATCGCCGTCCTGCGCGCCGACGGCATCGATGTGTCGGGTCCCCGTCCGCCCGATACCATGTTCCATGCCGCCGCCCGCCGCAGCTATGACGCCGCGCTGTGCATGTACCACGACCAGGCGCTGATCCCGGTGAAGACGGTCGATTTCGACAGCGGCGTGAACATCACGTTGGGGTTGCCCTTCGTCCGCACCTCGCCTGACCATGGCACCGCTCTCGACATTGCGGGAACGGGCGCCGCCAATGCGACGAGCCTGATCGCCGCGTTGAAGACCGCCGACCGGATGGCGCGGAACCGCCGGCGTGCCTCCGCTCCCTAGGCTCCGGCAGAAGGAAGTCCCGCAAATGAAAAAGGAGCGCCGATGCGCTCCCTTTTTCATGCCGTCCTTCCGGTGCAATCAGCCCCGGTCGTCGGGATCGTACATCGTCGGGCCGCCCTGATGGTCGTGATGCAAGGGAGCCTGCTCGCGATGGTGGTGAGCGCGGGCAATGAAGGGCGCCAACTCCTGCAACTCGATGAAGTTGTCGGCCTGACGGCGCAACTCGTCGGCAACCATCGGCGGTTGCGAGCGGACGGTGCTCACGACGCTGCAGCGGACTCCCTTGCGCTGTACCGCCTCGACCAGCCGGCGGAAGTCGCCGTCGCCGGAGAAAAGCAGGATGTGATCGACATGGTCGGCCATCTCCATCACGTCGATGGCCAGTTCGATGTCCATGTTGCCTTTGATCTTGCGCCGGCCCGAGGCGTCGGTGAACTCCTTGGTCGGCTTGGTCACCATGGTGTAGCCGTTGTAGTCGAGCCAATCGACCAGCGGGCGGATCGGGGAGTATTCCTGATCCTCGACGAGAGCGGTGTAATAGAAGGCGCGCACCAGCCGGCCTTCGCCAGCAAAGCCGTCACGCAACCTTTTGTAATCGATATCGAAGCCCAATGAGCGTGCTGCGGCGTAAAGGTTGGCGCCATCTATGAAAAGTGCGAGACGCTCTTCTTTATAAAACAACTTGCTGACATCACGCGGCAAAGTCGAATTACGGTCCAATGCCAGGATCCTTTCGTCGCTGCTTGGTAAAAATTGACGGAACATGCGGAAAACTCTGCATTCCAATTTTGAAATCTAGTGTATCATGGGCAAACATACAAGGGGGCAACGCTCGCCAACTATCCGTGAAGGCCGCCGATGGCGGATGATGAGTTCGGGCGCGGCGCTCCTCTGGCGCAATGCAGCAACGCCGTGGTTCGCGCTTGCACCTATCGGGCCACATCCATATAGTCTAGAGCCTCCTTTGAATCCGGAGTTCGTCTGGCATGGCCCGCGTTACCGTTGAAGATTGCGTCCTGAAGGTTCCGAACCGTTTCGAGCTGGTGATGATGGCCGCCCAGCGCGCCCGCGAGGTTGCGAGCGGCGCTCCGCTGTCGATCGACCGCGACAACGACAAGAACCCGGTCGTGGCGCTCCGCGAGATCGCGGACGAGACGGTGTCGCTCGAGTATCTGAAGAACGCCCTGATCAAGGGCCACCAGAAGCATGTCGAGCCCGACGAGCCCGAAGAAGAGATCGTTGAGCTGATGGCCGGCGAGAATGACTGGGCCGCCCGCGGCAACAATTCGCTCGGCGATGAAGACGGCATGAGCGAAAGCGACGGCGAGGAGTTGGGCGAGGAAGACGACATTGCCGCCGACATGGATGCGGAGCCGGGCGCCGGTTTCGCCATGACCGAGGATCCTGACGGAGACCTCTGATTCTGGACAACGATCGCAGGACCCGGAGGGGACGCAACGTCCCCTCGCCGACCAAAAGGGTGGAGGGCATCCTGCTCTCCTCCGGTTCTCACCGAACCGCCACGAACATATTTGAGGCGCCGCGTGCGCCGGGTCGGGCCGCATGATCCGGCAGTACGAGCTTGTCGAACGCGTCAAGGCGTATGATCCCTCCGCCGATGAGGATCTGCTGAACCGCGCCTACGTCTTTTCCATGAAGGCGCACGGGTCGCAGACGCGTGCGTCGGGCGACCCCTATTTCCTTCATCCGCTGGAGGTCGCCGGCATCCTGACCCAGATGAAGCTGGACGCCGGCACGATCGCCACGGCGCTGCTTCATGACACGGTCGAGGATACCGTCGCCACGCTGGAGGACATCGAGCGGGTATTCGGCAAGGAAATCGCCCGGCTGGTCGATGGCGTCACCAAGCTGTCGCGGCTGGAACTGAACAGCGAGCAGGCCAAGCAGGCTGAGAATTTCCGCAAGCTGGTCATCGCCATGTCGGAGGACATCCGCGTCCTTCTGGTGAAGCTGGCCGACCGGCTTCACAACATGCGCACGCTGTTCCACCTGAAGAAGCCGGAAAAGCGCCGCCGCATCGCCCGCGAAACCATCGAGATCTACTCGCCCCTGGCCGAACGCATCGGCATGCACAAGATCAAGGATGAGCTGGACGATCTTGCCTTCGCCGAACTGAACCCCGACGCGCGCGACAGCATCCTGGCCCAACTGGCGCGTCTGCGCAGCGAGGGCGAGAACCGCGTCCAGACCATCATCACGGAACTGCGTGAACTCCTGGCGTCCGAAGGGCTGCCCGACGTATCGGTTTCCGGGCGCGAGAAGTCCGCCTATTCGATCTGGCGCAAGCTCCAGCGCAAGAACGTCAGTTTCGAGCAGTTGTCCGACATCATGGCCTTCCGCATCACGGTCGGTTCGGTCGGCGAATGCTATCAGGCGCTGGGCGTTGTCCACGCCCATTATCCGGTCGTGCCGGGGCGCTTCAAGGACTACATCTCCACCCCCAAGCCCAACGGCTACCGCAGCCTGCACACCGGCGTGATCGGTCCCGGCCGCAACCGGATCGAGGTGCAGATCCGCACCCAGGACATGCACGAGATCGCCGAGCTGGGCGTGGCCGCCCACTGGGCCTACAAGCAGGACCACCAGCCGCGACCGAACGGCGGTGAATACCGTTGGCTGCGCGAGCTGCTGGACATCCTGGAGCATGCGCAGAAGCCGGAAGAGTTCCTGGAACATACCAAGCTGGAGCTGTTCCAGGATCAGGTCTTCTGCTTCACGCCGAAGGGCGACCTGATCGCGCTGCCGCGCGGCGCCACGCCGGTCGATTTTGCCTATGCCGTCCACTCGCAGGTCGGCGACCATTGCGTCGGCGCCAAGATCAACGGGCGCATGCTGCCGTTGCGCACCCAGCTGCAGAACGGCGATCAGGTCGACATCGTCACCTCCAAGGCGCAGACACCGGTTCCGGGCTGGGAGCGTTTCGTCGTCACCGGCAAGGCTCGCGCCCGCATTCGCAAGTTCCTGCGCACCCAGCAACGCGCCCAGTACATGGAACTTGGCCGCGGCATGCTGATGCGGCAATTCAAGTCGGAAGGCTACGAGTTCACCGAGAAGGCGCTGGAGAACGCCGCCAAGATTTTCCAGCAGCCGACGGTGGACGACCTGATGGCGGGTGTCGGCTCCGGCCTGCATTCGGTGCGCGAAGTCTTCCATGCCGTCTTCCCCGGCCACAAGGCCCAGACCGCCCCCGCCGCCCGCGAGGCGGAGGAGAGCGCGCCCAAGCCGAAGCCGAAGGCACGCAAGGAATCGGCCCTGCCGATCCGCGGCCTGATCCCGGGCATGGCCGTGCATTACGCCCGCTGCTGCCATCCTCTGCCCGGCGACCGCATCGTCGGCATCGTCACCACCGGCAAGGGCGTGACGATCCACACCATCGATTGCGAGACGCTGGAGAGCTTCCACGAATCGCCGGAACGCTGGATCGACGTGTCGTGGGAGACCGGTCCGGATTCGCCGGAAGAGCATGTCGGGCGCATCAGCGTCGTCATCGCCAATGAGCAGGGCTCGCTCGGCACGCTGTTCACGGTGATCGGCAAGAACCAGGGCAACGTCATCCATCAGAAGATCACGAACCGCAGCACCGACTATTTCGAGCTGCTGATCGACATCGACGTGAAGGATGCCAAGCACCTGACCAACATCATGGCCGCCCTGCGCGCCACCCCGGCCATCCATTCGGTGGAGCGGGCGCGGGGGCGGTGACGCTCCACTTGCCGTGCGGCACAGCGGGCCATGCTCGCTGTGCCGCCGCAGTGGTGACGGTTTTCCGATCAGGGCGCACAGGAACAGCTCGCAGCGCGAAGACGCACCGTTGACGCTGTGAGATGGGGGAGAAAGCTATGCGGCTCGACAAGCTGCTCCTGCCGTTTTCGGCTGCCGCATTGTGTTTCACGCCGCTTTACGGTGCCTATGGCGGCAACGGGGAGACGTTGTTTGTGGAGAGATGCGCGATGTGTCACGGGACGGATGCGAAAGGCTCCGGTCCGTTGGCGGGCAAAAGCAATCCTCCAACCCCCGATTTGACGACGCCGGCCTTCCGGAAGCGCTTGGCGGACTATCCGGGCGTTATCGTGTCGTCGGTCATCCTTCGGCCAAATGGGGATTTGATCCCGAGAACATTGAAGGAAAACGGCTACCGGCTTCCGCCGCACGCCTGGACCGTCAAGGATTTTCGCGACCTGAACGAGCATCTGAGCGGTATGATCCACAAGTCGAAATAACGAAAATCAGGCGGGACCGTCGATCCGGCCATTCGCTCGGGCGGGGGGAGACGGTAAATTCCCTGTCATCCGCGATTGCGTCGGTCGGTTCGGCGTGACGGATGGCGGACGCACCGCTATATAGACGGAATCGCTCCCGCCCGTTCCGGCGGGCGGCGGCGCTTTGGAGCCCCTGCATGTCCCGTATTCTCCGCCTCGGCGTGAACATCGACCATGTGGCGACCGTCCGCAATGCACGCGGCGGGGCGCATCCCGATCCCGTGCGCGCGGCGAGGCTGGCCATCGAGGCTGGGGCGGACGGGATCACCGCCCACCTGCGCGAGGACCGGCGCCATATCGTGGATCGCGACATCGAAAGGCTGATGGCCGAGATCGATCGTCCGCTGAACTTCGAAATGGCGGCGACCGACGAGATGCTGGGCGTCGCCCTGCGCCACAAGCCGCACGCCGCCTGCCTCGTCCCGGAAAAACGCACCGAGGTGACGACCGAAGGTGGGCTGGACGTGATTGGGCAGTACGACCATCTGGTGCGCCGGGTCGGGGACCTTGGCGCCGCCGGCATCCGCGTTTCGCTGTTCATCGATCCGGAGCCGGCTCAACTCGACGCCGCCAAGCGTCTCGGCGCTCCGGTCGTGGAACTGCACACCGGTGCCTATTGCGACGCCCACGGCCCGGCGGAACGCGAAGCGGAGTTGGCGCGCATCGTCCGCGCCGCTGCCCATGCCGAGGCGATCGGGCTGGAATGCCATGCCGGCCATGGTCTGAGCTATGACACCGTCGGTCCGGTGGCGGCGATCCAGACCATCGTCGAGCTGAACATCGGCCATTTCCTGATCGGCGAGGCGATCTTTGTCGGTCTGACCAACTCGATCGCCCGCATGCGCAAGGCGATGGACACGGCGCGCGCCGCCGGGGCAACCTCCGCATGAGGATGTCCGGCACGATCCTTGGCATCGGCAACGACCTGATCGACATCCGGCGGGTCGAAAAGTCGCTGGAGCGGTTCGGACAGCGCTTCATCGACCGCATCTTCACCGATGTCGAACAGGCCAAGTCCGAACGCCGCGCCTCCTCCGCAGCGAAAAACAACGCGCGCGCGTCCACCTATGCCAAGCGCTTCGCCGCCAAGGAGGCGTGCTCAAAAGCGCTGGGCACCGGTTTCCGCGACGGGGTGTTCTGGCGCGACATGGGGGTGGTCAATCTGCCGTCCGGCCAGCCGACCATGCGCCTGACCGGCGGTGCGCTGGCCCGGCTGGAGGCCATCACCCCGCCGGGCATGCGCGCCAAAATCCATGTCACGCTGACCGACGAATATCCGATGGCCGAGGCGTTCGTCGTCATCAGCGCCGAACCGATCGAGTCCGCCTCCACCGAGGCCGCCCTCACCGAGTCCGTAATGCCCACCAAGACGGCGACCCCAGAATGACCTTTCAGAAAGAAGCGGCGCCTGGCGCCAAGACCAAGGAATCCGGGTTCGCCGAAACCATCAAGACGGTGATCTTCGCCGTGCTGATCGCCTTCGGCGTGCGGACCTTCGCCTTCGAGCCGTTCAACATCCCGTCAGGGTCGATGATCCCGACCCTGCTGATCGGCGACTACCTGTTTGTGTCGAAGTTCAGCTACGGCTACAGCAAATATACGGTCGGTTTCGGCCTGCCGCTGTTCGAGGGCCGCATCCTTGGCTCCATGCCGGAGCGGGGCGACGTGGCGGTGTTCAAGCTGCCGCGCGACAACAAGACCGACTACATCAAGCGGGTGATCGGCTTGCCGGGCGATACCGTCCAGATGATCGGCGGCATCCTGCACATCAACGGCCAACCGGTGAAGCGGGAGCGGATCGAGGATTACGTGACAACGGACTCGCTGGGCCGCAGCATCCGCACGGCGCAGTTCATCGAAACGTTGCCCAACGGCCGCACCCACCGCATCATCGAGGAGTCGGACAACGGCCCGCTCGACAACACCCCGGTGTTCAAGGTGCCGGAAGGCCATCTGTTCATGATGGGCGACAACCGCGACAATTCGCTGGACAGCCGCGTGCCGTCGCAGGTCGGCTTCGTTCCCATCGAGAACATGGTCGGGCGTGCCGAATTCCTGTTCTTCTCGCTCGACGAGGGCACGCGCTTCTACGAGATCTGGCGCTGGCCGGTCGACCTGCGCTTCAGCCGCCTGTTCAACGGAGTCCGGTAAGTGTCCAGCGTCACCAAGGCGCCCGCCGATGCGGGCGCCGGCTCCGAACCCGAGACTGATGGCGCCGTCCAGTCCGCGGATGTCGCAGGTCTTGCGCGTGCGCTCGGCTATGAGTTTTCCAACCCGACGCTTCTGAGCGATGCCGTCACCCATCCCAGCTTGATGGGGCTGGAGCGCGCCGGCCGGAAGGGGCACAAGGGACCGGGCATCGCCTATGAGCGATTGGAGTTCCTGGGCGACCGTGTCGTCGGGCTGGTGGTCGCGCAGTGGCTGCTGGAACGCTACCCGAACGAGCGCGAGGGCGCGCTGGCCAAGCGGCATGCCGCCCTGGTACGCCGGGAATCGCTGGGCCGCGTCGCCGATGCCATCGGGTTGGGCGCCTATCTGCGCCTGTCGCCGGCCGAGGCGCAGAGCGGCGGGCGCGAGAACCGCACCATCCTGGGCGACGCCTGCGAGGCGGTGCTGGGGGCCATGTATCTCGATGGCGGGTTGGAGCCGGTGACGCAGTTCGTCCGGCAGGCGCTGGCCGGCGAGATCGACAAGGCGACGCCGCCGCCGCTGGACAGCAAGACGACGTTGCAGGAATGGGCTCAGGGGCGCGGCAAACCGTTGCCCCGCTATGAACTGATCGAACGCAGCGGCCCGGCGCACGAGCCGCTGTTCATGGTTGCGGTGCACGTTGACGGCATGGATCCGGTCTCCGGTTCCGGCTCGTCCAAGCGCATCGCGGAAAAGAAGGCGGCCAGCGCGTTGCTGCGCCAGGTGGGAGTGCAAGTCGATGACTGACGGTCGCGACGACATCGACAAGACGAAGATAGAGACGCCCGGTTCCGAAGCCACGGAGCCCACAGCGGATGCCGCTGGGGATGACGAGACGCTGGGCCATGAGGACGGCGACGTCGGTGAAGAGGACGCCGAAGACGGGGATTTCGAAGACGGCGACTTTGAGGACGACGAGTTCGATGATGAGGACGCCCCGCGGGGCCAGCCCATCTCCGTGCTGCCGCCCCTGCCGACCATGCCGGAGCATCCGAGTTGCGGCTTCATCGCGCTGGTCGGCGCGCCGAACGCCGGCAAGTCGACGCTGCTGAATGCGATGATCGGCAGCAAGGTGTCGATCGTCAGCCCGAAGGTGCAGACCACGCGCACCCGCGTGCTGGGCATCACCATCCAGGGCGACGCCCAGATGATCTTCGTCGACACTCCCGGCATCTTCAAGCCGAAGCGCCGGCTGGACCGAGCCATGGTGGCTGCGGCCTGGCAGGGCGCGGAAGACGCCGACGTGATCGGCGTGCTGTACGACGTGTCGCGCCGTTCCATCGACGAGGACACCCGCAGCATTGTCGCCCGGCTGAAGGAGCAGGGGCGCGAAGCCATCCTGATCCTGAACAAGATCGATCTGGTGAAGCGTGATGTCCTGCTGGGCATCGCCGACACCTTCCGGCAGGAGGGGATCTTCTCCGACATCTTCATGGTGTCGGCCTCCACCGCCGACGGCGTGGCCCACCTGAAGAGTTTCCTGGCCGCCCGCCTGCCCGCCGGACCCTGGCATTTTCCGGAAGACCAGATCTCCGACATGCCGATGCGCCTGCTGGCGGCGGAGATCACGCGTGAGAAGCTGTTCCTCCAGCTTCACCAGGAACTGCCCTATTCCGCCACGGTCGAAACCGAGGTGTGGGAGGAGTTCGAGGACGGGTCGGTCAAGATCTCGCAGGTCATCTTTGTCCAGCGCGAAAGCCAGAAGGCCATCGTGCTCGGCAAGGGAGGTCAGCGGATCAAGGCGCTCGGTTCCACCGCCCGCCGCGAACTGACGGAGATGCTGGAGCGCCGCGTTCACCTGATCCTGTTCGTGAAGGTGCGCGAGGGTTGGGTCGACGATCCGGAGCGCTACTCGGCCTGGGGCCTGGATTTCGGCGCTTCCTGACATGGAAAGGCCCTCTCCTGCGGGAGAGGGCCTTTTGCTTTTCCGGAGCGTTTGTCTGCTGCCGGCTCAGGCCGCCAGCAGACGCAGGTGGCCGTCGAAATCATCAAGCGCGCGCATCAGGTCCATCATCGCCTGATCGGCCTGGGCACGGGCGAAGGGCCACGCGTCGTCATCGGCCATGTGGGCGGCCTCGATCCGGGCGATGGCGCGATTGTTCAGGCCGCGAAGACGGTCGAGCGTGCGTTCCCACGTCTCTCGCCGGTCGCTGTCCGCGCGCTCCACCATGGAGCGGAGGGTTTCCATGCGGTCGGTGGCGCGCAGCACAAGGTCACGGCTCAGCGTGTCGAATGCTTGCCGGTTGCGGCGGCTCATGAGGTGTCCTCCTTTGATCCTCAACCTTTTTAGACCTCTCGGTCGGTCGGCAGGATAGCGCCGCGCCGATACTGCGAAAACGCACCGGAAGCGCAGTCGGCACAGCCCGTTTGGGAGATGCCGTCATGCATTTGCGGTGCGATAGAGCAGTTGCGGGATGTCCGTCCGAATCCAAATCCCGCCGGGTTGGCCCGATCCGAAAAGGACAAGGCAAACCCGGTGGCCAAGGAAGTCTTCCTGGTTGGATTGCGTTTCCTCCGGGGCTGGTTTCATCCAACCCGTTGGCGTTTTTATACACCGTCTTTTTGACGACGTTCTTTTGTTTTGATGACGCTTTTGTGCCGGATTGGCGGTGCGGGGTCAATTCACCCAAAAATCATAGACGGCGCGCAATCTGTCGCAGCCTAAAGGCGAGGGTGTAGACCCGGTATCGGGAGGAAAGTCGGAAGTGGTAGCCAGTAATGGCAACGTCATTATTCCGCCGCGACGGCGTAGGCGGGGATAGCCTCGGCGTTCGCCGGCTCCGGGATTGCCGGGCCGCAGCAGGGGGCTGTTGCCGAGGTCGCTGCGACAGCGGCGATGGTGGTGGCGGCTGCTGCCTGCTGGACCAGGACGGCGCGATGCTCGCTGGCCATGCTGCGCATGGTCGGAACGCATTTGCCGCATTGGACCTGACAATTGTGATGGCGGAACACCGAGGCCGGGGTCGTGGCGCCTTGGTCGAGCGCAGCCTTGACCTTCTTATCGTTCAACGCGTGGCAGATGCAGACGTACATAAGCCCTCGGCGACGGTCGGTTACGGAATGATGTCCTGGGTCCAGCAATAGCTGAGAGTGAGAATCGTTGTCAACGCCCCTATTGCGAACGGATCGCATATGGGACCTGTCAGGACGCTTTGTCACATCCTCCTTCGCGCAAGCCCGAAAGGGCCATGCCGCATCCTTGCGCTTGCAATCGCCGGCCGGCGGCGGTAGCCCGTGGGGCATGGACGACAGCACCCCCAAAAACGCTCCCGACGCCGCCCCGCAAGCCTCGCCCGGCGCGGTGGTGACTCCGCTCGGCCAGACCGTCTATCTGGCGGCGGACGGCTTCCTCGACGATCTGGTGGCGGAACTGGGGGACGTCGCATCGGTCGACGGCCGGCTGGTCTTCGCCGACGGCCCGGTGCGGCCCGCCGCCTGGGCGCAGAATATCTGGCACGACCCGGTCCGCATCGAGTTCGCTTCGATCAAGGGCGGCGCCAAGGCGCTGCGCGGAATTCAGCGGAACTGGGCGCTGTGGTCGCAGCGGCATCACCGCCGTGCCGCCCTGATCCAGGAGAACCTGCCGCACGTGTCGGCCAAGCCGGTGGTCTTCCCGTCGCCTTTGCCGACGGCGCCGCTGGGCTCCTGGACGCTGATCGACGAGTCCACCATCATCGCCGCCGCGCGCTGCTCCAGCCCGTTCCGCAACGGCGAGGTCCCCTTCGTCGAGGACCGCAACACCCCGCCCAATCGCGCCTATCTGAAGCTCTGGGAGGCGCTGACCCTGTTCGGAGAGCAGCCGGGGCCGGGCGACCGCTGCCTCGACCTCGGCGCCTGTCCGGGCGGTTGGACCTGGGTTCTGCATGAGCTGGGAGCGTCGGTGGTCAGCGTCGACAAGGCGCCGCTCGATCCGGCCATCGCCGCCCTGCCGCGGGTGGAGATCCGCCAGGAGAGCGCCTTCGGCCTGAAGCCGGCGACCGTTGGCCCGGTCGACTGGCTGTGCTGCGACGTGATCTGCTATCCGACCCGGCTGCTGCGGCTGGTGAACGAGTGGATGGAGAGCGGGTTGGCCAAGCGCTTCATCTGCACCTTGAAGTTTCAGGCGGAAACCGATCACGAGACCGCCCGAGCCTTTGCCGCGATCCCGGGTGGCCGGGTGCTTCACCTGCATCACAACAAGCATGAGCTGACCTGGATGTGGCCGGCGAAATGAGTGCCGGCATTCAGGCCAGCGCCCGGCCCTCGGCATGGCCGTAGCTGACGTAGTGCTGCTTGGCGCCGGACAGGCTGCCGCCCACGGCGGCATTGACGTCGGGATTGGCGGCCAAGTAGGTGGCGGCGTTGAAACCGGTGAGGGAACGCCCCTCGAAGCGGCCGTGCACGATGTAGTGAAGCTCCACGGCCTCGCGGTCGCCGCCGAAGGCGGTGATCAGGTCGGGGTTGCTGGCCTCGTAGGACAGCGTGTCGAACAGGGTCGAGTTGCGGCCCTCGCGATAGCCGTCGGTGATGAAATGGCCGGTCGCCGCGCCGACGTCGCTGCCGAATGCATTCAGCAGGTCGCCGTAGCCGGCCAGATAGTTGTAGGGATCGAAGCCGGTAAGGCTGCGGCCTTCATAGATGCCGAAGCTGACGAGATGCTGCGTCGCCGCGGCCCTGTCGGTGCCGAAGGCGGCGATCAGATCCGCGTTCGACGCGGTGTAGCGCAGCGCATCGAAGCTGCCGGAAACCGTGGCCGGCAAGGCCGCGGTGCTGTCGGAAAACCGGAGATATTCGATATTGGTCAGCAGATCGTTGCCGTCTAGGCCGTGGACGACATAGCGGCCGGCGTCCAGTTGCTGGACGCGGTATTGCGCCCGGCCACCGCTGAACACCGCGGTGTCCGTGCCGCCGCCGCCATCCAGGACGTCGCCCAGGCCGTTGACCGTGAAGCTGTCGTCGCCGCTGCCGCCCGTCGCCAGCTGCATCTTCGTGCCGTAGGCCAGAGCCAGGAAAACGGTGCCGCCGGCGCTGCTGAACTGCCCGTCGCGCAGGTCGAGCGATAGCGAGGCGGTCTGGGCGCCGCCGTTCAGGCTGTTGTGCCCGTTGGGATCCCACAGGGTGATGAATCTGCCGGTGTCGAGCGTGTAGCCGGTGTCGCCGGGGGCCGCGGACATGTTTGCGCCGTAGAGATACTGGATCGCCGCGATGTCGTAGAGGCTGGGTCCCGTCAGATAACTGCCGGACGGCAGCGCGGCGTTGTCGTTGTAGGACATGATGCTGTAGGCATAATTGTCCGTCGCCGCCGGCAGGTAGGGCATCTCCGTCCCGTCGCTGGTGCCGGCATTGTAGTTGCCGGGGTGCTTCAGACCCAGCGCGTGGCCGATCTCGTGGATTACCGTCATGTAGCTGTAGCTGCCCGCCGTCGGGTTGGCGTTCCCGGCACTGTCGTTGGCCAGGAAAACTTGACCACCCTGGGTGCCGGTGGACGGGTAATAGGCATAGGCCGCCGACTGGCCGCTCTGCCGGTTGGTCCCAAAGGCGACCGCAGCGCTGGCGGCATCGGAAACCTCGACGAACGTGACGTTGGCGACTGCACTCCAGGCCGCCAGCGCCTGCCGGACGGCGGCACGCTGGACAGTGTTCATGGCGGCGAAGCCCGCAGCGTCGGCGGAGCCGACCTGCCGCGAACTGGTCAGGAAGCCATAGGTGACGGTGGCGGCCGCACCGACGGAACCGCCATCCAGCACGGCGCCGTTGTCGCCCCAGTGCGGCGTTCCGCTGGCGAGAAGGGTCGAGATGGTGGCGGACGGCGCAGACTGGCTCATGGGGCTTGTTCTCGCGGCGGTCGGGGACGGCGCCCGGTCGAAGTCCGGAGCCAAGGTTGATACGGAAGACCAGAACGATCTCCCGCGCAACCGGTCAGGCGCGGCGCAGAGCCATTTCGATGGAGGGGCGCAGCATGGAGGCAGCGGCATGGCCGATCTCGACCGCCTCGGCGGCGCGATCGAACTCCAGGATGCCGATGTGGGCCAGCCGCGGCGCGATCAGCACGTCCGGGGGTTCGCCGGCCAGACGGGACCGGGTGATGCGGTCCTGCATGATGTCGATGGAGCCTGCCATCACCTCCAGCGCGTTGGGCATCGGCTTGTGGGCCTGGGCGTCGTCGATCTGGTCGGCCAGGAACTGGGTGCGCCGGCTGGGCTTGCGGCCCAGCCAGGTGGAGATCTGGCTGGTCAGCTGCGACAGGGCCGGGGAGCCGGCATCGCCACCGGCCACCACCGGTTCCGGCAGCTTGGCCGAGACGGTCTTGCCCACCGCCGTCTTGCCAGCCGCCGCTTTTCCATTGGCGCGGCCGTTCGGCCGGCCGAGAGGCGACAACTCGCTGTTCAGGTTGACGGCGACCACGACGTCGGCGCCCAGCGCGCGGCAAAGCGAGACCGGCACCGGATTGACCAGCGCGCCGTCGACCAGCAGGTGGTGCTCGCGCCGCACCGCCGGGAACAGGCCGGGCATGGCGGCCGACGCCAGCACCGCCGACATCAGCGGGCCGTCGCGCAACCACATCTCGCGCCCGGTCGACAGGTCGGTGGCGACCGTGGCGAAGGGCAGGGGCATATCCTCGATCAGGACGTTGCTGCGTTCGTTGTCGAAGCGACCGAACGCCTTTTCGGCGGCGACCAGACCGCCGCGGCGGAAAGTGAGGTCGATGATGCCCAGCATGCCGAGCCAGCCCATCTTCTGCGCCCAGGCCTGAAGCTCGTCCATCTGGTTGGTCAGATAGGCGGCACCCACCGCGGCGCCGATGGAGGTGCCGCAGATGACGTCGGGCTTGATCCCGATCTCCTCCAGCGCGCGCAGGACGCCGATATGCGCCCAGCCCCGCGCCGCCCCGCTGCCCAGCGCAAGCCCGATCTTCAGGTCGGTTCCCTTCGCCATCCGCTTCTCCCGTCGGCGCCCCCGGATCGGAGGCTTGATCTAGAGCTTATCATCTAGGCATCGCCGGCCGGTATCGGAAGCGGCCGGAAGTGGCACGCCGCCGGAGCACGGGCCATAGCCGGCCGCGAGATGGGAATTGTCGGGAATTTGACCAACCTTTGACATGGATCAGCAGTCCCGAAGGCACGACTGTGGCATTTCTGTGCCAGTGCGCGGGGAAGAATGCATCGGCGACCGATCTTAACCATGCGTCAACTGGACCCGATGCAATTTCGCTGCGTTGCAATGTAGTTCTCGAACCCGGAAGGTTTGTCATGGCCGACGAACTGAAGAGCTTCAGAAGGGATTGGAAACGCTGGTCGCCGACGGAGCGGCTGGTTGCCGTCACCGTGCTGGTCCTGATCGCGCTTCTGGGGGCGCCGGCCGCCGCCGGGCTGTTCTGATCCCACATCCATGTTGATGTCGGCGGCCGTGTGGTTGTGCGGGCCACAGTGTGGTGTGCCGGCAACTCGGGTGATGGATCAGGTGGCCTCGCGGGGGCGTCTTTACGGCCTATTAACCCTCGCGCCATAGGCTTGGTCTGCTCGGACAGTTCCTTGGACGGTTGGGCGCCACAAGCGGCCGGAGCGTCGAACCTCCGCCACAAGGGCACCGACGGTGCGCTCGCCGGAGGGCGCGGACCGGGGAGGTTCCGGCATATTCCGCCAAGGCCTTGCCCCTCTCGCTGGACACGCCCGATGACCTTTTCCGCCCAATCCGCCGTGACGGAACAGAAGCTCCTGAGACAGCGTCTCGACACCGCCTTCGCGGAAGCCGCGCAACCGCTGTCGCGCGACGAGGTGACGGACATCGTCCGCAACATCCTGGGCAGCATGGACGGCGACATCTCCGCCACCGACCTGCGCCTCTACAAGGAGGTCGTGGACCTCGCCAAATACATCGAGACGGCGAAGCAGGAGATCGCGGCCCTCCAGCCGGCCGAAATCCGCGACGAGCATATCCGCACCGCCACGGACGAGCTGGACGCGGTGATCGGAGCGACGGAGAAGGCGACCTTCGCCATTTTCGACGCCTGCGACGCCATCGGCGCCATCGCCGGCCAGTCGGATGCCGGCACATCGGCGAAGTTGAACGACCAGATCACCGCGATCTACGAAGCCTGCAACTTCCAGGACATCACCGGCCAGCGCATCAGCAAGGTGGTGCGGACGCTGAAGCACATCGAGTCCAAGGTCGACATGATCGTCGCCGCCTTCGGCAGCGAGGTGCGGCAGAACCATGCCCCGCGGCTGGCCAAGCTTGCGGCCGAGGACGCGGAGGCCGCCGTGCATTTCGAACCGATGAGCGCGGCGGAGGCGGATCAGCAGCTTCTGCATGGCCCGCAGCTGCCGGGCAACGCCATGGACCAGGACGAGATCGACCGTCTGCTGGCCAGCTTCGACTGACACCATGCTGCCCGGCACCCCCATCAGCAGGTCGAGCGGCGGCCACACGAGCCAAGGCGCCGGACCAGGGATCGGAGGCGCCGGGCTGCTGACGCTGCTGCGTGCCGGGCGCGCAGGAGGAACAGGCCGGCACGCCAACCCGAACAACGGCAGCATCCTGCTTCTGCTGTCGCTGTTCCTGCTGCTTCTGGTCTTCTTCATCGTGCTGAACGCCCATTCGGTGCAGACGGCGCAGAAGGTGAAGGCGGTCGCCGCCTCGCTTGAGCGGACCTTTCCCAGCTTCGTCATCGATCCGCGCCTGCGGGACGGTACGGAACCGGTGGCCTCGCGCGCCGGGACCGTCTTCGCGGTGCAGCGGCTGGAGGATGTCGGCACCCTGTTCGCCACGATGGTCGCGGTTTCCAAGGTCGAGGTGGTCGCCCCCGGCCAGTTGCTGGAGGTCCGGTTGCCGGCCGACGACCTGTTCGTTCCCGGCACCATGACCTTGCGGCCGGACCGCCAGGGGCTGATCGACCGCATCGCCGACGCCCTGCGCCAGTCGCGCCAGGGCGAGCGGGTCGAACTGGACGCGCTGCTCGGCATCGGGCCGACGGGAACGCCCAGCCAGCCGCCTGGACCGGTCGTCCGTGCCGGCGTGTTGGCCCGCGCGTTGGTCGAGGATGGGGCACCTGCCGGAAACGTCACCGTCGGGATCGAACGCGGCGAGCCCGGCGGGGTGCGCCTGCTGTTCTCCCTGCGCTGGGACGAGGATGGAGCATCCCGTCCGGGCGCGAGGCCTGCGAAGCTTCCGGAAAAGGCCGAGGTGCGGAAATGATCCGTGTTCCCGGCATCGCCGGCAGGGCAGGGGGCGAGGATCCCGGTGGTCAGCGCAAGACGCTGTGGCTGATCAGCTTCACCGACCTGATCTCCTTGATGCTTGCCTTCTTCGTCCTGATGTATTCGATGAGCGAGCCGGAGGCGGAACGCTGGACCCGTCTGGCGAAGGGTGTGTCGGAGGCGATCCCCGCTGCGCGGTCCACCGCCAGCACCCCGTCGGACCGGCCCGCCGATCCCGGTGCCGCCTTCAACGCGATGGCGGTGGAGGCCAGGGCGGCCATCGACCTGCATTATCTGGCCGCCTTGCTGGGAAGTCAGCTGCGGTCGAACGCGGAACTGGCGGTGGTCGACGTCAGGCGCGAGGATGACCGGGTCGTCATCCGCCTGCCGGGCGAGCGTATGTTCGATCCCACCGGCGCCGCCTTCACCGAGGAGGGACGCAGGGTGCTGTTCCTGCTGGGCGCCGTCATCGGCCGCATCGGCAACCGGATCGAACTGGTCGGCCATGCGGAGCACGAGGATGCGGCCGGCGGCGTCGCCTGGGAGCGGGCGCTGACTCGGGCGGTCGCCGTCTCCGCCGCCTTGCGGGAGACCGGCTATCGCCGTGATCTGGTAGCGCGGGCGGTGATGATGTCTGCGAAGCGGGCAGAGCTTGCAGGCGACGCGTCGAAGGGTGGCGGGCGCCTGCCGGTGGACATCGTGGTGCGAGAGGAAGGAGCGGATTGAGGTGACGGACCGGTCGGCCTATCGAAGGAAGCGCTGGCTGCGCGGCTGTGCCGCCGCGGTGGCGCTGCTTGCCGTGCCGGTCCTGCTGTCCCCTCTGTCCGCCGATGCCGCCACCGTGCCGGTGCGGGGCGGCACCCACAAGGATTTCGGCCGGCTGGTCTTCGACTGGCCGGGCAAGGTCGATTTCACCGCGGCGGTCGAGGGTGAGCGGCTGGTCGTCACCTTCACCGAGCCGATCGACGCTCCGCTGGACCGGCTGGTGCGGGCGCTGCCCGACTATCTGGCTGCCGGACGGGTGGAGACGGACGGCAGGACCGTCTCCTTCGACCTGAAGCGCCCGGTCTCGCTGAAGAGCTTCCGCAACGGCAATGCCGTCGCCATCGACCTGTCGCCAGCTGTCACGGGGTCTGCGCCGCAGCAGGCCGCTGACAAGTCGGAGAGCGCACCTCCCGCAGCCGCGGAGACCGCGAAGCCGGTGCCGTCCGCCGGCCGGTTGCGGGTGCAGGGCTCGGACCAGCCCGACCAGAGCCGCCTGACCTTCGATTGGCCGGTGCCGGTCGGCTACAAGGTCACGCGCGACGGTGCCGCGGTGACAGTCGCCTTCGACAAGGGCGGCACCGCCGACCTGTCGGCCCTCCCCAAGGCGCCTCTGCGCAACATCCGGAACATCGAACCCTACCGGCAGCCCGACGGCTCGTTGGCGGTGACGCTCGCCGTGCCGCAGGATGCCGAGGTGACCGACAGCAAGTCGGGGAAGTCGATGGTGCTGACCATCGGCAATCCCGGCTCCCGTGCCGGCCTACCCGGGAACGAAGGCGCTTCACCCGCGTCCGGTGCGCCCGTTTCCGGTTCCCAGGGCACCGCCGTGGGGCAGGGGGGGCAGGGAACCAGTCAACCGGCCCCGCCGAAGGAAGCGGTCAAGGAAGGCGGCAAGGACGCGCCCATGGTCGCGTCGGCAACCTCCGGCCGCTCCGCCACCGCGGCGAATGCCGCTGCGGCCAACCCGGCGCCGGCCGCGGCGCCTGCCGGTCAGCCGACGGAGAGCAAGGCGGCTCCTGCCGCGCCTCCGGATGCGAAGGCACAGCCGGCGGCCGGTCCGAAGGGGCCGGTGCTGACGTTCGACACCGGCGGGCCGGCCTCCATCGCCGTCTATCCGCGGGCGGGGCAGCTTTACATCGTGTTCGACCGGCCGATGCCGATCGGTGCCGGCAAGCTCAGCGGCCCCGGTTCCGAGTTGATGGGGTCGGTGGAGCCGGTTCCTGCGACCGGCGGCAGCGTATTCCGCACCAAGATCGGTCCGATGGTATGGCCGACGGTGGAGCGGCAGGGCACCACATGGCGCATCCAGTCCTCCGCCCGCCCCGCAAACATGGGCAGCGCCAATGATCTCCGGGTGGAGCCGGATCCCGACTTTCTTCTTGGCGCCCGGCTGCTGGTGCGGGCACCCGACGCCGCCAACGTCGTGCAGTTCGCCGATCCCGACGTGGGCGACCGCATCCAGGTGGTCCCCCTGCCCAGCCCCGGCCAGGGCGTGCCGGAACCCCGCCGGTACCCGGACCTGGAGGTCATGGCGTCCTATCAGGGCGTCGTGGTGCGGCCGATCTCCGACAATGTGACGGTGCGGGCGATCAAGGAAGGGGTGGAGCTGACCACCGCCGGCGGCCTTCACATCTCGCCGGCCGCCGATGCCGGCAACCCGGCGGTTGCGCCGCCTCCCGTGGCAGCCACCCAACCCACGCCGCCGGCCGCTCCGCAGCCGGTTCCGTCGCAGCTTGCAGCCGCGCCGGTTCCGGTGCCGCCGCCCGGCGGCGCCTCGGCTGCAATGGAGCCGCCCAAGGCGCAGCCCGCCCAGATGCAGGGACGCCGGCTGTTCAACCTGCCGGCCTGGAAGCGCGGCGATCTCGACCATTTCACCGAGGCGAGGCAGGATCTTCAGCTCGCCGTCGTCAATGCGCCGGAGTCGGAGCGGCCAAAGGCGCAGCTCGACCTTGCGCGTTTCTATTTCGCCAACGGATTCGGGCAGGAGACGCTCGGCCTGCTCGACGTGCTGCAACAGAACCAGCCCGACCTCGAAGGCTGGCCGGAGTTCCGCGCGCTCCGCGGTGCCGCCCGCGTGCTGACCGGCGATCTGGACGGCGGGGAGGCCGACCTGTCGGCTCCCTCGCTGGCCGGCAATCCGGAAGCCAACCTGTGGCGCGCCGCCATCGCCGCCGACCGCCGCGACTGGCCGAAGGCGATGGCCGGCTTCAAGGCGTCGGGCCAGATCCTGAACAGCTATCCCGATCCGATGCTTGGCAAGCTCGGCCTGCGGGCGGCGGAGGCGGCGCTGGAGACGCGCGACACCGCCACCGCCAAGCGGCTGTTCGACCGCGTCATCGAACATGGCGGCCCGGATCAGGAAGAGAACCCGCAGACCCAGTATCTGCGCGGCCTGCTCTATGCCCAGACCGGCGAGATCGATCAGGCCCGGCAGCAGCTGACCGCCGCCTACAACAGCTATGACCGGCTCTACCGTGCCAAGGCCGGGCTGGCGCTGACCAATCTGGAGCTGTCCGAAGGCAAGATGTCGCCGACCGCTGCGGCGGAGCAGTTGGCCGGCCTGACCTTCACCTGGCGCGGCGACGATCTGGAGATGCAAATCCGCTCACGCATGGGCGAGGTGCTGATCGCCGGCGGCGAATATGCCAAGGGCTTCAACACCATGAAGGAAACGGCGGCCCTGGTCGCCGACACGCCGCGGGCCGAGGCGATCACCAAGGAGATGTCGCGCATCTTCGCCGACCTCTTCAAGGACGGGGCGCAGCGCCTGCCGACGCTCGACGCCATGCAGCTCTACGACCAGTTCCGCGAACTGACCCCGGTTGGCGAGGCCGGCGACGAGATCATCCGGCAGCTGGCGGAACGGCTGATCTCCATCGACCTGCTGAACCGTGCCGCCGACCTGCTGCAGCATCAGGTGGAATACCGCCTGTCCGGGCTGGACAAGGCGCGGGTCGGTACGCGGCTGGCTTCGGTCCGGCTGCTCGACAACAAGCCGGAGGAGGCGCTGAAGGCGCTGGAGTTGTCAAACGTCTCCGGGCTGCCGGCCGATCTGGCGGCCGAACGCCGGCTGATGCAGGCCAAGGCATTGGCGGAACTGAATCGCGGCGACGAGGCGATGCAGCTTCTCGCACAGGACGACAGCACCAACGCCAACCTGCTGCGCGTCGACATCGCCTGGAAGGGGCAGAAGTGGGACGCCGCGGCGCTGGCGCTGAACAAGGTGATCGGGCCGCCGGCGCCGGGTGGCAAGCCGCTCGACCCCAACATGTCGCAGCTGGTGCTGAACCGGGCCGTGGCATTGGCGCTGGCCGGCGACGGCAACGGGCTGAACCTGCTGAAGAAGGATTTCGAAGGGTCGATGAAGGGCGGGCCGAACGAGGATGCCTTCCGCATTCTGACCCGCCCCGAGCAGGCGATGGGCCTGATCGACGTCGGCACGATCCGCTCCCGCGTCGCGGAAGTCGACATGTTCAAGAAGTTTCTGAAGCAGTATCGCGGCGGCAAGCAGTCCGCCGACAAGCCGACCTCCTGAGGCCGACTTCGGCCGTTACTTCGGCAGCAGAACCCTGTCGATGACGTGGACGACGCCGTTGGACTGCGCCACGTCGGCGATGGTGACGCGGGCGAGGTTGCCGGAGGCGTCGGCGACCATCACGGCATCACCGGACTGGGTGAAGGTCAGCGGCAAGCCTTCCACCGTCTTCAGCATCGCCCTGCCGTTGCCCTTCCTGATGTCCGCCACGATGTCCTTGGCGTCCAGCTTGCCGGGAATGACGTGGTAGGTCAGCACCTTGGTCAGCTGGCCCTTGTTTTCCGGCTTCAACAGGGTATCGACGGTTCCGGCGGGCAACGCCGCGAAGGCCTCGTTGGTCGGGGCGAAGACGGTGAAGGGACCCTTGCCGTTCAGCGTGTCGACCAGTCCGGCGGCCTTCACGGCGGCGACCAGCGTGGTGTGGTCCTTCGATTGGGACGCGTTCTCCACGATGGTCTTGCTGGGGTACATCGGCGCGCCGCCGACCATCTTTTCCATGGCCGCATTGGCGCAACCGGCAAAAAGAAGGGTGGCGATCGCCACGGTGGCAACCTTCCTCATAGCATTCCCTCTTGTCGGTGAAGGTCCGCCTTGCGCGGACACAACACCGTTACGGGGAAGGCATTTGTTCAGATCACAGGGTTTTCTGTCCGCAGTGTCGATTTTCACCGATGCGGAGGGAGTAGTCCTTTGGCGGATCTTTGCGCCGTTCGTCGCCTACAACTGAACCTGGGTGCCGAGTTCGACCACGCGGTTGGGCGGAAGCTTGAAGAAGTCGGTGGCACTGACCGAGGTGCGGGACATCACCACGAACAGCTTCTCCCGCCACAGCGCCATCTGGGAGTTCATCTGCGGGATCAGCGTCTCGCGGCCGAGGAAGAAGGAGGTCGCCATCACGTCGAACTCCAGACCGAAAGCCTTGCACAGCCGCAGGGCCTTGGGAATGTTCGGTTCCTGCGAGAAGCCGTAGCGCACGGTGATTCGATAGAAGCCGTCGGCAAGCCCCTCCACCAGCACGCGGTCCTTGGCGGGGACCCGCGGCACGTCGTCCACCACCACGGTGACGAAGACGACACGCTCGTGCAGGACCTGATTGTGCTTCAGGTTGTGCAGCAGAGCGATCGGCACCGTATTGGAACTGGAGGTCATGAAGACCGCGGTTCCCTTCACCCGGTGGATGTCCCCCTTCTTGGCCTGCCGCTGGATGAAGGCGTCGAGCGGCAGCGATTCCTCCGCCAGCCGCTTGGTCAGCACGGCGCGGCCGCGGCGCCATGTGGACATCAGGCCCAGCGTGACGCAGGCGATCACCAGCGGGACCCAGCCGCCATGGGGGATCTTCACCGCGTTGGCGGCGAAGAAGGAGATCTCCACCGTCAGGAAGGACGCGCCGACGGCGAAGCAGAGCGGCAGGCTCCAGTTCCAGCGGCGGCGCGCCACCACCAGGAACAGGCTGGTGGTGATGATCATGTCGCCGGTCACCGCGATGCCGTAGGCGGCGGCGAGGCGGCTGGAGGATTGGAAGACCAGCACCAGTCCCAGCACCGCGGCCAGCAGGCCCCAGTTGGCGCGGGGAATGTAGATCTGGCCCTCCTCCTCGTTGGAGGTGTGGCGGATGTCGAGACGCGGGCAAAGACCGAGCTGGACCGCCTGCCGCGTCAGGGAGAACACGCCGGAGATCACCGCCTGGCTGGCGATGACGGCCGCGGCGGTGGACAGGCCGATCAGCGGATAGAGCGCCCAGTCCGGGGCCAGCAGGTAGAAGGGACTGCGCACCGCCGTCGGGTCGCTCAGCAGAAGCGCGCACTGGCCCAGATAGTTCAGCAGCAATGCCGGGAGCACGACGGCCAGCCAGGCCACCTGGATCGGCCGGCGGCCGAAATGCCCCATGTCGGCATAGAGCGCTTCGCCGCCGGTCACCGCCAGGACGACGGCGCCCAGCACCAGGAACCCTGCGACCCCATGCTCCGCGAAGAAGGAGATGGCATAGAACGGATTGAAGGCGACCAGCACGCTCGGCTGCTGGATCACCTCGAGCAGTCCCAGGATGCCGAGCGTGGAGAACCACGTCAGCATGATCGGACCGAACAATGCGCCGACGCGCGAGGTGCCATGGCTCTGGATGGCGAACAGGGCGATCACGATGGCGACGGTCAGCGGCACCACCGCCGACTCCAGGGCCGGCTCCGCCACGCCCAGGCCTTCCACCGCCGACAGCACCGACATCGCCGGGGTGATCATGCCGTCGCCATAGAACAGGGAGGCGCCGAACAGTCCCAGCGCCGTCAGCAGCGTCAGCCGGCCCGAGGCATCCGGCCGCGTCTTGGACGCCAGCGCCAGAAGGGAGAGGATACCGCCCTCGCCCTTGTTGTCGGCGCGCATGACGAAGCCGACATATTTGACGGTGACGACCATCACCAACGCCCAGAACACCAGCGACATGATGCCAAGGATGTTGTCGTGGGTCAGCGGCAGCCCGTGCTCGCCGCCGAAACATTCGCGCAGCGTATAGAGGGGGCTGGTGCCGATGTCGCCAAAGACGACCCCCAGGGCACCCAAGGTCAGCGTCGCGAGCTTGCCGGTATCGGGCGGCGCGGCCTTCAAAGCGGTGTCAGTCATGCAGTGATTGCGGTCCGAAGTTGGTCCGTCGTTCGATGGCGTCCGCTGCGGCGCCCGGCCCGTTCACTGCCCTTCGGTGGTCGTGAACGGTCGAGACCATCCGGCGGACCGGCTCCGCTGCCGTTCATCCGCCGACGCGCATCGTCCTTCCTCATACTCGCTTACGGCGCGCAACGCCAGCCCGGCCTTTTGACCCGACGACCGGGCCGGGGGGTGCGACGAAGTGCGCGGAGCATTTCCCGCTTCGCGGGTCTGCTCAGAGGGTCCCGAAGCTGCGCGCCAGAGAACCGGCGATCAGATACCACCCGTCAACCAGTACGAAGAAGATGATCTTGAACGGGATGGCGACCATGGTCGGCGGCAGCATCATCATGCCCATCGACATCAGGATGGAGGAAACCACCATGTCGATGATGAGGAAGGGCAGGAACAGCAGGAACCCGATCTCGAACCCTCGCTTGATCTCGGAAATCATGAAGGCCGGGACCAGCACGTGCAGAGGCATGTCGTTCGCCTCCGGCACGGACTGGATGCGGGCCATGTCCATGAACAGGCGCAGGTCCTTTTCGCTGGTGTGGTGCAGCATGAAATCGCGCAAGGGCGCCACCGTGCGGCGGAACGCCTCCATCTCGTCGATTTCCTGGTTCATCAGCGGCTGGATGCCCTGGGTGTAGCTGCGCTCGAAGACCGGCGCCATCACGAAGAAAGTCAGGAACAGAGCCAGCGACATCATCACCGTGGTCGGCGGCACCTGCTGCACGCCCAGCGCGTTGCGCAGGAAGGACAGCACGATCACGATGCGAGTGAAGGCGGTCATCATGATGAGGATCGACGGTGCCAGCGACAGCACCGTGATCAGCCCGATGGTCTGGACGATGCGGCCGGTGGCGGTGCCGCCGGCATCGCCCAGGTCGAAGGTCAGGCTCTGGGCCAGCGCTGGCCCGGTGCCGAGGCCCAGCGCCACGCCGACGACGAGCGCCAGACCCGCTCCGGCGGCGGCCGGCTTCCAGCAGCATCCCATACGGCGGAGGATGGCTGGCCTCATCGTGGCTCGCCCCCCGGCGACGTAGGAGCAGCGGGGACGGCCCCGGCGAGCGCGGCATCGAAGCCGGCCGCCGGGGCGCTGTCGACCAGCAGGTCGCCGTTGGCGCTCAGCAGGATCAGATGCTCGCGGTCGTCGCGGCGGACCAGGATCAGCCGCCGCTTCGCATCGATGGGCAGCGCCTCCACCACACTCAGTCGGCGCTGGCGGGCGCGTCCGCGCACGGTGCCGCCGGCCATGCCGACCCGGCGCATCACCCAGGCGACGACCATGATGAGCGCCACCACGAAGACGAGCGCCATCAGGAATCGGATATACTGGTCGAGATCCATGGAAGCGGCAGGCTTTCTCTGATCAGGGCGTATCGTCTGAAGGGGCGGGACCGGCCGGTGCCCCGGGCCGGCCGTAAGCGGCGGCGGCGCGCTGGCGGGCGGTGTGCGGATCGTCGCGGCCGGCCAGTGCCGCCGCGATGGTTTCCTCCCGCCGGGCCTGCTGGTCGGTCAGCGCGGCGGCCAGCGGCGCGAGCGCGGCGACCAGATCGCCGAGCGGGTCGAGCAGGATCCGGGCTTCCCCCCGCGGCAGGGCTTCGGCCGCAAGGCAGAGGTGGGCGACGCGATCCTCAAGCCCGGCGAGGTCGATGAGGGTTCCGGCCTCGGCCTCCCGGTGCGCGTCGTGGAGCATGGCGCCGAGCGCCGCCGCCCGTTCCGCGATCCGGCCTGCCGACTCGGCGGGTTCAGGCGATGGGGGAGTGGATGGCGGACGGGTCACGGCTTGTCCTCCGGAAGTTCTTCCGCCCTCGGCTCCGGCGGCAGGGTGCCGTTGGCGCGATAGACATAGGCCAGGACCTCCGCCACCGCGGCGATGGCCTCTACGGGGATGTCGCTGTCGACCTCGATGGCGGACAGGATCTCGACTAGATCGGCATCCTCGCGCACCTTCACGCCGTTGGCGAAGGCGACCTCGAGGATCTGTTCCGCCACCGTTCCCTTGCCGGTGGCAACGATCCGCGGCAGCGTCTCCGTGCCCAGCTCATATTTCAGCGCAACCGCGACCGGGCGCCGGGCAGGGGGCTTCGTCTTGCCGACTGGCGGCGAGGCGGGGGAACGGGGCTGGGCGGACAAAAGGCGGCCTTATCGAGGGGTCCTTCCTGGGCGGCATCCTGGACCGGTAGGCTTAACGAACTGTAAAGGTGAGAGCGCCGATCGATTTCCGTCGGGCAGGATTCATCCTTCGTTAACGCAAACGGGGGACCATTGGAGAGTGTGCGGATGCCCGGCTTGGGCGGCGTCGTAAGGCCTTGAGGCTTGAGGCTTGATGGTTGGGCGGCGTTCAACGGGACCGGCGGCGGGATCAGGGCGATGGACCTCGGAAATCTCGGACTCTTCAAACTGATGTCGCGCAAGATGGACTGGCTGACCCAGCGTCAGGAAGTCCTGTCCCAGAACATCGCCAACGCCGACACGCCGGAGTACAAGAGCCGCGACCTCAAGCCCTTCAGCTTCCGTGATGCGCTGAGCGACAGCCGGCGCCTGACCCCGGTGGCGACCAACGCGTCCCATTTGGCCGGCACCCGCGGCGCTGGGGGCACGGCCCAGGAACAGAAGGTCCGCGATCCGTACGAGACGGCACCGGACGGCAACAACGTCATCCTGGAAGACCAGATGATGCGGATGAGCCAGAGTTCGATGGATTACCAGACCATCACCAACCTGTATAAGAAGCAGGTGGCGATGATCAAGTCGGCGATCCGGTCTGGCAGTTGAGGGCGGAACAGTCTGGCGGCATTGGCTTGCCGGTGTTTTTGAGGAGGCGGTACGATGGATCTCTACAAGTCGATGGCGGTTTCCGCCTCGGGCATGAAGGCGCAGGGCACGCGCCTGAAGGTCATTTCGGAGAATCTGGCGAACGCCAACACCACCGCGGAAACGCCGGGCGATCTGCCCTATCGCCGCAAGACGGTCGTCTTCAAGAACGAGCTGGACCGGGCGATGGACGTCGACAAGGTCCGCGTCGCCAAGGTCGACGTGGACAAGAGCGACTTCCAGCGCCGCTTCGACCCCTCCCACCCGTCGGCCGATGCCGACGGCTACGTCTTGCTGCCCAACGTCAATACGGTGGTGGAGGCGATGGACATGCGCGAGGCCCAGCGCAGCTATGAAGCCAACCTGTCGGCCATCGACACCGCACGCCAGATGCTGACGCGCACCATCGACATCCTGCGCGCCTGATACCCGCCCCTTCCTCCGCCAATTTTCCTGACCGACCGGAAACGCCGCCATGATCAATCCGTTGAACGCCGCCGCGGCCTATGCCACCACCGCCGCCAAGACGACCGGCTCCGGCATGGCCGCGCGTGACGGCGTCTCCTTCGGCGACGTGCTGGAGCAGGCGGCCAAGGAGAGCGTCGGCACCCTGAAGAAAAGCGAGGACATGTCGGCCCTGGCCGCGGTCGGCAAGGCGGATCTGAACGAGGTCGTCCAGGCCGTGACCAATGCCGAAGTGACGTTGCAGACCGTCACCGCCGTGCGCGACAAGGTGTTGAACGCCTATCAGGAAATCCTGCGCATGCCGATGTGACGGCATTCGCGTCGCATTATCTGGCGTCCTAAGTCAGTTGCCATGAACGAGACCGAAGTCATCGAGCTTTGCCGCACCTCGATCGTCACCCTGGTGATCGTTTGCGGACCGATCCTGGTGATCATGATGGCGGTCGGCACCGTCATCTCCATTTTCCAGGCGGTCACCCAGATCAGCGAACAGACCCTCGCCATGGTGCCGAAGGTGCTGCTGGTCTTCGGTCTCAGCATCCTGTTGATGCCCTTCATGCTGGGCAAGCTGACCGAGTTCTTCGAACATGAGGTGGCCGACCGTATCGTCGCCATCGGTGTCGGCGCCACCGACAACGGCGGCGCTCCCTTCACGCCTGGCACCGGCGTGACGCCTCCCTCCGCTCCGACCGCGGCCGCGGCAGGCCAATGAACATCCTGCAGCAACTTCTGGGTGAACAGATCTTCGTCTGGATGTTGGTCTTCATGCGGGTCGGCACCGCCTTCAGTGTGATGCCCACCATCGGCGACGCCTTCGTTCCCACGCGCACGCGGCTGCTGTTCGCGCTGGTGGTCAGCACCCTGGTGGCGCCGACGATCCGGCCGATGCTGCCGCCGATGCCTAGCAACCCGTTCCAGCTGATGGTGCTGGCCGCCGGCGAGATGACCGTGGGCATCTTCATGGGTACCATCGCCCGGTTGCTGATGGGCGCGCTGGAGGTTGCCGGCACCATCATCAGCCTGCAGAGCGGGCTGGCAAACGCGCAGATCTTCAACCCAGCGCTGGCGACCTCCGGATCGCTGCCCGGATCGCTGATGGGCTGGCTGGGTCTGCTTCTGCTGTTCGTCACCGACCTGCATCATCTGCTGATCATGGCGGTGGTCGACAGCTATGCCACCTTCACGCCCGGCGCGGCGATCCCCGTCGACGACATGGCCAACGTGATCGGGCAGCTGGTGTCCAGGACCTTCATGATGGGAGTGCAGATGGCGGCACCCTTCCTGATCACCGGCATCCTGTTCGCGCTGGCGCTGGGGCTGCTGAACAAGCTGGCGCCGCAGGTGCAGGTGTTCCAGCTGTTCACCTCGGTGCAGGTGCTGTTGGGCCTGTTCATGTTCGCGCTGACGCTGGGAGCGATGATGCTGTTCTGGCTGTCGCGCTTCGAATCGACCTTCATCGAATTCCTGAAGCCGCTGTAGGAGGACGCCGGTGTCGGAAGAGGCGGACGAATCCTCCAAAACAGAGGACCCGACAGGCAAGAAGCTCGAAGAGGCCCATAAGCAGGGCCAGTTCGCGATGACCCGCGAGGCCGCGAACTGGTTGATGGTCGCGGCGATGCTGGTGGTTCTGGTCTCGATCCTGCCCGGCACGATGAAGGGGCTGGTGTTCCGGCTGAACTACTATTTCCAGAACCTGGACCAGATCACCTTCGATCGCGCCGGGGTCGGCGCGCTGCTGTTCCGGGTGATGAGCGACGTCATGTGGGCGTTGTGGCTTCCCATCCTGCTGTTCGTGGTGGCCGGCGTGCTGTCGACCGTCGGACAGACGGGCTTCCACGTCTCCTGGGAGCTGATATCGCCCAAATTCAGCAAGTTGAATCCGCTGCCCGGCCTGATGAACATGTTCAAGGCTAATCAAGGCGTGGAGCTGCTGAAGAGCATCGTCAAGTTGGGAGTGGTCGGCGGCGTCGCCTATATGGCGCTGGTGCCGATGTTCGGCGGTATCGAGGCCTATATCGGCATCGACATCGTCTCCATGTTGCTGCAGGTGGACGGGCTGGCCCACCGTCTGCTGATCTGGGTCCTCGTCGTCCTCACCTTCATCGCCGCCGGTGACTTCCTGTGGCAGAAGCAGCAGTTCGACAAGAAGATGAAGATGACCAAGCAGGAGGTGAAGGACGAGCACAAGCAGCAGGAAGGCGACCCTGTGGTCAAGGGCCGCATCCGGCAGATCCGGTTCGAGCGCGCGCGTAAGCGCATGATGGCGGCGGTGCCGAACGCCGACGTGGTGGTCACCAACCCGACCCACTTCGCGGTCGCGCTGAAATACGACCCCACCCAGATGGGCGCGCCGATGGTGCTGGCGAAGGGCGTCGATCAGGTCGCCTTCAAGATTCGCGAGATCGCCGAATCGAACAATGTTCCGGTCATAGAGAACCCGCCCCTTGCCCGTGCGCTCTATGCCGCTTGCGATATCGACGAGGAAGTTCCATCCGAGCATTATCGGGCGGTCGCCGAAGTCATTACCTATGTCTTCAAGCTGAAAGGGCGGGCGCTGCGCAACTGATCCGGCGTCGCCACGGTTGACGGGGCCGGGTGGAGCGGCCGACGATCGCGGGCGGCGCGACGGATATGCCCGGTCCAGGGCATCTCGCAGGAAGACCGTGTGGGGTTTGGAGTATTGGTGGACGAGACAACTTCCCTTTCCGACACCGCGCGCAATGCTGTGAACCGCCGGGTATCGTCCGGCGGGGTGTTGATGCTCGTCCAATATGCGCTGGCTCCGGCCGGGCTGCTGGTTCTCGCTGCGGGGCTGCTGCTGGATCGCGACGCGATCGGCTGGCTGGGGGCGGCTCTGGCGGCTGTGGGCGTGGCTCTGCTGATCGCCCGCAGCATTTTGGTGGTCCGCCGGTCGGCGCATGTCGGCGCGCTGCTTGGCGGCGCGCTGGAAGGGATGCCGGCCGGGCAACTGGTCTGCGACGGCGCCGACGATGTGGTGTTCGTCAACGCGGCGTTCCGCGAGCTGGCGGGCTGGCGCCATGGCGAGCGGCCGATGGACGCCCTGGCGCGGCAGTTTTCCGGCGATCCCGACAGCGCCCGCGAATTCAGCCGCCTGCGCGAGCGGGTGAAGGCTGGGGCCGCAGCCTCGGCCGAGCTGGCGATCCCGGCGCCGGACCACCAGTCGCCGGAATGGCGCAAGGTGCAGGGTCAGCCGGTGACCGGCTTTCCCGGTTCCGTCCACTGGCGGATCGAGGACATCACCGCCCGGAGGGAGCTGGAGCACGTCATGCTGCGCGAGCAGGCCAAGCTCGCCGACTTCATGGAGCATGCTCCGGTGGGGTTCTTCTCGGTCGATCAGAACGGCCAGTTCCTGTTCGTGAACGCCACGCTCGCGCAATGGCTGGAAGCGGCCCCGGGCGACCTGACGGACGGCGAATCGCGGCTGCACGTCATCCTGGCCGCGCCGCCGGTCTCCGCAGCCCCGTACGACCTGTTCGACCATGGGGGCGGCGAGCAGCGGGGCGAATTGACGATGGTGGGCTTGCGTGGCCGGCGCTTCCAAGTGGCGGTGGCGCAGAGCGTGGTCCATGCCGACGACGGCACCATACACACCCGGTCGGTGGTGCGCGACCTGTCCCCGGAGCGGGAGTGGCAGGAGGCCCTGCGCCAGTCCGAGCAGCGCTTCCAGCGTTTCTTCGAGGATGCGCCGATCGGCATCGCCCTGGTGGACGAGACCGGGCAACTGACCGAATGCAACGAGGCCTTCCTGGCGCTGATCGGCAGCGAGGCCGGCAGCGTCATCAACCGCCCGATGGCCGAGCTGATCGTCCCGGCGGAGCGCGAGGCGGTGACCGCGCGGCTGAGGTCGGTGCAGGGCGGCGCCGACCCGGCGCACCCGCTGGAGGTGCGGCTGTCCGGCGGACGGGAGCTGACCGCCCAGCTCTATGCCCGGCGTCTCGCCAACCCGGTGCGTACGGATGGTAGGGGGGATGGCGGCAAGGCGGACGGGACCCGGGGGGACGGCGTCGGCCTGATCCTGCACTTCATCGACATGACCGAGCGCAAGAGCCTGGAGGCCCAGTTCGCCCAGTCGCAGAAGATGCAGGCGGTCGGACAGCTGGCCGGCGGCGTGGCGCACGACTTCAACAACCTGCTGACGGCGATGATCGGCTTCTGCGACCTGCTGCTGCTGCGGCACAAGCCGGGCGACCAGTCCTTCAGCGACATCATGCAGATCAAGCAGAACGCCAACCGCGCCGCCAATCTGGTGCGGCAGCTGCTGGCCTTCTCGCGGCAGCAAACCCTGCAGCCGCGCGTCATCAACGTGACCGACGTGCTGGCCGAGCTGGCCAACCTGCTGCGCCGGCTGATCGGCGAGAACATCGAGCTGAAGATGATCCATGGCCGCGACCTGGGTCTGGTCAAGGTCGACCAGAACCAGCTGGAGCAGGTCATCATCAATCTGGTGGTCAACGCCCGCGACGCGATGGCCGGCGGCGGCAAGCTGACCATCAACACCACCAACTACGTCGTCACCCAGCCGGAACGGCGGGAGCATGAGACGGTGCCGCCCGGCAGCTACGTCTCCGTCGATGTGATCGACACCGGATGCGGCATCGCGCGTGAGAACCTGCAGCGCATTTTCGAACCCTTCTACACCACCAAGGAGGTTGGGTCGGGCACCGGGCTCGGCCTGTCCACCGTCTACGGCATCGTGCGGCAGACCGGCGGCTTCGTGCTGGTCGATTCGGCGGTAGGGGAGGGGACGACCTTCACCATCCTGTTGCCGCACCACCAGGGCGAGCTGCGCCCGGTCGATACCGCCGAGCCGCGGGAGCGCCGCGGCAGCGACCTGACCGGCACCGGCACGATCCTGCTGGTGGAGGACGAGGATGCCGTGCGGGTCTTCTCCGCCCGTGCGCTGCGCAACAAGGGCTATCAGGTGTTGGAGGCCAAGAACGGCGAGGCGGCGCTCCAGCAGATCGAGACCAACGGCGCTTCCATCGACCTGCTGATCACCGATGTGGTCATGCCGCAGATGGACGGCCCGACGCTGGCCCGTCATGTCCGCAGGCTGCGCCCGGAGATGCGGGTGATCTTCATCTCCGGCTATGCCGAGGACCGTCTGGGCGAGATAGACGGCGTCGAAGTGGCCCATTTCCTGCCCAAGCCCTTCTCGCTGAAGCAGCTGGCATCCAAGGTGAAGGAGGTCATCCGAGACGCCCGGTGAGGAGCGGGATCGTCCGCGGAAATGCCCTGGGGCTCCTATCGGAACACCTACCGGGAAACCTCGTGAAATAGGAACGCACCGGCAACATCGCCCCTTGCAAATGAGAACGAAGAGAGTACATTCAGCCTCGTTGCAAGAGCGCCGACCGTGTGTTCTAAGAGAGGGGTACCGGGCATGTCGTCCGCACAGCTTCGTTTGGTCGAGAAGGATTCCATGGACAAGCAGAAGGCGCTCGATGCCGCCCTGAGCCAGATCGAACGCGCGTTCGGCAAGGGCTCGATCATGAAGCTCGGCGCCAAGGAGAACTTGGTCGAGACGGAGGTGGTTTCCACCGGCTCCCTTGGCCTCGACATCGCGCTGGGGATCGGCGGCTTGCCAAAGGGCCGCATCGTCGAGATCTACGGGCCGGAAAGCTCGGGCAAGACCACATTGGCGCTGCACGCCATCGCCCAGGCCCAGAAGGCCGGCGGCACCTGCGCCTTCGTCGATGCGGAGCACGCGCTCGACCCGTCCTATGCCCGCAAGCTGGGCGTCAACGTCGACGAGCTGCTGATCTCCCAGCCGGATGCCGGCGAGCAGGCGCTGGAGATTGCCGACACGCTGGTGCGGTCCGGCGCCATCGACGTGCTGGTGGTCGACTCGGTGGCGGCGTTGGTTCCGCGTGCCGAACTGGAAGGCGAGATGGGCGACAGCCACGTCGGCCTGCATGCCCGCCTGATGAGCCAGGCGCTGCGCAAGCTGACCGGCTCGATCTCCAAGTCGAACTGCCTGGTGATCTTCATCAACCAGATCCGCCTGAAGATCGGCGTGATGTTCGGCAACCCGGAGACGACGACCGGCGGCAATGCACTGAAGTTCTATGCCTCCGTCCGCCTCGACATTCGCCGTATCGGCGCGATCAAGGACCGCGATGCCGTCGTCGGCAACCAGACCCGCGTCAAGGTGGTGAAGAACAAGATGGCCCCGCCGTTCCGCGTGGTCGAGTTCGACATCATGTATGGCGAGGGTGTGTCGAAGGTGGGCGAACTGCTCGACCTCGGCATCCAGGCCGGCGTGGTCGACAAGTCGGGTGCGTGGTTCAGCTATGATGGCACCCGCATCGGCCAGGGCCGCGAGAACGCCAAGACCTACCTGCGCAACAACCCCGAGATGGCCGACGCCATCGAGGCCAAGATCCGCGGCAACGCCGGTCTGGTCGCCGACGCGATGATGGGCACTCCGGAAGCCGACGGCGAAGCCTCCACGCCGGAGTGAGGCCGGGATATATGAAATGAAGAGGCCCCGCCTTCCGAAAGGGAGGCGGGGCCTCTTTGCGTTCGCCAGCCGGAACGAAGCAACCCGATCTTTTACACGTCCACCACCATGTGTGGCCGGAACGCTCCCTCCAGCGTTAGCAGCAGGTGCAGATAGACCGCCACCTTGCGCGCACGGTCGGTGTTGCGGGCGAGGCAGTCGCGCAACTGCTCGGCCAGCCGCATGGTTTCCGGATCCTGCTCCGGTGCGGCGGCAGTTGCGGCTTGGACGATATGTTCGGGATCGACGGGGAGCGATGCCGCCGGGTCCTTGAGCAATCCTTCGGCCAGCGCCTCTTCGTCATGAGGGGTAGCCGTGGGGGCGGTCGCGGATGTCGGTGCTCTGTGGGACAGATGGCTGCGCAGATTGTCCTTCAGCCGTGTCCGCTGCCGCTCGTCCATTCCGTCGAGCTGGTCGACCTCGTCGAACAGAAGGTCGTAGAGGCGCCGGCGCTGCGGGTTCGGCGGGGTCTGGTCACGCCGTTCCTGCTCCCGCTCCCGCTGTTCCTGCCGTGGATTGCGTTTCTGCTTCCGATCCGTCGCGCTGCCGGCCCGCTCGACGCCGGCGGTGGTGCGGACACTGAACTCCGGTGGGCCGACACCGTGGACATTACCGGACATGGGCCGCCTCCCGGGGAACAGCCCCGTCCGCATTCCAGTCTGGCAGAGCCGGCGCTTCCTTCCAAGCCGAAGCGCCGGCCTATGACCATCAGTCGCCGGCGCCGGCCACCGCGCCGTCGGCCGGTTCCGGTTTGTTCCTGCCGAAGCCCAGCGTCGGGAAGACGTTGATCAGCGCGGTGATGAAGGCGGCCAGATAAGGCAGCGACTGCACCACCAGCAGGCCCGACCACATGAAGGCGTCGCGGTTCTCGTGGCCGAAGACCATGACGATCGCCAACGCCGCACCCCACAGCGACACCAGCAGCACCAGTTCCTCCCGTGCCATCAGGAAAGCCTGCATCAGCGCCGGCTGGTTCTCGCATTTCGGCGTACGGACGAAGGGACGGCCAGAGGTGAACATGCCGAGCCACATGGCGCGGCCGACCGTGTGGGTCAGCGCCATGCCGGCCACCGCCGCCCCGACCTTGTCCCAGAAGCCGCACTTCACCCGCGCTTCGTAGAGCCAGAGCGAGGCACCGACCTTGAAGGCGAAGACGCTGAGCGTCGGGATCATGAAGACGTTGGGCGGGAACTCGAAGTATTTGGGGAAGGCCATCAGGCCGATCGACCACAGGATGCCGGCGATGCCGAACACCATATGGGCGGCGTCGGCGAACCAGGGCAGCCAGCCGGTGATGAAATGGTACTTCTGGCCGGCGGTCAGCTCCTTGGCGCCCGGCGACAACTGCCGCCAATGGTGCTTGAGGATCTGCACGGCGCCGTAGGCCCAGCGGAAGCGCTGCGTCTTGTAGGCGGAGAAGCTGTCGGGAACCAGCCCCTTGCCGTAGCTTTCCGGCATGTAAACGGCCTCATAGCCATGCTCGAACAGGCGCAGGCCGAGGTCGGCGTCCTCGGTGATGCACCACTCGCCCCAGCGGCCGACCTTTTCCAGCGCCGACTTGCGGATGATGGTCATGGTGCCGTGCTGGATGATCGCGTTGCGCTCGTTGCGCTGGATCATGCCGATGTGGAAGAAGCCGGCATATTCCCAGTTGGTCATGCGCTGGAACAGGTCGTGTTCCCACTCGCGGTAGTCCTGCGGCGACTGGACGAAGCCGACCTCCGGCCGGTTGAAGTGCGGGATGGTCGCCTTCAGCCAATCGGGATGGACCTGATAGTCGCTGTCGATGACGGCGATGTGCTCGGCATCCGGCGCGGTCTGCGCCAGACCGAAATTCAGCGCGCCCGCCTTGAAGCCCGGCCAGTTGTCGAGGTGGAAGAAGCGGAACTTCGGCCCCAGCTTCCGGCAATATTCCTCGATCGGCCGCCAGACCGCCGGATCCTTGGTGTTGTTGTCGAGCAGCAGGACTTCATAGTTCGGATAATCGAGGGCGGCCAGCGCATCCAGCGTCTGCATGACCATGTGCGGCGGCTCGTTGTAGCAGGGCACATGGATCGACACCTTCGCCGCGTTGGGCAGCGGGGCGGCGGAGCAGGGGATGAACTTGCGCTTGAACTTGTGCTGCCAGACGACCTCGGTCAGTTCCATGCCGTCGATCAGCATGACCGCGAACAGCACGAGCTGGCAGAAGATCAGCAGGCCCCAGGCGATCTCTGTGGTGAGCGCGAGGCCGGCGGCCGACGCCGCGCTGACGGTGAAGACCAGGACCGAGGCGACCGCCTGGATCAGCGCGCCGTAGAAGATCTGGCCGCCGACCTTCAGGTCGCCGCGGCGCCACAGGAAGAAGACCAGCGGCAGGAAGCCCAGCGCCACCGCGGTGGCGCACTTGATCTCCCAGTTGCGGATCTCGTTCACCCCGCCGATCATCGGGAATTTCGGATTGCGCTGATAGTCCCACAGGCCCCAGCTGGTGCCGGCGGTGCCCTCGATCTCCCGCTTCCAGGGTTGGTCGAAGGCCTCCATGATGAAATAGTCGAGCTTGTTCTGGGCGGCGACGTTCAGGAAGTTGCGGATGAACTTGGCCTGGTTGACCTGGCTGGCCTCGGCGCCGCGGCGCCACGGGCCGTCGGCCGGCCAGCCGATCTCGCCGATCAGGATGTGCTTGTTCGGGAATTTCGCTTTCAGCTCATTGTAGCGGAACATGGCGTAATCGACCGACTGGTCGACCGGCACGCCCTCCCAATAGGGAAGCAGATGGACGGCGAGGAAATCCACCGCGTCGGCCAGTTCGGGGTTCTTCAGCCAGACGTGCCACGGCTCGGCAATGGAGACCGGGACGTTGACCTTCTTCTTCACCCGCTTGACGTATTCGATGGCCTGCGGGACCGTCAGGTCGGCGCGCAGGATCGCCTCGTTGCCGACCAGCACGCGGCGCACGTTGCTGTTGGCGCGCGCCAGCTTGATCAGGCCGGCCAACTCGGGTTCGTCGATCTCCGGCTTGCCGGTGGTCCAGGCGCCGGCGGTGACCGGAAGGTTGTGCTTTGCGGCGATGGCCGCCACCATTTCCGAGCCGTCGGTGGTCGAATAGGTCCGGACCGCCTTCACCGCACCTTCCAGCGCATCCATGTCCTTTTCGATGTCGTCGGCGGATGCCTTGTCGCCCTTTGACGGGCTCTTGTCGGAGTGGAAGGGGGTGTAGGCGACGCCGGTGATGGCGCCGGCCCAGGACCGCTCGTCCACCGGGCGGTTCCACAGCGCCCAGAAGGCGATGTTGCCGAGGATCACCAGGATCAGAACCGCGAAGGCCGATTTGCGCATGTGGGTCGTTCTCGCTCGCCGCACCAGAAAACATGGATACGGCCCGTGGAAATGGCGCAAGGGGATCGTTGCCGCCCCGACCATTGCCTCGGACCGAACTCTCTCATCGTCCAACGAAAGCCGCTGCGCCGTAGGACCGGCGCGCACGGCCTTATATACAAGCTTCGCGGTTTCCCCGCCACTGCCGGCTATAACAGGGCGGCGTCCGGTTTATTCCCAGGCGATAGCCTGTCAGGCCATGAATGGAGTGAAGCATGTTTACCCTTAACGAACGGCTACAGGCCGACACCCGTCCTGTGATCGATCTGGGTCTCTGCCGGGTCCTGCTGATGAACAATCGGATCTGGCCGTGGCTGATCCTGGCGCCGATGCGCGAGGGTGCGGTGGAGATCCATCGATTGGACGAAGGCGATCAGGCGGCGCTGATGCGGGAGATCTCGCTTGCTTCCCGCGTGGTGGAGCGGCTGTTCGCGCCGGACAAGATAAATGTCGGGGCGCTGGGGAACATGGTGCCGCAGCTGCATGTCCATGTGATCGGCCGGACTCGAGCCGATCCGGCATGGCCGGGGCCGGTCTGGGGCTCAGGGCATGCCGAACCGTATGAGGCGGCGGAGGCCGCGGCGCTTCTGGAGCGGTTGGGGGAGGCATTTCAGGCGGCTGCGTGAACTTTGTCGGGTTGGGAGTGTTTGGTTGGTCAACCATCATATTGGGAGACCGCCGCCATGACCGACCAGGACCGCTCCAAATCCGTGACCTCCGACGCGCCGTCGGACGCCGCCCAACGAATCGAGGACAAGCTGGTCGAGGAGACCGGCAAGGCCTCCGGCGATCCCGACAAGCCCGTCCAGAAGAAGTGGGAGGAGATGGGCGAGCGCGAGGAGATCGTCGAGCGGAGCCAACGCGAGGGGGGCGGCGCCTGAAAGGCTCACACGGGGCCTCCGCGGCCGGCGAAAACCCCCTTTCCCTGGGGCGGGGAAAGGGGGGCTACCGCTTCACAGTGCAGCTCAGCGCCAGCACGTCCGCCGCCTTGTCCAGATCGTCGGCCCGAACCAGCACGTAGTCGGTGCTGTAGGTGGAGATCGCGAAGATCGGCAGATGGGCCTGGGCCAGCGGCACGGCGATGCGGGCCAGGATGCCGAACAGCGAGAAATCGACCACCCCTTCCACCCGGAAGGCGCGCCAACCGCGCTCGGCCTTGACGCCGTGGGGCACCCGGTCCTCGCGGCAGAGGATCGACAGTTCATCGCCCGTTCGCGTGGCACCCACCAGCGGGTCGGTCCAGTCGAGCCAGTCCGGCAGACCGCCGCCCGGCGGTAGTTGCGCCACCGCCAGCCGGTCGGGCAGGATCGTCAAGGTCAGGCCGGTCTGCTCCCGCACCAGGGCCGCGGTCAGCGTCGCCTCGTCCACCTCGAAGGGCTTCAGGATGCGCCGCGCACGGGCAGCCAGCGACGGCACGCCGGAACGCATGGCGCGGCCGAGCATCTCCGCCGAGGTGGCGCGCAGGTTGGCGTCCGATTCGGCCAGATCGACCACGGCCTGCAGCGCGCTGGTCTGGACGATGCGGCTCGGGCTGTTCTCGAACCAGTCGGCCAGCAGGACGGCGGCGCGGTGGCGCTGTTCCTCCGTCATGGTCAGGCGCGGCACGATCTGGGCGATGTGCCAGCGCACCTCCGCCTGTTCGATGGCGACGGCATCGGTCAGCAGGTGCTCGACATAGGGATCGAGCCAGCCGGCGTTGCTGCGCGAAACCCGCTCCAGCGCGTCGGCGGCGCGCATGCGCACGCTGGCATTGCGGTCGAACAGGCAGCCGACCAACTCCTCCAGCTTGCTGCGGTCGGCCGACACTTCCTCGGCGACCGAAGGGGCGTCGCCCACCGCCCGCCGGTCGCCGATGGCCAAGCGGCGGGCCAGCGACGCGTTCCGGATCAGTTCGTCCATTTCAGCGCCGTCCGGTCGGACGGCCGAAACGCGACGGCGTGCCGAAGCGGGAGGCGATCTTGGCGCCGGTCGGCTTCGGCGGTGGCGGGGGAGGCGGCGGTGGCGGGGTTTCGCCACGCGGTACGCCGCCGCCGGATGCCATCTCCGCCAGATCCTTCACCAGCTTCTGCACGCTGCGCACGCGGGCCTGCGGATCGGACCATTCCCGGCTGTAGACCAGCTTGTGGTCGGGCCTGAGCTTCATCAGCGTCAGATGCTGGGCGATGTAGGTCAGCAGCTTGGCCGGCTCCGCATAGAAATTGTCGTGGAAGGCCAGCACCAGCCCCTTCGGCCCGGCATCGACCCGGTCGATGTTGGCCTGTTTGCACCAGCGCTTGACGGTGACGACGTCCAGCAGGTTCTCGACCTCCTCCGGCAGCTTGCCGAAACGGTCGATCAGTTCGGCGGCGAAGCCGTCCACTTCCGAGCGGTCGACCAGATCGGCGATCCGCCGGTAGAGCGACAGCCGCACCGTCAGGTCGGGGACATAGCTTTCCGGGATCAGCACCGGCGTGCCCAGGTTGATCTGCGGCACCCACTCCTGCGCCGCCGCCGCGGCGACGGCCCCCTCCTGCATGGATGCCCGGGCGTTGGCGACGGCCTCCTCCAGCATCTGCTGGTAAAGTTCGACGCCGACCTCGCGCACCTGGCCCGACTGCTCCTCGCCCAGCAAATTGCCGGCGCCGCGGATATCCATGTCGTGGCTGGCGAGCTGGAAACCGGCTCCCAGGCTGTCCAGCGTCTCGATGACGTGCAGGCGCTGCTGGGCGGTGCCGCTCAGCGGCTTGTTGGGGGCATAGGTCAGATAGGCGTAGCCGCGCTTCTTCGACCGGCCGACGCGGCCGCGGATCTGGTAGAGCTGGGCCAGGCCGAACAGGTCGGCGCGATGGACGATCAGCGTGTTGGCGTTGGGAATATCCAGGCCGCTTTCGATGATGTTGGTGGCGAGCAGCACTTCGAACTTGCCCTCATCGAAGGCGGTCATCACGTCTTCCAGTTCGCTGGCCGGCATCTGGCCGTGGGCGGTGACCACCTTGACCTCAGGCACCAGATCGCGCACCCGCTCGGCGACCTTTGCCAGATCCTCCACCCGCGGGCAGACGTAGAAGGATTGGCCGCCGCGGTAATGCTCGCGCAGGATCGCCTCGCGGATCACCACCGGGTCGTAGGGCAGCACGAAGGTGCGCACCGCCAGCCGGTCCACCGGCGGGGTGGCGATCAGCGATAGTTCGCGCACGCCGGACAGCGCCATCTGCAAGGTGCGCGGAATCGGCGTGGCGGTCAGTGTCAGAACATGGATATCGGCGCGCAGCTCCTTCAGCCGCTCCTTCTGCTTCACGCCGAAATGCTGCTCCTCGTCGACGATCACCATGCCGAGCCGCTTGAAGTCGAGGCCCTTGGCGAGCAGGGCATGGGTGCCGACGACGATGTCGGCCGTTCCCTCCGCCAACTCCTTCTTGACCAGCGTCTGTTCGCGGGCGGTGACCATGCGCGACAACTGGACCACGCGCACCGGCAACCCGGCGAAGCGGGTGGAGAAGGTGCGGAAATGCTGGCGGGCGAGCAGGGTGGTCGGCACGACGACGGCGACCTGCTTGCCGCTCATCGCCACCATGAAGGCGGCGCGCAGAGCAACCTCGGTCTTGCCGAAGCCGACGTCGCCGCAGACCAGCCGATCCATCGGCCGGCCGCTGCCGAGGTCGGTGAAAATGTCCTCGATCGCCTTCAACTGGTCGTCGGTCTCGGGATAGGGGAAACGGGCGGCGAACTCCTGATAGACCCCTTCCGGCGTCAGCACCGGATCGGCCTTCTTCAGCATGCGCTCGGCCGCGATCTTCAGCAGGGCTTCCGCCATGTCCTTCAGGCGCTTCTTGACCCTGGCCTTGCGGCCCTGCCAGCCGGCGCCGCCCAGCTTGTCGAGCTGGACATGCGAGTCCTCGGAGCCGTAGCGGGACAGCACCTCGATGTTCTCGACCGGGACATACAGCTTGTCGCCGCCCTCGTAGATCAGGCGCAGGCAGTCGTGCGGCGCGCCGGTGACCTCCAGCGTCTCCAGCCCGTCATAGCGGCCGATGCCGTGGTCCATGTGGACGACGATGTCGCCCTCATGCAGGGCCGAATGCTCGGCGATGAAGTTGGCTGCCTTGCGCTTCTTCTTGGCCGGGCGGACCAGACGGTCGCCGAGGATGTCCTGTTCGGTGATGACGGCGAGGTCGGCGGAGGTGAAGCCATGCTCCATCCCCAGCACGATGGTGCCGATGACGCCGCGGTCGAAGCGGCGGACATCCTCCATGCTCTCCGCCGGCTCCAGACCGGGGATGCCGTGGTCGGCCAGCACGTTGGACAGGCGGTCGCGAGATCCGGCGGAATATCCCGCGATCAGCACCCTCCGCCCGTCGGCGCGCAGGGTACGGATATGGTCCTTCACCGCGTCGAAGACGTTCACGTCGGGGCGGTTGCGCTCTTCCGCGAAGTCGTGGCCGCGCTTGCCGCCCGCATCCACTGTGCCCTTGATGCCTGGGGGCGTCGAGAAGATCTGGAGCTGCGCCACCGCGCGCTCCGCCATCAGCGCGTCCCAGCCGATGGTGTCGAGGAACATCGAGGCGACCGGTACCGGCTTGTAGACCGGGGAGCCGGCCCGCTTTTCGATGGTCATCATGCTGTCGCGCGAGGCGTGGAAATCCACCACCTGGGCGATGCGGGCGTCGCGCGCCTCGTTGGCCTGATGGTCCAGGCTGACGATGCCGCGCGGCAGATAGTCCGGCAGCGTGTCCATGCTCTCGTGGAACAGAGGCAGCCAATGCTCCATCCCGCCATAGCTGCGCCCGGCGGAGATCGCCTCGTAGAGCGGATCGTCGTCGGTCACGGCACCGAACAGTTCTCGGTAACCGGAGCGGAAGCGGGCGATCCCGGCCTCGTCCAGGAAGACCTCCGACATCGGCTTCAGCTCGACGCTGTCGCGCTTGTCGGTTGTGCGCTGGGTCATCGGGTCGAAGGCGCGCACCCCCTCCAGCTCGTCGCCGAAAAGGTCGAGGCGCAGCGGCTCCTCGGTGCCGGGCGGGAAGAGGTCGACGATGCCGCCGCGCACTGCGAACTCGCCCGGCTCCCGCACGGTCTGGGCACGGGTGTAGCCGTTGCCGGCGAGGTAGCGCTGCAGCTTCTCCAGGTCGATCCGGTCGCGCAGCTTGGCCGAGAACACCGCGTTCTTGAAGGCGCTGCGCGGCGGCACCTTCTGCACCACGGCATTGACGGTGGTCAGCACCACCAGCGGCGCCAGCCCGTCGCGGTTGGCCGCAGCCTCGCGTCTCGCCAGCAGCTGGGTGAGCGTGTCGATGCGGCGGGCGACGATGCCGCCGTTCGGCGACACCCGGTCGTAGGGCAGGCAGTCCCAGGCCGGGAAGGTCAGCACCTCCAGCTTAGGCGCGAAGAAGGCCAGCGCTTCCGCCAGCAGGGCGCAGCGCGAGTCGTCCAGCGCCACATGCAGCAGCCCGTAGCCGCCGGCCTTCTGCGCAAGCTCCGCCAGGATGCGGGCATCATGACCCTCGGGCGCGCCGCCGATCAGGAGACGGCCGGCGCGGCCGGGCTGGAGATCGTAACTGACCAAAGGAGGGTGCCTCGGGGATGCTGGGATGGTGGTGAACGGGTCAGAAGCCTTGACCGGCTCCGTCAGGAGCCTTGACCGGCTCCGTCAGGAGCCTTGACGTGGTGTGTAACGGAACGCCGTCAACAGGCGCATCACGTCGGTGTCGTGGTCTGCCGGCACCGGTTCCCTCCCCGACATCCAGTCGTAGAGGTCGGGATCGCCAAGCTCCAGCAGCGTCTCGAAGCGGTCGAGCATCCCGTGGTCGAAGTCGCCGACATGGGCGTCGGCGAAGCTGCCCATCAGCAGGTCCATCTCGCGCGTGCCGCGGTGCCAGGAGCGGAAGCGCAGCCTCTTGCGCCGGTTCTCAAGCGATTCGGCCTTCTCGGGAGCCGGCGTCTTGGAAGCCGGGGGTGTGCCGTTTTCGGTCATTGCAGTCCAACGTCAAAAGCCCCCAGCGCCACCAGTGGCGAAGGAGGGAACCATTCAGGAACCCCATCCTGCACGGGCCGGGGCGGCGATGCAACAATGGCCGCCCTCCTTGACCTTGCCCGCACCCTGTCCTATGTGCCCAGTGGCCCGCGGGGACGACCCCGCCAACGGAAGAGGGTAACCGGGTGGGGACGGCCCTGCCATTCCAAGACGGAGGTACCGTCATGGCGTGGGTCATGCTGCTCTTCGCCGGTCTTCTCGAAATCGCATGGGCCATCGGCCTGAAATACACCGAAGGCTTTACTCGGCTGGTTCCGAGCGTGCTGACTGCGGCAGCGATGCTGGCGAGCATCCTGCTACTGGGTGCTGCGTTGAAGAGCCTGCCTTTGGGGACGGCTTACGCGGTGTGGACGGGAATCGGCACGGTTGGCACGGCGCTGTTGGGCATGATGCTGTTCGGCGAACCCGCTGGAGCGCTGCGGTTGCTGTGCATCGCGGCGATCATTGGCGGGATAGCGGGGCTGAAGGTCCTCCATGGGTGAGGGGGCGCATGGCGCCCCCTATCCTTACAGAGCTTCTGTCCGGCAGGTCAGCCCCAAAGTCTCCGCGGTGTTCGCCACTGCTGACAGGCAGACCTCCGCCCGCTCCGCCGGGATCGAGACCGAGAAGCGGAGGACGTAGCGTTCGCCGGCGCGGTCGGGCAGGGTCTGCGCGTCCAGCCGGACAATGTTGGCGTCGAACTGGGTGAATATCTCCGACAGGCGGGCGACGAGGCCGGGCTGGTCGCCGCCCGATACCTCGATGCGGTGGGTGACCATGGCCTGCGGACCCGGCTGGGGATCGAAGGCGAAGGGGGTGACCTTCACTTCGGCGCCGGCCAGGACGGGCAGGGATGACAGGCTCGCCTGAAGCTCCGCCACCGTCAGGCCGGTGGGCAGTTCGCAGACGGCCGAGAGTTCGGCACCGGTGCCGAGCGAGGCGAAGGTGGCGTCACGCAGGTTGATGCCCTGTTCGAAGAGGTGACTGGTGATGCCGGAAACCAGCCCGACCCGGTCGGGGCAGAAGGTGGAAACCAGGGCCAAGCCGGCGGTCGATTCCGTCGCCATCGTACATCTCCCTTTTTGATCTTATTCGAGGGGCACGGGGCTCGGCCGTGCCGTCCGGAAGGGCGATCATCGAAGCGGGGTTCCGGGAACGCCAGCAAAAAATGGCAATCAGAAGCCGAACAGGCGGCGGGTGGCGGCGCTGATGGCGTGAAGTTCCACCGCCAGCGCCGGATCGACATCGTCGACATAATGGGAGGCGAGCAGGCCGAAATTCAACTCGTCGGCGCGGTCGAGCCGCTCTGCTCCGTCCCGCGCGGCCCCGTCCACATAGTCCAGCTGGCGCTGGATGCTGGTCAGCCAGCTGTTCTCCGGTTCCCGCCGGGCCAGCATGGCAACCCCGGCCTGGGCCTGCGCGATACGGAGGCGCAACTTGTCGGTGGTGGTGATGTCGGACATGACGGGACTCCGTTGCTGCGGATGCGGCCGACAGTCTGGACCGCCGCCGTCCGGCGGTGAACTGCACCTTGTGGTGAACAGCGGATGGCGGCGGTCGATCGGCGGCAGTCGGTTGCGGAGTTACTGGACCAGACCGCCGCTGGTGACGCCAGCCTTCACGCTGTTCGGCACCACGACCTGGGCGCAGCCGCCCTTGGTTTGCACGCTGGTGCCGGGGGTTGTCCAGCTGTCGACAATGGGGGCGGCGACGGATTTCAGTCCCTGGCCGGCGGGCAGGACCGCCTTGTATTCGGCCCGGCCGGCGCCGGAGATGCCGAGGCAGTCGGGCGTCGCCGTCACCTCGGGGGAGAAGAAGTTGCCGAAGCGGATGCTGTCATAGCCGGTGCGGACATATTGGTACCAGCCGGTGCCGGCGGCAACGTCGATCACCTCCAGGGGCTTGGCGAAATCAATTCCTTTGGAATCATCCACATAGCGGGCGGAGGTGAGATCGGTGGAAGCATAGAAATAGCTCGCCACCACCACGCGGGCGTTCAGCTGATCGGCGCTGGCGCCGACGGACTTGGCGGCGACCACCTGGGCGTCCGTCGGAGCCGTCTGGGCCAATCCTGGAGCGGCAAAGGCCAGCGCCAGTCCCAAAGCAAGAGTTGAAACCCTGAAAATACGCGAAAACAACGTCATTTTTGGCCATCCAATCCGATAAGTAGAAAAACTTCCGGATCAAGATACCAATGAAATCGACGGCTCCAAGCCCGAAATACGAAAAGGGCCGGACCGCAAGCACGGTCCGGCCCCAATGCAGGGACTGTCGGTCGTCCGGCGTCAGGCGGCGGTGCCGCCGACCGTCAGGCCTTCCAGCTTCAGCGTCGGCTGGCCGACGCCGACCGGCACACCCTGGCCGTCCTTGCCGCAGGTGCCGACGCCGGGGTCGAGGCGGCTGTCATTGCCGATCATCGACACCTTGGTCAGGCTGTCCGGGCCGTTGCCGATCAGGGTGGCTCCCTTCACGGCGGGACCCAGCTTGCCGTCCTCGATCAAGTAGGCCTCGCTGGCGGAGAAGACGAACTTGCCGTTGGTGATGTCGACCTGGCCGCCGCCGAAGTTCTTGGCGTAGATGCCCTTCTTGACCGAGGCGATGATCTCGTCCGGCGTGTGGTTGCCGTTGCGCATCACCGTATTGGTCATGCGCGGCATCGGGTTGTAGGCGAAGCTCTGGCGCCGGCCGTTGCCGGTCGGGCGCATGCCCATCAGGCGGGCGTTCATGCGGTCCTGCATGAAGCCGACCAGGATGCCGTCCTCGATCAGCGTGGTGCACTGGCCGGGCGTGCCCTCGTCGTCGACGCTGATGGAACCGCGCGAGTTCTCGATGGTGCCGTCGTCGACGATGGTGACGCCGGGGGCGGCGATGCGCTGTCCCAGCAGACCGGAGAAGGCGGAGGTCTTCTTGCGGTTGAAGTCGCCCTCCAGCCCGTGGCCGATGGCCTCGTGCAGCAGGATGCCGGGCCAGCCGCTGCCCAGGACCACTGTCATCTCGCCGGCGGGGGCGGGGACGGAGCCGAGGTTGACCAGCGCCTGCCGCAGGGCCTCGTCGACGAAGCCGCGCCAGGTTTCCGGCTGGATGTAGTGTTCGTAGGTGACGCGGCCGCCGCCGCCGTATCCGCCGGTCTCCATCCGGTCGCCCTCGGCCACCACGACCGAGACGTTCAGGCGGACCAGCGGGCGCAGGTCGGCGACGCGCACGCCGTCGGCGCGCATGATCTGCACCGCCTGCCATTCGCCGCTGATCGAGCAGCTGACCTGCCGCACCCGCTCGTCCTTGGCGCGGGCGTAGGCGTCGATGTCGGCCAGCAGCTTCACCTTCTCTTCGAAGGGGACGAGATGCAGGGGATTGTCGGGGATGTAGAGCGCGCGGTTGGTGCCGGCCGGCGGCTCGGCCAGGGTGCCGGTGTGGCCGGCCTGCACGGCGCGCACGGTCGCGGCGGCGCGGCGGATCGCCTCTTCCGACAGGTTGCTGGCATGGGCGTAGCCGGTCGCCTCGCCGGCGATGGCGCGCAGGCCAAAGCCCTGGGTGGTGTCGAAGCTGGCGGACTTCAGCTTCCCATCGTCCCAGCCCAGCGATTCGCTTTGGGCATATTCGAGGTAAAGCTCCCCATCGTCGGCACTGTGCAGGGCGTCCTGCACGACGCCTTCCACGCGGGCGCGGTCCATGCCGGCGCGGTTGAAGAAGAGATCGTCGGTGACGGCAAGCGCGCTCATGAAAACTCCGAACCTGTGATGGGGCGGAACCCGGCCCGATCGCAAGAGCCGGCCGGGTTCCATCGCCTGATTCCATGGTAGGACACAGTGTCATAGCGGGCGGCCTCGCGCCCCGCCGTACGATGTGTTCTAACGGGCTGGATATAGTGTGGCGACGCTGGCGCGATCCGGCAAGTTCGCCGATGCCGGATTATGTTACCTGATGGCAGGCGGGGCGGGGATGGCGGAGGGGATCATGACCGACGGAGCGTTGCGGACGACCATGGGTACCCTGAACCGCATGGAGTCTTCCGGAAGCGGAACCGGCGCCGCCATGGCCGGGCCGCGCCCGTTGCGGGACCATCCCCTGCGCCAGACCCTGACCAACGAGGTCCATGCCCGGCCGCCCGAATCGCTCACCGCCCCGGTGCGCGCCACCATGCTTGCGATGCTGTCGGGCGAAGGCGCGGCGGAGGCCGACCGGCGTCATCTGGAGGCGCTGTGCGACTGGGCGGGCGTGGTCCGTCCGCCGCAGGGCGCTACCCACCACAGCGCGTCTTTCGGCAGCTTCCACCTGAAGTGGGAGCGTCATACCGAGTTCTCGACCTGGACCGTCTTCCGTCCCAGCGCCATGCCCGCCGGCTCCCTGGTCGATCCTTTCGTGGAGCCGGCGCTGCACGCCCTGCCGCGCGACTGGCTGGCCGGGCTGCCGGGCGAACTGCTGGTCGGCATCCACGTCGCCGTGCTTTCTCCCGACATGCCCGAACCGTCATCCACCATGATGGCGGCGATGTTCGGGTCGGAAAGCTATGTCGGGTCGCGAATCGCCGGCCGCTCGGCCACCGCCTGGACCGATTTCCGCATCCATGGCGATGGCTTCTCCCGCATGCTGGTCGCCGACCATTCGATGACGCCGCGCCAGACCGGCCGCGTCGTCCAGCGTCTGCTGGAGATCGAGACCTACCGCGTGCTCGCTTTGCTGGCGCTGCCGATGGCGCGCGGGGTGCTGCCCCGCATTGGGCCGATCGAGGCCGGACTGTCCGAGGTCACCACCCGCATCGCCAGCCTGCGCGGCTTGCAGGATGAACGCGACCTGCTCGACCGTCTCACCCTGCTGGCGGCCCAGACCGAGCAGATCGCCGCCGAGACGGCCTATCGATTCGGTGCCGCCCGCGCCTATCACGAGCTGGTGGAGCGGCGAATCGAGGAGCTGCGCGAGATCCGGATCGAAGGGTTGCAGACGGTCGAGGAGTTCATGGACCGCCGCCTGACCCCGGCGATCCGCACCTGCGAGGCGGTGGAGGAAAGGCTCGATTCGCTGTCGCAGCGCGTCGCGCGGGCCAGCACGCTGCTGCGTACCCGCGTCGAGATCGCGGTGGAGGGGCAGAACGCCGAACTACTCCAATCCATGGACCGCCGCGCGCAGTTGCAGCTTCGCTTGCAGGAGACGGTCGAGGGGTTGTCGGTGGTGGCGATCAGCTATTACCTCGTCGGCATCGTCGGCTATGCGGCGAAGGGGCTGAAGGGGTTCGGACTCAAGGTCGATCCCGACATGCTGGTGGGGCTCATGATCCCCATCGTCATCGCCTTCGTCTGGTCGGGCGTCAGGCGGATTCGCAAGGTCCTGGTCGGAGGGCATTGAGGGTCGGCGCCTGCCAGCCGCCTATCACCTTCGCGCATCTGGTCCGGAACCATCCTCTTCCCCACTCTTGTTTCCTGAGTCGCGCCGGGCTTCCGCAACAATCATGCGCGCCTGACCGTCTTCATGCTCTTTTTCCTGCGTAGCCTGATGCTGCGAAAAATCCGCTTTCCCAACGGACTGCGGCGGAATGCCGCATGGCATGACCCTGATCCGCGCTCAACCTTTGTTCCCACGACGCATCTGGATGTGAGGAAAAGTCTATGCAGACAGTGGGAGAGAGGAAAGGCTTGTAACCCAGCGGGGGGCGGGGATAAGCTCCGGCTGCGGGTATATGTCGCGCTAAGATGGCGTGATCCCTGCATAAACTGACGTTCGCTGATAAGCCCAACCATCGACCGTACGAACAGATACCGGTCCGGACCAACAGGGCGGAGGGAGCGTCGGCGGGAAGAGACGACCGCGGGCCATGACGAGCGTCGCGGCTAAGAAGGGGTTGGGGATGAGAAGGCAAAGCCTGTACGCCGCCGGCCTGGCGGCGGTCCTGTCGATGGTTGGGGGCTGGGGCGCGACCGCCCTGGCGAACGAGCCGCGGCCGTGGGAGATGGGCATGCAGCCCTCCGCCTCGCCGGTCAAACACCTGATGACCTCGTTCAACGACCTGCTGACCGTGATCATCACGCTGATCGTCATCTTCGTCGCGGGGTTGCTGGCCTACTGTGCCGTTCGCTTCAACGCCAAGAGGAACCCGGTTCCGTCCAAGACCTCGCACCACACGCTGCTCGAGGTCGCCTGGACCGTGGTCCCGGTCATCATCCTGATCGTGGTCGCCGTTCCGTCCTTCAAGCTGCTCTACGCCGCGGAACGCATCCCGCAGGCCGACATGACCATCAAGGTCATCGGCCACCAGTGGTACTGGGATTACGAATATCCCGACCACGGCAACATCACCTTCTCCAGCTACATGATCGCCGACGCCGACCTGAAGCCCGGCCAGCGCCGCCTGCTGGAGGTCGACAACCGGGTTGTCGTGCCGGTCAACACCACCGTGCGCGTTCTGGTGACCGCCGGCGACGTGATCCATTCCTGGGCGGTTCCCGCCTTCGGCCTGAAGAAGGACGGCGTTCCCGGCCGCATCAACGAGACCTGGTTCAAGGCCGAACGCGAAGGCGTCTATTACGGCCAGTGCTCCGAGATCTGCGGTACCAATCACGGCTTCATGCCGATCGCGGTCGAGGCCGTGTCTCGGGAAGCGTTCGACGCCTGGGTCGCCAAGGCCAAGACGGCCTTCGCGCCGAAGGACGGCGACCGCGACGTGGCCCAGCGGCCGACCGGCACGCTGGTCGAATAAGCGGACTTCGAACAGCCCGCCACACGGACGACGCGATAAGAAGAACCTAACCCAGCCGCCGCCAGAGCTCGGAAAAACGGCACGGACGACGGTCAGGGACAGCGACAAAGGGTAGAGACATGGCAAACGCCACACCGGGACATGGTGAGCATGGGGAAGACCATGCGCATGGACACGGGCATGACGATCATCACGTCCCCGGCTTCGTGCAGCGCTGGTTCTATTCGACCAACCACAAGGACATCGGCACGCTCTATCTGATCTTCTCGGTGATCGCCGGGCTGATCGGCGGCCTGTTCTCCGTCATCATGCGGGCGGAACTCCAGTCTCCCGGACTGCAGTTCGTTTCCGATGGCCAGATGTGGAACGTGCTGATCACGGCGCACGGCCTGATCATGGTGTTCTTCGTGGTGATGCCGGCGCTGATCGGCGGCTTCGGCAACTGGTTCGTGCCGCTCATGATCGGCGCGCCCGACATGGCCTTCCCGCGCATGAACAACATCAGCTTCTGGCTGATCGTGCCGGCCTTCCTGCTGCTGCTGGGTTCCGCCTTCGTCGGCACCGGCGCCGGCACCGGCTGGACGATCTACCCGCCGCTGTCCTCGCCGCTGGGACATAGCGGACCGTCGGTCGACATGGCGATCTTTGCCCTGCATCTGGCCGGCGCCAGCTCGATCCTGGGCGCGGTGAACTTCATCACCACCATCTTCAACATGCGCGCGCCGGGCATGACGCTGCACAAGATGCCGCTGTTCGTCTGGGCGATGCTGGTGACGGCCTTCCTGCTGCTGCTGGCGGTGCCGGTGCTGGGCGGCGCCATCACCATGCTGCTGACCGACCGCAATTTCGGCACCACCTTCTTCAATCCCGAAGGCGGCGGCGACCCGATCCTGTTCCAGCACCTGTTCTGGTTCTTCGGCCATCCCGAAGTCTACATCATGATCCTGCCGGCCTTCGGCATCATCAGCCACATCATCTCCACCTTCTCCAAGAAGCCGGTGTTCGGCTATCTGGGCATGGCCTACGCCATGGTCGCCATCGGCGTCGTCGGCTTTGTCGTGTGGGCGCACCACATGTACACGGTCGGGCTGGACGTCAACACCAAGGCCTACTTCACCGCCGCCACCATGATCATCGCGGTGCCGACCGGGGTGAAGATCTTCTCGTGGATCGCCACGATGTGGGGCGGCTCCATCGAGTTCAAGGTGCCGATGCTGTGGGCGATCGGCTTCATCTTCCTGTTCACGGTCGGCGGCGTCACCGGCGTGGTGCTGGCGAACGGCGGCCTCGACAACTATATGCACGACACCTACTACGTCGTGGCGCACTTCCACTATGTGCTGTCGCTGGGCGCGGTGTTCTCGATCTTCGCCGGCTGGTACTACTGGATCGGCAAGATGTCCGGGCGCCAGTATCCGGAGTTCTGGGGCAAGGTCCATTTCTACACCACCTTCCTCGGTGTCAATCTGGTGTTCTTCCCGCAGCATTTCCTGGGCCTGTCGGGCATGCCGCGCCGCATTCCGGACTATCCGGATGCCTTCTGGGGCTGGAACATGATCTCGTCGCTGGGGGCCTACCTCTCCTTCGCCTCCACGCTGCTGTTCGTGTGGATCGCCTGGAAGACCCTGCGCAGCGGCGAGCGGGTGCCGGGCGCCTATTGGGGCCCGCAGGCCGGCACCTTGGAATGGACGGTCAGCTCGCCGCCTCCGTTCCACGCATTCGAGACGTTGCCGCAAGTGAAGTAAGCATGCTAACCGGGCAGGCGTCGCCGCGAGGAGGCGCCCGCCCGATATGAGGAAACAGGCCGAGCAGCCCGAAAACGGGCGCCGGTGGCCAGGAAATGGCAGGGGGCGCCGGGGTGACGGACCCGGGGTTAGTAGACGACAAGGACATGATATGACGGACGTGACGAACGAACTGACGCTCAACCATACCGGAGGTGCGTCGGCCGGAGACTTCATCGAGCTGCTCAAGCCGCGGGTCATGTCGCTTGTGGTCTTCACCGGGCTGGCCGGCATCGTGCTGGCCCCCGGCCATATCCACCCCTTCCTGGCCCTGGTCGCCGTGCTCTGCATCGCCGTCGGTGCCGGGGCCTCGGGCGCCATCAACATGTGGTACGACCGCGACATCGACGCGGTGATGACCCGCACCGTGAAGCGCCCGATCCCCTCGGGCCGGGTCGATCCGGCGGAAGCGCTGGGCTTCGGCGTCACACTGTCGGTGCTGTCCGTGGTGGTGATGGGGCTGGCGGTGAATTGGACGGCGGCGGCGCTGTTGGCGCTGACCATCGGTTTCTACGTCTTCGTCTACACCATGTGGCTGAAGCGCCGGACCCCGCAGAACATCGTGATCGGCGGAGCCGCCGGAGCCTTCCCGCCAATGATCGGCTGGGCCGCCGTGACTGGCGGTGTCGACCTGCCATCCATCCTGCTGTTCCTGCTGATCTTTCTGTGGACGCCGCCGCATTTTTGGGCGTTGGCCCTTTTCCGTAACGGCGACTACACCCGCGCCGGCGTGCCTATGATGCCGGTCGTCGCGGGAGAGGCGGCGACCAAGCGCCAGATGCTGCTCTATACGCTGATCCTGCTGCCGGTGGCTTCGGCGCCGTCCTTCGTCGGCATTGCTGGGCCGGTCTATCTGGCAGTATCGGTGATTCTCGGACTGATGTTCGTCGGCTGTGCCGTCCGCGTCCTGCGGGCCGGCGACGACAAGCCGGCCAAGAAGATGTTCGGCTTCTCGATCCTGTACCTGTTCCTGCTGTTCGCCGTAATGATGGGCGAGCGACTGATCCTTGGAGGTTGGGCATGACGGTGATGGAACGCGAATCCCCGACCGGTGCCCGCGCCTCGGTGGACGAGCAGAAGCGGCAGGAGGCGGTGCTGCGGGCGAAGAAGCTGCGTGGCCGCAATCTGGCTGTCCTGGCGGCTCTGCTGGCCCTGGTGGTCCTGTTCTATGTCATCACCGTCGTCAGGATGGGTGGGGCGCACTGATGGCCGGGCGTGACGACAGGCTGCGCCGCCGCAACCGTCTTCTCCTCGGCTCGCTGTTCGGGCTGGTGATGGGGATGATCGGGCTGACCTATGCATCGGTTCCGCTCTACAACCTGTTCTGCTCGGTCACCGGTTTCGGCGGCACCACCCAGCGGGCGGAGCAGGCCGCGGCGCGTGTCGTCGATCGCAAGGTGACCGTCCGGTTCAACGCCGACACCAACACCGCACTGCCCTGGTCCTTCAAGCCGGAGCAGAAGAAACTGTCGCTGAAGCTGGGTGAAACCGGCTTCGCCGCCTATCGGGCGGAGAATCGTGGGGGGGCGCCGACCGTCGGCACTGCCGTCTACAACGTCACGCCGGAAAAGGTTGGGGCCTATTTCAACAAATTGCAGTGCTTCTGCTTCACCGAACAGATCCTCGAACCCGGCCAAGCCGTGGACATGCCGGTGGTCTTCTTCGTCGACCCGTCGATGGCCGACGATCCGAACATGGATGACGTGAGCACCATCACGCTGTCCTATACCTTCTTCCGTGCCAAGGACAGCGAAGCCAGGCTCGCGCAGCACACGGCTTCCGCATCGGCTCCCGTGGCGCCGGAGGCAAGCAAACAAAAGGCGGAGCCGGGGGCGACCGCCACAAACTGAACCATATGGGGTAGTGAGACGATGGCCGACATCACCCACGGGCAAATGCCGCACGCCGAACCATCAGCCCATGAACCGGGCGCCGGCATCCCGCATCCCTACCATCTGCTGAAGCCGAGCCCCTGGCCGCTGATCGGCGCCTTTTCCGGCGGGCTTCTGGCGACCGGGCTGGTCGTCTACATGCACGGTGGCGGCAAGTTCCTGATGATCCTGGGCGTGCTGGCCATCCTGGTGACGATGTTCGGCTGGTGGCGGTCCGTTATTCGCGAATCGGTGGTGGAGCATGCCCACACACCGGTGGTGAAGATCGGCCTGCGTTACGGCATGGCGCTGTTCATCGCGTCGGAGGTGATGTTCTTCGCCGCCTTCTTCTGGGCCTTCTTCCATGCGGCGTTGGAGCCGAAGGTTTCGCCCATCAATCCCGACGCCATCTGGCCGCCGCCGAACGTGCATGTCATCGACGCCTTCGACATGCCGCTGATGATGACGCTGACCCTGCTGCTGTCGGGCGTCACCGTCACCTGGGCGCACCATGCCATCATCGAGGGCCAGAACCGCGTGGCCGCGAAGGCGCTCGGCCTGACCGTGCTGCTTGGCGTCCTGTTCAGCTTCTTCCAGGTTTATGAGTACGTCCACGCCTCCTTCAAGTTCACCGACGGCATCTTCCCCTCGACCTTCTACATGGCGACCGGCTTCCACGGCTTCCATGTGCTGGTCGGCACCATCTTCCTGGCGGTGTGCTGGATGCGCACGGTGAAGGGGCATTTCACTCCGGAAAGCCATTTCGGGTTCGAGGCGGCGGCTTGGTACTGGCACTTCGTCGACGTCGTCTGGCTGTTCCTGTTCGTGTCGGTCTACTGGTGGGGTGGTCATGGCGGTGTGGTCGCCGTCCACTGACGCCATCGATGCCGTGCCGTTCCGGCGGCCTGTATGTCTGCCGGAACGGTCCGAACGGGAGGTGATGGCGTGATCGATCCGTATCCGAGGGTTTCCCCCTTATCGGCGGGCCTGCGCAGCGTCTGCCCGCGCTGTGGCAAGGGGCGGCTGTTCGACGGCTACCTGACGGTGGCGGAACGTTGCAATGTCTGCGACCTGGACCTCTCGCAGGTCGACAGCGGCGACGGACCTGCGGTCTTCCTGATCTTTATCCTTGGTTTCCTGGTGGTGCCCGTCGCACTGTGGGTGTCGATGACGGTGGAGTGGCCTCTGTGGCTGCATGCCGTCGTCTGGAGCATCGTCGTTCTGGCTTTGACGCTGGGCATGCTGCGGCCGGCGAAAGCCTATGTGGTTGCTCTGCAGTATCGTTATCGCCGCAGCGAAGTGGAGAAGGAGTCTTGAGCGTTGCCGCTGTCGGGACCGCGGAGCGACGCCGCTTCCGCCCTTCGCTTGGAGCGACGCTGATAACGCTGGCCGGGCTGGCTGTGACCATCGGACTCGGCACTTGGCAGTTGGAACGGCTCCAGTGGAAGCAGGAGCTGATTGCCCGGATCGCTCGGCAGATGGCCGAGCCGCCGGTTCCGCTGCCGGCCCGCATCGACGATCCCGCGGCCTGGGAGTTCCGGCCGGTGACGCTCACCGGCCGGTTCCTGAACGACAAGGAGACGCTGCTGATCGCCCGTCCGCATCAGGGACGGGTCGGCTATGAGGTGCTGACTCCATTCGAGCGTGCCGACGGGGCCGGCGCCGTGCTGGTGAACCGTGGTTTCGTGCCGATGGACCGCCACGACCCGGCGGCCCGTGCAACTGCGTGGGTGGAGGGAGAAACCGGCGTCAAGGGCATTGTCCGCGTGCCGCAGCCGCCCGGCTTCTTCCAGCCCGGCAATGGCGCCCCGGCGCCCGGTTCTGCCTGGATGCGCGCCGATCCTCCGGCCATGGCGGCGGCACTATCGCTGAGCAACGTGGCGCCTGTGGTGGTGGAGATGCTGCCGGGGCAGGGCGCTGGCTTGCCGGGTGCGCCTGCGGGAACCCTGGCCGGGATCGAGCCGAGGGTGGAACTGCCGAACAACCACCTCCAGTATGCCTTGACCTGGTACGGGCTTGCGGTGACGCTCGCCGGGATCTACGTGCTGTCACAGCGCAAGCGCGCCGACACCGGAACCGACGGACGATCCGATGACCGCATATCAGGAGCTTGAACGCCGCCATGCCCGCATCGCCGCCATCGGCGATGCGCTGGGCATCCTCGGCTGGGACACCCAGACGATCATGCCGGAGGGGGCCAACGACGGCCGGGCGGAGCAGACCGCCACCCTGTCGGTGATCGCGCATGAGCTGGCGACCGACCCGCGCATGGCCGATCTGCTGGCCGAGGCGGAGGGCGATGACGGTCTTGATGATTGGCAGCGTGCCAACCTGCGGGAGATGCGCCGCCACCACGTCCAGGCCACCGCCATCCCGGCCGATCTGGTGGAGGCCACCAGCAAGGCGGTGTCGGTTTGCGAAATGACATGGCGCGCCGCGCGGGCGGAAAGCGATTTCGCCAAGCTGCTGCCGTCCTTGGCCGAGGTGCTGGCCCGTGTTCGCGAAGGGGCGGAGGCGCTGGGCAGTGTAATGGGGATCAGCGCCTATGATGCGCTGCTCGACAGCCATGATCCCGGCGCGCGGGCGGAGCGCATCGACGCGCTGTTCGCCGACCTGTCCGGATTCCTGCCCGACCTGATCGGCCGCGTGCTCGACAAGCAGGAATCGGGTCCGGCGGTGGTCGAACCGCAGGGGCCGTTCGCGGTCGAGAAGCAGCGAGAGCTCGGTGTCCGCATGATGGAGCGGCTGGGTTTCGACTTCAGCCGCGGAAGGCTGGACGTGTCGCTGCATCCCTTCTGCGGCGGAGCCACCGGCGATGTGCGTATCACCACCCGCTATGACGAGGCGAATTTCACTGATGCGCTGATGGGCGTCCTGCACGAGACCGGCCATGCGCTGTACGAGCAGAACCGTCCACGCGCTTGGCTGAGCCAGCCGGTGGGACAGGCGCGCGGCATGGCGGTGCATGAGAGCCAGTCGCTGCTGATGGAGATGCAGGCCTGTCGTTCTCCGGAGTTCATCACATGGTTGGCGCCGGTGGTCCGCGAGGCCTTCGGCGGGGAGGGGGCGGCCTGGGAGGCCGACAATCTGCGCCGCCTCTACAGCCGGGTGGAGCGCGGTTTCATCCGCGTCAATGCCGACGAGGTCACCTATCCCGCCCACATCATCCTGCGTTATCGCCTGGAAAAGGCGCTGATCGCCGGCGACCTGACCCTGCCGGACCTACCGGGCGCCTGGAACGACGGCATGGCCGAATTGGTCGGCGTGGTTCCGCCGGACGACCGGCTGGGCTGCCTGCAGGACATCCACTGGCCGGGCGGCGGCTGGGGCTATTTCCCCAGCTACACCCTGGGCGCCATGACCGCGGCTCAGTTGTTCGACGCTGCGCGCGCCGCCGATCCGGAAGTCGTTCCGGCATTGTCGCGTGGCGAGTTCGCCCCGCTGGTCGAATGGCTGCGGGTGAACGTGCATGAGACCGGCTGCTTCCATGCCTCCGGCGACGAGCTGCTGACGGCGGCGACTGGCCGGCCGCTGGATGTGTCGGTATTCAAACGGCACTTGGAACGGCGGTATCTCTGACCGCCTGTTCGCGATGGGTGTGCGGAAGCCTCATGGCAGGCGTGGGAAATGGCTTATCTTTAGGGACAGGCGCGCCGGGGCTGGCCGGCCTCGACGCGCCCAGCCGATCAGCGGTTCAGAAGATCAAGGCACGCCTTGATGATTTGCAACAGCAGGACCAGGAGTGTGAGGATCTTATCCATCCTCTTTTCTCCCTCGTTCGTGCGCGGTGGTGGCGGCCAATCAGCCACCCCGTTTTCACAGTCCAACTATGGCCATATGGTTGTAGATGTATTTCGCGCCTCGCGCGGGTGCGCGTGGTTTCTATTGGTAAGATGTGTTATGGGCGAGGGCCATTCACCGAGCGCGATCGTCGATGCATGAAAAAAGGCCGCCGAAGGGCGGCCTGTTTTCGTTGATCGCGATGAACGAGTTTACCCCCGCGCGGTGGTACGCAGGGTCTCCTCGGCGGCGCGGATCAGGGCCATCGACTTGTTGACGGTCTCCTGATATTCGGCCTCCGGATCGCTGTCGGCGACGACTCCGCCGCCGGCCTGGACATACATCATCCCATCCTTCAGCACGGCGGTGCGCAAGGCGATGCAGGTGTCCATGGCGCCTGACGCGCCGAAATAGCCGACGCAGCCGGCGTAGACGCCGCGGCGGGCCTTTTCCAGTTCGTCGATGATCTCCATGGCGCGGACCTTCGGCGCACCGGAAACCGTACCGGCGGGGAAGCCGGCGACCAGGGCGTCAAGCGCGTCGAATTTCGGGTCGAGGTCACCCTCGACGTTGGAGACGATGTGCATGACGTGGCTGTAAAGCTCCACGATCATCTTGGCGGTCACCTTGACGGTGCCGACCTTTGCCACCCGGCCGACGTCGTTGCGGCCGAGGTCGAGCAGCATCAGATGCTCGGCCAGTTCCTTCGGGTCGCTCAGCAGATCGGCGGCCAGCGCCTCATCCTCCGCCGTGGAGGCGCCGCGCTTGCGGGTGCCGGCGATCGGACGGACGGTGACCTTGCCGTCGCGCACCCGCACCAGGATTTCCGGGCTGGAACCGACAACGGTCAGATCGCCGAAATCGCAGTGGAACAGGAAGGGCGACGGGTTCAGCCGGCGCAGCGTGCGGTACAGCGCCAGCGGCGACGGCTTGAAGGGGAAGCGGATACGCTGGGACGGCACGACCTGGAAGATGTCGCCGGCGCGGATGTACTCCTTCGCCTTCTCGACGATCGCGTGATATTCGTCGCGCGTCGTGTTGGAGGTCCAGGCCAGCGGCAGGCCGTTTTCCGCCCGGGGCTCGCGCCGATAGGGCAGGGGGCGCTCCAGATCGGCCAGCGCGTCGGTCAGCCGCTCCCGCGCGTCGGCATAGGCGGTGGCGGCGTCCTTGCCGGTTTTCGGCCAGACAGGCGTCACCAGCGTGATCGAATCGGTGTGGCTGTCGAAGATGGCGACGATGCTGGGCCGGGTCAGGATGGCGTCCGGGATGTTCAACTCGTCCGGATTGTCGTCCGGCAGCCGTTCCATCAGCCTGACCATGTCGTAGGTCATGTAGCCGAACAGGCCGGCGGCCATCGGCGGCAGTTCCTGCGGAAGCTCGATCCGGCTTTCGTTGATCAGAGCCCGCAACTCGGCGAGCGGTGCCCGGCCAAGTGTCTGGAAGGCGTCGCGGTCGTGCAGGGCGTCGCGGTTGATCTCCGCCTTGTCGCCGCGCGACCGCCACACCACGTCCGGCTTGAAGCCGATCACCGAATAGCGGTCGCGCCGCGACCCGGCCCCGCGCTCCGCCGACTCCAGCAGGAAGCCGAACGGCCGTCCGTCCGCCAGCTTCATGTAGGCCGAGACCGGAGTCTCCAGGTCGCTGACCAGCGTGGTCCATACCACCTGCGGCCGACCGGCGGCGTAAGCGGCATCGAAGGCGGTGATATCGGGCTGGACCTTCACGGCACGAGACCTCTTGAGTTGCTGACGGCTATGCCGAAGCCTCAGTTGCTGGCGAAGAACTGGTCGATGCGCTGGCGGTGGATGACGACCGGATACTTGTCGCGCAGGGCGTTGGTGAATTCGGCCACCAGATCATTCTCCATTCCCTGCTCCACCGAAGCGCGGACCGGCGCCAGATCGGCATCGGCGGCCTTCGGATCGGCGGGGATGATCTCCTTCAGACGGGCAATGACCTGTGCGTCGGCGGTGTTGCCGGCGACGACCTCGTTCGGCTTGGCGGCGAACAGCTTGGCGACCATCTCGGCCGGCAGGCCTTGGACCGTCTGGGCATCGCGGGTGAAGGGAGTGGTCATGGAGAAGCTGGCGCCGGCCTGGGTAGCGACGTCCTGGGCCGCCGCTTCCGCACCCTGCTTCAGGCGGGCGGCGATCTCCTCCGCCTTCTTGGCGGCGCGCTCGGCGCGCTGTTCCTGCTGCCAGTCGGCGACCACCTGTTCGCGCACGTCGTTCAGCGGACGGACGGCGGCAGGGATCACGCTGTCGACGCGGACGGCCGTGAAGTTGCTGCCTTCGCCTTCGGTCAGGTTGGAGGTGGCCCCGGTCTTCAACTGGAAGGCGTTGGGCAGCAGCGCCTTCAGGCCGGGCAGATCGGGAGCGGCGTCCTTGCCGTCCGGCGCCTTGCCGGTGCTGTCGACGGCGGCAATCTTGTTCAGGACCAGACCTTGAGCCTGCGCAACCTCGTCCAGAGACGCGCCGCTGGCCAACTGGTCTTCGACCCGATTGGCGATGGAGAAGACGGAATCGAGCGCCTGTTCCTTCTTCATCTCGGCCGCCAGCTGTTCCCGGACATCCTCGAAGCTCTTGGTGGAGGCCGGGGTCACGCCGGTCACCGCCATGACATGCCAGCCGAGCGCGCTCTTGATCGGGTCCGACGGCTTGCCCGGTTCCAGCGCGAAGGCGGCGTCGCCGATCTCCGGCAGGTCCGTCTTGGCGATGTTGTCCAGGGTCACCGGCTCCACGCCGGCTTCCTTCGCGGCTTCGGCCAGACCCTTGGCCTTCGCGGCGTCGGCGATCTGCTTCGCCTTCGCCTCATCGTCGATCACCACCATCTGGACCGAGCGCTTTTCCGGAGCGCCGAACTCGTTCGCGCGCTCCTCGTACGCCTTGCGAAGCTGGGCGTCGTCGATCTTGATGTCCTTCGCCAGCGCGTCGGGCGACAGGCGGGCAACCGTCAGGGCGCGATATTCAGGGGCGGTGAAGCGGACCTGATGGTCCTCGTACGCCTGCTTGATCGTCGCGTCGTCGGGAACGCCGACATCGCCGATCGAGGCGTTCGGCAGGGTCACCACCTCCGCAACCCGCTTTTCGCCGCGATAGCGGTAGAGGTCCTGCACCAGTGGCTGCGGCGGAGTCAGGCCGGCCGACACAGCACCGGCGACCAGTTGGCGCGCCGTCTCCCGCTGGACCATCGCGACATAGCCGTCTTCCGTCAGCTGGTTGTTGCGCAGCACCGACCGGAAGATGTTCGGGTCAAACTGGCCCTGCTGGTTGCGGAAGGCCGGCTCGTCGGCGATGCGCAGCCGGACCACCTCAGGGCCGACGGAGATCCCCATGTCGGAAGCGGCGAGGTCGAACAGCGTGCGCTGGATCAGCGATTGCAGCGACTGCTCCAGCAAGCCGAAGCGCTTGGCCTGCTCAGCGGTCAGGTTGCCGCCCAGCATCGGGCGCAGCCGTTCCATCTGGCGGCGAAATTCCTGGTCCAGCGCCTGCTGCCCGATCTCCACCTTGCCGACCTCGGCAACGGTGGTGGGGGTGGTGGAGCGGAACACGTCGCCGATCCCCCAGATGCCGAAGCTGAGGATCAACAGCACGAACAGGATCTTGACGACCCAGGAGCCGGCGAAATTGCGGATGAACTGGAGCATGGGACCCGAATCTAAGCGCGTCGTTCGGCCATCCGGCCGGGGCGGCGCATCATAGATAGGGGAGGGTGGGGCGGCAACAGCCCATTTCCATGCGGTCGATCCGTCGCGAAAGCGACGCGGGCGCGGGGACATCCGCAAACCCGCAAGCGAAAGCCCCGGCCCCGCATCAGTCGCTGGGCCGGGGCGTCCGACGGTCACGCCATTGCAGGAACCCTCGCGGGCACCGGGATCACTTCAGCGCGTCGCGCACCGCATCCTTGGCGCCGCCGACGGTGTTCTGCACCTTGCCGGCGGCCTTTTCACCGCGGCCCTCGGCCTCGGTCTTGGTGTCGCCGGTCAGCTTGCCAGCGGCTTCCTTGATGGCACCCTTGATGGAGCGGGCAGCGCCCTCGATCCGGTCCTTGTCCATGGTGGCAACCTCCTGTGCGTTGGTTATGCCTGGACAACACGCCGGACGGGGAAAGGGTCCATTAAAAATATTACACGAAAGACAAGCAGACTGCCGTGACGCTCACGCCCGGCGCGGTCCGTCCGTACCGAGTCCGGCCATCCGTGGCGTGGCATGTCCATCGCTGCCCATCGGTCCGGCGCTGTGGCGGCGCAGCGTGGCCAGTTGCAGAGCATGGTGGGTGATCTGGCTGCGATAGTCGCGGTCTACCCGGCTGTAGGCGCTGTAGGCGAGCTTGACCGCCGCCGGGGAGCGCGTGCGCAAGGCGTCCTGGAGAGAATCGCGCAGGGTGCGCAGTTCTAGGATTCCTGGGACGAAAGCCATTTCCACTGCCTCCGCCAGAATTTCGACGGAACACAGCGTCGCTTCGTCATCGAGCGTGAGGCTCAATCGGCGTCATTCCAAGCTATGGTCAGGATCCGAGCAAGTCGGCCACCGCGATCAGGCAACTGCGGTGGGACAGGCAATCCGCGCAGCAACCATTTGTCTGGCGCGGCTGCGGGCAGTGCTCCCTGCGCAACGCCTCCAGTCCCTGAAACAGGAGATGCTTCTTCGCGTCCGAAATCACGTCGGTGGCCCGGATCGTCTCAATGGCATCCCCCATGGGATTGGTCGCGTCGAGGAACATTGCCCTATGCCTCCCTTGCCCAGGAATCTAGGGGGCTCCCTCCATCAAGTCCATGAACGCACTGTAATATTAGCGCAGCAAATTGAAACGAGCTGTGGCGTCTTTCACCGGCAGGCGACGCATTGACGAGGGGCCGCACGGCCGCCAGCATCGTCGCCGTCGATGACCGACGCGAAACGGGGGACGGATGGAGCGGACGCTATGGGCGACGCTGGCGGTTTATGCCGCAGCGGCAGTGGCCGAGATTGCCGGCTGCTTCGCCTTCTGGGCCTGGATACGGTTGGGCCGGAGCGCGTGGTGGGCGCTGCCAGGAGTGGCTTGCCTGTGCCTGTTCGCTTGGGCCCTGACACGGGCGGACGCCGAGCTTGCCGGGCGGGCCTATGCGGCTTACGGCGGCGTTTACATCGTGGCGGCGCTGCTGTGGCTGTGGCTGGTCGAGGGGGCGAGGCCGGACCGCTGGGATGCGGCCGGCGCCTTGGTCTGTCTGGCGGGGGCGGCGCTTATTCTGGCCGGCCCGCGCGGGGGGTGAGGGCCGGTGAGACGGCCCGGTTGACCGAACGCCGCAGGGCAGGGCCGTTCACCAGAACCAGCCGGCCGCTGTCGTCGATGCAAAGATAGGCGCCGACGCGCACCGCGCGACGAAGGATATCGTCGTTGAGCATGATCTGCGCATCGGCCAGGGACAGTGGGGTGCCCTGGTAATACGCACGGCCGTCAGCATGTCGGATCTGGCTGAATGCGTTGGTCATGTCGGATGCTCCCAATCGTTTTTCGAACCAAGGTCCATTGGCGGTTCCGATGCGACGGCGGCATCCGACGTAATGTCGGCTGTTGCAGCCGTTGCTTGGTAAAACGCCAGGGCCCCCCGGTTTATTCCTCCATCAGGCACAAAGAAGCTGGGGACGTTCCGCTTCCGGCAACGTCGGCGAACATCTTGCGGTGAATACCGCCGTTGGTCCAGGCCATGGCGCCCGATGCTCCCGAATTGTCGCAGATCACGCGCGCAAAAGCTGTGGGTGTGCGACGGATGGGGGATGCTTTATCCCCGAAACGGAGGCGCGCATTGAACCATGTCAATCGCGCATCGGGTCTCAGCCGTTAGAGTGCGGGGGGCATCTTGCGCCAAACGATAGCGAAAATGCTCTCCAACCCAGCTACCGCTTGGTGTTGGAAAAGGATTCGGCAGGGGCCATAATACCCCTATCGGATGTCCATTTCAGCCGCCGGATGTCCGGCGACGCAAATCAGGCCGGCCTTTCCAGGCGCGTCAGAGAAGAACGGATCATTTCGTGCACTTACAACCGGCGGATCAGATGAAGGGTTCCGAAAGCAGCGGCTCCGGGGTGGCGCACCCCACCGAAATGCCGCGCGATCGGGCCTTCCTGGCTTCGCTGGCCGCCAGTCTGCTCGACACCGGCGGGATGGCCCTGGTCTACCTTGACCGAAATAGGGTGTGCCGCCACGCCGACCAGCATTTCGCGGCAGCTCTGGGCCGGTCTCCGGCGGATCTCACCGGCCGTCCGCTCGATGGCATCGAACACCCCATCGTCGCGGCTCTGGGGGCCGCGATCGCGGTGGTCGCCGGATCGCCGGCGCCCCGGTCCGCCCCGGTCGATTGCCAGACGGTCGGGTGCGACGGCCACCGTTCCATTCTCAGCGGCAGCGTGATCGTCCACCGTGACGCGGCGGGGGCAACGCTCGGCTATCTCGGCACCTTCCACCAGACCGGCGATCCCGACCGTATCGCGGAGTTCGTGATCCGCCGCGACGCCTTCGTCGCCACGCTGCTGGATGCGGCGGTGGATGGCATCATCGTGTCCGACCGCAGCGGCATCATCCGTTCCATCAACCGCGCCTGTTGCCGCCTTTTCGGTTATGAGGACAGCGAGTTGATCGGGCGGAACATGGCCATCCTGATGCCGCCGCCCTTCTCGCGCGACCATGACCGCTACATCGACACCTACAGGCGCACCGATCGGGCCAAGATCATCGGTATCGGCCGCGATACGCTGGGGCAGCGCAGGGATGGGACGGTGTTCCCCATCCATCTGAGCGTCGGCGAGGCACGGCTGGGTGACGAGGTAACGTTCGTCGGCATTATCCGCGACATCTCCGACCGCCTGGCGGCGGAGCAGCGTGCCTCCTACCTTGCGCGGCACGACCCGTTGACCGGCGTACTGACCCGCACCGCTTTCCTGGAGGAGTGCGAGGCGCTGTTCGCCGGCCGCCGCACCGATGGGCTGGAAGGTGGGATCGCCGACAGGTCGGGCGGCGACCTGTTCGCGCTCTTCTCGCTCGACGTCGACCAGTTCAGCGATGTGAACGAGGCTTTCGGTTTCCACGTCGGCGACGCCGCGCTGAAGGCGATGGTCAGCCGCGTGACCGAGGTGCTGCCGCCCAACACCATCATCTGCCGCATCGCAGCCGACGAATTCGCAGCCCTGGCACGGGTGACCGACGCCGAGCATGCGCGAACCCTGGCCGGGGTGCTGCACGACCGGTTGACCGCGTCGATCTACGCCGACCGGCATTGGGTGCGGCTCCGGCTGTCGGTGGGCGCGGCGGTGCAGGACGAAACGGTCAGCACGCTGGAGGATCTCAATGCCAAGGCCAAGCTGGCGTTGCAGGCCATTCAGCACAATGGCGGAAACGCCGTCTGCTTCTACACGCCCGAGATGGCGGCCGCGGCGACGCGGCGGATGATGTTGACCATGCATCTGACCCACGCCATCGAACGCAACGAACTGCGCCTCGTCTACCAGCCCATCGTCGACAAGGCGGGTCGGGTCGGATCGGCGGAGGCGCTGCTGCGCTGGGATCATCATGCGCTGGGGCCGGTGTCGCCTGCCGAGTTCATCCCGGTCGCCGAGGAAAGCGGCCTGATCGTGCCGATCACCGACTGGGTGCTGTCGACCGCCATCGCCCAGATGACGGACTGGGAGGCGGAGGGTGTGCTGCCCGACCGCGTCTTCCTCAACATCTCCGGCCTGCAGTTCCTGCGCGGCAACCTGACGGCTCGTCTGGGTGAGTTGCTGGGGGAGCACCCGTCGCTGCGCAGTCATCTCGGGCTCGAGATCACCGAACAGGCGGCGGTGCGCGACCTGAAGGTCGCGGTTCGGACTTTGGGGGAACTGGCCGACCTCGGCATCCAGGCCGCGATCGACGATTTCGGATCCGGCTATTCGTCGCTCAGTTATGTGCAGCAGTTGCCGGTGGCGAAGCTGAAGATCGACCGTGCCTTCGTCATCGACGTGCCAGAGAATCCCAAGAGCAATGCGCTGGTCCGTGCCGCGGTCGGCATGGCCCATGGTCTTGGCCTGACCACCGTGGCTGAAGGGGTGGAGACGGAGGAGCAGCGCGATTTCCTGGTGTCCGTCGGTTGCGACATGATGCAGGGCTATCTGTTCGGCCGGCCGATGGCGCCCGAGGCGCTGGCCGACATGGTACGTTCCCAGGCCGCACCGGCGATCGTCTGATCTGTCCCCCTCTACCCCCTTTATCCAAATGAATCCCATCTCGACATCGCAAGCTGCAACTGATATCCATTCTCACGAAATTGAGAGCCATTCGCAGTCCGGGAGTGATGGATGTTCATCGACAAGATCGCTGGTGTCGCCTTCGCCGTTGGTGCCTTGACCGCCTTTTCGGTTCAGGCGCAGGAAGTCAATGTCTACAACTCACGGCATTACAACACTGATCGCGCGATCTATGAGACCTTCACGAAATCGACCGGCATCAAGGTCAATATTATTGAAGGCAACCATGATGAACTGATCCAGCGCATGAAGTCGGAAGGTGCCAGCAGCCCGGCCGACCTGTTCATCACCGTCGATGCCGGCCGTCTGGCTGCCGCTGCCAAGGAAGGGCTGCTCGCTCCGGTCAAGTCGCCGGAACTGGAAGCCCTCAAGGTCCCGGCCAATCTGCGCGACCCGAACGGCGCGTGGTGGGGGTTGTCCAGCCGCGCCCGGATCATCGTTTACGCCCGCGACCGGGTGAAGCCGGAGCAGATCAAGGATTACGAGGATCTCGCCAAGCCGGACTGGAAGCACCGTGTCCTGACCCGCAGCGGCACCCATCCCTACAGCCTCGCCCTGACCGCGTCGATGATCGAGGCGCTGGGCGAGGAGAAGACGGAGGAGTGGGTGAAGGGCCTTGTCGCCAATCTCGCGCGTCCGCCGCAGGGCGGCGACACCGACCAGATCAAGGCGGTCGCGGTGGGCGAAGGCGATGTCGCCATCGCCAACACCTACTATGTCGGCAAGATGATCGTCTCGGCCAAGCAGGAGGACCGCGAAGTCGCGTCCAGGATCGGCGTCATCTTCCCCAACCAGGGCAACCGCGGCACCCACGTGAACCTCAGCGGCGCCGGCGTGGTGAAGACCTCCAAGAACCAGGACAACGCCCGCAAGCTGCTGGAATATCTGCTGAGCCCGGAGGCCCAGCGCCAGTTCGCCGACGGCAACATGGAATATCCGGTCAACCCGGCGGTGCAACCGCATCCGGAACTGGTCAAGCTCGGCAGCTTCAAGGCGGCCGAGGTGAACGCCGCCTCCTTCGCCGCCCATACGCCGCAGGCTCTGCGCATCATGGACCGTGCCGGCTGGAAGTAAGATGACCGACGCCCTTTCTTCTTCCGCCCTCCCTCCCTCCGTGGTCCTGTCAGGGATCACCCACCGCTATGGCAGGCTGACCGCGGTCGATAACGTCTCCCTGTCGGTCACGCCAAAGGAGGTGGTGTGCATCGTCGGTCCGTCCGGCTGCGGCAAATCCACCTTGCTGCGCCTGATCAGCGGGCTGGAGACGGTCCAGAAGGGCGAGATCGCGGTGGACGGGCTGATGCTCGCCACCGCGGGCCGGTCGCTGCCGCCGGAAAAGCGGCCGGTCGGCATGATGTTCCAGGACTTCGCGCTGTTCCCGCACCTGACGGTGGCGGGCAACATCGCCTTCGGCCAGACCGCCCGTCCGCGTGCCGAACGCAAGCGCCGGGTGGATGAACTGCTGGAGACGATGGCGCTGTCCCGCTATGCCGACGCCTACCCGCACACGCTGTCGGGCGGTCAGCAGCAGCGGGTGGCACTGGCCCGGGCCATGGCCCGAGACCCGAAGGTTCTGCTGCTGGACGAGCCGTTCTCCGCACTGGACGAGCAACTCCGCCGGTCGGTGCGGGAGGAGGTGGTGCGGATCATCCGCGCCAGCGGCATCGCCACCATCGTCGTCACCCACGATCCGGAGGAGGCGATGGAGATGGGCAACCGCGTGGTGGTGATGGAGGCCGGGCGCATCGTCCAGGCCGACACGCCGGTCACCCTCTACCGGCGCCCGGCCAACAGCTTCGTCGCCCGCCTGTTCGGTGAGGTGAACCGTTTCGAGGCGACGGTGCGCGACGGCCAGATCGTCACCCCGCTCGGCCGGCTCCCGGCGGCCGGCCTGCCCGGCGGGACCAAGGTGGAGGTCGCCTGCCGCGTGGAGGATCTGGAACTGGTGCCGCTGGGTGCCCGTCCCGACGCCGTGCCGGTACGGGTCCGGCACTCCAGCTTCCTCGGACCGGCGACGCGGGTTTGCCTCGACCTGCCGGGCACGGGGGCGGAGATCCATGCGCGCCTTCCGGGGCATGTGGACGTGCGGGCCGGCGAGGAGCTGTCCGCCGCGATGGCGACCGAGCGGGTGATGGTGTTTCCGGCGGAGTGATCGGGCGGGGTGATTGAACAGGGTGAGGGGGAAAGGACTCGCGAAGCCGGCTTTTACCCGCTCGCTTACGCCCCCGCCCGCACCTCGTCCTCGCCGAACTGCAGCCGGCACAGCCGGGCATAGGCGCCGTCGGCGGCCAGAAGCGCCTCATGCGTGCCCTGCTCGATGATGCGGCCGCCTTCCATCACCACGATGCGGTCGGCGTTGCGCACGGTCGCCAGGCGGTGGGCAATCACCAGCGTGGTGCGCCCCTCCGTCAACCGCTCCAGCGCCGCCTGCACCAGACGTTCCGACTCGCTGTCCAGCGCGCTGGTCGCCTCATCCAGCAGCAGGATCGGCGCATCCTTCAGAAAGGCGCGGGCAAGCGCCAGACGCTGGCGCTCGCCGCCCGACAGCTTGACGCCGCGGTCGCCGATCACCGTGTCGTAGCCCTCCGGCAGCTTCGACACGAAGTCATGCGCGGCGGCGGCCTTGGCGGCGGCGATCACGTCGTCCATCCCGGCATCGAGCCGGCCGAAGCAGATGTTCGCCCGAACCGTATCGTTGAACAGAACCGTATCCTGGCTGACGATCGACACCGCTCCGCGCAGGCTGCGCAGGGTGGCGCCGCGAACATCCTGACCGTCGATCAGCACCTCGCCCCCGGTCACGTCGTAGAGGCGCGGGATCAGGTTGAAGACGGTGGATTTCCCGGCGCCGCTGCGCCCGACCAGCGCCACGGTGCTGCCGGCCGGCACGTCGAGGTCGATGCCTTTCAGCGTGTCGGCCCCGGCCTCGTAGGAGAAGCGGACGCCGCGCAGGGCGACGGCGCCCTTGGACACGGTAAGGGGCTTCGCGCCCGGCTGCTCCAGGATGGTCGGCTGCTGGTCCAGCAGTTCGAAGATGCGCTGGGCGGCGGCCAGCCCCTCCTGCAGGGCGGCGTTCAGCGTGCCGATGGCGCGCACCGGCTGGGCCGCCATCAGCAACGCTCCGACGAAGCCGGAAAAGGCGCCGACCGACCCTTCGCCCAGCGTCATGCGATAGCCGGCGAAGGCGATCACCCCCGCAACCGCGACGCCGCCCAGCACCTCCATCATCGGATCGATGCGCGACCGGGCGCGCACCGCCTTCATGGTCAGCAGATAGTTCTCATGGAAGGCGCGGCCGGCGCGGGCGCGCTCATAGTCTTCCAGGTTATAGGTCTTGACCATGCGCGCGCCCGACAGGCTTTCGGTCAGCAGCGAGGTCATGTCGCCCATCTGCGCCTGGGTGTCGCGGGAGACGCGGCGCAGGCGCTTGCCGATGCGCACGATCGGCACGGCGGCGATGGGGTAGATGATGAAGACGATCAGCGACAGCAGCCAGTCCAGATAGAACATCGAGCCGACCAGTGCGATCACCGTCAGGATGTCGCGCACCAGCCCGGTCAGCGTACGGCTCAGCGCGTTGCGGATCAGGTCGACGTCGTTGATGAAGCGCGAGGTCAGCGATCCGGTCGGCGTGGCGTGCAACTGCGCCATGTCGGCGGTCTGGAGATGCGCGAACATCGCCAGCCGGATGTCGGCGATGATGCGCTGGACGATATCGCTGGTCACCACGGTCTGGGAATAGAGCGACACCCCCTTGACGATCGTCACCGCGACGATGGCGAGCGGGATCACCAACAGCATGCCGTGATCCTGGGCGGAGAACATGGCATAGGACTGGTCGATCAGCAGCGGATAGGCGCCGGTGGTTGCGGCCACCACCGCCATCAGCACGAAGGACAGCAACAGCTTGCCGCGATAGGGGCGTACCCATTCGCGCCACATCCGGGCTGCCAGCCGTTCGGTCGCCGCATCCAGGCGCAGGGGCTTGCCGCTCTTGTTCGTCACGGTCGCATCCGATCTCTTGTCCGATGGGGATGGCTTAGCCCATGGGCTTCGGCTTTGTCCACCGGTCGAGGTGGCGGTGGCGGCGACGACTGCAAGCTTCCTTTACCAATTTCATGCCATGTTGCGGATGATCAGGGCAGTGAACATCGATGCTGCCGGGGAAGGGGAGAGTGCCCATGCCAAACGGAAACGGCCTGAACGGCCTCAATGGCAATGGCACGCGGCGTCCGCGCATCGGCCTTGCGCTGGGTGGCGGCGTGGCGCGCGGCTGGGCGCATATCGGGGTGCTGCGGGCACTGAAGCGCTATGGCATCGAGGCCGACATCGTGTGCGGCTCTTCGGTCGGGGCGCTGGTCGGCGGCGTCCATCTGGCGGGGAAGCTCGACACTCTGGAAGAGTGGGTGCGCACGCTGACCCGGATGAAGATCGTCGGCTATCTGGATCTGCGGTTGCGCCAGGGCGGCGGGCTGATCAGCGGCGACCGGCTGCTGGCGGAACTTCGCCTGCATCTCGGCGACGTGCGGATCGAGGAGCTGCCATGCCCCTATGCCGCCGTCACGACCGATCTGGTGACCGGTCATGAGGTGTGGCTGCAAAGGGGCGAACTGGTCGACGCCATGCGGGCGTCCTTCTCGTTGCCGGGCGTTTTCCCGCCGGCGTCCATCGACGGGCGATGGATGATCGACGGTGCGCTGGTCAACCCGGTGCCGGTGTCGGCCTGCCGGGCGCTGGGGGCGCAGATGGTGATCGCCGTCAATCTGTCCGGCGACATTCTGGGCAAGGCGCGCAAACCGGGCGCCAGCGTCCCGACTGCGGCCGGTTTCGACCTGCTGCGGCTGGTGGAGGACGAAGCGCCGGGCCAGCGCCCTCCGAGCGGGATCGGCGCCCTGACACGCCGGATTTTCCGCCGGGACTATGAAGGGCCGAGCCTGTTCGGCGTGATGGTCTCGTCCCTCGGAATCGTCACCGACCGCATCACCCGGTCGCGGTTGGCCGGCGACCCGCCGGATGTGCATATCGTGCCGCGGCTGGGCCATATCGGACTGACCGAGTTCGACCGCGCCGACGACTGCATCCGCGAGGGCGAAGCGGCGGTGGAGCGTGTCCTGCCCGATCTGCACGACGCGCTCGCCGTTTTCGCCACCGGCCCGCGCGAATCGCCGCGCGGACCGGTCAGGGACTGACGGGCTCCTTAGTGATCGATCGCGGTGCCCAGCGCCGCGCCGCCCAGGCCGCCGATCACAGCGCCGCGGGTGCCGTCCACCGCGTAACCGCCGGCGGCACCGGCCGCGCCGCCAACCACGCCGCCAGTCGAGCAGGCAGTGACGGAAAGAAGCGCGAACACCGCACCGATCAGACGCAAACGGGACATCATGCAACCCTCCTTGTGTTGACTGTTCGGTCTCTAAACACGTGGGATCGCATTTTGCTTCCATCATATCCTGATCTTTTGGCGCTCGTCCTTTTGGATGGAACCTCTTCCCCCTTCAAGCGTTGACCGGACTTTGACCACGAAACGTTGACATGGGGGAATTGCTATGTTCGCCATCACCAAGCGGCTGCGCGCCGCCACCATCGCGGCCACCGCGGCACTGTCCCTGGCCGCCTGTCAGACCGGAAACGGCGGCGGCATTGCCGGCATGAACACCACCGAGACCGTCGGGACGCTGGGCGGCGCCGTTGCCGGCGGTCTGCTCGGCTCCCGCTTCGGCGGCGGTGCGGGCAAGCTGGCGACCACGGCCATCGGCACTCTGGTGGGGGCCTATGCCGGCCAGCAGCTGGCCCGCCACTTCGGCCCCGCCGACCAGAACCGGGCATCGGACGCGGAGGAGCGCGCGGTCGCCAACAACCAGACCATCACCTGGAACAACCCGCAGTCCGGCAACAGCGGCACCATCCAGCCGGTGCGCACCTACCAGGGTACCGACGGCCAGACCTGTCGCGACTACAACCATACTGTTGTGATCGACGGCAGGACCGAAGTCGCGCGCGGTACCGCCTGCCGCCAGGCTGACGGAAGCTGGAGGCTGATGTCGTAAGCGTACAGCCTATCCGAATGACCGCCTCCGGGTCCTACGCCTTGCGGATGCGCGATGGTGCCGTCAAAATCAAGGAGTTCCGCCGGATGGCGGCCTGATAAGAACGGCGTGCGGGTCTTATGGAGGCGGTCAGCTACATCATCCTCGTCGGATCAACCCTGCTGATCGTCAGCGTGCTGACCAGCTATCTCGCCCTGCGGGTCGGTGCGCCGCTGCTGCTGATCTTCCTCGGTATCGGCCTGCTGGCCGGCGAGGACGGGATCGGCCACATCTCCTTCAACGACGCCGGGTCCGCCTTCCTGATCGGGTCGATGGCCCTGGCGGTGATCCTGTTCGAAAGCGGCTTCGACACCAAGCTCGCCAGCTACAAGGCGGCCGCATGGCCGGCGATGACCCTGGCGACGGTGGGGGTCGCCGTCACCACCGGGGTGGTGGGGATCGCCGCCCATTACCTGATGGGGCTGGGCTGGGGCGAGGCGTTGCTGGTGGGAGCCGCCTGCAGCTCCACCGACGCGGCGGCGGTCTTCTTCCTGCTGCGCGTCGGCGGCATCACCCTGCGCGACCGTGTCCGCTCGACGCTGGAGATCGAATCGGGCAGCAACGACCCTGTCGCCATCATGCTGACCATCCTGCTGGTGGAGGCCGCGACCCATGGTCTGGCCTCCCCCGTCGCCATCGTCGGCGAACTGGTGCTGGCCTTCGCGTTGGGCGGGGTGATGGGGCTGGCCGGCGGCTGGCTGCTGGTTGCCTTCATCAACAAGGCGAATTTCGAGACCGGGCTCAATCCGGTGGTGACGCTGACCTTCGCCCTGTTCATCTTCGCCGCCACCAATGTCCTGGGCGGCAGCGGCTATCTCGCCGTCTATGCCGCCGGGCTATACGCCGGGAACGTCAAGCTGCGCGGAGCGCTGGAGCTGCGGCGCTTCCATTCCGGGCTGACCTGGCTCAGCCAGATCGTCATGTTCGTGATGCTGGGCCTGCTCGCCACGCCGCGGGAGTTCGCCGGCATGATCCTGCCGGCGCTGGGCGTTGCGTTCGTACTGATCGTGGTCGCCCGCCCGGCCGCGGTGTGGTTGTGCCTGCTGCCCTATCGTTTCTCGGTGCGGGAGACCAGCTTCATCGCCTGGGTCGGGCTGCGCGGAGCGGTGTCGCTTCTGCTGGCGCTGGTGCCGGTGCTGGGCGGGCTGGAGAACGGGCAGATGATCTTCAACACCGCCTTCATCGTCGTGGTCGTCTCGCTGCTGGTGCAGGGATGGACCATCGGCACGATGGCGCGCGCGCTGGAGTTGATCGTTCCGCCGCGCCGCGGCCCGGTGGAGCGCGTGGAGCTCGAGCTTCCGGGCAACGCCGACCAGGAACTGGTGGCCTATACCGTCCATGCCAAGAGCCCGGCGGCACGCGGGCAGCGCATGCCGCGCTGGGCCAAGCCGTCGCTGATCATCCGGGCGGGCACGGTGGTTCCGCTGCACAAGGCGAAGCCCTTGCAGCCGGGCGACCATGTCTATCTGTTCACGCCGCAGCACCGGCTGCCTCTGATCGACAAGCTCTATGGCGGCAGCCGGGCACTCGACCAGAACGACCGGGAGTTCTACGGCGATCTGGTGCTGAGCCCCGACGCGACGGTGGAGCAGATCGCCGAGATGTACGGCCTGCCGCTGTCGCTGCCCAATGCCCGCCTGACGCTGAGCGACCTGCTGCGCAACGAGTTCGGCGGCTCCTGCGAGCTGGGGGACCGGGTGCGCATGGGCGGGGTCGAACTGATCGTGCGCGACATGGACGAGAGCACCATCACCTCCGTCGGCTTGGCGCTGGAGCCTGCCCGGGTGACCAGCCGGCGGCGTCCGCTCTATCAGCGGATCGCCGACATCGGCGGCCGGCTGCACGGCTGGTGGAACCAGCAGTCCTTCCGGCGCTGGAAACAGCGCGAGAAGCTGCGCGCATGCCGGCCAGCAACGCCGTCGCTGCCGGACCCCGGGCACGACGAACGGATGGAAAGCCGGACCGAGGTCTGAGGAGGGCCTATCCCTGATGCCCGGGCCGGGAGGCAGCGATGGTGCGGCTGAGATAGATGACCGGCGCCAGCCCGACCAGCACGATCACCAGGGCGGGCAGGGCGGCATCGTCCAGCCGCTCGGTGGAGGCCATGCGGAAGGCTTCGATCGCCAGCGTGTCGAAGTTGAAGGGCCGCAGGATCATCGTCGCCGGCAACTCCTTCGTGATGTCGACGAAGACCAGCATGGCGGCGCTGAGCAGGCTGGGGCGCAGCAGCGGCAGGTGGACCCGGCGCAGCACCTGCCAGGGCGTGTGGCCGAGCGAGCGCGCCGCCCCTTCCAGATTGGGGCCGATCTTGGCGAATCCGGATTCCAGCGGCCCATAGGCGACGACGAAGAAGCGGATCAGATAGCCGTAGAGGATGCCGGCGATGGTGGTGCCGAGGATCACGCCCATCGGCCAGCCGGTCCAGTCGCCCGTCAGCCCGACCGTGATGAGGATGCCGACGGCGATGACCGTCCCCGGCGTGGCGTAGCCGAGCGAAGCGAGGCGGGCGGCTCCGCTGGCGAAACCGCTACGGTCGTGGCGAACGCCATGGACCACCATCAGCGCCACCGCAACAACCAGGACCGCACCGCTGGCGCCGAGGATGAAGGTGTTTACCGTCAGGTCGGTGAAGCGGGCGAGCGTCAGCTCCGTCCCGCCGCGCAGGATCATCCGGACCAGCACCGCGCCCGGCAGCAGGAAGCCGAACAGCACCGGCGTCAGGCAGACGATCCAGGCTAAAACCGTGCCGCGCGCCGACAGGCGCGGGGCGGGCAGGGCGCGGTAGCGGCCGGTGGTCTGGTGGAAGCGCATCCTGCCGCGCGACAGCCGCTCCAGCCCGACCAGCGCCAGCACCACCAGAAGCAGCACGGCGGCAAGCTGTGCCGCGGCGGCGGGGTCGCCCAGCGCGAACCAAGTGCGGTAGATGCCGACGGTGAAGGTGTCGATGCCGAAGTAGCGGACCGCGCCGAAGTCCGCCAAGGTCTCCATCAGCGCGTAGCCGACGCCGGTGACCAGAGCCGGGCGGGCCAGCGGCAGGGCCACGCGGCGGAAGGCTCCGAAGGCGGAGCAGCCCAGCGTGCGGCTGGCTTCCAGCACGCAGACCGACTGTTCGAGGAAGGCGGCGCGGGTCAGCACATAGACGTAGGGGTACAGCACCGACGACAGCACCAGCCCGGTGCCCCAGGCGGTGTGGATCTCCGGGAACCAGTAATCGCCCCGGCGCCAGCCGAAGGTGGCGCGCAGGAAGGATTGCAGCGGTCCGGCGAACTGCAGGAAATCGGTGTAGGTATAGGCGAGCACATAGGCCGGCATGGCCAGCGGCAGCAGCAGCACCCATTGCAGGACCCCGCGGCCGCGGAAGTCGTGCATGGTGACGGTCCAAGCGCAGGCGACGCCGGTCACCAGCGTCACGGCGCCGACGATGCCCAGCAGGATCAGGGTGTTGAGGATATAGCCGGGAAGCACCGTCCGCGCCATGTGCCCCCAAAGCTCGGTGGAGACGCCGGCCGACTGGACGAAGACGGCGAGGATCGGCAGGGCGATCAGCAGCGCGAGGACCAGGGCGGACAGGCCCGTGAGGCCGATGCGCGGCCACAGGCGACGGAGGGAGAAGGACGGGGAGCCGGGGGACTTCGCGTCGGTCGCCATCGCCATACGGAAACATCCTCGCATCGGTTCAAAAAGGAGGGCGGTTCAAAAAAGAAGGCAGCGCTTGCTCCCTGTCAGGGGGCAAGCGCCGCCGGTACTCTAACCTATATGCGAACCGTTATCAGCTGGCTTCGGCGGCGCGCGAGTGGCGCTTGCGCTCGTTCGGGTCGAGGTAGCGCTTGCGCAGGCGGATCGACTTCGGCGTCACTTCCACCAGCTCGTCGTCGGAGATGTAGGACAGCGCCTTCTCCAGGGTCATCTGGATCGGCGGGGTCAGGCGGACCGCTTCGTCCTTGCTGGTGGTGCGGATGTTCGTCAGCTGCTTGCCCTTGATGACATTGACCTCGAGGTCGTTGCCGCGGGTGTGCTCGCCGATGATCATGCCCTGGTACACCGGCACGCCTGGATCGATCAGCATCGGGCCGCGGTCTTCCAGGTTCCACAGGGCGTAAGCCACCGCGGTGCCGTCGCTGTTGGAGATCAGGACGCCGGTGCGCCGCGCCGCGATGGCGCCCTTGAAGGGAGCGTAGCCGTGGAACAGGCGGTTCATGATGCCGGTGCCGCGGGTGTCGGTCAGGAACTCGCCCTGATAGCCGATCAGGCCGCGCGACGGGGCGTGGAAGACGATGCGGGTCTTGTTGCCGCCGCTGGGGCGCATCTCGATGAGGTCGGCCTTGCGCTCCGCCATCTTCTGCACGACGGTGCCCGAGAACTCCTCGTCGACGTCGACGACGACTTCCTCGATCGGCTCCAGGCGCTGGCCGTTCAGCGGATCGGTCTTGAACAGCACGCGCGGACGGCTGATCGCCAGCTCGTAGCCCTCGCGGCGCATCGTCTCGATCAGGATGCCCAGCTGCAGTTCGCCGCGGCCGGCCACCTCGAAGGCATCGCCGCCCTCGGTGTCGGAGATGCGCAGAGCCACGTTGCCTTCCGCTTCGCGGAACAGGCGGTCGCGGATCATGCGGCTGGTGACCTTGTCGCCCTCGCGGCCGGCCAGCGGGCTGTCGTTGACCGAGAAGGTCATCGCCAGGGTCGGCGGGTCGATCGGCTGGGCCGACAGCGGCTCGGCCACTTCAGGCGCGCAGATGGTGTCGGCCACCGTGGTGTTGGTCATGCCCGCCAGCGCGACGATGTCGCCGGCATGCGCCTCGTCCACCGGAACGCGCTCCAGGCCGCGGAAGGCCAGCACCTTGCTGATGCGGGCGTTCTCGACCAGCTTGCCGTCGCGGCTCAGCGACTTGACCGCCATGTTGACCTTGACCGAGCCGGTCAGGATGCGGCCGGTCAGGATGCGGCCCAGATACGGGTTCGCTTCCAGCGTGGTCGCCAGCATGCTGAAGGGCAGGTTCTCCTCGACCTTCGGGGCCGGGACATGGTCGCGGATCAGCTCGAACAGCGGGGTCAGCGTCTCGCGGGCGCCGTTCTCCAGGTCCGTGGTCGCCCAGCCGTTGCGGCCCGAGGCGAACAGGGTCGGGAAGTCCAGCTGCTCGTTCGAGGCGTCGAGCGAGGCGAACAGGTCGAACACCTCGTCATGCACCTCGTGCGGACGGCCGTCGGGACGGTCCACCTTGTTGATGACGACGATCGGGCGCAGGCCGAGCTTCAGGGCCTTGCCCAGCACGAACTTGGTCTGCGGCAGCGGGCCTTCGGCCGCGTCGCAGAGCAGGACGACGCCGTCGACCATGGAGAGGATGCGCTCCACCTCGCCGCCGAAATCGGCGTGGCCGGGGGTGTCGACGATGTTGATGCGCAGGTCGTTCCACAGAACGGACGTGCACTTGGCCAGGATGGTGATGCCGCGCTCGCGCTCCAGATCGTTGGAGTCCATGGCGCGTTCGGCGACCTGCTGGTTCTCGCGGAACGAGCCGGCCTGCTTGAGGAGTTGGTCGACCAGCGTGGTCTTGCCGTGGTCGACGTGGGCGATGATAGCGACGTTACGGAGATTCATGGAGCCTTGGTCTCGCAATGGCACCCCCGACACGCAGCACCTCGCCGCAAACAACAAAAAGGCCCGCCGAAGAAATCGGTGGGCGCTGTCGGGGAAACTGTTGCGGCGCAATATATGGATCTGTGGAAAAAACGCAAGCGCCGTGCCCTTTGGTCTAGGGCGAATTTCCGGGATGGAGCCATGCGTCAATGGGCCCTACATTGGGGACGATGATCCGCTTCGCTTCCGCTTCCCGCCGCCGGGCGGCCGCTGCAACCAGGATTGCAGCCGTTCCGCCCAAGGCCCCGATCGCCGCGCCGCTCGTCGCCGCCCTGCTGTTGCTGGGGCCGGCGGGTGCCGCGCTTTCCCAGGATTCTCCCCCAGACAGCATCCCCGGCGCCGTGCCCGCTGTGCCTCCGGAGAGCGTCCTGCCGGATGAGGAGGTGAGGCCGGCCGGCATCACCTATGAGGTGGACATTACAGGGGTCGAGGATGACGGCCTGCGCGGCACGCTGCGCGACGCCTCCACACTGGTGGAGTTGAAGGACGATCATCCGCCCTCGCTGATCGGGCTGGAACGGCGCGCCGACAGCGACCGCGACCGCCTGCAGACGGCGCTGCGCTCCGCCGGCTACTACGACGCCAAGCTGGACATCCGCATCGACGATCCCGCGGCGACGGGCTCCCTGCCCGCGGGGGGAGAGGCGCCGCCGGTCAAGGTGACGGTCGCGGTGACGCCGGGACCGCTCTACCATATCAAGACGGTGACGGTGCGAGGCGCTGGCGGCTCCAGCCTGCCGAAGGAAGTCGCGACCGACGATCTCGGCCTCGTGGCCGGCGCGCCCGCGGTGGCGCAGAAGGTGTTGGACGCCGAATCGGAACTGGTCGGCCGGCTGAGCAAGCGCGGTTATGCCTTCGCCAAGGCATCCGACCGCGAGGTGGTGGTCGACCATTCCGACCGCAAGATGGACGTCGCCTATACCGTCGATCCCGGCCCGCTCACCCGCTATGGCGCTACCCGGATCGAGGGGCTGGAGCAGGTCGACGAGGATCTGGTGCGCGGGCGCCTCGCCTGGAAGGAGGGGCAGGTCTTCGATCCGGCCGCCACCGATCGGGCGCGCCAGGACATCGCCGCCCTCCAGGTCTTCGACACCGTCCGCGTGCGGATGGCGGACGAGCCGGGGCCGGACGGTGTGACCCCGGTGATCGTCACGGTCAGCGAGCGCAAGCGCCGCTTCATCGGCGGCGGCGTCACTTACTCGACCCAGGACGGGCTGGGCGCCAATGCCTACTGGGGCCATCGCAACCTGTTCGGCGGGGCGGAGCAGCTGCGCGTCGGCGTCGATGTCGGGCGCGTCGCCGGATCGTCCGGCGGCAGCTCCAGCAAGGGCAACGACCTGCCGGACCTGCGCTTCAGCGTCAATTTCCGCAAGCCCGACTTCCTGGCGGTGAAGCAGTCGCTGGTGGTCAATTTCGCCGTGGTCAACGACCAACCCCCGGCCTACAGCCGCGTCGCCTCGGAACTGACGGTCAAGCTGGAACGGCCGCTGACCGACCAGCTGACCGTCAGCTACGGCCTGACCGGCGAGCGCGGGCGGGTCAGGACGGAGGACGCCACCTACCAGACCTCCTTCATCGGCGTGCCGCTGGGGGCGGCCTGGAACGGCACGGACAATCTGCTGAACCCGACCTCCGGGCAGCGGGCGTCCTTGCAGGTGACGCCCTGGTTCCGGGTCGGCGGCGACACCAAGTCGCCCTTCACCTCGGTGCTGTTCAACGGCTCCACCTATTACGACCTCGGCAAGGACGGGAACTATGTCGCCGCGGCTCGGGTCGGGCTGGGCAGCATCCTCGGCACCTCGCTGACCGACATACCGCCGGACCACCGCTTCTATGCCGGCGGCGGCGGATCGGTGCGCGGCTATGGCTTCCAGAAGGCGGGGCCGCGCGACCGCTACGACGACCCGGTCGGCGGCCGGTCGCTGTTCGAGATCGGCGCGGAGCTGCGCATCAAGGTGACGGAGAGCATCGGCGTCGTGCCGTTCGTCGATGCCGGCACGGTCTACGATTCGGCCTATCCCGACTTCAGCGAGCCGCTGCGCGTCGGCGCCGGGCTGGGCCTGCGCTACTACACCGATTTCGGCCCGCTGCGGGTGGATGTCGGCGTCCCCCTCAACCCCGCCAGCGGCGATTCGCGCTGGCAGCTGTATCTCAGCCTGGGGCAGGCGTTCTGATGGCGCAATTTCGTCCCAATCCTTCGGGACGATGACCGTTTATTGCGGTTGAGACAACGGTGGCGCTGGTGAAAGGGTCTGGTGTGACGGCGGTTCGCTTATTTCTGGTCGGTCTGACGATCCTTGCCGGCCTGCTGGCCGGTCCGCAGCCCGCACGGGCCTTCTCGCTGTTCCCTGGCGATACGGCTCGCGAATGGCTGGTCGAGAAGATCGAGGGTGCCGTCGAATCGCCGGACATGCACCTGAAGTTGGGCGCCATCGAAGGCAGCATCCCCACCGACTTCACCATCGCCACCGTCACGCTGGCCGACAGCCAGGGCGTCTGGCTGACCATCGACCGGCTGCATGTGGTGATGTCGCCGTCCGCCCTGTTCATGCGCAGCGCCAGGATCGATGCGCTGGAGGCGGGTTCGGTCGCGGTGACCCGTGCGCCGGTCAGCACCCGGCCGGCGACCCCGTCGGACCCGAATGCTCCGCTGCTGCCCAGCCTGCCGGTGGACATCGACCTGAAGAAGCTGCTGGTGGAGCGGCTGGACCTGGCGCCGGCACTGCTGGGCGAACAGGCGGTGCTGCGCATCGCCGGCGCCCTGGCGCTGGAGCATAGCGGCGGGGCGCTGAACGCCAACCTGTCGGTGGCACGCATCGACGACAAGCCCGGCAAGGCCGATCTGGTCGCCGCCTTCGATCCCGCCAAGAATACACTGAACCTGTCGGTCAATGCGTCGGAACCAGCGGGCGGCGTCATGGCCCGCGCGCTGTCGATGCCCGGCCTGCCGCCGGTCGAGCTGGCGCTGAAGGGCGACGGCACGTTGGACGACTGGACCGGCAAGCTGACCGCCATGGCCGGCGAGGCCGCAGCACCCACCGGTACCCTGAACGCCGACGCCACCATCAAGAAGCTGCCGGAAGGGCATGCGCTGACGCTGGCGGCCGGCGGCAACTTCGCGCCGCTGATCGCCGGGCTGGTGGGGGATGCCGTCACGCCCCTGATCGGAAGCAGCCCGACGCTGAATGCCAGCGTGCTGCGGGCGCCGTCGGGGGCCATCAGCCTGCGCCCGCTGGCGCTGACCGTCGCCGCGGCGAGTGCGGCGGTGAACGGCGAGGTCGCCGGAGACTACAAGAGCCTGAACCTGCGCTGGACGGTACAGGCCGGTCCGGATTCCACCCTGCACCCGCTGGTGCCGTTGTCATGGCGCGAAGGCGTGGTGGAAGGTTCCGCCGAGGGAGCGCTGAACGCGCTGAACGTCGCGGTGAACGCCACCCTGAGCGACCTTGCCGCCGACGATCCGGCGCTGGGCCGTTTGACCGGGCCGGAGACGACCCTGACTGCCCGTGTGCGGATCGACACCGGCAGCGGCGGGATCGGGCTGGAGACGCTCGCATTGACTGCCGCCGCGGCGCGGGCCGAGGTGAAGGGAAGCGTCGGCGGTTGGGGCCAGACGGCGGATTTGACCGTGACCGCGGGCGCTGACGACCTCGCTCCGCTGTCCGGCCTTGCCGGCCGTCCGTTGGCGGGGTCTGTGGCGCTGGGCGGGCCGGTGAAGCGCGGTGCCGATGGCACGCTGACCGCCGATCTGACAGGCAGTCTCGACCGGCTGTCCACTGGCACTCCTGCCGATGCGGTGTTGGGCGACAAGGCGGCGCTGGCGCTGGCTGCCAGGATGGAGCCGGACGGCGCCATGCGGCTGACCAACCTGACGGTCGACGGCCGCAACGGCAAACTGACCGGCAACGCCGCGCTGGTCGACAGCAGGGTCGATGCCCGCACCAGCCTGACCGTGGCGAAGCTGGCACCGCTGGGTGGCACGCTCGGCACGCCGATGGAGGGGGCGGCGACGCTGGAGGCGACCGCCCGCGGTCCGCTCGACGCCATCGAGGCGCAGGCGACGCTGAGCGCCCGCGACCTCGTGGTTCAGGGCCGCCGGCTGGGCGCCACCGAGGTGAAGGCGACGGCCGCCGGCCTGCCAGCCACGCCGAACGGCACGGTGTCGGCCCGCACCAATCTGGACAGGACGCCGCTGTCGGTGGACGGGCGCTATGCGCTGCGCGAACAGACGCTGCGGCTGGATGGGCTGACCATCGCCAACGGGACCAACCGTATCACCGGGCAGGCGCAGGTGGCGTTCGACACGTTGCTGGCCACCGGCCGGCTGGACGGCAAGCTGCCCAATCTGAACGGTTTTTCGGAGTTGGCCGGGATGCCGCTCGGCGGCGCGGCGAGTTTCACTCTGGCGCTGGACGGCAAGGGTGGCAAGCAGGCCGCCAACCTGACCGCCGAGGCCAGCGACCTGAGGGTGGAGGGCCAGGGGCAAAAGGAGGGCGGGCCGCTGCTGACCGCCCGGCGCCTGACCGCGAAGGCCGATGTCGCCGACGCCCTCGGCACCCCCAGCGGCAAGGCTCGGGTGGAGATGACCGACGGCAAGGCCGCCGGCAACGATCTGCGCAGCGTCACTGCCTCCGTGGACGGGTCGCTGGCCAAGGCGTCCTTCCAGGCCAATGCCGCCGGAGCGGGGACGCAGCCTATAGCCCTCGATCTTGCCGGCGGGTTGGCAAGGGAAGGGGAGGTGATGCGCATCCGGCTCGACCGGTTGCAGGCGCGCTATGCCGGGGAGGAACTGCGGACGACCGCGCCGGCGACCATCCTGCTGGCCGAACGCCGCTACGAGGTGAAGGAGTTGCGGCTGGCGTCGGGCAATGCCCGGCTGGCGGCCGACCTTGGCCTGAACGGCGACCGGCTGAGTGGGGAACTGAGCGTCGACCGCCTGCCTCTGGCGCTGGCGAAGCTGGCCAGCCCGACCCTGCTGCTGGACGGCGTCGCCAACGCGCGGGCGTCGCTGGGCGGCACGTTGCGCAACCCGCGCGCCGACGCCACCCTGCGGATCAGCGGGCTGAAGGCGCAGCAGACCACCCAGGCCGGGCTGCCGGGCATCGACGCGTCGCTGGATGCCCAATGGCGCGACCGCCGCCTGTCGTTGAACAGCCAGATTTCCATGCCGAAGAATGCCGGCACGCTGACCGCCAACGCCGCCCTTCCCCTGGTGATGGATCCCGACAGCTATGCCGTCAGCGTTCCACCCAAGGGAGCATTGGAGGCGGCGGTCAACGGCACGGTGGATCTGTCGTTGGCGAACGACCTGCTCGCCGCGTCCGGCGACCGGGCGCGCGGATCGCTGCGGCTGGACGTGCGAGCCGGCGGGACGGTGGACAAGCCATCGCTCGGCGGGTCGGTGGTGCTGGCGAACGGGCGCTATGAGAACCGCGCGTCGGGTGCAGTCATCACCAACATCGAGGCACGGCTGATCGGTGACGGCGACGTCTTCACCATCCAGAGCTTCCGCGGCCGCACCCGCAACGGCGGCGCCATCAGCGCCAGCGGTGTCATTCGTCCGGCCGCCCCCGCCGACCGCCAATTGGACATCGCTCTGCAAGCCGACAACGCCCGGCTGGTCGAGATCGATCTGGTGACGGCGGAGATCGGGGCCAACCTGACCCTGACCGGCGGTTTCGCCAACGCCCGGCTGGCCGGTCCGATCGATATCCGCCGTGCCGAACTCCAGGTTCCAGACCGTATGCCCGCCAATGTCGTGGACCTGAAGGTCACGGAGGTCGGCAAAGGCAAGCGAGCCCGTGGGACGACGCAGGTGTCCACCGCCACCGGCACCCGTCGCGTGCCCCAGCCGTCGGAGGCTCCGCCAGTTGCGACACCGTTCGTGCTGGCGCTGGACATGACGGTGAACGCCCCAAACCAGATTTTCGTGCGCGGCCGTGGGCTGGATGCGGAGCTTGCCGGCAACCTGCGTGTCAAGGGCACCGCCGCGGCACCGGAGGTGACCGGCCGCTTCAACATCCTGAAAGGCAGCCTGAACCTGCTGGCCAAGAATTTCGAGTTCAAGCGCGGAATCTTCGACTTCGACGGCACCCAGCCGATCGACCCAAGGCTCGATCTGCTGGCGGAAGCGACGGCCAACGGCATCACCGCCGACGTCGTGGTCAGCGGCACCGCCCGCCAGCCGAAGATCGAACTGACCTCTCCCCAGGGGCTGCCGCAGGACGAGGTGCTGGCCGGCGTGCTGTTCGGCAAGTCGGTGGGCGACCTGAGCGCGGCGGAAGCGGTCCAACTTGCCCAGTCCGCGGCGTCGCTGGCGGGTGTGGGCGGTGGCGGTGGCGGGATTCTGGACAAGGTGCGCCGCGGCCTGGGCGTCGACCGGCTGGACTTCACCCAGGGGGAAAACGGCAAGGGCGGCGCCGTGCAGGCCGGCCGCTATGTCAGCGATCGCGTCTATGTCGGCGTTGAGCAGGGCATCGGCGCCAACCAGAGCCGGGCGAAGGTCGAGGTCGACATCACCAAGAACCTGAAGGGCACCGCCTCGGTCGGCGCCAATTCGGAGACGAAGTTCGGGGTGGTGTATGAGAAGGATTATTGAGGGGCGAGGTTGAGGTGAGGGCTGGCAGATCAGCCCCTACCAACCCACGACGATCCGCGCATGCGACGGCACCGGCACGATGCCGCCGACCGCTTGGGCGTCGAACCGTCGGTCGATGTCCGCCTCGAGCGTCACGCGTTGCTCCGCGCTCAATCCTGCCAACCGATGGCCGAAGCTCATCTCCAGGGCAGCACGCCAGAAGGGCTGCCCGGCGGGGGCCTTGCGGACCGGAGTCAAGTCGGTCTCCGACGTTGCCGCAAAGCCGGCGGCGCGCATCAGATCCGACAGCAAGCCCGGTGCTGAGAAGCGGAACAGCGGGTCGAGGCTGCCATCCTCGCCCAGATGACCGGCAACCGCGTCGCCGATCTCCGCGAACAGCCCGTTACCGGCGCGCGGCCCCCAGACCATGAAGGCGGCTCTGCCGCCGGGGCGCAGGACGCGCCGCACTTCGCGCAGGGCGGACTCCGCCGCCGGCACGAACATGATACCGAAGCGGCAGGTCACCCCGTCGAATGCGGCGTCGGCGAAGGGCAGGGCGGTCATGTCGGCAGCGGTGAAGGCAGGCGCCGGCCCTTCCACGCCGTGGGCACGGCGGACCGCGCCGGCCATCATGCCGGGGACGAGGTCGCTGCCCACCACCAGCCCGTCCGGCCCGGCACGGCGCGCGGCGCTCAGCGCCGGCTCTCCCGCACCGGAAGCGAGGTCGAGCAGCCGGTGGCCCTCCGCCAATCCCGCGGCGTCGAGAAGCGGACGGTTCAGCTTGTCGGCCAGATCGGCCATCGGGTCGGCCCAGCGGTCCCAGGCGTCCGCGCTGGCGGCCCAGCGCTTGCGCTCGCGGGCGGCATCGGGGTGGAAGGCATCAGGCAAAGCGGTCACGGTCAATGGAGAAGCCTCGCCGTGCCGGCCACGCGCTGGACCGCGTCGGCATCGCTCAACCGTTCGCCCAGTGCCGAGAGTTCATCCGACAGCTTGCGGTTGGCATCGGTCAGTTGCTGGATGCGGGTCTGCGCCGCCTGCTGCTGCTGGGACAGGGTCGCCACCGTCTCCGTCAGTTTGCGGATCTGCTGGGACTGGCGCGCCGCTGCTTCATTCTGGCTGCGTCGGATCGACCCGACGGCCACCAGCACGACAAGGCTGATGGTCACGCCGGCCGCGATGGCGACGATGCTGATCCCGGTGAACCAGTCCATGGGTGGAAAGCTTCCACCCATTTCACCTATTGGTCAAGCAGCCTGACAATCCGTGACCGCTCCCGTAACCAGGCCGGCAGAAACGCGATGGACCCGCCGCCGTGGCTGGCGCCGGGTCCGCAATCTCGAAACAGCCCTGTTGGGATGTGGTAGGAGCCGGCGATCAGCCGACGGAACCGCTGACTGGACGTTCCGCCTTCATGCGCAGTTCCTTCAGGTGGTCGCCGAACGCACGCAGGACCGGCATGATGCGCTGGGTCTGATCGGCGGTGACGTGGGCATCCGTCTTCAACACGATGGTCGGCGCCTCTGCCATCAGGCGCTTGGCGCGCATCGGGCCGACCTTGTCGTCGAGGAACATGGCCATGCCCATCAGGATGCCCAGCGTGACGTCGTCCGGAGCCTTGGGCAGGGCCAGGACATCGTGAAGCTCGTTCAGCAGCGTGTAGGCGACGATGGAGGTGCGTTCGATGGTGTCGACGTCGGCGGCCATGGGCATCGGGCAGGTCCTCGGGAAACGTTCGGATGAAACGTTGCGGGTGAGACGCTGGCGGGTGACGCGGGGAGGCGCCCCGAAGGGCGCCAGCGCTTGCGAAATCCGTCGTTCCCTGAGGGTAATCGTCAGTTTATAACCAAAGTGTTAACCAAACGCCGCCCGAGTCGCTCGAGTCGCATTTTTCCGAGTCGCAATCTCCCGTTCTCACCGCTTTCCGCTGCTGCGCGTCCTGGTCGAAAGCGACAGCTCGGCGACCTCCTCTCGCGCGGTGCTGACAAGCCCCGCCGATTGCACGACGTTCCGGTTGAAGGGATGATAGGTCGGCGCATAGATGCCGCGAATCTTGGTTACGTAATCCTGCGTCTCGCGGTAGGGCGGGATGCCCTTGTATTGCAGAACCGCTCCCTCGCCGGCGTTGTAGCCCGCCAGCGCATAGGCGACGTTGCCGTCGAAATATGCCAGCAGCCAGCGCAGGTACTTCATGCCGCCGCGCAGGTTCTGTTCCGCATTGAAGGGGTCGGAGACGCCGAAGCGCTCCGCCGTCTCCGGGATCAACTGCATCAGCCCCTGGGCGTTCTTGTTCGACACCACGTCGATGCGATAGCCGGATTCGACGGCGATGACCGACAGCACCAGATCGGGGTCGAGACCGTAGGTTGGCGCCATCTTCTGCACCATGGCGCGGATTTCGGCCGGAGGCTTGCGGATGATGCCCCAGCGCAGGTTGGGCGGCTCGCAGCGATCCGGCGTCTTCACCATCCCGCTGGCGCTGCCGACCAGCCGTTCCGCCGGTTCGCTGCCGAGGGCAGCGGCCTTGCGCAGCCAGGCACGGCCCAGATCGGCGTCCTTGGACACGCCGCCCAATCCCGCCATGTGCATGCGCCCGGCCATCAGTGCGGCGTCGGCATAGTCCTGGCGGGCGGCCCGGCAATAGAGGGACAGGGCCAGCCGCGGGTCGGCCTTCACGCCGTCGGCGCGTTCATAATGCTGGGCCAGTTCATATTGGGCGCGGGCGCTGCCCTTGCTGGCCAGGGCCTCCAGCGCGGCGACCGTCTTCTCGGCGATGCCGGCAACGGCCGGTGTGCTCGCCATCAGGCCGGGCGCAAGCATGGCCGCCGCCAATGCCGCAATGCGCGCCGGGCGGGTCCACGCCTTGTGATTACGCTGTGAGGTTGCCGAGGCGCATTGCGCGGACGGCGTACCGCAAAGGTTCGTGTGGCCTTCCACCGGACCCCCCTGTATGATTTTCTTCGGGCTTTTGGAGACCATCAAAAGGTCGGAAGCAGAACTCTCAGGGAGGACGCCGCTGTATCCGTCTGGCCGGATGTCGGACGCGGCGGTATAAGCCGAAACGGAAGGCTGGCTGCCGGTCAATACATCGCCGTAAGTGGTTGATGTGGCGCTGCCAATAAAAAATACATAGGCCGATCGACGGTCGTCGGTCGGTCTTTTTCTTTTCAGGTTGGTCATGCGTCCTCCAATCGAGTTGGAGAAATAACGAACGACCAAGTTTTAAGCCAATGCCCGAACGGTGATTGGAGTGGGATAGCAGGGGTACTCTAGGGGTTAATCGGCCCTATTGTATGACCCATTAGCCTTTTTCCCAACTGGCAGCTCCTTTGTACGCTCATTACGTACGGATCGGGCCAGATAATCGGCTGCAAAATCGACGGCCCCGGACGATGGAGACCATCCGCGTTCGGGGCCTTCGCGCCGGAGGCCCCGGCAACGCCATCCGCAGCAAAGATGCGGCCGGCGCCGCCGTGGCGAACGGCATTTATGGAGGCATCGTTTCACCGATGGCGAACCACGTCGCAACCACCTTGAGCCACCGACTGCGCGGCCCGGCTCCGGCCGATCCGGTACAGTTCGGCGCCGGGGCCGTTGGCCGGACCCGTTCGGACGGCCTGCCGACGTACCATGACCAGGAAACCGCCGATGCCGGGATGGAGACCCATTTGACTGTCCATGCGGAGGCGAAAAGGGCCGAAGCCGATATCGGGACCGAAGAAGCCCATGCTGACGAAGATGCCGTCGTCGAGGCCGGTGGAGAGGAGGAGTTTCGTCCCGATCCCAACGCTCCGCCCGATCCCGCGGTGATCCGTCAGATCGAGGAGGAGATCCCGCGCCTGCGCCGCTTCGCCCGTGCCATGGTGCGCGATGCCACGCTGGCCGACGATCTGGTGCAGGAATGCCTTGAGCGTGCGCTGTCACGGCTGCATCTGTGGCGCCCCGGCACCAACCTCCGCGCGTGGCTGTTCACCATTCTGCGCAACCTGCACATCAACGGCGTGCGCCGCCGCCAGCCGGTGGTCGACATCGACGCCGAGGCCCAGGCCGCCATCGGGGCTGCCCCCGGATCGCAGTTCGTGCGAATGGAACTGCGTGATCTGCGCCGGGCGCTGGCCCTGTTGCCGAACGAGCAGCGGGAAGTCGTTCTGTTGATCGGGCTGGAGGGCATCTCCTACAACGAGGCGGCTGACATACTGGGCATTTCCATCGGCACCGTCAAATCGCGCCTGTCGCGTGGCCGCCGCGCCCTGCGGCTGCTGATGGAGGGCCAGAACCCGGCGGACGACACCGACTCGTGATCGCGGCGGGCCCGAAGAGCCGGCTCGGAGAATCCAATTCATTTCGCGGGGCACCCGGTCGCCGGGTGCCCCGTTTTCATGTCCAACGAGCCGGGTTCGATGATCTGGCTGAGTGCCGGCCGAAGGCAAAAAGAATGGCGGCATCCAGTCAGGACGCCGCCGGAGGCGGGGGGCAATCGGAGCGCCGCCTGGGCTCGCCGGCCCTGACGTCACTCTGGAGGAGAGAATTCGCTGCCTCAGGAGACACGTGAATCAACCGGGCGATCCGCCGATGGTTCCGTCCGGCAAGCCAATGTCCCGCCGGAGAGGAACCGTGGCGGATCGCCCGGCTTGGAGGCCTGGCTACCGTCGCCGGACCAGCCCCATGATCAGGCTGATGGCGAACAGGACCAGGAACAGGAAGAACAGGATCTGCGCGATGCCGGAGCTGGCGGACGCGATTCCACCGAAGCCGAGAGCGCCGGCGATCAGCGCGATGACGAAGAAAACGAGAGCCCAATAGAGCATCATACCCTCCCTCGTTCGGCCGAATAGTCACCAAGGACTGCCGGCGTCACACATGAGACAAGTCGTGGCCGCATCCGCCGTCCCGTCATCTCCGTCTCATGGCCTCTGCTTGGCGATGCAAGTCGGACCAAGGTGACGGCAAGCACAGCCGGTGCGGCGGCATTCGAAGATCAGAACAACGTCGTGGGCACGATGTTCCCGGTTCCCGACCGAACGAATGGTCTTGCCGCCGCAAGGCTGGTACGGACTGGCATTTATGCAACAACGGGGCTGCCTGTGCGTTTCCCTGGGCATGAGGCCCGGCATCCGCCGGCCAGAGAGGACGACAGCAAGCGAGGACCCTATGAAGACCGGATTGATCCTGGCGGCGATGGCCGCTTCGCTCGCAACTGTTCCGGCGGCGATGGCGCAGCAGACCTATTCCCAAAGCTATTCCTCGCCGAGTTCTTCGGGCACCTATTCCGGGAGCACCGGCGGCGATATTTCCGGACTGACGGGTTCCACTGGAGGGGCTGCATCGGACCTCACCGGGCGCCGTGGTCGAGGGCAGAAGCCGATCGAGTTGCAGCAGACGACGCTGCTGAACCAGCTCAGCGCCGCCGGCTATGTCTCGGTGCGGGACTTCCGCAAGGAAGGTGACCGCTACGTCGCCAATGCCATGACACCGCAGGGCCAATGGACGACCGTGGTGCTCGACCCGCGCAACTCTTCAGCGACACCGGCCGCAACTCCGGTTGTCACTCCCGGCACAAAGCCGGCCCACTGAGTCAGTCCAGCAGTCGCGACCATGTGCCGGTGAGGCGGCCGACGCCTCCCGGCACACGAAGGTCGTAGAGCGGCAGCGGCTGCTGCACGCGTTGTCCGGCATCGCGGCCTAGAGTGCGGACCGCTGTTTCCACCGTTCCGCCGACCGGCAGCCATCCCGATGCGGCGACCGGCACCACCAGAGCCAATCCCCAGTCCATCCGCCCGCCGAAGCGGCTCTGCGCACCGTCCGGTCCTTCGGTCCAGGTGGCATGGGCGGTCAGGCCGATGCCGCCGTCGAACCGGCGCATCACCTCCACCGTACCGCCCCAGTCGCCGCCGAGATAACGGCCGAGCCGCAATGCGGTCGTCGTGTCCGCGCCGGGGGACTCCCAGTAGAGGCTGGCATGGCCGGTGCCGCGGGCATCGCCGCGGTCGAAGGCGAACAGGCTGTCCGGCTGCCGCTTCCAAACCTGATTGAGGTCGAGGCCGAGCGCCCAGCGGGCGGCGGGCAGCTGGACCAGCGCCTCCGCGCCGATGCCCGCATACATCTCTTCCAGATGGCCGGCGGTCAGCCGCGTGGTCAGCCCGTCCGCCGGCTGGGCGAGCCATGCCGCATAGGCATGCTCAAGCGCCAACGGGCGGTCCGCATAGCGGGGCAGGTCGCTGCGCACCGGCTGCACCGCCGGCAAGGCATTGGTGTCCAGCAGCTCCAGATCGCTGGGGGCATTGATGCGCAGCCCACCGCCCAGCACCAGACCGCGCCACGGCTGTGCCTGCAGCATCACGTCGGTGTGGGTGCGCTGGGCCAGCGTCGTCCCCAGTTCCGCCAGATCGAAGCTGGCGACCAGCCGTGTCGACAGGTCGAGGCGCGGGCGCCAGCCCGGTGGAGCCTCCGCCGCGGGTGCTACGAGGGTCGTGCGCCAGATCTCTTCGGCGCTGCCGCGGTGGTTTGCGCCCCGTTCCAGGTCGCGGCGCAACAGGGTAACGGCAGCCGTATCGAGTCCCCCGGCACCGGTGACGATGCGCAGTCGCTCAACCTGCGGCGGCGCGAGGTCGGCCAGCAGGCGCGCGGCATCGCCGACCTCGCGTGCCAGCGGCATCCGGCCGGTGCCGGCCGGGTCGAGCCACAGCGTCGCTGTTTCCCGTTCGATTCGGGCCGAACGCACGGGCAGGCCGCGGCTACGCGCCACCAGCGCGATGGCATCGGCCGACAATGCCGCTCCGGCGGAGGGTCGCGGACCGATGGCTGGGGGTGGGATGGTCGGGTGGTCGGCATCCACCGCCGGGTCGAAGCGGACCGACAGCCGCAGCATCAGCCGTCTTCCCTGCTCGTAGGCGGCACCCAGATCGGTCCAGGATGTCGGGCGCCAGGACAGGCCGAGGCTGTAACGGCTGCCGGGGTCGAAGCCCGGCTCGTCCTGCCGCTGGGCACGGAAACGGTCGCCGGAGGATTCCAGCTTGAGACTCAGGCCATCGACGGGCGTGTGCCATTCCGCGCCACCGAACAGCGCGACCCGCTCACCGCCGAACCATGCCCTGGGGCCGCGAGTGGTCGGCCAAGCGGATGGATCTCGGTCGCGGCGGAACCGGCCACCCAGGAAACGCAACGGGTTGCGCAGGTGACCGGCTTCGCCCAGCGTGCCCCATCCCATACCGAGCGTCAGGTCCATATCCCACCAACGTCGCGACAGGGCGATGTATTCTCCGGCGAAGCGTCCCTTTCCCGGCAGGTCCAGACCCGATCCGGTGACGTCGCGTCCGCCGACGACCAGTGCCGGGCCGCGGTCATCCTCCCGCCGCAGGCGGAGCTTCAGGTCGAGGCCGGGTTCGCTGAGACCGTAATAGCCCGGATAGGCGCTGTTGCGCGCCGTAGCCTCCAGCCAGGGCAACGGCTGGGCGGAAATCGTGAAATGACGGTGAAGGTCGCCGAGCGCGGTCAGCCCGCCGCTCATCGAGCCGTCGGGCGCCATCCGTGCATTCGGCACCTGCAACAGTCCGACCCCGCCCCAGTCGGACAAGCTGTAGGGCACCTCGTCAGCGAGGGCGGGAAATGCCGCAAAAAGAACGAGAAGGGTTACGTTGCGCACGCGTTGATCGCGAAAGTGCGAGGGATCTATCCGATCCTTCGCGATTCATGCGTATGGATGCAACTGAAAAAGGAGGGCGGGGCCCCGTATTCACGGCGCCTCGATCACCTCGAAATCGTGGGTGATGGTCGCCGTCTGGCCCAGCATGATCGATGCGGAGCAGTATTTCTCCGCCGACAGGGCAATGGCGCGCTCCACCTTGGCAGGGTCCAGCTTGCGGCCGGTCACAGTGAAGTGGACATGGATTTTGGTGAACACCTTCGGATCGGTGTCAGCCCGTTCCGCGTCGATGGCGGCGACGCAGTCGGTGATCTGCTGGCGGCCCTTTTCCAGGATCATCACCACGTCGAAGCAGGTGCAGCCGCCCATGCCGATCAGCAGCATTTCCATCGGGCGGACGCCAGCGTTGCGGCCGCCGGATTCGGGGGCGCCATCCATCACCACGGCATGGCCGCTGCCGGATTCACCGACGAACATCTTGCCGTCCACCCAGGTGACGCGCGCCTTCATGACCATTTCCCTCGTACACTGTTGATCGTGAGTGACCGCGCGAAGCTAGGCGCCGCGGCGGATCGGCGCAAGAGGGCGCCGCATTTCCAATGCCGGGCTTGTCCGCGGAGGGCAGCGCGTCCAATGTCCGGGGAGAGCTGCGCACGTCCAGACGACAAGGCCATCCATCATGCCGCACGGCCATTCCCATGGCGGTTCCACCCACACCCACTCATCCAATGGTGGGCATGACCAAGCCGGCCATCACCATCACGGACCGGCGAGCTATGACCGTTCCTTCGCGTTGGGGGCGCTGCTGAACATCGGCTTCGTTGCGGTGGAGGCGATCTATGGGCTCATCGCCAACTCCACCGCGCTGATGGCCGATGCCGGGCATAATCTCAGCGACGTGACGGGGCTGTTGCTGGCCTGGGGAGCGGTGTGGCTGGGACGGCGGATGCCGGAAGGACGCTACACCTACGGCTTCGGCAATGCCTCGATCCTGGCGTCGCTGCTGAACGCGATGATCCTGTTGATCGCGGTCGGCGCCATCCTGCTGGAGGCGGCCAACCGCCTTGCAGCACCGGAGCCGGTGGCGGAGGTGACGGTGATGGTGGTGGCGATGATCGGCATCGTCATCAACGGTTGGACCGCTTGGCTGTTCATGGGCGGACAGAAGCAGGACATCAACCTGCGCGGCGCCTACCTGCACATGGCGGCCGATGCGGCGGTGTCGCTGGGCGTCGTTGTGGCGGCGCTGGCGATCCGCTTCACCGGCTGGCTATGGCTGGACCCGTTGACCAGCATCATCATTGCGCTGGTAATCGTCGCCGGCACCTGGGGGCTGCTGCGCGATTCGGTACGGCTGGCTATGGGCGCGGTGCCCGACGGCATCGACCGAGCGGGGGTGGAGCGCTATCTGGCCGGGCTGCCCGGCGTCGCCGAGGTGCACGACCTGCACATCTGGCCGATCAGTACGACGGAAACCGCGCTGACCGCCCATCTCGTCCGTCCCGGGATGCACCAGGACGATGCCCTGTTGCTCGAGATCTCGATGGTGCTGAAGGACCGCTTCGGCGTTGGACACGCCACCATCCAGATGGAGCATGACGGCAGCTGCTGCCGCCTTGCCCCGGCGGACGTGGTCTGATCCCTTACGCCTGCTCGCGGGCGAGGCGGCGGGCGTTGGCGCGCACCTTGCGGTAGGCGGGGTTCATGCCGGCGGCGGCCAGAGCGGCCGTCGCCTCGATCAGGCGCAGGTTGGCGTGGATCCCGGCATCGACGGCGTCGGCCAGCAGGCGCTGCTGGACGTCGATGATCTCCACCGGGCTCTTGCAGGCGGCAAGGCCGCCGATGGTGGCGGCGGCAGCCTGGGTCTGCTTGGTGATCATGGTGACCCAGGCCTGCCCGAACTCGCTGATGCCGGTGGCCACCGCATGGAAGGCCTCCACAGCCGCCTCCACCTTCTCCGAGCCCATGCGGATGAATTCCGGGTTGGCGAAGTCGATGGGGTTCGACAGCGCCGCCGTCATCATCGCCGTGCGGTAGCCGATGGTCTGAGCGGCTGCGACGCCCATTTCGCCACCGCGAAGGCCGGTCTTGGTAAGCTGACCCGCCACCGCCATGAGCCGGTCGGTGGGATGGCCGTTGCCGGCGTTCTGTCGTGACATGGGCGTCGCCTCTCTCTCGGAAATCGTTGCCGGAACCTGACTGCGGGGTCAACGCTGCAGTGCAGCATAGGTTCCGGCACGATCTTTACGCCTCGGCGAGCGCGCGGTCGAGATCTTCGATGATGTCCTGGGGGTCCTCAAGACCAACGGACAGGCGCAGCAGGCCGGGTTCGATCCGGGCGGCGGCCTTCTCCTCGTCGGTCAGCTTGGAATGGGTGGTGGTGGCGGGATGGGTGATCAAGCTCTTCGAATCGCCGAGATTGTTGGAGATCATCACCATGCGCAGGCCGTTCAGCGCATTGAACGCCTCGGTCTTGCCGCCTTTCAGGAAGACCGACAGCATGTTGCCGCCGCCGGTCATCTGCTTGCGCACCAGATCATATTGCGGATGGCTGGGCAGCAGCGGGTAGAGCACCTGGGCGACCTTCGGATGGCTTTCCAGGAACTCAGCGACCTGAAGCCCGGCCGCCGACTGGGCCTGCACGCGCAGCTCCAGCGTCTCCATGCCCTTCAGCAGCAGCCAGGAATTGAAGGGGGAGATGGTCGGGCCGGTGTTGCGCAGGAAGGGGTGGATGACCTCCGCGGCGTACTTCTTGTCCTTGGCCAGGATGACGCCGCCCAGGCAGCGGCCCTGGCCGTCGATGTGCTTGGTCGCCGAATAGATGACGACGTCGGCGCCGAATTCGAACGGGCGCTGGAGCACCGGCGTGGCGAAGGCGTTGTCGGCGACCACCACCGCGCCCGCCTTGTGGGCGAGATCGCAGACGGCCTGGAGATCGACGACCTCAAGTCCGGGGTTCGAGGGGGTTTCCAGGAAGACCGCCTTGGTCGGCTTGGACAGCGCCTCTTCCCACTCCGCCAGATTGGTGCCGTCGACGAACACCGTCTCGATGCCGTAGCGACCGCACAACTCCTTGAGGACCCAATAGCAGGAGATGAAGAGCGCCCGCGGCGCCACCACGCGGTCGCCGGTGCGCAGACCGCTCATCAGCGCGCCATGCACCGCCGCCATGCCGCTGGCGGTGGCATAGGCCCATTCGGCGCCTTCATACTCGGTCAGCCGGTCCTCGAACATCGCCGAGGTCGGGTTGCGGAAGCGGGAATAGACGTGGCGGACACCGTCGTTGGCGAAGGCGTTCTCCGCCTCCTCGGCCGAGCCGTAGACGAAGCCGGAGGTCTGGTACAGGGCCTCGCAGGTTTCGTCGAACTGCGAACGGCGGATGCCGCCATGGACCAGCTTGGACCGCGGGCGCAGCCCCGCGACGTTCGGATTGCGATGATCGGTGCGCGACATTCCGCGACTCTCCCCTGATGATCGCCGGTGGGGCAAGGCCGGCCGCAAACAAAAAACGCCCCGACCGATCGGGTCGAGGCGCGGACGCGGCTCGGACCTTTTTAGCGGATTGTTTTACGTGGCCCGCAAGCCGGTCGACCAAATCACCACGTGGGTTCGCTTGTACGACTGCCTATGACCGCCGTCAAGAGGGGTAGCGCCGCATCCTTCTTCTCCGATCCGTCCCGTTCCCATGACCCCAGGTGCCGGCCGATATTCAGCAAGATGTGCCAGGACGGCTTCCCGCTCCCCGGCCTATGGTTCCCGCCATCAACCGCGCGAACCGGACCGACGATGAGCAGGCAGGAGTATGAGGAGAGATTTTCCCGGCTGTTCGACTACATCGAGCAAAATCTGGAAGGCGATCTGTCGCTCGACAGGTTGAGCGATGTCGCCTGCCTCTCGAAGTTCCACTTCCATCGCCTGTTTTCCGCTCACTTCGACATCAGCATTGGAAAATACATCCAGCTCGCACGGTTGAAGCGGGCGTCCTTCCGGCTGGCGTTCTATCCCGCCGACAAGGTCATCGACATCGCGCTGGATGCCGGCTTCGAGACGCCGGAATCCTTTTCCCGCGCCTTCAAGAAGGCGTTCGGCCAGACCCCGTCCGAATTCAGGAAAGGCCCTGAATGGCGTCGATGGCACGCCCGCTATCATCACATCAAGCACAAGAGGATCAGGACCATGGATGTTTCGATCGTCGAATTCGCACCCGTTGGCGTCGCCGCCTATCGCCATCGCGGGCCGATCGAAGGCGTGAATGACTCAGCCAGGATTTTCATCGACTGGCGCAAGACGAGCGGGCTGTCCCCACGCGAGCGATGCCGGACCTTCGGCATCGTCTTCGACAATCCGGAAACCACCGAACCGGAGGAGTTCCGTTTCGACATCTGCGGGGAAGTCGATGGCGAGGTGTCCGAAAATCCGCAAGGCGTGATGAAGAAGGAAATTCCCGGCGGACGCTGTGCCCTGGTCAGGCACCGGGGTTCTCACGAGCAGATCGGGGAAACTGTGAAATTCCTGTATCGCCACTGGCTTCCGGAAAGTGGCGAGCAGCTTCGCGATTTTCCGGTCTATTTCCACTATCTGAACTTCGCCGGCGAAACGCCGGAACATGATTTGCTGACTGATGTCTATCTGCCGTTGAAATAGCGGCGCACCCTGTTTCAACCAGTCGGCTCCGGAAGTGGCGCCGCTTTCGCCCGGCAGGTTGATCAGCCGGCCTTCTCCTCGGCGGGCAGGGCCGTTTTCGACAGCATCCGTCGGACGTCCCCCAGGCTCGCTCCGCCCAACACCACCGCGAGCGCGCCGAAGGCGGTGGCACCCCCGGCTACCAGCAGGGCCAGCGTGCCGAAGCGCACCATGCCCGACGCTGCCGCCAGCCAGGGCGCCAGAAACTCCTCGCCCAGCACCAGTGCCGCCCCCATGCCGGCAGCCGCCAGTGCGATCCGGGGGGCGCGGTGCTTCACCCGGTCGTCCAGGTCGAACAGGCGGCGCCTGCGCATCGCCGCCACCAGCAGCCCGACATCGAGCCATGCCGTCAGGCCCGTGGCGAGCGCGATGCCGACATGGCCCAGCCAAGGCATGAACGCCAGCGCCAGAAGCGCCGTCGCCACCGTCACGATGACGGCGACCCGCACCGGCGTCACCGTATCGTGGCGGGCGAAGAAGGCGGCATTGAGCGATTTCACGATCACATAGGCCGGGATGCCGACGGCATAGGCGGCGAGCGCCATCGCCGTGGCGTGCGCCTCCTCCGGCCCGAATGCGCCGCGCTGGAACAGCACGGCGACGATGGGGGTCCCTGCCGCGCCGAGCGCGACGGCCGCCGGCAGGCCAAGCAGCAGGCTGAACTCGATCGCGCGGCTCAGGTAATGACGGACCATCCGCTCATCCCCGGCGGCGACATGGCGGGCCAGCACCGGCAGAAGCGCGGTGCCGATGGCGATGCCGATGACACCCAGCGGCATCTGGTTCAGCCGGTCGGCGTAATAGAGGAAGGACACCGCACCCGATGGCAGCAGCGAGGCCAGCACGATGTTCAGGAACAGGTTGATCTGCATGACCCCGGCCCCGATGGCGCCCGGTCCGATCAGCCGGAACAGCCGCCGCATCCCCTCCGTCATCCTCGGGCGCCGCAGCCGCAGCACCACTCCCGCCTCGCGGCAGGCCCAGGCCATCCAGCCCACCTGCACGGCACCCGACAGCGTCACCGCCGCCGCCATGGCGGTGCCGGGTTCCAGCCCCAACCGCGGGGCGATCAGCAGGGCGGCGACCAGCGTCAGGTTGAAGGCGATGGGAGCGGCGGCAAAGGGGCCGAACCGGTCCAGCGCGTTCAGCACCCCGCCGAGAAGCGCCACCAGCGAGATCAGCGCCAGATAGGGAAAGGTCAGCCGCGCCATGTCCACCGCCAGGGCGAACTTGGCCGGTTCGTCGACGAAGCCGGGGGCGAGGCCGTGCATCAGCCAGGGCATGGCGACGACGGCGGCCAGCGTGAAGGGCAGCAGCATCGCCAGCAGCATCGCCAGCGCCTCTTCCGCGAAACGGATGGCGGCGGCGCGTCCACGGGTTTGCAGCTCCGCAGCGAAGAGCGGGACGAAGGCGACGCCGAAGGCGCCCTCCGCGAACAGCCGGCGGAACAGGTTGGGCAGCTTCAGCGCGACGAAGAAGGCGTCTGCGACCGGGCCGGCGCCCAGCACCGCCGCGGTCAGGATGTCGCGTGCGAAGCCGGCCAGCCGGCTCAGCAGGGTCAGGCCGCCGATGGTGGCGATGGCGCGTGCGAAGTTCATCACGGCGGTATAGCCGGCCGGGCGAGCATGGCAAAGCCGGTCTTTCGGCGCGGTCGCCAGCGTTTGGTGCGTTGCAACAGGAATTGGAATGCGCTGGCTGCGATGATGGGGCTGTTTGTCTGCAGTGGTGGAGCAACTCTCTACGGTTGCCACCTTGCCGGTTACGGCGTTGCGTCTCTATCTGCGTTGCGGCATGCTGGCGTCCGCCCGTCGTCGCCACCGTCCGCTTTCCGCCGACGGACGCGGCCGGCGGACGATCCACTGCGTTCGGGGTATACGTGAAGCGGGCGCTCTGGCTTTTTTCCGGTTTCGGCGGGCGGCTGGTGCTGCCCGCCCTGGCGGTTGCGCTCGCCATTGCCGCCCTGTGGTGGATTCTGCTCGACCGCCTGCACCGGGAAGAGCGGCTGCTCGACCTCACCGCTCATGAGAAGACCGCCGTCGTCGCCCGTCTGGTGGAGGAGCATGCGGTTTCCACCTTCCGCCGCGTCGACGACCTGCTGCTGGACCTGATCGCCAATACCGAGCGCAACCGGTCCATGCGCCTGGATTCCCGACGCGCCTTCGAAGAGGGGCTGGTGGTGGGGATCCGCGTCTATGACGCTGCCGGCCTGCTGAGCATGGGCGGGGGACGGGCCACGTTCCAGGGCTCGATGATCGACCGCGACGAGTTCCGCATCGCCCGCGACAGCGCGCCGCGCGGTCTGGTGATCGGCATTCCCTATGCCTCGTCGGAGACACAGGACCTGCTGATTCCGGTGTCGCGCCGGTTGGAGAACAGCGACGGCACCTTTGCCGGGATCGCCGTGGCCGATATCCCGGTCGAATCCTTCGCCCGTTATTACCGCGTGCTCGGCCTGCCCGCCGACGGGGTTGCGACGCTGCTGCGCACCGACGGCGTCATCATCGCCCGCAATGTGGGCGCCAACACGGTCTCCGGCCGGGGAACGACCAACAACGAACTGTGGCAGGCGATCAGGCAGCATCCCGTCGGCCACATGCGCATGATCAGTCCCGTCGATGGGGTGGAGCGGATCACCGCCTTCCGGTCGGCCTCCGATTATCCGATGATCGCCGTGGTCGGCGAATCGGTCGAGACCGTGTTCGGTCCCTGGCGCGACAATGCCCGCCTCTACATCGCCTGGGCGGTCGCCACCACCGTGGTGATCCTGCTGTTCGTCGTCGCCTTCATCGTCGAGCTGCAATGGCGCCGCCACACCGACCGCGCGCTGCGGGTGCGCAACCGGGCGTTGGCCTGGAGCAACGACGGCATCATGATCGCCGATGCCACCCAGCCGGGCATGCCCATCGTCTATGTCAATCCGGCGCTGGAGCATCTGCTGGGCGCCCCGGTTTCCGACCTGATCGGCAGCGGCGCCCTGACGGCGCTGGAACGGGCGACGAACGACCGTGCGGCGCTTCAGCCGTTGCGCGACGCCATCGTCGTCGGCCGCGACGCGCGGGTCGAACTGACCCGTCCCGACCCCGGAGGGAATGGAGAGGAACCGAAGGGGCCGCGCTGCCTGGAATTGAGCGCATCGCCGGTGCGTGACCACGACAACCGGCTGGTCAGCCTGATCGCCACCGTCCGCGACATTTCCGAACACAAGCGCGCCCAGGCGGCTCTGGGCGACGCACGGCGGGAGGCTGACCGGGCCAACGTCGCCAAGTCCAAGTTCCTGGCTGCGGCCAGCCATGACCTGCGCCAGCCGGTGCAGTCGCTGATGCTGCTGATGGAGGTTCTGTCGAGCCGTGTCAGCGACGGCATGACCCGCAATGTTCTGGGCACGATGGAGCGCGCGCTCGGCGCGTTGAAGATGCTGCTGGACGGGCTGCTCGATGTTTCACGGCTCGAGGCGGGGGCGGTGGTCCCGGAGGTCAAGGTGTTCCCGCTGTCCGAGGTGATGGACCGCGTCGCCGCCAGCAGCCGCCCTGTCGCCGTCCAGAAGGGGCTGATCCTGCACATCGTGCCGTGCAGCGCGCATGTGCATAGCGATCCGATGCTGCTGGGCCGGATCCTGCAGAATCTGGTCGAGAACGCGCTGCGCTACACCGACAAGGGTCGCATCCTGATCGGCTGCCGCCGCCGTGGCGAGGTTCTGCGGATCGAGGTGTGGGACACCGGGATCGGCATCCCCGCCGACCAGCAGGAGGATATCTTCCAGGAGTTCGTGCAGGTCGGCAACGCCAGCCGCAACCGCGACCAGGGACTTGGACTGGGGCTGGCGGTGGTTCGGCGGCTGTCGGTCATGCTGGACCATCGGGTGACGGTCCGGTCGGTACCCGGCGAAGGCTCGGTCTTCGCGGTCGAGGTGCCGGTGGCCGACCCGCCGTCGACGAAGACGCTTCCCGCTCCGCTCGCGTCGCGCCCGGCCTTCGCCAATACGGTGCTGGTGATCGAGGACGACATGATCGTCCGCGAAGGTCTGCGCGCCATGCTCGCGGAGTGGGGCTATACGGTGCTGGCCGCCGAATCCTGTGCCGAGGCGCTCGACCTCGCCAACCGCGGGCCTGCTCCGGACCTGATCGTCGCCGATTACCGTCTGCGTGACGGCCGCACCGGGACGGAGGCGATCCGTGAGGTGCGGTTGGCGCTTGGCCGCATCCTGCCCGGTATCCTGGTGACCGGCGATACCGCCCCCGCCCGCGCGCAGGAGGCGGAGGCCGGCAATTTCCGCGTCATGCACAAGCCGGTGATCGCCACCGACCTTCGCCGCGCCGTGGCCGAGGCGCTGGAACCGCTGCTGCGCGAACGCCAGACGGTTGCCTGAGCGGAGCCGGCTCGGCGGTGTTCAAAGCCGGATTTAGCCGAGGTCCGGGGCCTGCCGTGGTACCCGCAGGACGAAGACGGCACCCTGGCCGGGACTGTTGCGGACGCTCAACTGACCACCGAGAGTCTGGGTCGCCAGATTGTAGGCGATGTGCAGACCCAGGCCGACGCAGCCGGCATGGCGGGCGGTGGTAAAGAAGGGATCGAAGATGCGTGGCAGATCGGCCTCGAGAATGCCCTGGCCGTCATCGCCGTGCAGCACCTCGATCCAGTCGTCGCCGTCCGCATGGATGTCGATGACGATCCGGCCGCTCTGCTCCGGCCGGAAGGCGTGGGTCAGGGAATTGCGCACCAGATGGGTCAGCACGCGGGCGAAGGCGCCGGGGAAGCTTTCCAGCTGCAATGCCTCCGGGCAGACCAACTCCACCCGATGGCCGGAGGAGCCGATCTGCGTGTGCAGGCTCAGCAGTACATCCTCGGTGTATTCGCGCAGGTAGAAGGTGCGGCGCTCGTCGCCGGTCTGGTCGGCGGCCACCTGCTTGAACATATGGACCAGCGCGGCGATGCGCTCGGTATTGCCGACCAGCAGTTGGCCCGCCTCCTGCGCCACCTCCAGAAACCCGGCCAGGGCCGAGCGGGTCAGGGCGTTGGCGGCGAATTGGCGCTTCACATCTTCGGCCCGGCTCAGCAGGTGGGAGGCGGTGGTCAGAGCCACCCCGACCGGCCCGTTCACCTCATGCGCCACGCCGGCCACAAGCTGGCCGAGCGAGGCCATCTTCTCGGTCTGGACCAGGCTGTCCTGGGCGGCCTGCAATTCGCGATAGGCCTGCTCCACCCGGTCCTTGGCGGCACGCAGGGCGTCGGCGGCGCGAGCCCGCTCGGTGGTGTCCAGCATGACGCCGAACAGGTGGGTCAGCCGACCGTCCAGATCGAAGCGCGGCGCGCAGGAGGAGGAGACGTAGCGCACCTCTTGGGCCGGATCGATCACCCGGTACTCGACATAGACGCGCCGGGAATTGCCGATCACGCTTTCCAGCATGTTGCCGAAGGACATCCGATCCTCGGGATGCAGGATGCCCAGAAGGTTGTCGAAGGTCGGCTGGAAGCGTTCCGGATCCTGGCCGTAGATGCCGAAGGCTTCACGGTTCCAGACCAGGGTGCCGCTGTGGATGCCGTACTCCCAGTAGCCGAGATGGCCGGTGCGGTAGGCCTCCTCCAGCCGCTGCTTGGCCGCCTCCAGCTGGGCCGCGGCCTCCGCCCGTTCGGTGCTGTCCATCATCACGCCGAAGACGTGGGTCAGCCGCCCGTCCGCATCCAGCCGCGGCGCACAGGAGGAGGAGACGTAGCGGAGCCGGCCGTCCCGGTCATGGACCCGGTATTCGACATAGACGCGCTTGGGGGTGCCGACCACGCTTTCCAGCATGTTGCCGAAGCGCGGGCGGTCGTCCGGGTGCAGGATGCCCAGCAGATCGTCGAAGCCGCCGGTGAAGCGGTCGCGGTCATGGCCCAGCACGTCCCACCCGGCGTCGTTCAGCACCAGCTCGCCGGAGTGGATGCCGTATTCCCAGTAGCCGAGCTTGGCTGTGCAACAGGCCTCCTCCAGCTTCTGGGTCGCCAGTTCCAGCCCGCGCGCCGTACGGCGCTGATCGGTCAAATCCTCGACCGTCGCGATCCAGGGCGGGCCGCCGACGCGGACCAGCAGGTCGCGGGGCTCACCCGACGCGGACAGGACCGCAACCTCCCGTTCGGTCCCGGAAACGGCATCGGCAAGGTCGGCCGGGAAGGCTTCCGCGCTGCCATAGCGGTCGAGCAAGCAGCGGTTCCCGCGCAGCTGCCCGTCCGCCTCGCGCATCAGGGCCGGGGCGGGCAGGGCGTCGAACAGCGAGGATGGGGAGGATGAGGCGGACGAAGCCGTTACGGACCCGGCGTCCGGACCCGCGGCTCCCGTCACGTCCATCGTCTCACCCGCTGTCGTCATCTGGGTCTCCACAGCCGGCACCCGTCAGCGGGCGCAACTGTCTGCGGACACTACACAAGCAACTCAGCGGGTCCTATGCCCAATTAGGCGCAAATCGTCGCTAATTTCAGGGTATCAGGCTGCCGAGGTCGAAGTCCTGCGCGAAGGCAACCATGGCGCCGCAGGCGCTGGCCGACCCGACCCGCATCACGCCGCCACCGACCACGGTCGGGAACTTGCTCTTCTGCAGCACCTGCTGGGTCTTCACCGGATCGGCGACGCGCACCACGAAGCCGGCGAAGAAGGGCAGGGTGGCCTTAGAGAAGGCTGGGTCGGCTGTCCAGGCCCAATGCAACAGGTCCGGCGTGGCGACCAGCACCGGTACCTGACCATTGCCGCGACCGGCCGGTTCCACCACGCGGCTGGATCCTCGGTCGGTGACGGTGCCCCCCAGCAGCTTGGCATAGGTGGCGGCAACTGTGTCGGGATCGGCGGCGGCGATCACCAGCGCTTCCAGCCCGGTCGCACCGTTGGCATGCTGAAGCTGGTCCGGGCGCCAGACCAGATCGGGCGTGTGGTGCTGGCACAGGAAGACCCGGCCGGCCGGGGTGGCGGCCGGGTCGATCTGGGTGATGGTGAAGTTGGCGTCGCGGGTGCCCTGCGGCAGTTCCACCGGGCGGCCGAAATCGACAGGTTCCGATGCCGGGAAGCCGGCGGCAGTCAGAGGTCCGGCGGCGGCGCGAGCGTCCGGTGTCTTCAGCGCGATGGCGGCGATGCCCTCGCGCTGGCGCAGGAAGGCGGCGTAATGGGCGTTGACCGGCCGCTGCTCCTCGATGCCCAACAGCTCCAGATAGGTGCCGGTCGGGAACAGGATGGTGTGGTTGGCCGACTTCAACTGGGTGTGGTGACCCCGCGGCGTCACGGTGAAGCCAAGCCGGACATAGGAATCGCGCGCCGCGTCCAGGTCGCGGGTGGCGATGACCAGATGGTCCAGTCCGGTGATGCCGTCGATGCTCATGGCGTCCTGCCGCTGTCGGGTTGCTGTGCCGCCAGCGATAGAACAGCCGGCCCGCCGCGGCAAGCCTGAAGCGGCCGGGCCTCAGCGCGGAAGGCCCGGCCTTGCGGTCACAGTGCCTGCTGGAGGTCCGGCAGCGCCTTGAACAGGTCGGCGACGAGACCGTAATCGGCGACCTGGAAGATCGGCGCCTCCTCGTCCTTGTTGATGGCGACGATGACCTTGCTGTCCTTCATGCCGGCCAGATGCTGGATCGCGCCCGAGATGCCGACGGCGACATAGAGGTCCGGCGCAACGATCTTGCCGGTCTGGCCGACCTGATAGTCGTTCGGCACGAAGCCGGCATCGACCGCCGCCCGGCTGGCGCCGACGGCAGCACCCAGCTTGTCGGCGATCGCCTCCAGCAGATGGAAGTTGTCGCCCGACTGCATGCCGCGCCCGCCGGAGATGACGATGCGGGCGGAGGTCAGTTCCGGACGCTCCGACTTCGACAGCTCGGCCGACACGAAGCCCGACAGGGCCGGGTCGGCCACTGCGGCAATGCTCTCGACCGCGGCGCTGCCGCTGGCGGGCGCCGCCTCGAAGGCGGTGGTGCGGACGGTGATCACCTTCACCGGGTCGGCCGATTGCACGGTGGCGATGGCGTTGCCGGCATAGATCGGCCGCTCGAACATGTCGGCGGCAACCACGGCGGTGATCTCGGAGATCATCGCCACGTCGAGCAGCGCCGCGACGCGCGGCAGCACGTTCTTGCCCGCCGAGGTGGCGGTGGCCAGGACATGGCTGTAGCCGGGGGCGAGTGAGACCAGCAGGGCGGCGACCGGCTCCGCCAGGGCATGCTCGTAGGACGCATCGTCGGCGAGCAGCACCTTGGCGACGCCGGCCAGCTTGGCGGCCTGTGCGGCGGCGGGGGCGGCGTTGCGGCCGGCGACCAGGACATGGATGTCGCTGCCCAGCTTGGCGGCGGCGGTCACCGCATGGGCGGTGGCGGGCTTGAGGCTGGCGTTGTCGTGGTCGGCGAGGATCAGGATGGGCATGGGGGCTTCCTCTGTCGGGCGGGGTGTGGGGAGTTCGGGCACGAGGCCAGCGCTCCCTCAGATCACCCGCGCCTCGGTCTTCAGCTTGTCGACCAGCGTGGCGACGTCCGGCACCTTGATTCCGGCTTGGCGCTTCGGCGGCTCGGTCACCTTCACCGTCTTCAGGCGCGGCGCGACGTCGACGCCCAGCGCATCCGGGGCGACGGTCTCCAGCGGCTTCTTCTTCGCCTTCATGATGTTGGGCAGCGAAGCGTAGCGCGGCTCGTTGAGGCGCAGGTCGGCGGNGGCGACGTCCGGCACCTTGATTCCGGCTTGGCGCTTCGGCGGCTCGGTCACCTTCACCGTCTTCAGGCGCGGCGCGACGTCGATGCCCAGGCTGTCTGGCGTGACGGTCTCCAGCGGCTTCTTCTTCGCCTTCATGATGTTGGGCAGCGAAGCGTAGCGCGGCTCGTTGAGGCGCAGGTCGGCGG
>NZ_RWIJ01000003.1:426732-474212 GCF_019805165.1 Azospirillum sp. 412522
TCAGCTCGACCGTCTCCAGCCCGCCGTCGATCTCGCGGGTGACGGCGACCTTGCCGTCGCCGGCGACGACCTTGGAGGCGAAGGTGCCCTGGCCCCAGCCGAGCAGCGCGGCCAGCATCTGGCCGGTCTGGTTGCAGTCGTCGTCGATCGCCTGCTTGCCGAGGATGACGAGGCCGGGGGCCTCCTTCTCGACCAGCGCCTTCAGGACCTTGGCGACGGCCAGCGGCTCGGTGGTGACGTCGGTCTGCACCAGGACGGCGCGGTCGGCGCCCATGGCGAGCGCGGTGCGCAGCGTCTCCTGCGCCTGGGCCGGGCCGACGGAAACCACCACGATCTCGGTCGCCTTGCCGGCCTCCTTCAGGCGCACGGCTTCCTCGACGGCGATCTCGTCGAAGGGGTTCATGCTCATCTTCACGTTCGCGGTCTCGACGCCGCTGCCATCCGCCTTCACGCGGATCTTAACGTTGTAGTCGACCACTCGCTTAACGGGGACGAGGACTTTCATCATGCGGAACCGTCTCTTGGGGGGGTTGGCGAGCGGTGCGACACGGTTCGGGGCGCGGCAGGCTTGGCGCTTGGCCGGCCTTGTAGACCATGACCGTGCGGACGAAGTCGATCACCACGGTGCCGGTTTGGTTATAGCCGATGGTCCTCAGCGACATGATACCGGCACGTGGATGCGTGGCGGACTCGCGCAGGGACACAATTTCCGATTCGCTGTAGACGGTGTCACCTTCGTAGGTGGGGGCCGGGAGCTTCACCTCCGACCAGCCCAGGTTCGTCATGACGTTGGGCGTCAGGTCCGCCACTGATTGCCCGGTAACCAGGGCCAGGATGAAGGTGGAGTTGAACGGTACCCGCTCGTGACCGGCGGCTTTTGCGTAATCATGGTTGACGTGCAGCGGGGCTGGGTTTTGCGTCAGGAGCGTAAACAGCATGTTGTCATAGGGGGTCACGGTCCGTGCATGGCGGTGCTTGCAAACGTCACCGACCGCGAAATCTTCGAAGAAGCGATCACGCCAGGGCTTGGTCGTCATGTCATGGTCCCTTCAGGACGAGGCGAGCGGGTTGCTGATACTGCGGCCGCCACAGGCCACCAGCGTTTGTCCGGTGATGTAGCCGCTGCCGGTCCCGGCAAGAAACAGCACAAGCGCCGCGATGTCGTCGACCGTGCCTGCCCGTCCCACGGGAATGGCCTTGAGCACCCGCTCCAGGATGTGCGGCGGTAGCGAAAGCGCCATCGGCGTCTCGATGAAGCCCGGGGCGATGCAGTTCACGGTGATCCCGTGCGGCGCCAGGGCCAGTGCCAAGGCCCGCGTGGCGCCGACGATGCCGCCCTTGGCGCAGCTGTAGCCGGACGAGCCGAAATTGCCGAGCCACGCGCGCGACGCGATGGACACGATCCTTCCCTGCCCGGCCATCTGCATCACCGGGGCGATGGCTTCGATCAATCGCAACGGCCCGATCAGGTTGATGTCGACCAGCTGGCGGAACAGGTCGACGGGCATCTTCTGGATACGGCTGTCCCTCAGGAAGCCGGAACAGTTGACCAGCAACCCGACACCGCCGAAGGCGGCCAGCGCCCGGTCGCGCAACGCGAGCGGCAGGTCCCGGTCCCGCACGTCGCCGGCGATGCCGATGACGGTTCCCGGCAGTCCATCCGCCTCCCGGACCAGCGCATCCAGCCCGCCCTGGTCCAGATCGGTGGCGACCAGATGGACGCCGGCGCCGACCAAGGCCAGCGTCAGTGCCTTACCAATGCCTCCCGCAGCCCCGGTGATGATTCCGCCGGCAGGAAGTTCGATCATGGATGCAGCCTCCCCACATCGGCGCCCGCGAGCGCGTAGATTTCCTGGCCGTTGATGCCGCGCGCGCCCGAACCGAGCAGCGACGCGATCATGCAGGCCAGCGCCTCCGGGTCGCCCAACACCTCACCTTCGGTCGGCCCGTCAGCCGCGCGCATGGCGTACACCAGCGTGTTGACGGTGACCGGAGTAGACCGCATTTCCAGCGCCACCGTCCGGAACAGACTGAGCATCGCTCCCGCGAGCGCCGAATTGATCACCTCGCCCGGCTTCCCCATGGTCGCGCCACCGGGCAGCAGCGCAATCACACGCCCGGCCACGGCACGCTCCTCGAAAGACGCGATCGCCGCCTTGATGAAGCTGAAGCAGGACGTCAGAACGTCGAGGAGGTTGTCCACGGTGGGATCGTCCGGGCCATCGACGAAGGCAGGGGCCAGCACCACGCCATCGAACGGACCGGAGCGGGACAGCAGGTGCCCCGCACGCGGCTCATCGAACGGCGCGTCGTGCCGGAGTCCCCGTTCGATCGTGCCCAGCGTGACGTCGAAGGGCTCCAGGGCGGCAGCGAGGCCCCGCGTGTCCAGGCCATTGCCAACCAAAACCAGTATGCGCGCCGTCATGACGACATCACCACGGTCGTGACGGAAGCGCCGTCGGTGCCGCTGACCGTGCCCCCCTTGCAGTAGGCAAGGCCAAGCCGGGCGCCGTCCACCTGACGCTGGCCGGCTTGCCCGGTGAGCTGCCAGTACAGTTCGCAGACCTGCGCCATGCCGGTTGCGCCGACGGGATGGCCGCGCGACAGCAGTCCGCCGCTCGGGTTGACCGGCAGCGTGCCCCCGATGGAAGTCCGGCCCTGCGCGGTCCAGGCCGCCCCCTGCCCTTTCGGAACGAGGCCGAGCCCTTCCAGCCGCACGATCTCGGCGATCGTGAAGCAGTCATGCATCTCCACAAGGTCGATGTCCTCAGGCGCGATGCCGGCCATGTCGTAGGCCTGCAGCCCGGCCCGGCGTGAAATATCCTCCTCGTTGATGTCGCCCAGCCCGGCGCGCAAGGTGCCGCTGACCAGCCCGATCGCCCGAACCTCGGGTCGATCCGCGGGCAAGCCGAGCCGCTTGAGGCCGGTCGCGCTGCACACCACGGCTGCCGCCGCGCCATCGCTGATCGGGCTGCAGTCAAGCAGCCCGAGCGGGTCGGCGATCGGACGGGCGTTGACCACTTCGTCCAGGCTCACCGGCCGCTGGTATTGGGCGTAGGGGTTGTGCCGGGAATGCGCATGGTTCTTGACCGCGACCATGGCGATCTGCTCGCGCGTGGCGCCATGGTCATGCATGTAGCGCCGCGCGCTGAGTGCGTGTCCAGCGGTCATCACAAAGCCCTGCTGGGCGTCGAGGTCGTTGGCGTCGGGCGTGACGCCACCCTTGATCCGGTCGGTCATCTTCTCCGCACCGATCACCAGCGCCACGTCGCAAAGCCCGGCGCGGATCGCCGTCCAGGCCTCCCTCAGAGCCGTCGCACCGCTTGCGCAATAATTTTCGTGATTGCTCACCGGACGGCCGCCAAGGCCAAGTTCCGTGGCCACGCGCTGTCCCGCCACCGGCCCGCCGAACACATGGCCGACGAACACCGCCTCGATGTCACGGCGATGGGCCCCGGCGTCGCGCATTGCGTTGCGCGCGGCGTCCGCCGCCAATTTCTCGAACGTCACGGCAGGATCGTACTTGCCGAACCGAACCATGCCCGCACCGGCGATATGGATACTGGTCATCACGCCACCTCCGGCTCGAGGCTGGGCACGAAGACGTAGCCGATCAGGTCGCAGCCGTCCCTGCGGGCGACGGTACGGATGTCCAGGCGCACTGGCGCTCCGATGTGCAGAGCGTCGGGATCGCCGGTAACCTGCGCCATCACCCGCACGCCGTCGGCAAGGTCGATGTAGGCGAGGCTGTAGGGCGTTTCGCGTCCCGGCGGCGCCTGTCGCACGACAGTGAAGCTGTACACCATGCCGGTGGTGGCCAAAGGAATCCCTCCCTCGACGTCGTCGGAACCGCAGGACGGGCAGAAGTCGCGCGCCGGAAACAGGCGGGTCGAACAGGCGCGGCAGACGGAGCCGAGCAGACGAGGCGGATCGGTTTGCAAAATCCCGTCGCGCAACGGACGCGACGTGGACGCAGCGGTTTCGGCGATTGCCGGCATGAGAGCCGACGAAACAGGACCCGACGATATAGTGGCCGACATGGGCAGTTCCCCCGTCAGTAGGATTTCGGAAGCCCGAGCACATGCTCCGCCACGTAGGCGTAGATCAGGTTCGTCGAGATGGGCGCCACCTGATAGAGGCGCGTCTCGCGAAACTTGCGCTCGATGTGGTATTCGGTGGCGAAGCCGAAGCCGCCATGGGTCTGCAGGCAGACGTTCGCAGCCTCCCAAGACGCTTTCGCGGCCAGATGCTTTGCCATGTTGGCCTGCGCGCCGCAGGGTTTGCGGGCGTCGAACAACCGGCAGGCCTCCCAGCGCATCAGATTGGCGGCCTCCAACTCGATGTAAGCTTCGGCAATAGGAAACTGGACGCCCTGGTTGGCGCCGATGGGCCGGCCGAAGACTTCGCGTTCCCCGGCATAGCGGCGCGCACGGTCGATGAACCAGTACCCGTCCCCCATGCATTCCGCCGCGATCAGAGTGCGCTCGGCGTTGAGACCGTCGAGGATGTACTTGAACCCGCGGCCTTCCTCGCCGATCAGGTTTTCTTCGGGGATCTCCAGGGCGTCGAAGAACAGCTCGTAGGTTTCATGGTTGACCATGTTGGCGATCGGCCGCACCGACAGGCCCTTGCCGATGGCATCATGCAGGTCGACGATAAAGATCGACATGCCCTCCGATTTCTTTCGCACCTCGCTCAGCGGCGTGGTGCGCGCCAGCAGGATCATCAGGTCGGAGTGCTGGACCCGGGAAATCCATACCTTCTGCCCGTTCACGACATACCGGTCGGCTTTCTTGACGGCGGTGGTCCGGATGCGGGTTGTGTCGGTGCCCGTGGTCGGCTCGGTGACCGCCATGCTTTGCAGGCGAAGTTCCCCCGATGCGATCCTGGGCAGGTAGCGGGCCTTCTGTTCCTCGGACCCATGCCGCAAAACGGTGCTCATGTTGTACATCTGCCCGTGGCAGGCACCGGAGTTGCCGCCGTTGCGGTTGATCTCCTCCATGATCACCGAGGCCTCGGCCAATCCAAGGCCGGAGCCGCCATACTCCTCGGGGATCAGCGCGGCCAGCCAGCCGGCCTTGGTCAGAGCATCGACGAACGCCTCGGGATAGGCGCGCGCCTCGTCGATCTTAAGGAAATAGTCGTCCGGGAAATCCGCGAACAGCGCACGGATGGCGTCGCGGAGGTCCTGATGGTCGTCAGCAAGCGTGGTCATGTCGGTGATCCATGCGATGGCCGGTACGGAGAGACTGGCGTTCAGCCCGCCACCGGGGCGAAGAAGGTTTCGGCAAGCTTGTTCTTCTGGACCTTGCCCGTGACCGTCAGCGGCACAGACGATTCCTCGACGAAGCGCACGAGACGCGGCACCTTGTAGGCAGCTAGGTTCGCCCAGCAGTGTGCGAGCACCTGCTCGACGGACAGGCTTGCGCCGGGATGAGGCACGACCAGGGCGCCCAGGATTTCGTCACGGGAATCGTCCGGGACGCCAACGACATAGGCAACGCAAATACCGGGATGGTCCATCAGCACAGCCTCGACCTCGGCCGGCGCCACGTTGATGCCACCCGTCTTGACCATTTCCTTCAGACGCCCACAGAAATACAGGTATCCGTCCTCGTCGACATACCCGAGATCGCCCGTGCGGAAGAAACCCTGCTCGTCGATGCTCTGGCGGGTCAGCGCCTCGTCCTTGTAATAGCCGGCGGTGACATGCCCTTTCACACGGACTTCACCGATCCGGCCAGGAGGCAAATCCGCACCATCGGGCGCCACGATACGTTGCACGACGCCGGGCAATGGCCGGCCGCAGGACGTCAGCCGCCGCTCCAAGGGGTCACCGGCGTCGGTGACGTGCGAATTGCCGTAGGTCTCGGTCAAGCCGTAGATGTTGCAGATCCGGGTGGCGCCCAGTTCGACGACCCGCATTACCTGTTCCGGCGTACCGAGCGTGGCACCGCCGCGCAGGCTGCTCAGGTCATAGCGGCTCCGGTCCGGATGGTTGTGCAGCGCCTGGGCCATGTTCGGCGTACCGTAGAAAAGCGTGCAGCGTTCGTCCTGAATGAGGCGCAGCGCAGCGCCGGGATCGAACGAGTCCTGGAGGACGATGCAACCGCCATGGGTCAACAGATTCATCATCGCGTTGACGCAGCCGAGGCCCCAGAACAACGACACGGCCAGCCATAGCCGGTCGCCAGCGACCACATGCTGTCGCTCGCCGATCTGCCACGGGTTGGCAATGACCGAGCCATGGACCAGTTGCACCCCCTTGGGTGTCGACGTCGAGCCCGAGGTGTAAAGCAGGAAAGCGAGATCCTCAGGCCGGACGGCGTCGCCGGCCCGGTGAATCTCCGCATCCACCGCCTCAGCGTCGGAGCCGTCCGCATCAAGCAGGGGCATCCATCCGGCCGGTATATCGTCGCCGATTCCGAGCACCCCTTGCAGCAGCGGAAGCCGTTCCGCCAGCGGCGCCATGCCGTCCAGCATCGCCCCATAATCATGCTTCAGGAAACGCGGCGCCGCGATCAGCAGACGGCAATCGCTGTGGCGGATCAGGTGCTCCAATTCGCGGTGCGTCGCCCAGGAATTCATGGCCACCGCGACGCCGCCGATGGACGTGGTCGCCAGGGCGCTGACGATCCATTCAGGCCGGTTGCCCATCAGAATTCCAACTTTGTCGCCATGGCCGACACCAAGCCGGATCAGCCGCCGGGCGACGGCTGCAACCTGTGCGCCGAGTTGCGCGTAGGTCAGACGCTGGCCGTTGCCGACCACGGCCTCCCGTTCGCCGTGAAGGGCGATCAGTTCGCCGACCAGCTTCGGAAGCGTCCGGCTTTCAGGCATTTGGTTCATCGGGTTTTCCTCCTGGATCTCTCGCGCCGCTGCGGCGCCCCGGCGGCGAGGAGAGTTGTTTTCGCCGCGTTGCCCCGATTCACATTGGGAGCGTAGTTCACATATGAGAAATTAGTTTGTCTAACTGAACTAACGCTGCTACATTTCCTTCACATCGTCAAGCGCAATGACTGCGCAAAAACGTGGCAGCCGAATCAGGCCGCCCGTTGACCGGATATCCAAAACAGCAAGCGCCGATAACAGAATACCGGGAAAGCGGCCACCCTTCATATGGAGGAAACGGAATGACCCAAGAAAATTTTCTTGATGTTCGCGCCCTCATCAACAGCCGTCCTCTTGGCTCCTTTCAAAATCTATTGATAGGACTTAGTTTCATCATCATCGTCCTTGACGGATTTGACGCCGTCATCATGGGATTTATTGCCCCTCAGTTGAAAACGGATTGGAACATCAGCCATCAGGCGTTGGGCGCGGTGCTCAGCGCCGGCCTGATCGGGCAGGCGCTTGGCGCCATGCTGTCGGGTCCGTTGGCCGATCGTTACGGCCGCAAGCTGATCATCGTCGCCAGTGTGATCCTGTTCGGCGTCTGGACGCTGGCCACCGCCTTTGCCACCGACGTGACGCAGATGGTTGCGTTCCGCTTCCTGACCGGACTCGGGCTTGGGGCGGCGATCCCGAACACGAGCACGCTTGTGTCGGAATATGCGCCGGACCGGACGCGTTCCTTTCTGGTCACCGTAACCCTATCCGGCTTCACCGTCGGCGCCGCGGGCGGCGGCTTCATCTCAGCCTGGATGATCCCGGCGTTCGGCTGGCACAGCCTGCTGCTCCTCGGCGGGTTGGCTCCGGTCCTGGTCGGCGTCGTTTTGATGTGGAAGATGCCGGAATCGGTGAGCTTCCTGATCACGCAGGGTGCGCCGGCGAAGCGGGTCACCGCCATCATCGAGCGGTTGGCGCCCGGTGCAACCGAACCGGGGCAGCGCTACACATTGGGCCGCGCGCCCGCGCAGGATCGCACCGCCATCCGCATCGTGCTGTCGCCGCAGTACCGATTCGCCACGGCAATGCTGTGGATCGGCTATTTTTCCGTGTTGTTCCTCGTCTACCTGTTGAGCAGCTGGCTGCCCACCCTGATCAAGGAAGGCGGCGGCTACAGCGTATCGAAGGCGGCTATCGCGACCGCCATGTTCCAGATCGGCGGCCCCGTCGGCGCCTTGTCCATCGGCTGGGCGATGGATCGCTGGCACAAATGCCGTGTCCTGACCGGCGTGTTCCTGATCGGCGCTGTGGTGGTCGTCGCCATCGGCCAGATCACCCAGCATTTCGCGCTTCTCTGTCTGTTCGCCGGCTTGGTGGGATTCTGCATGAACGGCGGCAGCGTCGGCATGAATGCACTGGCCGCCGCGGTCTACCCCACCGAGGCGCGTGCGACAGGCTCCAGTTGGATGATCGGCATTGGCCGGATCGGCGCGATCATCAGCGCGTTTACCGGCGGCGAGCTTCTGGCGCAGGGCTGGTCGCTGAGCCAAGTCTTCATCGTCCTGCTGGCACCGGCCCTGATCGTCGCCGCGGCGATGTTTGCCCAAGGGCGGCACGCGGACCGAACCAGGTCTCACGCAATAACAAACGCACGCCTCGGCGAAGCGCCCTCGCTCGCCGGCTCCGCGGAATGAAACGCCCGCTCCTACAGATCGCTACCTTCAGGTGACCGCCATGCACACACGACCGACCTGTGTCCTCGCTTGCGACAACGAACTTGGCGAATGCCCGATCTGGTGCCCGACCACCCGTCGGCTCTGGTGGATCGACGTGGCCCGGCCGGCGCTGTGGCGCTTCGACCCCGCCACCGGAGCGTCGGAGAACTGGCCGTTGCCGAAGCCGCCGGCCGCCATCGCCTTGCGCCGCTCCGGCGGCCTGCTGATCCTGTTCCGGCGTGGCTATGCCCTGATCGACGCACCGCGGTCCGGCGCTGCAATCGAGCAGACACATGGGCTCGACCTCGGAGACGGGCGCCTCAACGATGGCAAGGTGGCTCCGGATGGAAAGATGTGGGTTGGCAGCATGGACCGCGCGCTGAAAAGCCCGATCGGTCGACTCTACCAATTCACGCCGGATGATGGGCCGGATTCCAAGTTGCGATCGATGGACGAGGGCTTCGTGCTGTCCAACGGGTTGGGCTGGAGCCCGGACGGACGGGCTTTGTACTTCGCCGAATCCCGATCCAAGCACGTCTATAGGTACGATCGCGACCCGATCAGCGGCGCCATCGGAACACGCCACCTGTTCACCACGCTCGATGGTGATGGTGTTCCCGACGGGCTGACGGTCGACGCCGCCGGGCATGTCTGGATCGCCGCCTTCGGCAGCGGTGCCGTGCATCGCTTCCGCCCCGACGGCTCGCTGGACCTTCGGATTACCTTGCCCGTCGAACACCCGACGAGTTGCACCTTCGGGGGAGATGACCTGCGGGTCCTTTACATCACCAGCGCGCGGCGAGGCATCGAGGGAAATGCCCGGCCCACGCCACAGGCCGGCGGGCTTTGGGCCGTTCGGCTCGACGTGGCCGGGCTGCCCGAAACGGCCCTTTCCTATTGAGCGAAGGCCATGAGCAAATCAGAGACCTCCTGTCCCACCCTGTCCGGCAAGGCCGCCGTGGTGGGCGTCGGCACCACACGCTATGGCAAGTTTCCAGACTTGAACGCCTATGATCTCGGGCAATGGGCCTTGCGCGAGGCGCTGGACGACTGCGGGCTCACCTACGCCGACCTCGACGGCCTGATCGTCAATCGCATCCCCAGCTACGGCCGCTTCGCAGAACTATGCGGCATCGACCCGCGCTACACGCTGGCGACCCCCGGGCATGGCCGTTTTTCCGGCATCTGCATCCAGACGGCAGCCCTGCTGGTGTCGACTGGCACCGTCAACACCGTCGCGCTGGTCTATGCCAATGACGGCGCTTCGGCAGGCACCACCTACGGTGGCGACGCCAGTGGTTACGGAGGCGCAGCGGGCGCCTACGGCAGCACGGACGCGCACTGGGCACCCTACGGCATGACCTCGCCGGGCGCCTTCCATGCCCTGATGATGCAGCGCCACAGGCATCTTTACGGCACGACCCCCGCACAGCTCGGCGAGATCGCCGTAACCTTTCGCCGTCATGCCAGCCTAAATCCCGGCGCGGTAAAGCGCCAACCCTTCAGCCTCGACGATTATCTCGCGGCCCGGTTCATCTGCGAACCGCTGCGGCTGCTCGACTACTGCCTGATCAACGACGGCGCCGTGGCAATGATCATCACCTCCGCCGAACGCGCCCGGGACCTGCGGCAGCGGCCGGTCTACATCCGCGGCGCGGCACAGGCCTCGTCCTTCACCGGATCCAGCTTTCCTCCTGAAGACTTCTGGGCCGCGCCCATGCAAGAGGCGGCACGGGACGTCTACGCCATGGCCGGCCTCGGCCCCCAGGACATGGACGGGCTGATGATCTACGACAACTTCACACCGACGGTGCTGTTCGCCCTGGAAGGCTTCGGATTCTGCCCACGCGGAGAGGGCGGGCGCTGGATCGCCGACGGCCACCTTCGGCTGGAGGGCGCCTTCCCGACAAACACCAGCGGCGGCCACCTGTCGGAGTCCTATCTGCAGGGGTGGGGCCTTAACGTCGAAGCGGTGCGACAGCTGCGCGGACAGTGTGGCGAGCGGCAGATCAGCAACCCTCAAACCATCCAGTACATGGCCGCCTCTCCGGTGGTGACCTCGGTGATTTACGGGAGGACACCAGCATGATCGACGTCCCGATGCCTCCCGACGATCCGGAAAACGGACCGCACTGGGAGGCGGCCAGGCGCGGAGTGCTGCTGATTCAATGCTGCCCCGCATGCGGCCAATGCCGGTTTCCCGCGGTACGGTCCTGCGCCCACTGCCACCATGTCGGTGGAGACTGGATCGAGGCCAGTGGCCTCGGCGTGATCGAGTCCTTCTGCGTTTTCCACAAGGCGTACTGGCCGGCTTTCCAAGCGGCGCTGCCCTACACCGTGATCCAGGTAAAACTGCACGAGGGAGTTCGGTTTATGAGCAATTTCGTGGCTTCTCCCGGCGAGCCCCCCAGCATTGGCCTGCCGGTCCGCGCCCGCTTCGATCCGGTGCGGCCTGATCTGACCCTGGTGCGCTTCGAACCGCTGGTCTGAGGACGGGATGGGCGCCGCGGTCACGCCTCGGCGTCCTCCACCTCATCGTCTTCGTCCTCCTTGAACAGCTCCGCCGGCGAGGCTTGCAGCTTGGCCCCCAGGCGTTTCGACAAGGCGGCCGTCCGTTCCTTCAAGAGTGTGCAGATGCGCGCCTCATGTTCCGGCGCGATGCGCGCGGTCGGCAGCGCGACGCCGATGGAGGCGATCGGGCGTCCATTGATGTTGAACACCGGCGCTGCATAGCCGGTGATGCCAGGGCGAAATTCCTCGCGTACGTAGGCCAGACCGGCTTCCCGAATGGTCATGAGCTCCCGACGGATGTCGTCGAGATTGGTCTTTGTGAATTCGGTATGGGCAATCGGCTTGTAATGCTTCAAGTAGGCTTCGCGCTCCCCGTCCTCGACAAAGGCCAGGATTGCCCGCCCGAGAGCGCTGGTCAGCATGGGCAGATGCTCCCCGATGTTGAGGGAATGCGCCAGCGGCGACGGCAGCGTTTCCGAACACACGACGACGACATTGTCGCCCTTGGGAATCGCCATCGTCGTGTATTCGTTCAAATCGAGAAACAGCTGGTGCACGACCGGCGACCCGACCCGGACGATGTTCAGATTCTTGATGTAGGCATGTGCCAGAAACATGACCTGCGACCCGATGGAAAAACGCCCGGTCTCCCGATCCAATTGCAGATAACCCGGCCGCTGGAGATCCCGCAGCAGGCCAGTAAGACTGCTCTTGGGAATGCCAAGCGCCTGCGAAATTTCCGTATGGGTCGCGCTGCCGCTTTTGCTGCTTGCGACGAACTCCATGATTTCCAAAACGCGCAATGCCGACTTCGCCATTTCAATCCCCATGCTGGAGCCGAAGCTTCGCTCACTTCGCGCGATCTATGAACTAAGTTTACCTATTAAAACCAGAGAAGTCATCGGGCGAAGGCCGTCGCAGGTTTCCGGAGAGGCCGCAGGCTGGCACCGCATGCCGACGGTCCTCGCCAGACATAGCGCTTGCATCACCCAGGCGCAGACGCTAGATTGTTCTTATACGCGCACTGAGTTCTTATATCAGAACAATGCCTGCGTTCAACTCACGTCCCGCAGGCACAGCGCCTTCTTCAGGGGCGACGGTCGAGGGAACGCATGGCGCCTGATCGGCCATTCCCGTGAATGGCTGCTTTCAGGCCAACGAACCAGACCAACAAATCAGGGAGGACGCACATGCCCGGAACGCCAACCAAAGAGCCGCTCGCCTTCGCATATTCTTCTCTGAAATGGATCATCCCGGTTGCTGTACTTTTCGGGGGCGCATCGAACGCAGCTTCAGAGGGTTTCGACGTCACCGGGAAGCGGATCGAGGCGCTCTCGCAAGGAGGGACGGAGTGGCTGAGCTATGGACGCGACTATTCCGAACAGCGCTTCAGCCCCCTGCGAGGAATCGATGAGACGAATGTCGGCCGGCTCGGGTTGACAGGCTACATCGATCTCGGGGAGAACCGCGGCCAGGAAGCGACGCCGCTGATGGTCGATGGTGTCCTGTTCACCTCGCTGTCCTGGAGCAAGGTGATGGCGGCAGATGCAGTCACTGGGAAAGTCCTCTGGACCTATGATCCTCAGGTGCCGAAAGGCAAAGCCATCGACGCCTGTTGTGATTCGGTGAACCGAGGTGTTGCGGTTTGGGAAGGCAAGGTTTTCATCGGGACGCTTGACGGGCGGCTCGTCGCCCTCAATGCCAAAACCGGCGAGTTGATCTGGCAGAAGCAGACCACCGACCCGTCCCAGGCCTATACCATCACGAGTGCTCCGCGTGTCGTAAAGGGGAAGGTCATCATTGGAAACAGTGGTGGAGATTACGGGACACGCGGATACTTCTCCGCCTACGACGCGACCAGCGGAAAGATGATCTGGCGCTTCTATGTCGTGCCGGGGGACCCGTCCAAGCCCTATGAGCATCCGGAACTGGCCGAAGCAGCCAAAACCTGGACGGGTGACGTCTATTGGAAGTATGGCGGCGGCGGCAATCCGTGGGACGGCATCGCCTATGACCCGGACCTCGACCTGCTGTATGTCGGGACCGGAAACGGCAGTCCCTGGAACCGCGAGGTCCGCAGTCCTGGCGGAGGCGATAATCTGTATCTTTCCTCCATATTGGCCGTCCGGCCCGATACGGGAAAACTTGTTTGGCATTATCAGGAAACGCCTGGTGATTCGTGGGATTTTACCTCCACGCAGCAGATCACGTTGGCTGATTTGGAGATCGACGGCAGAAAGCGACGCGTCCTGCTTCACGCCCCCAAGAACGGGTTCTTCTATGTTTTGGACCGCGCCACCGGTGAGCTGCTCTCGGCCGAGAAATTCGGAAAAGTGACATGGGCGGACCGCATCGATCTGAAGACGGGGAGGCCTGTGGAGCGTCCCGAAGCCCGCTATCTGGACAAACCCGTAGTGCAATGGCCAAGCGGATTCGGCGCCCACAACTGGCATCCCATGTCTTACAGTCCGCTTACGGGCTTGGTCTATATTCCCTACCATGAAGTCCCCGGTGCGCTGCGCAACCAAGCCAAGGAGTTTGTTTTTCGACCGCATCGCCTGAACACCGGCAATGGATTCTCCGACGCACGAGAATTCCCCAAGGAGGCGGTCAGCGGAGCATTGCTGGCTTGGGACCCCGTTGCCCAGAAGGCGCGCTGGCGGGTTCCGCACAAGAGCCACTACAACGGAGGCGTGCTCAGCACCGCGGGAAATCTGGTGTTTCAAGGCACTGCGGCCGGCCATCTGGTTGCCTACAGCGCCGACAAAGGAGAGGCCTTGTGGGATTTCGATGCCCAAACCGGCATCGTGGCCGGTCCGATGAGTTATGAGATCAACGGAGAACAATATCTGGCGGTCATGGCAGGTTGGGGCGGTGCGGCAGCAACGGTCGGGGGTGAGGCCGCTCAAGTCGAGGGACGCCGAAACATAAGCCGGCTGCTGATTTTCAAGATCGGCGGAACGGCATCTCTCCCCCCAAGATCGACGGCGGCGGAGAGCGCCGACATCTCGGCAAGCGGGTTGTCCATGGAGATAAACGCCAGCACCCGCCAGGAGGACATTGATGAAGGCGCGGTGATCTACGCAAACAATTGCCTGGTGTGCCACGGCGTCGGGGCAGTCAGCGGTGGGCTGATGCCGGATCTCCGCAAGGTCGATCCCACCATCTATGACTCCATGGAAGCCATCGTTCTCGGAGGCGCGCTCGAGGATCAGGGAATGCCGAACTTCGGCAAGTACCTTCTGCCCGCCGACGTTGAGAAAATAAAGTCCTACATCGTCAGCCGGCGCAAAGAGAGCTTCGGAGCCGCACGAAGCGGTAACGACACGTCTTCCGCTTCTTCGGCTTCGCCCAAGTAGTCCCACCGGATCGCGATACACAGCTCCACCGCAGCGGAAGTTTCTGAAGCGGATGGCTTGGAGAACTTCACTCCGCCTGTGTATCGGTCTCCCTGCGCCGCCAATGGAGGATGGGCGCACCGGCGCCATTCGTCCTGGATTTATCGACCGGGAGCTTTGAGCATGACCTTCGAGCATCTGCGTGACTGGATCGGCCGGTCGGAAAGCGTTTCGGATATCGCGGCCCCGGCGGCGCTCGAAAGGCTTGCGGCGATCCTCGATCATGACACGCCACCATGGCGTGACGGCGAGGTGCCGCCGCTGGGCCACTGGCTATATTTTCTGCCCCGAGCCCGGCAGCGCGACATCGCCGAGGATGGTCACCCGCACAAGGGCGGCTTCCTACCGCCCGTCGAATTGCCCCGGCGCATGTGGGCAGGTGGCAGCCTGATCTTTCATCGTCCCATGGCCGAGGGTGAGGCGATCACCCGCCGCTCCGTCATAGATGACGTCGAATTGAAGGAGGGACGGTCGGGCCGCATGGTGTTCGTGAAGGTTCGGCACGAAATCGCCACCGACGCCGGCCTTGCGATCACCGAATGCGACGACATCGTATACCGGGAGGCCGCCAAGCCTAGCCAAGTTCCTCCTCCAGAAGAGCCGCCGATCGACCAGCCGGCATGGCGGCGACCGCTCATGCTCGATCCGGTGCTGCTGTTCCGCTTTTCCGCATTGACCTTCAACGGACACCGCATCCATTACGACCGATCTTACAGCCGCGAGGTGGAAGGCTATCCGGGGTTGGTGATTCACGGTCCGCTCAGCGCCACACTGCTGGTCGACCTTTTCCTGCGCAACAATCCCGGCGCCCGGGTGACGCGCTTTCGTTTCCGCGGGAAAAGGCCGCTGTTCGACATCCATCCGCTGACTCTGTGCGGTGTTCCGACTGCAACCGGTGCACGGCTTTGGGTGACGGATCATGCGGGATCGGTCGCCATGTCGGCCGAACTGGATGCCGATTGACAACCTGCCAAACCGGGAGGGTGGACCATGGAGTTTGACGATTTCAACGCGGCGAAGACCGGAGGTGGCGTCTGATGCCTCTTCCTTGCCGCTCCCTCCTTTTTGTTCCTGCCGACAATCCGAAACTGCTGGCCAAGGCCCATCAATGCGGTGCCGACGCCATCATCCTTGACCTTGAGGACGCGGTCCTGCCGGCAAGAAAGCCGGAGGGCCGCACTGGATTGTCGGAGCAGATCAATCGTCTGCACGGGCTCGGCAGGCCGGTGCTGGTCCGGATCAACAGCGCATGGCGCGATGTGGCCGCCGACCTGGAAGCCGCCGTCCATCCGGGCGTGACGGCGCTGATGGTGCCCAAGGTGGAGGACGCCGGGACTCTGCGGGTGTTGTCCTCAATGGTCGGTGAATGGGAAACGGAGCGTGGGCTGAAGCTGGGCACAGTCGGTCTGGTCGCTCTGATCGAAAGTCCGCTGGGGTTGGAGCGGATGGCGGACATTGCCCGGACTCCGCGGATGGCGGCATTGGCATTGGGAGGCGAAGATTTCTCGCTGGCGCTCGGCGTCGAGCCGACCGAGGCGGTCCTGGCGCTTCCCTGCCGCCAAGTCGCGCTAACCGCCGCAGCCCATGGCCTGCCCGCGCTGGGCGTGCCGGGATCGCTGGCAGAGTATCGCGACCTGGAGCTTTATCGCGCATTGGTCGCGCAGGCGCGCATGGTTGGAATGTCCGGCGTGCTCTGCATTCATCCTGCCCAGTTGGCGATCGTCCGTGAAGCCTTCGCTCCCTCGCCCCGCGACGTCGAGTGGGCCAACCAAGTGCTGAAAGCGTGGAACGAAGCCCAAGCGAAAGGCCAAGGCACCACGTCTCTCAATGGGTCCATGATCGACCGTCCGGTGGTGGAGCGGGCAAATGCCATCATGCGCTGCCACCTCGGCTGACAGGCCGATTTTCGCTATCAGGCCGAGACCTGGGAGATCGCCAGAATGGATTGAACTCCATCTCGGTTCCAATCGTTTGCATGCAGCGACCCGGAACCGTACGGTATTCCTCCCCGCTCACGCGGATGTTCTCTCAACCCTCCACCATTTGCAGACGCTCGGGCGGGGAAGAGGCGAGTTCGGCCCAGTCAAGTTCCTGCTCCAGCGCGTGGAACACGTCGTCGTCGATGGCACCGGCACGGCGCATCTCTGCAAGCCTACGGCGCTTCACGGCGATCATATCCCGCTTCAGGCGGTCGCGCACGCTGACCTCCCGAGGATGCTGTCCGGCCGCGGCGGCCGCACGCTCCGCCCGGTAGGTTTCCCGCTGCGCCTGTGCGGCCTCGTCGTCACGTCCCTCCAGCGCCGCGACGGCGGCATCCACCAGGACGATACGGGCGGCGGACAACTCCCGGTCAAAGGAATGGTCCTGCGGAAAGCGCAAGCGGACGATCAGCGGCCCGAGCGTCAGGCCTTGCAGCACCAGTGTGCCGAGCAGAACGGCGAAGGCGCACAGCACGATCAGGTCGCGTTCCGGAAAGGTTGCCGGCAGTGCCTGTGCGGTCGCCAGAGTCACCAGACCGCGCATGCCGCACCAGGCGACCACCAGCCCCTGCCCCACTGTCGGAACGTCTTGCCCGCCCCGGCGCCGCAGGATGAAGGCGGCGGCGCGGTTGTAGACAAGCACCCAGACCACGCGCACCGCCACCACCGCCAGGAACACCGCCACCGCAACGACGGCCGCCTGCCAGAAGCGGTCGCCTTCCAGCCTGCCGATGATCGCCCTCGCCTGCAGGCCCATCAGAAGGAAGGCAAGGACGTTCAGCAGGAAGACCACCGCCTCCCACACGGAATAGGAATGGACGCGGTCGCGGGGCGGCTGCCGCTCCGGCGCCGATCGCGCCACCGTCATGGCAAAGGCGACGATGGCGAGAATCGCCGAGAAATGCAGGCGCTCGGCGATCACCCAAGTACCGAAGGTGGTCAGGAATTCGAAAATCGTGCCGCTGAGTGTCCCGGCAAGCCTGGGCGCCAGCAGACCATAGATGCGGCCGACCAGAACGCCGACCAGCAAGCCGCCGGGCACCGCCAGAGCGAGCTGCGGAAGCAGGTGCTCCGGAATGGCGCCGCCCGTCATCCCGGACTGGACCGCCACTGCGGCGCTGAAGATCAGCAGGGCAACCGCATCGTTCAACAGGCTTTCGCCCTGTAGAACGGTGACGGTCCGCCGCGGCAAGGCGAAGCGTCCAAGCATGGCCGCCGCAGCCGCGGCATCGGGCGGCGCCACGATGGCGCCCATGGCGATGGCGGCGGCGATGGGAAGTCCCGCCAGCGCGATGCCGACCAACGCAACCCCCGCGGTCGTCAGGATGACCGCCACAGCCGCCAGGGCCAGCAGCGGCGCCCAGTTGCGCCGCAGCGCCGCGAAGGGCGTGTCATAGGCCACATCGACCAGGGCCGGCGCCACGAAAAGCGCCAGCGCCAATTGCGGATCCAGCGTGATGTCGGGCGCCGGAATGTCGGGCGCCCAGGGCAGCGCCGCCACCGCCACGCCCGACAAGCACAGGATGGTGGGATAAGGAACGGAAAGCCGGCGCGAGAACTGAAGCAGCAGGACCGCGATCAGAAGCAGGATCAACGTACTCTCGAACAATGCCATGAGCGGCCGCCCCTTTCTGCCTGAGGCGGCTGGTTCCGCGACCAATGTTCCGCCGGAGCCTCCGGTATGACGCAGCTTGGCGCGGCCGGGCAATCGCAGAAATTGTGGTAGCGCCCAGCTACTTTTCAGTTTCTTCGAACGTTACGGTTTATTTTATCCCGATTTTCCTGAAACGAGAAGACGCGTAGATCTCTGTCATCCCCGGCGCCGAGGAAAAGACCGAGCGCCGATCCGGAAATCCTGATCACCCAAACCCGATCAATGAAGGATAACTGACATGTCCATCTCCGCGCCCACCGCTTCGGCCTCCTCCCTGCCGATCACCTCGATCGCCGGCGGCCTGTTGCAGATCGTCGCCTTCGGCGCCGGCCGTTTCAGCCTCGATGCCCGCCGCTAATGCCGGCAAACCCAACCGACGGTGCGGAGGCGCCACGGCACCTCCCCCGCCGACCAGACCTCAATCCGCTCAGGGACCGACCGGCAGCGCGATGGCGTCAGCCGGTCCCCACTCCACCCGATACCGGCCGCCTGGACGCACATGCCGATGGTCCGCGTTGTTGGGAATTTTCGCGACCAGCCCGGTCGCCGGGCCATCCGCCAGATGCACACGAATGTGGTCGCCTAGATAGATCAGTTCGGAAACATGACCGAACAGTCCACCGTCTCCATTTGCCGGCACCAGCCGGACCCGCTCGGGCCGCAGCGACACGGTGACCGAAGCGCCGGCCTCCAGCGCGGCGGCAACACGGGCCCGCACCACCGAACCGCCCTCCAGCCTGACGGTCCCGCCGTCGCCCTGCCGGTCCGCCAGCACGCCGGACAGCCGGTTGTTCTCGCCGATGAAGCCGGCGACGAAGACGGTGGCCGGTTCCTCGTACAGTTCCGCCGGCGTCGCCAGCTGCTCCACCCGGCCGCGGTTGAAGACGGCGATGCGGTCGGACATGGTCAGCGCCTCCGCCTGATCATGCGTGACATAGACCATGGTCACGCCGAGGCGCTCATGCAGATGCTTGATCTCGAACTGCATGTGCTCTCGCAGGTTTTTGTCCAAAGCCCCCAGCGGCTCGTCCATCAGCACCAGATCCGGCTCGAACACCAGCGCCCGCGCCAGCGCGGCCCGCTGTTGCTGTCCGCCCGAAAGCTGGGAGGGGCGACGCTGCGCCAGCGCTCCCATCTGCACCATGTCGAGCGCGCGGGCCACCCGCCCCTCCGTCTCCGCCCACCCCATCCGGCGCACCTTCAACGGATAGGCCAAATTCTCGGCGATGGTCATGTGGGGGAACAGCGCGTAGTTCTGGAACACCATCCCGATGTTGCGACGGTGCGGCGGCACATTCTGGATCGGTTTGCCGGCGACGCGGATTTCGCCCCGCGACGGCGCCTCGAACCCCGCCAGCATCATCAGGCTGGTGGTCTTGCCGGAACCGGACGGCCCCAGCATCGTCAGGAACTCCCCCTTCGGGATCGACAGGTCCAGCCCTTCGATCACCAGAGTGCGCCCGTCATAGCTCTTCTGAACGCCCGAGAACTCCACAAAGCCCTGTTTTTCCATGATCGTACCCTCCGGGATCAGCCAGCGTGGACGGGCGGGCGGCGATGCCGCCACGGGCGGGCAAGCTCCAACTGGCCGGCGAGGCGGAACAGCGTCGCCTCGTCCCCCGCACGTCCGGTGAACTGCGAGCCGACCGGCAGCCCTTCATCGGTCCAGGACAGCGGAACGCTCATCGCCGGCAGGCCGGCCATGTTGGCGAAGGTGGTGAAGGCCAGGAACTGCATGAAGCGGTCCATCACCGCCTCCCCGCCATGCTGCCCGGCATCGAAATGGCCGAGCTTCGGCGGCGGCGAGCCCAGCGTCGGCGTCAGCCAGACGTCGTAGCGGTCCAGGAACCGCCCGAGGATGCGGGAAAAGCCGTGGAACCAGCCGAGATCCGTCACGTAATCCGCCGCCAGGATACGGCTGCCACGTTCGAACAGATGGCGGTTGAAGGGCTCGACCTCGCCGGCCAGCTCCGCAGGTGAGCGGTTGGTGGCGCGGCCAATGCTCCACAGGCTGCGCGTCGCCGTCATCGCCCAGAAGCGGCGATAGGCCGACTGGTACTGTTCCGCGTCGAACACCGGCGCCGTGAAGTCAACCTCATGCCCCAGCTCGGCGCAGAGGCGCGCGGTGTCGCGCACCGCCGCCACGCACTCCGGATCGACATCGGTGCCCAGCAGCGACCGGTCGGTGACCGCGATGCGCAGCCGCCCCGGTTCGCGGCCGACCTGCGACAGGAAGCTCTCCGTCGGCGGTGCTGCGCTGTAGGGATCACCGGCCATCGGCCCATGGGTGGCATCGAGCAGGGCCGCGCTGTCGCGCACGGTCATCGTCACCACATGTTCGTTGACGATGCCGCCCAGGCTGTCGCCCAGATCGGGACCCATGGTGATGCGCCCCCGCGTCGGCTTCAGCCCGAAGAGCCCGCAGCAGGATGCGGGAATGCGGATGGAGCCGGCCCCGTCGCCGCCATGGGCCGCCGGCACCATACCGCCCGCCACCGCCGCCGCGGCACCGCCGCTCGACCCGCCGCTGGAGCGGCTGGGATCCCACGGGTTGCGGGTCGCACCGAACAGCACCGGCTCTGTCGTGCCGAGCGTGCCGAACTCGCACAGGTTGGTCTTGCCGACCGTCAGCAGACCGGCGCGGCGGTAGCGCGCCATCAGTTCGCTGTCATGATCGACGACGGCGCCGGCCAGCAGCCGGGAGGCGCCGGTGGTCGGCGTGCCGCTGACATGGCAGTAGAGATCCTTGATCAGGAAGGGCACGCCGGCGAAGGGGCCGGACGATGCCTCCCCCGTCTCCAGCGCGTCGCGCGCCTGATCGTAGAGCGGCAGGATAACCGCGTTCAGCACCGGGTTCACCGCCTCGATGCGGGCGACGGTGGCATCGAGCAACTCGGCGGCGCTGAGTTCGCCATCGCGGATCAGGCCGGCTTGGTCAATCAGGTCAAGATATGGCATGGCGCGTCCCTCAGGCGGCAAGGCTGTCGCGGGACAGCGTGTCGGCGACATCGTCCAGCGCGGCGCGCAGCCGCTCCACCAGCGCGTCGATCTGGCCGGGCTCGATGACGTAGGGTGGGCAGAGCGCGATGTTGTCGCCCATGTTTCGGATGATCGCGCCATGGGCGAGGCAGCGCCGCTCCACCTGCGCACCGACCCGCAGGGCGGGGTCGAAATCGCGGCCGGTCGCCGGGTCGGCGGTCAGGCCGATGCCGGCCAGCAGGCCGACGCTGCGAATTTCACCGACCAGCGGGTGCCCGGCCAGCGCCTCGTCCAGGGCGGCGCGCAAATGGGCACCCAGCCGGCGGGCGCGGCCGACCACGTCGATCTCGTGATAGATGCGGATCGCCTCAGCCGCGACCGCCGCCGACACCGGGTGGCCGGAATAGGTGAAGCCATGGCCGAAGACGCCGACCTCCGCGCTCTGGTCGGCGACCGCCTGATAGACGCGGTCGCCCAGCGCCACCGCGGCGATGGGGATGGCCCCCGACGACAGACCCTTCGCCATCGACATCATGTCCGGCAGGAAGCCGAAGGTCTGGCTGCCGAACCAGTTGCCGGTGCGGCCGAAACCGCAGATCACCTCGTCGGCCAGCAGCAGGATGTCGTGGCGGGCCAGCACCGCCTGGATCTTGGGAAAGTAGGTTTCCGGCGGCAGGATCACCCCGCCCGCCCCCATCACCGGTTCGGCGATCATCGCCGCGATGCGGTCGGCACCCTCCGCCTGGATCAGCGCCTCCAGTTCGGCGGCCAGCCGCGTCGCATACTCCTCCTGGCTTTCCCCCGGTTCGGCATAACGGGCATGGTTGGGGCAGGCGGTGAAGACCACGCCCTGGTCCGGCAGGTTGAAGGCGCGGTGCATGTGCGGCAGGCCGCTGAGCGCCGCCCCCATCACCGTGCTGCCGTGGAAGGCGCCGGTGCGGCTGATGATCTTGCGCTTCTCCGGCCGGCCGCGCGCGGCGTTGTAGTACCAGGCCAGCTTCACCATGGTGTCGTTGGCTTCCGACCCCGAATTGGCGAAGAAGATCCTGCCGCCCTCGATGGGCGAAATGGCCGAAATCGCCTCCGCCAGCGCCACGCAGGCGTCGTTCGTGCGGTGGTTGAAGGTGTGGTAGGTCGCCAGCGTCCGCATCTGGCGGGCAGCGGCATCGGCCAGCCTCGCCTCGTCGAAGCCGAGCGACGCGCACCACAGCCCGGCCATCCCCTCGATATAGCGGCGGCCGGACTCGTCCACGACATGGACTCCGTCGCCCCGCACCAGGGCGAGCGGCCCGCGCTCCTCATGGGCGCGGGCGTTGGTTTGCGAATGCAGATGCAGGTCGATGTCCAAGGCGCGAAGGGCGTTGGTCATGGGATCGGCTCTTCCTGATTGCGGGAAAATGACTAGGAAGGCGGCGTCGACGGTTCGGCTGCGGGACCGCGGCGGAACGGGACGCAACGTCGCGCTTGCCATTCCTGACTTGTATTTTATAAGTTATAAGTTGTCGAGGGCAAATTCGGCGCGCCCTTGGACCCATCTCTCATGATTCAGCGCCGATCCGCTGACAGGATGACCATGCCAACGACCGCAACTGCCGGACCGGTGCCTGATTCCACGGGCGCCGGCCGAACTCTGACGCCTGACTTCCTATTGCCCGACACCATCGCCCTTCTGGAGGAACGCGCCCGTCATGTCCGACTGGAAACGATCCGGCTGATCGCCATCGCCAAGGTCGGACACTATTCCTCGACCTTCTCCTGCGCGGAGCTGTTCGCGACGCTCTATTACGACGCCATGCGCCTGCGGCACGGGGAACCGCGCTGGCCGGACCGTGACCGGTTCCTGATGGGCAAGGGCCATGCCGCGGTCGGGCTTTACCCGCTGCTGGCCGACTGGGGCTTCTTCCCGAAGGAACTGCTGGACGGCTACACCCGGCTCGGCAACCCGTTGGGCGACCACCCGGACATGACCAAGGTGCCGGGGGTGGATTTCAGCTCAGGCTCCATCGGACATGCGCTGTCCGCCGGGCTCGGCATGGTGATGGGCGGCCGGATGATGGGCCGGCGCTTCGACGTCTATGTCATGCTTGGTGACGGCGAGATGCAGGAGGGGCAGGTGTGGGAAGCGGCGATGGCCGCCGCCCACCAGAAGGCCGGCAACCTGATCGCCATCATCGACCGCAACGGCTACCAGCTCGACGGCCAGGTGGACGAGGTGATGGGGATCGAGCCGCTGGCCGGCAAATGGCGCGCCTTCGGCTGGGAGGTGCATGAGGTGGACGGCCACGACGTCGCCGCCCTCGCCACCCTGTTCCGCCGGCTGAAGCAGGACAAGACGCGCGAGAAGCCGGCCTGCGTCATCGCCAAGACGCTGAAAGGCAAGGGCGTTGGCTACATGGAGCGGGAGGCCGGCTGGCACCTGGGATATCTGACGCCGGAGGACGAAGCCGCCGCCATCGCCGAGATCATGGGCCAGTCCACCACCCCCGCTGCCACCCGCGAAGACGCCGCCCAGGGAGAAGCCCGATGACCGCCGCCAATACCCTCGCCGGGCCGGTCAATACCGGCAGCTGGCAATACCGGCAGCTCAACTCCCGCGCCCCCGGACTGTCCTACCTGTCGGACGCGCTGTCGGCGCTGGTGGCGGAGGGCCATCCGGTGATGGCCGGGACCGCCGACCTGCAATATTCCAACGGCCTCGCCCGCTTCGCCGCCCGCCACCCCGACCGCTTCGTGCAGTTCGGCATCTCGGAACAGAACATGGTGTCGGCGGCGGCCGGCATCGCCACCACCGGGGTAATGCCCTTCGTGGCGACCTTCGCCTCCTTCCTCGGCCTGCTGTGCTGCGAGCAGATCCGCATGGACGTCGCCTATTCGGCCCTTCCGGTGCGGCTGATCGGGCATCATGCCGGAATCGCGCTCGGCTTCTACGGCACCTCGCACCATGCGACAGAGGATCTGGCGATCATGCGCTCCATCGCCGGGCTGACCGTGGTCAATCCGGCCGACGGCCCGCAGCTGGCCGCCGCGATCAGGGCATCGGCCGACCGCCCGGAGCCGATCTATTTCCGCATCGGCCGCGGCCAGGAGCCGAACGTCTATGACGACCTCCCGGATTTCCAATTCGGAAAGGCCATCGAGCACGAGACGGGCAGCGACCTGACCATCATCGCCTGCGGCACCATGGTCCATCCCTCGCGGGAGGCAGTCCGCGCCCTGCGGGCCTCCGGCCTGTCGGTCGGGCTGATCGACATGCACACGATCAAGCCGCTGGACCGCGACACGGTGCTGGCGGCGGCCGAACGCTCCCGCGTCATCCTGACGGTGGAGGAGCACAACATCCTCGGCGGCCTCGGCGGCGCCGTGGCGGAGGTGATGGCGGAGGCCGGTACCAAGGCGCTGCTGATCCGCCACGGCATTCGCGACGAATACAGCCTGATCGCCCCGCCAACCCATCTCTACCGCCACTACCAGCTCGACGCCGCCGGCATCGAGATGGTCGTCCGCGACATCCTGGCCTGACACCGCCGGCCGGGACGGGCGATTCCGGCTTCGTCCCGGCGGGACCACAAGGACCGACCATGCCCCACAAGACCGACAACGCCGCGCTGACCGCGCGGGCGCGGGCCGTCATGCCCGGCGGGCTGCTCAGCCCCAGCCGCCAGCTCGCCCACCCCTATGTCTTCGTCCGTGCCGCCGGACCGTACCTGTACGATGCCGACGGCAACGAGCATGTCGATTATCACTGCGGTTTCGGCGCCAACATGCTGGGCCATTGCGCCGCCGCGGTGCGCGACCGCGTGACCGCGGTGTCCGAGCGCATCGACCTGATCGGCGCCGCGGCGCTGGACCTGGAGATCGAGGCGGCGGAAACGCTGGTCCGCCTGATCCCCTGCGCCGACCGGGTTGCCTTCTGCAGCAGCGGGTCGGAGGCGACCTACCATGCCCTGCGGCTGGCCCGCGCCGCCACCGGGCGGCGCACCGTCGTCAAATTCCAGGGCGGCTATCACGGCTGGCACGATTACGTCGCCATGAACGTGCAATCGCCCGCCGACCGCATCGGGCAATACGACCCGGTGTGCGACGGCATCCTGCTCGACGCCGCCCAGCACACCGTGGTCCTGCCCTACAACGACGCCCAAGCGTTCGAGGATTACCTGACCGCCCATCCGGGCGAGGTCGCCGCGGTGATCGTCGAGCCGATCGCCCACAATATGGGATCGGTGATCGCCCACGACGCCTTCCTGCGCGACCTGCGCCGACTGACCGCCGACCATGGTACCGTGCTGATCTTCGACGAGGTCATCACCGGCTTCCGCCACGCGCTGGGCGGCTACCAGTCCATCGCCGGGGTGACGCCCGACCTTGCCACCTTCGGCAAGGCGGTGGCCTCCGGCCATCCGGTCGGCATCCTGGCCGGTCGCGCCGATTTGATGGAGCGGCTGGCGCGGACCGGCGAGGGGGCTGTCTTCATGGGCGGCACCTTCAACGGCACGCCGCCGTCGCTGGCGGCCCTGCTGGCGACCATCGGCGAGCTGGAGCGGCCGGGCACCTACGAGCGGCTGTTCGCACTCGGCGACCGCATGCGGAACGGCCTGTCCGCCATCGTCGAGCGGCTGGGGATGCCGGCGCAGCCGGCCGGCTACGGGTCTGTCTGGCTGCTCTATTTCTTCCAGGGCGCCTTCCAGCGCTACGAGGACCTGCTGCGCAACGACAATACCGCCGACCTCGCCTTCCGCCGGCGGCTGGTGGAGCAGCGGTTCATCTTCCAACCCCTGCCGCTGAAGCGACTCTACCTGTCGACCGCCCATGACGAGGCGCTGATCGACCGCACGCTGGACGCCATCGACGGAACGCTGCAAGCGCTTCATCCGGCGATGCGGGTCGGCGCCTGACTTTCTGTGTTATAGCTTATAGGACGGCAGGAGGCGACGCCGCGGCGCAGCCCAAGGCATAGCCTCCTGCCGTTCGTCCGTGTGTGAGGAGATGACGTCGTGCGAATGCAGCCGATCGAACCGGGAAACCTGTCGGCGCGGTCCTATGTGGCGGTGCGCGAAGCGCTGATCGCGGGGAGCTTCAAGCCGGGCCAGCGGCTGGTCATGCAGGATCTGGCGGACGAGCTGGGCACCAGCATCACGCCGGTGCGCGAAGCCTGCCTGCGGCTGGTCAGCGAACAGGGGCTGGAGCTGCGGTCGGGCCGCTTCGTCTGCGTGCCGGGGCTCAGCCTGTCGCGCTATCTGGAAATCCGCACCATCCGCATCGCGCTGGAAGGTCTGGCGGCGGAGATCGGCGCCGCCCATGCGACGGCGGAGGACATCGCGCGGCTGACCGAGGCACATGCCCGGTTCGACGCGGCGGAGCGCGCCCGCGATGTCGCGGCGGCGCTGCAGCACAACCGCGACTTCCATTTCACCGTCTACCGGCTGTCGGGAATGGAGATGCTGGTCGGCCAGATCGAAAGCCTGTGGGTGTCGATGGGTCCGATCCTGAACGTGTTCTACAACGAGGTCGAGCACGACGATTACGCCGGCGCCGACGAGCATCTGGCCCTGATCGCCGCACTCCGCGCCCATGACGGCCCCGCCGCGCGGGCCGCCATCGAACGCGACATCGTCCGCGGCGGCGAGAGCCTGATCCCCTATCTGGAAAAGGTCGGCCAGTCCCTGACGCCGGCCTGACCGGTGCCGGGGAGCAGTTTCTTCAATCTTCGTCCAGACCGCGCGGCGTGCGCATGCCGGCGGTCTCGCCGCCGTCGATGGTCAGGACGGTGCCGTTGACGTAGCTCGACCGCTCCGACAGCAGCCAGGCGACCGCGTCGGCGACCTCCTCCGGCGCGCCGAAGCGGCCGGCGGGGATGCGCTGTTCCAGGCGGCGGCGCTTGATCGCCTGCGTCTTGATGCCCTGCATCATGCGGGTGTCGATCTGGCCGGGGCAGACGGCGTTGAAGCGGACCTCGTCGCCGAACTCCAGCGCCAGCGCCTGGGTCATGCCGATCACCGCCGCCTTCGACGCGCAGTAGATCGCCAGCCCCTCCTCGCCGATCTTGCCGGCGACCGAGGCGACGTTCACCACCGCCCCGCGCGCCGCCCGCAGCCCCGGCAGGGCGAGGCGGGTGAACAGGAAGGCGCTGCGGGCGTTCACCGCCATCACCTGGTCCCAATCCTCCACCTGCGCTTCGGCGAAGGCGACGCGGCGCGACATGCCGGCATTGTTGACCAGCCCGTCGATGCGGCCGCCGCCGAGTTCCATCGCGCGCCCGACCGCCAGGGCGCAGTCGTCGGGCGAGGCGACGTCGCCCTGCTGGAAGACGGCCCCCGGACAGCGGCCGGCGAGGTCGGTACCGGCCGCCTCGTCCCTGCCGGTGAAGAGGACGGTCCGCCCGTCGCCGGTCAGGCGCTCCACACAGGCGCGGCCGATGCCGTGCGTGCCGCCGGTCACGATGATCATGCGTTGCTCCCAGGCTTTGAACCGGTCCCCCGCCCCAGCCGGGCAAGGAGACCCATGAAGACGATGGTGACGCCGACCAGCAGGGTCGACATCGCCAGGATGGAGGGGTCGATGGTGTCGCGGATGCCGTCGAACATCTGGCGCGGCAGGGTCCGCTGCTCCGGCCCGCCGATGAACAGCGCCACCACCACCTCGTCGAAGGAAAAGATGAAGGCGAACAGGCCGCCGGACAGCACGCCCGGCAGGATCAGCGGCAGAGTCACCGTGAAGAAGGCACGCACCGGCGAGGCGCCCAGGCTGTAGGCCGCCCGCACCAGGGTGGTGTCGAAGTTGCGCAGCGTCGCCGTCACCGTGATGACGACGAAGGGCGCACCCAGCACCGCATGCGCCAGGATCAATCCCAGATAGGATGCGGTCAGGCCGATCCGCGCAAACAGGAAATACATGGCCACACCGCTGATCACCAGCGGCACCACCATCGGCGCGATCAGCAGGCCGAGCAGGAAGGAGCGTCCCGGCAGATCGTTGCGCGCCAGCCCCAGCGCCGCCAGCGTGCCCAGAATCGTGGCGAGCGCCATGGTGCCGGTGCCGACGATCAGGCTGTTGCGCAGTGCCGGCAACCAGGGGCCGGAAGCCGCCAGCACCTTCTCGTACCATTGCAGCGACAGGCCGGGGATCGGGTAGGACAGGAAGCCGGCGGAGCTGAAGGAAATCGGAATGACCGCCAGGATCGGCCCCACCAGGAAGACCATCATCGCGCAGCAGAAGGCATAGTGGAGAACACGGGTCGGACTGGGCATGGGTCTGGACATGGGGGTTCGGCCTCTCTTGGCTGCTTTCGGAAGCGGGCGAATTCACTGGATACCGGCGATGCGGCCGACGCCGATCAGGCGTCCGACCGTCGCGTAGAGCAGCATGATGCAGGCGAGCAGGATCGCCCCCAGCGCCGACGACAGGCCCCAGTTGATGGTGGTGTTCGCATAGTAGGCGATGAAATAGCTGGTCATCTGGTCGCGGGCGCCGCCGACCAGGCTGGGCGTGATGTAATAGCCGACGCCGATGATGAAGGTCATCAGGCAGCCCGCCCCGACGCCCGGCAGCGTCATCGGCAGATAGACCTTGAGGAAGCCGACCGCCGGATGGGCGCCCAGAGAGGCCGAGGCCCGCATGTAGGAGGGCGAAATGCCCTTCATCACGCTGAGGATCGGCAGGATCATGAAGGGCAGCAGGATGTGCACCATCGCGACATAGAGGCCGAAGCGGTTGAACACCAGCTCCAGCGGCGCATCGACGATGCCGAGCCGTGTGAGCAGCCCGTTCAGCACGCCTTCCTTCTGCAACACCACGATCCAGGCGCTGGTCCGCACCAGCAGTGAGGTCCAGAAGGGCAGCAGCACGCAGACCATCAGGACCGACGCAAAACCGCGCGGCAGGCTGACCAGCGCATGGGCGAGCGGGAAGCCCAGCACAAGGCACAGAAGCGTGGTGACGAAGCCGATCCACAAGGTTCGCCCCAGCGTGTCGATGTAGATGCGCTCCTCCGCCGGAGCCCGCAAGATTGCCCCGCCGTCGTCCATCCGCAGGTCGAGCGCCGTCAGCAGGTAATAGGGCGTCAGCGACGGGCTGGCCCGCCGCAGCGCCGCCCAGGTGGCAGGCTCCCCCCAGCGCGCGTCGATGGCGGTCAGTTCCGCCGTCCAGCCCGCCTGCGGCCGGTCGATGGCGCGGACGGCGCGCGCGGTCTTGGCCAGCAGAGCGCGGTAGCCGGCACGCTCGTAATTCAGCCGCCGGCTCGCCTCGCCCAGGCGGGGCTCGCCATAGGCGGCCTTCAGGTCGCGGGCCAGTGCCGCATAGGCGGCCTCGGGCGGCAGGCCCTCGCCGGTCCAGCCGCGCATTTCCGCGGCGACACCGGGCAGCGCCCCGCCCACCTCGCCATTCTCCACCGCGTGGAACAGCATGCCGCCCAGCGGCAGCACGAAGACTAGGGTGAGGAACAGGACCAGCGGTGCGATCAGCAGGACCGAGACCATCCGGGCCTTCGCACGCGACGACAGGGACGGCGGCGCCAGCGCCGAAGTCCCAGCCATGGTTTCAGTGGTGCTTGCCATGCGCGTCATCGCTCCGTCCGGCCGGTCATCGGGACCGCCAGTTGGCGAAGCGCGCTTCCAGCGCCTCGCCATGGTCGGCCCAGAAAGCGGTATCGAGCGGGACCGCCAGCGCAAAGTTCGCAGGGTTCGTCGGCAGGTCGGCAGCCAACGCCGGGTCGATGCCAAGGTTGGCCTTGCGGTTGGTCACGCCATAGGCGATGTGGCTGGGAAAGCGGGCCTGCACCTCCGGCCGGCTGGCGAAGGCGATGAAGCGCTCCGCCGTCGCGCGGTTCTTCGCCCCCTTCGGGATCGCCCAGTAATCGACGCCCAGCACCTGTCCGTTCCAGGCGAGCGCGAACGTCCGCCCGCTCTGGTTGGCCGCCGTTACCCGTCCGTTGAAGGCGGCGGACATGACCACATCGCCTGACGCCAGCCGTTCGATCGGTTCGGCGCCGGAGGTCCACCACAGGATGTCCGGCTTGAGCCTGTCGAGCGATGCGAAGGCGCGGTCCACCCCGGCCGGCGTCGCCAGCAGCTTGTAAACCTCGCCGCGCGGCACGCCATCGGCCAGCAGGGCGATCTCCAGCGTCATCTTGGCGGTCTGGCGCAGGCCGCGCTTGCCCGGCCAGCGCTGCACGTTCCAGAAATCGGCCCAGCTCTTCGGGCCGTCGGCGATGCGGGATCGGTCGTAGGTCATCACCATCGACCAGACGAAGGCGCCGACGCCGCACTCGCTGTAGGCCTCGTCGATGAATTCCTTGCGGTCGCCAACGGCGGTCCAGTCGATCTTCTCGAACAGCCCCTCCTCGCACCCGCTCAGCAGGCTGTTCTGTTCGACCTGCAACACGTCCCAGCTGACGCTGCCGGTATCGACCATGGCGCGGACCTTCGCCATCTGGCCGGAATAGGAATCCTCGGTCAGCTGCACCTTGCTGGCATCGGCGAAGGGGCGGAAGAACACCGCGCGTTCGGCGTCCTGCAGCACGCCGCCGGCGCCGACGACGGTCAAGTGCTCGGTTTGCGCGGGAGATTGCGCCAGGGCCGGCCCGGACAACAGCCCAACGGCCAGCGCGCATCCGACGATGCGCGTTGCATGAAGCGTCATGTTTCTCACCTGTTCAGGGAAATGGTTGCGGCCGGCTCGGTACCCGGTCCGTCCTTACGCCCGGTCCGGTAAACCCGGATCTACTGGGCGACCCAGCGCTCGAAGCGCTGCTGCAACTCGTCCTCGTTGTTCACCCAGAAGGGGGTGTCGATCATCAGCGCGCCCGCCATGTTCTGCGGGGCGGTCGGCAGGTCCGGCTGGATTTTCGGATCGATCAGGGCGGAGGCGCGGTTGTTGGTGACGCCGTAGGGGATCGTCTCGGCAAAGCGCTTCTGCGCGTCGGCGCTGGTCATGTAGGCGACAAGGTCCCTGGCCGCCACCAGCTTGTCGGTGCCCTTGGGGATCGTCCAGTAATCGGCGGAATAGAGCTGCTGCGTCCACAGCATGGTGAAGGCCCGCCCGTCCTTGTTGGCGGCGGCGACCCGCCCGTTGTAGGCGGAGGTCATGACGACATTGCCGGCGGCCAGCCATTCGACGGGCTGTGCGCCGCTGACCCACCAGCGGATATGCGGCTTGATCTGGTCCAGCTTGGCGAAGGCGCGGTCCACCCCGGCCTTTGTGCCCAGCGTCTCATAGAGCTTGTCCGGGGCGACGCCGTCGGCCAGCAGGGCAATCTCCAGCGTCATGCGCGCCTGCTTGCGCAAGCCGCGCTCGCCCGGCCATCGCTTGAGATCCCAGAAATCGGCCCAGGACTTCACACCGGGGGTCTTGGCCGGATCGAAGGCCAGAACCTTAGACCAGACGAAGGCGCCGACGCCGCAGGGCGCCTTGACCTGCGGGAGGATGTCGGCGGCGTTTGGCTGGCCGTTCCAGTCGAAATGTTCGAGAAGCCCCTCGTCGCAGGCCAGCGTCATCTCGTTCTCGTCCATTTGCAGGACGTCCCAGGTGACCGTCCGCGACTGGTTCATCGCCTTCAGCTTGGCGATGCCGCCGGTATAGGACTCCTCGATCAGCGGCGCGCCCGCCCGTTTGGAAAAGGGTTCAAAGTAAGCGGTCCGCATCGCGTCCTGCAACGATCCACCGAAGCCGACGACGGTCAGGTCGCGCGCGTGCGACGACCCAGACGCAATCAGCATGGCGAACACTATGGGCGCGCAAAGGCGACCTGCTCGTCTCGTCGTCATCCGACCCTCCTCGATTGGAATCCGGAAGGCCGGCGACGTCCCGCCGCACCAGACCATCCGATGCATCAATCTTATAAGTTATAAATTACCTGTCAAGCCGGGCAATTTGGTCGGCGCGTCGTGTGGCGAAAGGCAGGCCCGACGGCGGCGAGGTCGGGGATCAGCAGGAATTCGACATCTTTTGCCGACCCGATCGGTTCCGGCGGCAGTTGCATGGTCAGAAAATAGACGCCGATCAGCATCAGGATCGCCAGAGCCGCCGCGACACCGAGGAAGCGCAGGGCCTACACCGCGTCGAAGGGCGCCCTGGCGCAGCTGACCCGCACCCAGGCGCTGGAAGCGATCCCGCACGGCATCCGCGTCAACGCCATCGGCGTCGGCGACGTGGTGACCAACATCCTCAACCACTTCATGGGACAACGGCCGCGACTTCCTGGCCGACCACGGCAAGGCCGCCCCCATTGGCCGCGCCGCCCAGCCCGAGGAGATCGCCGAGGTCGTCGCCTTCCTGGCGTCGGATCGCGCCGGCTTCATCGTCGGCGCAGTGGTGATGGCCGACGGCGGCATGACCGTTACGGCCGGTTGAGGCGCAGCGGCATCACCATTGTCCCCTCAGCACGGAGCTGTCTCGCGATGAAGATCTTGACCAAGGCGGCGTTCTTCGTCGCCAAACCGGGAAAGGGCGAAGCGCTCGGCGCCCGCCTGCTCGCCCTCGTCGAACCGACCCGGACCGAACTCGGATGCCTGCGCTACGACATCCACCGCTCGGATGAGGATGAGGACTCGTGGTTCGTTTATGAGAATTGGGCGACCCAGGACGATTTCGATAGGCTGCCGCCCCTGGTCCGATCCTCGTGAAGGGTTGCATGATCCTCCACGGGATCGGCCGGGGGACTGGGTGCGTCGGGGCAAACACGCTAGGATGGCAGGCCGTGGATTGACCGGAACGGAAAATGCCATGTTCATGGAGACCGAATTTTCGCTGATCCTGGACCGTGTCACCTCCGACCTGGGGGACGGCGTCCACGAAACGCAAATCTCCCGGCTGGCGGTGATCCGTGCCAGCAGTCCCACCGAACAGCTTCACACCGTCTATGAGCCCTCCGTGTGCTTCGTCGCGCGGGGGGCGAAGCGCACCATCGCCGGCGACCAGATCCTGGACTACCGGGCCGGCCAGTATCTCGCCGTGTCGCTCGACCTGCCGGTGATCGGGCAAGTGACGCAGGCGACGGCGGACTCCCCCTATCTCTGTTTGCGCTTGACGCTCGACCCGGCGCTGCTGAGCGGCCTGATCCTGGAGGCGGGATTGAGGGCTCCACCGCAGACGGAACAAGGGCTTGCCCTGGCGGCCAGCCTCGCCACGGCGGAGATGATCGACGCGGCGGCCCGGATGGCGCGTTTGCTGGAGACGCCCGACGCCATCCCGGTGCTGGCGCCGCTGGTGGAACGCGAACTGCTCTATCGGCTGCTGACCGCCGACCAGCGCAGCCTGCTGCACCGGATCGCACTGGGTGAGAGCCGCACCGCGCAGATCGGTCGCGCGGTGAAGTGGATCAAGGACAATTTCCGCGAGCCGCTGCGCATCGAAGCCGTGGCCGCCAAGGCCAACATGAGTCCGTCTGCCTTCCACCAGCATTTCAAGGAGGTCACGGCGCTCAGCCCCCTCCAGTACCAGAAGCAATTGCGGCTGCAGGAGGCGCGGCGGCTGATCCTGGCCAATCTGACCGACGCGGCCAGCGCCGGCTTCGCCGTGGGCTATGGCAGCCCGTCGCAGTTCAGCCGCGAATATGCCCGTCTGTTCGGGTTGCCGCCCATCCGCGACGCTGCCCGCCTGCGCTCCTCCATGACCGGCGGCGACGCCGGAGCACGGCAGGCCGCGCAGGCCTGACGCACACGAGCGGCCCGGAAGGTCTGGAGGATCAGACAATCCTGCCGGACCTCTGGTCTACAGGGTGAAGCCCGTCTGCCCCTATTCTTCCTTCATCGGAACCGCACGCGACGGCGGTTCTCCAGCGAAGAAGGAAGACGGAAAATGAGCAAGATCTGGTTCATCACCGGCAGCGCGCGCGGCATCGGGGCGGAGGTGGCGAAGGCGGCTCTGGCGGCCGGCGACCGCGTGGTCGCCACCGGCCGCAAGCTCGACCAGTTGCAGGCGGTCTATGCCGACTATGGCGACCGCGTGCTGACGGTGGCGCTCGATGTCGCCGACGAGGTGCAGGCGGTGGCGGCGGCGCAGGCGGCGGTTGACCGCTTCGGGCGCATCGATGTCCTGGTCAACAATGCCGGCTTCGGCCAGCTCGGTCTGTTCGAGGAGATCGAGGCGGCGGATGTCGAACGGCAATTCGCCACCAACGTGTTCGGCCTGTTCCACGTCACCCGCGCCGTCCTGCCGGTGATGCGCCGTCAGCGCTCCGGGCGCATCCTGAACCTCTCCTCCATCGGCGGTGTCCTCGGCTTCGCCGGTGCCTCGGTCTATTGCGCGGCGAAATTCGCGGTGGAGGGCTTCTCGGACTCGTTGGCCCCGGAGGTGGCGCCCTTCGGCATCCACGTCACTGTGGTCGAGCCCGGCTTCTTCCGCACCGACTTCCTGGACGGCAGCTCGGTGCGCTACGGCACCAAGCGGATCGAGGATTATGCTGCTCATTCCGCCGAAATACGATCGAGCTATGACGGCTACAGCCACAAGCAGCCGGGCAATCCGGCCAAGCTGGCCGCCGCCATGGTTGAGTTGGCCGCTACGTCCGAACCGCCCCGCCACTTCCTGGCCGGCTCCGACGCCGTGGAGATGGCCAACGGCGTTATCGACCGGCGCCGCGCCGAGATCGCCGCATGGCGGGACCGTTCGGTCGGCACCGACTTCGAGGCCTGACGCCACCGGGAGGGCGCGGCTGCCGCATGCGGGGCCGCCCCGGCATCGGAGGATCGGGCAATAGCATCATCACGACAGAGGAGATGTCCACATGCTCTGCATCGGGATCGTCACCGCTTCGCTCGGCCTGCTTCTGCTGGTCGGGAACAACCGCAATTTTCAGCTTACGTCCCGCCATGAAAGGCGCCAGCCCGCCAGCCCCTACCGGCCGAGAGGGGAGGAACTGCTGGGGTGAGGATCAGTCGACGACCGCGCCGGACGAGGCGGACAGCCGCCGACCACCGGTTGCCACGCGCGCAACGGCGCATGACCAAACGGCGTTCGCCGGGGGTCCTGCCGCCCGTGAAGTGGTCCCCGTTTTCCGGTTCTCCCGCACTTTGCGTGGATCAGGCTGATGACGTTGGAGCCGGCGCCGTCGGGAGATCCTATGTAATGGAGCATGCAAGAGCTTTTTGTGATCCCGGAGTGCCGTGTCGTGACAGTTGAACCTGTTGGTGCGGCTGGTCTTCATGTGGCTGCCCAGGTCAAGCACTCCCACGCATGCTGCCCATCCTGTCAGCAGCCGAGCCAATCCATTCACAGCCGGTACCATCGGCATCCAGCTGACCTTCCGAGCCTGGGGAACGCCGTCCACATCGACCTTCTCGTTCGTCGTTTCTATTGCCGCAACGCGATCTGTCCGCGCCGAACCTTCGCTGAACCGGTGCCGGAACTTCTGTCGCCGCGGGCGCGCCGCACCCGGCGGCTCGCCGGCGCGCAAGGGCGGGTCGGCGCCACCTGTGGCGGGGAAGCCGGCGCACGATTGCTGCGTTGGCTCGGCATGCCGAGCAGCGCCGACACCGTGCTGCGGTTGGTACGCGCACTTCCCCTGCCGGAGTACGCGCCGCCCAGCGTGCTGGGCGTGGATGATTGGGCGCTGAGGAAAGGGCGGAGCTACGGCACCATCCTGGTTGATTTGGAAGCGCACCGCGTGATTGATCTGCTGCCCGACCGCACCGCCCAGACGCTGACGGAGTGGCTCAACGACCGTGATACGGTCACGGTGATCGCCCGCGACCGTTCCACCGAGTATGCCCGCGGCAGTGCCCTGGGTGCCCCCAGTGCGGTTCAGGTGGCTGATCGGTGGCACCTGCTCCAGAACCTGCGCCAGATGGTTGAACGCTGGCTGGCCGGCGTTCACGGCCGTTTGCGCCGCCTGCCGCCGGTTTCGGGTGGAGCCGCGGCACGGCGCGTTGGGGGCTATCCGCGCAGTCGGGCCGAAGCCGCCACGACGGCGGACAGCCGTGCCCGGCGCCGTGCCTTGTATGAGGAGGTTCGGCGGCGTGTCGCGGCTGGCGAGAAGCTGCTGACGATTAGCCGGACGATGGGGCTCGCCCGCGGTACCGTGCGCAGCTACGCCCGGGCGCCGCAGTTTCCGGAGCGGGCCGTGCGGGAGTCCGGGCTTGGCATCCTCGCCCCGCATCGTGAGTACCTTGAAGCCCGTCTGGCCAAGGGCAACGAGAATGCCGCGGCGCTGTGGCGGGAACTCCAAGACCGTGGCTTTGCCGGATCGGCCAAGCAGGTCCGCCGCTGGCTGAACCAGCGGCGTACCACTCCGGCCAAGTTTACGCCGTACAAGTGGCGCCCCGGCCCCACCGAAACCGCGTCGACCTCCGCTACCGGTCCATTCCCCGCCCTGATCTCGCCCCGGCAACTGGCATGGCGGCTGGTGCAAGCGCCGCAGAGCATCGACACCGCCACAACTGAGGCCCTCGCCCGGATTTCGCAGGACCCGGAGGTCGCCAAGGGGCGCGACTTGGTTCGCCGCTTCGCTGAACTGATCGGACGCTGTGGAGTGCGATCGGATGCGCGTCCTGCCAATCCCTCCGCCATTTTGGACACTTGGCTTACTGACGCGCTGTCCTGCGGCATCCCGGCCGTCGAAACCTTCGCCGTCGGCGTGAGGCAGGACGAGGCAGCCGTCAAGGCGGCGCTCACCATGCCCTGAGCAGCGGGCAGGCGGAGGGGCAAGTCAACAAGCTGAAGCTCATCAAGCGCCAGATGTATGGGCGCGCCAGCTTCAATCTGCTGCGCCGTCGCGTCCTCCTCGCAGCCTGATCCACGCAAAGTGCGGGAGAACCGGAAAACGGGGACCACTTCACCACCGTAATCCTGACCATCCAAGCAAAGTGCGCAATGCACTGAATCAGGGTAAAACCAGAAAGTGCATAGGCTTCTCGGTGGAACTGAATAATCGTTCTCCGCCCGAACACCGCTCCGGATCCTCTACTGTCAGGTTCATCCAGACTCCGCGGCTTTGGCCTTGATGAAATCTATGAAGGCACGCAGTGCCGGCGCCATTTGCCGCTGCTGCGGGTAGCAGAGGTAGAAGCCGGGAAAGGATGCCGACCACTCCTCCAACAGCGGGATGAGCAAACCCTCCGCAATCAGGGGCCGTAGCTCGTGTTCCATCCAGAAGGCGATGCCGATGCCATTCACCGCGGCGTCGATCGTCATGCGCTGCTCGCTCAATACCAGCGGACCCTTCACGTCCACCTCGAACCAGGCGCCATCGGCGAAGAATTCCCAGTTGTAGGGGGTGGTCCGCCCCGGCCAGCGCCAGCGGATGCAGGTGTGCGACAGCAAATCCTTCGGCGTCCCGGGCCGGCCGTGGCGGGCGATGTAGGCGGGCGAAGCCACGGCGATCTGCCGGATGTCGCCCCCCAGCCTAACGGCGACCATGTCCTTCTCGATCACTTCCCCGAGCGTGAAGCCGACGTCAAAGCCGGACGCAACCAGATCGACCACCGCATCGTCCACCAGGACGTCGAGGATGACGTCCGGATAGGCTTCGTGGAAGGCCGCGAGGTTCGGCCCGACGTAGGTGCTGAAGGCCGCGCGCAGGCAGCGCACGCGCACCACCCCGGCCGGCCTTGCGCGCAACTGCCCGACGTCGTCCAGCGCCGCGTCCAGCTCCTCCAGCGCCGGGCGGGCGCGTAGCAGAAGCCGCTCTCCCGCATCCGTGAGGGAGACGCTGCGCGTCGTCCGGTGCAGCAGGCGCACGCCCAGCCGCTCCTCAAAGGCGCGGATGATCTGGCTGAGCGAGGACGGCGACAGGCCCAGCTGCTCCGCCGCCTTGGAGAAACTGCCCTGCTCCGCCACGGCGATGAAGGCGCGAAGGTCGGTGTTTCCGCTGCCCCGCATTCAAGGGCTTCCCATGGCTGTCGCTGATTCTGTCGCCAAACCTAAACACCCTTTTCGGAATTCGGCCGATTAACCAGACCGCCCGGTCCCCCTAGCTTTTCGAGCAAGCCGGCCCGATCGCCGACACACGTCAACCGTAGGAGAGACCCGATCATGACCAACATCGTTCCGACCGTAAACGAAGTCGAAGGCAAGGTCGCCATCGTGACGGGAGCCGCGAGCGGCATCGGGCGGGCCATCGCCGAACTCCTGCACGCCCGCGGCGCCAAGGTGGTCGCCGAAGACATCGACCCGGCGGTTCAGGAGATGGCCCGCGACGGCCTCGTCCCGTTCGTCGCCGACGTCACCCGGGACGGCAGCGCCGAGCGGGCGGTCGCCATCGCCACGGAGACCTTCGGCCGGCTCGACCTGCTCGTCAACAACGCCGGACGCATCCTGTACAAGCCGCTGGTCGAGATGACGCGCGAGGAGTGGAACTGGCAAATGGAAACCAACCTCACCGGCGCCTTCCTCCACTCGCGCGAGGCGATGAAGGCCATGATGCCGAACAAGGCGGGCGCCATCGTCAACATCGCGTCCTACGCTTCCTACTTCGCGTTTCCCGGCATCTCGGCCTACACGGCCTCCAAAGGCGCGCTGGCCCAGCTGACCCGGACGCAGGCGCTGGAAGCCATCGAGCATGGCATCCGTGTGAACGCCATCGGTGTCGGCGATGTCGTCACCAACCTGCTGAACCACTTCATGGAGGATGGCCGCGGCTTCCTCGCGGAGCATGGCAGGAACGCTCCGATCGGCCGTGCCGCCGATCCGGTGGAGATTGCCGAGATCGTCGCCTTCCTCGCCTCGGATCGCGCGAGCTTCATGGTCGGGTCCGTCGTGATGGCCGACGGTGGCATGAGCGTACCGGTGGGCTGACGACCAGCCTCGACACGGCCGTCGCTCTGACCGCGGATGACGGCCGTGTCCAACCCGTCATCCGCACCACCCCACATCCGCAAGCGTCACAGTTCTTTCGGGGGATTGGGCATGCAGTCCATACAGCGCGACAAGGCCAACCGGTTTCTTGAACCCGGTCCGATCGTTCTTGTCACTACCGCCGACGGCGGCAAGCCGAATATCATGACCATGGGTTTCCACATGATGGTGCAACATGATCCGCCATTGGTCGCTTGCATCATCGGCCCATGGGACCACAGCTACGACGCGTTGCGCAGGAGCGGCGAGTGCGTCGTCGCCGTTCCGACCGTCGATCTTGCCGAAGCCATCGTCGGCATCGGCAATTGTTCCGGCGCTACCGTCGACAAGTTCCAGGCTTTTGGGCTGACGCCGCTGCCGGCCCGCGAAGTGGCGCCGCCGCTGATCGGCGAATGCCTCGCCAATCTGGAGTGCCGCGTCGCCGACACCCGTCTGGTCGAGACCCACAACCTGTTCATCCTCGAGGTCGTCGCCATCTCGGCCGATTTCCAACGCCGGGAACGACGAACCCTGCACCACCGGGGCGATGGATCCTTCGTAGTCGGCGGGGAAACCATCGATCTGCGCGACAACATGGTAAAGTGGCGGCACTTGCAGGACTGAAGCCAAGGCGTCAGCGGGTCGGCGAATGGCAGGACGAGGTTCTGCATGCGCGCCGCGGCGGCCTCTTCATCATCGCCTGCGGCCTCGACGCATTCTGAAAAAACTCATCAGCCGAGAGTGATGGTGAAACAGGCACCGGGTGACGCATCCCGGACGTTGATCGGCCATCGGTGGGCGAGCACGATTTCCTGGCAGATCGACAGCCCCAGGCCAGCCCCCTCGCAAGCCCTGGCGGAGCCCCGCCAGAAGCGGGTGAAAAGCCGGGGCATGTCCGCCGGGGCGATCCCCGGCCCCCGGTCGATGACCTGCAACGTCTCGTTCGCGATGGAAACGGTCACTTCGCCGCCGGCCGGTGAATGGGCAAGGGCGTTCTCGATGAGGTTCCGGAACAGAATGAAGACCGCGCTGGCGTCAGCCATGGCGTGCCCCCACCCCGAGCGTGACCGTGGCCGGATCCCCTGCGGTGCCGACGAGCCAGTCGAGGTCCCAGAAATCGGCGGCGCCGGCCGACACGGACAGGAGGGCGCCGCACAGGCCGAGCAGGCTGGCGACCCCCGGACGCAGGGGTGCCATGGACCGGGGGGCGCCGCGGAAGGCAGCGGAAAGCGAGTTGCGGCATTCGTTTCTCCTTGAACGAGCATAGGACCATTGCATGGTCTGGCCGGACGCTAGTTCAGGGACTATTACGCGACACTTACGGGAACGGCCGCCAAAGGCACTTGGTCATTAGGCGCCGCCCACCAAGTTGCTCGGTCTGCCGGCGACAAAGTTCTCGATATTGTCGATCAGCTGATCCGCCAGCGCCTGCTGCGCCTCGTCCGACGCCCAGGCGACATGCGGCGTGACGATCACGTCCGGACGCCCGGCGATCCGCATCAGCGGGCTCGACGGATCCGGCGGTTCGACTTCCGCGACGTCGAAACCGACCCCGCCGATCAGCCCGTCCTCCAGCGCCGTCACCAAATCCTCCTCGACGACCAGCCCGCCGCGCGCGGTGTTGATCAGCAGGGGCCGGCGGCTCATGCGGCGAAACTCCGGCAGTCCGATCATGCCGCGCGTCGCCGTGGTCAGCGGACAATGCAGGGTGATGACGTCGCTGGTTTCCAGCATGTCCTCCCAGGGGGTGTAGAGGGGGCCGAGACCGCTTGCGCCCTTATGGGCGGCGAACAGCGGAACCATGCCGAAGGCGGCGGCGATCGCTGCCACCCGCTGGCCCAGCACCCCTTCCCCGACAATCCCGATCCGGGCGCCGCGAAGGTCGCGGATCGGGTGGTTGAAGAAGCAGAACTGCCCGGCCTGCTGCCAAGCGCCGGCCAGCACGTCCTGGCGGAAGCCGACGAGGCTCCGGCGAAGAGCCAGGATCAGCGCGAAGGCATGTTCCGGAACCGTGTTGACGGCATAGCCGCGGATATTCGCGACGGCGATGCCGCGGTCCCGGCAGGCCTGCCTGTCCACGCAATCGGTGCCCGTCGCCGCGACCGCGATCAGCTTCAGGTCCGGCAGGCGCGCCAGTGTCTCGGCCGTGATCGGCACCTTGTTGGTGATCGCGATGGACGCGCCGGAAAGACGCTCCGCGACCTCGGCGGGACGGGTCCGCGCATGCTCCACCAGCAAATGGGCGAAGGAGGGGCGCCGCAGACGGATCTGCGGCGCCAGGGTGGCACGGTCGAGAAAGACGATCCTGTGCATCGATCCGTCCCTCAGGCCGCCGTCGCCTGAAGTGGCGCCTGGAGCGGCGGCTGGACATCCGCCGGGACCGGGCACTGGTACGGGCGGCCGCCGGTGAGGGTGCGGAACTCCTCCTTCGCCTTGGCGATCAGGTCTGGATCGGCAAGTGCGTCCAGCGCCGTCAGCGCCAGGATCGACGCCGCGTTGGTCATGCCCTTGTGCGCGCCCGGCAGCTTGCCCTGGGCGACCAGCTGCCAGGAATGGAACGGCGTGCCCATCGCGCAGGTCGCTCCCCAGAACTGCGCGGTCGGCACCACCCAGCTGACGTCGCCGACGTCGGTCGAGCCGAAATTGCGCGTGCGCGTGCCGTCGAACGGCGCCACGCCGTCGTGCAGGCTGCGCTCCGGCGCCGGGCCGGAGCCAAAGCCCTTGTTGCGGACATGCCGGAGATCCTCCGCCGAGAGGGTTTCCATGAAGGCCTGCGCCGTCCTGAAATCGCCCTCGTCGAACCGCACCCCGCCGACATCCTGCATGCGGCGGTACAGGGCGTCGCCGAGGGTACGGTTGAGCAGCACGTTGGACATGCCGGACTCGACCCGCACCTCCACAGTCGTCTCCGTCATCAGGGCGGCGCCTTCCGCGATCTTCTTCACACGCTCGAACAGCTGCCAGAGCTGGTTGAGGTCGGGAGCGCGGACGACGTAGGCGATCTCCGCATTCGCCTGGACGACGTTGGCGGCGCGGCCGCCGGCATCGCGGTAGGCGTAATGGACGCGGGCCTCCGGGATCATGTGCTCGCGCATGTAATTGACGCCGACATTCATCAGCTCGACCGCATCGAGCGCGCTGCGGCCGAGATGCGGCGACAGGCCGGCGTGAGCCGCCCGTCCGGTAAAGCGCACCGAAGCCTGGAGAAAGGCCAGGGTGTTGGCGAAATTCATCCCGGTATAGGCCGCCGGATGCCAGGTCAGGGCGAGATCGACATCGTCGAAGGCGCCGCCGCGCGCCATGAAGGCCTTCCCGCCGCCGCCCTCCTCCGCCGGGCAGCCGTAATACCGCACCCGGCCGGGCAGGCCTTCGCGGCTCAGGGCCGCCGCAAGGGCGGCAGCGCCGAGCGCCGCGCCGGAGCCCAGCAGATTGTGCCCGCAGCCGTGCCCCGGCGCCTCGGCGACTTCCGCCTGAGGCGCGGTGGCGCCGGCAACCTGGCTGAGGCCGGCCAGGGCGTCGAACTCGCCGAGCAGCGCCACCACCGGCCCGCCGGACCCGGCTTCGGCCATGAAGGCGGTCGGCACCCCGCCGACATTGCGGGTGATCCGGAAGCCCTCGGCCGCCAGAGTCTCGATCTGCGCCTCCATCGACTTGAACTCGCAATAGCCGAGTTCGGCATATCCCCAGATCCGGTCGGAGAGGTCATGAAAGGCCGGGGCCTTCGCTTCCACGGCCTCCAGGATGGCGGTGCGCAGGGAGGTCGTGTTGGACAGGCTGCTGTTCATGGTGAACATCCTTTCAAAATCATCGAAGGGAAGCCGGGAAACCGGCTAATGATCGCGGTCAGTCGTCGCCGGTGGCCTGCGCCGCGACCGTGCTGCCGCGCCGCCGTTCGCGCAGCAGCACCACGATGCCGCTGGCGATGATCACGGCCGACCCGACCCAGGTCCAAAGATCGGGCAGCTGTCCGAAGGCCAGCCAGCTCATGGCGGCGGCGCCGAAGATCTGCAGATAGATGAAGGGGGCGACAAAGGGCGCGGGCGCCACCTCGAAGGCGCGGACCAGGCAATAGTGACCGAACCCGCCGAGCGCGCCGAGCGCCAGGAAAAGAAAGGCGTCGCGGAGGTCGGCCGGCGGCACCCAGACGAAGGGAACCGGGATGCTGCTGAAGACGAAGCCCAGCAGCACCATGTAGGTGCTGGAGGTGGCGGACGGGTCCTGTCCGGAAAGCTTGCGCGACAGGATCTGCGTCAGCGCTGAGGTCATGGCGCTGAGGAAGATCAGGGCGGCCGACCAGTGCAGCGGGCTGTAGCCCGGCCGCACCACGATCAGCGCCCCGACGAAGCCGACCACCACCGCGCAAAGCCGCACCGGCCCGACCCGTTCGCGCAGCAGCAGCGGCGCCAGCGCCGTCACCATCAGCGGCGCGGTGAAGCCGATCGCCGTGGCGGTCGCCAGCGGGGTGTGCTCCAACGCATAGAACATGATCAGGGAGGAGGCGCAGAACAGCACCGAGCGCGCCGCCTGCAAATCCGGCCGCCGCGTGCGGAACAGCCCCCACCGGTAGCGTGGCAGGAAGACCACCAGCATGAACAGGAAATGGCCGGCATAGCGCAGCCATTGCAGTTCGGCGACCGGATAGCGGCCCCCGAGATACTTCACGGTGGCGTTCAGCACCGGGATCACGACCGCGGTGACGATCATCAGCAGCACGGCCTGGCCGGCCATGGTCCGGCGTGGCGCTGCCGGGGAACCGCTGCCGACCATGCTTCTGGACGCGAAGCTCACGAGCCGGCCCCGCCGCCCTGCGCGGAGAACGGATCGGCGACCCGCGGCCAGTAATCCGGCGCGCGGCGGGTGTAGGGCAGCGAGGCGAAATCGGGCGCCACCGCCCCCGGCGCCGCGACATAGCGCACGTCGGCGGCAAGCGGCGCGAAGCCGGTATAGAAATGCTGCATCGATTTGACGACGATGATCCGCTTGTCGTCGAGTGTGCAGCCCAGGCCGGTGAAGGCCTCCGGCGAGTGGGTCTGCTGGCGCACCGAGGTGAGGATCAGGTCGATCCCCTCCCCTTTCCCGGGCTCGCAGCCGCGCACCCAGGCGCTCGGCCCGTAGCTGGAGCGCCCGCCGCCCAGGGAGCGCTGCGAATGGTCTTCCGACAGCCCCATGACGGTGACCCGCAGGTCCGCCGGAAGGCCGGAGGCGACGCCGGTCTTGCCGCCGACCCGCAGGTCGAAATTCGCCCCGACCCCGGCCTCCAGGCAGAAGCCGACCGCCACCGGATCCCAGTAGCAGCCGCTGGCCACCCCAGAAATTCCGCGCGCGATCAGGCGGTGAAGGATCGCGGTGTTGTCGGACGGTGCCCCGGCGCCGGCATTGTCGGCCACGTCGGCCAGCACCACCGGCCGGGAGCCATCGGCGGACGTCACGGCCAGGGCGATGTCGATGGCCTCGTCGATGGTGTCGTAGCGCTGGGGGGTGACGTCGCGCAGGTCCCAGATCCGGCGCGCGAACCGCTCGGCGACCTGCCGGGCCTTGTCCGGATCGCCGTCGGCGACGACCAGCATCTTGGCGCCGACGTCCGGAATGTCGGCCCAGGGGAAGCCATGCCCGAAGGAAACCGACAGGATGCCGTCCCGGCCTTCCTGGTCGGTCATCTCCTGCACCAGCGACCGCATCGGCTCGAAGGGCGGACGCCACACCCCGATCATCCGGCAATCATGGAGCGCCATCACCGGCCTGATCTCGCCACGCCGCGCCGATCTGCACAGCCGGTAAAGCTGCTGCGCCCGTGCCGGGATGTCGGTGTGCGGATATTCCTTGAAGGCGACGATGACGTCGGCATTCGCCCGCATCCGTTCGGTCAGGTGACAATGCAGGTCGATCTCGACGCCGACCGGCACGTCCGGACCGACGATGGCGCGGATTTTTTCGAGGGCGTCCCCCTCGCAATCGTCGTAACCGTCGGCGACCATCGCGCCGTGCAGGAACAGCAGCACGACATCGACCGGCATGGCGCGGCGCAGATCGTCGAGGATTTCCTCGCGCAGCCCCTCATAGACCGGCTTCTGCGTGCTGCCGGCCGGGGTGGCGAAGGCGCACAGGCTCTCGGCGACCTCCCATCCATCGGCGTCCGCAAGGCGGCGCCATTCGATCAGCGGCACGTTGCCGAGCCTGGGGGGATGCAGGCTGCCGTCGCCGCGGAAGTACTCCCGGCCATGGAAGGCCGTCCGGCCCGAGGGTATGGGGGAGAAGGTGTTGGTTTCCGTGGCAAGGGCTGCCATGAAAAGCTTCATCGCTAGGGTCCGATCGGCTGATTGCGCGGCCTGGAGGCCGTGTCGCGGGGGAAGGGACGGCCCGGCTCAGGCGTCGAGACGGCGGTTTCCGGCGATTGCCGGGACGCCGGTCTGCTGGAAGCAGATGCGGGCCAGCGTGGCGACGCCTTCGACGATCTGGTCCTCGGTCGGCAGGGCGAAGCACAGCCGCAGGAAGGAGCGGGCGGCCTCCGGCTCGACCGCCCAGGCCGGGCCGGGGTTGAACACCAGCCCGGCCTGCTCGGCCGGGCCGACCAGCGCACGGACATCGACATGGTCCGGCAGCTTCAGCCAGAGAAAGATCCCGCCCTTCGGCGCCCGGCATTCGACGGCGGTGCCGAACTCCCGCTCGACCGCCTCGACCATGATCCTCATCTTGGCGTGGAGCGCCGAACGAAGCCGCTCGATCAGCTCGTCCGGCTGGCGGGACAGATATTCGGCGACGATCAGCTGGTCCAGCGCGCCGGTTCCCGCATCGGTCTTGGCCGGAAGAATCCGGCTCATCAGGGGCCACGGCGCGATCAGGTAACCGAGCCGCACGGCGGGAGCGAAGGATTTGGAAAAGGATCCGATATAAAGCACCCGCTCCGGCGCCAGGGCCTTCAGCGCCGGGCCGGGGGTCTGGTCCGGCCAGACCAGATCGGCGTAGCAGTCGTCTTCCAGGATCGCGAGGTCGTGGAGCCGCGCCAGCGCGATCAGGGCCTCCCGCCGGTCGGTCGGCAGGATGCTGCCGGTCGGGTTCTGCACGGTCGGGATCGTGTAGATCAATTTCGGCTTCACCCCGCCGGAGGCCAGCCATTCCAGCTGCGCGGCCAGCACCTCCACCACGATGCCGTCGGCGTCCATCGCCATCGGCAGAACCCGCGCCCCCGCCGCCTGGAAACGCTTCAGGGCGCCTTCATAGCAGTGCTCCTCGGCCAGGACGGTGTCACCTGGCGCGATCATGGTGCGGCAGAGGAAATCGATCGCCTGGTTCGATCCGCTGGTGATCAGCACCTCGTCGATCGTCGCCATGACGCCGCGGCGCTTCGCGAGCTTGTCCACCACGCACTGGCGCAGAGCCGGGACACCGAGCGGCCCGCGGCCGAGATGGTATTTGGCGAGATCGGCACCTTCCCGCCTGATGACGGCCGCCGCCGCCTTGGCGATCAGCTCCGCCGGCACCTGCTCCGGATCGTTGTGCCCGCCGACGAACGGGTATCGGGGAAGGCCGGCCGGAAACGGCGCGGGAGCGGCGGCCGTGGGTGCGAGAAGGCGCGTGAAGTCGAACGACGCTGCGGACATGGCGGCTCTGTTTCCCGGCTGCGGATTCTGGCGGGGGGGGGCGGGCCGGCTCAGGCGACCTTGATGTTCCAGGCGAGCGGCAGCGGCGCCTTCAGCATGCCGGTCACGGTGCGCCGCCGGGCGGACGGCGTCTGGAACTGCCCCAGCGGAACGAAGGGCACCGCGGCGAAGGCGTGCGCCTCCACCTTCCTGGTGATGGCGTCCTGTTCCGGTCCGGTTGCCGCCATCCAGTCGGCGCGCAGCTGCTCCATGACCGGGTCGGTCGGCCAGCCCGGCCAGCCCTGGCGGCCATTGCCGCGCAGGGCGAGATGGGTCGCCGGATCCATGATGTCGGTGACGCTGGTCCCGGTGTGGAAGATCGACCAGCCGCCCTTGTCCACCGGCTCCATGCTGGTGCGCCGCTTGAAGAAGGTGCCGAGATCCATCGCCTGCAACTCGACATTCACCCCCATGCGCTTCAGCAGATCTTCCGTCACCAGCGAGGCGGCATGCAGCCAGGACAGGTCGGTCGCGGTCAGGATCGCCACCTTCTCGCCCTTGTAGGAGGATTTCAGCAGCGCCTTGGCCTTCTCGAAGTTGGCCGTCATGACCTCCGAGCCGGCACCGGTGGACATCGTCGTGCCGCAGAAGAAGGTCGACCGGCATTCCTTGTACAGATCGGGCATGCCGACCTGCGCCTGGAGGTAATCGACCTGATTGACCGCCATCTGGACCGCCCGGCGCATCTCCAGACGGTCGAACGGCGGCTGCAACTGATTGAAGCGCAGGATCGTCATGTAGCCGAGATCGTCGAACGCTTCGACGATCACGTCGCGATCCTGCTTCAGCAAAGGCAGCAGCGTCAGATCCGGCTGGCTGTACCAATCGACCTCGCCGCGCTGGAGCGCCGCGGTCGCCGTCGCGGCATCGGGAATGACATGCCACTCCAGCCGGTCGACATGGACCATCTTGCCGCCGGAGGTGCAGTCGGGCGCCTCGTCGCGCGGGACGTAGCCGTCGAACTTGGCATAGACCGCGCGGCTGCCCGGCACCCATTCGTCGGCCAGGAAGCGGAA
>NZ_RWIJ01000003.1:474396-573973 GCF_019805165.1 Azospirillum sp. 412522
TCGGCGGACTGTTCCGCCCCTTCCGCCATCTGCGGCTTGACCTCGAACCGCGTGTTCATCCCGAACAGCGTGTCGTAGATCTGATAGCCGTGATTGCGGACGGGCGCACCGCTGGTCAGCACCGGATCGATGCCCGCCAGATTGGACGGAGGGATGTAGCGCAGGACGTTCTTCCGCGCTTGCGCGATCGCCGGAGCGGCAATCGTCGCCGCCCCTGCCATTGCCCCTGCCACCGTTGCCGATCCTGCCAGAAACGCACGCCGTGAGAGTCCCATGACTTCCGCCTCCCGATGTGAAAGCTCCGCTTGTCGTGGCAGCGCCGGCCGCTCAGGCCGGCGGCCGGATCGCGATCCCCGTCTCGAACCGGTGGATGCTGCTGCGGACCGGGTTGGGCGTCGGGTTGTCGAACAGCTCGCTTTGCGTCGCCCGATCCGACAGGAACAGGAATTCCGATGGCTCCGAGCCTTCCGGATAGGCGTTCAGGCTGTGCCAGGTTCCCGTCTTGAACATGAAGCCCTGACGGTCGATCCTGAAGGCCCGGAGATCGGAGGGGCTCGGCGGAGCATCGCTGGGCGGCGCCACGACCACGACGGCGGGAGAACCGCCAATATGCATGCGCGATTCCGTAACGTGCCAATGCCGTTCGACGGCGCCGACGATCAAGGGCAGCGGCTTGAACGCGATGATCTGGACGATGGTTTCGGAATCGGTGGACCAATCGAAGCGATGCAGCGTCTTGGTCGGCAGATCGAAGGTCGGCCGCTCGCGCACGGCAAGCAGTTCTCCGAACGGCGCGAAAGCCGCCGGCGTGAGATCCTCGACCTCAAGGGTATGAATGATCTTGTCGGTTGTCATGCTAAACCTTTCATCGCGCTTTCGGCGCACAGGATGGAACCCGTGGTCAGTTCTCGGGCCGCCGGGAGTCTCAGGCCGCCGGAACCAGGCGCATCACCTGCGGCAGCTTCGTCCAGGGCAGGTCCCTGGGATCGGCCTTCATCGGTCCCGGCGCCTTGGCGATCAGGATCGCCTCGCTGATCGGTCCGAAATCGGCGCGGAAATGCACCGAACTCTTGTTCACCAGGATCTTCATCGCTTCCGGCTGGATGCCGACCATGCGGTAGAGGTTGCGGTCGAACATCTGCGCCTTGGTCGCGCTGACCACGACCCGCACGCCGTCGATGCGCAGGCAGGCGGCCCCCTGAAGGTCGAGTTCGGTTCCGCGCAGCATCGGCCCCTCGAACACGCAACGGCCGTCGCCGACCGTCTCCACCTCGAAGGTTCCGACGAACGGCTCGTCCCCCGCGGTGCCGGAGCGTCCGCCGAGCGCCAGGGTCACCGTTCCGCCGGCCCCCGCCTCGACCGCGGCGGCGACCGCGGCCGGATCGTAGAAGACGCCGAGCGCAGCCCCTTCCGCCCGGCAGGCGACAAGGGCGCGCAGCATGCCGGTGGTGTCGGCATCGGCCCCGGCACCCGGATTGTCCTGGGTGTCGGAGATGACCACCGGCCGGGTCGCGCCGGCCGACAGGCGCATCGCCTCCTTCACCGCGCTTTCCGGATCGAGGAACGTCACCGCCCATTGCGGCTCCGTCTCCAGGATGTGGCGGTAGACCGCCTCCACCGCGGCCTCGACGGCGTCCTGCGTCCGGCCATAGCCCCAGACGACCGGGCCGCATTCGGAGAAATCGGACGCGGGAAAGCCCGGTGCGAAGGACAGCGAGACGACATCCCCCGCCTGCTTCTCCCGCAGCAGGGCGTAGGTCGACCGCGCCGGATCGACCAGCGTGCATTGCGCGTTGAGCGGGATGAGGAAGGGCAGACGGCGGGCGGCCCGATAGAGGTTCCTGCCGGCTTCCCGGCAGGCATCGTGCAGGGCCACGGCGCGGCGTCCGGTCTCCGCCATGTCGACATGCGGATAGGTCTGGTAGCCGACGATCCCGGTCGCCAGCGTCAGCATCGCCTCGGTCATGTTGGCGTGGAGATCGACCGAACAGAAGATCGGCATCTCCGGCCCGACCACCGCGCGCAGCCGGCGCAGCAGTTCGCCTTCGCCATCGTCATGCCGTTCGGTTACCATCGCCCCATGAAGGTTGAGGTAGATGGCATCGAATGCGTGAGCCTTCGCCGCCGCGACGATCTCGCCGGCAATCCGCTCGTACGCGTCGGTCGTGACGTGCGCGGAGGCGCTCGCCCCTGCCCAGATCACCGGGATGATCTCGAACCCGCGCTGTTCCGCAGCCTGGATGAAACCGCCGGTCGCCAGATTGACGTCGCGCAGCCGCAGCATCTCGCTGCCGCGCGCCATGGCCGGATAGCCTTCTCCATTCACGAAATTTTGATAGCCTGCCCTGGTAGGAGCGAATGTATTCGTCTCGTGCTCAAAGCCCGCGACCAGTACGCGCATGGTCTCACCAGTTCTGTCAGGAATTGCAAGGTCGGTCGGCAAGATATTCTTCCCGGAAACTCTAGTTCGCGATTATGAGGCGCGGGAAGAGCAGCTGGAGTTCTCCGGCGTTGCCGAAATGGGAACACTGTGCGCGTCCTTCCGGCACGGGATTCCGCCGGCCACGACGGTCAAGGGTAAGGGCCAAACCGCAGGGGTGCTCGATGCGGGAAATCAATCAGCGACGGTTGCGCTATTTCTTCGAAGTGCTGACCCACGGATCGATCCGCGGGGCGGCCAACGTGATCAATACGGCGCCATCGGTCATCGCCCGCCAGATCCGCCTGCTGGAAGAGGAGCTGGGCACCCCGCTGTTCGAGCGCGGGGCTTCCGGCGTCACCCCCACGGAAGCGGCCCACCATGTCCTCGACTATTGGCGGACCTGCCGGTCGCAGCAGGAGGATCTGGAGGAACGCATCGCCGAGCTCAACAATCTGCAAAGGGGCAGTCTGCGCCTGGCGATCGGCGAGGGCTTCATCGACGATCTGATGGACCATGCGCTGCTGCCGTTCAGCAGGGACTATCCGAACATCCAGCTGACGATGAACACCATGACGGCGAACGACGTGGTCGCCGAAGTGACGGAGGACATCGCCCACATCGGCATCACCTTCAATCCGCCGCGTTCGGCGAAAATCCGCACGGTGATGAAATCGGTGCTTCCGCTCTACATGCTGGTCGGCGCGGAGCACCCGCTTTCCGCCATGCCGGGACCGATCACGATCCAGCAGGCCCTGGAATATCCGGTGGCGATGATGCCGTCGGCCTTCGGCATCGGCAAGATCATGGAAACCCTGGCCTATGTCGAACAGGTCCAGCTCACCGTCGCCTTCTCGACCAATTCGGTCCACAGCCTGGCGCGCTTCGTGCGGAACAACCGGGCGGTGACCTTTCTCGGGGCCCACAACGCGCTGGCCGCCGCGGAGGGCGGCGGCGGCGTCGCCCGGCGGATCGACCATCCGCTGCTGCTGAAATCGGCGGCGCATCTGATCGTCAAGGTCGGCCGGACCCCGACCAGGGCGACGCAGACGCTGATCCAGCACATCCGTTCCCGGACCCGCATCTTCTCCACGGAGTTCCCAAGCTCGCTCGAACCGTCCGGAGTTGCCCGGAATGCAACGGAAGACGTCGCAGAATAGACTTCGCCAGCCGGAAAAATCCCGCCAAGATCCTGATGGGCAGAAATAACTGCCGGACATCAGGAAGACCCCATCCCATGAGCCCAGCGTCAATTCCGACCTTTGACGGCCATAACGACGTCGCCCTTCGTCTTTACCGCACCGCGACGGCCGATCCGGCCACGGCATTTCTTGGGGGACAGGACGAGGCGCATATCGATCTGCCCAAGGCCCGCGCCGGCAACTTCGCGGGTGGCTTCTTCGCCTTGTTCTCGCCCTCCTCGTCCCGCAACAACTACTCCAGCATGGCCGGCGAGCGCTACGACATCCCGTTGCCGCCGATGCTCGAACTGGAAGCGGCGCGGGATCCCATCGTGACCATGCTGTCCCTGCTCCTCAGGGTGGAGCGGGCCTCGCAGGGGGCCGTCACCATCTGCCGCGATACCGGTGCGATCCGCTCGGCGATGGCGCGCGGCAGCATCGCCATGCTGGTCCATCTCGAAGGCGCCGACGCCATCGACGCCGACCTGCACATGCTGGACGTCCTGCACGCGGCCGGGCTCCGTTCGCTGGGGCCGGTCTGGAGCCGCGACACGATCTTCGGCCATGGCGTGCCGGCGCGCTTCCCCAGCAGCCCCGACTGCGGCGGCGGGCTGACGGCGGCGGGCGAGCGTCTGGTGCGCGCCTGCAATGACATGAAGATCATGATCGATCTCTCGCACATCACCGAACAGGGATTCTGGGATGTGGCGCGTCTGTCGAAGGCGCCGCTGGTCGCCACCCATTCGAACGCCCACGCGCTCTGCCCGTCGTCCCGCAACCTGACCGACCGGCAGCTTGACGCCATCCGCGATTCCGGCGGGGTGGTGGGACTGTGCTTCGCCACCTCCTTCCTGCGCGCCGACGGCAACATGAATCCGGATACCGGCCTGGAGGTGGTGGTGCGGCACCTGGAGGGGCTGCTGGAACGGCTGGGCGAGGACCGGGTGGCGATCGGGTCGGACTTCGACGGCTGCGTCGTCCCGCGGGACATCGGCACGGCGGCGGGCATGCCGCTGTTCTACGAGGAACTGCGCCGGCGCGGCTACGGGGAAACGCTGCTCAACAAGATCGGCTGGTCGAACTGGCTCGACGTGCTGGAGCGGACGATCGGCTGAGGAGCCGCCAATCAGGCGGCGGTCAGAAAGCGGTCGACAAAGCCGGCGACCGCCGCTACCGTTGATCGACAACTGACATATCATAAGGTGGGTACGATGCAGCAGGCGGACCTGTTTCCCGGCTGGACGACGGTGTGCCGTCTGGAGGAAGCCCCCGGCCTCCCCGTCCTGGCCGATGTCGACGTGCTGGTGGTGGGCGGCGGTGCCGCCGGGGTCGCCGCCGCGACGGTCGCGGCGGAGGCCGGCAAGTCGGTGATGCTTCTGGAGCGCTACGGCTTCTGCGGCGGTGCGGCGGTCGCCGGCATGTCGGGCACGATCTGCGGCATGTATCTCGCCACCGACCGCAATGCCGGCCCCGAGCAGGTCGTCTTCGGCTTCACCGAACGGTTCCGCCGGGCGATTTTTGAACGGGGCGGCCTGACCGCGCCGCAAATCTACGGCAAGACCTGGACGGTGACCCACGACCCGCTGATGTGGCGGGAAACGGCGGATGCCTTTCTTGCCGCGGCCGGGGTGCGCGTGCTGTTCCACACCGCGGTGACCGGCGTCCTCATGGACGGCGAGCGCTATGCCGGCGTCGTCATCGAGTCCAAGGCGGGGCGGTCCACCGTGCGTGCCCGGCGCATCGTCGACGCCTCGGGCGACGCGGCGGTCGTCGCCCGCGCCGGCCACCGCTATGTCTTCGGCGACAATGGCAAGATCCAGAATCCGACGATGTTCTTCCGTCTCGGCAACGTCGATCTGGATCGCTACCTCGCCTATTACGGGGAAGACACCATCTGCCCGCCGAAACTGACCGAGGCCATCCAACGGGCGAATGACGGCGGCGCCTACCGGCTGCCGCGCAACAAGATCTGGATTTTCCCGACCACCCGGCCGAACGAGCTTATGGTCAACGCGACGCGGCTGAGCGGCCGTGACGACCGCATGCTCAACGTCATCGATCCGGCCGACTTCACCGAGGCCGAGGTGGGCGGGCGCCTCCAGGTCCGCGAATATGCCCGCTTCCTGCGCGACACGGTACCGGGCTGCGAGAACAGCTATGTCGTCGATACCGGGGCCGAGGCCGGAATCCGGCAAACCCGCTCCATCGTCGGGGCCGAGACCTTGCGCAACAGCGACGTGGTCGAATGCCGCAAGCGGGCGGACGGCATCTGCCGCGTGCCCTGGCCGATCGAGCTGCATGCGGGCGACAAGCCCAAGCTGCACTGGCTGCTCGACGACTGGTACGAGGTTCCCTATCTGGCCCTGGTTCCGGAAGCGGGCGAGAACATCATCGTCGCCGGCCGCTGCCTGAGCGCCGAGCACGAGGCGCTGGCCTCGGCGCGGGTCACCGCCCAGTGCTTCGAATATGGCCATGCCGCGGCGGTCGCCGCGGTGATGTCCCTCGATGAGGATCTGCGGTTCCGCGATATTCCCGGCACCCGGGTCCGCGAACTGATGGCCCGCAACGGCAGCGCCTTCTGAGGGAAGAGGGAGCGGAGACCCTGCGGCCTCCGCTCCTTCCCCGCTTATTTCCTGACCAGGGGGCACTGGCTTTCTGCGAGCGGTCGGACGACCTCGTCGGCGGGGATTCGGCGGACCAGCTTGTAATAGTCCCACGGCGCTTTGGAGTCGGCGGGCGATTTGACCTGGAACAGGTACATGTCGCGCGCCAGCTTGCCGTCCTCGCGCAGCACGGCGTTGTCGGTCATCATGTCCTTGACGGGGGTCTTGCGCATCTGTCCGGCAACCGTCATCGCATCGGTGGTGCCGGCCGCAGATACCGCTTTCAAATAATGCAGGACCCCGCTGTAGACGCCGGCCTGCACCATCGTCGGCATCCTGTTGGTCCGCTCCTGGAACCTCTTAGACCATGCCCGGGTCTCGTCGTTGAGATCCCAGTAGAAGGATGCCGTCAGCAACAGGCCGCGTGCCGTGCTCAGCCCCAGCGCATGCACGTCGGTCAGGTAGACGACCAGCCCGGCCAGCGTCTGTCCCCCGTCGTTCAGGCCGAACTCCCCGGCCTGCTTGATCGAGGTGATGGTGTCGCCGCCGGCATTGGCCAGTCCGATGTATTTGGCGCCGGACCCCTGGGCCTTCAGCAGAAACGAGGAATAGTCGGGGGTGTCAAGCGGGGCGCGGACCGAACCGATCACCTTCCCTTTCCCTGCCGTGACCACTGCCGCGGCGTCCCGTTCCAGCGCATGACCGAAGGCATAGTCGGCGGTCACGAAGAACCAGCTGTCCTCCTCCCCCCTGGTCAGGGCGCCAGCCGTTCCTTTGGCGAGGCCATAGGTGTCGTAGGTCCAGGCAAAGCTGTTCGGAGAGCATTTGGCATTGGTCAGGTCGGAAGAGGAGGCCCCGGAGAAGATGGCGAGCTTGCCCTTGTCCTGGGCCACCGCCTGAACCGCCAGGGCGACGCTGGAATTGGGAATGTCGACGATGAGATCCACGCCCTTCTGATCGTACCATTCGCGGGCGATCGCCGAGCCGATATCCGCCTTGTTCTGATGGTCGGCACTGATGATCTCGATCTTCATATCCCTGTTTGCGCTTATATTTGCGCTTGCGCCCGCCGCGGTGAAATCCTCGACCGCCAACCGGGCCGCTTCGATGCTTCCTTTTCCGCCCATGTCGGCATAGATGCCGGACTGGTCGTTGAGGACGCCGATCCGCACGCCGGCAACCTCGCCCCGGGCCATGGCGGAGACCATGCATAGGGTCGCCGCCAGGCAAGAGAGTGCCCTTCTCTGCATCGTTTCCCACCCCATTCTTTTGATTGATTGAAAAGACGGGCAAACCGGCGGAGCCGACGGTCGGCAAGCCGCAGCCGGCGGCCGGTATGGCCGCTGGCTGCGGTGACGTCCGGTCGCCGCCGTCGCGCTTTTGCTCAGCGAAACAGGGCCGCGTCCATGACCGGCAGCGGATCAAGGATCTGGATGGGCTGATACTCCATCCGCTCCAGCACATGCCGGCGGACATCGACGCCCGGCGCGATCTCGCTGAGCACCAGCCCGTCGGACGTCACCTGGAAGACCGCGCGCTCGGTCACCAGGAGTGCCGACTGGTCCCGGTAGCGGACGCCGTCGAGGACGCGATAGGTCACGCTTTCGGCATCGCGGACGAATTTCGAGATCTTGCCGTCCTGCCGGATGTCGAGACGGCCGTCGGCGATCGCGATGTCAAGGCCGCCGGTGGTGAAGGTGCCGGTGAAGACCAGACGCTTGGCATTCTGGGCGATGTCGATGAACCCGCCGGCACCGGGGTTGGCCGCGCCGAACCGGCTGACATTGACCGAACCGTGGCTGTCGAATTGCGCGAAGGCCAGGGCGGCGAACTCGCAGAGGCCGCCGTCGATCGCATCGAACTGGTATATTCCGTCGAGGATGGCGTCCGGGTTGATGTTGGCGGAAAACTGCCAGCCCGACATGACGACGCCGCCGTAGGAGCCATGCTCCGTCGTGAACCAGTAGTCGGCGAGGGCGCCGTCGTCGAACAGCCCCTGCTCGGCCATCACCAGCGGAATATCGGCGGCGGCGCCGAAGCCGAAGATCGACAACTGGCGCTTGGCGACCTCGCGCGCGGCCCGGGCGGCGATCACCTTGTCCGGACTCTGGGGGGGCTTCGGCAGCGCCGACAACGGAGAGCGCTGCCCGCTGAAATAGGCGGGGTCGAACGGTATGCCGGTGGACATCATCATGTCCGGATCGACCACCACCGCATCGACGAACATGCCGGGGATCGTCACCATGGAGGCCGGCCGCTCCCCCGCCCCCGTTACCCGCCGGACCTGGGCGATCACCCGGCCGCCGCTGGCCTTGGCGGCGAGCACGAGGCCGATGTTCGAGGAGACCAGCGCCTCGTCCTCAAAGGACAGGTTGCCGTGCTCGTCGGCGGTCGACGCCCGGACGATCGCAACGTCGATCGGCCAGCTGGGATAATAGAGATAGGGCTTGCCGTCGAACTCCACCTTCCTGACCAGCTCCTCGGTCGCCCTGGCGGTGAACCGGCCGCCGCCATGCGCCGGATCGATGTAGGTGCCGAGCCCGACCTGGGTCAGATAGCCAGGCCCCTTGCGCGCCACCTCGCGCAGCCAATGCATCGATGCGCCGATCGGCCAGGAATAGGCCTCGATGCGGTTCTCACGGATCAGGCGCATCAGCTCCGGGCGCCGGTTGGTCCTGGGATCGAGCGGATTGATGTAGGATCCGGCGATGATCCGCTTCATCAGCCCTTCCTGGGCAACATGGTCCATGCCCCTGATGCCCTGGGCATCACCGGTTCCCACCGGAAAATAGAAGGTCAGGTTGCGCGGATATCCGGTGGCGCGGAAGCGGTCGCCGAGCGCCTTCAGCACCTTGTCGGGCGTCACCCAGCCGATCACCCCGACCGAGGCGACCGTGGCGCCGTCGGCGATCCCGCCGACGGCCTCCGCGACATCGACGATCTTGCTCATGACTTCACCGTGAAGCGGTCGAAGGTGGCGCGGGCGGCGGGAGAGAGGCAATCCTCGGCGAACAGGCGCGACGCCTGCATGTCGGCGCGCTCCGCATCCGCTGCGACGAACGCCTCGAAGAATCGCTTGGTGGTCGCCACCGCATTGGCGGGAAGCGCGGCCAACGCCGTCGCCAGCGCCTTGGCGCGGTCGAGAGCGGCGCCGTCCTCGGCGGCGTAGTCGGCGACGCCCAGCCTCAGCGCCTCGTCGCCGAGAATCGGCTCGGCCCCCCAGGTGAGCAGACGCGCCTTGACCCCGCCGACGCGGGCGACCAGGGCCTGCAGCCCCCAGGGCGGCAGCCAGCCATTCTGGACCTCCGGCAGGTGCCAGCGGGTTCCCCGCGCGGTGACGACGACGTCGCAGCACACCGCCAGAATGAACCCGCCGCCCAGCGCATAGCCCTCCACCGCGGCGACGACCGGCTTCGACATATAGGCGATGGTCCGGGCGATGGCCGCCGTTTCCGCCTCGTGCCCGCACATGGCGGCGATCGACTGGCCGCCGAGTTCCTTCAGGTCGCTGCCGGCGCAGAAGGCCGGAGGCGCCCCGGTCAGGACGACGGCCCCGACCTCGGGGTCCTGCTCCGCCGCCCGCAGCGCGGCGGCAAGCCCCTTCATGACCTCCTCACCCAGCGCATTGCGCCGCTTCGGCCGGTCGAGCGTGATGACGCAGACGCGCCCCGTCTTTTCGATTCCGATCATGGGATGTCCGTATTGCTGGAGAGAGGTCACGGCGGCCCGGCGATCGAAACTGATGATCCTGGGGCAACGCCGATTGATACTCGACTAGTATGCATGTGACATATCAGATGGAGCGTAATATTGTCAAGCTGGATCGCCAGAGTGGACCAGCGTGGAATCGCCGTGCGGGATTGCCGTGCGGAACCGGGAGACGGAGAGCCTGATGGGGGACGAGATCAAGGTGGATCAGGAAGCGGCGTCGATCGCCGAAACGGCGTATCTGCGGATCGAGGAGATGATCGTCACGCGGGCGCTGCCTCCGGGATCGATGATTTCGGAGAACCGGCTGGCCGACGAGCTGGGATGCGGGCGCACGCCGATCCGCGAGGCGCTGCAACGGCTGAAGCTTGAAGGCTTCATCGAGATCCACCCGCGCCGCGGCGCGCTGGTGACCCCGGTGGACGTCATGAAGCAGCTGGAACTGCTGGAGGTCCGCCTGCCGCTGGAACTGCTGATGTCGCGGCTGGCGATCCGGCGCGCCACCAAAGCGGAACGGTCGGAAATGCTGCGGCTGGCCGCGGTCATCCGGCAAGCGGCGGCAACCGGAAACCGTTCTCTCTATCTCACGACGAACCGCGCCATCCATGAAATCCGCACCGCGGCTGCCCACAACGGCATGCTGGCGCAAACCGCAAGGGGTGTCCTGGCGCTCTCCCGGCGCTTCTGGTACGCCTACATCGAGGATACCGACAGCTTCACGGAAGCCGCCGACCTGCACGCCAAGATCCTGACCGCCATCGCGGAATCCTCGGAGGAGCGCGCCGTCGAAGCGACGCAGGGCTTCATCGATTTCCTCGACCGGCTGACGCGCCGCGCCCTGTCGCGCGATTTCTGAGCCGGGCTCCGACCCCAACTCATGAAAAATGGCCGAGCGGAGACCGCTCGGCCACAAGTGCCGCCTCGTACAGGAGAATATGAGGCGGTATGGACAACCCGCCGTCAGGCGCGCGCAGGAGCCGGCCGCCCTTGGATCCCTCCTTCCCGTTGCAGCCGGGGACGGATGAAGCTGGCGGCGACGATGCCGAGCAGGACGCAGACCCCGATGAAATACCAACCGTTCGAGTAATCCTTGCCCGCAGCCGTCACCACCACCAGGGCGCCGAAGATCTTCGCGCTGAATGCGGCGACGAAGTATCCGGCACCGTTCACGAACCCCATCGCCTTGCCATAGACCTCAGGGGTGAAGATTTCCGCCGGCACGGCCAGAAAAGGACCCCACGCCATGTTCCCGAAAAATCCCATGCCGCACAGCGCGACCGCCAGCAGAACCGGATCGGCGCTCTGCAAGGTCGCCAGCAGGAAGACGAAGGGCGCCAGACCGATGAAGCAGGTCATGATCATGATGCGGCGGTTGCCGTGGAACACGCGATCCGACAGATATGAGGAGGTGAAACTGCCGACCGCGCCGGCCAGAAAATAGAGGGAACTCCACCACCCCATCGTCTGAAGCTTGAAGTGGAACACGTCGGACAGGTAAAGCGGAATCCAGGTCAGGGCGCCGTAGAGGGTCACCTGCATCACGATGTCGATGAAGACCACCGCGACATAGCTGGGATTGCGGAAGAACTGGACGAACGTGATCGCGTTGCTGCGAAGGATCGTATTCCGGGCGTCGCCGTACTCGCCCTTCTTGATCACCCCCTCCTCGATCTCATCGCGGTAGGCATGGTCGAGTTCGTCCGGCGTTATCTTGGGATATTGCTCCGGCCGGTCGAAAACCATCAGACCGATCAGAGCCAGCGGCAGGACGCCGCAGGCGGCGGTGACGTAGAAGACCAGCCGCCAATCGCCCGACACCTGCGCCAGATGGGTGGCGAAGACGCTGGCCCAGGCGGGCGTCAGAATCCAGGCCCAGGACAGCAGGGCCTGTGCCCGTGCGCGCCCCTGCTTGTTGAACCAGCGCATCAGGATGCGGGCGGAGGGCACATACTCGGTGCCGACGAGAAAGCCGAACATCGCCATGCGCAGCAGATATTCGTCGCGGGACTGGATCATCCCCATCCACGCCGTCATCACCGACCACGCGACCACTGAGAACAGCAGGATCTTCTTCGCGCCGAAGCGGTCGGTGAGCAGGCCCGAGATATATTGTGCCGGCCCATAGAACAGCAGCATGAGAAAAGCGCCGGTCCCGATGTCGGCCGTCGTCAGGCCGATGTCCTGGGCGATCGCCGGGGTGAGGACGCTCGACTTCACCCGGTCGAGATATTGAATGCTGTAGGCGACGAAGAGCACGATCGCCACGACCCACCGATAGGGAATCCTGTTCCTCATCAGTTTCCTCCCGCAGATTTTCTGGATGGACGACTGAACGAATTTTGATATGTCAGTAGTCGTTCATCAGACTATCAGCAATTTCCCGATAGTCAAGCGCCGGCCGGCGGGGCCGGGGCAATCGCATATGGAAATTATGATTCTCTCCAAGGAAACCCGTCATCCCCGCGAAGGCGGGGATCCAGCCATCTCAGCCGCTTTGCACAAGAGGTTCCTGGCTCCCCGCCTTCGCGGGGATGACAGCAGTCCCTTCATAGGACTCCAAATTTCAAATGCAATCGCCCTGGGCGGGCGGGCCGGATCCATTTCCCATCACTCGGGCGACAGCAACGAGGGCCGCCCTCGCCAGGGAGCGAGGCGGCCCTCAAAGCACCTTGATAGATGAACGGCTTGCCTGCGCTCAGGCGGCGGGTTCGGCCTGTTCATCCAGGAAGCGGATGACCGCGTCGAACGCCTGTCCGCGGTTCTTTTCCATCAGCACCATGTGCGTCGCCTGACCGATCTCCACCAGCCGCTTGTACCGCGCACCGGTAAGGCGGCTGAACAGATCCTGCGCCATGTCGAACCGCACATCGACATCCCATTCGGCGCAGACCAGCAGGACGGGATTGGCGATGGCCGACGGATCGTAGAGCGGATTGCCGGCGGTCCAATGCTGCCGGACGTCCAGCACGGCACCGGAGGGCGCACGGATCGTCCCCGCGGTAGGCGAAGCGGGGTCGGTGGCCAGCGTCACCTCGGCCCAGGCGTCGAACCAGCCCTCCGGAATCAGCCCCGCCCTCTCCTGCTCCGGCGCCGCACCGCGCCAGGCGGCTTCGAAAGCCTGCGGGTTGACGATGCGGTAGGCGCCGATCGCCCCGCCGGAATCGAAGCGCAGGGGCGTTCCCGACAGCCAGAGGGGCGTGACCAGGATCAGCTTTCCGAACCGGTCGCCGGCTTCGGCGGCCAGCGTCCCGACAGCGGTCGCTCCCCAGGACATGCCGAGCAGGTTCACCCGCCCGACACCGCGCTTCCGCCGGACGAAATCGACCGCCGTCGCGAGATCGCGGACCGCCGTCCTGGCCGGGCTCAGCGGCGGATTGTCTTCGGGCGGCTGCGACATCTCGGGCGGGCGCGTCGAACCGCCATAGCCGCGGACGTCCACGGCCCAGACGTCATAGCCCTGGCGGGCCAGAACATCCATGAACGAGGCGCCGGCGACCGGCACGTCGAACAGGCTTTCCGACGGAAAGGTCGCGCCGTGGATCATGACAAGCGTGCGTTCGGCGGAATACTCCACCGCATCGGCCGGACGCTTGTTGATCAGTTGAAGCGTCACGCCGTCCGTATCGCTCGGGATCATCACCCGCTCGCACTGGATCCGGCGGTTCGGCGAATGGTCTGTCTGCAACATGCTCGCTCCTTGCGCAGGAAAATTCCGTTCAGGCGAATGCCCAGGTGAACCGGTCGCCGTCGCGCCCGACGCGGCCGGCGGAGGATTCGCCGAAATGGCTGGTGAAGACCAGGGTCCCGGTCTCCGCCGCGTGGTTCAGCGCCCATCGGCGGGACGCCCGCGCGGCCTCGGGAAATTCGCAATAGAGCGAATTCCAATCGGGCCTGACGATCTGCGTCGGGTGGTGCAGCACGTCGCCCCAGAACAGCGCCTGTTCCCCCCGGGACGTGAAGCGGATGCAGGCATGATCGATGCTGTGGCCGGGGGTCGGCAGGAAGGAGAAGCCCTCCACCGCCTCCAGCTCGTCGACCATGATCTGTCGCGCCAGCCCGGCTTCAACGACGGGGCGCACGCTGTCCTCATAGACACCGGCCAACGGCGTCTTGACCATGTCGCCCAGCCCGGCTTCCGCCCTGATCGCCGCGTCGGAACCGTCGCCGGCCGACAATGCCGCGAGATAGTCGTGTCCGCGGGCGGAGAAGACATACCGCGCATTGGGGAAGGTCGGAATCCACTGATCGCCGACCTTGTGCGTGTTCCACCCGACATGATCGACGTGCAGGTGGGTGAACAGCACCAGATTGACATCCTCCGGATCGACCTGCGCCGCCTTCAACCGCTCCAGAAAGGGTTCGTTGAGCCGGTGCAGGACCGGCATCGCCAGACGCTCCTTGTCGTTTCCCGTCGCGGTATCGACTAGGATGACCCTGTCCGGCGTGCGGACCAGCCAGGTATGGATGCTCTGGCGGAGCATGCCCGTCTGCTGGTCCACCGATCCGGCGCCGAATTCACGGGCGATCTCGGGACCGACGGCGGGGTCGAAGTCCGGGTAGAGGTAGGCCGGATCGACTCCTTCGAGCGGCAGTTCGGGAATCTTGACGATGACGGCATCGCCGACGCGATACACGGCCGGTTCGGACTGCATGGGATTTTCCTGTTGGGGGATTGCCTGGCAGCCAACTTAATGCCACATTGCCCATCAGACAAATCGATGCGGATCATGGTCTCAATCAATCATTTCGATCTGCGGTCGTTCGACCTCAATCTTCTCGTCGCGTTCGATGCGCTGATGCAGGAACGCAGCGTCACGCGCGCCGCCGCGCGCCTGCGGGTCGGCCAGCCGGCGATGAGCCACAGCCTTTCCACCCTGCGCATGCTGTTCCAGGACGAGCTGTTCGTGCGGGTCGGGACGGTCATGCAGCCGACGGCCCGTGCCCGCATGCTGTCCGGGCCGATCCGCACCGCCCTCGACCAGATGCAGACGGCGCTTCATGCCCGCACCCTCTTCGATCCGGCGACCGAGGAACGGACCGTCCGCCTGGGCTTCTCCAGCGAGGTGGAGCTTCTGCTGCTCCCCGAACTGACGGAACGGATGCGGCAGTCCGCACCGGGGATCCGCCTTCTCTGCCGCTCGACGGGAAAGGAGGAGGTTCACCGCATGCTGGACGACGGGGCGCTCGATCTGGCCGTCGGCTGCTTCGACGCGGCGGCCCAGCGCCATAGATCGCGGTTCCTGTTCGAACAGTCCCTGAGCTGCGTCTTCAATGCCCGGCAGCTTGCGCTCGGCACGCCGATCAGCCTGGCCGATTATCTGGCCGCGCCGCACGCCCTGGTGACCCGGACCGACAGTCTGCAAGGCTGCCTTGAGAATGCCCTGTCCGAGATGGGGGCGGATCTCGACGTCGTCGCCGCCGGGTCGGAGTTCCTGACCATTCTGGCGACGGTCGCCTGCGCGCCGGTGATCACGACCATCCCGACCCGCATGGCCCGTCTCTATGCGCCCCGCTTCGGCCTGACCGTCTGCCCCGCTCCCCTGACCCTGAGGCTGCCCGCGGTCGCGATGGTGTGGTCGCTCCAGCTCGATCAGGATCCGGCATCGGCCTGGGTCAGGGATCAGGTCGCCGAAATCCTGCTGGCGGCGGAACTGGATGTCCGCGACACCTTGAGGACGGTCGGCGGCCGGGGTTGAACGCTCCCGACGGGAGGAGGGGATGGGTGAAGGTTGCGCCCGACCATCCGGCTCACGGCGTCACGGCGCGTCCGTTGCCTTTGCAGGGAAGCGGCGACGGCTTCTCCGATCGCGCTCTCGGCCCCTCCGATGTGCGGAACCCGGGCGCGAAGATCCCGGTCCTGCTGCCGATATAGTCGATCAGCGTCCGCGCCGACTTGATCGGGTTGCGCCCCGCCTTCACGATCAGTTGCGCGTTGGATTTCAGCAGAAGCGGATGCTGGATGCGCAGGGCGACGACCTCCCCCGCATCCGCCATGGCGGACGCGTTGATCGCCCCGGTGAAGGTCACCGCGTGGTTGTTGAGGACGAACCGCGCCAGACTGTGGACGGAGTTGGTCATGAAGGCGATGTTGAGCGGCAGTTGTTCGACATAGGCCAGCGTTTCGACCAGCTTGCCGAGACCCGTCGCCGACGGCATCGTCGCCACCGGATATTCGAACACCTGGGAAAGGGTGACGGGCTCGGCGCACAGCGCCAGCGGATGGCGGGCACCGACCAGGACATGGACCGGGGCACTCGCCTTCAGAACCGTACGGGTCTTGGTCGAGCGCGGCGGGTTGAAGGCGATCCCGATATGGGCGACGTCCTCCGCCACTTCGGACACCACCTCGGTCGCCGACATGGTGTTCATCGTGAACTGGATGTTCGGATAGGCCTTGCTGAACGGCAGCAGCGCCTTCTCCATCAGCTCGTCGATGTATCCCTCGCTGATCGCCAGACGCAGGCTTCCGCGTTGCAGGTTGTTGATCTCGGAAATCCGTTCCTCGAGATTCTCCTGCTGGGATCGGCAGAAGCGCCAGTATTCGAGGACATATTGCGCCGCTTCGGTCGGCGTGGCACCGCTGGCTCCCCGCTCGAACAAGGCGGCCCCCAGTTCCTCTTCGAGCAGCCGGATCTGGCGCGTGATCACCGACGGGGCGGTGTTGATCGCATCGGCGGCCCGACGGATCGAGCCGTGCGTCAGAACTTCATGAAAATAACGCAGCCGCCGCTGGTTGATCTCCCGCATCGGGCTTTCCATTCTCCGCAAACGGAACAAGGGTGCTTCCTGAACCGCCATCCGCCGCATCGTCGCGATGCCCCGCAAGGCGGGCGGTCGCGATCGGTTCCGGTCAGCGGCTCCTCATCGCCTGCCGCATCCGGTCGAGAATTTCGTCGACGAGGGGCTTAGACGTCGCAAAATTCATCCGGATGAACTGCGATGCCTGCGGATCGAAGGTTTCGCCGGCGCTGAACGCGACCTTCGCATGCTGGAGAAAGAACTCCCCGGCCGGCCGGTCCAACGCCATCGCCGAACAATCCAGCCAGGCCAGATAGGTTGCCTGCGGCGGATGAAGCCCGATCTCCGGCATCTCCGCCCGCAGGACCGCGCAGACATAATCCCGCATCCCTTGCAGATGGGCCAGAAGGGCGTCGAACCATTCCTGCCCGTCCCGCCACGCGGCCAGAGTCGCCTCGATGCCGGCGATGCTGCTTTGACCCAGCAATCTGGGATGCAGCACCGCCGTGAACCGCTCCAGCAGCGCGCGCGACCCGAAATGCATCACCGCACAGCGAAGACCGGGAATGCCGAAGCTCTTGGTCGCCGAATGGAGCGTGACGGTCCGCCGGGCAACCTCCGGCCCCAGCGAGGCGAACGGAATATGGGCGCGACCGTCATAGACGATGTCCGCATGGATTTCGTCGGCGACGACGATTAGATCGTTGCGGACCACGTGGTCGGCCAGCTCCGACAGCTCCGTCCGGCTGAGCATCCGGCCGGTCGGGTTGTGCGGATTGCACAGGATCAGCAGTTTCGCAGCCGGCCGTGAGTCTTGCGAAAGCCGGCCCGGGTCCCAGCCATAGCCGCTTGGGCCGGGATCGGCAGGCCATGCGACGGCTTGCCGTCCGGTATCCTCGACAGCCGCCCTGAACGGCGGATAAGCGGGAAGCTGGACGGCGACGCCCTCCCCTGTCCGGGTGAAGGCCGTCACCGCCGCGTAGATGGCCTGCACGAGATCCGTGACGACCAGCGTGCAATCAGGATCGACCGGCCAGCCATGCCGCCTCTCCATCCGTTCCGCGAAGGCATCGGCGACCAGACGGTCCGGCGGCCGGCCCCCACGCAGAGGGTATTGAAAGGCGCCCGCCGCCGACAGATCCGTCACGGCCCGGCGGACCGGCTCGGCCATGTCGAAATCCATCTCGGCGACCCAGCAGGGAAGGACCGAAGGATCATAGCGGTCCCATTTGAGCGAGCCCCGACGGCGCAAGGCGCTTTCGGACAGGAAAAAGCTCTGCTGCGAAGGTCCTGGGGAGCCGGTGATGCTCCCTCCCGCCTCTCGTCTGGCCTCCCGATTTCCGATCATCATTCCGCCTCCCCCCTCGGCCCCTGCTTCCTGCGACGTGACTCAGGTCAGCTTGATGTTCCAGGCCAAAGGCAGCGGCGCCTTCAGCATGCCGGTCACGGTGCGCCGCCGGGCGGACGGCGTCTGGAACTGCCCCAGCGGAACGAAGGGCACCGTCTCGAAGGCCCGCGCCTCGATCTTCCGGACGATCGCGCCCTGGTCCTGCGGATCGGCGGTCATCCACTCGTCGCGCAGCTGCTCGATCACCGGATCGGTCGGCCAGCCCGGCCAGGTCTGCTTGCCGTTGGCGCGCAGCCCGAGATGCGTCGAGGGGTCGAGAATGTCGGTCACGCTGAAGCCGGCATGGAAGATCGACCAGCCACCCTTGTCCACCGGCTCCATGCTGGTGCGGCGCTTGTAGAAGGTGCCGAGATCCATCGCCTGCAACTCGACATTCACCCCCATGCGCTTCAGCAGATCTTCGGTCACCAACGAGGCGGCATGCAGCCAGGACAGATCGGTCGCGGTCGGGATCGCCACCTTCTCGCCCTTGTAGGAGGATTTCAGCAGCGCCTTGGCCTTCTCGAAATTGGCCGTCATGACCTCCGAGCCGGCACCGGTGGACATCGTCGTGCCGCAGAAGAAGGTCGACCGGCATTCCTTGTACAGATCCGGCATGCCGACCTGCGCCTGGAGGTAATCGACCTGATTGACCGCCATCTGGATCGCCCGGCGCATCTCCAGACGGTCGAAGGGCGGTTGCAGATGATTGAAGCGGATGACCGTCATATAGCCGAGATCGTCGTAAGCCTCGGTATTGATGGCCGGATCCTGGCTCAGCAGCGGCAGCAGCGTCAGGTCGGGCCCATGATACCAGTCGACCTCGCCGCGCTGGAGCGCTGCGGTCGCCGTCGCGGCGTCGGGGATGACATGCCACTCCAGCCGGTCGACATGGACCATCTTGCCGCCGGAGGTGCAGTCGGGTGCCTCGTCGCGCGGGACGTAGCCGTCGAACTTGGCATAGACCGCGCGGCTGCCCGGCACCCATTCGTCGGCCAGGAAGCGGAAGGGGCCGGAGCCGATCGCCTCCTTGATTGCCACGTTCGGATCGGTCTGGGCGATCCGCTCCGGCATGATGAAGGGCGCCGGTCCGCCGATCTTGGCCAGCCCCTTGGTCAGCAGGCCGAAGCGAGACTTCAGCCGGAACTCCAGGGTGCGGTCGTCGACCGCCCGCAGCTCGTCGGTCAATCCGAAGATGGTCTGGCCCAGCGGGTCGCGGGCGCCCCAGCGCTTCAGGCTGGCGACGCAATCGCGCGCCAGCACCTTTTCGCCGTCATGGAACTTCAACCCGTTGCGCAGCCGGATCGTCCAGGTCAGCCCGTCGGCGGACTGTTCCGCCCCTTCCGCCATCTGCGGCTTGACCTCGAACCGCGTGTTCATCCCGAACAGCGTGTCGTAGATCTGNTCGGCGGACTGTTCCGCCCCTTCCGCCATCTGCGGCTTGACCTCGAACCGCGTGTTCATCCCGAACAGCGTGTCGTAGATCTGGTAGCCGTGATTGCGGACGGGCTGGCCGCTGGTGACCACCGGATCGATGCCCGAGAGGTTGGAGGCCGGCACGACGCGCAACACGTTCTTCCTGGTCTGGGCGATCGCCGGGGCACTCAGCCCCGCCGACCCCGCCAGCGCCCCTGCCGCCATCGCCGATCCTGCCAGAAACGCACGCCGGGTAACAGTCATGGCACGAATTCTCCGAGAAAATGGGTTTGCCGGTTACAGCTCGCGCGAGAGGCGCGGATCCAGCAGGTCGCGCAGACCATCGCCGATCAGGTTGATGCTGAGGACGGTCAGCGACAGGAAGACCGCCGGGAAGAAGATGATGTTGGGGAACAGCTGGAAGTAGCTGCGGCCCTCGGAGATGATGCTTCCCCAGGTCGGCACCGACGGCGGCGTACCGGCGCCGATGAAACTGAGGATCGATTCCGAGATGATGGCCGAACCGCAGATGAAGGTGCCCTGGACGATCAGCGGCGCCAGCGCGTTCGGCGCGATGTGGCGCAGCAGGATGAGCATCGGCGGGGTGCCGATGGCGATCGCCGCCTCCACATAGGTCTGTTCCCGCAATGTTAGGACGACGGCGCGGACCAGACGGGTCACCCGCGGCGTCTCGGCGATCGCCAGCGCGATGATTACGTTCTCCACGCTGGCGCGTGTCAGGGCGATCAGGGCGATGGCCAGAAGAATGGCCGGGATCGCCATGAAGGCTTCGAGGACGCGCATGAGGACGGCGTCCAGCTGCCGGAAGAAGCCCGTCAGCAGTCCGAGCACCAACCCGCCGAACATGGCGAGCGCCGCCACCGAGAAGCCGACCAGCAGGGAAACCCGCCCGCCATACAGCACCCGGCTGTAAAGCTCCCGGCCCAGCGCGTCCGTTCCGAACCAGTATTGGGCGGACGGAAGCTTCAGCCGCGCCGCCGGCGCCAGCTTCTGCGGATCGGTGGTCCCGAGCCAGGGGGCCAGCAGCGCCGCGGCGACGATCAGCGCCAGCACCAGGGCGCCGAAGACCATCGGGCCGTGATGGCGCAGGAAGAGCCCCCAGGCCGAGCCGACGCGCTCGGGTTCGGGGGAGGTGGCCGGAGCCATTTCAGTAGCGGATGCGTGGGTCGAAGATTGCATAGCTGATGTCCACGCAAAGGTTGACGATGATGTAGATGCCGGCGAGCAGCAGGATGACGCCCTGGATGATCGGGTAGTCGCGGCGCAGGATGGCGTCGACCAGCAGCCGCCCGACGCCCGGGATCGCGAAGACCGTCTCGGTGACCACGACCCCGCCGAGCAGCAGCGCCACGCCGATGCCGACCACCGTCGCGATCGGCACGGCCGCATTGCGCAGGGCATGCCGCCAGATGATCACCCGGTCGCCCATCCCCTTGGCGCGGGCGGTGCGGATGTAGTCCTGCGACAGCACCTCCAGCACGCCGGCGCGGGTGATCCGGGTGATCAGCGCGATGTAGACCATCCCGAGCGACAGCGTCGGCAGGACGAGGTTGGACAGCCATGGCCCGACGCCGTGCGACAGCGGCGTGTAGCCCTGCACGGGGAACCAGGCGAGCTTGATGGCGAACACCCAGATCAGCAGATAGCCGACCACGAAGACCGGAACCGAAAAGCCCAGCACGCTGACGACGAGCGCCAGCCGATCCACCGCCCGCCGCGCCCGCCACGCCGCCAGCGCGCCCAGCGGCACCGCGACCACAACGGACAGCAGGACGGTCAGCACGCCCAGCGAGAAGGTCGGTTCCAGACGCTGTGCGATCAGGTGGGTGACGGGCAGGTTCGAGAAGATCGACGTCCCCAGGTCGCCTTTCACGAGGTTGAGCAGGAAGATCCCCAGCCTGACGTGAAAGGGCTGGTCGAGCCCCAGGGCGACGCGGATCCGGTCGATTTCCTCGGGTGTCGCCAGATCCCCGGCGATGATGGTGGCCGGGTCGCCCGGCGCGAAATACAGAAGGCAGAAGATGATCAGGGCGACGAGAGCGACGACCGGTATGGCACCGAACAATCGCCGGATGATGAATGCGAGCATGGTTTTTCCCTGTTCCTGTTTGGCCGTCGTTCCCTCGGTCGTAAGATGCCGAAGCTTATGCGGCCCATTCCTCGCCCCATGACTGGACGAGGTGCCCCGCCGAAACCTCGCGGTATTCGCGGACCGGCGGGATGTAGTCGAGCCTGCGCACCGGGCTCTTGATCTCCGCGTTCGAAATCGACCGCGCCATCCGGCGCCGCGCGGGATCGGGCACCGGGACCGCGGAAAGCAGGCGCTTGGTGTAGGGATGCTGCGGATTGCCGAAGACCGCGGCGCGTGGCCCGATTTCGACCATCTCGCCCAGATACATCACCGCGACGCGGTGGCTGAGGCGTTCGACCACCGCCATGTCGTGCGAAATGAACAGATAGGCCAGCCCCAGGCTGGCCTGGAGATCGAGCATCAGATTGACGACCTGCGCCTTGATCGACACGTCGAGCGCCGAGACCGCCTCGTCGGCGATGATCAGCTTGGGCTCGACCGCCAGCGCGCGGGCGATGCAGATGCGCTGGCGCTGGCCGCCGGAGAATTCGTGGGGATAGCGCGAGGCCATCTCGGGCTTGAGACCCACCCGGACCAGCAGGTCGGCCACCTTGTCGCGCGCCTGGGCACGCGTTCCCATCCGGTTGACCAGGAACGGCTCGGCGATCGCGTTTCCGACCTTGATGCGGGGGTTTAGGCTGGCGAAGGGATCCTGGAAGATCATCTGCATCTTCTTGCGCGCCTCCGACAGGGCGCGCGCGCTGGATGACAGGATGTTGGTGCCCTCGACGAGGATCGTCCCCGCCCTCGGTTCGATCAGGCGCAGGATCGACCGCCCGGTGGTCGACTTGCCGCACCCGCTTTCCCCGACCAGAGACAGGGTTTCCCCCGGCTGGACGCTGAAGGAAACATTCTCGACCGCATGCACGCAGCCGGCCGGCTTGCGCAGGATGCCGGAACGGATGTCGAAGCGGGTCGTCAGGCCGCGCACCTCCAGGACCGGACGGTCGGCCTGGGCGATGGTGTCCGGCGTTTCCACCGGCGTGTCCGCCTCTCCGGTCTTGATATCGACCACGGGAAAGCGCATCGGGCGCTCCCGGCCCGTCATCGACCCCAATTGCGGAACAGCCGACAGCAGCGCCCGCGTATAGGGCTTGCACGGATTGCGGAAGACCTCGGCCGTCTCGCCCGTCTCCACGACGTCGCCGTGGTACATCACCAGCATGCGGTCGGCGATCTCCGCCACGACGCCCATATCGTGGGTGATGAACAGGACCGACATGCCCTCTTCGGCCTGCAGCGTCTTAATGAGTTCGAGCGTCTGCGCCTGGATGGTGACGTCCAGCGCGGTCGTCGGCTCGTCGGCGATCAGCAGCTTCGGCTTGCAGGCCAGCGCCATGGCGATCATGACACGCTGCCGCATGCCGCCGGAAAAGCGGTGGGGATACTCGCCGAGCCGCGATTTGGCGGCGGGAATCCTCACCTTGTCGAACAGCCGGACGGTTTCGGCTTCCGCCTCGACCCGCGTCAGTCCGCGATGGAGCATCAGCGCTTCGACGATCTGGAACCCGACCGGCAGCACCGGATTGAGGCTGGTCATCGGCTCCTGGAAGATCATGGCAACCTCGTTGCCACGGATCCTGCGCATCTCCTCGTCCGGAAGGCGGAGCAAATCCCGCCCCATCAGGTTGATGCTCCCGGCGATGCGGCTGTTCGTCGGCGGAAGCAGACGCATGATCGACAGAGCCGTGACGCTCTTGCCGGATCCGGATTCCCCGACGATCGCCAGCGTCTCCCGCGGGCGGATGTCGAAGGACAGATTCCTGACCACCGGCTGCCACAGGCCATCCCGCGCAAACGATGTCGTCAGGTTGCGCACGGAAAGAACCGTCTGCTCCAATAGCTCCTCCTAACCGCTATGCATGATTGCCGGACCGGCAGTTGGACCACCGGAAGCGCAGCACCCGTCCTTGCCGCCGGCGTTGCCCACGCCGGCCGGTACCAACAATTCCGGAGACACTGCCTTTTTCAGGGCTTGTTTATGGGTCGGTCAGATCAGGCCGACTGAACGTCGTGGCGCCACAATCAACCGGCATCGCTCTCAAGCACTGACGATAGCAGTGACCAGAGAACGCAGAAAGAACTGTAGGAGTCGAAGTACGTTGCCCGGCGGGCAACACCATCACGGACCGATGCCGAGTGCCCGGAAACTCACCCGGCCCGCATGTGAAGCATCAGGGCATCGACCTCGGAGCCGAGCGTTTCCACCTGCCGGGCGACCGTCGCCGATGCGCCGAGGACGCGATTGGCGGAGTCACCGGACTCCGTGGCGGCCTGGGTCACCAGATCGATGGTGCGGCGGACATGCTGCGTGCCGGTCGCCGCCTCGACCACGTTCCGCGCGATCTCCCGCGTCGCGGCGCTCTGCTCCTCCATCGCCGACGCCACGCTCGCGGCAATCCCGTTGATCTCACGGATCGTGCCGGCGATGTTGCGGATGGCCTCCACCGCCTCGTCCGTCACCGCCTGCATCGCCTGGATCTGGCCGGCGATCTCGTCGGTTGCACGGGCGCTCTGGGTCGCGAGGTTTTTCACCTCCTGGGCCACCACGGCAAATCCGCGCCCCGCCTCGCCGGCCCGCGCCGCCTCGATGGTGGCGTTCAGCGCCAGGAGGTTGGTCTGCTTGGCGATCTGGTTGATCAGCTGGACCACCTCTCCGATCTTCAGCGCGGTCTGCGCCAGACCGTCGACGGTGCGGTCGGTCCGTTCCGCCGCACCGGCGGCCTCGTGGGCGATCCTGCTCGAAGCGGCCAGCTGCACCCCGATCTCCGCAATCGATCCCGACAACTGTTCGGCGGCGATCGCCACCGCCTTCACGCAGCCCTCCGCCTGTTGCGAGGACGCCGCGGCGGTCGCCGCTTCGCCCGACGTCGTTTCCGCATTGCCGTTCATGCGCCTGGCGACCTCGCCCATCTCGCCGACCGCCAGACCGACCCGGTCGAGCACGCTCTTCACCCGCGCTTCGAAGCTCTCCGCCATCTCGATCATCGCCCGGCGGCGTTCCTGGCCGGCACGGGCACGTTCGGATTCGATGCGGGCGCCGGCCTCGGCGGCCTCGTGGGCGGTGTCGCGAAAGACGATCAGCGCCTTGGCCATTTCGGCAATCTCGTCGTTTCCGCCGCCGGGGATCGCCGCGGTCAAATCCCCTCCCGCGATCAGCCGCATCGCCTTCGTCAGCATGTCGAGCCGCCGCACGATCATGCGGCCCACCACGATCCAGGCCAGCAGTCCCGCGGCCACGAGGCTGGCGGCGGCAAACCCCGCCAGCATCCAGCGGCCGGCGACGATCGCCGACATGGCGTCCCCGGCCGCGTCGTCCGCCTCCCGTTTCATGGTCGCGATCTGCCGATTGACCGCCAGGGCGAATTGCCGTGCCGCCTCCCGGTTTTCAGCCAGAACGGTGAAAAGCTCGTGCTCGGACGCCGCAAGCTCGGCCTTGCGCATGTCGAACAGGTTCCGCTCTCCGGCGCCGAATGCGACGACCGCCTCGAATGCCTTGGCAAGTTCGGCGTTCTCACCGTCACGGCCGATCATCGCGAAGATCGAGGTGACGGCGAAGACCGATTTCCTGAGAGACCCCGCCAGCGCGTCGATCCGGTTTGCCGTCAGCCCTTGTGCGGCCTCGCTCAGGGTTCCGGCGACGACATTTCCGTAGGCGGCAAGATCGAGATAGGCACGGAAGCGCCGCAGCCCGCTCCCCGAAAGCTCGTCCACCATATCCTTCGATCGTTGGCGCATTGAACGCGCTACCCGGTCGATTTCGGCTTTCGGGTCGGCGACGTGGCCATCGATAGGATCGAGCCCGGCGGCGACCCGGTCCAGCTCGTCCAGATCCTTCTCGTTGGCGGCTCCCAGCGTGCCGCCGAGATCCCTGAGCCGATTGCCCGTCCCTTCGACCAGCGGACGCAGCTTGGCGACGAAGGCGGAATGCTGCCGCGACAGCTCGACTGCAGCGGCCTCCCGCTTGGTGCGAAGCTCGATCCGGCGCGCGGCGGCGGCCCTTTCGGCATCGAGGGTTTCGATCAACCGCGTCGCCTGCCGGGTGACCTCCTGGACATTCGCGTCGTCCGGCCGTTTCCGGGCAAGGCTGCCGACCAGGGCCAGCAGCGACTGCCCACGCGCCTCGATGTCGTTGTAGGCAGCCGTCAGGGTCTCCTGGCTGTCGGCGCCGGCGAGCGTGGGCGCCGCCACGGCGATCGCGCCGCTTTCCCGCGACAGTTGCTCCGCCAGTTCCATCCCGGGCAGGCTGGTGCCGACGATACGCTCCAACGGCCCCTGGACCGCGGCGAAAGACAGAAACCCGACGCCACCGGCGGCGATCGTCAACCCTGACATACAGGCGAACGCCAGAAGCAACTTCGTTCCCACACGAAAGCGCCGATCACGCGAACCGACTGCCCATCCGGCGTTCTGGTTCATTGACACCAACTCCCTTGCTGTCGGTATGGTGAGCAGATGCGATTCACAAAACTGTCTTTGGGAGATTCGATGAATTCCTGTGTTGACCGCTATAAAATACAGCACAGTTCTCCAAATAATTGGCAAAAATTGCAAATTTATGCTTTGCAAGCCATTTTTGTTTTTCAATTACAGCGATTAAAATCTGTCAGTTATTTTGAAATTGCCGCTCAATTTCTGCATTGAGCAAGAAGAAGACTAACAGATAGCCCAGAAAATAAGGCGTCTATTTTCTCTTCCGAAGCATTGCCTTTGGGGCAACGCCCGATAGGGCCGGCATGCGGATTGCCGGGACAACCGGCGGCCGGGGCGTCGGCGGAACGGTCGCCAGCCATCCACCCACACTTCAACATTGCACCTGCCCAGTTATCCACAATTCGTTTTATTTAATTTTGTCTTCTGAATTTATAAATTTTATTGTTCTATAATGGACGCTGCTCTTGAGAGACTGTGAAGCGATGCCAGACATATTTGTTTGCAAAGGATCCCGCGCAGGCTGATGCCGCCTATGCGGCTGCGTCGATCCAGGCGCGCGAGACCGCTGGTCTGCTGGGGATCGAGCCGTCGGTCCGGACCGATCCCAGCGACCGGGACTGTGGGCTATGGAGCGGACGCAGCCTGCAGGAGTTGGAGCGAACCGACCCGGACGGTCTTCTGGCCTTGATGTCCGATCCCGGCTTTGCTCCGCCGGCCGGAGAGTCCGTACCCGATGGGGCCGGCCGGATCAGGCGCCGTTCGGCCAGAACCCCGAAGCCGGATGACATCACGGCGACAGCCTTCTTTTTGTCCGGCGAGGCGGGCTTCATCACCGGCCAGACGATCCATGTCGACGGCGGGGCTTCGATCGGAAAGGCTGGGTTCTGAACAAGCGGTGCGGCGGGAGCTGGAGGACTGGATGCTGCCGCCGACCGACCGGTGGGCGATGTTCCCCACCGGCCGGCTGGCCAACACCAAGGCCCGCGCCTTCGCGGATTTCATCGAGAGCATCCTGAACGGCGACGGCTTGCCGGTCCCGGACTCAATCACCGACGGATGCCCTTCCAACTCGGCATAGGCAGCTCGACGATGCCGACAGCCGCTTCGAAAAGGGGATGGGCGCGGCGATCGCAACCTTGTCCTTTTAGTGACTGACCAAACCGTGTGCCTGCGCGGAACCACCGGTGCGCTTCACCATCTCAGGAACCGACGTCCGGCGAGACAGCCTGCAACCCCCATGAGGAGGACAGCGGCGGAATACCAAGCCGCCAAGAAAAGCGGACTGTCGTCGGGGCAGTGCAACGCATAGAAGGTGGCCGCGATGCCGCCCGCTGCCAGACCGGCGAACCCACCCGCCAGCGCCGGCCGCTCCGGAGCGCCCCGCCGCATCACGGTGATCAGGAGGACAAGCGGCCCGAAGGCCATCAGAGGGATCAGGCCCAGGCAGAAGCCGGCGTTGGCGCCGACGAGGCGCGACTGCCAAAGGCTCGCCGGGACCTGATGAAGCTCCAGCGCGACCGCAGTCGCCAGCAGGACCGGAACGGCGCCAAGCACCAGCCGCCAACCGCCAGCCGCCATTCCCGGCCGGCTGAGGCGCAGGGCGACGCCCAGGGCGCCCAGGGCCAACGGTATCGTCGCGACGAACTTGAACAGGAACCGTGCGCTCTCCGCCGCCAGTCCAATGTCCGGCCGGACCCCGATCACGGCGAGGAAGACGACGCCGGCAACGAGAATGCTCAGCAGGGTCGCCGCCAGGAAGACCGTACCGAAGCCGAAACGCGGCGGCGGGTCGAGCGCCAGCCGGTCGATCAAATCCTCCGTCCTCATGTCGACTGGATCCGGCACAGTTGCGCCAGGGACTTCAGCGCCCGGTGCAGCGCGACGCGGACCGCGCCCTCGGTCATCTTGAAGCGGCTGGCGGTTTCGCGGATGCTGTCGCCATCGATCGAGATCGAGCGGACGATGTCCTGCTGGCGCCGCTTCAGGGTCGCCAGATGGCTGTCGATGTCCAACTGCGTCAAGCCCCCGGACTGCTCCTCGGCCGCTAACGTGTCCATGACGTCCTCGATCGGCACATTCGTCCGCCGGCCCCTCCGGCGCAGCGCATCGATGATCTTATTGCGGACGATCGCCCCGATCCAGGGACCGATCGGCCGTGACGAATCCCAGCTCCCACGCTTGAGATGGATCGCCAGCAGAACCTCCTGCACGATGTCCTCGGTCTCGCTGTCCGGCGCCCCCAGCGTCCGGCAGCGTGACCGCGCCATCGCCCGCAGATGCGGAGTGACGCAAAGCAGGAACTGGCGGTAGGCACCGGAATCGCCTGCCAGCGCCATGCGCATCAGCTCCGCCCATTCCTGCTCCAATCCCTGGTCCCACATGCTCCTCCCCCGGTCCGGATGCGATGACGGTCAGGCCAAGGCTTCATTCTATTGCACCCGATCCGAATCGCGAAATCACCGTCGGTCACAAAGGCGTGATCGGCAAAAAGCCGGCCTGCGCGGCCATCCGGCGCCCGGCGCCCGTGTGTTCCGCCCGCACAGGGTCTGTAACGAACCCGTGCTTCGCGCCGTAAGGACATGAAGGGGATATTCCCGGCCAGGATGGACCGGTCTCCCCGCACCAGGGAACGCGGAGATCGGGAATGCCGACTGGAAACATCCATGGCGCACGGCGCAACGGGAAACACCCGTTCTCAACGGCGGGAGATGGCGATGCGGATGATGTCGTCGTCGGCGATCACGGCGCCGTCCGCCTCTTTCCAGCTGGGAAGCGAGGGGAAATCCTTTCTGGGAATGTCCAGGACATTCAAGTGCCGCGCGAGGATCGCCACCGTCTCGATGGGGATGCCGACCAGACGCCCACCGTGCCCGAACCAGTCGTCGCACCGCGACACCAGCACAATCCTGCCGTCCGGCATCCGCACCACCTCCGTCACATGGCCAAGCGTACGATCGTCCTCGTCAAGCAGGGGAAGTCCCCGCAGATCGCCGACCCGGACTTTCTGCGGGAAGCGCCGCTTCATCCGCTCCTCCGGCGTCAAGCTGTCCGTCTCGGGCTGCGGCTGGGTGTGGGCTCCCCCCTCCGCTCGCCTGGGCTTGGCATCGTCGGCATGGGCCGGGCTTCGGATCAGGCCCAGCGTCATCGCAGCGAGGAAAAGGACCGTTGTTGCGGATTTCATGGTAATTCCTCGTGTGGAATCGGAAAGATTGAATGGATATATAGTTCAACTGATGGAAATCTTCAATATATTTTTTAAGTAACGGAATATTTCTCATGAGAATAAGGAGAATATTGGAAATGAAATCTTCCAAAATCATGCATCCTATTGCCGTCAGGCTGATGCATTGGACGAACGCGGTGGCGATGATCCTCATGATCATGAGCGGATGGAAAATCTACAACGACGAGGTTCTGTTCGGCTTCCTGCATTTCCCCGAGGAGATCGTGCTGGGCATATGGGCGCAGCATGCCCTGCAATGGCATTTCCTGGGCATGTGGATCCTGGTGCTGAACGGGCTCGCCTATCTGACCTACGGCATCCTGTCCGGCCGGTTCCGCCGGCTGTTCTTCCCCATATCGCCGACCGAGGTGGTCCGCGAGGCCGTGGCGGCCTTGAGATTCCGGCTCAAGCACGCCGACCTCACCCACTACAACGCCGTTCAGAAGAGTCTCTATGTCGGCGTGATCCTCGTGGTGGCGCTTCAGGCCGTTTCCGGCCTCGCCATCTGGAAACCGGTGCAATTCTCTTTCCTCGTATCGCTCTTCTACGACTTCCAGGGTGCGCGTCTGGCCCATTTCGCCGGAATGACGGCCATCGTGCTGTTCGTTCTGGTCCATGTCTCGCTGGCCATCCTGGTGCCGCGGACCCTTCTCGGCATGCTGACCGGCGGGCCGCGCCTCGATGCCGGCCGGGAGACACCGATGACGCCCTCCCAAGCCTCGAACCCGTGACGGATACCGACCATGCCCCTGCGCCGCCCGTTCACCTCACTCTTCCGGCCGCAACGCGGACCGGACCAGACCGTCCTCACCGAACACCGTCAGCTCATCGAGACGATCGACCGCCGCAAGCTGCTGCGCGGCACCCTCAGCCTCGGCGCCCTGACGATGCTGACGGGCTGCAACATCTCCGACCGTGACGCCGTCCAAACAATTCTCCGGGCGGTGTCCGGCTTCAACGACGGGGTCCAGGCCCTGCTGTTCGATCCGAACAAGCTGGCACCGACCTACCCGGCGTCCCAGGTGGTGAAGCCACCACGCTTCAACGCCTATTACGAGATCGAGGACCTGAAGCCGGTCGATATCGGCGGCTGGACCCTGGAGCTGAGCGGCCTGATCGCCGACAAGCGGCCCTGGAGCCTGGAGCGGATCTACGCCCTGCCGGAGCAGGAGGAGATCATCAAGCACATCTGCGTCGAAGGCTGGGATTACATCGGCCAGTGGTCGGGGCCCAACCTCCGCGACTTCCTCACGAGAGTGGGGGCGGACCTGAGCGCCAAATACGTCGTCTTCCACGGGAACGACGATTACATGGAGAGCATCGACATGCCCTCGGCGCTGCACCCCCAGACCATCCTGGCCACCAAATACGCGGGCGAGCCGATCACCGATCCCTTCGGCTTTCCTCTGCGCCTGCGCACGGCGGTGAAGCTCGGCTTCAAGAACCCGAAATGGATCCGGGCCATCGAGGTCACCAACAGCTACTCGCCCGGTTTCTGGGAGAAGCAGGGCTTCAACTGGTTCAGCGGGCTTTGACCATACCGGAAGCCGGATAAATCTTGCCTTCGCTGTCCCTCATCGCCCTCTGCATCGCGACCGGCCTCGTCCTGTGGATGGCCAGCGGCTTCGCGCTCGCGCGGGCGCTGGCGTTCGACCGTGCCATCGCCTTGCCGCTGGCGCCCGTCCTGGGCTGGGCGGTACAGAACGCCCTGGCCCTGCCGCTCTCGCTCCTCGCCGGATTCTCGCCCGTTGCGACCGTCGGCGCCGTGGCCCTGATCTGTGCGGCCGGGTTCCTGAGCGTTCGTCAGGACGAAAGCGGGAACGACCATCGCATCCCGCCCCTCACCCTGTGGGTCTGTCTCGCCGCCGCCGTCATGGCGGCCGGACCGGCACTTGCGGTGCTGCCGAAATTCACCGGCGACGGTGTCGCCGTGGCGCCGGCACTCTTCGATCACGCGAAGATCGCGCTGATCGACCAGATCGTCCGGGAGGGCGTTCCACCGGTCAACCCCGTCTATGGCGGGGCGGAGGCGCCGGCCGGGGTCGCCTACTACTATCTCTGGCAGTTCGGTGCCGCACAGCTCGCCCAACTCACCGGTGCGACCGGATGGGAGGCCGACGCGGCGGCAAGCTGGCTGACGGCCTTCTCGACCCTACTGCTGATGGCTGGGCTCGCCCGTCACTTCAGCGGCAGCAGCCTCGCCTCTTTCCTCGCGATCGGCCTCAGCGGCCTGGGTTCGCTGCGGCCGGTCCTGGCCGCAACGGTCGGCGAGGCGACGCTCGAACGATGGCTCCAGCCTGCCACCGGACTTGCCGGATGGCTGTTCCAGACAAGCTGGAGTCCGCACCATGTCCAGGCCGCGGGTTGCGTCATGGTGGCGGTGATGATCATGGTCCGGCTCGCCGGGCGGCCGGGAGCGCTCACGACCGTCACCCTGGCACTGCTGGCGGCGGCGGCCTACCAATGCTCGATCTGGGTCGGCGGGGTGGTCTTCGCCCTGGCCGCCGCCGGATGCGCCCTTTTCCTGGCACGCTCCCGCCCGGCCGGCGGGGTGGGGACCTTCCTCCTGCTCGGCGGCATCGCCGCGGTCGTCGCCCTGGCCATTGCCTCCCCCCTCCTGGTCGAGCAGTATCGCAGCGCCGGCGCCCGGGGCGGCGGCCGTCTCATCGCCATCGACCCCTTCGAAGTGCTGGGACCTGCCCTGCCCCAACTGCTCGGCCGGGTGCTCGACGTGCCGGCCTACTGGCTGGTGCTGCTGGTCGTCGAGTTTCCGCTCGTCTATCTCGCCGGGGCCATCACGCTCGCGCGGATAGCGGCCCGGCCGGTCGGGCCGCCGGATGGGCTGCCGGATGGGCTGCTTGTCCGCGCCCTCGCCATCCTGACGGCGGCCAGCCTCGGCACGGGCTGGCTGCTCGTCAGCACAACCGGTGTGAACAACGACCTCGGCTGGCGCGCCGTGCTGCCCGGCCTGATGGTGCTGACGGCCGCCGCCGGAGCCGGGCTGGCCCACTGCATGGAGCGGCGGGCGGCGGTCCCCCTGGTCCTGGCGATGGCCGCCACGACGGCGACGCTGCCCGACGGGCTGCGCCTCGCCGCCGAGAATCTCACGGGCAAGCCATCCTCCTCGGCCGCCGCGTTCGCGCGGTCGCCGGCCCTGTGGCAGGCGGTCCGGCGCCATGCGCCGCCCGACGCCCGGGTCGCCAGCAACCCCGCCCTGTTCGCCGACATGACGCCCTGGCCGGTGAACCTGTCCTGGGCGCTGTTCGCCGACCGCCGCTCCTGTTTCGCCGGGAACGAACTGGCCATCGCCTTCGCCCCCCTGTCGTCCGAGCGGCGGGCGGCGATCGCCGACCAGTTCCGGCGGGTCTTCGCCGGTGACGGGACGCCGGACGATATCGAGGCGCTCGCACGGACCCATCGCTGCGACGTGGTGGTGGTCACGATCTTCGACGGTGCCTGGAGCCATGACCCCTTCGCCGCAAGCCCCTTCTACCGCTTCGCGGAAGCCGAACTCGGCCTGTGGCGGATCTACGTTGCCGGACCCCGGAAAACGGGCGACTGAACCCGGCCCCGAAAAAATCCGACCGGGCTGTAACGACGGGCCTCCAAGCACCGTATCCCTCCCATGAACCATCCGTTTCGCCCACGATCACCCACCATCGGCGACCACCGGAGCAACATCCTGAGGCCCCCAATCTTGACGCCACGCACACCGATGCCCCGCACGCTGACGGCGCGGGCCCTGGGCGCCGGCCGTTCTCTGGCCGCCTCGCTGACGCCGCCCATCGACGTGAGCGCCACCTACATGCGCGACGCGGACAACGGCTACAGCTCCGGCCATGTCTACGGGCGCAAGGACAACGCGTCGGTCCAGCAGGCGGAGCGTCAGATCGCCGACCTGGAACACGCCCGCGAGGCACTGCTCTTCGGTTCGGGCATGGCGGCGGCCACCACCCTGTTCCTGGCGGCATCGCCCACCCACATCGTCGCTCCGCGGCACATGTATTGGGGGCTGCATGTCTGGCTCGCCGAGGCCCATCGCTACGGGCACGAGGTGACCTTCGCCGACATGGCCGACCTCGACGCCGTCGGCCGCGCCATCCGGCCGGGGCGCACCGGCATCGTCTGGATCGAAACGCCGAGCAACCCGCTCTGGACCGTCACCGACATCGCCGCCGTCGCCGAACTTGCGCACCGCGCGGGGGCGTTGGTCTGCGTCGATTCCACGGCGGTGACGCCGGTGCTGACCCGGCCGCTCGACTGCGGCGCCGACATCGTGATGCACTCCGCGACCAAATACCTCAACGGTCACTCCGATGTGGTCGCCGGCGCCCTGGCGGCATCGGCCCCGTCGAGTTTGTGGGACCGGATCGCGGCCATCCGCGACCAGCACGGCACGACGCCCGGTCCGTTCGACGCCTGGCTGCTGATGCGCGGCCTGCGGACGCTCGACCTGCGGGTGCGCGAGCAGAGCCGCAGCGCCGCGACCCTGGCCGGCCGGCTGGCCAGCCATCCGGCGCTGTCCGCCGTGCTCTATCCCGGCCTGCCGGACCATCCCGGCCACGCCATCGCCGCCCGCCAGATGTCGGGCGGCTTCGGCGGCATGCTGTCCGTCCGCGTCAGGGGCGGGGCGGCGGCGGCGGTGAAGGTGGCGGCCAATGTCCATCTCTGGCGGCGCGCGACCTCCTTCGGCGGCATCGAAAGCCTCATCGAGCACCGCTCGTCGATCGAGGGCCAGGGCTCGCCCTGCCCCGACGACCTGCTGCGCCTGTCGGTCGGGCTCGAAGACCCGGACGACCTGTTCGGCGACCTGGAGCAGGCGCTCGCCCCCATCCGCTGATCAGCCTTCCCTCATTCCGGCGGAGACCCGACCCATGACGACCATAGCGGTGGCCATCATCTGCAAGACGCCCAGCCCCGGCAAGTCCAAGACCCGGCTGTCGCCGCCTCTGCCGCCGGAGGACTGTGCCGAAATTTCCGGCTGCTTCATCGCCGATCTGGCCGCGACCATCGCCGGCCTGTCGGAGGAGGGCGACGCGCCCGGCTATGCGGTCTACACTCCGGCGGGTTCCGAGGAGGAGCTGCGGCACCTGCTTCCCGACGGATTCGGGCTGGTCCCCCAGGGCGAGGGGGATCTCGGCCGGCGGCTGGACCAGGGCATCACCGACCTTCTGGCGCAGGGCCATGCCGGCGCCATCCTCGTCAACTCCGACAGCCCGACCCTGCCGCGCCACATCCTCCGCGCCGCGGTCCAGGCGCTCAGGTCCGGCGACAACGCCGTCATCAGCCCGGCGCTCGACGGCGGCTACACGCTCATCGGCCTGTCGCGGCCCCATCCCGGACTGTTCGCGGACATCCCCTGGAGCACCGACAGGGTCTACAGCCTGACGCTTGAACGGGCGCGCAGGATCGGCGTTCCGGTGATCTCCCTCGATCCCTGGTACGACGTGGACGACGCCCGCTCCTACGCCATGCTGGAGGATGAACTCGACGGCCGGCCACCGCCCTTCGCCGCCCCGGGCCATCCGGTGCCGGAGGCGCCGCGCACCCGCGCGTTCGTGCGACGCCGCCAGAGGGTGATGGCGTCATGAGCGGCGCGCAGCCGCTTGAAACCGTGGCCGTCGTCATCCCCTGCCTCGACGAGGAGGACTCCATCGCCGACGTGGTGCGGGAGGTGATGGCCGAGGGCGTCGGCGAGGTCATCGTCGTCGACAACGGGTCCACCGACGGGACCGCCGAGCGGGCCGCCGCCGCGGGCGCCCGTGTCGTAGCCCAGCCGGTACGCGGCTACGGCCGCGCCTGCGCCGCCGGGCTGGCCGCCGTCCGGCCCGGAACGGAGATCGTCTGCTTCCTCGACGGCGACGGCAGCGACGTGCCCGCCTTCATCCCGCAGGTCATCCGGCCGGTCGCCGACGGCGAGGTGGACTTCGTCATGGGCTCGCGCCTGCGCGGGCGACGCGAGCGCGGCTCGATGACGCCGCAGCAGATCGTGGCGGGGCGGATCGCCGGAGCGCTTCTGCGGCTGACCTACCGGGTCCGCTTCACCGACATGTCGCCGTTGCGCGCGATGCGGGTCGACTGCCTGCGCGCGCTGGGCATGACCGAGGAAACCTACGGCTGGAACCTGGAGATGCAGATGCGGGCGGCGGCCGGCCTGCATTGCAGGGAAATCCCGGTCGATCACCGGTGCCGGCGCGGCGGCCGGTCGAAGGTGTCGGGCGACCTCGCCGCCAGCCTGTCCGCCGCCTGGAAGATCGGGACCACCTTCCTCCGCCTCGCATGGCGGCAACCCACCAATGCCGAAGGCCGGTCGGCGCAGACCATCGTTCGGAGGTGAAGGAGCATGCGCGTTCTTCTCACCGGCGGGGCCGGTTTCATCGGCGGGCATGTGCTCGCCGAGCTTCTGCGCCGGTCCCACGAGGTGCGCGTCCTGGACTCGCTGCGTCCCGACGTGCATCCCACCCCACCGGCCTGGACCGCGCCGGCCGGCGTCGAGGCGCTGATCGGCGACTTGCGGGATGCCGCGGTCCTCGACCGGGCCGTCGCCGGCGTCGACGCCGTCATCCATCTCGCCGCCAAGGTCGGGCTGGGCGTCGCCATCGGCGACATGCCCGACTACGCCTCCTCCAACGAGGTCGGCACGGCCGAGCTTCTTGTGGCGATGGCCCGCGCCGGCGTGTCCCGTCTGACGCTCGCCAGTTCGATGGTGGTCTATGGCGAGGGCTTCGGCCATTGTGCCGAACATGGACGGGTCCGGCCGGCGCCGCGGCTGGAAAGCGCGCTGGCGCAGCAACGGTTCGAACCCCCCTGCCCGCTCTGCGGCCGGCCGCTCGAAAGCCTGCTCGTCGCCGAGGACACGCCGTTCGACCCGCGCAACGCCTACGCCACCAGCAAGGCGGCGCAGGAGTTCTATGCCGCCAACTGGGCGCGGTCGACCGGCGGTGCGGTCGCGATGATGCGCTATCACAACGTGTATGGGCCCGGCATGCCGCGCGACACCCCCTATGCCGGCGTCGCCTCCATCTTCACCTCCGCGCTGCGCCGCGGCGAGGCGCCCCGGGTCTTCGAGGATGGCCGGCAGAGACGGGACTTCGTGCATGTCCGCGACGTCGCCTCCGCCACCGTCGCCGCTTGCGAAGGGCAGACGGAAGGCGTGGCCGCCTACAATGTCGGATCCGGCACGCCGCGGACGGTCGGCGACATGGCCGAGGCGCTGTCCTTGGCGCTGAACGGGCCGCCGCCGGTTGTGACCGGACAATACCGGCTGGGCGACGTGCGCCACATCACCGCCGATTCCTCGCGGCTGCGCAACAGCTTCGATTGGCACCCGCGCATCGGCTTCGCCGAGGGCATGGCGGAGCTTGCCCATCTCGACCCGGCCTCTCCCGGTGCTATGGTGCGCCTCCCATGAGCCGCACCATATTGCTCGGTCTGATCCTGACCAGCGTGACGCTCAACGCGTCCGCGCAGATCATGCTGCGGTGGGGCGCCCGGCAGGGATTCGGTGCAAGCGATCCGTCGGTAATCGACAGCCTTGCCATCATCCGGCATCCGGCCATCCTCGGCGGGCTCGCCTGCTACGGCCTCAGTCTGCTCGTCTGGCTGCGGGTGCTGAGCAGGGCGGATGCGTCCTTCGCCTATCCTTTTCTCGCATTCGGCTTTGCTCTCGTTGCCCTCGCCGGCTGGTGGGTACTCGGTGAGCCGATGACCGTTCGCCGCTTGGTTGGAACGGCGATCATCGTGGCTGGGGTGATCGTGCTCGCGGGGGAGCGATCGTATGACGCGGCACTCGGGTCCTCCGGTACGAGTCGTAAACCATCAGACCAGATCGACATCGAGTGCTGCGAGCGTGCCGCGGATTAGGGCGATGCGATCCTTCATGGCGGTTTGCGGTGGTCGCGCCGCGACCTTGATGCCGTCATAAAGCAGGTTGTTGCCGGCGGCCTCCACCGTCGCCACCATCTGGTCCCGATCCATGACCGAGTCGGGCGCCAGATCCTTGAGCGGCGGATGCACATCGCTCCAGGCCATACCATAAGGACCATCGCGATCCGTCGCACCTGAGAACATCACTCCGCGCAGCAATCCGGCGGAACGCAGGCGCCGCACATGTCGGCAGGGAGCTGTCGCATCCTGTTCCTCGATCGCGGAGCGTCCCCAATTCACCGCCATCCCCGTGGGCGTGGACGACACGGCCGCGGCAGCAGCCACAGCCTCGATCTCAATGGCGAGAGGGAGCAAACCCTTCTGCCATCGACCCGGCCGGCGGGCATCGCAATGCTCAAGGACGACAGTGGTGCCGCCCCAGTCCCAGGACAGAATCTCGCACAGCGACCGCTCCAAGGCACGCCCGCCCTGCCCGGCCTCGGCCTGCGGCAAGGTCGGAAATGCATGGAGTTCTACAGCCACGATACGCTGTCCGCGTGCCAGAAATTCCATCACGGCCCTGTGAGCCGCCGCGACAAGCTGTACGGCCCGGACCCGCCCGTCGGGATCGGGAGACGCCAGTCCAACGGCCGGGTCTTTGGCGGCGGCCGTCGCAGCCGCACCGATCAGGGTCAGCACATGCCCGGCGCAATCCTTCCGGCGGCCGAGCACGTCGGCAAGGATCGGGGCATCCCGCTCCCAGCCGGGCGCTCCCCAGGAGACCTCGAATCCGCCGACGCCGGGAAGAGATAGGATCTCCTCCAGATAGGCTTCGAGTTCCGACACGGCGTCCGGCTGGGCGGCATAGGCGCCGACGACGCGGACCGGCTTTCGATGATGCTTCGTGGTCATGACCTTCACCGACCCTTGGAGACGGGCCCTTGGAGACGGGGAAAAAGTGAGGCGGTCCGGGGCCGAGCCCTCCAGCGGGTGGCCCCGGACCGTGCCTCTTGCGCGGTTCAGGCGCGGCTGACGGCAGGCCGCGCCTCGCCCCATTCGGCATCCGTCGGCGTGTTCAGGTCGCGGTCGAGGGTTTCGGGCAGCGAGCGGGTGGCGAGGAACGACACCAGCATGGTGAAGGCCATGTAGATCGCGACCGGAACCCAGGAGTTGCCGTACCAGGCCAGCAGGGAGGCGCACAGCAGGGGGGCGATACCGCCGCCGATGATCGACGAGAACTCACGGCCCAGCGTCACGCCGGCGTAGCGGTAGCGGCTGCCGAAGATCTCCGGGAAGAAGCTCATGTGAACGCCGGTCACGCCCTGGGCCGCGACCATGTAGCCGAACACGATGATGGCGGTGATCAGGACCGGCGAGCCGGTGTTGAGGCCGGGAAAGACGAGGAACGGCGTAACGACGAGGACCCCGGTCAGCACGAGCGTCATCCGCCGGCGTCCGAAACGGTCGGACAAGCTGCCCGTCAGGAAGGCGGCGAAGGAGGCGGCGATGGCGGCGGCAAGCTGGACCGGCGGAACGAAGTGTGTATCGACCCCCACCACATTGATCAGGTAGGAGATCATGAAGACCTGATAGGTGTAGGACTGGGTCGACACGCCCCAGTTCATCAGGATGACCTTGATGACGTTCTTCTTGCCATGCTTCGCGACGACGCGGAGCGGAGCCTGGTTGCGGACATCCACCTTCTTCTTCAGCTCCGTGAACACGGGGCTTTCGGCGAGCTTCAGCCGGATGACGAAAGCGGCGATGGTGACGAGGATGCTGCTCCAGAAGATCGCCCGCCAGCCCCAGCTCATCAGCGCTTCATTGGGAAGCTGCTGCACGCCGATCCAGGCGATGGCGCCCAGCGCGGTGCCGAAGGCCGCACCCACCATGATCAGCGACGACAGCCGTCCACGCTGGCCCAGCGGAGCCGTTTCGGTCAGCAGCGTGGCGCCGCCCGACTGCTCGGCGCCCGCCCCGAAGCCCTGGAAGAAGCGGCAGAGCACCAGCAGCAGCGGCGCCCACACGCCCGCCGTCTCGTAGGTCGGCAGGCAGCCGATGGCGAAGGTCGCCCCGCCCATCAGGAACAGGGTGGTGACCAATACCCATTTGCGGCCGAACTTCTCGCCGTAATGCGAGAAGAAGAGGCCGCCGAGCGGTCGTGCGAGGAAACCGATGGCATAGGCGCCAAAGGCGGCGATGACGCCGGCCGCCGGGGAGATCGTTGGGAAGAACAGCTTGCTGAAGATCAGGGCGGAGGCGGTGCCGTAGATCACGAAATCGTAGTTTTCGAGCATCGTGCCGATGAGACCCGCCAGCGCGGCGCGACGCACATTCTTGGCGTCGGCAGAGGTGGCGGCAGAGGCGGCGGCAGAGGCATCGGCAGTGGCGTCTGCCCGGGCGATCCGTTCGGTTTCCGCGATGGAGCTGGATATCTGAGACATGTCCTGCTTCCTTCATCAACCACCGCAGCGGTGGAGCAATGAGCGTGCGCGGCCTGGGCCGCGCGATGAGGGGCCGCGCGATGAGGGTGCCGGCGATGGGCAAGCCGGCCGGTATGGCGCCAGCGATTGGGCCAACTGTTGGCCCAACGGTCGAAAGCGTCCGGGCTTGCCGCCGGGCAAGCCCGCGACGGTGTCAGCCGGCGTTCAGCGGGGACTGACCAGATTGCGCAGCGGCTCTCCCGCCGTCAGCCGGGCGATGTTTGCGGCGACCTCTCGCACGCGGCCCTGGAAGGTCTGGGTGGTGACGCCGGAGATGTGCGGTGTCATCAGAATGTTGTCGAGCGTGTCGAAGGGCAGCAGCGCCGGCTGGGCGTGGGCGCCACCGTTCGGGTACTGGTACCACACGTCGATGACGGCACCGCCGATGCGGCGTTCCTTCAGCGCATCGTAAAGCGCCTCGGGATCGACCAGCGGGCCGCGGCTGACATTGACCAGCAAGGCATCGGGCTTCATCGCCGCAAGCTGCGCTTTGCCGATGAGGTGGCGCGTTTCCGGCAACAGCGGCAGGCACAGCACGACGATGTCGCTCTCGGCGAGCAGGCGGTCGAGACCGTCGGTGCCGGCGACCCAGCTCAACCCCTCCCCTTCGGCCCTGGCGGGCCGTGAGGTGACGGCGACGCCGGAAGCGCCGAACGCCCGCATCAGCCGCCAAACATGCGATCCGATGTGGCCGTACCCGACGATGCCGACGGTGGCTCCGGCCAGCGAACCCAATTGAGAGCGCTGCGATTCGTAGACGGAGGAATCCCAGTGCCCCCGGCGCAGTTCGCGGTCCTGCTGCAGAAGCTGGCGGCGCATGACGACGCTGGTCGCCGCCACATATTCGGCAATCGAGGATTCGTGGCAGAAGGTGTTGGCGCACAGCACGCCATCGGGCAGCGCCTTGCCGTCGATGCCGTCATAGCCGGCACCGCCGACATGGACCAGCCGCAGGCTGTCGGCGGCGGCCCCCATCGCGGCGGTGAAGCGCGGACCGACGAAGATTTCGGCGCCCGGCAGGTCGGCCGCGACCGCCGCCTCGTCGAAGGCGGGATGCCAGGACACGACGGTGCCTGCGGGAAGCTGCGCCTCCATCAAGGCGCGGTGGGGCAGGAAGTTGGCGTCGGCAATGACCACACGGAGGGGGGACACGGGGGGCGCGGCGCCCCCGCCGACCTGCGATTTCCCCTTGGGCATAGCACTCATGGTTCCCCCTCGACATTGTTGCCGCCGGATTCCGCAGCGACGGAGCGCTGCGGCCAGCGGAATGGATTGATTGCCCGACCGGATCCGATGCCCTGTTCCGGTCCGCACGCGCTCCGGATGCTTCTTATCGCGGGCGGCGGCGCAAGGCACCTCACACCGCCCCGAGTCCTGAAGGCAACCGCCCGACCGGCCGCCGATAATTGGGCAATTGGTACACTGGTCTTCTATTCCACTGGATAATGCACCGGGCGAGGGCCTGTCAACTGCATAACGCTGGATGCACAAAATGTTTTGTTGGCGTGCGACCGACGGTCGCAGGGCGACGCCTTGACTTCCCGCCCCTTCATGCATCGAACCGCCCGGCCCGACAGGGCCCTCCGCTTGGACGTCCACGCCCATCCCGTTGATAGAACGTCATATTTTTCCTGACGCCCCCGGCACGCCGGCAATCACCGTTGCCCTATGCCGACGACACCTGCCGCAAGTCCGAACACGCCCGTGTTGACAAGTCCGCGCGACCGGCATAATCATCGAACCAGAAGACCAATTCGAATATTGGTCCATTTTACCGGATACGCGCCACCGCCGCTGCCGGGCACCTTGCCAAAGCACGAGGCGCCCGCGGGCCGGACAATCGGACCGCATCCCTCACGGACACCACACGGACACGAGGCGCGACGATGCGCCGTTACCTTTCAGGAGAGACCAGATGCGCGGCTGTGTTCTGCATGGACAAAAGGACCTTCGCCTTGAAACGCTCGACGAACCGGCCCTGAAGCCTGGAGAGGTCCGCGTCAGGATCGCCGCCGGCGGCATCTGCGGCTCGGACCTCCATTATTTCTTCGAAGGCCGCGTCGGCGACTTCAACGTCCGGGAGCCGATGGTCCTGGGTCACGAGATCAGCGGCGATGTCGTGGAGGTCGGCCCCGATGTCACCCGGACCAAGATCGGCGACCGCGTCGCCGTCAACCCCGGCAAGCCGTGCCGGACCTGCCCGCATTGCCTGGCCGGCCGGGAAAATCTCTGCGCCAACATGATCTTCTTCGGCAGCGCCTCGCGCTTTCCCCATGTCCAGGGCGCCTTCCGCGAAACGCTGGTGGTGCGCGACTTCCAGTGCTTCCCGGTACCGGCCGACACGAAGCATACCAATCTGGTCTTCGCCGAGCCCTTCGCCGTCGCCCTCCATGCGGTGGCGCAGGCCGGCAGCCTGCTCGGCCGGCGGGTGCTGATCACCGGCGCCGGGCCGATCGGCTGCCTGATCGCCGTCGCCGCGCGCCGGGCGGGGGCGGAGCACATCACAATCACCGACCTGTCTGACAAGCCGCTGGAGATCGCCGCCCGGATCGGCGCCGATGAAACCGTCAACGTCCTCGCCGACAGCGAAACCCCCAACCGCTGGCGGGCCGACCGCGGCTGCTTCGACGTCTGCTTCGAAGCGTCGGGCAGCGCCAGGGCGGTGGAGACCTGCGTGCTCAGCACCCGCCCCGGCGGCGCCGTCGTCCAGGTCGGCATGCTGGCGCCCGGCCTCACCCCGATCCCGCTGAACCGGCTGCTCGCAAAGGAAGTGACGTTCAAAACCTCGTTCCGCTTCCACGAGGAATTCGCCTGGGCGGTGTCCGCCCTGACCACCGGCGGCGTCGACCTGTCGCCGCTGGCCACGGCGCAGTTCCCGTTCGAGGCGGCGGCCGAGGCGTTCGCCGCGGCGCATGATCGCAACAGCAACATGAAGGTTCAGATCGTCTTCTGATCCGGCGGCGCCGTGCCGCGGCACGGCACGAGCCCACCCCCCCTTGCGAGCGCTCCATGAAAATCACGCAGCTGGAAACACTGAGGACGGACGAGTTCTCCAACGTCGTCTGGGTCCGCGTCCACACCGATGCCGGCATCGTCGGCCTCGGCGAGACCTTCTACGGCGCCGGCGCGGTCGAGGCGCACATCCATGACGTGCTGGCCGCCCGCCTGCTCGGCAAGGATCCGCTGCGCATCGAGGCCCATGCCCGCGAGCTGGTGAACCTGCCGATGGCGCAGTCCTCGACCGGCGCCGAATACCGCGCCGCATCGGCCATCGACCTCGCGCTGTGGGACATTCTCGGCAAGGTCTGCGGCCAGCCGGTGCACCAGATGCTGGGCGGCCTCTGCCACGATCGGGTGCCGGTCTACAACACCTGCGCCGGCTACGGCTATGTACGCTCCAACAAGATCAAGCCGGTCGACACCTGGAACCTGGGCTCCAGCGAGGGACCGTACGAGGACCTGAACGGCTTCATGACCGATGCCGGCCGGCTTGCGGAAAGCCTGCTGGAACAGGGCATCACCGGCATGAAGATCTGGCCGTTCGATCCGGCCGCCATCGCCAACGACGGCCGTTTCATCACCGCCGAGCAGATGAAGCGCGCCGTCGAACCGTTCGAGAAGATCCGCAAGGCGGTCGGCGACCGCATGCAGATCATGGTCGAATTCCACTGCCTGTGGAACCTGCCGACCGTCAAGAAGATCGCCCGCGTCCTGGAGGACTACGATCCCACCTGGTACGAGGATCCGATCCGCATGAACTCGGTCAATGCGCTGACCGAGTTGGCCGCCTCGACCAGCGTGCCGATCTGCGCCTCGGAAACGCTGGGATCGCGCTTCCCCTACAAGGACATGCTGGAAGCCGGCGCCATCGGCGTGGTGATGACCGATCTGGTGTGGACCGGCGGCCTCACCGAGGGCCGCAAGATCGCCTCGCTCGCCGACACCTACCATCGCCCCTACGCCCCGCACGACTGCACCGGCCCGGTCGCCTATGTCGCCGCGGTCCACTCCTCGCTGTCGAACCCGAACACGCTGATCCAGGAGTCGGTGCGGGCCTTCTACACCGGCTGGTACGCGGAACTCGTCACCGAGGTGCCGCGCATCGTCGACGGTCATGTCCTGCCGATGGAAGGGCCGGGGCTCGGCACCGAACTGCTGCCGGCCGTCTTCGAGCGTCCCGATCTGCGCGTTCGCCGCACAAGCCTCTAACCGGAAGACTCAACCACCATGACGACCATGTTCGATCTGGGCGGGAAGACCGCCCTTGTCACCGGATCGGCCCGCGGGCTGGGCAACGCCATCGCCGAAGGGCTGGCCGAGGCCGGCGCCTCGATCATCCTCAGCGACATCAACCCCAATTCCCTTGCCGATGCCGCCGCCAGGGCGCGCGACAAGGGCTATACCGTCCATGAATCCGCCTTCGACGTGACGGACGAGGACGCCGTGGCGAAGGCCTTCTCCCAATTCGACGAGCAGGGCATTTCCGTCGACATCCTGGTCAACAACGCCGGCATCCAGATCCGCAGCCCGCTGGTCGATTTCCCGGCGGCGGACTTCCGCAAGGTCATCGACACCAACCTGACCAGCGCCTTCCTCGTCGGGCGCGAAGCGGGCCGCCGCATGGTCGCGCGGCGGGCGGGCAAGATCATCAACATCGGCTCCCTGACCAGCGAGCAGGCCCGCGTCACCGTGGCGCCCTATGCCGCCGCCAAGGGCGGCATCCGCCTGCTCACCAAGTCGATGACCGCGGAATGGGCGGAGTTCAACGTCCAGATCAACGCCATCGGTCCGGGCTACATCGTCACCGAGATGAACAGGCCGCTGATCGAGAACGAGGAGTTCGACGGCTGGGTGAAGAAGCGCACGCCCGCCCGCCGCTGGGGCAACCCGACGGATTTGGTCGGCACCGCGGTGTTCCTCGCCTCGCCGGCCTCCGATTTCGTCAATGGACAGCTGATCTTCGTCGATGGCGGCATCATGGCCGTCTACTGATCGTCCGATCCCCCGCCGGGTGGAGATGCCCGGCGGGGCACGCGATTGACTCGGCCGTCAAGGATGCCTAAACAACTGGAGTGATCGTATACCAGCGAACCAGTTCGGTGATCGGAGAGCGGCATGGATGATCCTGATTTCGACGTCTCCCGCCACTTTCAGAAGATCAAGATCCGGCGTCCGCCCGACATCATCATCGAGCAGATCAGCGACCTGATCGCCCGTCGGATCATCAAGGCCGGCCAGAAGCTGCCGGCCGAACGGGTGCTGGCGGAGCGCTTCGACGTCAGCCGTGGCACGGTCCGGGAGGCGTTGCGCCGGCTGGAGTTCTTCGGAATCGTCCGCACGTCGCCGCAGAGCGGGACGGTGGTGGAAAATCTCAGCGAGCACGTGCTGATCGGCCTGATCAGCAACATCCTGAACGCCGGCGACACCAGCCCGGAGATGCTGATCGAGGTGCGCGGCGCGCTGGAGGCCTTGTCCGCCCGGTTGGCGACCGAACGCGCCCATGGCGCTCAGATCGCCGAAATCCGCAAGGCCCAGCAGCGCATGCGCGAGCAGGCCGAAGCCAACGCCTACACGCTGGAAGAGGATCTCCTGTTCCACCTCAAGGTGGCTGAAGCGACCAACAACAACCTTCTCCGCTCGCTGATCGCGCTGATGGGCCCCGACGTGCTCCGCTTCTCGCACCAGCATGCCACCTACAAGGACGGCCGCATGCATGCCGCGGCCAACGAGCATGATGCGATCATCGCGGCCATCGAGAGCGGCAAGCCCGACGAAGCCGAGAAGCTGATGAAGCAGCATATCGACAAGTCCTACGAGCATTACCGCCGCGACGGCAGCACCGACGCCGCTCCGGTGGACGGCGATTCTGAGTCCGGGAAGCCGGTTCGCAAGCGGCGCTCCAAGGCCGCGGCCGTGTGAGCGGCCTTGCCGATCGGGGCATCGGCGGACAGGAGGGGGCGGAGCAGGACGGGATGCTGGCGGAACGCGCGGCGACCTGCACTTTGCGGAGCATCGCCATGATCTCGCAGCGGGCCATTGTCTCCACCGGCGCGAAATAAAGTGTTCGCCAAATATTCCTTCAGATTATCTTCTTCATATTGCTTGAGCGCGGCCGGCACCCGGATATCGATAGACGGGCGCGGCCGGTGGATGAACAACGTCTTCATCGAACGGCTGCGGCGATCGATGAAGTACGAATGCATCTACCTCCACGCCGTCGAGACGGCGGTGAGGCCAGAGCCCGGATCGGTTACTGGAACGATTACTACAACACCGACCGCCCGCACTCGATACTCGCCCGGCAGAAGCCTACGAGGGCACACCGAACCAGATCAGATTGGCGGCATAACAGGAACCTGAACCGTAAGCGGAGCGTGATCGCACCGGATCAGGCGTTGACGGTGGGCTTCCAGTTCCAGGGGAGCAGATCGGCAAGGCGTGCGGCGGGGTAGCCGTTCACCATGGCGTTGTTGCATAAATCGGCCTGCGGGCGAACTGCCCACTATCTCCCGGGTTTCAGGCGAGCTTGCGTGGAACCGGCATTCCGAGGCTGGTCATCCGATTCAGGACGGCGCAGGCGATCCGGGCCTCGACCTTCTGAACGGGCAGAGTCCTGGCCCGGAGGCTCCGTCCGATGAGAACCTTGTAGCGGAAGAAAGCGGTTTCCACGAGGGCGCGCCTTCCATAGCCGGTCGCCGCCTGCCAGCTCATTCGGCCCTTCTCGGCGATCTGCTGGATGTGGTGGTCGCGCTGAGCGGGAGTGGTGTCGGCCTTCTGGCCCAGCACCGCCGTAGCGCGGGGCGGGATGATCACCGCGGCAGTGGGGTGCCGCTCGGAAATGGCGCGGTAGACGGGATCTCCATCATACGCGCCGTCCGCCAGCACCGCTTTGACCGGGCCGGGGATCTGGTCGAGCAAGGGGCCGACCTGGGAGGCGTCGCCGTCCTCGGTGGCGGTCAGCTCCACAGGAAGTTGATCGTCTGTCCTCGCGCATCGACAGCGCGGTACAGATCCATCCACTAGCTCCTCACCTTCACGTGGGTCTCGTCCACTCGCCAGGAGCCCGTGGTCATGCGCAGATGCGGGCGCAGGCGCTTGTCCAGTTGCGGCGCATAAGCCTGGACCCAGCGGTAGAGGGTCGTATGATCGACCGTCACGCCGCGGTCGGTCACCATCTGCTCGAGATCACGGTAGCTGATCCGGAATTGCAGGTACTAATGCACCGTCCACGGGATCACCTCCGCCGAGAACTGCCGGCCCTTGAACGGGCTTTTGCCGCTGCGCATCACCCTATCACCCCGGCCACCGAAAAAGACTGGATTTTAACCGATCGCCACCCGGACGCAAACGCTGCAACAGAACCCGCAACGGCTCCCCCTTAATCTGAAGGGCCGGGCGACCGGTCGGGGATCAACTCTTGGCGCTGCTGTTTGGGTTCCGCCTGTCCTTGGGCGTGATCGGTCCCTTGCGGCCCTTCGACCCGCCGTTCCATTCCTGCGCCTGACGGATGTGATCACCGCCGTCCCGGTCGTTCGGCCGGCTCTTGCTGCCGCTGACGGCTTTGCGACGGAGATGGTCTTCGTCTTCGGTCATGGTCGTCTCCTCTCAAGTTCCGTTCAGGATCCGTCTGCGTTTCCCACCTCGACCCGGTCGAGCAGGTCGTCAACGGTGACGCCCTGCAGTGTCGTGGCGAGGGTGATCTCCTCGACGCGGCGAAAGCGGCCGTGCGTCTTGCGGTAGTCGATGATGGCGGCAGCCTGTTCTTCGCCGATGCCGGGGATCGTCAGCAACTGCTCCTTGCTCGCGCGGTTGATGTCGAGTTTCAACTTCCTGTTCATGGCTCCCTCGCCCCGCATCAGTGCGATACCTCTGTCGACGGTGCCGGCGAGGCTTGCGGCGAGGTTTGGCCAGTCCCCTCGTCGAGGACCGTCCCACGGTCGATTTCCACCAGCGTCACGGCGGCTTCCGCAATGGCGCTGCGCTCCGCGCGCGAAGAGGTCCACAGGGCGCGCAGCTCCATGGGAAGCTGCCCGATGACATCGTCGACTTCGCCCGGCGAGACATGGCGGGCGAGCAGCGCGAAGACGCACCGAGTCGCCAGATCCGGATCGATCTCCCCGTGGCCGGGAGCCCGGTCGCGCACGCCGTCCAGGAACTCCTGGACGGTCCGCACCCGTGTGGGATTGACCGCGGGTTTCCAGCTGTTGAAATATAGGCCGCAGACGATCATCGGCAGTTGTGCCGCAAGCTGCGCCGCCTCATCGACCGTCAGCCGGTCGCGCAGTTCGTGGAGAACGGTCCGCAGGGCCGCATAGGCGGTGTCCTTGCTCGCGGCCTGCATGTCCTCGAGGAGTTCGTTGAGCCAGATGTCGGCTTCCTGGACCGTCCGGTTGATCGCGGCTGGTCTGTCCATTCCTATCCTCCTTATCGGCTGTCGCGTTCATTGCGGCTTCGGCGATCCGAAGCGCTAGCGCGCATAGGTGCCGACCAGTTCAGCTTCGCCCAGCAGGTGCTTGCCGACCTCCTTGCGCACCTCGTCGATCGTCGCCTTTGGCCCGAGGCCGAGCGCCTCCACGTCCAACGCCATAAGGCGGAAGCGGTAATGGTGCGCGGCGTGCCCGCGGGGGGGATTGGGGCCATCGTAATGCGCATGGCCATAACCGTTGATGCCGTGTCCCAGGCTTTCGGTCTTGGCGCCCTGTGTGGTGCCTTCGGGCAGACGGTCGCGCTCGGCCGCGATGTTGTAGACCGTCCAGGCCCGCTGAAGCCGCGGCAGAGGACGTCGTGACGAGCACGGACGCCGCCGCAGCGACGCCGGGCTGAGCGGCCTGGGAGTGCGGGTGGGCTTCCACCTCCTTCTGGTTGGGCACCGGGCTGGCGTTGGGTTCAACGGGGTCGATTGATGCCACGGGGGCCGCGACCAAGGAGGACTGCGCGGTCGGCTGCGCAGGCATGACGGTCGGCACCAGCGCCGGTGCCGACGGCGCCACGACGCTGGCGGGCCGCCTATCGGTCCCGGAAACCGCATTGCCCGACGGCGCGCCGGCCGGCATGCCGAACGTCATGCTGCTGACCGGCAAGGGCGGCAGGACGTCCGCGAGGTCGTCGTCGTAGTGGTTCTGTTCCCGTTCGGCGTTGATGCGGTGGACGCGGGGAAGCCCGCGCAGCACCAGCCGCGCGAGGTAGCTGTGCTCGGCCGTCTCCGCCGCCGGCACCGGCAGGCCGACGGTGACGGCGCGCTCGAGCACCGCGCGGGCGGCGTCGAGCCGGTTGTGCCGGACGGCGTCCTCGATGGTGGCGACCGCGTCCAGCTCGGCCTGGACCCGCCGGGCGATCTCCTCCGGCCCCCGTTCCCCGCCCAGGGCACGCGCCACCTCCGCCCGTTCCAGCTCGCCGAGCAGGATCGGTTGGAGGAGGGCGCGGAGCGCGCTGGTGTCGATGGTGCCGGCCTGCATGACCTCGCCGAGGAGTGCGAGCACGGCATCGACCACGACGCTGAGACGCCGCCCTCGCTGCCGTGCGAGGCCGGGCATATTGGTCCGCAGGGAGAGGCGTATCTCCCGACCAGCAATTTTTTTCGACAAATTTTCCGGGGCGCCGTCATCCCCGACCGCAGCCCCACACACTGGCAGAATCCTGCGCCACCAGTAGACGGATCCGCGGCGGTAGAGATGGACCCCAAGCGACATCCCCGGCACTCCCCCGTGAAGGGCGCCGAACCGTCGTTGGCACAGGCCGATGGCACAGTTGGGGGACCAGCCTGCTGGCTTCACCCTAAGTGCCTGATGCGCAAGGATTTCTAGGAAAGGTGGGGTGGCTCGTTCGCCGTGCCCCGTGGTGTGGGCGGGTTTATAGCGACCACATGTCGGGCTGTGAAGAGCTTTTTTCGCTTCGAAGTCATTTTTTTCTGCGGCCCTTCGCCGGCCCGGTTTTTCCAGGCCGGCGGCACCCATCGGTCAATGCGGGACGATGCCCGCCATCGGAGCGACAATCCGACGGAGATCCTCGTCGGATGCCAACTCCTCAAGCTTGCGGGGAAGGCGACGGCGCCAGTTGGGGTGCTGGTCCACCGTGCCGGGAAGGTTGGGCTGCTCGTCGTCCGCCAGAGCATCCTCGATCTGCGCCATCACGATACGGGACGGCGTGCGGGCCAGATAAGCGTGGACGGCGGCGGACAACTCGACCCGGAAAGGCTGGTCGCCATCCTCGGCGGGATAGCTGTCGGGGCGCAGCCCCTCGCGCGTCAGCGCCTGCAGCAGGCGCCAGCGGTCGACGCCACGGTCCCAGCGGTCCTTGTCGCGGCTGGCATCGTCGGGGTAGAGGCCGAGACGCTGGCGCCAGTCGAGGTCGCGGCCGGTCCAAAAGCCCTTGAAGGGGGCCAGATCGTGGGTGCTGACCGTCGCCATGGAACCTGCCGGATAGTCGCTGGGCGGCTTGAAGCCGCCGTCGGCGGTGCGTTCGAAATAGAGCACCCGGTAGCTGAGGATGCCCGCCTGCTCCAGCGCCGGTCGGAAACCCTCCGGCACGGTGCCCAGATCTTCGCCGATCACGACACAGCGGTTGCGCCGGCTCTCCAGCGCCACGATGCGCAGCAGGTCGTGGAAGGGATAGGCGACATAGGCACCGGGGCTGCCATCCTCGGGAATCCAGAACAGATGCTGCAGCGCCATCACATGGTCGATCCGCAGAGCCGCGGCATGGCGCATGTTGGCGCGCAGAAGCTCGACGAAGGGGCGGTAGGCGGATTCGCGCAGGCCCAGCGGCGACAGAGGGGCAAGGCCCCAGTTCTGCCCGTTCATGTTGAACTGGTCGGGCGGCGCCCCGACATTGGCGCCCTGCACCAGCATCGAGGGGTCGGCCCAGGCGGATCCGCCGCCGGGATGGACGGCGACGGCAAGGTCGCGATAGAAGCCCATGGCAAGGCCGGCGGACCGCCCGCGCGCCGCAGCCTCGCCCAACTGGCGGTCGGCCTCGAACTGCGCCCAGGCGAAGAAATCGACGCGGTCGGCATGCCCCATGGCGAAGGCGGCAACTTCGGCGCTTCGCGGATCCTGGAAGGCCGCTGGCCAAGTCCGCCACATCCACTGCGAAGGGTCCTGGCGGAAGAAATGCTCGTGCAGGGCATCGAACAGGGCATGGCGGTCCAGCGCCTCGCCCATCTCCCGCCGGAAGGCGGCATAGGCGGCCTTGCGCGGGTGGTCGTCGGATAGGCCGCGGAAGCGGGTGTGCAGAGCTTCCAGCAGCGGCAGCTTCAGCGCGGAGACGGCGGGATAATCGACCAGCTCCGCCTGCCGTGCCGCGGCCAGCGTCGCCTGGAAATCGGGGTCCTCGATCCGGGCGCGCAGATCATCGGCACCGGCGAATTCCGGAACGGCGGCCGGGTCGATGTAGAGGATGTTGAGGAACTGGCGGCTGGACGGCGAATAGGGACCGATGTGGTTGGGGTCGGCCGGGAACAGGGCGTGCAGCGGGTTCAGACCGACCAGCCCGGCCCCCAGCCGGCCGACGACCTCGGCGAAGCCGGCGAGGTCGGCGAAATCGCCCATGCCCCAGTCCTGCTCCGAGCGCAGCGAATAGACCTGCAACCCGATGCCCCAGCTGCGGCCGCCCGGCACCATCTCCTCCACCGTCACGCAGCGCTCCGGCGCCACGATCAGGGTGGTGGAGCCGGACGGCCCCGCAGACGGCTCCGCAGTTCCGCCGGCAGCCTCCACATGCAGATCCAGCCGGTGGTAGCCGATGGGCAACGACACCGGCAGCAGGGCGCCCAATGCGCGGCGCTCATACGGCTTGCCATCCAGCGTGGTTCGGTCGGCGACGGGCAGGTCACGGACTGCGATGCGACCGCCCTGGGGCGTCCCGCCCTCCGGCGTCAGCTCCCAGGCGAGCATGCCGTCGTCCAGGCCAGCCGGCAGGGCGACGCCCAGATCGATCCCCTGCCCTTCCCCGGTCACGAACACCGGCGGCAGCGGGCGGTCCCACGACCGGCGTTCGACCGTGCGCAGGCTGTCGGCGACCTGCTCGTCCGTGGCGGCCTGCAACCCCATGGCGGCGACCAGCGCCCGCTTGGTCGCGGCGGAGGTCTCGCGCCGGTTGCCCCAGATGTCGTGATAGTGGGGTTCGAGTCCAAGCAGATCGGCCAGACGGTCGAGATCACTCATGCAGGGTCCCCGCGGGTTGTACGGAAATCAGGGTGGGGCTTAGGGATTGGGATGGCGGTCCGCGGCGTCAATGCCGCCCGGCGGTCTATGCCATCGGCACTTCCATCAGCCGGCCGAAAGAGCGCTGGCCGCCACCCCTGTCCCGTGTCCTGCCGATGTCGGCGGCGGGATTGGAGAGGCAGCGGTATCGGCGGCCGGGGCTGTCAGCGCCGCCGCCGCGGCGGCGGCCTTGGCCTGGGCGATCTGCTCCAGCCGGCTGCGATAGCCGGCGACGGCGGACGACACCTCGCGCGTCATCGCCTCCAGCGGGCGGTCGGGATCGACGGCCTGCATCAGGGCGTGGGACAGGGCCTGCAGCTGATCGCGGTCGCCGGCGGCGACCGGGCCGGTTTCGGCGGCGGCGCGCACCTTGTCGGCCAGGGTCTTGATGGCGCGGGCGACCGCCTCCACCGGGGCATGGTCGCCATCCTCGCCAAGCCGCCGCAGCAGATCGTCCAGGAAGCCGCCGATACGGTCGACATGGTCGATGGACATGCGGTCCGGGACCGGGCGCGCCAGACCCGCCAGCGCGAATTCGATCAGAAAGGCGACCTGGATGCTGGCGCGCAGCCGCTTCTGGGTGGTGACGGCGGCGATCGCCTCGTTCAGCAGCATGCGGGCGCCGGACTGGGTCCATTGGCCGGTCGCCTTCAGCCGCAGCGTGTTGGGAGCGTCCAGAACCGGCACCTGCGCCCCTTCGCGCGGCGATTTGCGGCGGTCGGGGCCGGTGTAGTCGGCGGTAACGACGAAGCCCTTGCGCGACTCGATCAGGCTGACGATGCGGTCGCGCACCTGCTTGGGCGACACCGGCTTCATCAGCAGGTCGTCGCCGCCGACATTGGTGACACGGGTCAGCAGCGCCGGGGTCGGCGCCCAGGTGGTGACGATGACGCAGGCGAAGGGGTTGGGCACCGCGGGTTCGTTGCGCAGGGAGCGGATGAAGCGGAAGGCTTCGGAATCCTCGCCGTCGGCATCGACCAGCACCAGATCGGGGATCGCCGCGTTCAGCAGGCCGGCGGCGGCCTTCACCGAATCGAACAGCTCGACCCGGCGGAAGCCCAGCCGGATCAGCACGTCGCGGAACACGCGCGCGGTGTTGAGCTGGCTGTCGATGATCGCCGCGTCGACCTGCGAGAAATCGTAATCCGGCATCGTCCTACCCGAAGCTCCGCTGCGGCCGTGACGGGAAGCCGCGGTGCAGCGTAACACGCTTTTTCTCCGCCCGTCGCGGTAGCATCTCCGCCGGGGAGATGGACAGTGGGCAAAGGACCGCAGGGGATCGCTCCCCCACCCTGTGCCCGCCCCTCACATGCCCGCCTGCTCCACCAGGGTGAAGACCAGGACCGTCCGCCCGTCGACCAGCGCCGAGCGTCCGGCGAGATGGATGCGCTCGTCCCCCGCCCCGTCGGCGACGCGGGTGTCGAGCACGCAGCGCCAGCCCCGGCCGCCCGGCACGTCGGGCAGGGTCACGGTCAGGGTGTCGGCATGGGCGTTCAGCACGATCAGCAGGACGCCGTCGGACAGCGACTGGCCGTCCGGGCCGACATGGGTGCCGGCGCGGCCGTTCAGCAGCAGGACGATGCAGCGCGCCTGGGTGTTGCGCCAATGCTCGGCCGTCTTCTCCACCCCTTGCGCGTTGTACCAGACGATGTCCTTCAGCCCGTTCTCCGCCACCTCCCGCCCATGCAGGAAGAGCGGCCGGCGCAGCACCGGGTGGACGCGGCGGAGCGCGATCAGCCGGCGGACGAAGGAAACCAGCGACCCGTCGCGCCCGCTCCAGTCGAGCCAGGTGATGTCGTTGTCCTGGCAATAGGCGTTGTTGTTGCCGTCCTGGCTGTGGTCCAGCTCGTCGCCGGCCAGCATCATCGGCGTGCCCTGCGACAGCATCAGCGTCGCCAGCAGGTTGCGCTTCTGCCGCGCCCGCAGCTCGGTCACCGCGGGGTCGTCGGTCGGCCCCTCCACCCCATGGTTCCAGGAGCAGTTGGAGGAATGGCCGTCGCGGTTCTCCTCGCCGTTCGCCCAGTTGTGCTTGTCGTTGTAGGAAACGAGGTCGTGCAGGGTGAAGCCGTCATGGGCGGTGATGAAGTTCATGCTGGCCCAGGGGCGGCGCCCGCGCTTCTCGAACAGGTCGGCGGAGCCGGCGATGCGGCCGGCCAGTTCCGGCAGCATGCCGTCGTCGCCGCGCCAGTAGCGCCGCACGGTGTCGCGGTAGCGGTCGTTCCACTCCGCCCAGCCCGGCGGGAAATTGCCGACCTGATAGCCGCCGGGACCGACGTCCCACGGCTCGGCGATCAGCTTGACGTCGGCCAGCACCGGGTCCTGGCGCACCGCGTCGAGGAAGCCGGAACCGGGGTCGTAGCCGTAGGGTTCCCGCGCCAGCACGGTGGCGAGGTCGAAGCGGAAGCCGTCGACATGCATCTCCGTCACCCAGTAGCGGAGGCTGTCCATCACCAGCTGGACCACCCGCGGATGGCTGAAGTCGAGCGTATTGCCGGTGCCGGTGTCGTTGATGTAGTAGCGCGGGCTGTCCGGCATCAGCCGGTAGTAGCTGAGATTGTCGATGCCCTTGAAGGACAGGGTCGGCCCCAGATGGTTGCCTTCGGCCGTGTGGTTGTAGACGACGTCGAGGATGACCTCGATCCCCGCCTCGTGCAGGCGGGCGACCATCGTCTTGAACTCCGACAGGACGCCGGTGTTCATGTAGCGCGGCTCCGGCGCGAAGAAGCCGATGGTGTTGTAGCCCCAGTAGTTGGTCAGGCCGCGGGTGACGAGGTGCTGCTCGTCGGCGATGGCCTGGACCGGCAGGAACTCCACCGAGGTGATGCCGAGCGCCCGCAGATACTCGATGACGCTCTGGGTCGACATGCCGGCGAAGGTGCCGCGCAGATGGGCCGGCACGTCGGGATGGCGCATGGTGAAGCCGCGCACATGGGTCTCGTACAGCACCGTGTCGGTCCAGGGCACCCGGCGGTGGCGGTCGTGCCCCCAGGTGAAGGCGCCGTCCACCACCCGGCATTTCGGCATGCCGCGGGCATTGTCGCGCCGGTCGAAGGACAGATCCTCCTTGGTCGAGCCGACCCGGTAGCCGTAATGGGCGTCCGACCATTTGAAGCCGCCGAACAGCGCCCGGGCGTAGGGGTCGATCAGCAGCTTGTTCGGGTTGAAGCGGTGCCCCTCCTCCGGCTCGTACGGCCCGTGGACGCGGTAGCCGTAGAGCAGGCCGGGCCGGGCGTCGGGCAGGTAGCCGTGCCAGACCTCGTCGGTGTGTTCCGGCAGGGTGATCCGCTCGACCTCGCGCTGGCCGGTCTTGTCGAACAGGCAAAGCTCCACCCGCTCGGCATGGGCGGAGAAGAGCGCGAAATTCACGCCGAACCCGTCCCAGGTGGCGCCGAGCGGATTGGGCTTGCCGGGCCAGACCGGGGTGCGGGCGGGGGTGAGGGGCATCAGCGGGCGGCCTGTGTGGTGGATGTCTTGGAGGCGATCGTCAGGGCCGCCGGTCCGGCAGGTCGCCGGCTGGGAGGCCGGCGGATGGAACGTCTGGAACAGGATGGAACAGTTTTCGGGAGATGTTCCATTGTTCCATTCCCTGGCCGCACCGCCATCGCGGCGTGCGGACTCCGCCGGCGGTACAGCACGTCGGGGTTTGCCCGTCGGGCCCACATCACCTCATCAATGGAGGGAACGGGGTTCCTATCGACCATCAGCCAGCGCACGCCTCACCGGTTCCCCGAAAAGACACAAGAGATCCAATAAGAAAGCCTCCCCCGACTGCCGTCAAGGGAGGTTGGCGACAATGGCGTGGGTTGTTGCGCGTGCCTCCCTCTCCCGCCGAGGGAAAGGGAGGTTCACCCTACTCCGCCTTCCTCTCCAAAATCAGCGTCGACAGCGGCGGGATGGTCAGGTCCAGCGAATGGGTGCGGCCGTGCCAGGGGACTTCCTCGGCATAGACGCCGCCGCCGGGGTTGCCGACGCCGCTGCCGCCGTACTTCGCGTCGTCGGTGTTCATCCGCTCGACATAGCGGCCGGGCAGCGGCACGCCGACGCGGTAGCCCTGGCGCGGCACCGGCGTGAAGTTGCACACGGCGATGACGATGTGCCCGGACTCGTCGGCCTTGCGCAGGAAGGTGAAGACCGAGTTCTCGTTGTCGTTCGACTCGATCCACTCGAAACCGGACGGGTCGCAGTCGGTCTTGTGCAGCGGCTCCAGCTCGCGGTAGAGGCCGTTCAGGTCGCGCACGAGGTCGCGCATGCCCCGGTGCAGCGGCTGCTCCAGCAGGTGCCAGTCCAGGCTGCGCGCCTCGCTCCACTCGTTCCACTGGGCGAACTCGCCGCCCATGAACAGCAGCTTCTTGCCGGGGTGGGCGAACATGAAGCCGTAATAGGCGCGGAGGTTGGCGAACTTCTGCCAGTCGTCGCCCGGCATCTTGTTGATCAGCGAGCCCTTGCCGTGCACCACCTCGTCATGGCTGAGCGGCAGCACGAAGTTCTCGGAGAACTGATAGATCAGCCCGAAGGTCATCTGGTGGTGATGGTAGCGGCGGTGGATCGGGTCGTTCTGCATGTAATGCAGGGTGTCGTGCATCCACCCCATGTTCCATTTGTAGCCGAAGCCGAGACCGCCGAGGTAGGTCGGCTTCGACACCATCGGCCAGGAGGTCGATTCCTCCGCCACCGTCATGGCGCCCGGCTGCTGGCCGTAGACCAGCTCGTTCATGCGCTTGAGGAAGGCGATGGATTCCAGGTTCTCGCGCCCGCCGAACTTGTTGGGGACCCACTCCCCTTCCTTGCGGCTGTAGTCGAGATAGAGCATGGAGGCGACGGCATCGACGCGCAGCCCGTCCAGCTTGTACTGGTCGAGCCAGAACAGCGCGTTGCCCAGCAGGAAGTTCTGCACCTCCGTCCGGCCGAAATTGTAGATCAGGGTGTTCCAGTCCTGGTGGAAGCCCTGGCGCGGGTCGGCATGCTCGTAGAGATGGGTGCCGTCGAAATCGCCCAGCCCATGCGGGTCGGTCGGGAAATGGCCGGGCACCCAGTCGAGCAGCACGCCCAGCCCGGCGCGGTGGCAGGCGTTGACGAAGTCCTTGAAGTCCTCCGGCGAGCCGTGGCGAGCGGTCGGCGCATAGAGGCCGATCGGCTGGTAGCCCCAGGAACCATCAAACGGATGCTCGGTGATCGGCAGCAGCTCGATGTGGGTGAAGCCCATGTCCTTGGCGTAGGGGATCAGCCGCTCCGCCAGCTCCTGATAGGTCAGGAAGCGGTTGTCCTCCTCCGGCACCCGCGCCCAGGATCCGAGATGGACCTCGTAGATCGAGATCGGGGCGGTGCGGTCGGAGGTGGAAAGCTTGCGGCTCTGCCAGTCCTGGTCGCGCCACTCGTAGGACGGCAGGCCGTGGACGACCGAGGCGGTGGCCGGGCGCATCTCCGCCTGGAAGGCGTAGGGGTCGGCCTTGGCCGGCATCAGGTTGCCGTTGGGTCCCCGGATCTCGAACTTGTAGCGCTGGCCGGCATGGGCATGGGGGACGAAGATCTCCCAGACGCCGACCTCGACGCGCCGGCGCATCGGCATCCGGCGGCCGTCCCAGTTGTTGAAGTCGCCGACGACGCTGACGCTGCGGGCGCTCGGCGCCCAGACGGCGAAGGACACGCCGGCGACGCCGTCGACCTCGCGCGGGTGGGCGCCCAGCTTCTCGTAGGTGCGCAGGTGGGTGCCCTCGGCCAGCAGATGGACGTCCAGCTCGCCCAGCATGTTGCCGAAGCGATAGGCGTCCTCGAACTCCTGGGTCGCCAGCGGATACTGGGCGCGCAGGCGGTAGCGGAAGCGCTCCGTGCGATCGGTCAGCACGGCGCGGTAGAAGCCGTCCGGGTGGATGCGCTCGGCCTCGCCGGCCGGCTCGCCGGTGGCGCTGTCGATCACCCACAGCTTCTCGGCGCCGGGCACGAAGGCGCGGACCTCCACCGGGCGGCCGGGCGCCTCCTGCTGCATGCCGAGCACGGCGAAGGGATCGCCATGGTCGGCCCGCGCGATGGCGTCCGCCGCCGCGCGCAGGGCCTCGGCCCGGTGGTCGGTGGAGCGCTGTTCAGGGGTACGGCTCTCGGAGACGCCGGTCTGCGCCTGGTCCTTGCGGGTGTCCGTCGTCATGTCGCTCGCCATTGGCCAAGTGCCCTTCTTCGTGGACCATAACCGTCCCGTAGCCGCCATCCCCGCGAAGGCGGGGATCCAGGCTTACGCGCAAAACCCCATTTTGGGGAGCCCTGGATTCCCGCCTGCGCGGGAATGACGGCCGACGAGGCGTTGCATCGTGCAAAGCCTCGTCGGGACGCCTTCTCCGGAGGTGAACATACCCGCGGCGGTTTCGTCACACCATGCCCGCCGCGGATTTTGCCCGATCCGGCGGTTCAGCCCTTCGCGCCCGCCTCCTTGGCATCGTCGAGCAGTCCCAGCACGCCCTTGACCGGGATGCCGATCCAGCTGGGCCGGTTCGCCGCCTCGTAGGCGATCTCGTAGAAGGCCTTCTCCAGCAGGAACAGGGTCAACAGGCCGCGTGCCGTGCCCTCCGCCGATGGCCAGACCGGGCAGCCCTCGATCGCCGTGCGATAGCCGTCGAGGAAGGAGTCGACGCTGCGGCGTTCCCAGTCGCGGGCGGCGGCCAGCGCCGGGCTTTCTCCCTCGCCGGCATTGTCCAGCCGGAACAGCGCCGCCCAGGCGGCGTAGTTGAAGGAGCGCAGCATGCCGGCCACGTCGCGCAGCGGGCTGAACTTGGCGCGGCGCTCCTCCAGCGTCTTGGCCGGCTCGCCTTCGAAGTCGAGGATGTACCAGTCGTTCTGCGCCCGCACCACCTGACCCAGGTGATAGTCGCCGTGGATGCGGGTCTTGACGCCGCCGGCCGGCATCGCCGCCAGCGCCGACAGGCGGTCCATCGCCTCGGCCCGGCGGGACAGCAGCTGCTCGGCGTCGGCGCGCACATCGGCGGGCAGGCGGTCCAGCGTTCCCGGCAGGGCGGCGAAGGCGGCCTCCGCCTGGGTGCGGGCGGCACCGGCCCAGCGTGCCAGATCGTCGGCCGAGACCGGCTCCGGATCGAAGGCGGCGTTGCCGGTGTCCTGCGCCAGCGCCCGGTGCAGTTCGGCGGTGCGCTGCCCCAGCGTGGTCATCATCACCAGATGCATGCCGAAAGGCTCGCCCGATTCGGCGGCGTCCTCGGTGGTGCCGGCGACGCCCAGGCGGATGTCCTCCAGCTGGCGTTCCAGCTCCTCCACCGTGCTGGCCCAGCCGTCGCCCTGGTTGCGGACGAAGGCCTGGGCCACCGCCAGCGCGGTCGGGGTGCCGTCGGCGGCGACCTGCTCCACCGTGCCCAGCAGGGCCGGGGTGTTGGCGAAGCCGACCTGGGTGAGGAAGCGGCCCATCTCGACCTCGGGATGCTCGCCCTCCACCAGACGGCGCAGCACCTTCAGCACGATCTGGCTGTCGACCAGCACCGAGGTGTTGCTCTGCTCCACGCCAAGGCGCCGCACCTCGGGCTCGGGCGACAGCTCGATGGCGGCCAGCGCCTCGGTCGGGGTGAAGCGGACTTTGTCGTCGCCGGCGGTCGCCTTCAGCGAATCGCCGCGGCGCAGCGCCTCGATCAGCGCCAGGGCGAAGCTGTCGGCCTGGACGGCGTCATAGATGGCGCCGGTCCGCGGGCCGCGCCGCACCTTGCCCAGCGTGTAGGGCAGCAGCGGCCAGCCGGTGGCGCCCGCCCCGTCCTCCCAGCTCATCGCCAGCGGCAGGAAATAGCTCTGGTCGGCGGCGTCGCCGTCCAGGCCCACCCCACTTAGGCCGACTTGCGTTCTGACCAGCATGAAGCCCTCGCCCGGTCCCGGAAGCTGGGCGGCCAGCGTGACGTGCGAGCGGGTGATGCGGCGGTCCTTGGCGGAGAACCAGCGCTGTTGCGGCAGGAAGGCCTGCAGGATGTCGCGGCCCAGCTCGTCCGCCGCCTTGCCGGTGGTCAGGCTGTGCCAGCCGTCGCGCACGACGATGGTCAGCAGGTCCGGCACCGGCTCCGGCGGCGTCTCGTGCCAGGTCGGCAGCTCCGCCTCGGCGGTCAGCGCGAACCAGTAGAAGCCGTAGGCCGGCAGCGTCAGCAGATAGGGCAGGTCGCCGATCGGCGGGAAGACGGTGCGGCCCAGCAGTTCGACCGGGATGCGGCCCTTCCAGGCCTTCAGGTCCAGCTCCACCGCCTGGGCCGAGCGCGACAGGTTGGCGACGCACAGCGCGATCTCCGACCCGTTCTCGGTCTCCAGGCTGCGGATGTAGGCCAGGACCTTGCGGTTGCCCGGATAGAGCAGCGAGAAGCCGCCGCGGCCGAAGCTCTGGCGCTGCTTGCGCACCGCCACCAGCCGCTTCATCCAGTTCAGCAGCGAGGAGGGGTTGCGCGCCTGCGCCTCGACGTTGACCGCCATGAAGCCGTAGATCGGGTCGAGCACCGCCGGCAGGTAGAGCCGCGCCGGGTCGGCGCGCGAGAAGCCGCCGTTGCGGTCGATCGACCATTGCATCGGCGTGCGCACGCCGTCGCGGTCGCCGAGATAGATGTTGTCGCCCATGCCGATCTCGTCGCCGTAATAGAGCACCGGCGTGCCGGGCATCGACATCAGCAGGCTGTTCAGAAGCTCGATCTTGCGGCGGTCGTTCTCCAGCAGCGGGGCGAGGCGGCGGCGGATGCCGAGGTTGATCCGCATGCGCCGGTCGGCGGCGTAGAAGTTCCAGAGATAGTCGCGCTCGCTGTCGGTCACCATCTCCAGCGTCAGCTCGTCATGGTTGCGCAGGAAGATGGCCCACTGGCAGTCGGCCGGGATGTCCGGGGTCTGGCGCATGATGTCGGCGATGGGATGCCGGTCCTCCATCGCCACCGCCATGTAGATGCGCGGCATCAGCGGGAAGTGGAAGGACATGTGGCATTCGTCGCCGCCCTTTTCCGGATCGCCGAAATAGGGCAGCACGTCCTCCGGCCACTGGTTGGCCTCGGCCAGCAGCATGCGGTCCGGATATTCGGCGTCGAGCGCGGCGCGGATCGCCTTCAGGACGTCGTGCGTCTCCGGCAGATTCTCGTTGTTGGTGCCCTCGCGCTCCTTCAGGTAGGGGATGGCGTCGAGCCGCAGCCCGTCCACGCCCATGTCCAGCCAGAAGCGCATCACCTTCAGCACCTCCTCCAGGACCTCGGGATTGTCGAAGTTCAGGTCGGGCTGGTGCGAATAGAAGCGGTGCCAGTAATAGGCGTTGGCGACCGGGTCCCAGGTCCAGTTGGACTTCTCGGTGTCGCAGAAGATGATCCGCGTGCCCTGGTATTTCTGGTCGCTGTCGGACCAGACGTAATAGTCGCGGTGGTTGGAGCCGGGAGGCGCCTCCCGCGCGCGCTGGAACCAGGGATGCTGGTCGGAGGTGTGGTTGATCACCAGCTCCGTGATGACCCGCAGGCCGCGGTTGTGGCACTCCTCCATGAAGCGCCGGAAGTCCTCCAGGTTCCCGTAGGTCGGATTGACCGAGGTGTAGTCGGCGATGTCATAGCCGTCGTCGCGCAGCGGCGACGGATAGAAGGGGAGAAGCCACACGGCCGTCACGCCCAGCTCCTGGATGTAGTCCAGCTTCTGGGTCAGACCGGCGAAATCGCCGATGCCATCATTGTCGGCGTCGAAGAACGCCTTGATGTGCAGTTGGTAGATGACGGCGTCCTTGTACCAAAGCCGGTCCTGCCGATCGATCATGGGTCCAGCACTTTCGAGAAGCGATTGACGGAACACGTGTCGCGGGAACACGGGACTGAAACAAGCCACCCGGTCGAAGGTTTCACCCGGACGACCGCCAGACAACCCCTGACTTCCGGATAGGCTGGACGGGGAAAACCAGGGGGTAAGACCATCGGATGGGGATCCGCCGCCCCCCATTCCAAAGCGCGGCAACCCGGACTGGACACCGATTGACGCCGACGGATTACGCAGGCAGGGTGGCCGAACTTACAACTTTTCACTTAGGGCGTAGCGGATACATCATGTTGGGTTCCTTCATCGTCGTCACCGGCGGCGACTCCCGCTACTGCCCACTGATCCGCGAGCTGATCGCCTCGCTTCGGGCTTTGAAGCCGGCGGCGGACTGCCCCATCGGCGTGATCGACGCCGGGCTGACCGCCGAGCAGACCGCGGAACTGGAGGCGCAGGGCGCCACGGTGGTGGCGCCGCCCTGGCCGGTCAGCATCCCGGCGCACAAGCTGCGCAACCGCATCCACCTGAAGGCCAACCTCGCCAAGCTGCACCTGCCGACCTACTTCCCCGGCTACGACACGGTGATCTGGATCGACGCCGACGCCTGGGTGCAGGATTGGGAGGCGGTGGAGATGCTGCGGCGGGGGGCGGCGCTGGACCGCTTCGCCATCGTCGCCCAGTTCGGCCGCTTCTCGGAGACCGAGCTGCGGCTGAACTGGCTGTTCGGCGGCTTCGCGCGGGTGCGCTCCATCCTCTACAAGAACTCCAGCCGCGCCGGCCTGACCACCGCGGAATGCCGGGCGCTGGCGACCCGCCCGACCCTGAATGCCGGCGCCTACGCCCTGAAGTCCGACGCGCCCCATTGGGAGGCGTTCCAGCGCTGGCAGAAGCGGGTGCTGCGCAAGGGCCGCCTGTTCACCTCCGACCAGCTGGCGATGGCGGGAGCGATCTATCTGGACGGGCTGCCGGTCGAGCTTCTGCCGGAATGGTGCAACTACATCGGCCCCTGGCGCTTCGATCCGGAGCGGCGGGAACTGGTGGAATATTACCTGCCCAACCGCCGGCTGGGCATCGTCCACATGGCCGGCGAAGACGCCATGCGCGCCGACCCGTCGGTTCTGCGCCCGGTCCTGGACATGCAGGACCGCTCGCACCAGCTGAGCCTGCGCTATCCGGCGTGGGAAGTGCCGGCGGTGGAACGGGTTTCGGAGGCGGTCTAACCCTTCGGCATTTCGGCGGCCAGCCGCGCCAGATCCCGCACCGCGCGGTCGAGCGCCGCCGGATCGTGGGCGGCGAAGCCCAGCAGCAGGCCGTTGCCGGCGCTCCCGCCGTCGGCGGCACGGTAATAGGTGGAGAGGGGCGGCGTGGTCAGACCGACGCGCGCCGCGTGCCCGGCCAGGACATGGTCGGGGCAGTCCGGCGGCAGGCGGAGCAGGATGTGCATGCCGGCCTCCCCGGCCTCGGTGGTGGCGAAGCCGGCGAAGGCGTCGGCGACCGACGCCAGGATGGCGGTGCGCTTGACGGCGTAGAGGGAGCGCATGGCCCGCAGGTGCGAGGCGAAATGGCCGTCGGCCAGGAAGCGGTGCAGGGCCGCCTGCGGCACCACGCTGGTCCCGCCGTCGAAATGGCGGCGCGCGGCGCGCACCGGCTCCACCAGATCGGGCGGCACCACGACATAGCCGAGCCGCAGCGCCGGGAACATCACCTTGCTGAAGCTGCCCACATAGATCACCCGCCCGGCGCCGTCCAATCCCTGGAGAGCGGCCAGCGGCGGGCCGGCATAGCGGAACTCGCTGTCGTAGTCGTCCTCGACGATCCAGGCGTCGCGCGCTGCCGCCCAGTCGAGCAGACGCAGCCGGCGCGCCAGACTCATGGTCACGCCCAGCGGAAACTGGTGGGAGGGGGTGACCAGCGCCAGCCGGGCGCCGGCCCCGCGGGCCATGCCGGCGGCGACGTCGATCCCCTCGCCGTCCACCGGCACCGGGACCAGCCGTGCCCCGGCGCCCAGCAGGGCGGCGCGGTTGCCGGGCCAGCCCGGCTCCTCGACCCAGGCCTCGTCGCCCGGGTCGAGCAGCAGCTGCGCCATCAGCGCCAGCCCCTGCTGCGCGCCGGAGACGATGACGACCTGCTCCGGCTCGCAGCGCACGGCGCGGACGGCGCGCAGATAGGCGGCGATCTCCGCCCTCAGGGGAGCGTAGCCCAGCGGGTCCGGCTCCGTCGCCAGCGCCCGCCCGCCATGGCGCCAGCAGCGGCCGAGAAGCTGCGCCCACAAGGCGAAGGGAAAGACGGCGAGGTCCGGCGTGCCCAGCGCGAAGGGCCGCCCCACCCGGTCGCGGGCGATGGCCGGCGCCTCGGCCAGCGCCCGGCCGCGGGCGGAGAGGCCGACGCCGCGCCGGGCCTCGTCCCGCGCGGCACCGCCGCCGGGCACAGCATCGGGCAGCGAGGCGGCGACAAAGGTGCCGGCGCCGACCTGCCCGGTGACATAGCCCTCCGCCAGCAGCGTATCATAGGCGGTGACCACCGTGTTGCGCGACAATCCCCAGTCGGCGGCGAGCGTCCGGCTGGGCGGCAGGCGCTCCCCCGGACGAAGCCGGCCGTCCAGCACCGCCTGACGCAGCGCGCGGTAGAGCTGCCGGTGCAGCGGCTCCGCCCCGGCGCGGTCGAGCGCCACCGGTCCCAGGCTGGACAATACCGGACAGGCCGAACGGGCCATGGCGATCCTTCCGGAAGGCAAAGAAATTGGTCCCTATCGAATCGACATTCCGGACCTTTCGAAGGAGCCATTTTGCCGGCCATTCTGGGCTATCGCAACAGTTCCGGCCTTGAGCACGACCATGACCAGCCTTCCCACCGATCTCCCCGCCGCCAGTTCCCCCGCCTCCCTGGTGCAGACCCCACGCACCCGGACGGTGCGGATGGGCGACCGCGGCAGCCATGACGTCTCCCTGATCCACGCCATCATCGACGAGGCGCCGATCTGCCACGTCGGCTTCGTCGACGACGCCGTCAAGGGCCGGGACGCCCCCTCCCCCATGGTGATCCCCACGATCCCCTGGCGGGTGGGGGACGAGCTGATGATCCACGGCGCCTCCTCCAGCCGGATGCTCCGGCGGCTGCAGGAGGGGGGCGAGGCCTGCATCACGCTGTCGCTGATCGACGGCTGGGTGCTGGCGCGGTCGGCCTTCCATCACTCCGTCAACTACCGCTCGGTCATGCTGTTCGGCCGGCCGCGGCTGGTGTCGGAGGAAACGGAGAAGCGCGCGGCGCTCGACGCGCTGATGGAGAAGATCGAGCCCGGCCGCAGCGCCAAGGTGCGGGCGCCCAATGCGCAGGAGTTGAAGGCCACCGCCGTGCTGGCCTTCCCCATCGCCGAGGCGTCGGCCAAGCGGCGGTCCGGTCCGCCCGGCGACGATCCGGAGGATATGGACCATCCGGTATGGGCGGGCGTGGTGCCGCTGCGCCTGGCCGCCGGCGAGCCGGAACAGGACCCGGCCCAGATCGCTGGCTGACAACGCGAGGGGAAACGGGCTTAAACGGAAAAAGGCCGCGCCGGGAACCCCGGTGCGGCCTTTTTCCTGCGGTTTCTCGCGCTGGCGGGAAAGCCGTTCCGATACCCCCGGAACGGCCCCCGCCAACCGTCCTTAGGACGACGGAGCGTTCAGCAGGCGCGGCAGGATCTGCGCACGACGGTTGGACGGCTCGCGGACGTTCGGACCGGTCTGGACCAGCAGCTGGCTCTCGCCCTTGCCTTCGGTCGTGATGTTGGCGGCCTGGATGCCCTTGGCGACCAGGGCCTTCTTGACCGCGTCGGCGCGACGGACCGACAGCTTCTGGTTGTAGGCCGGCGAACCCGACGTGTCGGTGTGGCCGACGACGTGGATCTTGGCGCCACCGTTCTTCAGGATGGCCGACACCGCGTCACCGATCACGCGATCGGCGGCCGGGGTGATGTTCGACTTATCCCAGTCGAAGAACACCAGATATTCGCTCTGGACCGCGGCGACGGCGGCCGGAGCCGGAGCGGCGGCGGCCGGCGGGCACGGATAGCTGCCCTGATGGATGACGTAGCCGCCGTCACCCGTGCGGGCGGCGACGCCTTCCGACACCTGACCGGTCCAGCCGATGACCGGGTTGCACCACTGGGTGCCCTTGCCGACCAGGCTCGCGTCCTGGGCATTGGCGGCCGCCGACAGACCGAAAGCGACGATGGCGGCCGGGATGGCAGCCAGACCCGCGCGAACAATAGTCTTCATTGTCTTCACTCCCTTCCAGAACCCTTCCCCATCAGAGTGCCTGCGGGGGATGAACGTATCGATCGAAGCATCGACCCACGTGCAAGCGCGGCAGCGACCTTCCCAACATGTGGTGTGCGGGGACGTTCCGACACCTCAGCCGTTCGGCCAAACCGTACCTGTACCTTGACCTATGCTCCACTTCCATAGCAGCTTTTCCGGTAGGATTCTGCCAAATCCGTATAACGGTGGCTGAGCACCGGAAAAACCGCGAGATCCTTTTCCGTAAGCTCGCGAACCGGTCTAGCAGGGCTGCCGGCCCACAAGAATCCGGACGTCACCCGCTTTCCGGGCGTCACCAATGCACCGGCCGCGACCATCGCCCGCGACTCGACATAGGCCCCATCCAGGATGCAGGCCTTCATGCCGATGAAGCAGCCGTCTTCCAGCGTACAGGCGTGCAGCAACGCCATGTGGCCGACGGTGATGTCGTCGCCGATGTAGGTGCCCTGCCCTTCGGAGGCCACGTGGATCACGGTGCCGTCCTGAATGTTGGTGCGAGCGCCGATTCGGATCTCGTTGACGTCTCCACGCACGGTGCAGCCGTACCAGATGCTGCTGTTCGCCCCGATCACGACATCGCCGATCACCGCCGCCGTTTCCGCGATGAACGCGGTCGGGTCGACGGTGGGTAGGATGCCGTTGAAGGCGCGGACAAGGCCAGTCATCAGGTCGTACCGAAGTCGTGCATGACGGGCCGGATTGAAACACCGTAAGGCTTAAGGCACCACCTGATTTCGCATTGACAGGCCAAAGCAAATCCCGATTGGTGCCTCTGTGCAACAGTGCGGACAGGGGGCCACAACGCTGTCACAGCCCCCGCCCTATCCTTTCGCGGTACCCGATTACGGGAAGAGCGGCGCCTGATCGATGCCGGTCGTCTCGCCCAGCCCCATCATGACGTTCATGTTCTGGATGGCCTGACCCGAGGCGCCCTTCACCAGATTGTCGATCACCGACACGATGATGGCGCTGCGCGGGGCGCGGTCGGCGACCACGCCGATCAGGTTGTGGTTGGAGGCGCGGACATGGCGCGTCGCCGGGACCACCCCGGCCGGCGTCACGCCGACGAAGGGCTCGTCGGCATAGCGGGCGGCCAGCGTCGCCCGCAGGTCGTCGGCGGTGACGCCGTCGGCCATGCGGACATAGATGGTCGCCATCATGCCGCGGTTCATCGGCACCAGATGCGGGGTGAAGGAGACGGTGACCGGCCGGCCGGCGGCCAGCCGCAGCTCCTGCTCGATCTCCGGCATGTGGCGGTGGTGGCCGACGCCATAGGCGTTGAAGCCTTCCGACACCTCGGTGAACAGGTTGGCCTGCTTGGCGTCGCGCCCGGCGCCGGACACGCCGGACTTGGCGTCGATGATGATGCCGCCCGGCTCGATCTGGTTTTCCAGCAGCAGCGGCAGCAGCGGCAGCAGCGAGCAGGTCGGGTAGCAGCCCGGGTTCGCCACCACCCGCGCCTTGCGCACGCCCTGGCGGTTGAACTCGGTCAGGCCGTAGGCGACCTCCTTCTGCAGGTCGACGGCGCGATGCTCATGCCCGTACCAGGTGGCGTATTCGGCCGGGTCGCTCAGGCGGAAATCGGCGGACAGGTCGACCACCTTCAGCCCGCTCGGCAGTCCGGCGATGACCTCCTGCGTCGTGCCGTGCGGCAGGGCGCAGAAGATGAAGTCGAGGTTGTCCCACTTCAGGCCTTCGATCTTCACCAGATCGGGCAGGCCATAGCCGCCCAGATGCGGAAACACCTCCGCCATCGGCTTGCCGGCCTGTCGTTCGGCGGTCAGCGCGGCGATCTCCACGTTCGGGTGGCGCAGCAGCATGCGCACCAGTTCGGCGCCGGTGTAACCGGAAGCGCCCAGGATGCCGACGCGGATTTTCGAACCGCCGGGAGTGCTGCCCGGAATGCTGATGGAGGCCATGGAACCGATGTCCTTCGCTTGACGGGAGGAACGTTGACGATTGGGTAGGCGTGGGATGAGGACAAAAAGAAAGGGGCGCCCCCTTCGGGGCGCCCCTCGCTTGTACCGTAAAGCAGCAGGCCCGTGTAGGGATTAGCGCTTCGAGAACTGGAAGCTGCGGCGGGCCTTGGCGCGGCCGTACTTCTTACGCTCGACCGTACGGGCGTCGCGGGTCAGGAAGCCGGCGGCCTTCAACGGCGGGCGCAGGGCCGGCTCGAAGTAGGTCAGCGCCTTGGAGATGCCGTGACGGACGGCACCGGCCTGGCCCGACAGACCGCCGCCGGCGACGGTGGCGACCACGTCGAACTGCTCCGAACGCTCGGTCACGCCGAACGGCTGGGCGATCATCATGCGCAGAACCGGACGGGCGAAGTAGACCGACTGGTCGCGGCCGTTCACGGTGACCTTGCCGGAGCCCGGCTTGATCCACACGCGGGCGACGGCGTCCTTGCGCTTGCCGGTGGCATAGGCGCGGCCCTGGGCGTCCAGCTTCGGAGCGGCGAGCTCCTCGGTGACGGTCGCGGTGGCGGCGGCGCCCGTCAGTTCCTTGAGGCTGGAGAGGGTGGTGGTGACCTGAGCCATGCTTACGCGCTCCGCTTATTCTTCGGGTTCAGGGCGCCGATGTCGAGGGCGACCGGCTGCTGCGCATCGTGCGGATGCGTGGCGCCCTTGTAGACCTTGAGGTGAGTCATCTGCTGGCGGCCGAGCGGACCGCGCGGAACCATGCGCTCCACGGCCTTCTCGATCACACGCTCCGGATACTTGCCGTCCAGGATCTGGCCCTTGGAACGGCCCTTGATCCCGCCCGGATAGCCGGTGTGCCAGTAGAAGATGTCGGCGTCGCGCTTGTTGCCGGTCAGCTTCACCTTCTCCGCGTTGATCACGACGATGTTGTCGCCGCAATCCATGTGGGGGGTGTAGGTCGGCTTGTTCTTGCCACGCAGGATGTTCGCCAGGATGCTGGCAAGCCGCCCGAGAACGAGGCCGTCGGCATCGACGACGTACCACTTCTTCTCGATCTCGGTCGGCTTCAGATTGAAGGTCTTCATCGCCACACTCGTTTCTTCGAATACGGATCGGCAGGCCGCCGATACCGGGGCGCCGAAGCGGACGGCTTTCTACGGGTCTGGACGGGCCTCTGTCAACGGAAAAATTATCGTTCAATATCAATGTTTTGCAAGCGCGGTATCTAGATACCTGATCGCCAAACCCATTGATAATAAACAGTTTTTCAGGAGGCCTCATTGGTGCGGTAATGAGATACCGCAACAGTGACGGGGTTGTGCGGCGGGATCGAGTAGGTGCCGGTGACGTGGGCGACCGGCTCCGGATCGCCTTCGGAGAACAGCAGGATCTCGCCATAGGCCAGCCGCTTGCCCAGCTTCAGGACGCGCGCCTCGGCGACGATGGCGACGGGCGGCGGGCGGCGCAGGAAGTTGATGGTCATGCTGGTGGTCACCGCCAGTTCGACCCGGCCGATCAGGCTCAGCACCGCACCGTAGAGCGCCACGTCGGCCAGCCCGAACATGGCCGGGCCGGTGACGGTGCCGCCGGGGCGGACGAAATCGTCCTTGTAGGGCAGGCGCAGCCGGATGGTGCCGGCACCCAGGCTTTCCACGACGACGCCGAAGCTCCCGACGAGGGGAACCCCCTCGCGGATCAGCTCCTCCAGCGCCTCCTTCGTCATGGCGGGGCTGGAAGCGGGCGTGGAGGCTGACGTGGCGACGGCGGAAGTATCGATGGCGGAAGTATCGATGGCGGACATGGGCCCTCGGCCGGTGATCTTGGTTGGATCACCGGACTGTGCGCCATCCCGTCCATTCGGACAAGTATGGTGCTACTCGGCCGGTTTCGGCTCTGCGGCTGCCGGGGGCGGGCTGGCGGGAGCGGCAGTCGGAGAAGCGGCGGGAGAGTTGTCGGTGGGGGCGCTCAGGCGGACCGGGCCGCCGCCGGTGGGCGGGGCCGTTCCGGTGGCCGACTGTTCCGCCGGGGCGGAAACGGGCGCGGCAGGCGGAGCCGGTTCGGTGGGCGGTGCGAGCGGTTCCGCCTTGATATCGGATTTCGGCGGCTCGGGCCTCGCAACATCTGCTTTGGCGGCATCGCCCTTGGGAGCGTCCGCCTTGGCCGCATCGGCTTTGGCGGGCTCGGGATCGGCCGGCGTCGAATAGTCGGGGACGATGCGGGCCTGGCTGCCGGTGATGACCAGGACCTTCTGGCCGATGGGCAGCGGCTGCGGTTCCTTCTGGGTCAGCGACAGCAGCTCGCCGTTCGATTTGCGGACGATGTATTCCCAGCCGTTGGTGTCGCCGGCGATATGCTCCATCGCCGTGCCCAGCAGGCCGCCGATCGCCGTGCCGCCGACGGTGCCGAGCGCGGCGTTCATGCCGCCCGTCCCGACCTGCGCGCCGAGGATGCCGCCGGCCGCCCCGCCGCTGACGGCGCCGACCGTGCCGTTGGCGCTGATCGCCACCTGACGGAACCCGACCACGGTCCCCGGCTCGACCTTGTTGGCCTGCTGGACTGCGCTGGAGGCGTAGGTGTTGGGGGAGTAGTCGGAGGTGCAGCCCGCAAGACCGCCGGACGCGGCGATGAACAGGCAGAGAGAGACCGATCGGAGCACGGGAAGACCATCCGTTTTGAAACCCGCCAAGTTTCTTACGGCAAAGCCCCCCGGCTCGTCACCGGGCAAAATCCGGACGGGGCGGGAATGCTGCATTGCAGCATGTGGATGGCAGGCGGCGCCAACAGGTCGCCAGACCCGATCCGCGACGTCCGATTTCCGTCTCCGCAGCGGAAGGCGGCAAGGAAAAGGCTGGGGAAGAGCCTGTCCTCCCCCGCCTCCTTCATACCCGCGAATCCGCCGTCAGCGGCCGGCGGTCTCGTCGCTGGCCTTCAGCGAAAGGTACTTCAACGTCAGCGTCGGCACATTCTCGATCACCCACGACGCCATCGCCTCCTCCTCGCGCAGCGAAGTCTGGAGCAGCGGCGTCGCGAAGGCGAAGTTGCCGGCATCGGCCACGGTCAGCAGCGACCGGTAGCTCGCCACCTCGAAATTCTCGAAGGCGTAGTTGGCGAAGGAGTTCTTGAGGATCTCGTCCTCGGCAAAGCTGTGACCCAGCGCGGCGAGATTGCCCATGATCGACAGGGCGGTGTCCTTCAGCCCGGAATGGCTTTCCTGAAGCTGGTCCAGGATCTGCTCGATGCGGGTGATCTGGCCCTCGGTCTCGCCACGGTGCATGCGCAAATGGTCGGAGACCTCCGGATAATTCACCAGACGGTCGAGCTGGCGGTCCATCAGGGCCAGCGCCTGCTGTTCCACCGCATGGGCGTTGCGCAGGCCGGTGACGAACAGCGCGCGCGTGAGGTCGGCGGGATAGGCGGCCATGTGTCTCTCCTGTGGCATCAACGCTCCGTTGAACGTCTGCCCGCACCAACAGCGGGACGCCGTCTTCGACGCTTACCGCTTGCGCCATAAGGCAAAGGGAAAAACCTTTGGCTGTGGTGTTCGGGTACCGGCTGGAAGTGCCCCGACCGGGACACGGACGCGCGATGGACGGATGCCGAGTGCCGGAGGGAAATGACGGCATGATCCGCATCGGCACGCCAGCAAGAGACATCTCCACCATGGCCCTCACCCTGCCCGGCTCGCTGGGGGCGGTCGTGGTCCTGATCCTGATTCTGGCCACCCTGGCCGGCTGGCGCCGGACCGTGCCGGAGGATCTCACCGACTGGCGCGCCGAACGGCTGGCCGCCTTTCATAGCTGGCAGGCGAGCAGCCCGGCACGCGAGATCTGGGACCATCCCGATGCTCCCGTACTGGTGACGATCCCCGCCGGCAGCTATCTCCAGGGTTCGCCGGCGACCGAGACGGAACGGTTTCCCGATGAGACGCCGCAACACCCGGTGTCGATCCGCCAGCCCATCGCCGTCGGCAAATATCCGGTGACCCGCGGCGAATATGCCCGGTTCATCCAGGACAGCGGCTATCGCCCACGGACAATCTGCCGCGGCTATGCCGGAGAGACGGAGCTGCTGCCGCGCTGGCATTTCTCCTGGCGCCGGCCGGGATTCGAGCAGACGAACCGGGACCCGGCGGTCTGTATCAGTTGGCACGACGCCAAGGCCTATGTGGACTGGCTCAGCCGGCGGACCGGCGAGAGCTACCGCCTGCTGACGGAGGCGGAGTGGGAGTATGCCGCACGCGCCGGTACCCGGACCTCCCGCTGGTGGGGCGACGATCCGGCCAGGGGATGCGACGCGGCGAACGGCGCCGACCTCAGCGCCAAGGACCGCTTCACCGACTGGGAGGTCGCGAACTGCCGCGACGGCGCCCTGTTTACCGCGCCGGTCGGTAGCTACCGTCCCAACGGCTTCGGCCTGTACGACATGCTGGGCAATGTCTGGCAGTGGGTGGAGGACTGCGCGGCGGGCGGTACGGCCCAATCCGGCGGCCCTTGTTCACGCCGGATGATGCGCGGCGGGTCGTGGCACAGCAACCCGCGCTATGTCCGTTCGGCCGTGCGGCGGGCGGACGAGGCCGAAAGCGGCTATGCCGCCTACGGCCTCCGCGTCGCCCGCGACCCCTAGGACCCGTCCCGGCGTCCGCTCATTGCATGGCGGCGTCGAGCTTGGCCTTCCACAGACCGCTGGACAGCGCCTTGGTCATCCAGGCATCGACGGCCTGCTTCAGCTCCGGGTCCTTGCGCAGCAGATAGGCGTTCTCGAAATGGGTGAAGGGGCTGGCGACGGGCACGGCGCAGAGCACGCCGGGGTTCAGCTTCGCCTGCATGTCGACCTCGATGCCGTCGGTGACCATGACGTCGGCCTTGTCGGCGGCGATCTGCGCATGGATGGTCCTGTTGTCGGGCCAGACCTCGATCGGCGCCTTGGTGAAGTTCGCGCGGGCGAACTTCTCGTTGGTGCCGCCGGGATTGACGACGACACGGGTGGTGGGCTGGTCGATCTTCTCGACGGTGGTGAACTTCTCCTTGTCGGCGCAGCGCGCGATCGGGCGCTTGCCGTCGCTGACGTTGGGGACGGAGAAGTCGCCCACCGCGGCGCGGTCGGGGTTGACGGTGATGCCACCCAACGCGACGTCGAACTTCTCGGCCTTCAGGTCGTCGATCAGCGTCTTCCAACTGGTCTGGACGAATTCCACCCGGACGCCCAGCGTCGAGGCGAGTTCCTTCGCCATCTCGATGTCGGCGCCCACCAGAGCGCCGTCGGCCCCCTTGTAGCTGAAGGGCTTGTAGTCGCCGGTGGTGCCGACCCGGATCACCCCGGCTTGGCGGATCGCCTGAAGCGCACCGTCAGCGGCCCAGGCCGCCGGAACCGCGGTGATGGTCGCAGTGAGGCCCGCGGCGATCATCGCGGCGGCCGTCATGAATGCCCTCATCCTGAACCCCTGTCTTTGGTCTGCTTTTCTATCTTTTCTTCGCCGCGGCCGGGATCCCGGCCGCCTTCCGTCACGGAAGTACGCCAGTATGGCGCCTGGCACGGCAAATGTACGGTCGGAAAATGCGGATCGGCCAAGGATATCCGGCGGATCGTTGCTCGATCCGGCCATTCCAGGCATGAAGACGGCGTGGGGCAAGGGTAGCTGGATATGATGACGCAAGCGAACTGGTTATGGTGACGCAAGCGTCACGGGACCGTCGCCAAGTGCCCGAATCTGTGCTTCGATGACGGTTCCATGACACTTGATGGATGGGTGTGTCGATGCGTAATTCCGCCAGAGCCGGACGCTGGTCGCTGCTATCCGGTGCGGTTGCCCTTTCCCTTCTTGCCGGCCCCGCCTTGGCAGCGGACCCGGTGCCGCAAAGCGATCTGCTGAACGCCGAGCTGTGGATGCAGCGCTCGGTCGAATACAAGGCGAATGCGCTGGCCGTCTATGCGCTGGGCAAAATCCAGTTGGACAAGGCGCTGGCCGACAGGAACTGGACCGCGGCGACCGAGCAGGCCGGCAGTTACCAGGATTTGCCGCCGGCCGTGGTGCTGGACCTGGACGAGACGGCGATGGACAATTCCGCCTATCAGGCCGGCCTCGTGACCACCGGCACCGACTTCGCGCCCAAGACCTGGGACGCTTGGGTAAAGGCGGAAAAGGCGACGGCGGTGCCGGGCGCGGTGGAGTTCACCCAGTACGCCGAGTCGAAGGGCGTCAAGGTCTTCTACGTCACCAACCGCAGCGCTGACCAGGAGGAACCGACCCGCCGCAACGCGCAGGCGCTGGGCTTCCCGATGGGCGGCAACGTCGATACCTTCCTGATGTCCAAGGAAAAGCCGGACTGGGGCTCGGCGAAGAGCACGCGCCGCGCCTATATCGCCAAGGACTACCGGATCGTCCTGCTGTTCGGCGACAATTTCGGCGATTTCAGCGATGCCTACAGCGGCAGCGAGGCCGATCGGCTGAAGGCGTTCGAAGCGGCGAAGGAGCATTTCGGGCGCGACTGGCTGATGCTGGCCAATCCTGGTTACGGCTCGTTCGAGAGCGCGCCCTACGGGCACAATTTCAAACTGTCGGCTGACGAGAGGCGGGCCAAGAAGATCGGCGCGCTGGAACCCTGGGTGATGACGGCCCAGTGATACGGTAAACAGGCGGTGCGCCGGTTTCAGAAGATCAGGCGCACCGCCTCCACGATCAGCACCCACGGCGTGCCGATCATCACCGTCCACACCGCGAGGCGCGGCAGGCCGCGCATCTTGCGGACCTTCGGTTCGGCGGAGGGGACGGCTTCGAACGAGGTGGCGTTGTAGATCGACATGGCCCGCTGCTCCATGAGCAAGATGACGTTGAAGCCATCATGCGGTTTCGATCCTTAACGACTGTTAAAGAGCACAGCCCGCGAAGTCGACGTTTGCGCATTACCTCGACCGGATAAGTATACTCCCGGCAAAGGTGGCGTCATGGCGTTGCCTGCTGCCCCGTGAACAGAAAGGCAGCCGCCATGACGCCGGAGGAAAGAAGAGGTTATGGCTTCGCCGCGTGCCAGACGTTGTTCACGCCGTCTCCCGTTGCGTCGCCCGGCTTCGCATCCTTGGCCCAGCTGTAGAGCGGCTTACCGTCATAGGCCCATTGCCGGCTGCCGTCGTCGCGGGTGACGACGCTGTATTTGCCCATCGGCTTGGCGGAGGCCGCCGCCATCAGCGGCGGCCAGTTGGTCGCGCAGGGGCCGTTGCAGGCCGACTTGCCGGCGCTGTCCTTGTCGAAGACGTAGAGCGTCATGCCCTTCGCGTCAGTCAGGACGGGACCCATCGCTGTCTTCCCCGTCATGGCCGGTTCCTTGTCCTGAGCGAAAGCCGGGGCTCCGGACAGGACGGCGCCCAGGCCGATGGCGACGGCGGTGACACGGAATGCGGACTTCATTGCGTGGTTCCTCCCCAAAGCCAGGTCCGCCGGACGGCGGACCAGATGGATCAGGGACGCAGGGAAGACGCGGATATTCCGCCGGTCAAAGGACGAGGGGTACCGTCATCGGAGTTATACCGTCAGATATTTGCGCACCTCCTGCTCGTCCAGGCCGCTGCGCGGGCCGGACAGCATCACCTCGCCGCGCTCCATCACCACCCAGTCATCGGCGAGGTCGCGGGCGAAGTCGAAATACTGTTCGACCAGCAGGATCGCCATGGTGCCCTTGTCGCGCAGATAGGAGATGGCGCGGCCAATGTCCTTGATGATCGACGGCTGGATGCCCTCGGTCGGCTCGTCCAGCACCAGCAGGCGCGGGCGGGTCACCAGGGCGCGGCCGATGGCGAGCTGCTGCTGCTGGCCGCCCGACAGGTCGCCGCCGCGGCGGTCCAGCATGGATTTCAGCACCGGAAACAGCTCGAACACCTCGTCGGGGATCGAGCGCTGGGCGCGCGGCAACGGAGCGTAGCCGGTCAGCAAATTCTCCCTCACCGTCAGCAGCGGAAAGATCTCGCGCCCCTGCGGCACATAGGCGATGCCGCGCCGCGCCCGGTCGGCCGGGGCCATCTTCGTCACGTCGGCGCCGTCCCAGCCGATGGAGCCGCCCGACACCGGCTTCAGCCCGACGATGGCGCGCAGCAGGCTGGACTTGCCGACGCCGTTGCGGCCGACCAGACAGGTGACCTTGCCGATCTCAGCCTTCATGGAAACGCCGCGCAGGGCCTGGGCGGCGCCGTAATGCAGATCGAGGGAACGAACGTCCAACATCCTGGGGTCTCCCGTCAGCGGCCGAGATAGGTGTCGATGACTTGGCTGTTGGCGCTGACCGCGTCCAGCGAGCCTTCGGCCAGGACCGAGCCCTCGGCCAGCACCGTCACCTTGACGCCCAGCGCGCGGACGAAGCTCATGTCATGCTCCACCACGATCACCGAATGCCTGCCGGCGATGCTGCACAGCAGTTCGGCGGTCTGCTCGGTCTCGGCGTCGGTCATGCCGGCGACCGGCTCGTCGACCAGCAGCAGCTTGGGGTCCTGGGCCAGCAGCATGCCGATCTCCAGCCATTGCTTCTGCCCGTGCGACAGGCTGCCGGCCTGCCGGCCGCGCAGGGCGGACAGGCGGGTGATGTCGAGGATCTCCTCGATGCGGGCGCGGTCGTCGCGGCTGATGGCGTAGGTCAGCGTCTTCAGCGGCCGGCGCGGCGCCTTCAGCGCCAGTTCCAGATTGTCCCACACCGTGTGCGGCTCGAAGACGGTCGGGCGCTGGAACTTGCGGCCGATGCCGAGGTTGGCGATGGCCGCCTCGCGCAGGCGGGTCAGGTCGATGTCGCCTTCGAACAGGATGGTGCCGGTGTCGGGGCGGGTCTTGCCGGTGATGACGTCCATCATCGTCGTCTTGCCGGCGCCGTTGGGGCCGATGATCGCCCGCATCTCGCCGGGCATCATCACCAGCGACAGGCTGTTCAGCGCCTTGAAGCCGTCGAAGCTGACCGACACGCCGTCGAGATAGAGAAGGGTCGATTCCGCGCTCATGGGTCAGGCTCCCTTCTGGCCAGCGGTCTGGCCAGTGGCTTGGTTCGCGGTCTGGGTATTGGGAAGGGAAGCGGTCTTGCGGCCGGGCAGCTTGGCCTTCAACTGGGCGCCCAGCCCGAGCAGGCCCTTGGGCAGGAACAGGGTCACCGCCACGAACAGGCCGCCAAGCGCGAACAGCCACAGCTCCGGCAGGGCGCCGGTGAAATAGCTCTTGCCCATATTCACCAGCACCGCGCCGAGGATGGCGCCGGCCAGAGTGCCGCGCCCGCCGACGGCGACCCAGATCACCGCCTCGATCGAGCTGGCCGGGGCGAATTCGGACGGGTTGATGATGCCGACCTGCGGGACGTAGAGGGCGCCCGCCACGCCGGCCATGCAGGCCGACAGCGTCCAGGCGAACAGCTTGTAGCTTTCGGTGTCGTAGCCCATGAAGCGGACGCGGCTCTCGGCGTCGCGCAGCGCCACCAGCACCTTGCCCAGCTTCGAGGCGATGACGCCGGACGCGATCATGTAGGACAATGCCAGGGCCGCCACCGTCGCCACGAACAGCGCGACGCGGGTGGTATCGGCCTGGATGTCGTAGCCGAGAATGTCCTTGAAGTCGGTCAGGCCGTTGTTGCCGCCGAAGCCCATATCGTTGCGGAAGAAGGCCAGCAGCAGGGCGAAGGTCAGCGCCTGGGTGATGATCGACAGGTAGACGCCGGTGACGCGGCTGCGGAAGGCGAACCAGCCGAAGGCGAAGGCCAGCGCTCCCGGCACCACCAGCACCATGATGGCGGCGAACCAGAAATGGTCGAAGCCGAGCCAGTACCAGGGCAGCTCCTTCCAGTTCAGGAAGACCATGAAGTCGGGCAGGACCGGGTTGCCGTAGACGCCGCGCGGGCCGATCTGCCGCATCAGGTACATGCCCATGGCGTAGCCGCCGATCGCGAAGAAGGCGGCATGGCCGAGCGACAGGATGCCGCAATAGCCCCACACCAGATCGAGCGCCAGCGCCAGCAGCGCGAAGCACAGGTATTTGCCCAGCAGCGAGACGGTGAAGACCGACAGGTGGAAGGGGGAGTCCGCCGGCACCCACAGCGTCATCACCGGAACCGCCACCGCCAGGATGGCGAGGATCGCCAGCACGATCCCGGCCTTGCGGTCCAGACCCATCAGGAAAAAGCGCAGCAGCATCGGATCAGGCCTCCACCGCGCGGCCCTTCAGCGCGAACAGGCCGCGCGGACGCCGTTGGATGAACAGGATGATGAAGATCAGCACCAGGATCTTGCCCAGCACCGCCCCGGCATAGGGTTCGAGGAACTTGTTCATGGTCCCCAGCGTCAGCGCGCCGACCAGCGTGCCCCACAGGTTGCCCACCCCGCCGAACACCACGACCATGAAGCTGTCGAGGATGTAGCCCTGGCCGAGGTTCGGGCTGACGTTGTCGATCTGGCTCAGCGCCACCCCGGCCAGACCGGCGATGCCGGAGCCGAGACCGAAGGTCAGCGCGTCGACCCGCGCGGTGCGGATGCCCATGGCGTTGGCCATCGGCCGGTTCTGCGTCACCGCGCGGATCGACAGGCCGAACCAGGTGCGCTTCAGCGCCACAAGCAGGGCCGCGAAGACGGCGAAGGCGAAGACGACGATCCACAGCCGGCCGTAGGTGATGGTCAGGCCGCCCAGTTCGAAGGCGCCGGACATCCAGCTCGGCGCGCCGACCTCGCGGTTGGTCGGGCCGAAGATGGAGCGGACCGCCTGCTGGAGCGCCAGCGACAGGCCCCAGGTGGCGAGCAGCGTTTCCAGCGGACGGCCGTAGAGCCAGCGGATCACGCTGCGCTCGATGACGATCCCGACACCGCCGGAGACGAGGAAGGCGGCGGGCAGCGCCACCAGGATCGACAGGTCGAACAGGCCGGGGGCATGGGCGCGGAAGAACTCCTGCACCAGGAAGGTGGTGTAGGCGCCGATCATCACCATCTCGCCATGGGCCATGTTGATGACGCCCATCACGCCGAAGGTGACGGCCAGCCCGATGGCGGCCAGCAGCAGCACCGAACCCAGCGACAGCCCGTACCAGAGATTCTGCAAGGCGGCCCAGAAGGCCAGCTTCTGCTCCAGGGTGGAGACGGCGGCGGCGGCCAGTTTCTTGGTGACGTCCGACGCGCCGGAGCCGGCGACCATGTTCAGCAGCACCAGCGCGTCGCGGTCGCCGCGGGCGGTCAGCGTGTCGGTCGCCGACTGGATGTCGGCGTCGGTCATCTTCGATGCGGCCTCGCCGGTCAGCAGGATGGCGGCGCGCGCCTGCTCCATGGCGGCGCGTACGCCCTTGTCCTGCTCCTTGGCGATGGCGGCGTTCAGCGTCTCCAGCGCGGAGGCGTCGCGGCTCTTGAACACCGCGTCGGCGGCGGAGCGGCGGACGCCGGCATCGGGGCTCATCAGGGTGAGGGCGCCCAGCGAGGCGCTGATGGCGCGGCGAAGCGAATTGTTGACGCGGATCTTCTCGACCGCGGTGGACGGCGCCTCGCCCAGCGCTGCGCGGGTCAGCGGGTCGGTCAGGGTGAAGGCGTCGCCGGCCTTGCGGGCGACGACCACGGCGCCGTCGGCCTTGCGGACATAGAGGTCGCCGGCCTGCAGCGCCTCGATCACCGGCACGGCAGCCGGGTCGCCGGCCTCCGACAGTTGCGCCAGGGCCTTTTCGGTTCCGGAATAGCCGCCGCTGCCCAGGGCCTGGACAAGCGGGCGGAGGTCGGCGGCATAAGCGGCGGTCGATGTGGCGACCACCACACAGACGGCCATCAGCCAGCGGAGAGCGCGTCGCATCGGGGGTCCTTCGGTGCAGGGGCGATCCAGGGACGGTGCGGAGGGCTGGAAACGCGAAACGCTTGCCCTCTCCCCTCCCCCGCCCGGCGGGAAAGGGGAAAGGGCAAGCGTCGCAACCACTCAGTTCAGAAAGGGCGGGTCAGAGAGGGAACGCGGCCCTCACGACCCCTTGCCGCCGCACTTGCCGGTCTTCACGTTGAAGTTGCCGCAGGACATCGGCTTGCGCCAGTCGGCGATCAGGTCCTTGCTGTCCGGCAGGAAGTCCGACCACTCGTCGCCGGGCACCAGGCCCGAGGTCTTGGAGACGACGTCGAACTGGCCGTTCTCCTGCACTTCGCCGATCAGCACCGGCTTGGTGATGTGGTGGTTCGGCAGCATCGCCGAATAGCCGCCGGTCAGGTTGGGCACCGCCACGCCGACCATGGCGTCGATGACCTTGTCCGGCTCGGTGGTGCCGGCCGCCTCGACCGCCTTCACCCACATGTTGAAGCCGATATAGTGGGCTTCCATCGGGTCGTTGGTGACGCGCTTGTCGTTCTTGGTGTAGGCCTTCCACGACTTGATGAAGTCGGTGTTGGCCGGGGTCTCGACCGACTGGAAGTAGTTCCAGGCGGCCAGATGGCCGAGCAGCGGCTTGGTGTCGATGCCGGCCAGTTCTTCCTCGCCGACGGAGAAGGCGACGACCGGGATGTCCTGCGCCTTGACGCCCTGGTTGCCCAGTTCCTTGTAGAAGGGGACGTTGGCGTCGCCGTTGATGGTGGAGACCACCGCGGTCTTCTTGCCGGCCGACCCGAACTTCTTGATGTCCGCCACGATCGACTGCCAGTCGGAGTGACCGAACGGCGTGTAGTTGATCATGATGTCCTCGGGCTTGACGCCCTTGCCCTTCAGGTAGGCTTCGAGGATCTTGTTGGTCGTGCGCGGATAGACGTAGTCGGTGCCGGCCAGCACCCAGCGCTGGACCTTCTCCTTCTGCATCAGGTAATCGACGGCCGGGATCGCCTGCTGGTTGGGCGCGGCGCCGGTGTAGAAGACGTTGCGGGAGGACTCCTCGCCCTCATACTGGACCGGGTAGAAGAGGATGTTGTTCAGCTCCTCGAACACCGGCAGCACCGACTTGCGGCTGACCGAGGTCCAGCAGCCGAACACGGCCGACACCTTGTCCTTGCTGATCAGCTCGCGCGCCTTCTCGGCGAACAGCGGCCAGTTGGAGGCGGGATCGACCACCACCGGCTCCAGCTTCTTGCCCAGCAGGCCGCCCTTCTTGTTCTGCTCGTCGATCAGCATCAGCATGACGTCCTTCAGCGTCGTCTCGCTGATCGCCATCGTGCCGGACAGGGAATGCAGGATGCCCACCTTGATGGTGTCGTCCGCCGCCTGGGCGGGCATCGCGAAGGACGCCATCGCGCCCATGGCCAGACCGGCCAGCGCGCCGATCCCGAAGCTCGACGTCAGTTGCTTGGTCCGCATGAAGTTGCCCCCTTCCTTTGGCGCCCCGGTTGCTCCGGGGCTTCGCCACATCGTCGGAAGAAAGGCTACCGCGCATGCGAAAGGCGGTATCTACGTCAAATGACACATACGGTCCCGGGCGGCACATAGGACACCGCCTTCGCGGCGGTACCACCAGTGAAGCTTCGGAATAAAACCGCCGCCACGGCGTCCAAGGTTGGATGAGCGTGTGTAACGACGACAGCCCACAGCGGGTGGAACGGCGATGCAGGGGAGCAACAGTGTGAACAGCAGAGCTGACGACACCAAATGTCGCTTGCGGATCTCGAGTGCCTCGCCGAAGGATACAGCGTTCGATCCTTTCCGTTCACGGTCCGGTCCAGTCGCCATGCATGATGTCCGCCACCCGATCTCCCGACGCTCCGCCGCCCTGCTGATGGTCGGCGGACTGGCCGGCATCGTCCTGAGCGGTCCGGCGCTGGGTGCAGCGCCGAAGGAGGCCGCGCACGCCGCCAAGCCGCCGCTGATCGCCGGCTGGGCCGCGGCGCTGGAACAGCGTGCCCTGGAAATCCAGAACGCGCCCAAGGCGCAGGCCACCCGCATCGGCTACGGCACTGTCGTCAAGAAGGGCGACGGTGGCATGATCGAGAGCGTCGCCCCGGCGATGGACGTGCCCTCTGCCGAAATCCAGCAGGCGCAGGCCCCGACCCTGCCCGGCCTGGAGCCGGTGGAGCCGGCGCCGCCGGTGGTCATCTCCGTGCGCTCGCCGCTTGCCGACCGCGTCGGCAAGGTTTCGCGCCGGCTGATCGAGCTGGGCTTCCTGCCCGCCGACAAATGGACCGACAGCTTCAACGACGATGTCGAGACCGCCGTGCGCGCCTTCCAGCTCGCCGAGGGGCTGCAGCCCGACGGCAAGGTGGGCGAGGTGACGCGCCAGGCGATGGACCGCACCCCGGCGCAGACCGTCGCGCTTCTGCGCCGCGCCGCCGCGGCGATGCGGGCGCAGCAGGCCTCGATCCCCGAGACCAGCATCCTTGTCAACCTGCCCGGCCAGTCCGTCACCCTGATCGAGCATGGCCGCCCGGCCTTCACCATGCGGGCGGTGGTCGGCCGGCCGTCGCGCAAGACGCCGCTGCTGCAGGACAAGGTGACCAGCGTCACCATCAACCCGACCTGGACCGTCCCGCCGACGGTGCTGAGCGAGGACAAGCTGCCGGCCCTGCGCAAGAAGGGCACCACCGGCATCAAGAACGCCGTCGTCTATCTGGACGGGTCGGAGGTCGCCAGCACCCAATCGGTCAACTGGTGGTCGATCGATCCCGGCCGCGTGCGCATCGTCCAGAAGCCGGGCGACGACAACGCGCTGGGCCGCTTCCGCTTCAACCTGACCAACGGCGAAGGCATCTTCCTGCACGGCACCAACGATCCCAGGCTGTTCAGCCGCGACCTGCGCGCCGCCAGCTCCGGCTGCGTGCGGCTGGAGGATGCCCGGATGATGGCGGAGACGCTGCTGGGCGCGGCGAAGGTGACGCCGGCCGCCATCGGCCAGCAGCTCGACACCGGAGATACCAAGACGATCCGGCTGCCGAACGCCATCCCCGTGCGCTTCGTCTACTGGAACGCGTCGGTCGACACCGCTGGCGTGGTGCGCGTCCATCCCGACATCTACGAGGATCCGCCCACGCTGGCGACGCCGTCCGGCCAGTCGGGCTCGGCCGCCCCGGCGATGTCCGCCAATCCTGCGGCGGGTGCCAACCCGGTGACGCCGGTATCGACGCCGCGCCCGCTGTCCAAGCCGGCACCGCTGCCGGTCCCGACCGCCCATGCACCGACGCCGCTGTCGTCGGCTTCGGCGCCGGCTCCGGTCAAACCGCTGCCGGCATCGACGGGGATGTGAGGACCGGTTCCCCGGTGCAGTTGGAAGACTGGAGGTCGACATGTCGGTTCATCACTCTTCCAGCGGCTACGAGACCGCTGCCAAGACCTATGTCAAAGGCCGTCCCAGCTACCCGGCCGAAGCCGCCGCGTGGCTTCGCGACGTGCTGGGCGTCGGTCCCGGCCGGAAGGTCCTGGAGGTCGGCGCCGGCACCGGCAAGTTCATCGCGGTTCTGAAGCAGTGCGGCGGCGAGATCACCGCCGTCGAGCCGGTCGCCGGCATGCGCGAGCAGCTCGTTCCGGCCTTTCCCGACATCACGGTGCTGGCGGGAAATGCCGAGTCCATTCCTCTGCCCGACGGTTCCGTCGATGCCGTGGTCTGCGCGCAGGCCTTCCACTGGTTCGCCACTCCATCCGCCTTGCAGGAGATGCGGAGGGTGCTGAAGCCGGACGGCACGCTGGGGCTGATCTGGAATGTCCGGGATGAAAGCGTGCCCTGGGTGGCGGCCCTGACCGCCGTCACCGATCCCTGGGAGGGCGACACCCCGCGCTACCGGACCGGCGACTGGCGGCGGGTCTTCCCCGCGCCTGGCTTCGAGGCCGTCGACGAGCGCCATGTCCGCCATGCCCATGTCGGCAGCCCGGAGGACGTCATCGTCAAGCGGACGATGTCGGTCAGCTTCATCGCGGCGCTGCCGCCCGACCAGCAGGCGGAGGTCGAGCGCGACACCCGCGCGCTGATCGCCCGCATACCCGAACTGGCGGACCGCGCCGAGATCGCCTTTCCCTACGAAACGGTCATGTTCGCCTTTCGCAAGGTCTGACGAAGCCCGCTCGCCGATCGTCCAGGATGGATCCGCTTTCCGACATCATCGCCCTGCTCAGGCCGACCGCGGCGGTGTCCAAGCCCATCACCGGGCGGGGAATCTGGGGCATCGGCTATCCCGCCCTTCGCAAGCCCGGCTTCACGCTGATCCTGAAGGGCGAATGCTGGGTGTCCTTCGAAGGCGGGGCGCCGCTGAGGATCGCAAAGGGCGATTTCCTTCTTCTACCCTCTACCCCCGCCTTCACGCTGAGCAGCCATCCGGGCATCGCCTGCGTGCCGCGTGAGCCGACGGACAGGCAGGTCCGGCATGGCGACCAGGAGGGCGAGGCGGAGTTCGAATCGCTGGGCGGCGGTTTCCAGATCGAGCAGGTGAACGCGCCGCTCCTGCTGACGCTGCTCCCCCGCATGATCCATGTTCCGGCCTGCGAAGGCAGGACCGACCGGTTCGGCCGCGTGATCGACCTCATCACCGAGGAATGCGGGCAGCAGGACCCCGGCAGGGAGTTGATCCTCCAGCGCATGCTCGAGGTTCTGCTCGTCGAGGCCCTGCGCTGGCGCGGCCTCGCGGCGGACGCAGTGCAAAGCGGCCTGCTAAGCGGTCTGCGCGACCCGGCCCTTGCCCGCGTCCTGCGCGCCCTGCACGGGGACGTGCGGGCGAACTGGACGGTCGCCGGCCTCGCGAAGATCGCCGGGCAGTCCCGGTCGGCGTTCGCAGCCCGTTTCGGCGAGGTGCTCGGTTGCGGCCCGATCGAGTATCTGGCGCGCTGGCGGATGGCGCTGGCGAAGGATGCCCTGGTCCGGGGCGCGAAGTCCCTCGACCGGATCGCCGAGGAGATCGGCTACGAGTCCGCCAGCGCCTTCAGCACGGCGTTCCGCAAGCGGCAGGGCTGCCCGCCCGGCCAGTTCGCCCGCGACAGCACCACGGGCGGCACCGGTCAGACCTTCTCCGACGACGCCCGCAATCCGTAGGCGAGCCGGACCGGGGAGGCGTCGGACGGCAGGCCGCTTTCCCGGGCGGCCCGAATGGACAGCGATCCGTCCGCCAGCCGGTCCACGGCGAGATCGCGGTAGTCCCGGATGGCGGCATGTGCGGCATCCACGGCCGCCGCACCCGCCGCGGCATGGTGGGTCGCCGTGATCACCAGCACCGACGCGCCGGCACTCACCGCCGCCGCGATCCCGGCCGGGGAATCCTCCACCACGAGGCAGCGGTCCGCCGTCGTGCCGAGCCTCTCGGCGGCCAACTGGAAGCAGTCGGGAGCCGGCTTGCCACGCTCGACATCCTCGGCGCCGACCAGAAGCGGCGGTATAGGCAAGCCGGCCGCGGCGATCCTGCGCAAGGCGAGCGTGCGCGGCGCCGACGTCACGATTGCCCAGCGCTCCGCAGGCAGTGACGCGAGGAATCGGGCGGCGCCGGCGATTTCCTCGATCCCCTCGACATCCTCGATCTCGGCCAGGGTGATCGCCTCGGCCTCCGCCTGCGGATCGATGCCGGGAAGAGCGAGCCGCCGGATGGTCTCGACCGCCCGGACGCCATGGATGGTCGGCAGGAAGGCTCCGACGTCGATGCCGTGGCGCAGCGCCCAGGCGGTCCAGATGCGCTCCGCCGCCTTGATCGAGTTCAGGACCGTCCCGTCCATGTCGAAGAGAATGGCGTCGATAAGAACCGCGTCGGTCGTTCGCATCCGGTCATGCCCATGCTGGTTGGCCCGGCCGGCATCCCTATCACCGCTTGCAGGGTATGGACAGTTGGAAAAGGATCCCGGACGCCCGCTTATGGAGTGTGCAGGCCTCTGCGCCTATTCAAGGGACCGTTCGAAATGACGGGAGCCCCCCCATGCAAACGATCCTGATCACCGGCACGTCCTCCGGCTTCGGCCTGGAGATGGCGCGGCATTTCCTGGCGAGGAACTGGCGGGTGGTCGCCACCATGCGCCAGCCGAACCCGGAGCTTTTGCCGGATTCGGGCGCCCTGCGCATCCTGCCGCTCGACGTCACCAGCGGGGAGAGCATCGCCGCCGCCGTCGAGGCCGCCGGTCCCATCGACGTGCTGGTCAACAATGCCGGCGTCGGCGTGGTCGGCGCCTTCGAGGCCACGCCGATGGCCCAAATCCGCAAGGTGTTCGAGACCAACACCTTCGGCGTGATGTCGATGTGCCAGGCGGTGATCCCGCAGATGCGCGAGCGCCGGTCCGGCGTGATCGTGAACGTGACCTCGTCGGTCACGCTGGCCGCCCTGCCCCTGGCGGCGGCCTACACCGCCAGCAAGCAGGCGATCGAAGGGTTCACCGGTTCGCTCGCCCACGAACTCGGCCATTTCGGCGTCCGGGCGAAACTGGTGGAGCCGGGATACAGCCCGACGACCGCCTTCAGCCGGAATGCCGGCATCGTCATCCAGGATCTGATCCCGCCGGCCTATCAGGACTTCGCGAAGCCGATCTTCGACGCCTATGCCAGCCCGACGGCGACGACGGCGGAAAGCGATGTCGCCGAAGCGGTGTCGGCCGCCATCGACGACACCAGCGGCCGGCTGCACTTCCCGGCGGGAGCCGACGCGGTCGCCCTCTACAACGCCCGCTTCGGCTGACGGCCTCAGCGGGCCTGGAGCACCCCGACCGCGCCGCGCGCCACCTCGTGCAGGTCGGCCTCGCCGCCGGACTGGACATGGGCGAACAGGCCGGCGCGCATGCGCGGATCCCAGAATTTGCGGATGTGGGTCGCCGTCTCCGTCACCGCCTCCTCATGCGGGTAGGTGGCGAAATGGACGGCGATCTGGTTCGCCATCCGGACCAGATCCTTGGCGTGGTTCGTGTGGCTCATCGGTGTCTCCGGAAGGGGTTGGTATCAACGGAACAGGATGACGGTGTCGCGGCGCGACAAGGCACCCAGGGTCAGGTTGGCGTTGCGCGCCAGTTCGAGCGCCAGCGCCGTCGGGGCCGAGATGGTCGCCAGCAGCGGGATGCCCACCGCGGCGGTCTTCTGCACCAGTTCGAAGCTGCAGCGGCTGGTCATCACCACGAAGCCGGTGGCCGGGTCGGCACCCGACCGGACGACGGCGCCGATCAGCTTGTCCAGCGCGTTGTGGCGGCCGACATCCTCGCGGGCCAGACGGATTGCGCCGTCCGGCGCGCACCAGGCGGCGGCATGGACCGAGCGGTTGGCCCGGTTCATCGGCTGGTGGTCCGGCAGGGCGCGGAAGGCGGCGGCCACGGCGGCCGGCTCGACCTCCAGCGAGGTCTCGATCTTGCGGGGCTCCCGAACGGCGTGGACAAGACTGTCCACGCCGCACAGGCCACAGCCGCTCCGCCCCTCCATGGAGCGGCTGCGCAGACTTCCGCGCAGGAGCCGCAGGGGATCGACCGTCAGGTTGACGACGAAGCCCAGCGGGGTTTCCCGCACGGCGATGTTCTCGATGTCGGCCGCGGTCCCGACGATCTCCTCGGCCAGGCTGAAGCCCAGCGCGAAATCCTCCAGATCGGCGGGAGTCGCCATCATCACGGCATGGGAGCGGCCGTTGTATTCGAAGGCGACCGCGGTTTCCTCCGGCACCTGCCATTCGACGTCCGCGCCCTCCTCCACCCCGACACCGGCGGAAAAGCCGGTGCCGGTGACGGCGATGGAGCACATGGCATTGTCGTCAGGACGGATGGCGCCAGAAGGCATCGCGGTCATGCTTCCCACTCCTCAGGGCCGTCACTCGGCGGCGATCACGTTGGCGGCGGCGATGCGCTTACGCTCGACGTCGTTCTTCGCATAGTCAACCTGCCAATCCGACGGTTGGTTGCTGCGGGCGACCTGCACCGCCGTCACCTTGTATTCGGGGCAGTTGGTCGCCCAGTCCGAATTCTCGGTGGTGATGACGTTGGCCCCGGTCACCGGGTGGTGGAAGGTGGTGTAGACGACGCCGGCCGGCATGCGGTCGGAGATGACGGCGCGCAGCGTCGTCGCCCCCATGCGGCTGGCGAGCGACACCATGTCGCCGTCCTTGACGCCCCGGATCTCGGCGTCCACCGCGTTGATCTCCAGCACGTCCTCCGGATGCCACGCCACGTTGGCGGTGCGCCGGGTCTGGGCGCCGACATTGTAGTGGGCGAGGATGCGGCCGGTGGTCAGCACCAGCGGATACATCCGCGTGGTCCGCTCGTCGGTCGGGACATATTCGGTGATCACGAAGCGGCCGAGACCGCGGGCGAAGCTCTCGCCATGCATGATCGCCATGCCGGTGTCGTCGTCCTCCAGCCCGGTGCAGGGCCACTGGACGCTGCCGACGCGGTCGAGCTTCTCGAAGCTGACGCCGCGGAAGGTCGGGGTCAGCCGGGCGATCTCGTCCATGATCTCGGACGTGGTCTCGTAGTGCATCGGGTAGCCCATCGCCGTCGCCAGCGCACAGGCGACCCAATGCTCGTCCTTGCCCACCTTCGACGGCATCGCCTTGCGGACGCGGTTGATGCGGCGCTCGGCGTTGGTGAAGGTGCCGTCCTTCTCCAAGAAGGAGGTGCCGGGGAAGAAGACGTGGGCGAAGGCCGCCGTCTCGTTCAGGAACAGGTCCTGGACGATGACGATGTCCAGCGATTCCAGCGCCGAGGTGACGTGGTTGGTGTTCGGGTCGGACTGGACGATGTCCTCGCCCTGGACGAACAGGCCGCGGAAGCTGCCGTCATGCGCGCTGTCGAACATGTTGGGGATGCGCAGGCCGGGTTCCGGGTCCAGCGTGACGCCCCAGGCGGTCTCGAACTCCTGGCGGACGGCATCGTCCGACACATGGCGGTAGCCCGGCAGCTCGTGCGGGAAGGAGCCCATGTCGCAGGAGCCCTGCACGTTGTTCTGGCCGCGCAGCGGGTTCACCCCGACGCCCTCGCGGCCGATGTTGCCGGTCGCCATCGCGAGGTTGGCAATCGCCATCACCGTGCTGGAACCCTGGCTGTGCTCGGTCACGCCCAGGCCGTAATAGATCGCGGCGTTGCCGCCGGTGGCGTAGAGGCGGGCGGCGGCGCGGACCTGATCGGCCGGGACGCCGGTGCGCGATTCCAGATATTCCGGCGAGTTGCGGTGCTCGGCGATGAACGCCTCCCACTTCGCGAACTCCTTGGGATCGCAGCGCCCCTCGACGAAGGCGCGGTTGACCAGCCCCTCGGTGACGATGGTGTGGGCGATGGCGTTGACCACGGCGACGTTGGTGCCGGGCTGGAGCTGGAGATGGTATTCGGCCTGGACGTGCGGGCTGCGCACCAGATCGATGCGGCGCGGATCGACGACGATCAGCTTGGCCCCGGCGCGCAGACGCTTCTTCATGCGCGAGCCGAACACCGGGTGGCCGTCGGTCGGGTTGGCGCCGATGACCAGGATGACGTCGGACTTGTCGACGCTGCGGAAATCCTGGGTGCCGGCCGAGGTGCCGAAGGTCTGCGACAGGCCGTAGCCGGTCGGCGAATGGCAGACGCGGGCGCAGGTGTCGATGTTGTTGGTGCCGAAGGCGGCCCGGATCATCTTCTGGACGACATAGACCTCCTCGTTGGTGCAGCGCGACGAGGTGATGCCGCCGATGGAGCCCCGGCCATGCTTGGCCTGCACCGCCTTCAGCCGCTCGGCGGCGTAGGCGACCGCCTCCTCCCACGACACTTCGCGCCACGGGTCGGTGATCTTCTCGCGCACCATGGGCTTCATGATGCGGTCCTTGTGGGTGGCGTAGCCCCAGGCGAAGCGGCCCTTGACGCAGGAATGCCCCTCGTTGGCGCCGCCGTCCTTCCACGGGGTCATGCGCACCACCGTGGTGCCCTGCAGCTCGGCCTTGAAGGAGCAGCCGACACCGCAATAGGCGCAGGTGGTGATGACGCTGTGCTCGGGCTGGCCGTGCTCGATGATCGACTTCTCGGTCAGGGTCGCGGTCGGGCAGGCCTGGACGCAGGCGCCGCAGGACACGCACTCGCTGTCCATGAAGCTCTCGTTGGCGCCCGGCGACACCGAGGACGCGAAGCCGCGGCCGTCGATGGTCAGCGCGAAGGTGCCCTGGGTCTCCTGGCAGGCGCGGACGCAGCGCGAGCAGACGATGCATTTGGAGGCGTCGAAGGTGAAGTACGGGTTGCTCTCGTCCTTGGCGGCGGCGCGGTGGTTTTCGCCGTCGAAACCGTACCGGACGTTGCGCAGACCCACGGCGCCCGCCATGTCCTGCAACTCGCAGTCACCGTTGGCGGCGCAGGTCAGGCAGTCGAGCGGATGGTCGGAGATGTAGAGCTCCATCACGCTGCGGCGCAGCTTGGCCAGCTTGTCGGTCTGGGTGTGGACCTTCATGCCGGGGGCGACGGGGGTGGTGCAGGAGGCCGGGGTACCACGGCGCCCCTCGATCTCGACCGCGCAGAGGCGGCAGGAACCGAAGGGCTCCAGGCTATCGGTGGCGCACAGCTTGGGCACGGTGATGCCGGCGTCCATCGCGGCGCGCATCACGGAGGTGCCTTCGGGAACGGTGATGGCGCGGCCGTCGATCTCCAGCGTCACCAGGGTCTCGGAGACACGGGCGGGAGTGCCGTAGTCGGTCTCGTGGATGAGGGTCATCTCGGGTGCTCCTGGGGTCGCTCGTTATTCGGCGGCGATGTGGGTGACGCGGACGGCGTGCTGCTTCTTGCGGAAGTCTTCCGGGAAGTGCTTCACCGCGCTGCGCACCGGATAGGGCGTCATGCCGCCCATGGCGCAGAGCGAGCCGTCCACCATCACGTCGCAGAGGTCGGCGAGCAGTTCGAGGTTCGCGTCGACGTTCTTGCCGGCGATGATCTTGTCCAGCGTCTCCATGCCGCGGGTCGAGCCGATGCGGCAGGGGGTGCATTTGCCGCAGGATTCCGCCACGCAGAACTCCATGGCGAAGCGGGCCTGCTGGGCCATGTCGACGCTGTCGTCGAAGACGACGATGCCGCCATGGCCGACCATCGCGTCCTGCGCCGCGAAGGCCTCGTAATCCTTGGGCAGGTCGAACTGCGAGGGCGGCAGGTAGGCGCCGAGCGGGCCGCCGACCTGCACGGCACGGATCGGCCGGCCGGTGATGGTGCCGCCGCCGAAATCATAGAGCAGCTCATGCAGGGTGATGCCGAAGGCCTTCTCGACGATGCCGCCGTTCTTGAGGTTGCCGGCGAGCTGGAAGGGCAGCGTGCCGCGCGACCGGCCGACGCCGAAGTCGCGGTAATAGTCGCCGCCCTTGTCGAGGATGATCGGCACCGAGCAGAGCGACAGCACGTTGTTGACCACGGTCGGCTTGCCGAACAGGCCTTCCAGCGCCGGCAGCGGCGGCTTGGCGCGCACCATGCCGCGCTTGCCCTCCAGGCTTTCCAGCATCGCGGTCTCTTCGCCGCAGATGTAGGCGCCGGCGCCGACGCGGACGTCGAGGTGGAAGGTGCGGTCGGTGCCGTGGATGTTGTCGCCGAGCCAGCCCTCGTCATAGGCGAGCTTGATGGCGTGGCGCAGGGTCGCCGTGGCGTGCGGGTATTCCGAGCGCATGTAGACGTAGCCGGAGGTGGCGCCCACCGCGATGGCGGCGATGGTCATGCCCTCGATCAGGCAGAAGGGGTCGCCTTCGATGATCATGCGGTCGGCGAAGGTGCCGCTGTCGCCCTCGTCGGCGTTGCAGCAGACGAACTTCTCGTCCGCCTTGGCCTGCATCACGGTGTTCCACTTGATGCCGGTGGGGAAGCCTGCGCCGCCGCGGCCGCGCAGGCCGCTGTCGGTCACCATCTTGACGATCTCCGCCTGGGACATCGCCAGCGCGTTCTCCAGCCCGCGGAAGCCGCCATGGGCGCGGTAGTCCTCGACCGACAGCGGGTCGATGATGCCGCAGCGGGCGAAGGTCAGCCGCTCCTGCTTCTTGAAATAGGGAATTTCCTCGGTCAGGCCATGGCCCAGCGCATGCTCGCCGCCGGTCAGGAAGCCGGCGTCGAACAGGCCGGGCACGTCGGCCGCGGTCACCGGGCCGTAGGCGACGCGGCCTTCCGGGGTCTCCACCTCGACCAGCGGTTCCAGGTAGAGCATGCCGCGCGAGCCGTTGCGGACGATGCGCACAGGCAGGCCGCGCGTGGAGGCCTCGGCCCGGATGGCGGCGGCCACGGCATCGGCACCGACCGACAGGGCGGCGGAGTCGCGCGGGACGAAGACGGTGATCAGATGGCCGCTCATTGCGCGTGACCCTTGTGGGAGTGGCTGAGAGCGTGAGGGATCTGGTTGTGGGCGTGCGGGTTGGCCCGCGTCTCGGCCGCCAGCTCGTCGAAGCGGTCGGGCGAGACCCGGCCGTGCAGGTTCTCGTCGATCATCACCGCGGGCGACAGGGCGCAGTTGCCGAGGCAGAAGACCGGCTCCAGCGTGAAGGCGCCGTCGGCGGTGGTGCCGTGGAAATCGACCTGCAGGCGCTTCTTGATGTGGTCGACCAGGGCGTTGGCGCCCATCGACTGGCAGGCCTCGGCCCGGCAGACCTTGATGGTGTGGCGGCCGGGCTTTTCGCGGCGGAATTCGTGATAGAAGGACACCACGCCATGCACGTCGGCGCGCGAGAGGTTCAGCGCCGTCGCCAGCAGAGGGATGGCGTCCTCGTGGATATAGCCGAACTCTTCCTGCAGGGCGTGGAGGATCGGCAGCAGGGCGCCGCGCAGATGCCGATTGTCTTCGACAATCGTCATGGCGCGCTCAGCGCTCCACGGATGGCAAGCGTTCACGGGTGTCCCTCCTTGCGATCGTCCGCGCCGCTCTTGAGGTCGGCGTCGTTCTGGCTTGGCTCTGTTGGCTTTTTCCGGACGTCTCTCGTCGCCCGGCACCGTCAGAGTGGCGGAGGATACGGTATGCCAGCAAATTGTATTTTCCGATGAGCTGATAGCTTTTGGCTATCAAGCCTGCCCTGTCAGCGGATCGCCAGCCGCCAGGGGATCATCGCCTCGGCCACGCCGATCGCCACGCGCTGGGCGATGTCGGCGTCGGATGCGGCCACCGCCAGCGCCCTGGCGAGCGGCGGCGGCGGGTCGCGGTCGGCATAGGCGAGGCCGACGACGTGGCTGAGGTCCGGATCGACCAGAGGCAGGGCGACGATGTCCGGATGCGGCGGAACGAAGGTCAGAAGCTGGCCGGGGACGATGCTGGCGCAGGTGCCGGCACGGACGATGGTGTAGAGGGTGACGATGGAGTTGGTCTCCATCGCCGGCTCGACCGTGCGCCCGGTCATGCGGAAGGCGGTGTCGGCGATGCGGCGGTTCTGCATGTCCGGGGTGAGCAGGCAGAGCCGCAGATCGGCCGCCTTCTCCCACGGCACCGCCCCTTGCGCGATCAGCGCCTCCGCCAGATCGTCGCGGCGGGCCAGCAGGTGGTAGCGCTCGGTGTAGAGCGGCAGGGTGCGGACGTTGTTCAGCGGCTCGTTGTCGAGATAGGTGATGGCGGCGTCCAGCTCGAATTCGTCCAGCCCGCGCTGGATCTCGCGCGAGCTGAGCGAGACGACGCTGGAGCGGATGTGCGGGAAGCGGGTGGTGAAGGGCGTCAGCACATGCGGCACCGCCGGCAATGCCGTGGGGATGGCGCCGAGCCGCAGATGGCCGGTGACGCCCTGGGCCAGCGCCAGCAGCTCGTGGCGCAGGTTGTCGCGCTCGCCGACGATGCGGCGGGCGTATTCCAGCACCTTCAGCCCCTCCGCCGTGAAGCCCTCGAACTTCTGGCCGCGCTCGACGATGGGGACCTGAAGCTCCTCCTCCAGCTGGCGGATGGCGTTGGACAGGGTCGGCTGCGAGACGTGGCAGCTCTCCGCCGCGCGGCCGAAATGCTTTTCGCGCGCCAGGGCCAGCAGATAGACGAACTTGCGGAACATGCCCCCTCCCCTGGCTCAGGCGTCCGGGTCGAAGGGCGGGACCGGCAGGCCCGGCACCTCGACCGTCATGGCGAACAGGCCGCCGGACTGGGGCAGCCGCTCCAGCTCGTCGGCCGGGCGGCCGGCGCTGGCGGTGGTGACGTAGAGCGTGCGCAGGTCGGGACCGCCGAAGGCCACCATGGTCGGGCAGCGCGCCGGCAGCGGATGTTCCGACAGCAGCACCCCGTCCGGCGAGAAGCGCGCGACCCGCCCGCCCTCGTACAACGCCGACCAATAGCAGCCGTCGGCATCCACCGCCGCCCCGTCCGGCCGGCCGCGGTCGCCATCCTTCGGCTCCAGCCGGACGAAGATTTCGCCGTCGGAGATGGCGCCGGTCGCCGGGTCGTAGCGGTAGCGGCGGACGGTGAAGGTCGGCGTGTCGGCGTGGTAGAGCGTCCGCCCGTCCGGGCTGAAGGCCAGCCCGTTGGAGGTCAGCAGCCCGCCGGCCAGCACCGCCAGCCCGCGCCGGTCGTAGCGGTAGAGATGCGCCTTGCCGCCGGCCTTCGGCTCGTCCAGCGTGCCGGCGAGATAGCGGCCGGCGGGATCGGTCTTGCCGTCGTTGAAGCGGCTGGCGCCCTGGTCCTCCGGATTGGCGGCGAGGCAGGTCACCGGCCTCCCCTCCCCGTCCAGCTGCCACAGGCCGGAGCGCAGGCCGGCGATGAAGCCGCCGCCCTTGCGCGGGGCGACGCAGCCGATCTCCTCCGGCAGCGCCATCGCAACGGTTGCGCCGGTGGCGGGATCGAAGCGGTTCAGCGCCCGGCCCTTGATGTCGACCCAATAGAGCGCCTGCTCGTCCACCGACCAGACCGGCCCCTCCCCCAGCTTGGCACGGGCATCGAGCACGCAGGTAAAGGCTGGGCCGGCGGTCATCGCGGGATCCTTGGGCAATCGAATGGCCCCGCAGGGTCGGACAGTTCGGCCGTACGATCAAGCCTGCCGGTGGGGCGGCTCCCTTCTTCGGCGCCGGAGGGCCTGCGGCGGGATGGAACGGCGTGGAACAGGATCCGGCGGATGTTCCATCGTCCGGCCAGCTCCCTACCGGCGACGGGTGAAGGGACCGTCACCGCGGCGGCTGACCGGGCCGGGGTTGAGGTTGGGATACTCCTCATACTGGTTGACGGTCCAGGGGAAGACGCCCTTCGGCCCCGCCGCCTCCGGCTGGGCGACGACGACGGCGATCATGGCCGGGCTGGGCGGCGTGCGCTCGCGCAGCGCGCCGGGGACGTCGTCGTCGAGTTCGGGGACGGTGACGGCGGGCGGGTCTTCCGGCCTGGGGGCGGGTCTGGCGGCCGGTGGATCGTCGGGTTGCCGGTCGGGTTGGGAGGCCCGCGGCTTGGCCGCGGGCAGGTCGAGGCCGGCGAACAGGCCGAGCCGCTCGGCCAGCCAGCGCACGGTGGAGGGGTCGCCAGCCGAGACCAGCCGCTCGATCTGCTCGGCGACGAGGATCCGCAGCGAGGACAGCCGCAACTCGGCCTCGCGGTTCAACGCCTGCCGCTCCCACCAGACCCTGTGAAGGAAATCCTTTGAGCCGTAATAGGCGCGCCAGAGCGTGGTGCGGCTGCACCCCATGGCGCGCGAGACCTGGAGGAAGCTGTTGCCGCGCGCCAGCATGCCGGCGGCCATGATCCACTGTTCCTCGTGGAACTGCGAACCGGGGACAAGCGAGCCTTCCGACGGGGTCGGCGGCTCTTCGGCCCAGCGGGGGAAGTTGTGGTTGTTGAAGCTGCGGCTGTCGAGGGGCATGGGGTGGCTCCGCGAATGAGTGGGCATTGCGGAGAGGATATAGGATTTTGGTCCTTTTTGGAGATTTTGTGAAAAGGGGTCATCGACGAAGCGGGAATGGCTGCTTCTGACCCAAAGCGGACTGTCATTTGCGCCCACTTCACATCAAAGGCGTGACGCGGAGGCGAAAGCCACAACTAAAAGAACAAAAGCAGCATGCTTTCGCGCTGGGAGTGGCAGTGCAGTAGTGGACAGAACTCAATTTCTAGGTTATGCGAATCTTAGCAACTGTCTGCTTTTATGATATCATCCATTGGGATACGTTCTCACAGTAGGTAAGAGTGATCAGGCCGCTGAGTTGGTGCGAGGAATATCAGATCGATCCGGCATGTCTGCCGGAGATCTTCAACCAAATTAGATAAACGGGGATAATAGAAACGTGCATATGCAATACCCACGGGGATCAGAATGGCGGCAATGGGATCTTCACATTCACACTCCTGCCTCCTTTCATTGGAAGGGCGAACGGTTTACCCAAGCTGGCTCGAGTGTTAGGGACAAAGAACTGATCGACGATATGATCAGTGCACTGAATGAAGCTGAGCCCGCCGTATATGCAATCCAAGATTACTGGCATTTCGACGGCTGGTTTGCTCTCAAACGACGGCTTGCGGAAGCCGGTGCGCCGATGCTCGAAAAGACAGTCTTCCCAGGAATTGAGCTCCGAATTGCAGCCCCCATGAAGGCTCGTCTCAACGCGCACGTCATCTTCTCCGACAAAATCCCTGATCAGTTGCTTCGAGATTTTCTATCCACGCTTAAACTTGAACTCACAGGTCAACCTGTTTCTGACCACGCATTGATGACCTATGCGCGTGCTGCCAATGCGGACAAACTGAAGCATCATGGCTTCGATAAAGCGCAGGTCATTGCTGACGATCAGGTTGCACTCAATGCTGGCTATGTTACCGCAGAGATCACCGTCGATAGCTACAAATCGGCCGTCCGGGGGGTCCCTGACGGGCTCGCATGCGGTTTTATGCCCTTTGACACGAATGACGGCCTAGCATCGGTGAAACATCTCGAGCACTATGCCTATGCGATTGGATTGTTTAATAGCTCGCCGATCTTCGAGACCAGAAACGACGCCTTGTGGAACGCCTTCGTCGGCCGAAAAACGTCGGAAAATACAAAATTTTTTGATGCATTCCAAGATTCAATTGGTAATTCCCCGCGACTTCCGGTCTCGGGAAGCGACGCGCATCAATTTCGCGGGATAGACGGCGATAACAATGCTCGGGGCTATGGTGACTTCCCTTCGCAAAAAATAACTTGGATCAAAGCGGATCCAACTTGGCGTGGTCTCCAACAGGCGATTAAAGAGCCTCAGAAGCGGTGCCATATCGGCCTGAAACCACCCAAACTCCAGCGCGTCTCGGCCAACAAAACCTTTTATATCGACGCGGTTTCAGTCGCCAAGGTCGAAGGGAGCGGATTAGCCGACACTTGGTTCGATGGATGTGCGATACCTTTGAACGCCGACTTAGTTGCAATCATTGGCAATAAGGGAAGCGGCAAGAGCGCCTTGGCGGACGTGCTCGCTCTACTCGGCAATTCTCAGCAGCACTCTCATTTCTCGTTTCTGAGAGCGGATCGCTTCCGAGGAAAGGCTGGCGAACCCGCTCGCCATTTCGAAGGTGAGTTGCGTTGGTTGGCTGGAGGTCCAACACGGGCAAATCTCGCGAATAATCCAGCTGCTGATCGGGTCGAACTTGTCCGCTATGTGCCACAGGGTCGATTTGAGGCGTTGTGCAATGAGCACGTCACTGGTCGCTCCGAAAATTTCGAGCGTGAACTTCGCTCAGTTATCTTCTCTCATATTCCCTCTGAGGACCGGCTCGGAGCACTCGATTATGATCAGTTGATCGATGCACAGGAAAGTATGCTGCGAGTGCGGCTTGATGAGGCACGCAAGAACCTGTTTGCAGTTAACCGCATCATTGCAGGCATCGAAGATCAGCTGCACCCAGCTATTCGCAGGAACCTCGAGGAGCAGATACGGCTGAAGGTTGTCCAACTCGCGGAACTGGAGCTTAGCAAACCAAGCGCTGTAGCCGCCCCATCAGACACGCAAACCCCTGAGCAGGAGTTCGCAGCGGCGACGTTGGCTTCGCTTGTAACCGCCAATGAAAAATTGGACGAGGAAGAAAAAAGCATAGGCGAGAAACTCGCTGTCGTATCCAGGAAACAAAAGGCGAGCCAAAATATTTGGGAACGTGTTACCCTTCTTCAATCTCAAGTCTCTGACGCAATAACTGAGATCGCGGAAGACTTGAAGATTCTGAGCCTGGAGTCGGCCCATGTGTTGGCTTTCGAAATCAAGCGCGAAAAGCTCGCAGAGATCGAGGGCGAAATCGATAAGGATTCCGTGAAACTCTCTACACGTCTTCAAGAGATAAAGTCTCTCAAACAGAAGCATGTCGAACAGATATCTTCTGCAACGGAAGCATTAGACGGTCCACAGCGCGCCTATCAGACCTATATCAATGCTTTGAAAAACTGGCAGGCTACTATCGACACTATTGTAGGTGCGGCCGATGTACCTGACAGCAAGCAAGGCCTAGAAGCGCGTCTGGCCCAGCTCAACGAATTACCTGCAACCCTGGAGGAACGGAGGAAGCATCGCCACGAGCTAGCAGGCAACATATTTGATATCCTGTCGGTACAGAGGGACCAACGATCAACGCTATTTAAGCCCCTTCAAAAACTCATAGAAGAGAATGCATTAATTCGCGACGATTATCGTCTTCAGTTTAAGGCTGGCCTCACAGCCTATCACGACTCTGTCTCGGAAAAGCTGTTTTCTCTCATCAAGCAGAGCATTGGCGAACTACGCGGGGAGGATGAGAGCCGGGCGGCGATCAAGGCGCGGGTCGAAACTCATGATCTGAATTCTAAGGCCAGTGCACTTGCCTTCACCGAGAATCTTCACAAACTGCTTCATGAATCTGCGCGCCAACGGTCTCCCGGCCAATCGGATCTTTCAGTATTGATGCGTAAAGATCGAATGCCCAGCGAGGTCTATGACTTGATCTACGGTTTTGAGTATCTTGAGCCTAAATACACCTTGCTTTTCCAGGGCACGCAGATTGAGCAGCTATCACCGGGTCAACGTGGCGCATTGCTCCTCGTTTTCTATCTCCTCGTCGACAAAAAGCGTAACCCGATAATACTGGATCAGCCAGAGGAGAACCTAGACAACGAAACCATCGTCAGTCTGCTAGTACCGGTCCTCAATGCGGCTAAGGAAAATCGGCAGATTATCATGGTCACGCACAATCCGAACCTAGCGGTCGTATGTGATGCAGAGCAGATAATTTTTGCAGAGTTCGACCGCAAGGCGACATGCAGCATCAAGTACCTGTCTGGAGCAATTGAGGATGCAAAAATTAATACTGCCGTGGTCAACGTTCTCGAAGGAACCAAGCCGGCATTCGATAATCGCAGTCAGAAATATCAGTGATAATTTGCAGTTTGTTGCAAATATAAAGCCTGTTGTTATCAGGTCCGCTTCCTCATGCGGTCACTAATCATGTCAACGGCTGAGATATTTTACAAATCGGAAATCGTTCCTCGTGTTCATCAAGCAGAGGTTTGACAAACACTTCTGCTATGACATCCGAGCCCGGCTTCAGATCGAAGCCGGGCCATTACTGGCGTCCGCTTCTGGCGCAAAGCAGACGTCACCATCAAACCCCTACCCCTCCACCCCGTCCCCCATCGTCTCCACCGCGCGGCGGGAGGCGACGCAGCGGGCGACCTCGCTCAGCAGCAGGGCGCGGTCGATGGGCTTGGGCACATGGCAGTCCATGCCGGCCTCGTAGCAGCGGTCGATGTCGTCCGGGAAGGTGTTGGCGGTCAGCGCGACGATGGCGACGCGCCCCGCCGGGCCGGGCATGGCGCGGATCAGGCGCGTCGCCTCCAGACCGTCCATCACCGGCATGTTGATGTCCATCAGGATGGCGTCGAACTCCTCGCGCTTCACCGCCTCCACCGCCTGGGCGCCGTCCCCGACCGCGGCGACGCTGTGGCCGGCCTGCTTCAGCAGCGTGACGGCCAGCAGGCGGTTCATCTCCACATCCTCCACCACCAGGACCCGCAGGGAGTCCGGCGAGCGCGCCTCGGGAGCGGGCGGTGGCTCCTCGGCGACGGGGGTCGGAGCGGGGGCCGGAGCGGCGGACGGCACTGGGAGCGTTGTCGGGTCCCCCGCCGGGGGGGCCGGGGCGGGCTGCGGGGGCGCCTCGGCGGCGGGCG
>NZ_RWIJ01000040.1 GCF_019805165.1 Azospirillum sp. 412522
GGTCGGCCAGCACCCCGGTCAGCCCGCCGCGCGCGCCGAACACCGCGGTGGCCGGCGCGCCGCCGCCGCAGCGGCCCTGATGCTCGTCGCTGCTGGCCGAGGCGCCGAGCCGGTAGCCGCGGGCCAGCGCCTCGGCATAGACCCAGTGGAACTGGCCCCAGGCGGAGCCGATCTCGATCAGCCGCTCCAGCTCCGGATGATGCCAGTCGAGATTGCAGCGCCGGCCGCCGACATGGGGGATCAGCAGATGGCCTTCCGGGTCGTCCTGATAGGCGGCATAGAGGTCGTCCAGCGGCCAGGCGCCGGGGCGCAGCTTGCCGCGCGTGGATTCGTTCCATTCGAAGGAGCGGACCGGCTGGCCCCGGCTGTCGGTGGGGAATTGCGGCACGCCGTCGCGCAGAAAGACGACATTGTGGTCGCCGCCGGCCGCCGAGTTGCCGCACCATTCGGTGCCGGGATAGCAGACGAAGCGGCCCGCCTCGTTGAAGCGGTCGATCAGCCCGACCGCCTCGCTCCAGGCCTTTTCGGTCACGTTGAAGTCGTTGGCGGTGTAGCCCAGCACGTCCAGCCCGGCGACGTCGCGGCCGTAGGACAGGTTGTAGGCGGTGTCGTTGGTGCCGACGGTGTCGTTGGAATGGACATGCAGATCGGCGTAGAAGGCCCGCGGCGCGCCGTCCTCGACGGTGGCGAAGGCTTCGGCCGGGACCAGCTCCTCCGCGGCGGCGGCGATCCGCCATTCTCCGTCGGAAAGCTCGACCTCCCGGCGATGGACCAGCCAGCCATAGGCATCGGGGTTGGGCGAGAGCGTCAGCGGTTGCGTGGTTTCTCCCTGCGGTCCCGCCAGGGTCAGGGTCGCGTCGATGCTGCCGTCGGTGCAGCAGTTGCCCCAGGCATCCTCGGCGCGCAGCAGCAGGCTTGCCGGGCCGGGCGCGGTCAGGCGCGGCGCGACCAGACGCAGGGCGGCCGGGGCGCCGGGAACGATGTCCAGCATGCAGTCGCCCGGCACCTCGGCATATTTCTGGCTGCCGAGCGGGTCGATAAAGACGCGGAAGCGGAAACCCTGCTCGACGAAGCTCTGCACCCGCGTGCCCGGCCCGCCGCGCCGCCGGTCGCCCAGCCGGATGAGGATGCGGTCGCCGGGGTTGAGGTAGCCGTCGATCACGTCGATGACGATGGCCTTCTGATAGGGACGCTCGTGGCCCTTCTGGTCGAAGCGCACCTTCAGCGCCTGGATCGTCGCCGGGCTCTGCCCCGGCACCAGCGGCCCGGCCTCGTATTCCGCCGAGACGTAGTTTGCGGCCTGCGGGTCGCTGGTCTGGAACAGCGCCCAGTCGGAATAGAACTTCATCGCCAGCTTGATGCCGGCGCCGTCGGCGAGGCCCGACGCACCGACCTCGTAGACGAGCTGCAGCTCGGTCCATTCCCCGGCGACCAGCCGGCGGTGCGAGCAGCTGGTCGATCCCAGGAAGGGACGGTCCTTGTTGCGCTCGTACAGCCCGACGGGGGCGATGTGGCGGGTAGGCGGCAGGGCGTCGGTCATGGCGGCGTTTCCTCCGGCTTTCTGAGAATTTCGATGATCCAGGCGGCCATGCCGGTTATGGCGACGTCCAGTGTGCGGTCGGCATGGGAATCGCGGAGGCGGGCAGGCGGTGCGGCGGAAGCTCCGCTGCGCACGACCGTTCGCTCCCCTCGATCAGCCACCTTTATAATACAATATGATACATATAATACAATATAAGGCAACCCGAGGCTTGGTGGGATTTGCCCGTTGGGTACCGTGACGGTGTGCGGGCTTGAGCTTCCCCGCCGGTGTTGGCATCAAGGCGTCGTCCGCCGGCCAATCGGATCGGTCAACCAGGAAGGTAGGGCAGGAAGGTAGGGCAGGAAGGTAGGGCAGGGTGGCGCTGTATCGGCAGATCGCCGCCCGCTTCGGCGCCAGCCGGGTCACCATTCCGCTGGCGCTTTGCCGCAGCCTGCCGCCACGGCGATGACGGCGGCACCCGGCCTGTCGGCGGGTGTGCCGCTGTTGGTGACGTTCCGCCGGCACGTCTTCGTCCGCTGTCGTGCCCCTCCCCCCGATCCTCTTTCCCGGGGGGAGGGGTTGCCCCGCCGCTTACTCGTCCCAGGCTGGCGCGAGCCCCGCCGGGCTGACGATCCGCCCGTTCGGCTGCGCCAGCTTCGCGATGGCCGCCATGTCGCCGTCGTCCAGAGCGAAGTCGAACACCGCGAAATTCTCCGGGACCCGTTCCGGCTTGGCGGTCTTCGACAGCACGATGTGGCCCAGCTGGATCAGCCAGCGCAGCGTCACCTGGGCCGCCGTCTTGCCGTACTTGGCGCCGATCCGCTGCAACTCCGGATCGCGCGGCACCTTGCCGTCGGCCATGGCATAGTAGGCGGTGATGGCCACGCCCAGGTCCCGGGCCGCCGCCGCCATCGCGCTCTGATCGAGATAGGGGTGGACCTCGATCTGGTTGGTGACGATGGGGGCGTGGCTGCGCCGCACCGATTCCCGCAGTTGGGCGATGTTCTGGTTGCTGACGCCGATGAAGCGGGTCTTGCCGGCGGCCTGCACCGCGTTCAGCATCTCGATCTGGTCGGCGATGGCGACCTGATCGGCCGGCCAATGCAGCAGCAGCAGGTCCACGCTATCGACCTTCAGCTTCTCCAGGCTCTCGTCGACAGACGCGGCGAAGAGGTCGGGGCTGTATTTGTCGACCCAGACCTTGGTGGTCAGGAACAGCTCGTCGCGCCGGGCGCCGGCAGCTTGCAGGGCGCGGCCGAGGGCGGCCTCGTTGCGATAGATCTGCGCGGTGTCGAAATGGCGGAAGCCGGCTTCCAGGGCGGCGGGAACCACCCGCTCGACCTCGTCGTCCGACATGCGGAAAACGCCGAACCCCAGCGCGGGGATCTCGGCACCATTGGCTTTCACCGTCTGCATCCTGTTCTCTCCTGATCGGCGCCAGAGCGCGTCTTCATGTGTCGAATGCAGACATATGGCGGAAGACGCGGTCTGCAAACCGCCTCTCCCGCCATATCACCTGTGAACCGAATTCGCAGATCGAACCCGGTGGGGCCTCACATCAGCTTGTCGAGCGTGATCGGCAGGTCGCGGATGCGCTTGCCGGTGGCGTTGTAGACGGCGTTGGCGACGGCGGCGCCGACGCCGGTGATGCCGATCTCGCCGATGCCGCGGGCGCCCATCGGGGCCTGCGGGTCGGGGATGTCGGTGTAGAGGATCTCGATGGCGGGAACGTCCATCTGCACCGGCACGTGATACTCGGCCAGCGAGGCGTTGACGATGCGGCCGCTGCGCGGATCGAAGTTGGTCTCCTCGGTCAGCGCCAGCCCGATTCCCATGATGATGCCGCCCTTGAACTGGCTGGTCGCCGTCTTGGCGTTGAGGATGCGCCCTGCGTCGAAGGAGCCGAAGAAGCGCGAGACGCGGACCTCTCCCGTGATCTCGCTGACCCGGACCTCGCAGAACTGCGCGCCGTAGGAATGCATGGAGAAGGCCTCCATCTCCGCCGGCGGCGGGGCTTCGGCCTCGCAGACCAGTTCGCCGCGTCCCGACCGGCGCAGGATCGACTCGTAGCTTTCGAAGCGCGCCGCATCGTCGCGGTGGCCGATGCCGCCGTCCCGCGTCTCGACCTCGGCGAGCGACAGGCCGGCCAGCGGCGAATCGTTGCCGGCGAGCTTCAGCAGCTCCTCGACGAAGGTCTCCGTCGCGGCGATGACGGCGCCGCCGATGGAGGCGGTCTGCGTCGAGCCGCCGGCGATCACCCCGCGCGGCAGGGTCGTGTCGCCATACTCGAAGGTGACGTGGTCGAGCGGCACGCCGAGCCGGGCGGCGATGTGCTGGGCCTGCGCCGTCGCCGTGCCCATCCCCATGTCGTGCACCGCCGTCGAGACGGTGACCCGCCCATCGGCCTTCAGCCTGATCCGCGCCGCGCCGCCGGGAAAGCGGTGGTAGGGATATGTGGCCGTCGCGCAGCCCATGCCGATCAGCCACTCGCCGTCCCGCCGCCGGCGCGGCGTCGCGCTGCGGCGGTTCCAGCCGAAGCGTTCCGCGCCCTTGTCATAGGCGTCGATCAGGTGGCGGGCGGAGAAGGGCTTGCCGCTGGTCGGATCCTTGTCCGGTTCGATGCGCCGGCGCAGCTCGATGGGGTCGAGGCCGAGCTTTTCCGCAAGCTCGTCGATCGCGCATTCCAGCGCGAAGGTGCCGACGGATTCGCCGGGCGCCCGCATGAAGGTGTTCGCCAGCATGTCCATGTCGGCGACTTCCTGGGCCAGCCGGATGGTCCTGGCGGCATAGAGGTGGCGGGCGGGGAAGGTGAACTGTTCCGGGCAGGAGTTGTGGGTGGTCATCGCCACGATGCCGGTGTGGATCAGCGCGTCGAGCCTGCCCTCGGCATTGGCGCCCAGCGCCACCCGCTGCTCCGTCAGCGTCCGGCCGCCGACGATGCGGAACACCCCTTCGCGAGACAGCATGATGCGGACCGGCCGGCCGGCGAGCCTGGCTGCCGCGCAGGCGAGGATCTGGTGGTCCCACAGGCATTTGCCGCCGAAGCCACCACCGACATAGGGGGAAGAGACGCGGACCTTGTCCGCCTCCAGGCCGAAGATGTCGGCCAGCTGCCCGGCCGTCAGGTCGAGAAGCTGGCTGGCGTCATGCACCCGCAACTCGTCGCCGGTCCAGGCGACGGTCGCCGCATGCAGCTCGATGGCGTTGTGGTTGTGGCGCGGCGTCCGGTAGATCTGGTCCACCTGCACCGCCGCACCCTTCAGCGCGGCCTCGGCGTCGCCGATCTCGACGACCGGCGGCTGGCCCAGGATGTTGTCCAACTGGCGCGGCGTCTTTTTGGCTTCTTCGAACGAGGTCGTTGCCGGCAGAACCGCGTAGTCTGCCGTCACCAGCGAGGCGGCATGATCGGCCTGTTCCTGCGTCTCGGCCAGGACGACGGCGATGGGCTGGCCGTTCCAGTGGATCTCGTCATTCTGCATGACCGGCAGGTCGCTCGCCCCGGCGGCGGTCGGCGACGACATCATCAGGGACGGCGCCTTCATCCGCGGCGCGTTGCGGTGGGTCATGACCAGCACGACGCCGGGCGCTGCTTCGGCCGCCGTGGTGTCGAGCGCGGTGATCCGCCCGCGCGCGATGGTGCTGAAGGCGAGCGCCGCGTAGCACAGGCCCTCATAGGGGAATTCGGCGGCGAAGCGCGCCTTGCCCTGGACCTTCAGCGGCCCGTCGATGCGCGAAACCGGCTGGCCCAGCGCGCCGTGTCCTTGGGCGCCATGCTTGCGCAGCATCGGATCCTGCGTGACCGCCGGCTGCCAGCGGCCGGGCCGGGAAGCGGCGGCATCGGATTGCGCGCTCATGCGTCGTCTCCTGTCAGGTCGCTGAGAACGGCGACGATGGTCCGTTTCGCCAGCTCGATCTTGAAGGCGTTGTCGCGAAGCCCGGTCGCGGCGGCCAACTCCGCCTCGGCGGCGGCGCGGAAGCTCTCCGGGCTGGCCGGCCGGCCCTTCAGCGCGGCTTCGGCCGCCGAGGCCCGCCACGGCTTGTGGGCGACGCCGCCGAGCGCCAGCCTTACCTCCCGCACCGTTCCGTCATCGGCGAGGTCGAGGGCGGCGGCGACCGACACCAGCGCGAAGGCGTAGCTCGCGCGGTCGCGCACCTTGCGGTAGGTCGAGCGGCGGGCGAAGGACAGGGGCGGGAGTTCGACCGCGGTGATCAGCTCGCCCGGCTTCAGCTCCGTCTCGACATCCGGGCGGTCGCCGGGCAGGCGGTGCAGATCGGCAAGTGCGATGCTGCGCGGTCCCGCCGGGCCGTCCAGATGCACCGTCGCGTCCAGCGCGGCGAGCGCCACGCACATGTCGGACGGGTGGGTGGCCACGCAGGCCGGCGAGGCGCCGAGGATGGCGTGGTAGCGGTTGAAGCCGTCGCGCGCGTCGCAGCCGGCCCCCGGCTGGCGTTTGTTGCAGGCCGCGGCCGTGTCGTAGAAGTAGCGGCAGCGGGTGCGTTGCAGGATGTTGCCGCCGACCGTCGCCATGTTGCGGATCTGGGCGCTGGCCCCGGCGAGGATCGCGCGGGCGAGGAGCGGGTAATGCGTGCGCACATGGGCATCGGCGGCGAGCGCTGTGTTGGTCGCCGCCGCGCCGATCCGCAGGCCGCCGTCGGCGCGCGGCTCGATCCCGCCCGGCAGGCCGGTCACGTCGACCAGCATCTCCGGCCGTTCGACCGTTTCGCGCATCAGGTCGACCAGATTGGTGCCGCCGCCGAGATAGCGCGCCGCGGCGCTGCCCTTGGCCAGTCCGATGGCGGCCGGGGCGTCGGAAGCCCGTTCGTAGGTGAAGGGGTTCATGCCCGCGCCCTCACCTGCGGTGTGGCCGGCGTCTTGACCAGCGTTTCGGAGATGGCCTCGATGATGCCGTTGTAGGCGCCGCAGCGGCAGAGATTGCCGCTCATGCGTTCGCGCAGTTCCCTCTCGTCGATGGCGACGCTGTCCGCCGACAGGTTGGCGGTGACGACGCTCGGGATGTTGCGTTCGATCTCGCGCGCCATACCTACGGCGGAACAGAGCTGGCCGGGCGTGCAATAGCCGCACTGGAAGCCGTCATGCTCGACGAAGGCCTCTTGCAGCGGGTGGAGACTGCCGTCGCTGCCCAGCCCTTCGACGGTGGTGATGCTGCGGCCCTGGTACTGGACCGCCAGCGCCAGGCAGGAATTGATGCGTTCGCCGTCGACCAGCACGGTGCAGGCACCGCAGGCGCCTTGGTCGCAGCCCTTCTTGGTCCCGGTGAATCCCAGACTGTTGCGGAGGAGGTCGAGCAGCGAGCTGCGGATGTCCGCCTCGACCTCGACGCTTTGCCCATTGATGGTGAAGTTCATCAGCGCATTCCCCATGTCGGAACGGGGCCCAACCGACGGCGGACCGCGGCCGGCCCCCCGCCTTGCGGGCGGATTGAGCCGGCTTGTCAACCGTCAACGGCGCTGGAAGTCACGCTGGTCAGGAAAAATCTCCCTCCCCCCCCGGGGAGAGGGGATTAATCGTCGGTCAGATCCGCTGCTCGGTCTTCGGGTCGAACAGGTTGGCGCGCGCCATGTCGATCATGAAGTCGGCGGTCCCGCCCTCCGCCACCCGGTCGCTCGGCTTGATGCGGGCGACCACCTCATGGCCGTTCAGCTCGACATAGGTGATGGTGTCGGCGCCGGTCGGCTCCAGCACGTTGACGCCGCAGGCGACCTTCACCAGCGCCGGGTTGCCGGCGGCGGTCGCCGGGTCGTGGCAGGTGATGGCTTCCGGCCGGATGCCGAGGATCACCTCCTGGCCCAGCCAGTGGCCGGCCTGCTCCGGCGGCTGGAACAGCGGCAGGAAGCCGCTGCGCTCGCGCCCGACGCTGACGCCCAGCCGGTCGCCCTCGGCCGACAGCGTGCCGCGCACGAAGTTCATGGTGGGGGAGCCGATGAAGCTCGCCACATACATGTTGGCCGGCCGCTCATAGACCTCCTGCGGCGGGGCGAACTGTTGGACGACGCCCTCCTTCATGATGGCGATGCGGCTGGCCAGCGTCATCGCCTCGATCTGGTCGTGGGTGACGTAGACCACGGTGGTGCCGAGCCGCTGGTGCAGCTTCTTGATCTCGGTGCGCATGTCGACGCGCAGCTTGGCGTCCAGGTTGGACAGCGGCTCGTCGAACAGGAACACCTTGGGGTCGCGGACCAGGGCGCGGCCCATGGCGACGCGCTGGCGCTGGCCGCCCGAAAGCTGGGCCGGCTTGCGGTCGAGCAGATGCTCGATCTGCAACAGCTTGGCGACGCGGCGGACGGCGCCCTCGCGCTCCGGCTTGGCCTGTCCGCGCATCTCCAGCGAGAAGCCGATGTTCCGCGCCACCGTCATGTTGGGGTAGAGCGCATAGGACTGGAACACCATGGCGATGTCGCGGTCCTTGGGATGGACCTCGTTGACCACGCGCTGGTCGATGCGGATCTCGCCGGCACTGATCGTCTCCAGACCGGCGATCATGTTGAGCAGGGTGGATTTCCCGCAGCCCGACGGGCCGAGCAGGACGAGGAATTCGCCGTCCGTCAGGTCCAGGTCGATGCCCTTCAGGACCTCGACGCTGCCATACTGCTTGCGGACGTTGTTGATGCTGAGAGTCGCCATCGGAAGATCACCCCTTGACGGAGCCGGCGGTCAGACCGCGGATGAAGTATTTCCCGGCGAGCACATAGACGACGAGGGTGGGCAGGCCGGCGATCATCGCCGCCGCCATGTCGACGTTGTACTGCTTCACGCCGGTGGTGGTGTTGACGAGGTTGTTCAACGCGACCGTCACCGGCTGCGCGCCGCCCGCCGCGAAGGACGCCCCGAACAGGAAGTCGTTCCAGATCTGGGTGAACTGCCAGATGATCGTCACCACCAGGATCGGCAGCGACAGCGGCAGCATGATCTTGGTGAAGATCTGGAAGAAGCCGGCGCCGTCGATGGTCGCGGCCTTCACCAGATCGTCGGGGATGCTGACGTAGTAATTGCGGAAGAACAAAGTGGTGAAGGCGAGGCCGTACACCACATGGACCAGGATCAGCCCGCCGGCACTGCCGGCCAGCCCGAGGAAGCCCAGCGTCTGCGCCATCGGCAGCAGGATCACCTGCGACGGCAGGAAGCTGCCGAACAGGATCATGCCGAAGACGATGTTGGCGCCGCGGAACCGCCACTTGGTCAGGGCATAGCCGTTCAGCGCCCCGAAGAAGGTGGAGATGATGACCGCCGGCCCGACGATCACCAGGGAATTCAGGAAATAGGGGGCCATGCCGCGGCAGTCGGCGCCGATGCAGGCGCGGTTCCAGGCATAGCTCCAGGCGTCCAGGCTGAAGTCGCGCGGCAGCGACAAGAGCGACCCCGTGCGGATCTCCTCCGGGCTCTTGAAGGAGGTGGTGATCATCAGCAGCAGCGGCAGCAGGTAATAGGCCGCGAACAGCAGGAGGATCAGGTACAGGCCCCAGCGGGCGATACGCGCGCCGGTGCCCTGCGCCGGCGGCAGGGCGGAGGTCAGGCTAGACACGCTTGCCTCCCTTCAGTTCGGAATAGAGGTAGGGCACGATGATCGCCACCACGGTCGCCAGCATCATCAGCGCGCTGGCCGAGCCGATGGCGATCTGGTTGCGGCGGAAGGTCATCTCGTACATGAAGGTCGCCGGCAGGTCGGAGGCGTAGCCCGGGCCGCCGCCGGTCAGCGCCACCACGAGGTCGTAGCTCTTGACCGCAAGGTGGGCGAGGATGACGAAGGCGCTCATGAACACCGGCCGGATCGACGGCAGGACGATGCCCCAATAGATGCGTGGAAGGCTGGCGCCGTCCAGATAGGCCGCCTTGATGATTTCCTGGTCGACGCCGCGCAGCGCGGCCAGGAACAGCGCCATGACGAAGCCGGAGCTTTGCCAGACCGCGGCGATCACCAGCGTGTAGACGGCGGTGTCCTGCTGGACGATCCAGTCGAAGGTGAAGCCGGGGAAACCCAGGTCGCGGACGAACTGCTGGACGCCGATGCCGGGATTGAGGATCCATTTCCAGGCGGTGCCGGTGACGATGAAGCTGAGCGCCATCGGGTAGAGATAGATGGTGCGCAGCGCCCCTTCGCCGCGGATGCGCTGGTCGAGCAGCACCGCCAGCAGGATGCCGACGATCAGGCTGACGCCGATGAACAGCCCGCCGAAGATCAGCAGATTCTCGATGGCGACGTACCAGCGCTCGATCCGCCACAGCTTGGAGAAGGCGTCGGCGCCGACCAGCTCGTAGGACGGCAGCATCTTGGAGTTGGTGAAGCTGATATAGACCGTCCAGACGATGAAGCCGTAGACGAACAGCAGGATCGCCGCGAAGGACGGGGCGACCACCAGCTTCGAAAGGTGGCGCTGCGCCAGCGCGCACAGCCCGCCCGCCTTGGGCGGGGCGGCGCTGCCGGGCGCGGCCTCGTCCCCGGCTGCCGGCCGGTAGGATGGGGTCTGCAAGGTCATGGTGCGAGCCTCATCGGCTTTGGGGCCGGCTTCGCACACGGATGCAGGTCGCGCATGTCGGTTCCCTCCCGTGACGCGGTGCTGTTGGACCGCTGCAAGACGGTCGTTCGCTTGGCGGTCACTGTACGCTGCCGATGATGGACGGGGCGGACAATTTGGTAACGCGGCGCTTTCCCGCCCGCCGCGTTGTTACGCGGCTGTTACATAGCGGCCCGCCCGGCTCGCCGGGAAGATGCTATGCCGCTGCGGGCGCTGTTGCGCCGGAACGGAGCGGACGGCATGGTCTGTCGGGCAATATTCCAGGAAGAGGAACCGAGACGATGAGCAGCCTGTCGGTCGGACTGTTGGGCTTCGGTCTTGCCGGGTCGGTGTTCCACGCGCCGCTGATCCGGAGCGAACCGCGCCTGCGCCTGACGGCGGTCGCCAGTTCGCGCGCAGACGACATCCGCCGCGCCGCGCCGGAGGCGGAGGCGACGACGGCCGAAGCGGTGATCGCCGATCCAGCCATCGACCTCGTGGTGATCGCCACCCCCAACACCAGCCACGCTCCCCTCGCCCGAGAGGCTCTGCTGGCCGGCAAGCATGTGGTGATCGACAAGCCGATGGCGACCACCGCGGCGGAGGCCGACGAGCTGATCGACCTTGCCAAGCGGCAGGGCCGGTTGCTGACCGTCTTCCACAATCGGCGCTGGGACAACGACTTCCTGACCCTGCGTGCCTGCCTGGAGGCCGGCGAGATCGGCCGACCCTATCACTACGAGGCGCATTACGACCGCTTCCGTCCGCAGATCAAGCAGGGCTGGCGCGAACGGACCTTGGCCGGCTCGGGCGTGCTGTTCGACCTGGGCGCCCATCTGATCGATCAGGCGCTGACCCTGTTCGGCATGCCCGACCGCATCCTCGCCGATGTCGGCGCCCAGCGGCCGGACGCGCAGGTCGACGACTGGTTCCACATCGTGCTCGGCTATGGGCCGATGCGGGCGATCCTGCATTGCGGCACGGTGGTCTGCCGGCCCGGGCCGCGTTTCCAGCTTCATGGCGACGGCGGCAGCTTCCTCAAGCATGGCATCGACGGGCAGGAGGAGGCCCTGCGCGCCGGCCGCTTGCCGACCGAAGCGGATTGGGGCCTGGACGATCCCGAGAACCATGCCCTGCTGGTCCGGGCCGACGGGACCGAACGTCGGGTGGAGACGCTGCGCGGCGACTACCCCGCCTTCTACCGCGGCGTGGCGGCGGCCATCCTCGACGGCGCGCCGCCGCCGGTGACGGCCGAACAGGCGCGCGACGTGCTGACGGTGCTTGAGGCGGTGCGCAGGGCGGCGGGGCTGCCGGCCTGACCTCTCGCCCCCGTCCCCTCAATTCCGCCAGGGCACGACCCCCGGCGGCAGGCGGCGGCCCAGCACCCCGGCGGCCAGCATCGCCGCCAGCACGACCAGGATGGCGATGACGCCGAGCGCGGCGCCCAGCGTCGGGCTGCCGCCTTCCTCCAGCGCATAGACGACGACGCCCAGCGTCTCGCGCCCCTGCGACCACAGCAGGATGGAGACGGTCAGCTCGTTGAAGGCGGTCAGGAAGACCAGCAGCCCGCCGGCCGCCGCCGCCGGGGCGACCAGTGGCGCCACCACCGTCACCAGCCGGCGCAGCGGCCCGGCGCCCAGCGCGCGCGCCGCCTCCTCCACCGTCGGGTCGAGGGCGGCGCAGGCCGCCTGCACCGGCCGCAGGGCCAACGGCAGGAAGCGGACCAGATAGGCCGCCAGGATGATCCACAGCGTGCCGTAGAGGCTGACGCCCAGCCCCGGCAACGGCTTCAGGAACAGCAGGATGCAGCCGATGCCCAGCACCACCCCCGGCACGGCATGCGGCAGTTCCACCAGTACCCCGACCGCCCGCGCGATCCGCCCGCGTCCGCCGGACAGCGCCATGGCATGGGCCAGCGGGATTGCGAGCAGCGCGAGCAGCAGCGCCGCCGATCCCGACAGCAGCACCGAGTTGGCGAAGGCGCGCCCGACCTGATCGAGCGCCAGCACCTCGCGGTAATGGGCCAGCGTCAGCGTGCCGAAACCGATCGGCAGGCCGTAGACGCTGACGAGGCTGGTCGCCAGCAGCGCCGCCAGCGGCGCCGCGACGATCAGCGCCAACACCCCCCAGGCCGCAAGTTCCAGCGGCGCGCGGGCGGGGCCGAGCGCCACGGGGGCCAGCGGCCGCGCGCCGCCGGGCAGGCGGCTGGCGATGCGGGCCTGCAGAATGGTCTGGAGGGCGATGCCCAGGCAGGCGACGATGCCGATCAAGGCGGCCAGCACCGCCACCTCCGGCAGGGCCGACGGGCCGAAGCCGGCCAGCCGCCGGTAGATCAGCGTCGGCAGCATCGGGATCCCGGCCGGCACGCCCAGCAGCGCCGGCACGCCGAAATTCCCCAGCGCCGCGACGAAGGCCATGGCGAGCCCGGCAATCAGTCCCGGCAGGCAGAGTGGCAGCACCACGCCGCGCAGCGCCCGCCACGGCCCGGCGCCCGACGCCCGCGCCGCCTCCAGCACGTCGCCGGGAATGGCCCTGAGCGCCGCGCGCAGGGCGAGGAAGACCAGTGGCGCATGCTCGATCCCCATTACCAGGATCATGCCGGCGGACGACTGCACCGGGTTCGCCGTGCCGACCGGGGGAGCCAGCCCCAGCGGCTTCAGGATCGGGCTGCCGGAGCCGGCGAGATGGGTCCAGGCCATCGCGACGATCTGCGGCGGGATCATCAGGGGCAGGATCAGGGCGAATGTCATCGCCGTGCGGGCGCGCAGGTTCGTCAGCCCGATCAGCAGCGCGAAGGGACCGCCGATCACCGCGGCGGCCAGCGTGGCGCCGGCGGCGATGGCGATGCTGTTGGTGGTGGCCCGCCACGTTGCGGGGGAATCGAGCACGCGGGCCAGCACCGTGGCGTCACCGGCTTCCCACAGCAGGCGCAGGACCGGCAGCAGCACGAGCAGGCCGACGAGCAGAAAAAGGCCCTCTCCCGTCCCGGGAGAGGGAGGGGACCCGCGCCAAAGGCGTGGGGAGGGTGAGGGGTGATTCAAGGAACCGGAAACGGATGGATTCTTGGACCACCCCTCACCCTTCCCATGCTCCGCATGGGCCCCTTCCCTCTCCCGGGGCGGGAGAGGGATATTCCCCATCAACCCACTCACCCGCCGAACAGGTCGGCGAAGGCGCGCTTGTTGGCGTCGTCTTCGGCCAGCGCCTTGGCCGGATCGTAGGGCAGCAGGGTGATGCCGGCCGGATCGGGGAAGCCCGGCGGCGGGTTCACCCCCGGCAGCGCCGGCAGGAAGCCCTGGGCGGAGGCCAGCTCCTGCCCCGCGCGGCTCAGCAGGAAGTCGATGAAGGCCTTGGCCGCCGCCGGGTTCTTCGCGGTGCTGAGGATCGCCACCGGCTCGCTGACCGCGCTGACGCCCTCCTTGGGGAAGACGAAGGCGACGGGTGCGCCCTTCAGATGCTCGCGGATCGGCAGGTAGTCGACCACCATGCCGTAGAGCTTCGCCCCGCCGGCCACGTCCTTCAGGATGCCGCCGTTGCCCTTGGCCGCGGTGGTGCCGTTGCGCTGCAACGCCTCGTAATAGGCCATGCCCAGCGACGGCTCGGCCTTGATCGCCGCCATGTGGATGGCGGCGGCGCCGGAATAGAGCGGGCTCGGCATCACCGTGGTGCCCTTGGCCTCCGGCTTCAGCAGATCCTGCCAGGAGGTCGGCTTCATCGACGCCGCGGTGTTGTAGACGATGCCGGTGGTGATCAGCTTGGTGCCGAACCAGTAGCCCTGCGCATCATGCGTGCCGGGGCGGTAGCCGGCGACCGGAGCGCCCTGATAGGCCTGCAGCCGCTTCTCCGCCTTCAGCGATTCCATCGTCACCGCGTCGGCGATCAGCAGCAGGTCCGGCTGCGGCGCCCCTGCGGTGAACTCGGCGCGCAGCTTGTTCATCAGCTCGGTGGTGCCGTTGCGGATCCACTCCACCTCGACGCCGGGGTTCTTCGCCTTGAAGGCCTCCACCGTCTGGCGGGCGTCCGGTTCCAGCTGCGAGGTGTAGAGCACCAGCTTGCCGGTGGCGCCATCGGCCAGTGCCGCCTGTCCGAACGTGAGGGTCAGCACGGTGGCGAGGGTGGCGAGGAACGCCTTCATCTCTGTCGTCTCCGTTGGATCGGGAGCCTTGTCTTACGCGATACCGATGACAGGCGCGTGACAATGGACGGAAAGGCCCAAATCAATCAATAGGGGCTGGCAATAGGGGCTAGTCGATCAGCTTTCCGTCCTTGAAGAAGGGATAGGGGCCGTCATAGTCGCCGATCACCGCGGTGTGGCTGACCACGCCGGTGTCGGCGCGCCACATGTGGATCTGGTAGCCGGGCGGCTCCATCACGAAGGCCGACGGCGCGTCGTCGCGCAGGTCGAGCGCCACCTGATGCGCGGTGGATGGTGCGGTGGAGGCGATGGTGCCGGCCCAGCGCACCTGGATCGGCCGGTGCAGATGGCCGCACAGCACCCGCTCCACTTGGCGATGGCGGCGGACCACCGCGGCCATGGCGTCGGCGCCGTCCAGGCCGAGCCGGTCCATATGGCCGATGCCGGTGGCAAACGGCGGATGGTGCTGGAAGATCATGGTCGGCCGCTCCGGCTGCTCGGCCAGCCGGGCGTCGAGCCAGGAGAGCCGCTCCGCGCAGACCTCGCCGGCGCCGGAACCCGGCAGGACGGTGTCCATGGCGATCAGCCGGACCGGCCAGTCCTCCACCGTGTAGTGGAAGTAGGGGCTGCCGCCGACCCGCGCCGCCAGACCGGGGAAGGCGCGGGCGAGGCCGGCGCGCTCGTCATGGTTGCCGGGCACGGCGAAGAACGGGATGTCGAGCGGGCGCAGCAGGCCGAGCAGGCGCTCATACTCCTCGGCATGGCCGGCATCGACGAGGTCGCCGGTGGCAAGGATGACGTCCGGACGGGGCGTCAGCGCCAGGACGGCGGCGACGGCGCGCTCCAGGAAGGGGGCGGTATCGACGCGGCGGTAGGCGAGGCGGCCGTGGGGCTTGATGTGGGTGTCGGTGATCTGGACGATGATCATGGCGAGATGTTCCGAGAATTAAGTATTTGATTCGGAGGCGTTAGGTCCGCCCGACCTCCCACGTCCGGCGCGGCGTGATGCGCACATCTCAGTTTTGGGTAACATACCGGAATGGGAAAACTACTTTGGCCGTCATTCCCGCGAAGGCGGGAATCCATCCGGCCCAGCAGCTTACCCGAGGAGTTTCCTGGATCCCCGCCTTCGCGGGGATGACGGAAAGCTCTTCTGCTTCCGGAAAATCACCAAAGCTTGGAGCTGCCTGCTTCATGTAGCACACCTGGCGGGGGAGGGATGGGTGAGGGCGAACTTTGCAACTCACTCACGGAACCGCCAGCAGCCGCGCCGGATCGACCCGCAGCCACACCCGGTCGCCGCGGCCCAGTTCGCTGCGCCCGGCGGCATCGACCGTCAGCGCCGGGCCGTCCGCCGGCTCCACCACCAGCCGGGTGCGGTCGCCCAGGAACACCGCGGCGGCGACCGTGCCGGCCAGATGCCCGTCGGCTTCGCCGGCCAGCGCCAGATCCTCCGGCCGGACCAGCAGCTCCACCGCGCCGTCCGGCCCGGTCCAGGGCAGCGTCGCCGCCCCGATGGACAGCGTGCCGCCGCGTGACATGCCGCCCAGCCGGTTCATCGTGCCGATGAAGTCGGCGACGAAGCCGTCCGCCGGCTGGTAGTAGATCTCGCGTGGCGTCCCCACCTGCGCCACGCGGCCCTTGGCCATCACGACGATGCGGTCGCCCAGCGCCATCGCCTCGCCCTGGTCGTGGGTGACGTAGACGGCGGTGATGCCCAGCCCGCGCAGCAGCCGGTCGATCTCCAGCCGCAAACTGTCGCGCAGCTTGGCGTCGAGCGCCGTCAGCGGCTCGTCGAGCAGCAGCACGCGCGGCCGCACCACCAGCGCGCGGGCCAGCGCCACCCGCTGCCGCTGCCCGCCGGAGAGCTGGTCGATCCGCCGCCCGGCGAACTCGCCGAGATGCATCAGGTCCAGCATCTCCTCGACCCGGCGGGCGCGGTCGGCGCGGGCAATCTTGCGCACCTTCAGCCCGTAGGCGACGTTCTCCGCCACCGTCATGTTGGGGAACAGGGCGTAGCTCTGGAACACCATGCCGACGTTGCGCCGCTCGATCGGCAGGGCGGTGACGTCCTCCTCGCCGAACAGCACGCGGCCGCCCGGATCGGGATTCTCCAGCCCGGCGATGATGCGCAGCGTGGTGGTCTTGCCGCAGCCGCTCGGGCCCAGGAAGACGATGGTCTCGCCGCCGCGGATGGTCAGGTCCAGCGGCTCCAGCGCGCGGGCGCCGCCGGCGAAGGTCTTGCCGCAGCGCTCCAGGCGGATCGGCACGGCGTCGAGATGGAAGCTGTCGGGCATCGGAAAAGGCCTCAAACGGACGGACGGCCGCGCTTCGCCAGAGCCTGCATCAGGATCAGGCTGGGCACGATCATCAGGAAGAAGACGAGGGTGTAGGCGCTGCCGATCTCGATCCGCAGCGAGGCGTAGCTGTCGGCCAGCCCGACCGGCAGCGTCTTGGTCAGCGGCGTGTGCAGCAGCCAGGTCAGGTTGAACTCGCCGACCGACAGGGTCAGCACCATCAGCGACCCGGCCAGGATGCCGGAGCGGCAGTTGGGCAGCACCACGGTGAAGAAGCGGCGCAGGAAGCCGGCGCCCAGGCTGGCCGCCCCCTCCTCCAGCGTCGTCAGGTCGATGGAACCCATCACCGCCAGCACGGCGCGGACCATGAAGGGCAGGGTGAACAGCACATGGCCGATCAGGATGAACAGCCAGCTGCTCCGCAGATCCCCGACGCCGCCATAGGTGACGATCAGCGCCAGCGCGGTGGCGAGGCCGGGGATGGCGACCGGCATCATCAGCAACTCCTCCACCAGCCGGGCGATCCGGCCGGGGCGTCTCGCCAGAGCATAGGCCGCCGGCACCCCCAGCGCCAGCGTACAGGCAAGACAGGCGAAGGCGATCCGCAGCGACAGCAGGATGGTGCCGGAATAGACCCGCCACACCTCCTCCACCCAGCGCAAGGTCAGGCCGCTCTTCAGGCCGACGAAGTAGTTGGCGGTCAGCCCGGCCAGCATCGACATCACCATCGGCACGGTCAGCAGGGCGCAGACCAGCAGGGTGAAGCCCAGTTGCAGCCAGAACCCCCAGCCCCGGCGATTCGAAAGGCTTTGCATCGCCGTCACCCCGCCGCCGCGACGGAGGTGCCGGCGACGCTGCGGGCCACTGCCAGGGCGGCCCAGGTGATGAGGCCGAGCAGGACGCTGAGCGCCGCCGCGGCGGCGATGTTCGCCTGGAGCGTGAATTCGGTGTAGATCGTCATCGGCAGCACGTTGATCCGGGTGGCGAGCGTGAAGGCGGTGCCGAACGCGCCCATCGAGGTGGCGAAGCACAGGGCGCCGGCGGAAATCAGCGCCGGCTTCAGCGCCGGCAGGATGACGTCGGCCACCACCCGCCAGGGAGCCGCCCCCAGCGAGCGCGCCGCCTCCTCCAGCCGCGGGTCCAGCTTCTCCGCCGCCGCCATCACCGTCAGGATGACGCGCGGGATCGAGAAATAGACGTAGCCGAGGAACAGCCCGGCCATCGAATAGGCGAAGACCAGCTTCCCCCCGCCCAGTGCCTGGGTGATCGTGCCGATCAGCCCCTGGCGGCCCGCCAGCATGATGACCATGAAGCCGATCACCACGCCGGGGAAGGCCAGCGGGAAGGTCAGCAGCGCCACCAGCAGGGCATGGCCGGGGAAATGGTTGCGCACCAGGAAAAGGCCGGCGACGGTCGAGACCGCCAGCGTCACCGCCGTCACCCCGGCCGACAGGGCCAGCGTGGACAGAAGGCTGTCGAGATGGCCGGGATCGGCCAGCGTGGTGAGGTAGGCCGACCATCCCTCCGCCCCGCCGGCGCCGATCAGGATCAGGCGGACCAGCGGCAGCAGGAAGAAGGCGGCGAACACCGCCGCCGCCGGCGCCAGCAGGGCGGCCAGCCGCAGCGGTTCGCCCGTCCGGCCCGGCCCGGCCGGCGGACGCACCGCCGGCCGGTGGGAGAGGGGGCGGTCCTGCACGCAGGCGCTCACTTCACCTCCGCCTGATAGCGGTCCATGAAGCCCTTCTGCGCCTCGGCCATGCGGACCATGTCCACCGGTTTGGCGCGGGCGTAGTCGGCGGCCGGCAGGAACTTGGCGGCGGTCTCCGGCGGCATCGCTTCGGCCCGGACCGGCCGCATGAAGGCGTTGGCCCACAGGGTCTGGCCCTTGTCGGACAGGACATAGTCCAGGACCTTCCTGCCGTTCTCCGGGTTCGGGCCGTTCTTGACCAGCGCCATCACGTAGGGGACCGACACCGTGCCTTCCGTCGGGATGACGAAGGCGACCGGCGCCTTGTCGGTGTATTTGGCGCGGTAGGCGTTGAAGTCGTAGTCGATCAGGATCGGAATCTCGCCCGACAGCACGCGGGCGTAGGAGGTCTGCTTCGGCACGATGGGCTGGTTCTTCTGCAGATCCTTGAACCAGCCGATGGCCTTGTCGAAGCTGCCATACTCGCCGCCCAGGGCCAGATTGACCGCCACCGCGCCGACATAGCCGACGGCGGCGCTGGTCGGGTCGAGATAGCCGACCATGCCCGAATAGTCGGGCTTCAGCAGGTCGGCCCAGCTCTGCGGCACCGGCTTGCCGCCCAGCGCCTCGGTGTTGACGAAGAAGCCCAGCGTGCCGCTGTGGATGGCGAACCAGCTGCCGTCGGCGTCCTTCATCCCGTCGGGGACGCCGGCCCAGCCCGCCGGCTTGTAGGGGGTGACGACGCCGGCCGCCTTGGCCTGGATGCCGACCGGCCCGCCGAGATAGACGATGTCGGCGACCGGCTTGTCCTTTTCCGCCAGCATGGCGGCCATCGCCTGTCCGGAATTCTTGTTGTCGAAGGGGACGGCGATGCCGAGGTCGGTCTTGATCGCCTTGAGCTGCGACGCCCAGTCGGCCCATTCCGGCGGGCAGTTGTAGCAGATGGCGGTCGGCTCGGCGGCTGCAGCGGGCGTTACCGTTGCGGTGAAAACGGCGGCCAGGGCGGCGGCGCCGAGCAGGAACGGCTTCATCATGATTGCGGATATCTCCGTTCGGAAAGCGCTCAGGTCGATTTTGACGGTGCCGGTCCGAGCGATTCGCCCGGACGCAGGGTGAAGGGCAGCATCACGGCGCGGCCTTGCAGGTCGCCGGAAAAGCCGGTGCGCAGGCATTCGAAGGCGGTGGCGCCCATGGCGCGGGCCGGCTGCACCAGGGTGGCGAGGCTGGGCGACATCAGCCGGCCGACCTCGATGCCGTCGAAGCCGCAGACGGAGACGTCGTCCGGCACCGACAGGCCGAGGTCGCGCAGGGCGCGGATGGTGGCGAGCGCCAGCATGTCGTTGGAGGCGAACAGCGCGGTCGGCCGCTCCGGCCCTTCCAGATAGGGGGCGAGCCGATGGGCCAGCCGCAGGTCGTTGAAATCGACCTCCACCACCGGTCCCGGCGGCAATCCGGCGTCGGCCAGCGCTGCCTGCCACCCGGCATGGCGGCGGCGCGAGCGGTCGGACTGGCGGAAACGCCCGGCGATCATGCCGATGCGCCGATGGCCGAGCGCCGTCATCCGCTCCACCACCGCGCGGGAGGCCGCGACGTTGTCGACCGAGACATGGGCGCGCAGTGCCCGGTCCGGCTGGTTGTAGGCCAGGACATAGGGCAGCCGCACCTCGTCCAGCGTGTCGAGCGACCCGCTGCGGTCGGCATCGGCGACGGTCAGCACCAGCCCTTCGACCCGATTGGACAGCAGCCCTTCGATGGCGCGCGATTCCTTGGCCGGATCATAGTCGGTGGAGGCGATCAGCACGCTGTATCCGGCCTCCGCCGCCGCCTCCTGGATGCCGGCGACGCTCTCGGCGAAGACCGGGTTGGTCAGCGACGGGACCAGCACGCCGACGGTGCGGGTGCGCGCCGCCTTCAGATTGCGGCCGATGGTGCTGGGGCGGAAGGACAGGTCGGAGGCGGCGGCGCGCACCTTCTCCATGGTTTCCGGCGTGGCGTTGCCGCTGCCGTTCAGCACGCGCGACACGGTGGCGATCGACACCCCGGCGCGCGCCGCCACGTCGCGGATCGTCGCCACGCGGTCCATCGCGCGCCCGTCCGTCACCCGGCCATCCGTCGTTCGCATGCCGTCCCGCACCATCCGCCGTCCTCGTCCCCGGCGCCGGCCGATCCGGCGCGGGTGCAGAGTGGCGGCGGTGTGTTGCAATCGCGTGACGCCGTGAAAACGGTTTCGTGAAGAATGGAAACGTTTCCATCGCGCCGGAACGGCACGAGCGCCGCCCTCCGAAGGCGGTGGTCGGGGGGGCAGGGGAGGTTCGCAACTGGTCGAAAAAACAGTGATTTTAGTGTTTGCGTCCCCGCAGGGCTTGGGCTATGTTGCGCCTCCACCAGCGATGGACCCGTAGCTCAGCTGGATAGAGCGCTGCCCTCCGAAGGCAGAGGTCATGAGTTCGAATCTCGTCGGGTCCGCCATCGATTTCAAGGGCTTAGCCGCGCCAGCGGCTAGGCCCTTATCGTTTTGGTCCCCGTATAGATCCCTGTCTCCCCCGGCTCGCCTCGACATTGCCGCTTCGGCCGTGAATTCGGATGCGTTTCGGGTGCGTGGCGGCCGTGGACCTGCTGAAACCGTCTGCGGGGACATGCCGATGAAACCGCCGGCCTGCCGGACATCCGGCCCATCGCGGAGCAGCCCCGTCACGCAGCTTTGCCGCAGGGGGCGCGGTGGCACCTCCGGACCTTATTCGGCGGCGTCGGTCTGTACCAGCCGCTGCGGACCGTTGTCCTCGTCGACGAAGCGCTCGCGGATCGCCAGCATCGTGTCGAGACGGCCGAGAAAGACCGCCACCAGATCCGGGTCGAAATGTCGGCCGGCCTGCTCCCGCATATGGGCGACGACGGCGTCCAGCGGCCAGGCGTCCTTGTAGGGGCGGGAGGACAGCAGGGCGTCGAACACGTCGGCGATGGCGACGATGCGGCCGGACAGCGGGATCCCGGTGCCGCACAGGCCGGCGGGATAGCCGGTGCCGTCCCATTTCTCGTGGTGCGTCCCGGCGACCTCCGCGGCAAGGTCGAGCAGGGGCAGGCCGCTGCCGGCCAGCAGCCGCTGCCCGATGCTCGCGTGCTGGCGCATGATCGTCCATTCCTGGGCGTCGAGCCGGCCGGCCTTCAACAGCACATGGTCGGGGACGGCGATCTTGCCGATATCGTGCAGGGGAGCCGCCTCCAGCAACTGGGCGGCGAAGCCGGGGGCGCAGCCGGCCGCCAGGGCCAACTGGTGGGCGATCTGCGCCATGCGCGCCACATGCTGCCCGGTCTCGTTGTCGCGGAACTCGCCGGCGCTGCACAGGCGACGGATGATCTCGCGCTGGGTCGCCTCCAACTGCAGGCGGGCGGCCTCAAGTTCCAGGTTGGCCACGCGCAGGGCGGCGGCCTCCCGAGCGGCGGCGGCGGAGATGCGGCGGTCGGCGGTGGCGGACACCAGCGCCAGCAGCAGCAGGCCGAAGGTCGCCACGGCCACCACCGCGGCCAGAGGACCGCTGGACACGCCTTCCCCCAGCCCGCCGTCCGCCGCCATCAGCGTGGGATCGACCTGCACCACCAGGGCGGCCATGCCGGTGTAATGCATGCCGCAGACGGCGACCGCCATCACCAGGGCGGCCAGCGCCCGTTCGCGCAGGCGGTGGATGCGCGTGGCAAGCCACAATCCCGCGGTCGCGGCGGCGGCGGCGATGGCGACCGAAAGTCCCCACAGAAGCGGGTCGTAGGCGATCCGGGCCGGCAGCACCATCGCCGCCATGCCGAGATAATGCATTGCCGCGACGCCAAGCCCGACGATGATCCCGGCCGCGGCGATGGCCGCGGGAGAGCGCCTGCGCTGGATGATGCGGAACCCGGCGGCGACGAAGGCGACCGAGGTCACCAGCGACAGCAGCGTCTTCCCCGGAGCGTAGGCGATCGGCGTGTCGATGGTCAGCGCCAGCATGCCGATGAAATGCATCGCCCAGATGCCGCCGCCCAGTGCCGCGGCGGCGCAGCCCTGCCACATCATGCGGGCAACGCCGGAGGTGCGGTGCATCCGCTCCGCCATGTCGAGTGCGGCATAGGAGGCGAAGGCGGCGACGGCATAGGACAGCGCCACCAGCCAATGGTCGTGGGAGAACGGCAGGCCGGAAGCCGATGTGAAGCACAGTCCGGCCAATTCAATCGACATCCTAACCACACTCCTGGAACACCCGACTGCCGCCGGCCTTTCTGATTGCCCGTTCCACCGGTCGGGTTTCAAGAAAGGGGAAACCCCGACCGGATTGGTTGGGTATCAGCCAGCGCCGCCAAAACATGGCAGTTAGCTAAAAAGCTATCTTTATTTGATCGGTGTCAAGAGCGTAGAGGCCCGATAGTACTCAAGGCCGACCGGCCGTCCGTTTGATACTCCGCCAAGCATCCGCTTATTCGAAACGGAAGCTTGGCGGCCGGCAAAAAGTACGATGCGATCAGGCGTCGGCGAGGGCCATCGGCTGCCGGGCGCGGGCGTCGCGTTCACGGGTCGGGCGGCTCGGCGCTTCGACCCAGGCGATTCGTAGGATATTGGTCGACCCCGGCATGCCGAACGGCACGCCGGCGGTGATGACCAGCCGCTGCCCTTCCTCCGCCAGCCCATGGACATAGGCCAGCCGGGCCGCCTTGTGCACCATGTCGGAGAAGCTCTGCACATCCTCCGTCAGCACCGCATGGACGCCATAGGCCAGCACCAGCCGGCGGGCGATGGCGGCGTTCTCGGTCAGGCAGAGGATCGGCACCTCCGGCCGCTCGCGCGCCGCCCGCAGCGTGGTGGAGCCGCTGGTGGTATAGGTGGCGATCGCCGCCGCCTTCACCGTATGGGCGACCTGCCGGGCGGCGGCGGTGATGGCGTCCGATTCCGTCTGCTCCGGGTCGGCATGACGGGCGTCCATCATGGTGCGGTACAGCGTGTCGCCCTCCACCCGCCGGGCGATGCGGTCCATGATCGACACGGCCTCCACCGGATACTCGCCCGACGCGGTCTCCGCCGACAGCATCACGGCGTCGGCGCCGTCGAACACGGCGGTGGCGACGTCGGAGGCCTCGGCGCGGGTCGGGGCCGGGGCGGAGATCATCGATTCCAGCATCTGGGTGGCGACGATCACCGGCTTGCCGGCCAGCCGGGCGGCGTGGACGATCCGCTTCTGGATGGAGGGCACGTCTTCCGGCGGCATCTCCACGCCCAGATCGCCGCGCGCCACCATGACGCCGTCCGACATCTCGACGATGCGGTCGAGATGCTGGATCGCCTGCGGCTTCTCCAGCTTCGACAGCAGGGCGGCGCGGCCGGCGACCAGCTTGCGCGCCTCCGCCACGTCCTCCGGCCGCTGGACGAAGCTCAGCGCCACCCAGTCCACCCCCTGGTCGAGCGCGAAGTCGAGGTCGGCGCGGTCCTTGGCGGTCAGCGGCGACAGCGGCAGCATCACGCCGGGGACGTTGACCCCCTTGCGGTCCGACAGCCTGGTGCCCGACACCACCACGGTCTCGGCGAAATCGGCACCGCAGGCGGTCACCCGCAGCCGCACCTTGCCGTCGTCCAGCAGAAGTTCGGCGTCCGGCACCAGGGCGGCGAAGATTTCCGGATGGGGCATGCCGACGCGGCGGGCGTCGCCCGGCTCCGCCAGCAGATCCAGGCAGAAGGACTGGCCCGGGGTCAGCGTCACCGGCCCGTCGGCGAAGCGGCCCAGCCGCAGCTTCGGTCCTTGCAGATCCGCCATGATGGCGATGGGCCGGCCGGTCTCCTCCTCCAGCGCGCGGATGGCGCGCACGCGCTCGCCATGGTCCTGGTGGCTGCCGTGGCTGAAGTTCAGGCGGAAGACATCGACGCCGGCTTCGAACAGACGGCGGATCATGTCGGGCGAGGAGGAGGACGGACCGAGCGTGGCGACGACTTTCGTCTGCCGGTAACGGCGGATCGGCTTGGCGGTGCTCATGGCGTAACGGACTCCGAGGGGGAGGGTGGGCGGCCGTGCGGAACGGGTGGGGGCGGGCGGCGGATGCCGCCTCAGGCGACCCCGAACCGGTAGACGATGGACCCGGCGGTCCATTGGCCGGGACGCAGCACGGTCGAGGGGAAGGAGGGGATGTTGACGGCGTTGGGGAACTTGGACGGCTCGGCGCAGAAGGCGCTGCGCTTGGTGTAGAGCGTACCGCCCTTGCCGACGTCCCGCGGGGCTTTGCCCTCCAGGAAGTTGCCGGTGTAGAGCTGCAGGCCGGGTTCGGTGGACAGCACCTCCAGCGTCCGGCCGCTGGCCGGGTGGAGGAAGCGGGCGTGCAGGACGGGAACGGCACCGTCCGCCGGCTTGTCGATCACGTAATGGAGGTCGTACCCCTTGCCGAGCGCCAGCATGCGGTCGTCGGCCTCGATGCGGGCGCCGAGTGCCGCCGGGGTGCGGAAGTCGTGCGGCGTGCCGGCGACCTCCACCCTCTCGCCGGTCGGCACCCCGGTATCGCCGAGCGCCAGATAGCGCCCGGCATGAACGGTGGCGACATGGTCGAGGATCGACGACCCCAGATCGCCCGACAGGTTGAAGAAGGTATGGTCGGTGAAGTTGGCGACGGTGGTCTTGTCGGCCGCCACCGCGGTCCAGGCGATGGTCAGGGCGTTGTCGTCGCCGACCGTATAGACCAGCCGCAGCGGCAGGGTGCCGGGGAAGCCTTCCTCGCCATCCTGGAAGACATAGGTCAGCTCCAGGCTGGCGTCGTCGAGCTGCCGGGCGTCGAAGACGCGGAAGCGCGAGCCGCGCTGTCCGCCATGCAGGGTGTTGGGCGGGCTGTTCACCGCCGTCTGATGGGGGATGCCGTCCAGCGTGAAACGCCCGCCGTCGATGCGCCCGCAATAGCGCCCGATGAAGGATCCCATGGACGCCTGCCCGCCCATCGCGCCGTCGATGCCGTCATAGCCCTGGACGACGTCGCCCAGCGCGCCGTCGCGGTCGGGAACCAGAACCTGTTCGATCTTGGCGCCGTAATTGGTGATTCGCACCACCATGCCGCGGTTGTTGCGCAGAGTGAACAGATCCACCGGCTTGCCGTCGATGGTGGCGGAGTAGGTCTCGCGCCTGAGGTCGGAATAGGTCGCCATGGTCCAGGCATCCCTGTGGAAGAGGTTAGCAAAAGCCGAGAAGCAGCAGCCCCAGCAGCATCACCACGCGCAGGAGCAGCGCCGTCTCCAATGGGTCCGCGGTCATGGTGGGGCCTCACCGGATGGATCGTGAGGTTATTATACTAATATATTAGTCTGAAAGACAAACCGCTTCGGTGGTCCGGAGGCTTGCCGGACAGTTTGCCGCAGGGGACGCCGAAGCGGATGGCTCGAACGGCGTGGAGCGGACGGAAGCGTGGGCGGAACTGCGCAAGATGGTTGGCCGCAGCCGATGGAGTGGGCCCGGCCGGGAACCCGGGACGGCGAATTGCCGGAAGAGCCTGCGTCCATTATCCGGGACATCGCCGGAATGTCGGATCGGCCTCGTCCCGCCGCTCCGATCGGGCGTTCTTCAAGCGGCCTCGCCCGGCCCCGAGCCGGACCATGCACTTACTTCGAGCGCTGCGCCCGCACCGCCGTTGCGAGTCCGGCCAGGATGAGAACGACGCCTGCCATGAACTGGATTCCTATCCTGTCGCCGAACATGATCGCCGAGGCGGCAATGCCGAACACCGGCTGAAGGTACTGCACGCTTGCCGCGACCGGGGCCGGCACGTCACGCAGGATACGCAGCCACAGGAAAAGGCCCGCTGCCGTCACGGCGAGGCCAAGATAGGCCGCCGCCGCCATGGCCTGTCCGGTCAACTCGAAGGAGGTGTGGCACGCTTCCCAGCCCGCCCAGGGCAGCAGTGCCGCGAAGCCGAAGACAGTGCTCCATGTCGCCACCACCACAGTGCCGTACCTGTTCGTAAGCTCGACGCTCCAGACATAGTAGAAGGCGACCGCCACCGCAGAAATCAGCATCCAGACCGGTCCGAGGGCGGTTGTTCCGTCGGCTCCTGCCTCGCCCGCGTTTTCCAGGGCCACGATGACGATGCCGGCGAAGGCCGCTGCCACACCCAGGAGCTGGGACAGCGTGACGGCCTGCTTGAGCCGGATCGCCGCAAACAGAACGATGAACAGGGGAATGGTCGCGGACAGTATCGTGCCGATCGAGGCGGATGTCCCGGCCACGCCGAACGTCTGCGTGACCTGCCCGACGCCGATGCCAAGGATACCCAAGGCCGCGACGGCGGGAAGGGCCTTCCAGGGCAGGGGCTTCTTGCCGGCCAGCAGAAGTATCATGCAAGGGATCGCGACCGCGAAACGGAGCGCCGTCAGGGTCAGGGGCGGCATCGTGATCAGGCCGAGCTTCGTCACCGGGATCGACAGGCCCCACACCATCGCGAGGAGCAGCATGGCTCCGAAATTCCCAAAGGTGACGGGAGGCGGGACGGCGGCCGGGGAGTGGGAAGCAGGGACGGTCGTGATTTGGCTCATGGCGCGTTGCAGTCCGTCGGATACCCTTGATCGGGGCACATCTAAGGACCCGCCGCTCTTGCGGACAAACCATTTGTCGTCACATTATGCGTGAGCATTCCGCACGCATGAGCGCGCCATGGCCGATCGGCTTCCTCCGTTGCAGACTCTGCGTGCCTTCGAGGCGACCGGGCGGAGGCTGAGCATGACCCTGGCGGCCGAGGAACTGCACGTCACGCATGGCGCGGTCAGCCGACAGATCAGGGCGCTGGAGGATCATCTCGGCGTCCCGCTCTTCCGCCGAATGACCCGCAGGATCGAACTCACCGCGGAAGGCGCGGGGTTCTTTACCGTGGTCACCCGTCTTCTGTCGGAACTCTCCCGCGAGGCGGAGAGCATCCGCCGCAGAAACGAGAGCGCGCGCCTCACCGTGAGTTCCGGCGTCTCGTTCGCGAGCAAATGGCTGACCCCGCGTCTGCACCGGCTGATGGCCCGCTATCCCGATTTCGACGTCCACCTCGAAGTCACCGATGTCGAGATCGATTTCGCGAAATCGCAGGCGGACGTCGCGATGCGTTACGGGGACGGGCGATATCCCCGTGCGGATTCGGAGCGGATCATGAACGAGACCGTAAGCCCCGTCTGTTCGCCGGAATACCGCGAGCGCATGGGCGGCCTTCGCACCGCCAAGGACATCGCAGCGTCCAGGCTCATCCATGAGAACGGCATGAAGGCCGACTGGAACCGCTGGTTCGGGATGATGGGCGTTCCGGCTCCCGGCGCGCGGGGGCCGGGCTACAGTCATGGAAGCATGTCGATCGAGGCTGCGATCCGAGGGGAAGGCGTGGCGCTCGGGCGAAGCGTTCTGGTCTGGGAGGACATGGCTGCGGGACGCCTCGTCGCGCTTTTCCCCGAGGCTCGGCTCGATGTCGAGTATGGATATGACCTCGTTTATCCGATGGGGCATCGGGACCACCCGAAGGTCGGCGCCGTCAGAGCCTGGATCGAGGACGAGGTGAGACAGTTCAGGTCTTCTTCGACGCTTAGGGTGTGATCGGTTCAAGCGGAATCGCTTGAAGCGTGAAACATGCGGAAAACCGGAAGCCTGGAGTCTGTTCAGCCGGAAATGTTGGCTTCCCGGCTCTCGGTCGCCCGCGGAACCTGACCTGACCAGCCACGCAGGAAGTGGACGACCGCCCGTCGGGCAGTCCTTGCAACCTCTTCCCGGGAAACCGCATCGCGAAGCCCCCAAACGCACCCCTCATGCGGCCCGGACTCACAAAGCGCCCGGAAATGTGCGGCAGCACCGGGCAATGCCAGATATTTCCAATCCGGTGCGCCGCCCCGCTCGGCCAAGCACTGCAGGATGGCGGCGATCCGCTGTTCGGTGCGCTGTATCCCGCGCTCGTAGAAGATGCGGCCAACTTCCGGAAAGCGACCGGTTTCAGCCATCACGAGGCGGGTCATGGCAAGTGCCGAAGGGGCCAGTATCAGGTCCAGATAGGCCCGTGCGGTGTCCTCCAGAACAGCTTCGGGTTCATTTCCTTCGATGTCGACGGCGGCCAGAGCGGCGCACGCCAAAGCGCCGACCTCCTCGACGTAGGCTGCGAACAGGGCTGCTTTGGAAGGAAAATAGCGGTAGAGCGTGCTCTTGGAACCGCCCACCTCGGCGGCGATGCGATCCATCGAGGCATCGGCATAGCCGAGCCGAAGAAAGGTTTGTCCGGCCACCGTCAGGATTGCGGCCCGCCGGCTGGGTTTGCCGACCGGCATGCTCAGCTCTTCCCCGATGGACGGGGTCCCGTTGTGATCGCACCCATCCGGTTCTCCCTTCTCGGACTTCGCGGGCCACGCTCCGAACGCGTCTCCCGCAGGTTTCTGCAGAAGATTGATCAGCCGGTCGCTCGTTCAACGGCGGCGATCTTGCGGGCCTGCATGGCCGCAGTGTCCAGAAAGGCCTGAGCAAGGTCGGGATCGTTGACGACACGCGAGAGCGTCATCGCACCGACCATGATCGAGAGAATTGCCATCGCCTTGCCTTTGAACTCTTCGCCTTGCGTCTCCGACATCAGGCGGCCGAGGATTTCGAGATGCGTCCTGATCCCGGCTTCGAAAGGCTCCTTCACCTCGACGCCGTGTCTGGCGACATCCGAACCAAGAGCCACGATCGGACAGCCGTCCGTCCTTTCCTCGCGATGCCCGGCGCTGAGATAGAAGCCGATCACCGGACCGAGCGGATCCTCGGGATCTGGGGGATTTGCCGTGGCCGCGGCAGCCCATCGGCAGGAGGCGCTTTCCAGCGCCCGCCTGGACGCCTGAACCGCCAAATCCTCCTTCGACGCGAACTGTTTGTAGAAGGCACCCTGAGTGAGGCCGGCCGCCTCCATCAAGTCCTTGAGGCCGATGCCGTCGAAGCCGTGCTCCCGAAAAAGACGGCTTGCCACGTTGATCACCGTCTGCCGGTTTTCCTCAGCCTGAACGCGACTTACACGCATGGTCCGCCTCCTTTTTTAGATTCCGACCAACCTCTATGGGAGATATGGATGATGGACACCGTTCTCCACCTCCGCCTATTCCGCGGGGCTTTTCCAGGATAGCGACCGGTGGATGGCATGCCGGCCCCAGGCACCGCCGATCATGGCTGCCGCCGTCAGCAGACCGTATGAGACTGCCGCCAGGGCGGTGATCTGGAACAGGGTCGAAAGTCCCGCGCCGAACCATGCGACCGCCGACCAGCCGATGAAGGCTGCGACGATCATGCGCACGGTGCCGGCCAGGACGGGAAACAGAACGCGCTTCGCTCCCTGGCTGGCGAAATAGAGCGCCAGACCAAGCCCGACCGCACCGTAGACCGGCGCCACCGTCCGCAGATAGAGGGTGCCCATCGCCAGCACCCGGGGATCGTCACTGAACAGGCCGATCCAGGCTTGCGGGAAGATCGCGGCGGCAAGGCCGATGAACTCGGTCATTCCAAAGGCGAGAGAGGCCCCGATCCAGGCCACGCGACGCGCCCGCGCCATCTGGCCGGCCCCGATGTTGTGGCCGACCATGGTCACCATGGCGGTGCCGAGCCCGAAGATCAGCGGAATCTGGATGTAGTCGAGGCGGGAGGCGATGCCGTACCCGGCAATGGCATCGGCGCCGAACCGGCCGACGGCAGCGGTGACGAAGGTGACCGTGAGATTGACCTGGATCGTACCGATTGCCGACAGGAGGCCGACCCCCATGATGTCCTTGAACAGACGCGTACGCAGCGGAACGATCCTCAGTTTCAGGAGGCTCTTCGACGACCGCAGATAGAGCATCAGCGCAAGCGCGGCGAACAGATAGTAGATGACCACCGCCGCCCCGCCGCCCGCGACGCCGAGACGGGGGAAGGGGCCCCAGCCGAAGATCAGGGCCGGCGACAGGATGATGAGGAGAGCGGTGCCGGAAGAGATCACCAGCGCCGGCACGGTCACGTTGCCGGCGCCGCGGAGGGCGGATGACAGCAAGGCGGTGACCCAGACCGGGATGGAGCCGGCGAACACGACCCCGGAATAGGTGAGCGCCGCCGTCAGCGTCGGCCCCGCTCCCCCCATCGCCCGATAGAGGGTCGGTCCGGCGAGGAAAGCCGCCGCAGTGAAGAGGAGGCCGAACGCGCAGGCCAGGACGACCGCATGCCAGATCAGCGCTTCGGCATCCTCGCGGCGTTTCGCCCCCAGAGTCCGGGCGACCGCCGAGGAGACGCCGCCGCCGATGCCGCCGTTCGCCATCATCTGCATGAGCATGAGCATGGGGAAGACCAGGGCGACCCCGGCGAGCGCCTCGGTCCCGAGAAAGCCGACGAAATAGGTCTCGGCCACCCCGACCAGCGTCTGGACGACCAGCACCAGGGTCGTCGGCACCGCAAGGCGCAGCATCGTCGGTGCGACCGGCCCGTCGAGGACGCCGGGCGGCATTTTGTAGGCGGGCGCCTGGACTGTTGGGCTCTCCCGGCGGGACAGGGCGGTCATGGGATTTCCTTCATTGGACCGGAGGTGGGGGCATGGTCCAGACGCGGGCACGGCGCCCGTCGCGGCCTGTTCAAACCGGCAGCCGCAGCATCTTGCGCAGGCTCTTGTCGAAGGCGGAGGCGGGGACGAAACGGCGCAGAACGCTGACCTGCCGTGCCAGCCTGCCTGCCGGGTAGCGCAGTTTCGGTGCGGCATCCGTCGCGGCCTTGACGATGGTCTCGGCGACGATTTCAGGTGCATCGCCCTTCTTGATCGCGTCCTGCACGGCCACGGTCACGCCAGCGCGCGCGGATGCATAGGCATCGAGCGACCGATCGGGCCTGACGAGGTTGCCGTCGAAAGAGGTTCGGGTATAGGCCGGCTCGACCAGGGTGACCCGGATGCCGAGCGTGCGCAGTTCATGGTCGAGCGATTGGGAATAGCCCTCCACGGCATGTTTCGTCGCCGAATAGAGTGCGAAATAAGGTGCAGGAATGAATCCGTGTGCCGAACTCAGATTGACGATCCTGCCGCTTTTCTGGCGCCTCATGATCGGCAGCACCGCATTGGTCACGCGGATGACGCCGAACAGGTTCACATCGAACAGCGCCTGCGCCTGTGCGAGCGAGGACTCCTCCGCACCACCGAAGAGACCGACGCCGGCGTTGTTGACCAGCAGATCGATGCGGCCGGCGTCGTCCAGCACCTCGTCGGCAAGGGCCGCCACGGATGCGTCGTCGGTCACATCGCAGGTCAGCATAGTGACGCCGTCGGGTCCTCCGGCGGTCGCGCGACGGCTGGTTCCGAACACGTCGAATCCTGCGGCTTGCAGAGCCTTGGCCGTCGCGTAGCCGATACCGGACGATGCTCCCGTCACCAGGGCGATGCCACGATCGATCATTGCCATCGGGTTCTCACTTTCCTCTTCGGGCCGGGGTGGTCTTGGAAGCGGCGGCGCCGTGCAAGAGCGTCCCTTATTTAGATTGCGTTCGACATCTATAGGCGATATAGATGTCGAACGCAATCTAAATTAACGTGAGGAGGCGGGCATGCGGAAGAGGCGCATGATCGTGTTGGGTGGCGTTCTGACGGCGGCGCTCGGCGCGACCGCGTTCGTGGCGCTGTCCATGCACACGGGGGAGGCATCGGCCTTGGGCGACCCCAGGCAGGATGCGCCAATCGTCCGGCTTGCCGCAGCGGCTCGGGTGATCGGATCCGAACGCGGTTTCACCGGCGTCGTCGGGGCGAGGGTGCAGAGCAACCTAGGCTTCCGCGTCCCCGGCAAGATCGTGGAGCGACTTGCGACGGTCGGCCAGCAGGTCAAAGCCGGCCAGCCGCTGATGCGCATCGACGAGACCGACCTGCGCCTCGCGCTCACGGCCAAGCGCAACGCGGTCGCCGCGGCGCGCGCGGCGGTCGTGCAGACCCAGGCGGACGAGCGGCGATACGCAAGCCTGGTCAACGACGGATGGGCCTCCCGGCAGCGTCACGAACAGGCGAAGGCCGCGCTGGACACCGCCCGGGCGCAGCTCGCCAGCGCCGAAGCGGATGCCCGGGTTGCCGAGAACGAGGCGACCTACTCCGTCCTGGTGGCCGACAGCGACGGAACGGTGGTCGAAACGCTCGGCGAGCCGGGCCAGGTCGTCGCCGCCGGCCAGGCCGTCGTCCGGATCGCGCAGGCCGGCCCGCGCGAGGCGGTGGTGGCGCTGCCGGAAACCGTCCGGCCGCAGATCGGTTCGCCGGCCGAAGCCAGCCTCTATGGTGCCGACGGCCAGCGCTACGGCGCGCATCTGCGCCAGCTGTCGGACGCCGCCGATGCCCAGACCCGCACCTACGAGGCGCGCTATGTGCTCGACGGCGACGCCGCGGCGGCGCCTCTCGGGGCGACGGTCACCATCAGGCTGGCGGGACTGGCGGGCGGGTCGGGTCGGTCGGACATGCAGGTGCCGCTGGGCGCCGTGCTGGACGATGGCCGGAGGACCGGTGTCTGGACCTTGGATCGCGCCAGTTCGACGGTGCGCTTCCAGCCGGTCCGGCTGATCCGGGTGAGCGGCGAAACCGCCGTGATCTCCGGGCTCGGCCTTGGCGATCCGGTGGTGTCGCTCGGCGCCCATCTTCTACAGGACGGGGTCCGCGTCAGGACAGCGTCCGAAAGCGGGGGCGGCCGATGAGCCTCAATCTCTCCGCGCTCGCCGTCCGCGAGCGGGCCGTCACCCTGTTCTTCATCCTTCTGCTGGCGGCGGCAGGCGCCTTCGCCTTCGTCATGCTCGGACGGGCGGAGGATCCGTCCTTCACCATCAAGACCCTGACGGTCACCAGCGCTTGGCCGGGCGCCACCGCGCGCGAGATGCAGGATCTCGTCGCCGAGCCGTTGGAGAAGCGCCTTCAGGAATTGGCCTGGTACGACCGGGTGGAGACGACCACGCGGCCCGGCTACGCCTACATGACCCTGACGTTGAAGGACAGCACGCCGCCGGCCAGGGTGCAGGAGGAGTTCTACCAGGCCCGCAAGAAGATCGGCGACGAGACGCGCAACCTGCCGCCCGGCGTGCTCGGCCCCTTCGTCAACGACGAGTATTCCGACGTGAGCTTCGCGCTCTATGCGCTGAAGGCCAGGGGCCTGCCGATGCGCGACCTGGCCCGGCAGGCCGAGGCGATCCGCCAGGATCTGCTGCATGTGCCCGGCGTCAGGAAGGTCAACATCCTGGGCGAGCGTCCGGAACGGATCTTCGTCGAGTTCTCCTATGCCAGGCTGGCGACCCTCGGCGTGTCGGCCCAGGACATCATCGCCGCCCTCCAGCGGCAGAACACGGTCACGCCGTCGGGCTCGATCGACACCCGGGGGCCGCAGGTCTTCATCCGGATCGACGGCGCCTATGACGGGGTGCAGGCGATCGCCGACACGCCGGTTGTCGCCGCCGGTCGCACGCTGAAGCTGTCCGACATCGCGGAGGTCCGCCGCGGCTACGAGGATCCGCCGACCTACATCATCCGTCACCAGGGCGAACCCGCCGTCATGCTCGCGGCCGTCATGCAGGAGGGCTGGGACGGCCTCGCGCTCGGCAAGGCGCTGGAGGAGCGGGCCGCCGGCATCGCGCGGTCGCTGCCGCTCGGGATGACGCTCGACAAGGTGACCGATCAGGCCGTCAACATCACCTCGGCGGTCGACGAGTTCATGGTGAAGTTCGCGATGGCGCTGGGCGTGGTGCTGCTGGTCAGTCTGCTCAGCCTCGGTTGGCGTGTCGGCATCGTCGTGGCGGCGGCCGTTCCGCTGACGCTCGCCGTCGTGTTCCTCATCATGCTCGAAACCGGCCGCTTCTTCGACCGCATCACGCTCGGCGCGCTCATCCTGTCGCTCGGCCTGCTCGTGGACGATGCCATCATCGCCATCGAGGTGATGGTGGTGAAGATGGAGGAGGGCGTCGACCGCATCAAGGCGGCCGCCTATGCCTGGAGCCACACGGCGGCACCGATGCTGTCCGGAACGCTGGTGACGATCGCCGGCTTCCTGCCGGTGGGATTCGCGCGCTCGACCGCCGGCGAATATGCCGGCAACATCTTCTGGGTCGTGGGGTTCTCCCTCATCGTCTCCTGGATCGTCGCGGTGGTCTTCACGCCTTACCTGGGCGTCAGGATGCTGCCGGCGATCAAGCCGGTCGCCGGCGGCCACGAGGCGATCTACGGCACCCCGAACTACCAGCGACTGCGCCGGCTCATCGCCTTCGCCGTGCGGCACAAGGCGCTGACCTGCGGTGTCGTCGGCATCGCTTTTGTCCTGGCTGTCGTCGGCATGGGCGGCGTGAAGCAGCAGTTCTTCCCGACCTCCGACCGCCCAGAGGTGCTGGTGGAGGTCCGCCTGCCGGAAGGCACCAGCATCGAGACCACGACGGCCTCCGTCGAGAAGATCGAACGCTGGCTGGCCGATCAGCCGGAGGCCAGGATCGTCACGAGCTACATCGGTCAGGGCGCGCCGCGCTTCTTCATCGCCCTGTCGCCGGAACTGCCCGATCCCGCCTTCGCCAAGATCGTCGTGCTCACGCCGGACGCCGAGACGCGCGAGTCCCTGAAGCACCGGCTGCGGCAGACGGTGGCGCAGGGACTGGTGCCGGAGGCCTATGTGCGCGTTACCCAGCTCGTGTTCGGGCCCTACACGCCGTTCCCGATCGAGTTCCGGGTGATGGGTCCGGATCCGGCGCAGCTCTACGGCATTTCCGAAAAGGCCCTCGCCATCATGCGGAGCCTGCCGGACGTCCGGCAGGCCAACAGGGATTGGGGCAACCGCACGCCCGTGCTCCGCTTCACCCCGGACCAGGATCGCCTGAACCTCATCGGCCTCTCTCCAGCCGAGGTCGGCCAGCAGCTCCAGTTCCTTCTGACCGGGATCGCCGTCACCCAGGTCCGCGAGGACATCCGCAATGTCCCCATCGTGGCACGCAGCGCCGGCGGCGAACGGCTGGACCCGGCGCGTCTGGCGGATTTCTCGCTGACGAGCCGGAACGGCCGGCAAATCCCGCTCGACCAGATCGGCCATGCGGATATAAGGCTGGAAGAGCCGATGATGAAGCGCCGGGACCGGACATCGGTCATCACGATCCGCTCGGACTTCAACGAGGCGACCCAGCCGCCGGAGGTCTCCAAGCAGATCATGACGGCCCTTCAGCCGCTGATCGCCTCGCTTCCGGCCGGCTATCGCATCGAGATGGGCGGATCGATCGAGGAAGCCGCCAAGGCCAACACGGCGCTCGGCAAGGTCTTCCCCGTCATGATCGCGGCCATGCTGGTCTTCATCATGCTGCAGGTGCGCTCCTTCTCGACGATGGCCATGGTTGTGCTGACCGCGCCGCTCGGTGTCGTCGGCGTCGTGCCCATGCTGCTCGCCTTCAACCAGCCCTTCGGCTTCAATGCCATCCTGGGGCTGATCGGGCTGGCCGGCATCCTGATGCGCAACACGCTGATCCTGACCGAACAGATCAAGGAGAACCAGGCCGCCGGCCTCGACGACTATCACGCCGTCATCGAGGCCACGGTGCAGCGGACGCGGCCCGTGATCCTGACCGCCCTTGCCGCGGTGCTGGCCTTCATCCCCCTCACCCACTCGGTCTTCTGGGGGTCGATGGCCTACACGCTGATCGGCGGCACGGCGGTCGGCACGGTGCTGATCCTGCTATTCCTTCCTGCTCTCTATGCCGCATGGTTCCGGATCAAGCCGGCGGCCGTCGGCAATATGCCAGGCTCCCAAGCCCGTCTCGGCGTGGTCTGAAGCGCTTTCGAGGTGGTTTCCGGTCGACGGGAACCACCTCCCATCCGGCCCGCCTTGTGGGTGGACCCGGGGCACCGCCGGGTTCCGATCATGGCGCCGCTATGATGCAGCGTTGCGTGAGGCACCGGGCGGGTGGCCCATGACGCGCTTGAAGGCACGGCTGAAGGCGGCTTGAGAGCCGTAGCCGAGCCGATGCGCGGCGGTTTCGATCGACAGCCGCTCCCGCAAGATCCACTGGGCGGCCAGCCGCATGCGCAGTTCCGTCACGTACCGGACCGGGGTTACTCCGGTCACCGCCAGGAATCTCTCCGCGAAAACCGAACGCGAGGCGCCCATTTCCGCGGCCAGTTCCGCCACGGTCCAGTTGCGGCCGGGATCCCGATGCAGCGCGGTGATGACGCGGCCGAGCCGCGGGTCGCGCAGTGCGTCGATCCAGCCGTGCGCATCGCCGCACCCACACTCCACCCAGCCGCGGACGATCGACGCGGACACCACGTCGGCCAGCCGGGCCAGAATGCCGGCATAGCCGGCACGTTCGGCCCGCGCCTCGCGCTCCATCGCCTCCAGCATCGGCAGCATCTCGGGATAGCGGTCGAGCAGGGTGCCGACCTGCATCACTTCGGGCATCAAGCCGACCAGAGGCTGCATGGCGCCGAGATCGAACTCCATGCAACCGGTGAAGATGACCGCGTCTTTCGTGCGGCAGCTCTCGGCCGGGCAGGATTCGAGCGTGCTGACATTGCCGCACAGAGGCGCCGTCGCGAAACTGGCGACATCGCGGGCCGTCAGATCCGGCTCCGACAGTAGTTCATGTGCGCCGCCGCGCGGCAGCAGCACCGCGTCACCTGTGCTCAGCGCAAAGGCGGGGCCCGAGAGCAACCGCAGCACGACCGGTCCACGGGCGACGAAATGGAATTGCGCCCGCCCTTCCTCCGTGCCGAAACCGATGCCGAAGGGAGGAGCGACCTGGATGCGGCGGTATTGCACGCCGGTCAGCCGCATTCCGAGCAGAAGCTCGCTGACGAGGTCGGGTGAGGGAAGGGGACGGGGCGATTTTGGCATCTTCGGACGAACGGTCAAAGAATTTGGACGTTATGGCATGGAACGTCCGGACGCTCCATCCTATTCTGCACCGCAACACACTCTTTCACCGAGGATAGATCATGATCGGACCTGCGAGGCCGGCCGGTGCCGTGCCGACGGAACCGGCCTGGGGCGCCGTCTTCTCCCTGTCGCTGGGCGTGTTCGGGCTGGTGACGGCCGAGTTCCTGCCGGCAAGCCTGCTGACGCCGATGGCGGCCGACCTGCATGTGAGCGAAGCGATGGCCGGACAGGCCGTCACCGCGACCGCCATGGTGGCGCTGGTCGCCAGCCTGCTCATCTCCGCCGCGACCCGCCGAATCGACCGCCGCTACGTGCTGCTCGCCTTTTCGGCGTTGCTGCTGGTGTCCAACCTGATGGTTGCCTTCGCCCCGAACCTGCTGTCCCTGCTGATCGGCCGGGTGCTGCTGGGGGTGGCGCTCGGCGGCTTCTGGGCCATGTCGGCTGCGATCGCCATGCGGTTGGTGCCGGAGGAGATGATCCCGCGGGCGTTGTCGATGATCTTCAGCGGCGTGTCGGCTGCCACGGTCCTCGCGGCGCCCGTTGGAAGCTATCTGGGCGATCTGCTCGGCTGGCGCGCGGTGTTCCTGATGGCCGGCGGGCTGGGATTGGTGGCGTTGGCGGCGCAGTTCCTGACGCTGCCGCGCATGGCGCCGAACGGTCATACCAGCCTGCGGACGCTGGGCGAGGTGCTGGTGCGGCCGGGCGTCGGGCTCGGCATGCTGTCGATCATTCTCGTCTTCACCGGGCATTTCGCGCTCTTCACCTATGTCCGTCCGTTCCTGGAGACGGTGACCGGCGTCGGCGTCAGCGGCGTGTCGGGCATCCTGTTGGGCTTCGGCGTGGCGAATTTCGCCGGCACCTATCTCGGCGGTGCGCTTCTGGAACGCAGCATGCGGCTGACCCTGGCCGTCATGCCGCTGACCATGGGGCTTCTCGGACTCGGGCTGGCCGCCCTGGGCGGCTCGCCGACTGTCGCGTCAGTGCTGATCGCGCTGTGGGGCGTCGCCTTCGGCGCCATTCCCGTTGCCTGGTCCACCTGGATCACCCGCACCGTACCGGACGAGGCGGAAAGCGCCGGCGGTCTCTTCGTCGCGGCGGTGCAACTCGCCATCGCCACGGGGGCGGCGGCGGGCGGCGCCATCTTCGGAGTCATCGGTGCCGGCGGGGTCTTCAGCGTCAGCGGAATCGTGCTGCTGCTGGCGGCTATGGTTGTGTTGGGAGGTGTGCGGACGCGAGTGGTCGCCGTCGCCACCTGAGTTCGTCCGTCAGGTGCCGTCCGTCGCATCCGTCACGATGCGCCGGACGTCCTGAATTACGGTCGGCCGGGCGAGAGCCGGAACCGGGTTTCTCATCCTTTCGCCGCGGCAGTTCAGCAAGCCGCCCTATGCGTTATGACCCGCCGTCAAATCGGGCGCAACCGTTCCATCAGCCGGGGGTTGTCCCAGGTCGGCTGCCGGTCCTCGATCACCACACGGTGGGGCAGGGGCTCCTCGCTTTCCACCGTCACCTCGACCCAGCGCGGGACCAGCTCGTTGTTGACGTCGTCCAGGATGGCGACGGCCAACGTCTCCAGCCCTCCGGCGAAGCCATCGACGCCGGTGAACTCCGCCAGATAGGCCGTGACCGACGCGGGTTCGGGCACCAGCAGGTCGGGCACCAGCCGCAAGGTCAGCCGCACCCCCGGCAGCGGCTCGCCGCGCAGCTCCACCAGGAAGTCGTGACGAGCGTCGGGGGAAGGGCGGGTGGACAGGCGCTCGCGCCTCATGCCGACACCCCCAGCCCGGCCCGACCGGCGCGGGTCAGCTTCACCCAGCTGCGCGCGCCCGACTGGAAGGACAGGCCGCCGGTGTAGCCGACGGCGCGGACACTGTCGGCGAAGACCTGGATCAGTTCGACCCGCAGCTCCGGCGGCAGGGCGGCGTGGCTGCGCAGGATCAGGTCGAAATGGTTGGGCCGCACCAGCCCGTCCAGCTGCATCGGTCCGAAGCGGCTGAGGTCGAGGTCGATGACGAAGCGGCTGCCCGGCTTGGACCGCTCCTTGCCGCCGCTCTCCTCATCCTCCTTCAGAGGGTGGACATGAAGCCTGATCGGCTTCGGCCCGTTGGCGTCCATCAGCGGAATGGTATAGCTGCGCCAGTCGCCCGGCAGTGGTTCCGCCGCTTCGCGGGCCAGCGTGTCGAAATCCTTCTCCAGCCGTTCCAGCAGGTCGCGCCGCCCCGTCTTGTCCAGGGCGGATGCCGCATCGTCGCCGAGCCAGCCCTGGGCATCGCCGCCGCGCATCGCCGCCAGGAAGAAGCCGAGCGCCGCGGTCAGCTTGCGGTTGGGCTGCGGCATCGTCGCCAGCATCGTTTTCGCGAGCGCCGGATCGGCCGCCGCCAGCGTCGCCATCAGTTGCCGCATCGCCGGCCAGTCGCGCCCGTCGAGCGGTCCCGGCGGGCCTGGCAGGGCGGGGGCCGCCGCCTGGGTGGCGCGGGCGAGGTCGGCCAGCGCCGCCGTCACCGTGGCTCCCTGCGGCAGGCTGGCCGGGACGTTCAGCGCCAGCATGCCCTGTTTGGTCGCCAGGATCGGCTGCCCCTGCGGCGTGCTGCCGGCCACCGTGCCGCGCAGGACGGGGGTGTCGGGCGGCAGCGCGGCCTCGTCGGCCTGCGGGGTAGGCGGAGCGCTCTGCCCTCCGGATTGCTGGCCGGATTGGCCCCCCGCCTGCTGGTTGCGTCCGTTGGCTTCCGCATTGCCCGGCGGAAGGGGCTGTTGCGGCGGCGGGGTGACGGTCAGGATCTTCAGCGCGACCGTGGCGCCGCGTGGCAGGTCGGGCGGTTCAGGGTTGCCGGCGACCTCACCGGATGTGTCGGCGCCGGGAAGGCTGGGTGCCATCGGTGTCTCGGCGCCCGGATGGGCCGCATCGCCGCCCAACTGGACCGGCGTGCCGAAGGTGGCACCGCCGCCACCCACGGTCGGGGCGGGCGTGGGTGTTCCGGCCGTCGCTGCGGCGGGCGCCCCGGCAGCCGGAGCCTCCGGCCTCGTGGTCCCGGTTGGCGGCAGGGGTGCCGTTGCTGCGGGTGCCGGCTGCGACGGTGGCGTGGCGGAGGTCGGAAGCTTGGTGCCCGACCCGCCGGCCAGCACCAGCGCCGGCACGACGGTGCCCGGCAGCAGCGGCGGCAGGTTGGCCGGGACGGTGGTTTGTGCCGGAGCGGGCATCAGGACGGCGGGCGCCGTTCCGCTGCCGGTTGACGGGGTGGCCGCCGGGGCCGGCGTCGTGCCGCCGGTCTGCGGCGTGGTCGGACTGCCCAGGGATTGCAGCAGGATCAGCGCGGTCGGCTTGCCGGGTAGCGCTGTGGTCGGAGTGCCCGTCGGCGCCGTGGTGCCCGGCGTGATCTGCACGGTGACCGGTTTGTCAGGCGGCAGCTCCATCGCGCTGTCGAGCAGCAGTTCGCCCGACGCCGTCCGCACGCGGGTCAACCCCTCCGGCGTCTGGCCGGCGACGGTGCCGGTCAGCACCACCGGACGGGTCACCTCCGGCAGCCGTTCGGGAAGCTGGACGACCGTGGCCTCGGCCGTGGCGGGTGCGGACGTGGCGGGGGGCGCCACCGCGGTGGCGGCGGCCGATGTGACCGATGGTGGGATCGCCCCGCCCATCTGCGCCGGTTACTTGGCGCTGGCGAGCAGCCGCTGCACGATCGCCTCGACGTCGCGGGCCGCGTCGCTGGCGGGCGAGCGGGTCAGCAGCGGGGTCTGGTTGCGGATGGCGTCGCGCACCTTCAGGTCGCGGCGGATGATGCCCGCCAGCGCCGGCTTGAATTTCAGGAAGTTCTGGCAGGCCTTCAGGATGGTCCCGTAGGTGCGTTCGCCGTCCTTCACGCTCTGCGCCATGTTGACCACGATCCGCAGGTCGGCCGACGGGTTGGTGGCGTGGGTCAGCTTGATGAAGGCGTAGGCGTCGGTCAGCGAGGTCGGCTCGTCCGTCGTCACCACCAGGGTGATCCCGGCCGGACCCGACAGGGTGCGTACCGTCCGGTCGACGCCGGCGCCCATGTCCATCACCACCCGGTCGTAGCTCCTGGCCAGTTCCAGCAGGTCGTTGCGCAGGCCCGACAAACGCTGGCTCGGCAACTGCGCCAGCGTGCCGGACCCCGACCGGCCGGCGATGATGTCGAAGCCGGTGTCGGGGAAGCGCTGTGCCGCCTTGGACAGCGTCACCTCGCCGTTGATGACGGCGCCCAGGTCGTTCTTGGGCGAGAATCCAAGCTGGATGTCGACGTTGGCAAGGCCCAGATCGCCGTCGAACAGCAGGGTGTTCATGCCCGCCTTGGTCAGGGCATGGCTCAGCGTGATCGAGAACCACGTCTTGCCGACGCCGCCCTTTCCGCTGGCCACGGCGATGACGTTGGCGCCGCGCAGCGGGCGAACGTTCTTGAGGGCGGCCGGGAACACCGGATCGGTCATGGCAGGGTCCTCGACGAGGGGGAACTGGCGGCTTTGGCCTTGGTTGCGGGTTTTGCGGTTGCGGGTTTGGACGGCTTGGCGGCGGCGGCCCTGCGTGGCGGGGGGAGCGGCGCCGGTTCCATCTCCGGATCGTCCTCCTCCAGTTCGCGGCCCCGTCCGAATTTCGGCCCACGGCCGGCGCCGCGATCAGACTCATGATCCGGCTCATGGTCCGCCTGCCCGTCGTCGTCCTCGTCCCAGGACTCGGCGCGGGCGGTCCGGTGCGGCGCCTGCTCCTTCGCGGCGGGCGCCTTCTCCTCGGCCGGGATCATCATGCGGGCGAGCGCCAGCGGGTTCAACGCCGTCAGCCCCTCCGCCACCTTGGACGAGATGCTGGCGTCGCAGAAGGACAGCCGGGCGCGGGCGGCGATGGCCAGGACGCTGCCCAGACGGCGCGTCATGTCCAGCCGGGTCACCAGCATGCGCCGCACGCCCACCGCCTTGAAGGCGAGCGCCATGTCGGCCGCCTCCATCGCGTCGAGCCCGGCCGGCAGCACCAGCACCGGCTCCACCTCCCCGGCGGACAGCATGGCCCGCAAATCCTGCATGTCGTCGGCGTCGAAGGGGTTGCGCCCGGCGGTGTCGACCAGCACGAGGTCGGTGCGGCGATGCACTTCGAAGGCGCCGGCCAGCGCGTCGGGGTCCTCCACCGTCGCCAGCTTCAGCTTCATCAGCCGGGTGAAGGCGGCCAGCTGGTCGACGCCGCCGGCCCGCACCGTGTCGGTGGTGATGACGCCGACCGAGCATTTCCTGAACACGGCCCGCGCCGCCAGCTTGGCCGCGACCAGCGTCTTGCCGGACCCGGGCGGGCCGACCAGGGCCAGCGGCTTCACCGGCGACCGGCCGTCGGGCAGCGGGTTGAAGGTGAAGAAGGAATCGAGCGCCGAGCCCAGCGCCAGCCGCGGATCCTCGGTATCCAGGCCCGAGGCCGCGTCGATCAGCTGCTCCGCCAGAGTGGCGGGGACGCCATGGCGTTGCAGGGCGTCGGCCACCACCTCGCCGACGTCGATCTCGGGTTCGACCGGCTTGGCCGGCGCCTTGCCACGGCCGCCGCGCGCGGCGGCGGATGCCGGGGCGGGGGGCAGGTCGTCCTCTTCCACCGCCGCCGTGACGCGCACGCCGCCGCCTTCCTCCTCGCGCGTGGCGACGATGATGGCGTCGTCGCCCAGCGACTGGCGCACCATCCGCATGGCGTCGGACATGGTCTTGGCGTGGAAGGACTTCAGCCGCATCGGCAGCGCCTTCCGTCAGGCCGGGGGGGGAGAAGAACGGCGCGCACCATCAGATCTGCCCCAGCGTCTTGATGCGGGCCTTCGGGTGGATCTCGTTCTGCGACATGACCACGGTCGCCGGCCGGAACCGCTCGACGATGGAGCGGACGAAAGGCCGGATCAGCGGGCTGGTCAACAGAACGGGACTCTCGCCCATCATGGCATGTCGCTCGAAGGTTTGGCGGACGGAGGTGATGAACTGCTGCAGGCGGGACGGGGCCATCGTCAGCTGCCGGTCGTCGCCGTCGCCCACCAGCGATTCGGCGAACCCCTGCTCCCATTCGGGCGACAGGGTGACGAGGGGAATGAAGCCCATCTCGTTCGTGTTCGCGTCGCAGATCTGCCGGGCGAGGCGGGAGCGCACATGCTCGGTGATCTGGGTGATGCTGCGGGTCTGGCTGGTCGCTTCGGATACCCCTTCCAATATGGTGGGAAGATCCCGGATCGAGACCCGTTCGGCAAGGAGATTCTGCAACACCCGTTGCAATCCGCCCACAGTGATCTGTCCGGGCACCACATCGGCGATCAGCTTCTGGTGTTCCTTGTCGGTCTCGTCCAGCAGCTTCTGCGTCTCGGTGAAGGACAGCAGCTCCGGCATGTTGTCCTTGATCAGCTCGGTCAGATGGGTGGTCACCACCGTCGACGGGTCGACCACGGTGTAGCCCTTGAACAGCGCCTCCTCGCGGTATCCCGGCTCGATCCAGATGGCGGGCAGGCCGAAGGTCGGCTCCACCGTCTGTTCGCCGGGCAGGCTCATGGCGTCGCCGCGCGGGTCCATGACCAGCAGCATGTTGGGCCGGATGTCGCCGCGCCCGGCCTCGATCTCCTTGACGCGGATGATGTAGGTGTTGGGCGGAAGCTGGAGGTTGTCCTGGATGCGCACCGCCGGCATGACGAAGCCGACCTCGCCGGCGATCTGCCGGCGCAGCCCCTTGATCTGGTCGGTCAGCCGGTGGCTTCCCGCCTGCGGCTGGTTGATCAGCGACAACAGGCCGTACCCCAGCTCCAGCCGGATCAGGTCGATGGCGAGCGCGGTGGCGATCGGCTCGTCCGGCGCCGGTCCGGCACCCGGCACGCCGCCCGGTCCGGCCCCGGCCGCCGCCTCCTCCGCCGCCGCTGCCTCTTCCGCCTCCTTCTTCGCGCGCAGGCGCGGCATGTACCAGGCGGCGAAGCCCACGGCGCCGATGACCGGGGCCAGCGTCAGGATCGGCATGCCCGGCAGCAGGGCCAGAACGCCGATGGCGCCGGCCGACAGGGCCAGCGCCTGGCTGTGGCCGGTCAGCTGCCCCACCACCGCCTTGTCGGTGGAGCCGCCCATGCCGGCCTTCGACACCAGGAAGCCGGCGGAGATCGAGATGACCAGCGCCGGGATCTGGGAGACGAGGCCGTCGCCGATGGTCAGCTTGGTGAAGGTGTCCAGCGCCGTCATCACCGGCATGTCGTGGCGCAGCACCGCGATGGTGACGCCGCCGATGATGTTGATGAACATGATCATCAGGCCGGCGACCGCGTCGCCCTTCACGAACTTCGACGCACCGTCCATCGAGCCGAAGAAGGCGCTCTCGTCCTCCAGCTCCTTGCGCCGGGCCCGCGCCGTGCTCTCCTCGATCATGCCGGCCGACAGGTCGGCGTCGATGGCCATCTGCTTGCCGGGCATGGCGTCCAGGGTGAAGCGCGCCGCCACTTCGGCGATGCGGCCCGAACCGGCGGTGATGACCTTGAAGTTCACGATGGTCAGGATGGCGTAGATGATCACGCCGATGACGAAGTCGCCGCCCATGACGAGGCTGGCGAAGGCCTCGATCACATGGCCGGCGGCCGACGTGCCCTCATGCCCCTGCGTCAGGATCAGGCGCGTGGAGGCCATGTTCAGCGACAGGCGGAGCAGCGTGGTGATCAGCAGGATCGTCGGGTAGGACGACAGCTGCAGCGGCTTCTCGATGAACAGCACCACCATCAGGATCAGGATGGAGACGGTGATGTTCAGCCCCAGCATCATGTCGAGCATGACGCTGGGCAGCGGCATGATCAGCCCGACGACGACGATCAGGATGCCGATGGCCATCGCCACGTCGCCGCGCTTCAGCGACGCCTTGGTGACCGCCCACATCTCGCCGAAGGCAGCCATGTTGCCGGGGCCGCTGCCCCCGCCTCCACCCGCATTATGCTCGGTCAGCGCCATGTCTGCTCCTGCCGCTCAGGCCCCGGTCCCGGACGCGCCGTCAGGCGGTCGCCCGTTCGTCATTGCCCGGAGCGGGCACGCTGCGGCCCTCGTCGCCATACTGCTTCAGCTTGTTGCGCAGCGTGCGGATCGAGATGCCCAGGATGTTGGCGGCATGGGTGCGGTTGCCCAGGCAGTGGGTCAGCGTCTCCAGGATCAGGTCGCGCTCGACGTCGGCCACGGTGCGGCCGATCAGCGCCGCGAGGCCGGCGGCGCTGCCGCTGTTGGCGGAGGCCGCCGCGGCAGCCGCTGCCGCACCACCGTTGGCGGGCATGCCGTAGGGACCGGGCTTGCCGCCCTTGGGCGGGCCATAGCTGGTCGGCAGGGCGCCCTGCGGCGGCACCACCAGCGGAACGGCCGGCTGCTGCGGCTGTGCCGGAGCGGCGGCCGGCACAGTGCCGCCGGGGCCGGCGAACGGGTTGGCGACCGGCGAGTCGCTGGGGATGGAGGCCTGCGCGCTGCCTTCCGGGGCCAGCATCTTGCTGGTCAGCATGATCGCTTCCGGCCCGACCTCCTCGCCGCGCGACAGCAGGACGGCGCGGTGCATGGTGTTCTCCAGCTCGCGCACGTTGCCGCGCCAGTGATGCGCCTTCAGCATCAGCAGGGCGTCCTCGGTCAGACGCTTGTCGCCCAGACCGTTGGCCTCCGCGTATTTCTTCAGGAAATGCTCGGCGATCATCGGGATGTCGGCCGGGCGTTCGCGCAAGGAGGGGATCGCCACGCTGAACACGTTCAGGCGGAAATACAGATCCTCGCGGAAATTGCCGGAGCGGACCTCCGCCTCCAGGTTGCGGTTGGAGGTGGCGATCAGGCGGACATTGACCTTCACCGGCTGGCTGGAGCCGATGCGGTCGATCTCCTTCTCCTGGATGGCGCGCAGCAGCTTGGCCTGGAGCCGCGGATGCATCTCCGACAGCTCGTCCAGCAGCAGGGTGCCGTTGTTGGCCTCCTCGAACTTGCCGAGCCGCCGGGCGACGGCGCCGGTGAAGGCGCCCTTCTCGTGGCCGAACAGCTCCGATTCCAGCAGGTTCTCCGGGATGGCGGCGCAGTTCACCGCGACGAAGGGCTCGCCCGACCGCCGGCTCTTGCGGTGGATGAAGCGCGCCATCAGCTCCTTGCCGGTGCCGCTCTCGCCGGTGATCATCACCGAGGCGTCGCTGGGCGCCACCTGCTCGGCCAGCCGCAGCGTCGCCAGCATCGCCGGGTCGCTGCAGACGATGGAATGGCTTTCCTCGGCCACCGCCTCCAGCACCGCGGCGATCAGCTCGGCGTTGGGCGGCAGCGGCAGATATTCCTTGGCGCCGGCGCGGATGGCGCGCACGGCGGCCGCCGCATCGGTGCCGATGCCGCAGGCGACCACCGGGATGGTGATCCGCTCCGACTTCAGGCTGTCGATGAAGGTCGCGATGTCCAGCTTGACGTCGATCATCACCAGATCGGCACCGGCGGCGGCACGCAAGGCGGTCAGCGCCCCTTCGATGCTGTCGGTGTGCGACACCTTGGCCCCCCGCTTCATGGCGATCTTGCCGGCGGCGGTGATGTAGCCTTCCAACGTTCCAACGATCAGCAGACGCATAGCCTTACGCTCCCACTCTCGGGGCTTCCCGGTCGAAATACTGGATCCGCTTTCCAGGCGGCAGGACGGCGTTCAGGAGCATCTCCAGACGCCGCGGATTCTCCTGGCGCGCGATGGACACGGCGCCGATGGTGTAGAGGGTCTTGACCAGCGCGTCCTCCTCCGCCGCCCGCTCCACCTTGGCGGCGAGCGGGGACAGGACGACGTTGCCGAGCACGGCCCCGTAGAAGGTCGTCAGCAGCGCCAAGGCCATCGCCGGGCCGATGGCCGACGGGTCGCTCAGGCTGCCCAGCATCTGCACCAGCCCGACCAGCGTGCCGATCAGGCCCATGGCCGGCGCCACTTCCGACGCCCGGCGCAGCACGCCGGCGCTCTTGCCGTGGCCGCCGGCGGTCGCCTCGACCTCGCCGGTCAGCATCCGCTCGATGGCGTCGGGCGGCAGGCCTTCGGTGATCAGGGTGACGCTGCGGTGGAGGAAGGGCTCGCCGCGCAGTTCCGGCAGGACGTTGCGCAGGGTCTCCGGCCCGGCCCGGCGGGCGGCCTCGGCCAGCAGGATCACCTGCCGCGCCACGCCCTTGGGGTCGAGCGTCTGGTGGACCAGCACCGCCGCCGCGTTCCTCCAGGCCACCGCCACGTCGCCCAGAGAGAAGGAGGCGGTGGTGACCGCCAGCGTCCCGCCCAGCACGATCAGCAGCGACGGCGGATCGAGGAAGGCGCGGGCCGACC
>NZ_RWIJ01000041.1:0-51287 GCF_019805165.1 Azospirillum sp. 412522
TCTAAGCGGGAAACCCACCTCTAAACCAGAGCTCCCTTGAGAGCCGTGACAGACCATCACGTCGATAGGAGGCATGTGGACGGACAGCAATGTCTGAAGCTAAGCCTTACTAATCGCTCGATCGGCTTGATCTCTCACCGGGCGCCATGCACAGCGGCAAGCCGCTTCATGGACAATCTGAAGATGCGTCCCGTCACTTGAAACTCGATTTTATCGCGATCAGCGAAAAGGCCGCCTCCCATACGGGAAGGCGGCCTTTTCGCGTCCGGAGTCCGGGCTCTCCTTCTCCTCGCCCCCTTTATTCACCCAGGCCTTTGAAACCCATGTCGCTGTCGGCGATGGTGACGAACCAGTTCTTCGGGTCGCCTACCGTACCGGCCAGTTCAGGCTGGTCGAGCGCGGGACGCACCATCATGCGGGTCGGCGTGCGCAGACCGTTCTTCAGGCAAAGGAAGCCCATCATCGACAGTGGCCGCGCCGCCTGGACGTTCAGCGTCCGGCACATCAGCGCGACCATGCCCTCCCGGCGCGCCAACTCCGTCATCAGCGAGAAGGCCGCCATCAGCCAGCCCGGCCGGGCCAGGTAATCGCAGATCACCCCGACCGGCTCGCCCTTCCAGTGATCGACCCGCAGCACGACGTAGGCCAGCACCGTCTCACCCCGCATGACATAGAAGCGGCGGAAACGGTCGGCCTGCGGCGTGAGGTCGAAGCGCCAGTTCAGGAAAGCCCAGTCACGCCGGGCGATCACCGGATGCTGCGGTGAAGCCGATTCCCAAAGATCGTCGACCCGGTAATCGAAGCGGTCGATCTCCACCAGTTTGGCGCCGAGCAGCTTGGCCGAGAGTCCATAGCCCATTGAGGCCGACGCCAGCGCCGGCTTGCCCACCCTGGCGACCAGCTTGGCCAGCCCGCCGCCATAGGGGCTGACTCGCAGGCAGCGCAGCGGATCGATCACCCGCAGATAGGTCGGCACATTGCCGAGGTCGAGCCAGCCGCCGCGCTTGTAGGACTTGTAGGCGGCCTCCGTCATCGACAGCGAAACGGCGAGATCGCTGGCCCCGGTGTGGGTCTCCGACAGGGCCGGCCCGACACCGCGCAGGCGCCATTCCGGCGCGACCATCAGGTCGATCGCCCAGGAGGCCCGGCGGTTGCGGTCGCCAACCTTCAGGGCAAAGGGGATGCCGCCCTGCTGACCGACCACCGCCCCGTTGCGCTTGCACAGCCAGAGTTGCGGTCCGTCATGGTCCCGCTCCGGCGGTTCCTCGAACAGCCAGTGGAAGTGGTCGGAACACAGCTGGATTGCATCGGCACCGAAATGCGCGCGCTGGAAAGTCTCCAGAGTGGCGCTGTCGCCCGGTTCATACCGGGCGACGCCACGTTGCTTCCAGTCGATGACGCTCATGCCTCATCCCCGACGGACACCGGCTGCACCAAGTGGGCATCGCGCAGGATGCGGGCGGAGGTGCGGCGCTTGGCGGTGATGTCCTTGTAGACGCGGTGGACCTGCTGGACGGTCAGGTTCAGCGCCTCCGCGGCTTCCTCCTCGCTGGCGCCGCGACCGTAGGCGCAGAGCGCCAGATCCAGCTTGTCGTAGGGCAGGGCGTAGTAGAACTCCTCCTGCGACTGCGGCAGGGTATAGGTGTCGGTGCTGGGCGACTGCGCCTGGATTTCCGCCGGCAGGCCGAGATAGGCGGCCATCTGGTAGACCTGGGACTTGTAGAGGTGGGCGATCGGCTTGAGATCGGCCAGACCGTCGCCACCGCGCACGAAGAAGCCCAGCTCATATTCCAGCCGGTTCGGCGTGCCGAGCACGGCGTAGTTCAGGCGGTCGGCATGGGTGTACTCGACCGTCTTGCGCATGCGCTGCTTCAGGTTGGTGGCGGCAACGACGTCAAGATAGACATCGACCGGCATGCGGCTGGTCTGGCGCTCGCCGTCGGGGGATTCCACGGTCAGGGTGAAGTAGTTGACGCGGTCGGCGTCGAGCAGGTTGCCGGCCAGCCCGATCTTCTGCTTCCAGCCCGGACCGAACTCCGGGAACAGACGGCGGATGGCGTTGTCGCGCCGCTCGTAGCAGCCGAGCGCCTCCAGCGGACCCGTGATGTTCTCCATCACCGGGGTGACGCCGAGATGCTCGCAGAGCAGGGTGCCGAGGCGGGTGCTCTTCGGCGAGTTTTCCTTTTCCGGCATCAGGATGCACAGCACGCGCTCCGGCCCGAGGGCACGGACGGCGAGCGTGGCGCAGACCGAGCTGTCGATGCCGCCGGACACGCCGAGCACGATGCCCTGGCGGCGCAGATCATGGGCGACGATGCGTTGGATGGCGTCTTCGATCTCGCGCGCCGCGGCCGCGCAATCCAGATCGAGGGCCTTCGAGTCGAACGAGGTGAGGGCGTTCAGCATGGTCACGATTCCCAATGGGGGTTGATGCATCGTCGGTCAGAAAGGGCCGCGGCTGTCAGGCCGCGGTGGGCTGGGGCGTGGCGGTCCCGGCGTCGCCGACCCGGTCCTCCAGCACGTGAATTTCGGCCCGGTCCAGGGCGGCCCGCTGGTCGCGGAGGCGCTGGGGCAGTTCGTCGTGGACGTAATGGGCCAGCATCTGCAGGGTCAGCGTGCCGACCAGGGCCATCTCCTCCCGTTCCCCCGCCATGTTGCCGTTCTGGCGGTGGGCCTTGTCGGCCAGGGCGGAGACGGCGGCGGCGTCGGTCAGGCCGTAACGGGCGAGCGCTTCCGGCGACAGCAAATCGCGGACATAGTCCGGAGCGCCGTCGCCGAACAGGGCCGTAGTCATCGGCGCGCGGTAGGGCCGCTTCGGCCGCTGGAAGATCTCGGCCGGCAGATGGCGGGCGGCGAGCCGGCGCAGGGCCAGCTTGTCGCGCAGACCCAGCATCTTCACGCGATCCGGCAGGGCGGCGCAGAGGTCGTCCACCGCCGGATCGAGGAAGGGGTAGCGGACCTCGATGCTGTTGGCCATGGCGACTCGGTCGCCCTGGGCCGACAGCAGGTAGGGGGTCATGAAGGTGGCGATCTCCGCCCACTGGCTGCGCGCCAGCGGCGACCAGCGCGACCAGCCGTCCGGCAGATGGGCCGCCACATGCGCCTCGAAGGCGGCGTCGTCGGCGGTGGCCTGGACATCGGCGGACAGCAGGCGCTGCGACCAGGCGGTGTTCCGCCAGCGGGTGCGGTGGGCGTAGAAGGTCTCGTCGGTGTCCATCATTCCGCGCTTGAAGAAGGCCTGCCACAGCGGGCTGTCCTTCTGGCCGTTGACGGCGGCGAAGGGATGGACGCGGCCAAGCAGCTTCGGCCGGGCCTTGCTGCCGGGCTGCCGCGCCCAGAAGCGGCGGACCTTGTCCTCCTTGAAGATGTCGTAGCCGGCCAGCCACTCGTCGGCGCCCTCGCCCGACAGCACGACGCGGATGCCGCTTTCGCGCACCAGACGCGACAGCAGGAACAGCGGGGCGGGGGCGGTGCGGACCAGCGGCATCTCGCCATGGCGGATGACGTCGGGCAACGCCGACTGGATGTCCTGCGGGCCGCAGAGGATGTCGTGATGTTCGGTCCCGACATGGCCGGCGACCAGCCGCTGCTGCGGCGTCTCGTCGAAGCCGGCGTCGGTGAAGCGGACGCCGAAGCTGTGCATGTGGGTGGTGTCGAGCTTGCGGGCCAGGGCCGCGATCACCGAGCTGTCCAGCCCGCCGCTGATGTAGACGCCGACCGGCACGTCGGCGCGCAGCCGCAGGCGGATGGCGTCGAGCAGCTTCTCCTCCAGCCGGTCCGCCGCCTCGTCGAGCGACAGCTTGGCCAACGCCGGATCGGTGACGAAATCGGGCTGCCAGTACCGGTCGACATGCAGCGCCAGCGTGGAGTCGACGCGGATTGCGGTGGCTGCCGGCACGCTCTCCACGCGCTCGAACACGCTGCCGTGCGGGGCGGTGCTCCAGTGGGTGAAGACCTGGGCGAGACGGGCTGGGTCGAAGGCCGGAGCCACCCGGCCACCGCCGAACAGGGCCTTGGCCTCGGACGCGAAGACCAGATGGTCGCCACGGCGGGCATAGAACAGCGGCAGAATGCCAAGCCTGTCGCGGACCAGCCACAGCTCGCGCCGGGTGGTGTCCCACAGGCAGATGGCGAACTGGCCGTTCAGCTTGGCCCAGGTGGCGGGGCCGTATTCCTCGAAGGCGTGGACGATCACCTCGGTATCGGTCTGGGTGTAGAAGCGGTGGCCGCGCGCCTCCAAATCCCGCCGCAGCTCGACATGATTGAAGATCTCGCCATTGAAGCTGATCCAGAGGGTGCGGTCCTCGTTGTGGATCGGCTGGAAGCCGCCAGCGAGGCCGACGATGCTGAGCCGCGCATGGGCAAGTCCGATCCGGTCGTCACGGTAGAAGCCGTAACCGTCCGGGCCGCGGTGGCCCAGCATGGCGATCATGCGCTTCAACTCGTCCAGACCGGCCGGTTCGGCACGCGATCCTGCGAGAACTCCGGCGACACCACACATGAGCAGTCTCTCTGTCCTGGGGTGGGTGTTCTTGTATTGGTGTTGGGAGCCCTATCGGCCCCTCCCTGGCCCGTCCCCGCTTACGCGGGAGAGGGGACGGCGGTTGTGATCGGACGTGCCTGCCGATGGGGGTGGGCCGCCTGCGCCTCTTCCATCAGGTCCGCGCGCCTGATCTTGCCGGAGTCGGTCTTCGGCAGGCTGTCACGGAACTCGATGAACTTCGGGACGAGGTGGCTCTCCAGGCGGCCCCGGCAGTGCTGGCGGATCACCGCCTCCGAAACGACGGCGCCCTCGCGCGGGACCAGGAAGGCCTTGACCGCCAAGCCGTCGGCATCGTCGTGGACGCCGATGACGCAGGCTTCCAGCACGCCGTCGAGCTCGTACAGAGCGTTCTCGACCTCCTTGGGGCTGACCTTCTCGCCGCGGCACTTGAAGACGTCGTCCTTGCGGCTGACGAAGTAAAGGTGCCCTTCGGCGTCCTGGGTGAACAGGTCGCCGGTGAACAGCAGGGTTTCGCCCTGTGGGCCGCGGCGCAGGCGCCGGGCGGTCTCCTCCGGCCGGTTCCAGTAGCCGCGCATCACGTTGGCGCCGCGCACCACCAGCTCGCCCACCTGGCCGGGGGGAAGACGGTTGCCGTCCTCGTCGGCGACGAAAGCTTCGCAGTTGGGGATGGCACGTCCGACCGAGGTCGGCTTCATCTCCAGCTCGGCGGGATCGAGCGTGCTGATACGGGTGCAGCACTCGGTCATGCCGTACATGGAATGGAAGACCGCCTGCGGGAAACGCTCACGCAGCCGTTGGAGATGGGCGGCCGGCAGCGGGGCGGCAGCGTTGGTCAGGTAGCGCAGGCTGCCGAGATCGGCGGTCTTCGCCGCCTCCAGCCCCAGCAGGGTGGAGAAGACGGTCGGCACGCCGGGCAGGCCGGTGACGCGGTGCAGGACCATGCGCTTCAGCGTTTCCATCGGGAAGGCGAAGGAGCGCTCGAGCACCAGGGTGAAGCCGACGCGCGCGCCGGTCAGCACCTGGGACAGGCCGTAACCGAAGGTCAGCGGCAGGACGCACATCACCACGTCGTCGGGCGTGTTCCCCAGATAGGTGGAGATCGCCCAGCTGGTGTTGACGTAGTTGCCGTGGGTCAGCATCACGCCCTTCGGCCGGCCGGTGGTACCGGAGGTATACATGATCGCCGCCAGATCCTGATCGATCAGACCGGGATCGGCCGGCTGGCGGTGTGGAGCCGCCAGGGCGTCGGCGTAGAGCAGGCCGGTGGCGCCGTCGGGCAGACCGGTGCCGACCCACAGGATTGTCGGCGGGGTCTCCACCGCTTCCAGCGCCGGCAGGACCTGCCGGGCCAATGCTGCCGGCGCGAGCAGGACCCGGACCCCGGCGTCGGCGAGCAGGTAGGTCAGCTTGTCGGCTTTGGTCGAGGGATTGACGGGCACGAACACGCCGCCGGCCTTCAGCGTGCCGAACAGGCCGGCGACATATTCGATGGAGTTCTCCAGCATGACCGCGACGCGGTCGCCGCGGGCGACCCCCGCCGCCTGGAGCGCGCAGGCGACGGCGTCGCTCTCGCGGTCCAGCTCGGCGAAGCTGCGGCGGGCATCTCCGGCGATCAGGGCGGTGCGGGACGGATCCCGCTCTGCCGTTTCGCTGAGGAACTGGTGAACCAGATGGGCCATGGAGATGTCCTTCTTACCTTTGCCCGTCTCTTGGCGCCTGTCTCGCGGCCTTCCGCCGTTGCCAGCCCCTCGGGGTCAGGCGGCGTTGCGCAGTTCCTGCTTGCGACCGACGAAGGCGGCGATGCGGTCCACCGATTCCAGGTTGTCGGCCACCATGTCGTCGTCGTCGACGGCGATGCCGAAGCGCTCTTCCAGGAAGGCGACGACGTGCATGATGCCGGTGCTGTCGATGATCCCCGACTCCAGCAGGGATTCGCTGTTGTCGAAGCCGGAGTCCTTGCCGAGCAGGAAATTCTCCACGATGAACGCGCGGATTTCCGGCAGGGCGGGAGCGGTCAGGGTCGTGTCGGTCAGGGTGGCGGTCCGCATGTCTCTGAAAACTCCTGCTGGGTTCGGTCGACTTGGGGTGTCGTGACTGGGGGTTGATTTGGGAAAAGGTCGGTCTGAACGGGGAACCGGAAGATTTGCCGGGAGGCTGTCCGGGGGTAGGTCCGGCTACCTCCTGTCATCTGTCCCGTAGTGGCTCGGCCCCCTCGTTTTCGCATCGGCGTGATATGCAATTTTATTGTGATGATTGCGGTGGTTTGCGAGGGATCAAAGGATAGGAGTGGATTGAAGTCTGTGGTTAGCCACTCTGTTGTCCGGTAATAGAGCTTGTCGCGTGATGCTTGACGTTCGTCTTGGCGTGAGCGATCCGGGTCATACGCCTGCCGACTTGGGCTTTGCCATCGAACCTGTCCATTCGGGCGTGGCCTTGCCGGCAGGAATATCGACGGGGGCAGCCTTGCGCTTGCGCAGCCAAGCCGGAATGCCGGTCAGCTGGACACTGAGCCATTCCACCGTCGCGTCGTCGGACACCGGGAAGGCCTTCAGCCGCAGCGGATCGCTGGAGGCGTCGTTCCAGCCGGGATCGATGGTGCGGGCCGTACGGTAGCCGGCACGCCGGATCTCATCGACCTCACGGTCGCTGAAATCGCCGTTGGGAAAGGCGAAGTGGCGGCAGGTCCGGCCCAACGCCTCCTCCAGCTCGCTGCGGCACAGGGCGATCTCGTCGGCGCAACGGCCATCGTCGCATTGCAGCAGGATCGGATGGGTGCGGGTATGGGCGCCGTAATCGGCGACATCGGTCATCCGCGCGATCTCGTCCCAGGTCATCGCCTGGCGGTCGGCACCGTCGCGGTCGGGATCATTGCCGGCCTCGGCCAGCAGGCGGCGGCGTTCCGGGTCGGGAACGCGCTTCAACCGCTCCACCCCGATGTCGTCGGCGGCGGCGGTCTTCCACCAATAGGGACGGGAAGTCCCAACGATCTGGCTGCACAGATAGATCGTCGGGCGCAGGTCGAACTCGCGGAACAAAGACGCCAGCGCCGTGTTGTTCCGATGCCCGTCGTCGAAGGTGATGACCAGCGGATAGTCCGGCAGCTTGTCCCAGTGGCCGGTCTCCATCGCGGTGGCGACGGCGTCCAGCGTGGTGAAGCCGTAATGCTTGGCGTACCAGCGCAGATGCTCGCGCAGCACGTCCGGGGTCGGGTCGTGGTATACGACGATGGTGACCGCGTGTCGCGCCTTCAGGAACCGCTGCATCGCACCGAATCCCGACCAGCGCACCAGATTGGCAATGGCGTTTTTCATGGTGCCCCCTCCTTCCTCTCGATGCTCCCGGCCCCGGCCTTAAGCCAGCCTGAACCGGAAGCGGCCTGCCGGGCTCGGCGCCGGCAGGCCGTTCAACGTCAGCCGGTCGTGGTTTTCGAATGGCCCGCCGGCCCGGAAGCCGGCACCGGCCCGGCCGGAACCGCCGGCGTCGTGCTCAGGCTGCCGCGCGCATTGCGGCGGTAGATCTCCAACAGCCGCTCGCGGAACACGGCGACGTCGAACTGACGCTCCCACCGCGCACGGGCGCCGGCGCTCAGGTTGCGGCGCAGGGTACGGTCGTCGATCACCCGGGCCAACGCATCGGCCAGCGCCGTCACGTCGCCCGGCGGAACGAGCAGTCCGGTCTCCCCGTCGGCGATGGCATCCGGCACGCTGCCGACCGGGGTGGCGACGATGCTCAGACCCTCCGCCATCGCTTCCAGCACCGACATCGGCAGGCCTTCGAACATCGACGGCTGGACCAGCACATGGGCACTGGCCAGCTCGCGCCGGCAGCCGGCCTGATCCAGCCAGCCGGTGAAGCGCACGCGGTCGGCGATGCCCAACTCCGCGGCGAGGGCCCGGTAGGTCTCCAGATCGCCGTCGCCGGCGATGGTGACCTCCCAATTCCGGTCGCGGCAGGCGGAGGAGGCCAGGGCGTTCAGCAGGACGTCGATGCCCTTCAGCTTGATGAGGCGGCCGAGGAACAGCAGGCGGACCGGACCGGCGAAACCGTCCTCCGCATCGTCGCGCACCGGCGGGGAAGCCGGCCCCGGCACCGCATTGTGGAGCAGCGTGGTACGCTGGCGCGCTTCCGGCCCGAAGGCCTCGGCCACCCAGTCGCGCCAGAATTCGCCCAGCACGACGATCTCGCTGGTCATCGCCATCATGCGGCGGATCACCCAGCGCATCAGCGGGCTGCTGTCCTTGAACTGCTTGGGAAAGCGTCCGCCATGCAGATGCAGGACGACCGGCACGCCGAAGGTTCGGGCCATGGCGATCAGGATGCCCTTGCGCAGGACACTGCCATATTCCGCCATATGGATGTGGACGAGGTCGGCCTTGCCGGCGACGAAGCATCCGGCAAGGCGGGCGGTCGCCCGTGCGAAATAGAGGGGCATCAGGTGGAATTTGCCCGGGCCGTAGCTGTCGACAACCTCGAACTTCACGTCCGGGCAGTTTTGCCGGAAGTCGGTCGTGAAGTTGTCGACCACACGGCCCATTCCGCCTTTCTCCTGGGTGCCGCCGGGGGAGACGATATAGATCATGTCCGCTCCTGATCCTTTCCCGGCCCGCCATTCCTGCTTTGCGCCCCGGCTTTTTACCGTGTGACGTCCGTCCTTCGACGGCTGCGGCGGGCTTGTTTTGTTTTCGGCCACTGTTCCTTGCCAGCCCATTGGTCAGGCAGTGGGAGGTGTCTCGTGGAGCGGCCGGTCGGCTGCCGCCCCTTGGAACGTCCCCGGGCCAGGCGCCGGGAAACGTTCGCTTGCAAGCTTACGCGATGCAGCATCCGCACGCTGTGGAGCGACCGAACGGGTTGGCGTGCCGGTATGGTTACCCAGCCTGTGCATGTGAACCTCCCTTTCGGCCGTACCCGTCCTGATTGTTTTCTAATCCGATCATCGAGGTCTTGGTGACCATGGTCTACCGCCGTTTGGAAGCTGTTGCGGCCGACCCGGCCAGCTTGTCCAACTCCTCGGAGAATTCGACGCCGCTCCGGTCCAACTCCTGGTAGATGGCCAGAAGGGACTTGGCGTAGGCGTCGATGACGAATTGCTTCAGGAACAGGCGCCGGCCGTTCTCGGCAAGGCGACGGTAGAGCGCAGGGTCCCGGCCGACCTGCATGACGGCTTTCGCCAGGGCGTCGGGATCGTTCACCGGGATGATCCGGGCGGTCTCGCCGTCGGTCAGCACCTCCGGAATCGAGCCGACCGGGGTGGTGATGACCGGCAGCTGTGCCGACAGAGCCTCCAGGATCACCATCGGCAGCCCTTCATGGGTGGAGGGCAGCAGCAGCATGTCGTGGGAGCGGATGTGCGCGTGTGCTTCCTCCCGGCCGATCCAGCCCAGGAAACGGCACTCCTCGGCAACCCCGAGCTCGGCGGCCATGGCGCGGTAGCCGTCGATGTCGCCGCCGCCGCCGATGGTGACCCGGAACGGCTGGCCGCGCTCCTTCAGCAGCGCGCAGGCGCGCAGCAGCGTGCCGATGCCCTTGCGTTCCGACAGGTTGGCGAGCACCAGCAGGGACAGCACCGCTCCCGGCTCCGGCGGCATCAGCGGACCGAGATCGGCGCCGACGTCCGGCACGGCGTTGTAGAGCACCCGGATCTTGCGGGGATCGGTGCGGACGGACTGCACCAGGAAATCGCGCCAGTTGTCGCCCAGCACCACCACCCGGCCGCAGCGGTTGAACAGCCAGCGGCTGATGCCGCGGGCGAACATGCCGCCTTCGAAGAACTCGACGAAGGACGCGCCGTGCAGGTGGACGACGGTCGGGCAGGACATCAGTCCCGCCACCACCTGGACGGCCGCCTTGCGCAGGAAGCTCGCCCGCTCCGACACGTTGATGTGCACGACCGAAGCCTGCCGGCGAGCCAGGATCCAGCCCAGCCGTGCCAATGTTACGCCGAGATATAAGGGTGACAGCAGAACGCTACCGGTGCCGCGTGTGTCGAGGATGATGGACCGGGTGGTGCCCGACTTGTCGAACTGGTCGACCACGTAGCCCGTCATGCGGCCGATGCCGCCGCCGCCATCAAGCGCGCCCGGCGTCGCGAACACGACGACGGTACGGGTGGGCACATCCGGCTGGCCGGCGGGGGTGCGGATGTCGTTGGTGCTGTCCATAGGCGTCTGGGTCCTTTTTCGTGCTCAGGCAGCGTCGGACGCGGAGAACAAGGCCTGCCGCAGGCGGCGGCGCAGGCCGACCGGCATCAGCGAATGCATGGTGAAGGTGGCGAGCGCCATCGGCGTCGGCTGGCCGTCGCGCAGTGCCGAGTTCAGGATCCGCCAGCGTGTGCCCGCGGTCCGGGCCGCCTGCTCGCCGCCGGTCGCCTGCAGCAGAAGGCTGGCATAGGCGCGCGGCGACAGGTGGTCGCGCATCGCCTCGGCCCACTCCAGGGCGTGGTTGATGTTGTGGCAGGTCGACAGCGTGACCCGGTTGTTTTCCTCGGTGTAATGGACGGCCATCACGTCGGGGATGTGGATCAGGGCCACGCCGTCGATCCGGCCGCAGGTGATCAGCCATTCCCAGTCGTCGAACCGGGATTTGGGGACCGGGTTGCGCAGCAGCAGCGCCTTCGGCATCAGCAGCGTGGTGGTCGGGGCGAAGGTCTCGCCCTTGAACAGGCCGCGGCGCACGAACAGGTAGTCGCCGATGGCGTCCGTGGGGGTGGCCAGCCGCCGCGGCCAGGCGAAGGTCCCGCGGGCGGTCACCACCTGACAGCGGCAGCTGACGATGGGAAAGCGGATGCCGGCCGGACGGGCCGCCATCTGCAGCTCCACCTTTTCCGGCATCCAGTGGTCGTCGTCGTCGAGGAAGGCGATCCAGTCGCCTTTCGCGCTGCGCACGCCGATGTTGCGGGCTTCTGCGGCGCCGTGGTTCGTCTCAAGCTCCATCACGGTCAGCCGCGGATCGGCCAGCGTCGCCAGATGCGAGGCGGTTGCCGGATCCGGCCCGTCGATCACCACGACGACGTCAAGCTCCCGATAGGTCTGGTCGAGAGCGCTGCGCACCGCCCGCATCACCATGTCCGGACGGTTGCGGGTGGGGATTACGACGGTAACCTGTTCGTTGGCCACCTGCTCGTTGCTTGCCGGGCGGTTGCTGCTTGCCGGCTCGTTCTTCGGGCTCATGGGTCTGCCTTCGGTCGAAGGAAAATGGGAAGGGTCGCTGGAGTAGGGGGCGCATGCCCCAATGGATCGGTCAGAGCGCCCGGCCGCCTTGATTGGCATAGGAGCCGGCATAGGCGGGGGAGGGCGGGACGCCGGCCATCGTGTTGCGGCGCAGGCGGTGCAGCTCCATCGCCCGGTCGTTCAGCAGGCGCTGCCAGCGGCTCTGCTGGATCAGCCGGACCACGGCGATGGTGGCAATCACCCAGTTCATGGAATGGCGTTCGGCGAACACGCTCTCCGACACCGACACCGCCAGCAGGGCGCAGCCGACGGCGAAGGCCCAGGCGGCTTCGGGCCGGCTGTTGCCGTAGCGGGCGGCGAAGAAGCCCTGGAACAGCATGCGTCCCAGCACCACCACCACCAGCGCCACACCGACGAGGCCGAGGTCGAGCGTCAGCTCGAGCCAGCCGCTGTGGGCCGAGGTGATGCCCCAGTCGCGGGTAAAGCTGGAGCCCGGTCCGTTGAAGCCGGACCAGTAGGCGGCATAGCCGTAGCCTTGGAGCGGCCGCTCGCCGACGGAATGGACGATGTGCTCCCACAGCACGGTGCGGCCGGTCAGGGTGGGGTCGCGGCCGAGCGCGTAAAGCACGTCGTACCAGAAGGTGGCGCCGGCGGTGACCATGATGACCAGCAGTGCCAGCAGCAGCGCCATCGTCGGGGCGAAGTTGCGGATGCTGCCGCGCAGCATGGTGGTCGACAGCAGCGCCACCGACACCAGGACTGAAGTGACAAGACCGGTACCCGACCGGCTCATCACGATCAGCAGCATCGCCAGCAGGATCAGCGGCCGGGTGACCCAGCGGCTCTGCTCCTTCTGCCAATCCAGCCAGACCAGCGCCAGCACCAGCCAGACCATCATGCGGCCGGTCACGTTCTTCTGGAAGAACACGCCCTTCCAGGCGCCGACATGCTGGGCGCTGTCCAGGCCGATGGTCGGCATGGCGAAGATCATGAAGAAGGATACGAACATCAGGAACGACAGCCCGACCACCAGCAGCCGCATGATCTCCGGGAAGCGGAAGCGCAGGGCGAGCCAGATGCCGAACACCGTCGTGAACAGGAAGGCGATCGACCGCCGCAGCGTCACGTCCGGGAACAGGGACCATGCAGCGGTGAGGAAGGCGAAGGCCACCATCATCGTCAGCGCCGGACTGGCGAAGGGAATCTGGAAGGCGATGGCCGGCCGCATCGCGATGGCGGCCAGCACCAGAACATAGAGGCCGCCATACAGAACGGTGACGCCGGCGGATTCCAGATCGCCGGCCAGCGGGTCGCCGCCGGTCAGCATGAGCGGAAGCACGGAGCCTCCGAAGGCTATGATGCCGATGACGGCTATGCTTTTTTCCAGAAAATCCAGGATTTTCATCGGCTTTCCCTCAGGCTGCCGTACCGTGTTCGGCTGTGCAGCACTGAAGATGCGGTTGGCACCCCCCTTCTCGTAGCCGGGCGGTGGCATTAGACCGAAGGAGGCCGGACCCGAAAGAGGTAGCCGCTTTCGCGCCGTCCCCTACCTTTGCCGTCCGAAAAAGGGAATGGACCCCAGGGATGCCAACGAAAAAGACCCCCGCGCGGGTGGCGCGGGGGTCCGGCTGGCATCCGGTTCAAAAGGCGGGTGTGTTACGAACCGTCACCCTTCAGGACCATCACCGCGGTCTTGCACAGGATGAAGAAGTCGAACAGCAGGCCGCAGTTGCGGACATAGAAGACGTCCATCGACACCCGCTCCTGGAAGGTGGTGCGGTGGCGGCCCGACACCTGCCAGTAACCGGTCAGGCCCGGACGGACGGTGCCGATCACCGCGGCGGAGTCACCCACCTCCGGCAGTTCCTTCGGCATGTAGGCGCGTGGACCGATCAGGCTCATGTCGCCCATCAGGATGTTCCACAGCTGCGGCAGCTCGTCGAGCGAGGTCTTGCGCAGGAAGCGGCCGAGCGGGGTGATGCGCGGGTCGACCGTCAGCTTGTGGTAGGTCATGTACTCTTCGCGGGCGACCGGGTCGTTCGCCAGCAGGTGCTGCAGCTGTTCCTCGGCATCGACATGCATGGAGCGGAACTTCAGCAGGTCGAAGGTCTGCTTGCCGCCGGCCCAGCGCTTCTGGCGGAACATCACCGGACCGGGGCTGTCCAGCTTGATGGCGACGGCAAGGCCCAGCATCAGCGGCGCCACCAGGACCAGCAGGATGGCCGACAGGACGATGTCCATGGCGCGGCGGATGCGCAGGTAGCCGGTCGGCGGACGGACGCTGACGCGCAGGGCCAGCGAGCCGTGCAGGTTGTGGTAGGTCGCATCGACCGCGCTGACGTTGCCTTCGCCCAGGACGCAATAGACCTGGCGGAAGGGAAGGGTACGGACCAGCCCGGTGAGGTCGCTGCCGTGGCGGCCCATGTCGGCGACGATGGCGGCGCTGGCCTGGCCGGCGACGGCGGGCGACTTGGCCAGCAGCTCCACCGGACCCATCACCGGCAGGCCGGCGACGCGGGTCTGCCACAGGCTGTCGTCGTCATCGACGAAGCCGACCGGACGCATGCCGAGCCAGGGCAGGCGCTGCAGCTTCTCGGCGATGGCGGCGCCCTGCGGGCCGGCGCCGACGATCATCACCGGAGTGCGCCAGTCCAGCGCGCTGGACAGCAGCCCCTGGATCAGCAGCAGGTCGGCGACGTAGGTGATCGCGAAGCCCAGCAGCGCGATCGACAGCGCCTCCACGAAGAAGGAGCGGAAGCCTTCCATCACGATGAACGGCACGGCCAGCACGGCGCAGCACAAAAAGGCCGCCTGAAAAGTCCGTCTCGTCCGTTCCATGTAGTCGAAGCGTCCGAGGGTGTAGATGCCGAACACCGACTTCACCAGAGGCACCAGCATCAGGCCGGTCACCAGCGACCGCTGCCAGGCGGCGGCTTCCATCGGCTCGGTCAGCGCGTCGGCGCCGAGGAAATGGTTGAGCGTCCAGCCCACAAGGGCGAGGACCAGTCCGTCCGAGAGTGCAAGCAGCAGCCCGGGGGCGATCGTCGGGATCGTCGCCTTTTTCGCCGAGGTCAGATCGATGACCACTTCTGGGTCCAGTTTGCTCATCGCAGGTCCCGTGGTTGAAGGGAATGCCAGCCACCGCACGGCCATTCGTGCGGATGGTCGCTCGTCATCAGCGTCTCTTAGGATTCGGCCGGTCTTTACTTTGCTGCGCCGCCGAATTTACGCCGGCGCATTTATGTAAAGAACACTCTTTCATGATTTTGGTCGGCCGATCCGCGGTTCGTTGAGGACGAATTAGGATGAGGAGGCTCGGCCAGCAACAGTGCATACGGACGTTGATTTCGCGTCCGCGATACCACTGGTGTTTCGAAGGGTACGGGTGCCCGAATATTAATGGGGATACTTTCGGATGCGCTCCCCGGCGGGGATATCGGATCGGAGTAACGGCAAGGTGGTGTCGCACCCCCGGCGGCGCTTCAGGTCTCCGCAATTTAAGGGTAGAGGATGCCGGGAAGCTCTCCGTTCGGGCGGAACGGCGCCGCTCGATCGGGGGTGATCGCCGAATTTGCGGGGTGTGCTCGCCACCCGGATTTACCGAACGAAGCCGCCCGGCAATTCCGAGCGAGGGCGCGGCGCGAACGCACCCTTGCCTGTTGCGGGGCGCAGGAGGCAGCGTGCGAACTCGCCGGAAAGCCTAATCGGAACGTCCAGGCCCTCTGACCGAAGCCTTGATGACTAGCACCGAAGAGTGCTGCAGTCGCTTCAAGGCCGAATTGACGCCTTCCCGACCTCCGCCAAGATTTGGCGCGTTCTTTTTCCTTATCTGCGCCCGCCCGACCCGCCCGTGTGATCCGCACATGCGATCCGGAGGGCGCGATGCTCTCCCCAGCAGGCGAGACCGGAAGAAGAAGCGGACTACAGGGGGCGAAGGAAACCGGATGGCTGTCGAAGCTGGTACGATCATCAAACACGGCTGGATGTTCATGGTGGCGAACGTGGTCAACCGCGCCGCGGGACTGCTTCTGCTGCCGCTCTATGCCAAAGTCCTGTCACCGGCGGAGTTCGGCGTCTATGCCCTGATCAGCGTCGTCGGCGACATCGTTGCGGTCATGCTGATGATCGGCATGATCAACGCCTTCACCGTCGTCTATTTCGAACATCCCGACGACCGAGGCCGGGCCCGCGTGGTCAGCACGACGATGATCGGGCTGTGGGCGGCCTCTCTGGCCCTGTTGGCGGTGGCGTTGCCAGCCGGCTGGGGTGCCAGCGACCTGCTGTTCGGCAGCACCGATCAGGCTCCGGTCATCGCCTACGCCTTCGCCGGCATCGCCTTCAGCGCCGTGTTCGAACTGGCGCTCGCCTATTACCGGGTCCAGAAACGGTCGGGCACCTGCCTGCTGATCTCGGTCGGCAAGGCGGTGGGGCTGATCGGCCTGAACCTCAGCTTCCTGCTGGTGATGGACCTGGGCGTGACCGGCATCTTCCTGGCCAACGCCATCACCTTCGTCGGGCTGGGCGTCGCGCTGACGGCGGCGATCCTGGGGGCGAACGGCGTCGGCTTCTCCTTCGGCATCCTGAAGCGGGTGACGGTGCTGGGCCTGCCCTTCATGCCGCAGACCATGCTGGACATGGGCAACCAGTTCGCCATGCGCTACCTGGTGAACCTGCTGATGGGCGTCGCCGCGGTGGGCGTGCTGTCCTTCGGCCTGCGGCTCGCCACCATGCTCTACATGTTCCTGACCGCCTCCTTCCTCCAGATCTGGTCGGTCAGCCGGATCGAGGCGCAGGACAGCACGGCCGGCCGCGACCAGTCGGAATTCGTCTTCTACCTGTTCGTCGTGCTGCTGTCGGCGGCGGCGCTCGGCATGGCGCTGACCGCGCCGGAAGTGCTGTGGCTGATCGCGTCGAGCGAGTACGACACCGTCCTGCCCTGCATGCCGCTGCTGGTGCTGGCCTATGTGGTCCACGGCGTGCGCATGCATGCCGAGGTCGGGCTGGTGAAGACCAAGAAGGTCGGCGTCCTGCCGGCGATTTCGCTGGGCGGGCTGGCGATCGGAACGTTGATCATGGCGGTGACGCTGGGGCCGCTCGGCCTGATGGGCGGCGCCATCGGCGTGCTGGGGCGCGAGCTGGTGATGCTCGGCGCGACGGAGGCGTTGTGCCGCCGCCTCAGCCCGAACGAGCCGCCGCTCAGCATCCTGCGGGTGACGGGCATCCTGGCTCCGGCCGCCATCGCCTATCTGGCCGGTCTCGCCCTGTTCGGCTTCGAGGTCAACCCGACCTTCGCCGCCGCCAAGGTCGGGCTGACCATGCTGTTCGCCGTCGCGGCCCTGTTCGGACCGAGCTTCGGCAAGGCCGACCGCGCCATGCTGTTCCGCATGACGGCCCGATTTTTTCGCCGGCCCCAGGCGGCGTGAAGATTGGCGTGACAATGTTTGATCGGAGAGGATGACAGCGCGATGCAGAACGTTCCGCTCTACACGTTTCGGCAGACGGTCTCTGCGGATGCCACCCGCTATGGCGGGGGTTCCGGCCTTGCGGCGGTGCTGAAGCTGCTGGCGGGAAACCGCATGTTCCGGGTGACCTTCACCCTGCGCAGCTGTCAGGCGGCGGACCGGATGGGCGGGCCGCTGCGCAAGCCGCTGCTGGCCGCCTGCCGGCTGCTGCACCGCTGGACCCAGCATTCCGCCGCCATGGATCTCCCCTGGGAGACGCAGGTCGGACCCGGCCTGCGCATTCTGCACGGCTGGGGGCTGGTGGTGAACGCCAACGCGCGCATCGGCACCAACGTCACCCTGTTCCACGGCGTCACCCTGGGCCAGAAGGACGATCTGCTGCCCACCGGCCGGGTGACCCATTACCCGGAGCTGGGCGACGGAGTCTGGGTCGGGCCGCATGCGGTGGTGATCGGCGTCAGCATCGGCGACGAGTGCATCGTCGCCGCATCCTCCGTCGTCACCAAGCCGATGCCGCGGCGCACCGTGGTCGCCGGCAACCCGGGCAAGGCGGTGGCCGAGGTCACCATCCCCGACATTCCGCACCCGGCGCCGGTCGGTGTTTTTTCGGCCGTGCCGCACGGCACCGCGACCTCGCCCGTTCCGGGTTGAACCGGCAATAGGGAAGGGGACCGGCAGCCTATTGGCTGCCGGTCCCCTTCCCTTCAGGCGCTCATCCCGTCAGACGATCCGATCGGTCACGCGGCGTGCGAAGAGAACGCCGTGTCTGGCACGTACAGGTCGTGGTTGTTGACGTCGAAGAGCGGGAAGGGCGTGGCCGCCACATCATGGCTGGCGAAGGTCGCCGTCGACAGGTCGGCGGCGGTGGCCGTGTCGTTGGCGGCGCTCACCGTGTGGGCCAGCAGGTCGGCCGAGCTGAGCGAAGCGGCGGCGGCCTTGGCGGCGGACGCATCGACGATCGTGCCGGTGCCGGTGGCGTCGGCGATGGTCGCGGCGGTCGGGTTGGAGATCTTCAGGCCGAAGGTCTCGTTGCCTTCCGACACGCTGTCGCTCAGTACCTTGACCGTCACGGTCTTGGTGGTTTCGCCGGCGGCGAAGGTCAGCTTGCCGCTGGTGGCGGTGTAGTCGGAGCCGGCCTTGGCGGTGCCGTCCACCGTGGAGTAGTCCACCGTGACCGCGCTGCTGGAGGCCGCCGACAGCTTGACCGTGAAAGTGGCGTTGGCGGTGTTGGCGGTGGTGGTCGGGGTATCGAACACCGCGCCTTCCATGGCGCCCTTCACGATGGCGGCCTTGGTCGGGTTGATGGTCTTGTAGTCGTCCATCAGCATGCCGCCGACGTCACCCGATTCCGGGGTCCAGGCCCAGAAGGTCCAGCTCATCCCCTTGTCGCCGGCCGCGATGTCGCTCTTGCCGTCCAGGTTCCAGTCGCCGTTCAGGTACTTTGCCATGGTCTTGGCCCAGGTCTGCTCGGCCGAGCTGGTGAACTGGCCGCCCCATTCGCCCAGCAGGATCGGCGCGGTGTCGTTCTTGTAGAGGTAGCCCCACATCTTGTCGTACTGGGCTGGCAGGTTGTTCGGGTAGTTCGGGTCGTTCAGCCAGCTGAACTGCCCGACGCTCTGGCCATAGGCGTGCGGCGAGTAGACGAGCTTGTTGGGGGTGTCGAAGTGGATCGGGCGCGCCTGCGCACCGGCCAGCGTGCTGCTCCACTCCGTGCCTTCGACGAACAGCAGCCAGTCCTTGTTCACCGTCTGGATGGCGTTGCCGATGCGCTCGGCGGCCGACGCCCAGTCGGTGGCGGCGCTGCCGCCCCAGGTGGCGCTGACGCTCGGCTCATTGTGCAGGTCGGCGCCGATGACGGTCTCGTTGCCGGCATAATGCTGGGCCAGCATCTTCCAGTTGTTGATCACCGTCGATTCCGGGTGCTTGTCGGTGTACCACAGCCCGTGCTCGTTGGTGCCGGCGCCGCCGTCGTTGCGGTGGTGGTCCAGGATCACCTTCATGCCGAGCTTGCCGGCGTAGTCGATGACCTTGTCATAGACCTGCAGGCGGGTCAGGCCGGCCAGATCCGGGTTCTTCGAGAAGTCGATGCCGTTCGTCACCGCAGTGCTGTCGAACATCTCGTCCGACATCGTCAGTCGGATGGTGTTGAAGCCGACCGACTTCATCTTCTCCAGGTGGCCCTGGTAGCTGTCGGCCCACAGGCCGGCGGGCACGTAGTTGTAGCCCTCGCCGCCGAACCAGTTCACGCCGGTCAGGCGGACGGTGTTGCCGGCCTCGTCGACGATCTGGTTGCCCTGGGTGTGCAGGAAGCCCTGGATGCCGCCGGCGGTCTTGGTGCCGGTCGGCTCGGTGACCGTCACGTCGTTGACCGACAGGCTCGGCTGGGTCGGGGTCGGGTTCGAGGTGCCCGGATTGGTGGTGCTGCCGGCGAACCAGGACTTGTCGGCCTTCACCTCCATGGTGCCGTTCCACCACATGCCCTGCTGGCCGGCGATGACGTCCTTGCCGTCCAGCGCGCCCTTGTCGATCGACACGATGCCGTCGGTGGGGGCGACGGCATGGCCGCCGATGGTGATCTTGTTGACGTACAGGTTGCGGTCGGCACTGCCGACGACACCGTCATTGTCGTACTGGATCTGGACCTTGTGGGCGACGTCGGCGCTGACGTTCGCATTGAAGGTAAAGTCCTTGGCGGCGGTGCCGGCGGTGCCTTCACCGATCATCTTGCCGTCGACCAGAACCTTGAAGTGGGCGTTCACGCCGCCGGCCGCATTGCCGTACGCGTTCACGACGATCGGCGTGCCGCCGGTGGTCGGGGTGGTCGGCGTCGTGGGCGTGGTCGGCGTGGTCGGGGTCCCGGCGGCGCCGGCGAACACGTCCTTGGACATGTTGAAGTCGAGCGAGCCGCTCCAGGACAGCATATCGCGGCCGGACAGGGTGCCCTGGCCCTCAGCGGCGTAGGAGACCATCGAGCTGTTGGAAGCGATGGTCTTGCCGTTGACTTCGATCGACTTGACGATCAGGTCGCGGTACATGCCGGCCTTGTCGGTCGACAGCCAGTCGTTGTCGTACACGACCTGGACCTTGTGCGCGGCGTCGGGCGCCACCTTGGTGGTGAAGCTGTAACGACCCGCGCTGGTGGAATTGACCGTGGCCTGGCCGACGGAAACGCCGTCGACGAGGAACTTGAAGTGCGGCCAGACTCCTCCGGCAGACACACCCGAGGCATTGACGACGAAGGTCATATCGACGGGGTTCGTTGCCATTGGAAGTATCCTCTTTTCCGTGAATTTCGCTGGAGCCCAATCTGGCCGGAAAAGGTTAACGAGCTATTTCAAATTTTAGCGAAATGCGGCTCTAATGCCACTGTCACTTGTGAAAAGAAAGAGACACGAAAAACCCCTTTGTCGATGCATTGCAGCAACAAAGGAGTTTTCGTGTCTATAAGTACTTGATTTAAAGTGTTTTTTTAGAGCTCAGACGGACGTCACTTGGGCTTGTGGGCCACCACGAACACCTCCGGGCGGAACATATAGAGCTGACCAACCCTTCCGAGCTTGCGATTAAGGGTTAACGGAAGCCGTCCCAAAAATGCCTCAACCAGCTTCGCATAGCCCAGAAATGCGCGGCTGGCGAAATGCAGGTTCATCCGGCGGCGCACCGCCATCGGCAGGATATAGACCGCCTCGACGCGGCTGAAGCCGGCCTTGCGCAGCATGGCTTCCGTCTCGCCCCAGCCATATTCGCGCAGGTGCATGCAGATCGGCTCGTTCAGGCCGAACACCTCCGACAGGTCGGCCGGGCCGGCGAACTTGTGCGGCATGCTCAGGACGTATTTGCCGCCCGGTTTCAGGATGGTGCAGACATTCTCCATGTGGGTGAGGACGTCGTCCGGATGCATGTGCTCCACGACATGGGTGGAGATCACGCTGTCGTAACGGCCCGCCGGTTCGAACTGGGCCAGATGGATGCCGTCGCTGTTCTTCCAGGTGACGTTGGAATCCTGCTCGATCCAGGTCGCGCCGCGCTCGCGCGTCACTTCCGTGGCGACGCAGCGGTAGCCATGGCGGGCGAGATAGCGCAGCAGCCGGGCCTTGCCCGACCCGACCTCGTAGACGTCCTGCGGCCCGCCCAGCAGGGTCAGGAAATGGCGGAAGTCCAGGTCGTCGTTGCGGGTGTGGGCGTCGTCTTCCGCCTCGTTCAGCCAGGGGCAGCTGCTGTAGAGGGTCGTGTAGGCCTGTTCGAAGACATCCCACCGCTCCTCGGGCCTGCTGTCCAGAAGTTCGCGGGCAAGGCGCCGCTCCAGATCCCAGTGGCGCTGCACCATCTCGGCGGTCAGCGGATAGGACGGGGAGAGATGGAACTTCCGCCGGTATCGCTCGACGAGGGCGTCGTCCTTCATCCGATCGGCGGGTGTCCGATCGGCGGACAGGCGATCCATTGGCAGTGTGTCGGCTGGGTTCTGCACGATCGACCTCTCTTTCGGGGGTGCCGGACGCATGCCGGAACTCTAACCGGGAGCACAAGCGGATGCGCGCACGCGAAGGGAAAGTCCCGGGGGCGATTGGAGGGATTAGGACCCGTGCGACGGGTTACCCCGTCGGCAGGATAGGCCGTGACCCTTGTCCATCGTCGGTAGGCGGCAGGTCAGAGCAGCGGGCGCCGGTCGGGGCGGCGGCTTCGCATGCCATATCGACTTTCCTGGCCGATCTGGACGCGGACCATTTCGTTGACGGTATGGCCGGACGCGAAGTCCGAAAGGAATGACAGCAGGGCTCTTACGCGATGGCCATGGAGATGGCCTGCCATCACATAACGATGCCGGCGCCGCACGCCGTCCTGCCCCTGCCGGTCAAAGATGGCGATTGCTTCCCGTGCAGCCTTGCTGACGCCGGCCGGCCCCTGTGCGCTGTCATACCGCACGATGCCGAGCCGTGCTGCGTCCTGCGCGTCGACGACATGATCGAAGGCTGGCAGTGTCCCGGGTACGAGAACGGTGTGTCCCCAAATCAGTCCGTCGAAAAGCCGGATCGACAGATCGTCATGCAGGGGAACGACGATCGAGGATTTGAAGAACAACCATCTGGCTGCCTTTTCTTCTTCGGTGATGGCATCATAATATTCTTCCTTCCGGTCATTCTCGTCCGTGAAGAAGCAGGCCAGTTCCGGACATTCGCGCCGCAAGGTCTCCAGGTAGGCGGTCCGCTTGAAGCCCCTGTAAAGAAAATATGGAGCGACAACCCGGGACAGACGGGGCAAATCCGCGTGGCGTGCCATAAGACTGCGAACGGTGTCGAGAGGAAGATTACGATAACAGGCCGGCAGGATGGGGGCGGACAGAGAAACAGAATTCAGAAGATAATCTTCATGCTGCGCACCGTGATGCGAGCAGAAATAGACATCGGCTTCGAGAACGGTTCGCAGGTTGGCGGAATGAGCAATATGATTGTCGTGCATCCAAAGACAGATAATGCCCTTGAAACCCCGACGGCTAAGAAAATCTCTCAATCCTGTGTAATCCTCTCCACCCGTATTCAGGATAAGGATGTCGGTTTCAATCAGGCTGTCCGTCAGCCTCGCGCGGTTTGAGAGGTTCCACTCGTCGGTATCAAAATTATGGACTATCCCGGCGGGCTCCCCTGCCAAGCCAGCCATGCCCCTGAGTGAGGTTATCGTGAAGGTATCTTTTGAAAATATGGCTTGAGATTTGCGAAATATTTCCTGAAATCTTTCTTCAGGAGCCTCTGAGGGCAGCATAATCGGTCGAATCCCGTCGAAGTAAAATGCAAAAGGCACGAAGCGGAAAGCTGTGCCCCATAGTCTCGGGGAGCTTTCCGCTTCAACTGTATCAGCAGGTTGAAAGAAAAGGAATCCGCAGGTCGGTCGCGCTTCGTCTTCGCGTGTAGCGACGTCAGGTAAGCCGACGGCGTTTTCCGGCCGGCTTCTCAGCCGGACCGCGCCTTGCCGGTCCGGGCCCTTTCCCGCAGCGTATCGACGACGGCGGTATAGAGCGGTAGCGGCCTGGAGTTCTCGTCATAGGGGGAGGGGTGGGGGCGCAGGTCCGGATGCTCCCGCGCGATGAAGTTGAGGTCGGAGCGCAGGTGCCACCAGCACAGCTCCTCCACCCGCGCGTTGTCCAGCATGTCGGCCAGATACTGACGGGCCAGCTGGGCCATCGCCCGGTCCTTCTCCGCCCGCGACCAGGACCGTGGCAGGCGGGTCTCGTCGACATCCATCTCCGTCAGATGGACGGACAGGCCCAGCTTGTCGACGGCGCGCAGGAACTTGCGCATGCCGGCGCTGTCATAGGGCTTGCCGCCGATCAGGTGGCTCTGCAGGCCGATGCCGTGGATCGGCACGCCGCGCTTCACCGCCCCGGTCAGCCAGTCGAGCAGATAGGCGCGCTTGCGCTGCTGCCAGCCCTCGTCGATCTCGATGCCGAACTCGTTCAGCACCAGCTTCGCCTTGGGAAAGGCCTGGTGCACATGGTGGAAGAAGGGGTCGAGCCATTCCGGCCCCTTCTCCGCTCCGCCGGCCGCCACCCACCACATGCCGCGGCGGAAGCCGTAGCGGTCCTGCTCCTGCGGGTGGCTCTCCACCGTCTCCCAGAAGAAGACCTCGTTGGCGACGTCGATGCGGTAGAAGACGTCGCCGTAGCGTTGCCGGACCGCCTCGACCACGCCGGTGAAGCGCGGCCAGACGGTATCGGCGCTCAGGGTGCCCTCCGGCGAGAAATAGGCGGCTTCCGAAATGCCCAGCTCCACCTGCCGGCTTGCCGGGAGCTTCATGTAGGGCGGCATGCCCATATGCTGCCAGATGATCGTGTGCCAGTTCGGCTTGGCGCCGACGTTGCGGGCCAGTTCCACCGCCGCGTCGAAGCGGCGCCAGTCGTAATTCCCCTCGGTGTGCTGGAAGACGCCCCATTTGCCGCCGTTTTCCGGAGTGACGACATCGCATTCGCGCGCCATCAACCGGTCGAGCATCGGGTCTTCCGGCTCGATGTAATGATCGCGGGCGGCGCCATGGCGGATGCCCAGGGCACGGCAGGCCTCGCGCAGGGTCACCGCCGGCTCGTCCGCCTGCGGCTGGGTGGCGGCGGCCTCCGCAGCTGTCGGGCCGGAGGCGCCGCGGCAGCTCGCCAGCACCGCGCCGGCGGCGACGGTCCACAGCAGGTCGCGGCGGGTGGGACGCCATTTGGGAAAACCGGGCTTCGGACGTTCGATCATGCGGAGGGGCTCTCTCTTCCGGTCGCAGAAGCCGGTCGCAGGGATCGGCCTCTCGGTCATGGAGAGACCCCTCCCTCCGGGCGCCGCAGCGTCCGGAAGGAAAGGGTCCCAGGGTCGAAGGAGCTTCAGGTCACCCCACCTGCGAACCGCTTACGGAGCGGTGCGCAGGGTGGTGTCGCCATAGTATTTCCGGGTCGCCACGTAGCTGTTGTAGGGACCCTGGTAACCCCGCGAGGCCGCCTTCTTCAGGTTCACGTCGGTCATCACCGCGACGAACTTGCTGTGGTCGATCGGACCGAGGTCGGCGACCGCCTGCAGGTCGCTGGCGGTGGTGTGGCCCCAGCGGCTGACGAACAGCACCTTGGACGCGGCGCCGCAGACGATGCGGGCATCCGACACGGCCAGTGCCGGGGCGGTGTCGAACACCACCAGATCGAAGTGCGGCGACAGGCCGGCCATCAGGTGGATCAGGCCGTCGACGTTGAAGCGGTCCAGCGTCTCCGACATCAGGCGGCCGGCCGGGATCATCGCATAGGGCGCGTCCTCGCTGGTGTGGACGATCTCGTCCAGGGTGGCGGTGCCGGAGATCCAGTCCGACAGGCCCTTCTTGGCCGACAGGTTGAACAGGCCGTCGATGCGCGAGCGGCGGAAGTCGGTGTCGACCACCACCACGCGGCGGCCGGCCTGGGCCGCGACCTGGGCGACGGCGAGGCTCATCGAGGTCTTGCCGTCCTGCGGGCGGGCCGAGGTGACGGCGATGGAGCCGACCGGACCCAGGTCCGACAGGTGGTTGCGGAACAGCGCGCGCATCGATTCGGCGAACAGCGAGAACGGATGGTTCTGGAAGATCTGGTCCAGACGGCCGCGGGTGCCGCGGGTGGAGTGGTGCGGGACGATGTGGACCGTGCCCACGCCCAGGATGCGGCGGACGGCGTCCGGGGTGCGGATGCGGCGCTGGAACAGCTCGATGCCGAAGACGATGAAGACGGCGACGGCGAGCGAGGCGAAGAAGCCGGCGAGCAGCATCAGGATGCGGAACGGACCCGACGGCTCATGCGGGACCTGCGGCGCCGAGACCAGCTTGACGGCGGTCGGGAAGGCACGGTTGTCCTGCTGGGCCTGCACCTCCTCCAGACGGCCGAGCAGGCTGTCGAGCAGCTGGCGCTTGGCCTGGGCCTCGGCCTCCAGCGTGCGCAGCGGCACCGCTTCCTCGGCCATGGTCTGATAGCCGGTTTCCAGCTTGGCGATCATCGCCTTCAGGGCGTTTTCCTGCTCGATGGCGACGTTGGCCGCCTCGCGGACGCCGCCGATCTCGTGGCGGACTTCCTGCTGCAGCGAGGAGTTCGCCTCGTTCAGGCGGGCCTGGAGTTCCTGGATGCGCGGGTGCTTCGGACCGTACTGGCGCGACAGCTGGGCCAGCTCGGTGGAGATCGAGGCGACGGTGGCGCGCAGCTGGGCGACGACGGGCGAGGCGAGGCTGCCGCCGTTGCCGGCGCTGCGTTCCAGCGTCTGGGCCTGGGCGACGGCGCGGGCGCGGTTGGCGGTGGCTTCGGCCAGACGCAGGCGGGCCTGCTCAAGCTCGGTGGTGGCCATCAGGCCGTTGGTGCCGTTCTTGACCAGGCCGGCCTTGAAGCGGACGGCGTCGACCTTGGTGTCGGCGGCGGCGACCTCCTTGCGCAGGGTGGCGATGCGGTCTTCCAGCCAGGCGACGGCGCTGGTGGACAGGTCGCGGTCCATCTGCTGGCGGGTTTCCATGTAGCGGCGGACGACGGTGTCGACCACCTTCTGGGCGATCTCCGGGTCGCCGGCGGTGTAGCGGACCTGGATCACGCGCGACCGGCCGACGACGCCGACCTCCAGGTTGCGGCGGACGCGGTCGAGCACGCCGTCGATGCTGTCGGCGGCGCGGGTCTCGCGCAGGTGGGTGTCCTTGGTCATGTTGTCGCCATGGGCCAGGACGGCCTGGACGACGCCCGGCAGTTCCGGACCGAAGACGGCGTGGGCCTGCTCGCGCGTCCAGGCGGTGGCGCGCTCGACGAAGGGCTTCGTCTCGTCGGCCTGGACCGGCGGGTTGTATTCCTGGTTCGTCGCCAGCTTCAGGTCGGTGACCGCCTGGGACAGCACGGCGGTGGACTTCAGGATTTCGATCTCGCTGAGGATCGCGCCGTCTTCCGGCGTAATCGAGTTCAGCGCCTGGTCCTCGGCGCGGACGACGCGGACCTGCCGGTTGTCGACCAGCAGAAGGGCTTCGGAGGTGTACTTGTCCTTCATCAGCGAGACGGCGAAGGCCGACAGGGCGGTCAGCGCCAGCACGATGAGGATGATCAGCGTCTTGTGCGCCGCCAGCACCCGCAGGATGAAGCGGAAGTCGGGGCCCATGGCCGGGGCCGGACCGTCGAACTCACGCGGCACATGGTGGCCGACCTGGGTGGGCCACGCCGGAGCCGGCGGGCCGCCGTGGCCTCCGTTGTTGATCTGGGGAAGGTTTTCCACGTCTCAAAGCTCCTTCTGGATAGGCGACCGCCGGATCGGTGACGGGGCGATCCGGGTGGATGCGGGCGCTGCGGCGCCCGTTCCGCGGGTTCGGAGGGATGCGGCACGGCGAAGGCGGACGGTGCTCCAGGCGAAACCGAAGGCACCGATGCAATAGCGGCGGAATAGGCGGCGGGGCTCCTGCGCCAGACGGAAGGCCCATTCCAGGCCGGAACGCTGGACCGCCTCCGGGGCGCGCTTGAAGCGGCCCGCCAGGAAATCGACGATGGCGCCGCCGTTGACGATCAGGACGGGGTGGTCGAGCGCGCGTTTCAGCTCCGTCGCCACCTCCTCCTGCTTGGGCATGCCCATGGCGAGCAGGATGACGTCGGGGCGGGTTATCCGCGCCTGGGCGATGTAGTGCTCCACCGGGTGGAAGCCGTGCTGAAGGTCGGCGTAGCGGTGCGGCGTGACCGCCTCCAGCGCGACGCGGGCCCGGTCCAGCCAGGGGGTGGCGGTGCCGTAGATCGCGACCTTGCGGGGCGTCAGCGATTTCAGCAGCAGCGGGATGAAGTCGGTGCCGTTCATGTTCAGGCCGGCCGGCATGCCCAGCACCGGCAGAACCGCCTGCAGCCCGATCCCGTCGCGCAGCAGCACGTCCGAGGAACCGAAGGCGGCCAGCGCCGCGTCCGAGTTCATGCAGACATTCAGCCCGTGCGCGTTCAGGAAGGACAGCACCGTCGGACGGTCGACCGCGCCCAGCCGTTCGATCAGGGCCCGGCGCTCGCCGTCGTTCGAAATGCACCGCATGCGCTCGATCAGTTCCAGGACCTCACGAGGGTTCGGCATGCGCATCTCCCAAAAAAATTAATCTGAACAAAGCGTTGACCGTTTCGCGACCGATCTTGCGGCCGGTCCGGATTGGCCTGTATGTCGGGCCTGTCCGCCGGGCGGCGGCGGCTAACCCGTTGGGGCGGGCCACCAAACCTGCGTGGCTCTATGTGGCCGTGCCTCCCCCCTTTTCGCACGGGCGAGATCGGCGAAACGGCGACGGATTCGAATTAGCCCGGGCTTGCTCCGATCGGGGGATTCGGCTTGCCGAATCGACCGGTCAGACCCATAAAGTGAGACCCCGGCCATAAAGAGAGACCCTGGCGCTCTATGGCTGTTGTCTGGGGCAGAGCCATATCGGCCTTGCCGGACCGGCCGCACGGCCGATATGCCCGGCCGAAGCGCCTGCATCACCGGGGCAATCTCAAGAAAAGACGAGCATGACCGACGACACTTCCGACAACGCCCGTTCCGGCCGCACCCCCGGCACCGCCGACGAACTCGACCGCCGCGACGCCCTGCGCGCGGTGGCCGCCGTGGTGCGCGGCGACGGGATCGAGGTGGATGCCGACAGCACCCCGGCGCGCTGGTCGGTCGCGGTCAATCATGTCGTCCAGATCCCCGGCACCGACCGCAAGCTGAAGCTGCGCTTCAAGGTTGCGCTCGGCCCCCTGCCGGACATCGAGGCCGACCTATGGGGCCTGCTGACCATCGACGAGGGCTTCGGCCGGCCGCAGGCCAAGGCGCTGGGCAAGCGGGTGAAGGGCGCCTGCCTGTCCTCGCCCGCCATCGCCAAGGCCAAGGACCGTGTCGACGGCTGGTTCGCCTCGATGGCGCAGCGGGCGGCCGGCTTCGGCGAATCCTGGCGACCGAAGGGCTTCGCCGACGAGCTGGGCCGCGTCGTCGGCTTCGGCGGCCGGATCCCGCGTTTGCAGACCCTGCTGGACGCGATGGAGGAGGCCTTCTCGACCGCCGCCGCCCGCGCCGGCCTGAAGGTCCGGCGGGAGCGGCTGGAGGACGCGTCCGGCATGGGCGTCTATCTCGACAGCTTCGCCACCGCCCGCGCGATGATCCGCAAGCTGCGGCTGTTCGTCGGCCCGACAAACTCGGGGAAGACCCACGCCGCCATGGACCGGCTGGCCGAGGCGGAAAGCGGCTGCTACCTCGCCCCCTTGCGCCTGCTGGCTCTGGAAGGGCAGGAAGCGCTGGAGACGCGCGGCCGTCCGTGCAGCCTGGTCACCGGCGAGGAGCGCGACGTGCGGCCGGGGGCCGCCTTCACCTCCTCCACCATCGAGATGGTGAACACGTCCAAGGTCTGGGGCGCCTGCGTCATCGACGAGATCCAGATGATCGGCGACCCCGACCGCGGCTGGGCCTGGACCCAGGCGGTCGCCGGCGTGGCGGCGCCGGAAATCCTGATGACCGGCTCGGCCGACGCCATCCCCTACGTCAAGCGCCTGGCCGACGCGATGGGCGAGGAGCTGGAGGTCGTCGAATTCACCCGCAAGTCGCCGCTGCGCGTCCAGGAGGAGCGGGTGAAGCTGGAGGAGGTGAAGTCCGGCGACGCGCTGATCGCCTTCTCGCGCAAGGATGTGATGGCGCTCCGCCACGATCTGCTGGGCCGCAACCACAATGTCGCGGTGATCTACGGCGCGCTGTCGCCGGAGGTTCGCCGGGCGGAGGCCCGCCGGTTCCGCGAGGGCACCGCCGACGTGCTGGTGGCGACCGACGCCATCGGCATGGGGCTGAACCTGCCGGTCGCCCGCGTCGTGCTGTCCACCACCCGCAAATATGACGGGCGGGAGGAGCGTGAGCTGACCGCGTCGGAGATCCGGCAGATCGGCGGGCGCGCCGGCCGGTTCGGCCTGCGCGAGGAGGGCCGTGTCGCGGTTCTGGACGGCGAGAGCATCAGCCCGGTGCGCCGGGCCCTGACCTCGCCGCCGGTGCCGCCGGAGGACCCGCGCTCGTGGATCTCCCCCAATCTCAGCCATGTCGAGGCCATCGCGCGCGAACTGGACACCGACAGCCTCGCCAAGGTGCTGCGCACGGCGGGGCAGGAACTGCTGCGCGCCAACCAGACCTTCCGCATGACCGATCTGGAGCAGCGCATCCAGGCTGCAACGGCGGTCGACCGCGCCAAGCTGCCGCTGGCCCAGCGCGACATGCTGGCCCGATGCCCGATCGACACCCGCGACCAGAACAACCTGCGGCTTCTCGGCGGCTGGGCCGTCAACCAGGGCAGGGGAATCCCCAACGCCGCCCCCGATGCCGCCGAGCGCTTCCGTCACAGCGTCGGCACCGACGTCGAACTGGAGAAGGCCGAGCGCGCGGTGAAGGAACTGACCGCCTACGCCTGGCTCGCTTACCGCTTCCCGGACGCTTATCCCGAAATGGATCTGTGCCAGGAGCGCCGGGCGCATCTGAACGCCTTCATCGAGCGGACGCTCGCCGAGCGCTCGCTCGCCCGTGCCTGCCCGGTCTGCGGCACGCGGTTGAAGGCGAACCATCGCTTCCGTGTCTGCGACAATTGTTACAGCAGCCGGGTCGATGAACGCCGGGGCGGACGTCGCGGCGCGCCGGAGCGCGGCAACGGCGAGAAGCCGGGCGGCCACCAGCACCATTTCCATCACCCGGTGGCGAAGGATGGTGGCCGCGACGGCGCACGCGATCCGGGGCGGGGCGCACCGCGCGCCGGCCGGGGGCCGAAGCGGCGCGGTGCGACACCGTGAGCGCTTGAAGCCATCCTCCCCGGGAGAGGGGTCACGCCGCCGCGCTGTCGTCCCTGCCGGTCCCCTCGCGGATCGGCCAGACGATCTCTTCGACCGTGCCGCTCCCGCCCAGGAAATAACGGCGAAGCGGCGTCAGGTCGGCACCCAGTTCATAGACCAGCGGGCGGCTGGTGGGGATCTCGAACAGCGGGATGTCCTGGTCGGCGACGCCGTCGAGATGCTTGACCAGCCCACGCAGGCTGTTGCCGTGGGCCGACACCAGCACCCGGCCGCCCAGCCTCAGGGCCGGGGCGATCTCGTCGCGCCAGAACGGGATGACGCGCTCCGTGGTGTCCTTCAGGCTTTCGCCGCGCGGCAGGTTCGCCTTGGCCAGTCCGGCGTAGCGGCGGTCGGTGACGGCCGACCGCGGATCGTCCGGCTCGATCGGCGGCGGGGGCACGTCCCAGCTTCGCCGCCACTGGAACACCTGCTTCGCCCCGTGGCGCTCCGCCGTTTCCGCCTTGTTCAGCCCTTGTAACGCGCCGTAATGCCGCTCGTTCAGGCGCCAGTGCTTATGCACCGGCAGCCACAGCCGGTCCATGTCCCGCAGGACGAGGTGCAGGGTCTCTATCGCGCGGCTCAGCACCGATGTGAAGGCGATGTCCACGTCGATGCCCGCCTCCTTGAGCAGGTCGGCGGCCCGATGGGTCTCGGCGATGCCGCGGTCGGTCAGACCGACATCGGTCCATCCGGTGAAGCGGTCTTCCGCGTTCCACACGCTCTGTCCATGGCGCAGCAGGATCAATCGGTGCATGGCGGGTCTCCCTTCCGTCTCCGGCCATCCTGCGCCGGGCACGTCCGTTTTGAAACAGGCCTGCAACCGGGCGCGTTCCCGCGACAAATCAGCGCATCGTCGGGCGGATGAGGGGAGGCCAAGGCTACCCTGTGGTTTCAATCCGGTTTCTTGATTGCTTCCTGAGACACCAATTATGTCAGCCACGAAATCATGGAGACATACGCGAACAATAATCCTGCGTTACGGTCACCCCACTTGAAAACGCCGGTCTCGCCGGCCACAGCGGATGGGAAGCGACGATGACGGAACCGAACACGGGAACGCACACTTCATCCGGCATCGCGGGCCTGCGGGGCGCATCGCCGAACCATTCCGATTATCGCCCCAGCAACCTGCCAACCTTGCGTACCGAGGCCACGATGCTGCATCATCATGACGTCATCTCCAGAGCCGTATCGACCGACCGCGAGATCACTCTGGAGGCGCTTCGTGTGTTCACCTATCTGAGCCGGAGGCTCCATTTCGATCGCTCCGTTCCGGTGCTCCAGTCCGAACTGGCTGATGCGCTGGGCATGCAGCGGCCCAATGTGAACCGGGCCATCAAGCTGCTGGAAACCAAGCAGATCCTGCTGCGGGAATCCAAACTGGGGCGCGCGATCACGTTCCGGCTCAATCCGGGACTGGAGGGCGGCCGGGCCTGAGTGTTTTGGTCAGGGATGGAATGATCGTAGAGACCCGTGAACTGTTCTTCACCAATTCCGCCCTGAAGAAAGCCCTCGCCTGGTACCAGAAGGCCCCCAACCAGACGGATCTGCCTCTGGGCGTCGTCACCATGGTGACGCCCACGTCGGAAGGCGGTCTGTCGGTTCAAATCCAGCAGAGCGGCGCCTCCAGATCTCGGGAGGTCCTGTTCTCGCCCGGCAAGACGCTGGCGCTGCTTCTGCTGTTCTGCCGCCGCCAGAAGGTTCCGATCCCCCGCGATGCCGGCAAGGAGATCGAAGCGGCCGATGACGGCCTGATCCTGATCGTGCGCGGCGAAACGCCAACCACGGCACCGCCCCCCTGACCCATCGTCCAATTGGATTGGCCGCCGCGCACCCTGCGCGTGCGGCCATCTCTCGTTGTCGGCAGCATCGGCCATAACGGACGCGGTAATGGCCGCATGGATTATTGACAGTGGTGGAGGGCGCGATAATTGCGCGCTGCCCATCCGTGCTCCTGCCGAGACGGCCTTTATCCAATGGACAGGTCGACCGGATGATGGTCATAGTCGCCAAGACGGGTCGCGCTGCATTTCTTCGTGTGATACTGTTCATCGGGTAAATGGGGCTAAGCTATAGTTTTAAACCGCCAGCCGAACGGGGGTATGCGGGTTGATTTGTCCCGTGAACATTGGAAGGAATTGAAGCGTGATCTTTGCCGATCCGCCCAACCCGCCCTAATCAAACAACAGCTTGGTCCGATGTCCGCCACTCGTCCCGTCACCGCCGAGGATTTCCCGCCTATGGTCGTCACCCGTCTGTCACTGCCGCTTTGGAGGGAGCTTCGGCATCGTCTGCCGCAGGTCCGTCCAATGCCCGCCTGACCGGGCCGATGACATCGCCGCAGACGTCCACGTCTCCCCCGTCCTTCGTCGCCGCCCTCCGCCGGAACGCCGCCTCTCCCCGGATGCTGGTCGCTTTCCTGTGTGCGACGCTGGCGCTGCTGGGGACTGCCTCCTGGGCCACCGTCACTGCGCTCGATTACCGGGACACGCTCGAACGGTCCGAACAGGATGCCCAGCAGGCGGCCATCCTGTTCGACAGCCACGCGCGGGGCGTTCTGGAAGCCAGCGTCGGCCTGCTTGAGCAGGTTGCCGGCCGGATGGACGGGCGTGGCCTGAATTCCTGGGCGGAGCGCACGCTGGCGGAGGCGATGGCGGTCGAGCGCAGCGGCCGCGTGACGCTGCTCGGTGCCGACGGGGCGGTACAGTACGGCAACACCGTCGCATTCGCGGAGCCGGAGACCAGCGACGGGCTGTCGCTTCTGGTCCGCCCCTTATCGCCGCGGGAGGAGCATGCGATCCTGCCCGCCTTCGGGTATATGGCGGGACAGCCGGCCATTCTGCTCGCCCGCCGCATCCACACCGCGGCGGGCGTTTTCGACGGGGCGGTCCTGGTGGCGGTGCCGGTGGCGTCCTTGAACCCGGTGCTGAAGGCCTTCGGCGATGGCACCGCCCGGTCCGTCGGCCTGTACCGTCCCGATGGCGTTCGTCTTGCCGGATTCGGCGCCCCCTTCCTGGGTCCGCTGCCGTGGCTGGACCCGGGGACTGTCCAGGTCGATGCGAAATGGATGGTCAACGGCAGTGCTTCGGTTCTCGGGGTGAAGCGGATGAGCGGCCTGTCGATCCTGTCGGCGGTGACGATCCCGCGCACGGCCGTACTCGACCCCTGGTATGTCCGAATGGAGCGCGGTCTGGTGGTGGTGGTCGCCGGCGTCGTGGCACTTGCCGGACTGTCGATGCTGGGGGCTGCCAGCCTGTTGCGCGAAGCGCTGGCCCGGCAGGCCCTGACGCGGGCGAATGCCCAACTCGAACAAGCCAACGTCCAGTTGGAGCAGCGGGTGGAGGAGCGCACCGCCGCGCTCAGCGCCCTCAACGTGAAGCTGAGTCGTGCGCTGGAGGAAAAGGAACGGGCCAATCAGGCCAAGGGCCGTTTCCTGTCGGCGGCCAATCATGACTTGCGCCAGCCTTTCCAGGCCTTGCGGTTGTTTCATCACATCCTGATGGAACGGCTCGCCGGCTCGCGCGACCGGGGCATCGCCGAGAAGATGGGCGAGGCGCTGGATGCCGGTGAGAAGCTTCTGCACGCGCTTCTGGAGGTGGCGACGCTGGATGCCGGCGTGGTTCGGCCGCAGCTGGCCGACGTGCCGGTGTCGCTGGTGTTCGAGGATCTGCTGACCGAATTCCGCGCGATGGCGGCGGAGAAGGGGCTGGTTCTGCGCGTGATGCCCACCCGCATGGTGATCCGCACCGACCGCGCGCTGCTGACGCGGATGCTGGGCGATCTGGTGCGCAACGCCATCCGCTTCACCGACAAGGGCCGCGTCACCCTCGGCTGCCGTCATGAAGAGCCCCGGCAGGGCCGCCAGCAGGGTCGATGGCTGCGCATCGAGGTCTGGGATACCGGGACCGGCATTCCCGCCGAACAGCTCGACAACATCTTCGAGGACTTCGTTCAGCTCGGCAATCCGGAGCGGGACCGAAGCCAGGGCCTCGGGCTTGGCCTCGCCAAGGTACGGCGCAAGGCGGCGCTGCTTGGCCATGCGGTCGAGGTGCGGTCGCTCCAGGGCCGCGGTTCCGTCTTCGCGATCAGCGTGCCGGTGGTCGGGACCGAACGGCTGCCGGCGCCGGCGCCGGTGCAGGACGCGGATCCCGTGGAGGCCGGCGACCGGCTGATCCTGGTGGTGGAGGATGACCCGATCCAGCGTGACGCGGTCCGGCTGCTGCTGGAAAGCTGGGATTATCGCGTGATGGTGGCCGACGAAGGCGAAAGTGCGCTGGCGTTGTTCGGCGGAGACAAAGGCGGCATGCCGCCGCAGGATGGTGCGGCGCCCGCTCGGCCTGTTCCGGACCTTATCGTCAGCGATTTCCGCCTGCCGGGCCGTTTGACTGGTGTGCAGACGGTGGCGACGGTGGGCGAACGGCTGGGCCGTCCGGTGCCGGGCCTGATCCTGACCGGGGACACCGCGCCCGAACGTATCCGCGAGGCCGTCGCCACCGGCTGCCGGCTGCTGCACAAGCCGGTGTCGCCGGAGGCTCTGCGCCATGCCATCGCCGCCATCCTGTCGGAACGGCCGGGAGGCTACCCGGCCGACGGTGGCGAACCGGCGCTGGAGAACGAGTCCGCGGCATGAGTTAACCCTTTCTGAAGCCGGCTTGCCGCAGACTGGCGCGGGGAAAGGGAGTTCACGGGGCCATGGTGCAGAATCGCACGCTCAAGCGTCTCGATCAGGCGCAGCTCGATCAGGCGGTGCGGAAGCACGAGATGTTCCGCAATGCCCGGGTGGGGGGCGCACGGGCCAACCTGTCCTTCTGCGATCTGTCGGGTCTGGACCTGACCGGGCGCGATCTGGCCCATGCGGATTTCGTCGGCGCCAGCCTGCGCGGTGCCAACCTGTCCGGCGCGCGGCTGGACTGCGCCTCTTTCTTCGTCGCCGACCTGCGGCAGGCCAATTTCGACGGCGCCAGCCTGATCAAGGCCGATCTGCGCGGCGCCTGCCTGCGCGGCGCGATCCTGGTCGGCGCCAACCTGTTCGAAGCGGATCTGCGCGACGGCTCGTTGGCGGAGAAGGACCGCTCCGGCCATCTGCACATGGTGCAGATCGATTCCACCCCGGCGGAGGCCGACGGCGCCGACCTGTCGGGGGCCAACCTGACCAACGCGCGGATGTCGGGCGTGATGGCGGTCCATACCGACTTCTCCGACGCGGTGATGCGCGGCTGCAAGCTGGTGCGGGCAACCATGCGCGGCGCCAACTTCACCGGCTCCAACATGGAGGGCGCGGATCTGTCCGGCGCGGACCTGCGCGGCGCCTGTCTGCGCGGGGCGGTGCTGACAGGCGCCGTCATGGTGATGACCGACCTCACCGACGCCGATGTCGAGGAGGCGCTGACCGACAGGCCGGTCGGCCGCGTGGTGGCGGAACTGGGGCGGTCGCTGGAGGATCTGCTTGCCGACCACATGGTCTGGGTGGGGTCGAGCGGGGCGCAGGGCGCGATGCTGGACCTGTCCGGCTTCGACCTGCGGCATGCTCCATCCCTGGCCCACATGTGCCTGACCATGCTGCGCGCGGCCGGGGCGACGCTCTACGGCCTGGACCTGTCCTGCGTCCAGTTGCAGGCCGCGGTGCTGGACCGGGCCGACGTGCGCGGAGCCAAACTGACGGACGGCGATCTGCGCGGCATCAGCCTGAGGAACGCCAAGCTGAACAACGCCGACCTGCGCAACGTCAATCTGCGCCCCCTCGTCTTCGACGAGCAGCGTTCCCGCCCGGCCGACCTGTCGGGGGCGAAGCTGCGCTATGCCGACCTCAGCGGCGCCTGCCTGCGGGCGGTCAATCTCGGCAATGCCGACCTGTCCTTCGCCAACCTGCGCGGCTGCGACCTTGCCAGGGCCGACCTCACAGGTGCCAAGCTGTTCGGTGCCAAGCTGGAGCGTCGTGCCCTGACCGAGGGGGTGATCCTGGACGGTGTCGCCGGGCTGAAGCTTTAGGCCGGGATGCGGGGTATCTTCTGGACCAGCCGGCGCAGATCCAGCGCCGCACGGTCGGCGATGCGCTGTGCCTCGACCAGCACGCTGGTGAGATCGCCGACGTCCGTTGCGATCTCGCCCGCAGCGTCCGACATCGCGTCCAGCCCGTCTGCAGCCTTTTCGATCAGACCGGTCACCACACCGGCGGGACCGGTGGGAGCATCGAAACCAGCCATGGAAGTTCCCATTCTGTAAATGTGGTTATTGGGAGTGTGTCGCAATCCGTGGCGCGGCGCAACGGCTTCCGTTGCGCCGCACAACGACCGCGTCGGCAGTGCCCGCTTGCACGGCGAATGGCGGCGGCGGTACACACGGGAAGGCTGCCTGGAGTGGAAAGGGCCACGATATGCCGGAAACGCTTCCATCCGACCGCATGACCGCGGCGGCCGCCGCTCTGACGGTCTATCTGACCGACCGGCAGTTCGATGCCGACAAGATCAACCGGTTCACTGCACTTTGCGAGGAGGTCCGCCGGACCCTGGACCTTGAAGGCCGGATGGAGCTGGCCGAACGTCTGGAACGCGAAGTGCAGACCGCCGACACGATCCGGATGCGCTCCGTTCTGTTCCAGTTGACCGGCGATCTCTATCATTACGAACGCATTCTCCATTATTTGATCCTGGGCGGCGACAGCGCCGATCCTGCGGCGCTGCACTATACCCATTGGTGCATATCGCGGCAGCTGTTCCTGGGGGCGGCGAGCGGCGAAAAGCTGGCGACTTTCGTGGCCTGCGACCTGTTCCGCTACTACGCGGCCATGGTCCGCCAGATCGCCCGGCGCTGGGGCTTGACGCCGCAGCGCGCGGCGATGCGCGACGGGCCGATCCGCCGCGTCGCCGTGGTGACCAACCAATTCACCAACCAGGGGCATCAACCGACCCGCGACTGCTTCGACTTCGCCGCCCGCATGCAGGACGAGTTCGGGCTGGACGTCGCCATCATCAACGTCAACGGCCTGCCGGCCCGGGTGGAGAACGTCTTCATCCCGCCGATGGTGGCGGAGGTGCAGGCCGATCTGGAAGGCGTCTATGCGCTGCGAATGTTCGGCCGGCAGGTGAAGGTCGCGTCCTTCACCGAACCCGCCTTCAGCCAGGGCAAGCTGCGCGTCATCGTGGAGGCCATCGACGGCTATGACCCGGACCTGATCGTCGGCTTCGGCGGGTCGAACATCGTCGCCGACCTGTTCGCCGACGCCGACGCCCGGCCGGTAATCTCGATCCCGACCACCTCGGGCGTCACACTGTCGCTGGCCCACCTCATGCTGGGCTATGAGGAGAACGACCATACCCGGTCCGTTCCCGCCCTGTACCGCCCCCCCTTCGCCCGTCGTTTCCGCCCCTTCACCTTCGGTTTCACGCAGCCGCCGTCCGACGGCAAGCGCATCGAGACGGGTTTCCCCGACGGCACCCGCCTTTTCGCGGTGGTCGGCAACCGCCTGGATCTCGAAGTGGCCGCTGAGGTGCTGGAGCTGTTCGATGAAATCCTGGACCGCTGTCCGGACGCCGCCCTGGTCTTCGCCGGCGAGGTGCGGGACCTTCCGGGCCGGCTCGCCGCGCTGCGCAACCGCGACCGCATGCGTTGCCTCGGTCATGTCGCGGACATCCGCGCCTTCTATGCGTGCTGCCGCGTCTTCCTCAACCCGCCGCGTCAGGGCGGCGGTGGAGGGGCCGCCTTCGCCCTGGCGGAAGGCGTGCCGGTGATCACCTACGGCTGGGGAGATGTGGCCAGCAATGCCGGCCCGGAGTTCTGCGTGCCCGACCGCGACGCCTATCTCGCGCGTGCCGCGACGCTCGCCACCGATGCCGGCGCCTTCGCCGCCGCCAGCCGCGCCGCGAAGGCGCGCTTCGCCGTGATCGGCGACCGCAACCGCTGCGTCGAACGGTTGCTCGCCTATGGCGAGGAGGCGCGGGTCCAGTTGCGCAGCGGATGGGGCGCCGGAAATTAACCTTCCTTCACGTTTTCGTGGAAGACTGGTCCATCAGACCGATCCGATTGGAAAGCCGTCCCTTGCCGAACGCCGCTCCAGCCCCTTCCGCCGGCCGACCGCCGATGTCCATAGCCGGCCGTCCGGTCGGCCGGGGCCATCCGCCCTACCTGATCGCGGAGATGTCGGGAAACCACAATGGCGACCTGGGCCGCGCCCTGGCGCTGGTGGAGGCGGCGAAGGAGGCCGGAGCCGACGCGGTCAAGCTGCAGACCTACACCGCCGATACCATCACCATCGCCCATGACGGACCCGGCTTCCGGTTGGAGGGCGGTCTGTGGGGCGGGCGCACCCTGCATGACCTCTACCGCGAGGCGCACACTCCCTGGGAGTGGCATGCCCCGCTGTTCGAGCGGGCGCGGACGCTGGGACTGACCATCTTCAGCTCTCCCTTCGACGAAACCGCCGTCGAACTGCTGGAGGACCTCGATGCCCCGGCCTTCAAGATCGCGTCCTTTGAACTGGTCGACCTGCCACTGGTCCGCCGCGCCGCACGCTCCGGCAAGCCTCTGATCATCTCCACCGGTCTCGCCACGCTGGGCGAGATCGGGGAGGCGGTGGTCGCGGCCGGCGATGTGCCGCTGGCCCTGCTGCATTGCGTCAGCGGTTATCCCACCCCGCCGGAGGACTGCAACCTCCGGACCATCCCGCATCTGGCGGAGGCCTTCGGTGTCACCGCCGGCCTGTCCGATCACAGCCAGGGCATCGCCGTGCCGGTCGCCGCCGCGGTGATGGGCGCCACGGTGATCGAAAAGCACTTCACCCTGTCGCGGTCCGATGGCGGAGTCGACAGTGCCTTCTCGCTGGAGCCGGCCGAGTTCAAGGCGATGGCCGACGCCGTCCGCACGGCGACCGCGGCGATGGGCCGGGTCGACTACGGGGTGAAGCCCAGCGAGGCCGGCGGGCGCGACTACCGTCGCTCCCTCTACGTCGTCGCCGACGTAGGGGCTGGGGAGCCGCTGACCGCCGCCAATGTCCGCTCCATCCGTCCCGGATTCGGCATGGCGCCCAGGCATCTGCCGGACGTGCTCGGCCGCCGTGCCGTCCGCTCCCTGCGCCGGGGAGAGCCGCTGAGCTGGGACATGCTGGCACCCCCGCCGGAGGAGGGCCGGCATGGCTAACCCGCGCGTCGTCGCCATCTCCCAGGCCCGCATGACCTCCACCCGGCTGCCGGGCAAGGTGCTGATGCCGGCGGCTGGCCGGCCGCTGCTGGCCCATCATCTGGGCCGGCTGTCCCGCACGCCCGGCCTGGACGCGGTGGTGCTGGCGACGACGGTGAATGCCGCCGACGACCCGGTGGCGGAATGCGCGCAGGGGCTGGGCGTCACCGTCTTCCGTGGCGACGAGCAGGACGTGCTGGGTCGTTTCGCCGGTGCGGCAGCGCTGGCCGGGGCCGATCTGGTGGTGCGCGTCACCGCCGACTGTCCGCTGATCGATCCGGCGCTGGTCGGCCGCCTGATCGCCGCTTTCCGCGAAAGCCATTCGACGGGCCAACCGCTGGACTACCTGTCGATCGACAGCACCCGCTACCCGCGCGGCCTCGACGCCGAGATCTTTCCGCGCCGCCTGCTGGATGAGGCGACGGCCAACGCCACCGATCCGGCGGAGCGGGAGCATGTCACCCCTTATATCTACCGCCGTCCCGACCGTTTCCGGTTGGGAATGGCGCTGGCGCCCGACGCGGTGATGGAGCCGGAGGAGTTCCCGTTGGACGGTCAGCGTTGGTGCGTCGACGAACCCGCCGACTACGAGCTGGTCCGCCGCCTCCTGGAGGCGCTACTGCCGGCCACTCCCGGTTTCGGCTGGCAGGATTGTTGCAAACTTCTTCGCGACCACCCCGATTGGGTGGACATCAACCGTTCGGTCCGGCAAAAGACGCTGCACTGACTCCCCCCTGACGCCGCCCGGGTTCGACCAAGGAGAAAAGCTTATGGATCGCAAGGAATTCCTTCTCGCTCTTGACGAGATGCTCGAACTGGATCCCGGCACCCTGACCGGCGGCGAGACCCTGGAATCGCTGGAGGCCTGGGATTCGCTGGCCGTCATCAGCTTCATCGCGCTGGTGGATGAGAAGACCGGCGTGGTGGTCGAAGGCGAGAAGCTTGCCAAGGCCAGGACGGTCGACGACCTGCTGGCCCTGGCGGGTGCCCCGGTCGCGGCCTGAGCGGTGCCAGTACCCGTTTCCCGGCCGGTCTCCGAAGGCAGCCGCCTGCGCACCGGTGTCGCCCCTGTCGCCGGCGGGCAGGCAGCCTACCTGTCGGTCGGCGGCGGCGGCGTGCCCGTCCTGCTCCTGCACGGCTTTGCCGGCGACCGGCTGACCTGGCAGTTCAACCTGTCGGCCCTGTCGTCGCGGCGGCGCGCCATCGCGGTCGACCTGCCGGGTCATGGCGGATCGACCGCCGATGTCGGCAGCGGCCGGGTCGCCGACTTCGCGCCGTGGCTGGTGGAGTTCCTCGACGGGCTGGAACTGCCGCGGGTGCATGTGGTCGGCCATTCGATGGGCGGCTATGTCGCACGCGAACTGGCCGGGCTGGCGCCGGGCCGGGTGGCGAGCCTCACCCTGCTGTCCAGCGCCGGATTGGGCACGCCCTTCGACCTGGGTTTCCTGCGCCGGGTCATCGCGCCGGCCGATGTGGCGGAAGGGTGCGCCTGTGCCGAACGGCTGTTCGCCGGACCGTCGCCGCTGATCCCCCGCTTCGGCGAGGTGCTGCACGCCCAGGGGGCCGACCCGGTCCGCCGTGCCGGGCTTGAGCGCATCATCGAAATGTCCTTCGCCGCCCATGCCGACGGTGGCGGACCGCCGGTGGATTGGAGCGCCTATGCGATGCCGATCCAGGTGCTGTGGGGCCGCGACGACCGTATCATCCCGTTGCCGCCGCCCGACCGGCTGCCGCCGGCAGCACCCTTCCGGGTCTTCGACAATGCCGGCCACCTGCCGCACATCGAGGCCGCCAGCCCGGTGACTGCCGCCATCCGGTCCTTCCTGGACGGCTGCGACGAAGATCACCCCGGGCGATCACCCAGGGCGCCCCATCCGTTGAGCTGACCAGACCATGACCGACAGCATCTTCGCCCTGATCGCCGAGGAACTCGGCCGTATCGCCGCCGACAAGGGAGAGGTCTTGCCGCCCCTGTCGGCGGACAGCCGCTTCCTGGACGGGGATCTGCCCATCGACTCGCTCGATCTCGCCACGCTGCTGGTGGTGCTGGAACAGCGGACCGGGCAGGATCCCTTCCGCGAGGGTTTCCGTCAGTTCACCACGGTCGGAGAACTGGCGGCTCTCTACACCGTTCCGGCATGACGGGCCGCCGCCCCGACTGGATCCATCCCGCCTTCCGCCTGATCGAAGGGGAGGAGGTCTTCGGCTGGGAGGATCTGGCCGCGCTTTGCGTGCCTCGGGGTGGAATCCTGCGGGCCGACCGTCCATCCCGCGTGCTGGCGGCGCTGGCCGCTGCGGAGGCGGCGGGGCAGGGGCTTCTGCTGGCCCGCAGTGGGCTGGACGGCGCACAGGATGGCAGGGCGGGCGCCGAAGGCTGGCAGCCGGGACAGGGCTTCGCCGTCACGCTGGAAAGCTCCGGCACAACCGGCACGCCCAAGCGCCTGCGCCATGATTTCGCCCGCCTGCGCGGCCGTCTGCGCGGCGTGGCGGGGGAAGAGGCGCGCTGGCTGCTGACCTACGATCCCGGCACCTTCGCCGGCCTGCAGGTGATGCTGACTGCGGCGGCCGCCGGAGCGCTGCTGGTCGCCGTTCCCGATGGAGGCACCGTCGCTGCGCTGGCACAGGCGGCCCGGCGCCATGCGGTGACCCATGTCAGCGGAACGCCCAGCTTCTGGCGCGCCTTCCTGATGGCGCTTGGGGCGGCGGAGCTGCCGCTAGCCGCGGTGACGCTGGGGGGCGAGGCCGCCGACCAGCCGCTGCTCGACCGGTTGGACGAGCGGTTCCCTCATGCCCGGCTGCGCCACATCTACGCCTCGACCGAGGCCGGGGCGCTGTTCGCGGTCGCAGACGGCCGGGCCGGTTTTCCGGCGGTTTGGTTGGACGAGGCTCCGGACGGGCTGGCGCTCCGCATCGCCGACGGTGTTCTGGAGGTGCGCAGCCCGCGTGCCGCGCCCGGCGCTGTCGATGCGGACGGCTGGCTGTCCACCGGCGACCTCGTCGAGCGGCTGGGCGACCGGGTGCTGTTCGCCGGCCGGCTCGACGGGCTGGTCAATGTCGGTGGGGTGAAGGTTTCGCCGGAAGCGGTGGAACGGCGCCTGCTGGCGGTGGACGGGGTGGCCGATGCCGCAGTCGTGGCGGTGCCGAGCCCGATCACCGGCCATCTGCTGACCGCCACCATCGTGCCGGACCCGGGCGCGGAAGAGGCCCCCCTGCGTGCGGCCCTGCGCTCGGCCACCGTCGATCTGCCGCCCGCCGCCCGCCCACGCGCCCTGACCTTCGCCGATCACCTCCCGCTGACCGCCGCGGGCAAGAAGAGCCGAAAGGGAGCCGCATGACCGCAGCAGCCGATACCCAAGCCAGGCGCCACGTCGTCGTCACCGGCGGCAGCCGCGGCCTTGGCCTTGCGACGGTGGAAGCGCTGCTGGCCGACGGCTACCGGGTCTCCACCTGCAGCCGCGCCTCGTCGGAGGCACTGGAGCGGCTCGCCGGTCCCGACCTGTTCTGGCACCCCTGCCGCATCGGCGACGGCGTGGAGGTGCGCGCCTTCTTCGACGCTGCCGTCGCCTGGGGCGGCGATACGCCTCTGTGGGGGCTGGTCAACAATGCCGGCATTGCGCGCGAAGGCGTTCTGGCGACCTTCCCGGAGGTGGATGCCGAGGCGGTGATCCAGACCAACCTGACCGGCGCGCTCCAGGCCGCCCGCGCCTTCCTGCGCGCCAAGCTGGTGGCACGCGGGGCCGGCGCCCAGGGGGGGCGCATCGTCAACATCTCCTCCATCATCGGCCAGCGCGGCTATGTCGGGCTGGCGGCCTATTCGGCGTCGAAGGCCGGACTGGACGGGCTGACGCGGGCGCTGGCGCGCGAGGTCGGGCGACGGGCGATCACCGTCAATTCGGTGGCGCCGGGCTATCTCGACACGGAGATGTCCGGCAGCCTGTCGGACGGGCAGCGCGACCAGATCGTGCGGCGTACGCCGCTGGGCCGGCTCGGCACTGCGGCGGACGTGGTTCCGCTGGTCCGTTTCCTGCTCGGCGATGGCGGTGGCTTCATCACGGGACAAACCCTTACGGTGGACGGCGGCATCACCTGCTGATGGACGGTCGGGCCAAGGGCGATCGGGCCAAGGGCGATCGGGCAGGAGGCGGGTGAGCAGGGGCAAGTGAACAGGGGAGGCGAAGATGGTCGCCAGCCGGATCGACGGGGTTAGCGTGCGCGGCGTCGTCGGCTGCGTGCCGGAGGGGCGTGAGACGGTCACGGACCTCGCCCGCCGTTTCGGCGAGGACGCGGTCCGAAAGGTCGCCGCCGCGACCGGGATCGAGGAACGCCGGATCGTCGCTCCCGACCAATGCACCAGCGACCTTGCCGAGGCCGCCGCCCGCCGCCTGCTCGACGGGCTGGGCTGGGAACCGGGCAGCATCGATCTGCTGGTTCTGGTGACCCAGACCCATGACCATACCCTGCCCGGTACGGCATCGCTGCTGCACCGTCGCCTCGGCCTGCGCAAGGGGGCGGCGGTACTGGACCTCACCCATGGCTGTTCGGGCTTCGTCTATGGGCTGTGGGCCGCCGGAGGGCTTCTGAAGACGGCTGGGCGGCGGGCGCTGCTGCTGGTCGGCGACACCACCTCGCGGCTGGTCGATCCCGAGGACCGGGCGGTGGCGCCGCTGTTCGGCGACGGGGCGGCGGCGGCGGGGCTGGAGCTGGACGGAACGGCGGCGCCGATGGTCTTCGATCTGGGCAGCGATGGTGCCGGCGCGCCCTACCTGGCGGCGGACGGCGGAGCGATGCGCCATCCCGAACGGCCTGCACGCCTGTTCATGGATGGAACCCAGGTCTTCGCCTTCACCCTGCGCGAGGTGCCGGGCAGCCTGCGCGCCGCGCTGGACGGCGCCGGCTGGACGATGGAGATGGTCGACCACCTCGTCCTGCACCAGGCGAACGCCCAGATGATCCGCCATCTCGGACAGAAGCTGGGGGTGCCGGCGGACCGTACCGTCGTCGCCCTGCGGGAGGTCGGCAACACCAGCTCGGCCTCCATTCCCCTGGCTCTCGCCGCTGCGTTGGCAGGCGTGCTGGCAGCCGGACCCCGTCGGCTGCTGCTGTCCGGCTTCGGCGTCGGATGGTCCTGGGGCAGCGCGGCGGTCGTCGTCGGGCCGCTGGCGATATGCGAAACAATCGTCCTGCCCGGCAGGAAGTGCCCGGCAAATTCTGCCTCCCCGGCAAGCCCTGCCGCCTGACCGGCAGAATTTGCCGGCAGATAGGCAGAATTTGCCGGGTTCTTTCCTGCCCACCGGTACGGATTACCAAGGAAACCCGGCAAATTTGATATGGCCCGCTTCTTGCCTACCCCTTTGGCGGGGGAATTAGTCCCCTTCCGGATCGAAGCGCCCTGAAAGCGGTGCGCTCCCGGACATTGATCCTCCAAAGGAGTGGCTAAAATGGCCGGCAACGTTACTCTCTCCTCCTCGATGCGCACCAACCTGCTGCAGCTGCAGAGCACGCAGGACCAGATCAACAAGAAGCAGAACATCCTGTCGACGGGCAACAAGGTCAACACCGCCCTCGACGGCCCGACCGCCTTCTTCTCGGCCAAGGGTCTGAACCAGCGCGCCGGCGACCTGACGTCGCTGAAGGACGCGATGGGCCAGTCGATCAGCACGATCCAGGCCGCCGACAAGGGCCTGACCTCGATCGACTCCATGGTCGACCAGGCCAAGGGCCTGACCACCGCCGCCTACGCGGCGCTGGGTAACGATGCCGCCTCGATCGCCACCCGCAAGTCGCTTGCCGCCCAGTTCAACACGCTGCGCGGTCAGATCGACAAGCTGGCCGCCGACAGCGGTTACGGCGGCAAGAACCTGATCGCCGGCAACGGCATGAGCATGGACAGCACCAGCGAGTCCCGTGCCGCCGTCAACAGCATGACCGGCGTCGACAACGCCCGCGTCACCAACGTGCAGTCGGCGGACACCTATTCGATCCGCGTCAAGGGCGACGGCTCGATCGAGGGCAAGACCGACGACATCAACAAGGCGGAAAACGACCACGGTCTGACCGGCCTGAAGCTGTCGGGCACGATGTCCTCCACGTCCGGCAGCTTCTCCAACGTCCAGATCGAGGTGCGCGGCGCCAACGGCCGTACCCGCGACTTCATCGTGTCGGATGGCAAGGAAAGCCGGACGATCTCCTACTTCGACAACAGCCAGACGACCTCCACCGCCCTGAAGACGGCCGCCAAGACGGGCGGAGCCCAGGTTTCCACGGTGAATGTCAGCGGCACCATCGAAGAAGGCGACATCTTCTCCATCACGGTGGAAGGCCAGACCTTCAGCTACACCGCGACCAAGGGCGACGTCGCCGTCGGCCAGAACGCCGCCGTCAACATCGCGACCAACCTGCAGACCTCGATCTCCACCGCCATCGGCGCCGGCGGCCGCCTGGCCGGCAAGGACGTCGCCACCGCCACCGTCGGCGGCAGCGGCACGATCACGCTGACCGGCGCCACCACCGCCGGCACGGTGCGTGACTTCTCGCTGACTTCCAGCGCGACCAACGCCCTGACCAAGAAGATCTCGGAAAGCTTCGCGTCGGGTACCGTTGTGTCCTTCACGGTCGATCGTCGCCTGCTGGAGGCGGCGAACAACCAGGGCAACGGCATCTCGACCATCGAGAAGAAGGTCGACCTGCAAATCCAGGTCACCAACTCCAACGGCGCCCAGGTCACCCGCGACGCCTCGAACAGTCAGGGTGACGGCAAGCTGACGGATGGCGACCAGGCCTTCGCTTTCGACAGCGGCACGGTCCACCTGGACGTCGATGCGAAGACGATCAAGCAGGCGGCCTCGGCCAACTGCTCGGCCAACATCGTCACCAAGCAGATCTCCGACGCCAACTCGTCGAACGACATCACCGTCCAGTTGAACGAGACGAACACCAACTCGATCACGGTGAACGCGGTCAACCTGTCGACCAGCGGTCAGGGTCTGAAGCTCGACGAAGCGCAGAACGGTTGGACGGACCGTGCCGACATCGACAAGGCGGTCGCCGGTCTCGACAACGCCAAGGCGACGATCCGTTCGGCGTCCCAGTCGCTGTCGACCAACCTGAACATCATCACGACCCGCGAGAACTTCACCAAGGAGTTCAGCGACGTGCTGACGGAAGGCGCCAGCAAGCTGACGCTGGCCGACCAGAACGAGGAAGGCGCCAGCCTGCTGATGCTGCAGACCCGGCAGCAGCTGGGCACCATCGCCCTCTCGCTGGCCAACCAGTCGCAGCAGTCGATCCTGCGCCTGTTCTAAGGCGTAGAGTTCGAACGGCAAGTTCGGGTAGGATCACGCCCGGCGGGCGGCGGCATCAGGCCGCCGCCCGTTTCTTTTTTGGGCCGGACCGGGCCGGCAAAGGCCGGACGGCGGCGGCCCGCAAGCCCCGGGTTCCCCACTCATGCCACTCAAGTTCGTGCTTCGCCCCAACGAGAAGGTCATCATCAACGGTGCCGTCATCGGCGCCGGCGACCGTCCGGGTTCGTTCTTCCTCTACAACACCGCGAACTTCCTGCGAGGGCGCGAGGTTCTGAAGGAAGAGCAGATCGACTGCATCGAGAAGAAGCTCTACTTCGTCATCCAGCTCGTCTACATCTTCCCGGAAGACTCGACGCTGAACCTTCAGCGCTTCGCCTCGATCCTGGACGAAACGCGCGAAGCGAGGCCCGACGCCGCCAAGACGCTCGACGAGATCGTGCGTCTCGTCGAAAGCCGCAACTACTACCGGGCACTCAAGCTCTGCCGCAAACTGTTCAAGACGGCGGATGGCGGGATGGCGGACACCGGAATGGCAGATGGCGGAATGGCAGATGGCGGAATGGCGGACGGCGGCGCCGACGAGACCCCGATGACCGACCGGATGCCGTGACAGTCGCCGATCTGCTCGACACCGCATTGCAGCTGCACCGCGCCGGCCGCTTCGCCGAGGCCCTGGCGCTTTACCGGCGGATCCTGACCGACGACCCGGCGCACGCCGACGCGCTGCACCTGTCGGCGATGATCGCCTACCAGACCGGCCGGACCGCTGAGGCCCTGTCCGGTCTCGGCGCGGCACTGGCGGTGAAGCCCCGCTTCGCCCCGGCTTACAACAGCCTCGGCAACGTGTTGGCCGACCTCGGCATGCTGGATGAGGCGTTGTCCGCCTATTCGGTCGCGATCCGGCAGGGCGACCGTTATGTTGACGCATACAGCAACCGTGCGACCGTGCTTCAGCGCCTCGGCCGGCGGGACGAGGCGGCGGAGGATTACGCCCACGCGCTGACCATGGGGCCGGACAACCTTACGGCCCGCTTCAATTACGGCATCCTGCAACGGGAAATGGGCCGGATCGCGCCGGCGGCCAATGCCTTCTATGCGGTGGTGCAGGCCGACCCATCCCGTGCCGCCGCTTGGCGGCATCTGGCGATCTGCCTGCGCGGGCTGGGCCATCCGGATGCGGAAGCCTGCCTGCGCCGTGCGCTGGAGGCCGTTCCTGCCGATGAGGAACTGTCGCTGGAACTGGGAGTGCTGCTGAACGGCCGCGGCGACCACGAGCCTGCCTGCGGCGTACTGGCTCCGGCGGTCATGGCGCATTCCGGCAACGCGCAGCTTCACTTCACCTACGGCACCGCCCTGCAGGGAATGGGGCGCCTGGAGGAGGCGACCGCGCAGTTCCGCCTCGCCCTTGACCGCGAGCCGACGATGCAGGGCGCCTGCAACAACCTCGGTGTGGCCCTGCTCGAACTCGGGCTGGCGGATGAGGCGGTTCCGGTGCTGCGCCGCGCGGTGGTGCTCAGTCCCGACGACGCTCTGGTGGTGAACAACCACGGCACCTCGCTGGAGGACCGTTACGATCTGGAGAGCGATTTCGAGCGGCCGGCGCGGTGGTATCGGCGCGCCCTGCGCCTGCGCCCCGACTATGCGAAGGCTCTGGTCAATCTTGCCGGGACCCATGCCGCGCGGCGGGAGAGCGGCCGGGCCGAGCGTCTCAATCACCGCGCCGCTGCCGCGGATCCCAGAAATGTCGAGGTCTATACCAACCTCGGCGCCCTGCTGCTGGAGCGCGACGACCTCGACGGGGCGGTGCGGATGTACCGGCGCGCCCTTGCAATCGATGCCGGCCGGCCGGCCGCGCTGACCGGCTACGGCCTTGCCCTGCAGATGCTCGGCCGGATCGACGAGGCGGAGGCGGCCCATCGCCGCGCGCTGGCGATCGACGCCCGGAACGCGGAGGCCGCGGGCAATCTCGGCATGATGCTCTGGCAGTGCCGCCAGGACGATGCGGCGGCCGAACCTTGGATGACCCTCGCCCTGTCGGTCAATCCGGCACTCAGCACGGCCCATCTCAACCGCGGCATGCTGCGGCTCTTCCGCGGTGATCTGGTCGATGGCTGGGACGGGTACCGCTGGCGTTTCTGGGCGAAAGGCTATGTGAACCGGCGGATCTCCGTTCCAGTGTGGCGTGGGGAGGACTGCTCCGGGCTCCGCCTGCTGGTGTGGCGCGAGCAGGGGGTGGGGGACGAGATCATGTTCGCCTCCTGCTATCGGTCGCTGATCGCACGTGCCGGGCATGTGGTGATCGAAAGCGACCGCCGGCTGGTGCCGTTGTTCGCGCGCTCGTTCCCCCAGGCGACGGTCAGGGTGGAGTCCATCGATGCGGCCGGCCGCGAGACGATCCGGCCTCCGGATGTCGATGCCCATGTGGCGGCCGGGGACTTGCCGGGATACCTGCGCGGCATCCTGCCAGATTTCGGGGATGAGGGGCCGTGGCTGGTGCCGGATCCGGCGTTGGTGGCGCGCTGGGGCGGGCGGCTGGCGGCGCTGGGGCCGGGACTGCGGGTCGGCATCGGCTGGCGCAGCCAGTTGATGACGACCGAACGCAAGGCGTCCTACGTGATGCTGGAGCATTGGGGGCCGCTGTTCGCCATCCCCGGACTGGTGTTCGTCACCCTGCAATATGGCGACTGCGAAGCCGAGCTTCGCGCGGCGGAGGAGCGCTTCGGCGTCACCATCCACCGCTGGGCCGACCTGAACCTGAAGGACGATTTCGACGGGGCGGCGGCGCTGACCGCGAACCTGGATCTGGTGATCTCGCCGGCGATGTCGGCGGGGGAGCTGGCAGGGGCGCTGGGCGTCCCGGTCTGGCGGTTCGGCACCCGCGACTGGACGCAGCTGGGCACTGGCGTGCGCCCCTGGTTCCCGGCGATGCGCCTGTTCCAGCCCGGTCCCGGCGAAGCGCTGGAAGCGGCACTCGTCCGGATGGCGAAGGAATTGCGACATTTGGCATCCCGTACGCCGCCGCTTCGGCCATCCGCCCCCGCGGCGACGGAAAGGGTTGGGAACGACAAGCCGGCAGGCGAGGCCGACCAGCTGACGACGGAGGCCGTCGCCCTCTATCGCGCCGGAGCCGTCGAGGCGGCGGAGGCGCTGGTGCGCCGGGTGCTTGACGTGGCGCCGCTGCATCCGGTCGCCCTGCATCTGGGCGGAGTGCTGGCGAAACGGAGCGGCTCGCTGGAGGACGCGCGGGCATTGCTGGTCCGCGCCGCCGCTGCCGATGCGCTCAACGCCTCTGCCCACGCGGCCCTCTGCGAGGTGCAGCAGGCGCTGGGCGAATTTGATGCCGCCGATCGTTCGTCGCGGGCCTGCGTCGCGGTGCAGCCCGACGGTGTCGGCCATTGGGTCAACCGGACTGCATTGCTGCGCCGCATTGGGCATAATGGCGCGGCGCGGTCCGCCGTCGCCCATGCGTTGCGCCTGCGTCCCGATCTGGCGCCCGCCCACGGCCACCTCGCCGAGCTGGCGCGAAACCCCGAGGACGCGGCAGCGGCCCATCGCATCGTGGTGTGCCTGACACCGGGGGCCGCCGAGGCGCTCAGCAATCTCGGCGGCACTCTCCACAAGCTGCAGCGCTTCGCCGAGGCGGCGCACCTGTTGGAGCGCGCAACCCGTTGCGATCCCGCCCTGGCCGTCGCCTGGACCAACCGGGGCAATGCCCTGGAGGCATCGGGCCGGGCCTGGGAGGCGGAGGCTTGCCACCGGACCGCCATCGACCTCGCCCCGTCGATGGCCGAGGCGCACAGCAACCTTGCCTATCTGCTGAAGCGTCAGGAGCGGCATGAGGAGGCGCTTGCCGCGTTCGAGATGGCGCTGGAAGCCGATCCCAAGCACGCGCAGGCGCGGTACAACCGCTCGCTTCTGCTGCTGGAGACCGGCTCCCTGCGGGCCGGCTGGGCCGACCATGAGTGGCGCTTCGCCACGCCGCAGTTCCAGGACCAGCGTCGCCGGCTGACCATGCGGGCCTGGCGTGGCGAGAACATTTCCGGGCGGCGCCTGCTGGTGTGGCGTGAACAGGGGGTGGGCGACGAGATCATGTTCGCCTCCTGCTATGAGGAGGCGATGCGGCGCGCCGGGCGTCTGGTGATCGAATGCGACCGCCGGCTGGTGCCGCTGTTCGCGCGCTCCTTTCCCGGTGCCGCCGTCCGGCCGGAGAGCATCGACCCGCGCGACACCGATCTCCAGATCGCTGCCGGCAGCCTGCCGCGCCTGCTGCGCGCCGACCTGAAGCGCTTCCCCGAGCGAGCGTCCTGGCTGGTGGCGGACCCGGCGTTGGTGGCGCGCTGGGGCGGGCGGCTGGCGGCGCTGGGGCCGGGACTGCGGGTCGGCATC
>NZ_RWIJ01000041.1:51292-51488 GCF_019805165.1 Azospirillum sp. 412522
CCTGGCTGGTGGCGGACCCGGCGTTGGTGGCGCGCTGGGGCGGGCGGCTGGCGGCGCTGGGGCCGGGACTGCGGGTCGGCATCGGCTGGCGCAGCCAGCTGATGACCGCCGACCGCAAGGCGTCCTACGTGATGCTGGAGCATTGGGGGCCGCTGTTCGCCATCCCCGGACTGGTGTTCGTCACCCTGCAATATGG
>NZ_RWIJ01000041.1:51691-56403 GCF_019805165.1 Azospirillum sp. 412522
AATCGGCGCCATTGCCAGGGCGTTGCGCGCCGGTGCCTTCCTGCGGGCCAGGGCAACAGCGCAGGCACGGACGGCCGATGACGGAAACGTCGAAGGCGAGACGGCGGATCCGGAGCCTGACCCGGACCGGATTCTCGAGCAGGCGGTTGCTGCCCATCGTGCCGGCATGCCCGATGTCGCGAGTCCGCTGTATGAGAGGGTGCTGGCAAGCCGGCCGCGGGATCCGGTGGCCTTGCACCTCTCGGGCCTGCTCGCACACCAGACAGGCAAGCCGAACCATGGAGAAACGCGCATCGCCGCAGCGGTCGCCGAGGCTCCGGATTATGCGACGGCGCATATCAGCCTCGGAAATGTCCGCCTGGATCTCGGGTGGCCAGTACAGGCGGCGGCGAGCTTCCGGACAGCGCTGGCGCTCGAGCCCGACAACGCGGCGGCGTTGACCAACCTCGGCAACGCCCTCGATGCGCCGGGGGGAAGCGAAGCTGCTGTATCGCTCCACAGGCGTGCGGCCGTGGTCCAGCCGGATCTGGCGGAGGCTTACGACAATCTGGGCGTTGCGCTCGCCCGGCTGGGCCGCTGGGTCGAAGCGGAGCGGGCGCATGCGCAGGCGCTTCGGCGGGCGCGCGGGCTGGAGGCGGGATGGTTGAACCGGTCGGTGGCGCTGCGGCGCCTGGGCCAGTTGGAGTCTGCCGAGCGGGCAGGGCGAAATGTTCTGGCGCTCGCCCCCGCTCTGGCCGATGGAATGGCGAACCGTGGCCGGCTGTTGCGCGAGATGGGGAACGATGCCGCGGCAATGCTGTGGTGCGGCCGTGCACTGGCCGTGGAACCCGGCCATGCGGCGGCGGCCTTCAATGGCGGGATTCTGGCGCTGGCGGCCGGCAGGCTGGCGCGAGGCTGGGACGGCTATGAGCGTCGGTTCGATACACGCGACCTGATGGCGGCGTCGAGGCGCCCCGGCGTCCCGCTTTGGGACGGCGGCGACCTGTCGGGCAAACGCCTCCTGGTCTGGCGCGAGCAGGGAATCGGCGACGAGCTGATGTTCGCCCAGCGCCTGCCGGAACTGATCGCCCAAGCGGGTCAAATGGACGGCCACATCGTGGTGGAATGCGACCCGCGCTTCGTTCCGCTGTTCCGCCGTTCCTTCCCGCAGGCGACGGTGCGGCCGGTCCCGCCCACGCTGGACGAGCCCTATGCGGACATCGACCATCATGTCGCCATCGGATCGCTGTCGCGGCATCTCGGCGCCGACCTGTCGGCCTTCACCGCGGTGGAACCGGCGCTGCTGGCCGACCCGGTGGCGGTGGCGGGGTGGCGGCGGCGTCTGGCGGATCTGGGGCAGGGCCTGCGTGTCGGCATCGCGTGGCGGAGTAGCCAGCTCGATCCGGATCGCATGCCCGATTACACGCGGATCGAGGATTGGCGGCCGGTGCTGGCTCTGCCGGACCTGATTCCGGTAAACCTCCAATATGGCGAGTGTGGAACGGAGCTGGCGGCCGCTCTTGACGCGTTCGGCCGGGCGCCGCATGTCTTCGCCGATCTCGACCTGCGCAACGATCTCGACGGGACGGCGGCGTTGATGTCGGCCCTCGATCTGGTGATCGCGCCGGCGACCTCCACCGGCGAACTGGCGGGGGCGCTGGGGGTCCCGGTCTGGCGGCTGGGACGGGCGGGCGATTGGACCGCGCTCGGCACCGGCGTGCGGCCTTGGTTCCCGTCGATGCGGGTGTTCCGGACCGGCCCCGGCCAGCGGGTGGCCGATCTGCTGCCGGCGGTGGCGACGGAGCTTGGGCGGTTCCGCGGGGCCGCTGTTTGAAGGAGGCTTTCGGAAGCCCGGCATCAAAAAGCCGGGCGAGGCGAACCACCTCAACCCGGCCTTTGAACCCTCTGTTCAAGGGTGATGTTTGAAGGTCGCTGCTGTGATTGGGGGGATTAATTCATCGGGCCGGGGCGCGTCAGGCGATCGATCTCTTCCTTGACGTGCAGCTTTTCGAGTTTGAGGCGCTTTACCGCGCTCTCATCCGGCCAGGAGCGCTTTTCCTCGTCGAGGATCGCCCGGTCCAGGCGCAGGTGCTTTTCTTGCAGAGACGAAAGGCGAGCTTCAGTGTGCATGAGTCGCTCTCCATGTGATCAGTCCGTGTCCCATCCCAATGTGACGGGGCGGTGACATCAGTGTTCACCGATCCGAACCTTCGAACAACCCTAATCTTGCGTTTCATACGGTCAAACCATGCGAAAAAATGCCTCAACCGTTCAGACGTATGACAGCCGGTCGCAGGTGTGGGATCTTGAAATCACTTCGCGCAACACCATCCGGAGCTAACCCGACCTTTTGAACCAAAGGGTTATGTCACCGGTGGCGTGAACCCGGTCCCGACATGGATGCCGGAGAGCGATTTGCGGACGTCGTCACGGCCGGGTTGAAGCACCAGGGCATGGCGATACCAGCGGGCGGCCTCGTCGCTGCGCCCCATCCGCTGGAGGATGGCGGCCAGCCTGACGGCGACCGATGGCACGGTTGCATCGAGGTCGGCGGACCGGCGCAGGGCCTCCACCGCCTTTTCATCCCGTCCAATGCCCTCCAGCGCGATGCCCCATTGATGGAGCACCGCGGCTCCCGTGCCGAGCAGCGCCGCCCGGCCATAGGCGCCGGCCGCCGCCGTGCCATGCCCGGCCTCGCGCTCGGCATGGCCAAGCCCTTCCAGCGCCGACGGGAGAGTGGGCGTCAGGACCAGGGCGTGGCGGAAACGGTGGGCGGCTTCCTCCGGCCTGCGCAATGCGCGCAGGATTTTCGCGTGGTTGACTGCCGCCTCGGCGTCGGCCGGCTCCAAGACCAGCGCCCGGTCCAACTGCCCATCGGCCTCCTCCAGCCGGCCGAGCTGGGCGGTGAGCAGCCCGTAGCGATGCAGGGCGTCGGCCCGAACCGGTTCGATGGCGAGGATCCGGCGATAGAGGAACTCCGCCTCTTCGAACCCGCCGGTCTGGTGATGGTCGAACGCCGCCGTGAGCAGGGCGGAGGTCGTGTTCATCGGGGCGGTGCCAGGGCCATCAGCGCGCTTACCGTCTGCCGGGCGGCATCGGCGAGTCCTCCGCCTTCGGGGGGCTGGATCAGGCGCATGGACGGGAACCAGGGCCGCACACCGGAGCCCAGCTGCGTCCAGTCGCGGGTGCCGAGCCGCCAGACCGGGACCCCCAGCGCTCCGGCCAGTTCACCCACTGCCGTGGCCGGCGAGATCACCAGATCCAAATTGGCGATCAGGGCGGCCACCCCTTCGAAATCGTCCTTCAGGTTCAGGTCGTCCCAGCGGTGCAGCCGGCGGGTGGCCGTCTCCACCCGCGCCAGTTCCGCGGCACAGTCGCCATACTGCAGCATGACGACGCTGACTCCCGGCAGATCGAGCAGGGCCGCCCAATCCGCAAGGCCGGTATAGGCGGCGGCACGCTGTGCGGTGACGATCTGGCTCCGCCAGGCCAGTCCCACCCTCAGGCCGGGCAGGGTGGCGAGGCGGTCTCGCCACCGGGCGATACGGTCGGGATCGGGCCGCAGATAGGCCGGACGGGTTGGAAAATGCGTCACCTTGTCGCGAACCAGGGCCGGCAGGGTGCCGGCCGGCATCTGCAGATCACAATCCGGCGGGTCTATCGTCTCGTGCCCGTCGGCATCCGCGGTCTCCGCCCGAACCTCGACCCAGGGAAAAGAGCGGGCGAACAGGTTGACCAGCCGACGGTCGCATTCGACGGTGACCGGCCCGTCCAAGCCGTGCAGGGCTTCGAAGCAGGAGGCGAACAGGATCTCGTCGCCGACACCCTGTTCCGACCAGACCAGCAGCCGACGGCCCCGGAGATCCCCGCCGGTCCAGACCGGCCGGTCGATGTGGCGGGCACGCTGCAACTGCCGGGCGGAGAACCGGTGGGAATAGCCGGTCCATCCCTCCACGACACGCCCGTCGGCGAGGTCCATCAGGCCGAGGTTCCACGCCGCCAGCGCGAAGCCGGGATCGACCCGCAGCGCGCGGCGCAAATGGAGCTTCGCGTCCTCCGGCCTGCCCGTCAGCGTCGCCATGGTGGCGAGGTTGTTGTTGGCGTCGGCGGACTCAGGCTGCAACGCGAGCGCCCGGCGGTAGTGGCCGGTGGCCTCCGCCGTTCGTCCGTCCAGTTCGCGGGCATGGCCGAGATTGGCATGGGCAGGGGGATGGGCGGGCTGGACGGCGATGGCGCGGCGATGCAGCCGAACGGCCTCGTCCACCCGGCCGCCGGTCTGGTGGACGAGGCCCAGGTGGGTCAGCGCCTCCGGGTAGGCGGGATGCAGGGCCAGTGCGCGGGCGAAGGCGCGGAACGATGACGTATGGCGCTTGTCCGCTTCATGAACCAGTCCCAGATGGTTCCACGCCAGGGGAAAGACCGGATCGGTCCGCAGCGCCTCGCCAATCAGGGCGAGCGCCTCGTCGTTCCGCCCGGCCTGATGCAACAGAAGCCCCAGCAGATGCAGCGCGTCGGCATGGCCAGGGGACTCGCGGCGGGGGTCGGCGGCGATGGCGGCGCGGTAGACGGTCTCCGCCTCCTCCAGTCGGCCGGCGCGGTGCAGGTCGGCGGCATGGTTCAGCAGGCTCTCGAAATCGGCCGGCTGTCCGGCTTCGGACGCGGCGTCGATTTCCGCAGGTTCCGTCCCGGCGACCGGCAGCGTCGCGCGCAACGCCCTGGCAATGGCGCCGATC
>NZ_RWIJ01000041.1:56462-56551 GCF_019805165.1 Azospirillum sp. 412522
GTCGCCTCCAGCGCTTCGCCGGGACCGGGCTGGAACAGGCGCATCGCCGGGAACCAGGGGCGCACGCCAGTGCCCAGCTGCGTCCAGTC
>NZ_RWIJ01000042.1 GCF_019805165.1 Azospirillum sp. 412522
ACCGGCCGCTCTTCCGCATCCCCTTTTTGGAGAGGATCGGGTCAGAGTGACCGGAGAATTTCGGTCGAAGCCGGAAGACCAAAACCGCTAAGCTGCTGTTTTCGCTTCCGTTTCTGCCGCCGGCGCCGCGCCTCGTTCAGCGCCCCGCCGTCGGTGGAGCGGTTTATAGGCGCCCCACCCCAAACCACGCAAGCGCTTTTTTACGCTCCGATGAAAAATTCCTGACGTTTCTTTTTTCACCGGAGCCTGTAGCGGATTCAGTGTAAGGGAACGGTTCACCAGCCGCGGCGTGGCCGGCAACCGTCCGGACGCGTCAATCCACAGTGTTCCCATAGGGTTCACCCAGAGTTCACCCCCTGCGGTCTTGTGTCGGTTGACAGGGTCGGACCGGTCCAGCATCGTCCGATCGACAGGCTTAACACCTTCGGTGATGGCCTCGCCGACAGCCCGCCAGGCGGCCCCAGGGGTTACAGGAGGAGAACGACGGTGCGTTCGAGGCTCTCCCGCCTTCCCACGCTCGCCTTGCTTGCCATCATCACGGCCGGCGCGCTGACACCTGCGACGGTCGTCGCACGCAACGCCGATGCGCCGAACGGCCGGATCCCTCATTCTTATAAGCCGGCAGTGAAGCCGAGCATGGCATTGGAGGGCGCCGTAGAGGCGAAGGATGATGCCGAAGACGGTGGCCCCGCCGGACCTGTCGACCGCCAAACTCTCTCCATTGGCCGCGGCGATACGTTGATGGATCTGCTGGCGACCGCCAAGGTTCCCACCAACGACGCCCATGATGCGGTCGCCGCTCTACGCGAGGTCTATAACCCGCGCCGCCTACAGGTCGGCCAGCATGTGACGGTCCTGTTCGAGCCGCGCCGCGGCGGTTCCCGCAAGTTCGTCGGGTTCGAATTCGCCCCGGATCCCCTACGGTCGGTGTCGATCGCGCGCAAGGGCGAGACGGGCTTCACTTCCAGCCAGACCGAGAAGCCGGTGACCCGCAAGCCGGTGGCGGCGCAAGGCGTCATCCGCTCCAGCCTGTTCGAGGCGGGCGCCCAGGCCGGTGTCCCGATCTCGGTCATGATGGCCTTTATCCAGAATTTTTCCTACGACGTCGACTTCCAGCGCGACCTGCAGCCGGGCGACCATTTCGAGATCCTCTATGAGAAGCTGGTCACCGCCGAGGGCACCCAAGCCGGCGAGGGCGAACTGCTGTACGCCTCGCTGACGCTGAGCGGCGATGACATGCCGATCTACCGCTTCAAGACCCGCGATGGCCGAATCGACTATTACAATGGCGACGGCGAAAGCATCCGCCGTGCCCTGTTGCGCACCCCCATCGATGGCGCCCGCATCACCTCGGGCTTCGGCATGCGCCACCACCCGATCCTGGGCTTCAGCAAGATGCATAAGGGCGTGGATTTCGGGGCACCGACCGGGACGCCGATCTATGCCGCCGGCCGCGGAACCATCGAGATGGCGGAGCGCAGCAGCTCCTATGGCAACTATGTCCGTATCCGCCACAACACCGAGATCTCGACCGCCTATGCCCACATGAGCCGCTTCGCCAAGTCGATCCAGCGTGGCGCGCGGGTCGATCAAGGCGACATCATCGGCTATGTCGGCACCACTGGCCGCTCGACCGGGCCGCACCTGCATTACGAGGTGCTGAAGGCAGGGCATCAGGTGAACCCGCGCTCCGTCGATCTGCCGACCGGCGAGAAGCTTGAGGGGCGGGAGCTTCAGGCCTTCCAACAGGCCCGGCGGTCGATCGAGAAGATGTTCGACGACAGCCGCGGCGGCATGCAGTTGGCGCGCACCCCGGCGCCCGCCCCGGCCGAGGAAAAGGGATGCAACAAGGCCAGCAGCTGCTGACCCTCTTTGTGATGGGCGCAAGACCGGCGGCAGGGATCGCCGGCGCGCCTATTCCTTGTTCATCATGTTGCGGATGGCGCCGACGAACTGTCGGGCGGTGTTCTCGTCCTCAAGCATCTTCTGCAGCTTGTCGCGAATGATCATCGCCTTGGGTCGCTGTTGCATCGCGCGTTCGATGGCGACATCGGCTTCGCCGGGCTTCAGGGGTTCGAGGTCTGACATGGCGGACATCCCATGCGGAGAGGGTGCTTCAATCGGCAGGCAGGTAAGGATAGCCGGAACCGCTCCGGCCATCATCAGGCAAAGCGCATCAGTGATATCGGCATCAGCGGTATTGCCCGACGGTCTCCACCGCCTCCCCGCCGGTGCCGAGCTTGAACTCGGTGACGCCCGGGGCGGTGTCGGGGTTGATGCCGCCGAGGTCGAGCGCGCGAACCCCGCGCTGCTTCAACTCTCGCATCGCCTTCCATAGCACGAGCCGCGTGGCTCCGTTCTTGCGCCCCGCCTCGCTGGCCCAGCTGATCTGGCTGGTGGCGCAGACGCCATGGCGGAAGAACAGCCAGCAGGCAACCGGCGCGCGCCCGTCGAGCGCCGTCACCATCAACGCTCCGTCGTTGCTGCCTCCACCCTTGACCATCGCGTTGCGCAGGCGGACGGCCAGCGGCCCGGTCATGGCGCGGAAGCCTTTGTCGAGTGCCTGGTCATGCTCCAGCTTCATCAGCCAGGGAAGATTGTCGGCCTTCCAATCGACATCCATGACGAGGCCGGCCTTCTCCGCCCCGCGCAGACGCTTGCGCCAGTCACGGGCGAAACCGGCATGCATCGCCTCCTCGTCGCGGGTCAGATCGAGCCAGACGGTCCGGTAACCGGGAGCGACCTTGCGAAAGCCGCAGCGGACGAGCAGCGCCTCATTCTCCGGGCCGGCGGGAAGCTCGGGCAGCAGGCTGGCGCGGCTGAGCGGATTGCGTGGGCAGGCCTGGCGCAGCAGGCGGAACACCGCTTCCAGGGTGTCGGCATCCGGGATCTTCCCGTCCAGCCACAGCGGGCCGCGGTAACACTGGCGGTCGTGGAACAGCTTCAGCATGCGGCGGTCGAGCGTCTGGACAAGGCCGATCGGCTGCCCATCGCGACGGATCACGCCGAGGCGCGGGACATGACCATAGGTGCGACCCATGGCCCGACCATAGGCGAAGCTTTGCAACAGGGTGGAACGGGGAACGCGGGCGAACAGCGCGTCCCAGTCGCCGACCGTGCCCTCATTCCAGGCGATGTCGATATCCGGCATCGGCTTTCCCCAGCGGATCAGGCCGGAGGCAGGGCGGAGGTCGCCTCTTCCACCTGGGCGAAGGTCGGGCGGTATTCCGGTTCCAGCACATTGCGGGCATATTCCACCGAAATGGCTGGCGCGTAACCGGAGAGGTGCGCGATCAGGCCGGTCTTCATCGCCTGATAATATTTGCCTTCGGCGTGATAGACGTTCTTCAGGCCGCTGGCAATCGGAGCGAGGAAGCCGTAGGCGACCAGAATGCCGGTGAAGGTGCCGACCAGTGCGCCGCCGATGAGCTTGCCCAGAACCTCCGGCGGCTCGGTGATCGAGCCCATGGTGTGAATCACGCCCAGCACTGCGGCCACGATGCCCAGCGCCGGCACCGCGTCGGCCACCGCCTGGATGGCGTCGGCGATGCGCTGGTGTTCATGGTGCATCGTCTCGATATCCTCGTCCATCAGGTCGACCAGCTCGTGCGGGTTGTCCGCGCCCAGCGACATCAGACGGAGATAGGTGCAGAGAAAGGCAATGGCATGGTGATCGCCGTAGAATTTCGGGAACTGCTGGAAGAGCGGAGAGTCTTCCGGCTTCTCGATATGCTGTTCCAGCGCCAGCAGGCCCTTGGTCTTCGCGATCTTGAAGACCTGATACATCATGGTGAGGACCTCCAGGAAGTCCTCCTTCTTGTATTTCGGCCCCTTGAACAGGTGGCCTAATTCCTTGCCGGTGTGGGTGACCACCGACTTCGGGTTGGCGATGAAGAAGGCGCCGGCACCGGAGCCGAGGATGATCATGAACTCGAACGGCATCCACAGCACGCCCATGTGGCCACCGCCGAGGATGTAGCCACCGAACACGCTGAAGATCACGATGCCGAAGCCGATCATCACGAACATTCGGTCTCTCCCTCCCCGATACCGACCACGGGCCGCAAGATGCACCCGGCCGACAGATGGCCGTAATTCGGTTGAGTTTCCATGAATCACCCGAACGGCCTACCGCCTTCGCGACAGGCCGCGCGATCCTACCGGTGCGGGCGGGCGCTGTCACGAAAGGACTGACGATCAAGGGTTTTCAACGGGTACATCGCCGGTGGAGAGCAGCGGAGCGACCGGAAGCGGATAAGGACGCGGCAAGGCACGGCCGGGGCGCAGAAGAAGGGCACAGGATGGTCACAGACCGAGTGGGACGCGTCAAAACGCAAAACGCCCCGGCCGCCGAGAAGACCTGACGACCGGAGCGGCTGCATAACCGAGATCGTTAACGAAGCGGAATATTCATCTGGACGCTGACACCCGGTTGTGGAGGCGGCGGAGCGTAGATAACGGGAGGCGGCGCATAGGACGGGGCATAGACGACGCGCGGCGGGGGCGGCGGAGCGGGAACCACGACCACCGGCGGTGGCGCGCCGTAGATGACGACCGGGCCATCGTCATGATGATGCTTCTTGTGGTGTCCCCAGGCGTGGCCGCGGCCATGCTCCCCCGGATCGGCGAGTGACGGCGTCGACAGGGCGGCGCCGAGCATCAGGAAAGCGCCGACAATGCCTGCGACCTTCGCCGAGGTACCGGCCGCCCGGCGCATTGCCGCCCGCGGCGTCTGGAGATCCTGCATGATCGCTCCGGCACTCATCGGCCTGTTCTCCTGGATGTTGGTGCATCGGCAATGAGACCGGCGGACGCCGGACGGGAAGCCGCATACCCATATCGATGGGATGGCGTTTTATGCTCAGGCTGAAGCTCGGCCGGGTGGGACATTTTTTGGGCGCTGTGCGGTGGACGGGAGTGATTGGCGGGACTGGCGGCGGGAGCGCCACACATCCTTAGCTATGAAGCTGTTGATCGGCGACGGCTCTGGCTACCCGTCCGAAGGGGGTAGGCCGGATGCGGTGCATGGGTGGGGGTTCACAGGATGATCCGGTGGGCATTGAACGTCGTATCAGGCATCGTATGAGCAGGGTGCCCTCCAACGTCGAGCCGCAGCGATGACCGTTCAAGCCCGCCTTCGCACCGCCGCCATCGCAGCGGTCTTCTCCATGATGGGAGCCGCCAGCGCCATGGCCGCAAGCAGCGCCTACGACTTCACCTTCCAAGGCATCGACGGCAAGCCGCTGCCGCTGTCGCAGTACAAGGGCAAGGCGATCCTGGTGGTCAACACCGCCTCGCAATGCGGTTTCACCCCGCAATACAAGGGGCTGGAGGCGCTTTGGCAGCGCTACCGCGACCGCGGGCTGGTGGTGGTCGGCGTGCCGTCCGACGATTTCGGCGGACAGGAGCCGGGGAATGCCGACCAGATCAAGGATTTCTGCGAGGTCAACTACAGCATCGACTTCCCGATGGCCGACAAGACGGTGGTATCGGGCGACGGCGCCCATCCCTTCTATCGCTGGGCGGCCGACGAGTTGGGCTTCCTCGCCAAACCGCGCTGGAACTTTCACAAATATCTGGTGGGGCCGGACGGGAAACTCGTGTCCTGGTTCTCCACCATGACCGACCCCGAGTCGGACAAGGTGCGGGAGGCGATCGAGACGCTGCTGCCGGAGAAGGCGCCGAAGTCGTAGGGAGCGAAGTGCCTGCCCTACTCCACCGCCTGCCGCAGGGCCGCCGCACCCGCCCAGGGGGCGAGCGGCAGGGCGGCGGCAAGGATGCCGGCGAGAAGCAGCAGGTGCGGGCGCGGCGTCAGTCCGTTGATGGCGGCGTCGATGGCGCCGGCACCGAAGATCAGCACGGGAATGTAGAGCGGCAGGATCAGCAGCGACAGCAGCACACCGCCGCGTCGCGCGCCCAACGTCAGCGCCGCCCCGATGGCGCCGATCAGGCTGAGGATCGGCGTTCCCAGCGTCAGCGTCAGCACCAGGACGCCGAACCCCTCCGAATCCATGTTCAGCAGGACAGCCAATAGCGGAGCGGCGACGATCAGCGGCACGCCGGTGACCAGCCAGTGCGCCAGCGTCTTTGCCAGCACCGTCGCCTCCAGCGGCAGGGAGGACAGCGACAGCAGTTCCAGCGACCCATCCTCGTAATCGGTCTGGAACAGCCGTTCCAGCGACAGCAGCGAGGCGAGCAGCGCCGCCACCCAGATCACGCCGGCGGCGATGCGGGCGAGAATGTTCGGCTCAGGACCGACGCCGAAGGGGAACAGCACCACGCACAGCACGAAGAACATGACGGCGATGGTGGCATCCGACCCCTGGCGCAGCGCCAGCCGCAGGTCGCGCGCGACAAGGCGCAGGAAACGGCTCATGGCGCGGCCCCCTCTTCCTCGTATTCTTCGTCGCCGGCCTCTTCATCGTCGGCATAGGGAGTGAAGTCGTCCAGATGCAGTTCCTCGCCGCCTGGGGTGGCGATGTCGGTGTGGGTGGACAGCACCACCATCCCGCCCCGGGCCCGGTGTTCGGCGATCAGTCCCTCGAACAGGGCGATGGCTGCGCGGTCTAGCGCCACGGTCGGTTCGTCCAACAACCACAGTGTCGCCGGTGCGGCCAACAGCCGCGCCAGATTCAGCCGGCGTTTCTGTCCGGCCGACAGGTAGCGGCCCGGCACTCCGGCGATGTGCGGCACGCCCAGCCGGTCGAGCGCGGCCCGCGCGTTGCCGGCGGGATCGGCGGCACCGGCCAGGGCCGCCCAGAAGGCGAGGTTCTCCACCGCCGTCAGCACCGGCTTCACAGCGTCGAGATGGCCGACATACTGTACCCGCGACCGGTGCAGGTCGGGATCCTCGGCGATCCCCACCCCGTCCCAGCCCAGCGTCCCGCGCAAGGGTTTCAGCAGCCCGGCCATCACCCGCAGCAGGCTGGACTTGCCGCTGCCATTGGGGCCGAGCAGCACCAGCACGCCGCCGGGAGCGATGCGGAACTCCAGCCCGGTGAAGACCAGCCGGTCGCCCCGCAGGCAGGTCAGCTCTGATCCGGCGAAGACGGGCATGGTGTCAGGTCGCGCTTCCGGTTGAGGGAGGCGCTGCTATAGCACAGGGCGATGGGAAAGCCGGAGCGAGAATGCTGTCGCCGTCACCGCAGCCGTCCAAAAGAAAAGGGCAAAAGAAAAGGCCACCGCGAGGGGGTTCTCGCGATGGCCTTGCGTCCGGCCGGGTCCGGCCGGTCGATACCTTGTGGAACGGCTTCGTTCGTCGCTGCGATGGCGCTAGGGGGGAACGCCGGTACGCGCGACCTGAGGGGCCGGTTGCTTGAGTTATCGTCTAAGGGAAGAAAGTGGCAAAATTTGGATGGAGTTCGAGGAATTGGACGCAGCACCATGTTGAGCCGGCGGCCTCGCAGCGCTGCACTCCCATGCGTGCACCGCAGCGCCGGGTGCCGGGATTGTCACGGCTAAACGCCGGGCACTTGTTCTGAATCAACGCCTTGCCCACCGCCCTGCCGCATCGTGAAGCCGTCATGCCCCCGCTCGAACTGGGCTGCCGCCTCCATCCGGAAACCTTCCGAACACCGCGGCGCCCCGATCAAATGTGTCCGGGCCAGATGTGTTCAGGAAGCGAGTTGTCCCATGTCGGCTTTCGCAGACATCCTCCAGGCCATGCCGCCGATCGCGCGGGTGGTGTTCATGCTCGGTCTCGTGTCGGCGGCGGGCGTGGCGCTCGGCCATATCAAGATTCGTGGCGTCGGGCTCGGCATCGGCGGCGTGCTGTTCTCCGGCATCGCCGGCGGCCACATCGCCAAGCAGGCGGGCATCGCCTTCAATCCTGAAATGATGGACTTCATCCGCGATTTCGGCCTGATCCTGTTCGTCTACACCATCGGCATCCAGGTCGGTCCCGGCTTCTTCGCGGCGCTGCGCCGCACCGGGCTGGCGCTGAACGGGCTGGCCCTGCTGATGGTGGTATCCAGCATCCTGCTGACGGCGCTGCTGGTGCAATCGGAGGCGCTGTCGCTGGGGTCTTCGCTGGGCGTGTTCGCCGGCGCGGTGACCAACGCCCCGGCGCTCGCCGCCACCCAGCAGGTGCTGACGGAGGTCGGGGCCGACGCCACGGTGATGGCCCTGCCCGGCCTCGCCTTTGCCGTCACCTACCCGTTCGGCATCGCCGGAAACCTGCTGGCGATGGCCGCCGTCCGCATCCTGTTCCGCATCGACCCGGAGGCCGAGGCCGCCCGTTTCGAGGAGTGCCGCCGCGCCGAGGTGTCGAAGCTGGAGACCATGGATCTCGCCGTGCGCAATCCGGAGCTCGCCGGCCGGCCGCTCGGCTCGATCGACCTGCTGTGCGGCCAGGGGGTGATCGCCTCGCGCCTGCTGTGCGACGGCAAGCTTTGCGTCCCGCATGACGGGACCTGCCTGAAGCTGGGCGACGTGCTGCATGTGGTCGGACCACGGCCGAAGCTGGAGCAGGTGCGCGCCCTGCTGGGGCACGAGTTCGACCGGCCGCTGACCACCAAAGGCACCGACCTGAAGTGGGAACGCATCGTCGTCACCAACAACGGGGTGCTGGGCAAGTCGATCGCCGCACTGAACCTCCAGGACGCTTATGACGTGGTGGTCAGCCGCGTCAACCGGTCGGGCGTGGAACTGGTGCCGACCCCGGCGCTGAAGCTTCAGTTCGGCGACATCCTGACGGTGATCGGCCGGCCGGACAGCCTCGCCGCCGTCGGACAGATCTTCGGCAACTCCACCCGCAAGCTGCAGCAGGTGGAAATGATCCCGATGTTCCTGGGTATTGCGCTGGGCGCGGCATTGGGCGCCATCCCGATCTTCCTGCCTGGAATGCCGGCGCCGCTGCGCCTGGGACTTGCCGGCGGACCGCTGATCGTCGCGCTGATCCTGGGCCGCGTCGGCCATATCGGGCCGCTGGTCTGGTTCATGCCGCCGGCCGCCAATCTGGCGCTGCGCGAGATCGGCATCGTATTGTTCCTGGCCGTGCTGGGCATCGCGTCGGGCGACCGCTTCGTCGCCACGCTGGCGAGCGGTGCCGGTTGGCCCTGGATGATGTGGGGCGTGCTGGTGACGCTGGTGCCGCTGCTGCTGGCCGGGCTGGTCGCGCGCGGCGTCATGAAGCTCAATTTCCTGACCATCTGCGGCGTGCTGGCCGGCGCGCAAACCAACCCGCCGGGACTGGCCTACGCCAACGCGCTGGTCACATCGGAGGCACCGGCCCTGGCCTATGCCACGGTCTATCCGCTGGCGATGTGCCTGCGTATCCTGGGGCCGCAGATTCTGGTACTATTGTTGTGGTAGCGCACCATATTCCGACACAAGCGGCACAACGTGCGGAGTGTGTGAAATCCGCGTTGCGGAACCCCTACGCCCCGGTCTAGCCTGTGCCGCAATGGTCAGCCATAGCCAGCCACCACAACCCAGCCGGTTCCCCCGCATGCATCGCCATCCGCCCGTCAGCGACTCCGCACCCGCCGCCGTCGTCGTGGAGGATTTGCACAAGCGGTTCGGCGAGCTGGAGGTGCTGAAGGGCGTGTCGGTGACCGCCCACGAGGGCGACGTCATCACGCTGATCGGTTCGTCCGGCTCGGGCAAGAGCACCCTGCTCCGCTGTATCAACATGCTGGAGATCCCGGATGACGGCCGCGTAGTCATCGGCGGCGAGGCCATCGCGCTGAAGAAGACGCGTGGCGGCGCCAGCGTCCCCGCCGACGCCCGGCAGGTGGAGCGCATCCGCACCCGGCTCGGCATGGTGTTCCAGAGTTTCAATCTCTGGACCCACATGACCATCCTGCAGAACGTGATCGAGGCGCCGGTCCATGTGCTGGGCGTGCCGAAGGCCGAAGCCGTCGACCGCGCCCGCATGCTTCTGGACAAGGTCGGCATCCTGGCGAAGGCCGACAGCTACCCGGTGCAGCTCTCCGGCGGGCAGCAGCAGCGCGCTGCCATCGCGCGCGCGCTCGCCATGCAGCCGAAGGTGATGCTGTTCGACGAGCCGACCTCAGCGCTCGACCCAGAGCTGGTCGGCGAGGTCCTGCGCGTCATCCGCCAGCTGGCGGACGAAGGCAACACGATGATTCTGGTGACGCACGAGATGGGCTTCGCCCGCGAAGTGGCGTCCAAGGTGGTTTTCCTGCACCAGGGGCGGATCGAGGAGGAGGGGTCACCCGACAAGGTGCTGACCAACCCCGACTCGGACCGGGTGCGGCAGTTCCTCTCGCGCCATCTGTCCGGCGCGGCGTGAGGGGACGAGGCAGAGGGCAGGACCGGACCGTCAGAAACAGCCCGGCCCCGAACAGGGGCCAAAGAACGGGCGAACCGAACAGAGGAGTGTGTTCCTTGAAGAAGATCGTTTCGGCCCTGGCGCTCGGCGCCATGATGGCCGTCGCCGCTGCCGGCGCCGCCGGTGCGAAGGAATGGAAGACGGTCCGCATCGCCAGCGAGGGCGCCTATCCTCCGTGGAACGCCACCGACACCTCGGGCAAGCTGACCGGCTTCGAGGTCGACCTCGGCAACGACCTGTGCAAGCGCATGAAGGTCACCTGCGAGTTCGTCGCCCAGGATTGGGACGGCATCATCCCGGCCCTGCAGCAGGGCAAGTATGACGCCATCATGTCGGCGATGACCATCACCGACGAGCGCAAGAAGGTCATCGACTTCTCGGTTCCCTACGGCACCGAGCCGTCGGTCTTCGCCGTGGTGACCGGTTCGCCGCTGGCCAAGGCTCTGAACCTCGGCGCCGACCGCGTCGACCTGAACGACCAGGGCAAGGCCAAGCCGGTTCTGGACAAGCTGGCCGAGGCGCTGAAGGGCAAGTCGGTCGGCGTCCAGGTGTCGACCATCCAGGCCGACTTCATGGACAAGCATCTGCCGAAGGTGACCATGCGCACCTACGACAAGATCGACAATGCCGGCATCGACCTGGGCTCCGGCCGCGTCGACGCCATGCTGGGCGACCGTTCGGTCGTCGAGGCGGTGGTGAAGGCCACGCCGGACAAGATGGTCATCGTCGGTCCGAACTTCATCGGCGGCGTGATCGGCGAAGGCATGGGCGTCGGCCTGCGCAAGGACACCGCCGACCTGAAGGCGATGTTCGACAAGGCCATCGGCGAGGCGCTGAAGGACGGCACCGTCAAGAAGCTCAGCACCCAGCATTTCGGCTACGACATCTCGCCCACCAAGTAAGGTGGCGAAGCAAGGCGGACCCCAGGTCCGTCTGTCTGATCGGTACGGCGCCCGGCGGCCTTCACGGCGACCGGGCGCCAGTCGTTCAGTAACCTCCGTTCGCTGACCCCCGTCCGGCCGGCGCTCCGCGCCGCGCCCGGCGGGCCTTACCGGGCGTGCCAATGCTGGAACTCCTTTCCTTCGGTCCCAACGGCTGGGGCGGACAGCTTCTGATGGGCACCGCGATGACGGTCGCGGTCGCCGTGTCGGCCTTCGCCTTCGGCATCCTCGTCGGATCGATCGGCGCCTCGGCCAAGCTCAGCCACTCTTTGGCGCTGAACGTCCTGGCCGATGTCTACACCACCATCGTCCGCGGCATTCCCGAGCTGCTGGTGATCTACCTGCTGTTCTTCGGCGGCAGCGGGGTCGCCACCGCCATCGCCTCCGCCTTCGGCTATGACGGGCGGGTCGACCTGAACGCCTTCACCATCGGCGTGCTGGCGGTCGGGCTGATCTCCGGCGCCTATTCGACCGAGGTGATCCGTGGTGCCGTGCAGTCGGTCCCCTTCGGACAGATCGAGGCGGCGCGCGCCTGCGGGATGAGCCGATGGCTGATCCTGCGCCGGGTTCTGGTGCCGCAGACCCTGCGCTTCGCCCTGCCCGGCCTCGGCAATGTCTGGCAGCTGACGCTGAAGGACACCGCGCTGGTGTCGGTGACCGCCTTGGCCGAACTGATGCGCATCACCCATCTGGCGGCCGGCGCCACGCGCCAGCCTTTCCTGTTCTACGGGACCGCCGCCGTGCTGTACCTGATGCTGACCACCGTTTCGACGGCGCTGTTCAACCGCGCCGAAATCTCCGCCAACCGCGGCGTCCGGAGGGCCTGAGGCCATGAACTGGCAACTGATGTGGGACAGCCTGCCCCGCATGCTCGGCGGTCTGTCGCTGACGCTGCAGCTGATCGTCGGATCCCTGGCGCTGGGCGCGCTGGTCGCCTTCGCCGTCGCGCTTCTCCGGCTGTCCAGCAACCGTCTGGTCGAAAGGCTGGCCGCGGCCTACGTCTTCGTCTTCCGCGGCACGCCGCTGCTGGTGCAGATCTTCCTGGTCTATTACGGGCTCGGCCAGTTCGAGTTCATCCGCGAGAGTTTCCTCTGGCCCTTCCTGCGCGAACCCTACTGGTGCGCCATCCTGGCGCTGACGCTGAACACCGGCGCCTACACCAGCGAGGTGCTGCGCGGCGCCATCCTGTCGGTGCCGCAGGGGCAGGTGGAGGCGGCACGGGCCTGCGGCATGTCGCGGGCGCTTGCCTTCCGCCGCATCGTCCTGCCGGTGGCGATCCGCCAGATGCTACCGGCCTACGGCAACGAGGTGATTTTGATGGTGAAGGCGACCTCGCTCGCCAGCACCATCACGCTGATGGAGGTCACCGGCATCGCCCGGCGCATGATCGCCCAGACCTTCGCGGTCTTCGAGCTGTTCATCGTCGCCGGCGTGATCTATCTGGTGCTGAACTTCGTCGCCACCCGCCTGATCAAGTTTGCCGAATGGCGGCTGACCCCATACCTGCGGGCGCGGGCGTAAGTAAGGATAGCGCTGAGCAAGCCCGCTCCCGCCCGGAGGTTTTCCCTCTTCCCGCTGGGGAGAGGGCCAGGGCGAGGGGGTCGCACAGCGACCAATCCCCCAAGTATCCTTACCTGAGATACGAAAACGCCGCGGCTCGCCCCGATGACGGCCGCGGCGAATTCCCCCCACCCAACCCTCTCCCCGAAGGAAGAGGGCGGATCCACATTACTGCCCAAGCATCTCGAACGACGGCGGCGCCGGATCGACGACCCGCGATCCGGTCGGGGTGATCTCCATCACCGCCAGCCCGCGCTCGACCATGCCGTCGGTCCGCAGGCGGAACAGGCCGTCCAGCCCTTCAAAGCCGTTGGGGTTGGTCATCGCCATGCGGTCGAAGGGCACCGGGCCGCCGGTCCGGGTCAGCACCGCGGCAATGGAGGTAGCGTCATAGGCCAGCGTGGCGATGCGCGGCGGCTTGCGGCCATAGACCTGCTCGAACTGCGACTCGAAACGGGCGCGGGTCTGCGGCGCCGGCGCGGCGTAGAGCGCGCCGACCAGCGCCGGTTCCTGCCCCAGCGCACCCTGCGACGTGTCGTCCCACAGGCCGGTGCCCAGCAGCCTGACCTGCTGCGGCTGGACACCGTTGGCGGCCAGCGCCTGGGCGATGCCCTGGGCGCGCTGCCCGCCTTCGGCCAGCATCACCGCCTGCGGCTGCGGAGTCTCCTGCGCCACCTGCTTGGCCGGAATGGACAGGTCGGTAACGGCCGGATCGTAGCGCTCGACCTGGGTGGTCATCGTGCCCAGCCGCGGGCCGATGGCCTGCAACGCATTGACCACCGCATCGCCATAGGGTGAGCGCGGCGCCAGCACGGTGAAGCGGGTCGCTCCGCGCGAGCGGGCATAGCCGGCGACGCGGCTGACCTGATCGGCCGGGACGAAGCCCAGCACATAGGTGCCGTTGCCGGCCTGGGTGGCGTCGTTGGTGAAGGCCAGCACATCGACGCCGGCATTCTGGGCGATCGGCCGCACCGCGGCGACGTCGGCAGCGAACAGCGGCCCGATGATCAGGCGGGCGCCCTCGGCCAGCGCCTGACGCGCGGCGTCGGCGGCACCGCTCGGCGTGCCCTTGGTGTCGCGCGGCAGCAGTTGCAGCTGGTCGCCGGCCATGTCGAACAGCGCCATTTGCGCCGCGTCCAGCATGGCCTGCCCGATGGCGGCGCTCTGCCCGCTGAGCGGCACCAGGACGGCGACCTTGACCGGGCCCTGCGCTTCCGGCAGGGGAGCCACCGGAGCCGGGGCCGGTTGCGGCGCTTGTGCCACCCGCGGCGGCGCGCTTACAGTCGAACAGGCCGACAACAGGCCGGCGACCAGCAAGGCTGCCACGCCGTGACGTTTCAGACCCTGTGAGAAAGCTGTTGCCAAGCGTGCCACCAATCGTCTCCACATCTGCTGAAACGGCCGCCGGAACCGAAGGCGAGACCCAATCCATGGACCTGGGAATGGCCAAGGGGGGCATGGCCGAGGAGGGCATGGCCGAGGGCGGCGTCGCCCAAAGCGGCGCTCAAGGTAGCCCCCTCGCCGCGCCAAGTAAACTCGCGGGGGGCTTGCATGTGGTTGCTACCCCCATCGGAAACGCCGCCGACATCACGCTGCGCGCGCTCGACACGCTGAAGCGGGCCGACGCCATCGCCTGCGAGGACACGCGCGTCACCGCCAAGCTGATGGGCATCCACGGCATCCACACCCCCTTCGTCTCCTACCACGAACACAACGCCGCAAAGATGCGTCCGGTCCTGATCGGCCGCATGAAAAAGGGCGAGGCCATCGCGCTGGTCACCGATGCCGGCACGCCACTGGTCTCCGACCCCGGCTACAAGCTGGTACGGGAATGCGTGGCCGAGGGGGTGGCGGTGACCACCCTGCCCGGCGCATCGGCTCCGTTGGTGGCGTTGGTGCTGTCCGGCCTGCCGACCGACCGCTTCCTGTTCGCCGGCTTCCTGCCGAACAAGAGCAGCGCGCGTCGCGCCACCGCCGGCGAGCTGAAGGGCGTGCCGGCCACGCTGGTCTTCTTCGAATCGCCGCAGCGCCTGCCGGAGTCCCTGGCCGACCTCGCCGACATCCTGGGTCCGCGCGAGGCCGCCGTCGCCCGCGAGCTGACCAAGCTGTACGAGGAGGTGCGGCGCGGCACCCTGCCAGAGCTGGCCGCCCATTACGCCGAGGCCGGTCCGCCGCGCGGCGAGGTCGTGCTGGTGATCGGCCCGCCGGGAGAGGAGGCGACGCCGGGCGAAGCCGACGTCGACGCCCTGCTGCGCGAGGCGCTGACCCGCCTGTCGGTGCGTGACGCCGCCGCCGACGTCGCCGCCCGCACCGGCCAGCACAAACGCACCGTCTATGCCCGCGCGCTGGAATTGTCGCGGGAGGGGGGCAGATGACCGACTTGGATGCGCGGCGCCTGCGCGCCGAAAGCCTGGGCCGCCGGGCGGAGGCGCTGTGTCGCCTGTCGCTGCGGCTGCGTGGCTACCGCATCCTGGCCAGCCGCCTGCGCACACCGATGGGTGAAATCGACATCGTCGCAAGGCGCGGCAAGACCATCGCCATCGTCGAGGTGAAGGCGCGCGGCGACTGGGACACCGCGAACGAGGCGTTGAACGCCCGCCAGCGCGGCCGGCTGGCCCGCGCCGCCCATGCCTTCCTGGGCGCCAACCCGCGCTATGCCGGCTATGTCTTGCGCTTCGACGTGATGCTGGTTACCCCTTGGGCCTGGCCCCGCCATCTGGTCGATGCCTGGAGACTGTGATGGGGAAGGATATGAGAGGGCAACAGTCTTGAGCAACCGCGCGGAAGCCCGCGAAATCCTGCGCCGCATCGGCGACCAGCCGGACGACGAGATCGATCTGGCCGAAGCCGCGCTGGCGCTGGGCGCGCTGGAATTGCCGAACGCCAACCTCGCCCCCTACCGCGCCCATATCCGGACCATCGTCGAGGATCTGGCCGCCCGCGTCGCGGCACAGGAGCCTGGCGCCGACAGTCTGGAGGCGCGCATCGCGCATCTGCATGCGGTGATCGGCGAACGCCATGGCTATTCGGGCGACCACGACACTTATGACGACCTGCAGAATGCCAATATGCTGCGGGTGATCGACCGCCGGCGCGGCCTGCCGGTGGCGCTGGGCATCCTCACCATGCATGCCGCCCGCTCGCAGGGCTGGCCAATGGTCGGCCTGAACTTTCCCGGCCATTTCCTGGTCCGCATCGAGAAGGACGGCGCCCGCGCCATCCTCGACCCCTTCAACGAGGGACAGACCCGCAGCGTCGTCGACCTGCGCGACCTTCTAAAGGCCACCGCCGGCAGCGCGGCCGAACTGGAGCCCGGCCATTACCAGCCGGTGTCGAACCGCGACGTGCTGCTGCGCCTGCAGAACAACATCAAGCTGCGCCACCTGTCGGCGCACGAGGTGCCGAAGGCGCTGGAAGTGCTGGAGGCGATGCGCCTGTTCGCCCCGCACGAACCGGCGCTGTGGCGCGAGACCGGCCTTCTCGAGGCCCATGCCGGCAACCTGAAGGACGCCATCACCGCGCTGGAGACCTTCATGGCGCTGACTGGCGACGAGCATCACCGGCACCAGACCGCCTCCTTGATCCAGCAGTTGAAGAACCGCCTGAACTGACTCCGTTCCAGAGGGACCCGTCATGAGCCTCGCCGTCGCCTTCCAGATGGACCCCATCGAGTCGATCAACATCGACACCGATTCCAGCTTCATGATGGCGCTGGAGGCGCAGAAGCGCGGCCATCGCCTGTACCACTACCACCCGCGCGACCTGATCCTGACCGGCAACCGCCTGACGGCCCGCGTGCGCGAGATGACGGTGGTGCGCCAGCGCGGCGCCCATTACACGCTGGGCGAGCCGGTGCCGACCGACCTTTCGACGATGGACGTCATCCTGCTGCGCCAGGACCCGCCTTTCGACATGGCCTACATCACCTCCACCCACCTGCTGGAGCATGTGCAGCCCAAGGTGCTGGTCGTCAACGACCCGGCCGAAGTGCGCAACGCGCCGGAAAAGCTGTTCATCACCAAGTTCCCCGACCTGATGCCGCCGACGCTGATCACCAGCGACAAGCAGGCCATCCTGGAGTTCCGGGCCGAGCACAAGGACATCATCGTCAAGCCGCTGTTCGGCAACGGCGGCGCGGGCGTCTTCCACCTGAAGCCGGACGATGAGAATCTGGGATCGCTGCTGGAGATGTTCACCCAGCTCTACCGCGAGCCGGTGATCGTGCAGAAGTACCTGCCGGAGATCCGCCAGGGCGACAAGCGCATCATCCTGATCGACGGCGAACCGGCCGGTGCGGTCAGCCGCATGCCGCTGGAGGGCGAAGCGCGCGCCAACTTCCATGCCGGCGGCAGCGCCAGGAAGACCGAACTGACCGCGCGCGAGCGCGAGATGTGCGCCGCCATCGGCCCGGTGCTGCGCGAGAAGGGTCTGGTCTTCGTCGGCATCGACGTGATCGGCGACTACATGACCGAAATCAACGTCACCTCCCCCACCGGCATTCAGGAAATCAACCGCCTGGACGGCGTGCAGTTGGAAGCCCTGCTGTGGGATGCCATCGAGCGCCGCCGCGCGGGGAAATGAGAATAGGCCGCCGCGCGGGCAGGTAAGGATACGGCACAACGCGGCATCCGGCGGGCCACCCTCAGGCGGCCGGACGAAGCCGGGTGAAGGCTTCGCGGATATGATGGGCCAGTTCGGCCGCCGCCGATGTCGGCGGCCGGTCGGGCAGATGCAACGTGACGGCGAAGGACGGCAACTCCGGCAAACCGCGGTCCGGCGGCAGGATTTCGAGGTCGGCGGGCACGGTGAAGGCCAGCCACGCCGACACCGCAAGGTCCATCCGCACAGTGGAGAAGGTGGCATCGAGGCCGCCATTCTCGAAGACGGTCCGCCAATTCCGGCCTTGCCGCTGCAGGGCCGCCGTCACCGCCGGCTTGAAGATGCAACTGTCCACCACCAGCGACAGAGGCAACGGCGCCTTCGCATGGGCCATACCGCCCTTGGCGCCGACCCAGACCAGCCGGTCGGCCATCAGATGCTCGCCCCGTGCCGTCTCCACCGGCTCCTCGACCACCGCGAGGTCGAGTTCACCGCCAGCGAGCCGGTCGGCCAGTTCCGGAGACGATCCGCAGACCAGCGACAGCTCCACCTGTGGAAAGGCTTCGGCGAAGCCCTTCAGCACCGGGGAAATGCATGGTCCAATCAGGTCATAGGGGGCACCGACCCGTACCGGCCCGTCCAGGATGCCGCCGTTGATGCCGGCCCAGATGTCATCGTTCAACGACAACAACTGCCGGACCTTGCCCAACAGCCGCTCCCCGGCCGGCGTCAGGCGCAGGCTGCGGCGGTCGCGAATGAACAGCGCTCCGCCGGTCAAAGCCTCCAGCCGCGCGATCTGCTGGCTGACCGCCCCTTGCGTCAGGTTCAGGGTCTGGCTCGCTGCCGTCATGCTGCGCAAATCGGCAACGACGGCAAAGCTGCGCAGAAGCGCGATGTCGAGGTTCCTGGCCATTTTCACATTATGAATGCTAATGTTTGCCTTCACTAGAATTAGTTTTCAGGCTGGCAAAGCGTGCGCAATCCTGCGGCCGGGGTCACATCGGACCGGAGGAAAGGAAGAACGCGTATGCATCCATCCATCAACATCGAGGCGGCCTTGGCCAGCCTCACCGAGCATTGGTCGCCCAAAGTGGTCGGACGGGTAAACGACCAGTATGTGAAGGTCGCCAAGCTTCTCGGCCAAATCGTCTGGCACAGGCATGACGACGAGGACGAACTGTTCCAGGTCATCCGTGGCCGCTTGCGTCTCCAATTCGAGGACGGCAGCGAAACCGTGCTGTCGCCCGGCGAGTTCTGCGTCGTTCCCCGCGGGGTGATGCACAACCCGGTCGCCGACGAGGAATGCTGCATCCTGTTGATCGAGACGGTGACGACCAAGCACACCGGCGATGTCGAGACGCCGATGACCCGTTCGATCGACCAGCAACTGGCCTGACGGAAAGGGCCTGGGCTGAACGGTCGCAGGCCCTCCAGCCAGCGCGCGCCACGCCTTGACCGGCGGACTTCGGGGGGCGATAACTGCCGCCTCCCAGAGTTTTCGAGCGAGACCACCCGTGAACCGCATCTTCTCCGGCATGCAGCCGACCCGGCAGCTTCACCTCGGCAACTATCTGGGGGCGCTGCGCAACTGGGTGGATCTGCAGAACAGCTACGAGTGCATCTTCTGCGTCGTCGACCTGCATGCGTTGACGATCGACCAGGACCCGGAGGTTCTGCGCAACAACATTCGCGAGGTCACTGCGGCCTACATCGCTGCCGGCATCGACCCCGACAAGAACATCCTGTTCAACCAATCGGTTGTCTCCGGCCATGCCGAACTGGGCTGGATCCTGTCCTGCCACACGCCGCTGGGCTGGCTGAACCGCATGACCCAGTTCAAGGAAAAGGCCGGCAAGCAGAAGGACATGGCGAACCTCGGCCTCTATGCCTACCCGACGCTGATGGCCGCGGACATCCTGCTGTACAAGGCGACCCATGTGCCGGTGGGCGAGGACCAGAAGCAGCATCTGGAACTGGCACGCGACATCGCCGGCGCCTTCAACCGCCGCTACGAGACCGAGTTCTTCCCGCTGCCCGAGCCGCAGATCCTGGGCGAGGCGACGCGGGTGATGAGCCTGCGCGACGGCAAGAAGAAGATGTCGAAGTCGGACGAGTCCGAATATTCGCGCATCAACATGACCGACGACGCCGATACCATCGCGCAGAAGATCCGCAAGGCGAAGACCGACCCGGAGCCGCTGCCGGAAACCGTGACCGAACTGGAAGCCCGTCCAGAGGCCGACAACCTCGTCACCATCTACGGTGCGCTGGCCGGCCAGTCGCGGGAGCAGGTGCTGGCGCAGTTCGCCGGCTCCCAGTTCTCCGACTTCAAGAAGTCGCTGGTCGACCTGTCGGTGGACAAGCTGGCGCCGATCACCACCCGCATGAAGGAATTGCTGGCCGACAAGGCGGAGATCGACCGGCTGCTGAAGAAGGGCGGCGAGCGCGCCGCCGCCATTGCCGATAAGAACCTGAACGACGTCAAGGACATCATCGGCCTGCTGCGGCCGTAAGGATGCCTTGCCCGTGACGGCCCCCATCCTGCTCACCGGTTTCGCGCCGTTCGGGATCCTCCCGGACGGCGCGCCGGAGCCGCTCCCCGCCGATCACCAACCCATCGAACATCCCTGGACGGCCGATCCGACCGCCCTGCTGATGGAGCGTCTGGCGGAGGAACCGGGAGTCGTCACCGCCATCCTGCCACCTCTGTACGACGCCTGCGGCGAGGCTTTCGCCGAACTGCTGGCACGGCACCGGCCGCTGGCGGCACTCGGCTTCGCCTGTCTGGAAACGAGCGATTACATACGGCTGGAACGGTTGGCCTGGAACCGCGACGAAAGTCCGTTGGCCGATGCCGCCGGCACGGTGCGCGAAGCTGCCGACATCGTGCCCGATGGGCCGACCGCCTATGGCAGCACCCTGCCGGTGCCGCGGGTGATGAGGGAACTGTCAATGGCCGGGCTGCCGGTGACCTTCGGAGACTTTTCCGGCGGCTTCCTCGGCAACCACCTGTTCTACCGGGCGCGCCATATCATCGAGGGTGCCGACCTGGACGTTCCTTACGGCTTCTTCCACCTGCCACCGCTGCCGGAACGGGCGGCAATGCTGCGCCGCTTCGGCGGCCTGGCGCTGGACCGGCAGGAACTGGCGGTGCGCACGCTGGTCGGCATGCTGCGCAGGGCGCTGAACGGGGTCGCCTGACCGCGGAATCCGGGGAAATCAGGCTGTCCTGGCGGGACGGCGCTGGTCGGGCGGGTTCACGATGGCGCGCAGCGCGTCCAGGAACTCACGGCCCTTGTCGGTCAGGGTGACGATCTTGCGGCGGCGCTCACGCGGGTCTTCCTGCGCCTGCACCAGATCGAGGCCGGCCTTGCCGAAGCTGTGCCAGCGGCTGAGCGCCGCGACGTTGCGCGACGCGGAGGATTGGGCGATGCCCAGGCGTTCCGCCAGTTCGCCGATGGAAATGCCTTCGCTCTGCGCGATGGTCATGAAACTCAGCGCATACTGGATGGGCAGATCGGGGTCGAGCTTGCGGAACGCCTCAAGCACCTGGACGACGGTAAGGACCTCGTCATGACGGACGCGGGCCGGCATTCAGCAGGTCTCCGCGGCGCCGCGCGCTATGCAGCGCGGGAGGGTGGTCCCCAACGGGCCGGTGTGTAGATGATGTTCAGGCGTCCAAGCCATAGGATGACTTCCCCGTTTTCACGCCTCAGGTCGAAGGACCCGGCCGGCGATGCCCAGCGGGCGTGTTCAACGAAGAGACGGTGACCGCAAAAACCCAGAAAGACACACATGGGATCCTCTCGATATCCGGAATTCACGTTCGAAGGCCGCAGGACAGGGAAGGGCCGGTTGGGCGTGGGTGACGGCCGGGTTGGCGGCCATATGGGCGGCGGTGATGGCCGGATCGCCCGATCGGCGAGTCCAGGCGGTGGCTACGATGGCTTTCATCGAAACTCTCCAGAGGTTGAGTGATGCCGGCGTGAGAGGCCGGCGGATCCGGTATCGCCGCTCAGCGATACGGTTGCAAGGTCAAAAATGTCCGCGCGTCCGATAGGTTCCGATCACGGATGTGAAAAGGCGGAAGACGGCTGGCGGGTGGAGGTTCTTCGCCGTCTCCGGCCTCGCCATCCGTCAAACCGATATCGCGCCGCAGATGGTCGCACAATCGGCCAGGTCCGGAAGATGCCCCGGAGTCGAGCCAGCGGCTCCGCAACGCCGTCCACAAGGTCGGCATGATCTGCTCCTACAGAGGTGAGGCTCCGGTGATCGGGGCCTCTGGTAGCGAAATAATTCCGTGTGCGGATGTGTTTCGTCAACCCGTTCGTCCGCATATGGCGTGGCCTTCGTCGCACGTCTGTTGCAAATCGGCACCGCTTTTTCGTCGTTTCGCCATCCGCCGGGATGAGGCCGGGCATCTCTGGACAAGCGGAGGTCGCTCGGTCAAACACAAAGCCGGCGGCCGAAGCCGTCTGCGGTACTCCTCCCATCGGTTTCCTATCCATCAGTTTGGGTCGTCCGTCCGTGTCCATCCTCCCCTCTCCCGCATGGCCGACAGCGGTGCGTTCCGCCCGCAAGCTGCTTGCGGTGGCAGCCGTGGTGGCAGGCGCTCTGTGGACCATCCCCGCAGCGGCGGAGGCGCGCTTCACCCCTGGCCCCTGCTGGTTCACCGTGCCGGACGGCGAAGCGGCGTTATGCGGAACGGTGGCGGTACCGGAGCGGCGTGACCGCCCCAACAGCCGCAGCCTGCGCCTGCCGGTCGCCGTCCTGCTCAGCACCGCCCGCCAGCCTGCTCCCGACCCCGTACTATTCCTGGAGGGCGGCCCCGGTGCCTCACCCTTCGGCAGCGGCGAGGCGACGGAAGAGCGGATGGAGGTTTGGTGGGAGCTGTCGGCTCCGTTCCGCCGCAGCCGCAACATGATCCTGTTCGATCCGCGCGGCGTCGGCCGGGCGGAGCCTGACACTGATTGTCCGGAACTTGACGCCGTCGGCACCAGCCGGGGCACCCGGCCGTTGACGCGCGAGCAGCGGGCGGCGGCGGAACGCTCGGCGGTCAGCGCCTGCACCGCGCGGCTGCAGGCGGCCGGGCTGGACGCCACCCAATTCTCCACCCCCGTCGCGGCGGAGGATGCGCTCGACATCGTCACCGCGCTGGGCGCCCAGCGCGTGAATCTGTTCGCGGTCTCCTACGGCACGCGGGTCGGGCTGGAGATCCTGCGCCGGCAGGGCGGCCGTGTCCGTACCGCCGTCTTCGATAGCATCTATCCGCCCGACGTCAATGCGCAGGAGGAGATGGCCTGGCTGGCCCAGCGCGCCTATCGCCGGCTGTTCGATGACTGCGCCGCAAGCCGGAGCTGCCGCTCCGCCTTTCCCGATCTGGAAAAGCGCTTCCTCGACCTGATCGAACGACTGGACCGCAATCCCGTCGACATCGCGGTCGGCGACCATGAGACGCGCCGTGTCCTGCGGCTGACCGGCGGGGCGGTCATCGCCGCCGGGCTGGAAGCGATGGCGGTCAGCGAGGCGGTGCCGGCCTTGCCGATCATGATCGACCGCGCCGCCCGCGGCCAATACGCCACGCTGGCCGAATGGGCGCCGACCAACTGGCTGGGCGACCCGGAAGTCGCCGACGGGCTGGCCTTCTCCGTCGAATGCCGGGAGTCGGTAAACACCGCCGACCCGTTGAGGCGCGCCGACGGCAGCCGCCGCTATGCGCCCTACGGACTGGTCGCCACCGACGACCCCGGCCAGCGCGTCTGCCGCCTGTGGCCGTCCGGGCATCAGGAGCCGACCGAACGCCTGCCGGTCGCCAGCCCGGTGCCGGTCCTGCTGCTGTCCGGCGCCTACGACCCCGTCACCCCGCCGGACTGGGGCGACCGCGCGGCCGCCACCCTGCCGAAGAGCCGCCATCTGGTCTTCCGCGCCGCCAGCCACATCGTGACCTCCAGCGAGGACTGCGCCATGGTCGCCGTGGTCGGCTTCGTGGAGCAGGAGACGGTGCCGGCCAACGCCTGTCCCGGAGCCGCCAAGCCGCCGGTGTTCGAAGGGCCCTGAGGGAGCCGCAAGGGGAGCCTTGAGAAGAGCGCGGCGAAGGTCCGGCCCTTACCGCCCCACCCCTCATCGTCCCGGCGCGATCCGCCGATAGCTCAGCGCCTCCGCAATGTGGCGACGCTTCACCCCCTCCATCCCGTCCAGATCGGCCAGCGTCCGGCCCACCCGCATCACCCGGTGGTAACCCCGGGCGGACAGCTTCAGCCGCTCCGCCGCCTCGGTCAACAGGGCACGGCCGGAGGAATCGGGAGAAGCCACCTTCTCCAGCAACTCGCCGTCGGCCTCGGCATTCGTCCGCACCGCCCGGCCGGCCGGGTAAGGACCGAAGCCGCCGTAACGTTCCGCCTGGATGGCGCGGGCGACGGCGACACGGGCGGCGATGTCGATGCTGCCCTCCGCCGGCGGCGGCAGACTGAGGTCGGCGGGGCTGACCGCCGGGACGTCGATATGCAGATCGATGCGGTCAAACAGCGGCCCGCTGATCTTCGACTGGTAGTCGGCGGCGCATTTCGGCGCACGGGCGCAGGCGAGCGAGGCGTCGTCGAGATGGCCGCAGCGGCAGGGGTTCATCGCCGCCACCAGCTGCACCCGGGCCGGATAGGTCACATGGTGGTTGGCGCGGCTGACCACCGCCTTGCCGGTCTCCAGCGGCTGGCGCAGCGCCTCCAGCAGCGCGCGGGGAAATTCGGGCAGTTCGTCCAGGAACAGAACGCCCTGATGCGCCAGGGAGATTTCCCCCGGCTTGGCCCGCGTGCCGCCGCCGACCAGCGCCGGCAGGCTGGCGGACTGGTGCGGCGCGCGGTAAGGGCGCTGGCGCAGCAGGCGCCCTTCCTCCAGCAGACCGCCGACGCTGTGGATCATCGAAACCTCCAGCGCCTCCGCCGGGTCGAGCGGCGGCAGCAGGCCGGGCAGGCGGGCGGCCAGCATCGACTTGCCCGAGCCGGGCGGACCCATCATCAGCAGATTGTGCGATCCGGCGGCGGCAACCTCCAGCGCGCGCTTTGCGGTCTCGTTGCCCTTCACGTCGCGCAGGTCGGGCGGCGGGGCGTCCTGCTCCTGCATCCGCGGCTTGGGCGGAGTCAGCACCTGAGTGCCCTTGAAGTGGTTGATGAGGGCCAGCAGGTTTGCCGGCGCCAGCACATCCAGATCGGGACCGGCCCAAGCCGCCTCCCCACCGCAGGCCTCAGGACAGATCAGGCCGCGGTCGTTGGCCAGCGCGTCGATGGCGGCGGGCAGCACGCCGGCCACCGGCGTCAGCGCACCGTCCAGCGCCAGTTCGCCCAGCGCCACATAACGGGCGATCTCCGCATCCGGCAGCACGCCCATCACTGTCAGCAGGCCGAGCGCGATCGGGAGGTCGAAATGGCTGCCCTCCTTCAGCACATCGGCGGGGGCGAGGTTGACGGTGATGCGTTTGGCCGGCAATGCCAACCCCAGCGCGTGCAATGCGGCGCGCACCCGTTCCCGGCTTTCGCCCACCGCCTTGTCGGGCAGGCCCACGACGGTGAAGGCGACGATTCCGCCGGACATCTGAACCTGGACGTCGATCCCCAGCACCTCGATACCCTGGAACGCGACGGTGTTGATGCGGGCGACCAAGGCGGACCCTCGTTGCAGAGCCTGTGCGATTGCAAATGTATGGCGGGAGCAAGCCGATCCGGTCAATCCCATTCCGCGATGATCATATCGACCAAGATCCTCCCAGGATGTATGTAGGCTCGGCTTCCGACATTCCACCAACCATAAAACGGCTTTATATTAGAGTTTTATTATGTGATAATCTCGGTGTGTGACGAGGTGGGCGGCAGCCGCCGGACACCGCGCCCTATGGGGTCAGGCAGGGACTTGAGAGGATATGATGGCAGGTTCGATCGAGGCACTGGCCGGCGGCGCGCTGATCGGTACGGCCGCGGCGGGGTTGCTGCTGGTGAATGGGCGGATCGCCGGGATCAGCGGCATCCTGGCGCGGGCGGTGCGTCCAGGCGCCGCCCCCTGGCAATGGGCTTTCGTTGGCGGCTTGATCGCTGCCGGTCTGGCAGGCCGTCTGTCGGGGATCGCCGCACCGCCGGCTTTTGCGCTGACACCGATGCCGACGCTGATCGCGGCCGGACTGATCGTCGGGATCGGCACCCGCATCGGATCGGGCTGCACCAGCGGGCACGGCGTCTGCGGGCTGGCCAACCTGTCGCCGCGCTCGGCGGTCGCCACGCTGGTATTCATGACCGTCGCGGCGGCGGCGGTCTTCGTCACCCGCCATCTGTAGGAGAGCGCTTATGCGCAGCCTCGCCGCCGGCATCTTCGGCTTTGTCTTCGGGCTTGGGCTGATCGTCGCCGGGATGACCGATCCGGCCCGGGTTCTGGCCTTTCTCGCTGTCGCCGATATCTGGACCGGCGCCTGGGATCCGACCCTGGCCTTCGTCATGATCGGCGCCATCACCGTCGCCGCCCCGGCCTTCGCCATTGCCCGCCGCAAGACGGTCGCGGTGCTGGGGGACCCCATCGCCTTGCCCGACCGCCGACCGATCGACGTCCGTCTGCTCGGCGGGGCTGCCCTGTTCGGGCTGGGCTGGGGACTTGCAGGGGTTTGCCCCGGCCCGGCCCTGGTGCTGGTAGGCAACGACGGCCTGTCGGCGCTGCTGTTCGTGGCATCGCTGCTCGCAGGCGGCTGGATTGCCGATGTCCTGCTGGCCGTCCTGCGACGGTTTCGGACCGGGGTGCATCACGCTGCGTAAGCGTCAGCCGCATGGCTCCCGACACACCGGACAGGCTTGGTGCGGAAAATCCGCCGTCCTATGTTGGTTGGACCAATCACCCCGGCGGGAAGAGGCAAGCGTGCAACTGCATCTCAGCACCTGGAGCGAGGTCGAAGCCTATCTGAAGACCTCCAAGGGCATCATCATGCCGATCGGCTCGACCGAGCAGCATGGGCCGAACGGGCTGGTCGGCACCGATGCCATCTGCGCCGAAGTCATCGCGCGCGGTGTCGGCGACGCCACCGGCGCGCTGGTCGGCCCGACGATCCCGGTCGGCATGGCCGTCCACCATATGGAATTTCCCGGTTCGATGACCCTGAAGCCGTCGACGCTGATCGCCCTGCTGCGCGACTATGTCGGTTCGCTGGCCGAACACGGGTTCGAGCGCTTCTTCTTTGTCAACGGCCATGGCGGCAACATCGCCACACTGCGCGCCGCCTTCTACGAAATCTATGCCGAGAACCGGGCGCTGCGCGGCCGCGACGCGCCGGACCTGCGCTGCACCCTGGTGAACTGGTGGGAGAACGGCGAGGTCGGCCGCCTGTCTCGCGAGCTTTACCAGGGCAAGGAAGGCTCGCACGCCACGCCAAGCGAGGTGTCGGTCACGCAGTACGCCTATCCGGACTCGATCAAGACTGTCGCGATGGAGCCGGAACAGGCGCCGGCCGGCGGCTTTCACGACGCCCGCGACTTCCGACGCCGCTACCCGGACGGCCGCATCGGCTCCGCCCCCGGTCTCGCCCGCCCCGAACATGGCCAACGCCTGTACGAGGCTGCGGTCGGCGCCATCGCCACCCAGTACCGCGCCTTCCTGGCGGAACAGTAAGAACCGTCACACGCCTACATGCCGGTAGAGCTTCTTAGCCCCGCACGTTGATTCGGCGGTCGGACCTGCCTAAATTCGGACCGGTTGACGGAACTCGCGTTCCGCAACCGCCCAGCCCGAACCAAGCCCGACCGCCCCAGACGCCCTGGACAATGATCAACGAGCTGAACCAGCGATCGCGCGAGATCTTCCGGCTGATCGTCGACGCCTATGTCGCGTCCGGCGAGCCCGTCGGCTCGCGCACGATCTCCAGGCGGCTTGGCATGGCCTTGTCGCCCGCGACCATCCGCAACGTGATGGCCGACCTGGAGGAGCAGGGGCTGCTCTACGCCCCGCACACCTCGGCCGGCCGCATCCCGACCGACGCCGGCCTGCGCATGTTCGTCGACGGCCTGCTGGAGATCGGCTCGCTGACCGAGGACGAGCGTGCCTCGATCGAAGCGAAATGCTCCGCCTCCGGCCGCGCCTTCGCCGACGTGCTGGGCGAGGCGTCGACCATGCTGTCCGGCCTGTCGCACTGCGCCGGGCTGGTGGTGGCGCCCAAGACCGACCGGCCGCTGAAGCATATCGAGTTCGTGTCGCTCGGCCCCGGCCGCGCCCTGGTCGTCCTGGTGAACGAGGACGGGCTGGTCGAGAACCGGGTGATCGAAGTGCCGATGGGAGTCCCGACCTCCACCCTGCAGACGGTGTCGAACTTCCTCAGCGCCAAGCTCGCCGGCCGCACGCTGGACGAGGCCCGGCAGGAGGTCCTGCAGGAGATCGAGCAGCAGAAGACCCAGCTGGACGAGCTGTCGCGCAAGGTGGTCGCCGCCGGTCTGGCCACCTGGGCCGGCAGCGGCGGGTCCAACGCCGGCCAGCTGATCGTCCGCGGCCAGTCGCGCCTGCTGGAGGACGTCACCGCCCTGTCCGACCTGGAGCGCGTCCGCGGCCTGTTCGAGGCGCTGGAGACCAAGGAGACGATGCTGCGCATGCTGGACGCCACCGGACGCGGCGACGGCGTGCAGATCTTCATCGGCGCGGAGAATGTGCTGTTCAGCCATTCCGGCTGTACGATGATCATCTCCCCCTTCCAGAACAGCCGCGAACAGGTGATCGGCGCCATCGGCGTCATCGGCCCGACGCGCATCAATTACGCCCGCATCATTCCGCTGGTGGATTACACCGCCAAGGTGGTCAGCCGGCTGATCGGCTGAGCACCGCGCCCATCCCACTCCCTCCACCTTTTGACGAAGCAAGAATTGAGAAAACCATGAGCGAAGAGCAGAACAAGCCCTCCGACGCCACGGTGGAGCCGACCGAGACCACCGCCGACACCGCCGCCAACCAGACGGATGCCGGTTCGCATGAGGACCGCGTCGCCGCGCTGGAGGCCGAGGTCGCCAGCCTGAAGGACCAGCTTCTGCGCGCCATGGCGGAGACGGAGAACACCCGCCGCCGTGCCCAGCGCGACCGCGAGGACGCCAGCAAGTTCGCCGTGTCCAGCTTCGCCAAGGAGCTGGTGTCGGTCGCCGACAATCTGCGCCGCGCGCTCGACGCCGTTCCGGCAGACGGCCGTGAGCAGGACGAGATGCTGAAGGGCCTCGCCGTCGGCGTCGAGGCGACGGAGCGCCAGCTGTTCGCCGCCTTCGACCGCGCCGGCATCAAGAAGATCGACCCGACCGGCGAGCCGTTCGACCCGAACTTCCATCAGGTGATGTTCGAGATCGAGAACACCGGCAAGGCCGCCGGCACCGTCGTGCAGGTTCTCCAGCCCGGCTACACCATCCATGGCCGCCTGCTGCGCGAGGCGATGGTCGGCGTCGCCAAGGGCGGTGACGCCGGCGGCCAGCACGTCGATACGAAGGCGTAACCACGTCGTTTCCGCAAAGCCCCCGGTTCCGCGGCGATTCCGCCGGGCCGGGGGCTTTTTGTTGTTTGGGATACGGGACACCAGCGGTTGACGGTCGGCGGGAAATTGCCTAGGCCTTTCCCTTATTCCTTTCGGCCGAGCAACCGGAGCCGCCTTCCATGCCCAAGAGCGTCCTGACCGTCGACGATTCCAAGACCATCCGCGACATGGTCGGCTTCACGCTGAAAGGCGCCGGCTATGAGGTGGCGGAGGCGGCGGACGGCAACGCCGGCCTGGCGCTGGTCAACCAGCGCAAGTTCGACTGCATCATCACCGACCTGAACATGCCCGGCCTGGACGGGCTGGCCCTGACCCGCGCCATCCGGGGTTCAACCCTCAACCGGGCCACCCCGATCCTGCTGCTGACCACCGAAGCCGACCCGGCCAAGAAGACCGCCGGCCGCGAAGCCGGCGCCACCGGCTGGCTGGTGAAGCCGTTCAACCCGGAAAAGCTGGTGGAGACGGTCAGGAAGGTCTGTCCGTAAGGACGGTCTTCCTTCACCGGGACACCAGGAACTCCCCGTCCGGATCGTGCGCGGCGAACCGCCGCTGCGCCGTCCCGCGGTCGGCGACGGCGTAGCAGTAGACGCAGCCGTGCGGGCAGCTGTCGTAGTCGCCGATGTCGCGGCTTTCGGCGCACAGGCAGCCGGGACGGTTGCCCTTCTCCCGCGCAGGCACGCCATAGCCGGCGACGTCCGACAGCCGGAGCGCGTCCACGCAGCGCGCCGGAGCCGTGCCGGGCGTGTCCACAAGGTCCGGCTGGGTGCAGAGCGTCAGCGCCATCCCCTCCCCCGCCGCGATTTCGGCCAAGTCCGCCAGCAGCGCGCGTTTCTCCTCCGCCTGCGGATCGCGCCAGACGATGCCGGCGGCGGCCAGGTTGCGGGCGGTCTTGCGGTAGGGCTGCAGGAAGGAGGCCACCACCTCGTCGGTCACCCCATGCAGCGCACGGGCGATGCGGGCGAAGGTCCCGCGGTGCCAGTCCGGCGGGGTGGCGTCGGTCAGTACGATGGGGTCGTAGCGCCAGACCGCGGCCCGCGCCCCCCAGCGCCCGCGCACCTGCGCCATATGGCCGACCGCCGTTTCCCAGGCGGGGACCGAGCGTTCCAGCGCGGTCGGCAGGCCGGTGACGCTGTACTGCACGATGAAGGGGAAGCCCCGCTCCGCCACGCTGTCGAGCGCGGGCAGGAAGGGTCCCAGATTCTTGGTCCAGAAGATGAAGCCGTCGACCGCCGGCCGGCTCAGGTCGATGCGGTAGGTCTGGCCGCCATAGGGATTGACCATCCGGCAATGGCCGGCGTCGAGGCGGTTCAGGAACCAGCGCCCGTAGAAGGCGGGAATGTCGGTCTTGTAGCTGGCGGAGATGATCATCCCACCAGCATGGGAATGCCGGCCCGCCGCATCAAGGGCAAGCCGGCATGACCAACACGGGCGATCCTTACTGGACGGCGCGGACTTCGACCACTTCAGGAATGTAGTGGCGCAGCATGTTCTCGATGCCGTGCTTCAGCGTGGCGGTGGAGCTGGGGCAGCCGGAGCAGGCCCCCTTCATCGCCAGATAGACGACGCCGCGCTCGAAGCCCTGGAAGGTGATGTCGCCGCCGTCCTGGGCGACCGAGGGACGGACGCGGGTGTCCAGCAGCTCCTTGATCTGCTCGACGATCTCCTCGTCGTCGGCGCTCGCCGCCGCGGCATGGCCGTCGCCGCCGTCCTCCAGCAGGACCGGGCGGTCGGCGGTGAAATGCTCCATGATGACGCCGAGGATCGACGGCTTCAGCAGGAACCAGTCGCGCGCGTCGGTCTTGGTGATGGTGATGAAGTCGGCGCCCAGGAAGACGCCGACGACGCCCTCGATCTCGAACAGGCGCTGGGCGAGCGGCGAACGGGCGGCGTCCTCGCGGCTTGTGAAGTCGGCGGTGCCGCGTCCGAGCACGTCACGCCCCGGCAGGAACTTGAGAGTCGCCGGGTTGGGCGTCTGCTCGGTCTGAATGAACATGGTCTGGTCCTCCATCGGCGGCGGAATGGAACCGCCGGCGCGCCCGGGATCGGGACGCGGAACGATTGGGGGGAAATCTGGGCCGAAACGCCGGACGGATCAAGGACCCGGGTTGTGTGGGTATTCGGTGGCCGGCATGCGCCGCCCGGCCGTGCGCCTATCCTTACCTGCGTGCCCCCGCTCAGGTGCCCCTGCTCAGGTGCCCCTGCTCAGGTGATCGCGTCCAGCTCCTCGTTGCTGAGGCCGCTGGGGACGATGGTCAGCGGGATGTGCAGCCGCCCCAGGCCGCGGCCGGTGTAGTAGGAGATCAGCGGGCCGGGGCCTTCGGGGTCGGTGCCGGCGGCCAGCACCAGGATGGAGATGCTCGGCTCCTCCCCGATCAGGGCCAGCACCTCCTCGGTGCGGTTGCCTTCGCGGACATAGAGCGCCGGCAGGGTGCCGGTCAGCTGGTTGACCTCGCGCGCCAGCTTCTGGAGCATCTGCTCGGCCTCGGCGCGCTGCTCCTCGCGGATCAGGTTCTCCACCGCCAGCCAGTGCTGCATCTCGCCCTTCTCCAGGACGGTCAGCAGCGCCACCTTGCCGCCCGACTTGCGGGCGCGCAGGCAGGCGTAGCGGAGCGCCACCTTCAGCTCCGGGCTGTCGTCGACCACCACCAGGAAGATGCGCACCGGCTTGGGGGGCTGCGCCTCCGGCGTCGTCGATTGCGTCGTGTCGGTCATCTCGAAACCCTCTCGGCTTAGACCCGGCGGAATGCGGCGCCGGCCGCCCAGCCGGCCGCGATGGCGCCGATGACGGCGGCCACCCCGTAGACGACCGGGCGGTTGCGGGCGAAGTCCGACACTTCGGCGCTGAACCCGATCTTGGACACCACCAGCGGCGTGGTCTGGGCGCTGACCACCTCGCCGTCGCGAATCAGCAGGGCTTCGACATTGTACAGCCCGGTCGGCACGTTGGCCGGGAAAAAGATGTTGGTGCGGAACAGCCGCTCGCCCAGGAAGGCGACCTGACCCATCGAGATGGCGTACAGCCCCTGGCGCTGCTTGTTGCGGATCAGCGCGCTGCGGTAGGCGGCGAGCTCCTCCGGCGGCAGGGTGGAGTCGGCCGGCAGCTGGAGCTGCGGCAATCCCAGCTGGTGGCGTTCCAGAACCGGACGGCCGACCAGCTGGTCGAGCGGCCGGCTGACCGCCACCGTGTAGAAGCTGGGCACCTGGTCGAAGCGCAGGCTGTCGGTGTTCATCCACATGCCGGCCACCCGCTGCTTGCGGCGGACGGTGGCGGGGGAGCGCGGGCCGGTGACGACGATGGCGACGTCGCCCGCCCCGTCGGTGGTGCCGAACAGAACGACCTCGGTGCCGGTGAAGCCGGTGGTGATGGCGATCAGATGGCTGGACAGGTCGGCGACCAGCTGCTGCGCCCACACCGTCGCCGCCAGCGTGCCGCCGAGCAGCAGCCCGGCCAGCCCCGCGGCGCCCTGCACCAGCCGGCGCTTGATTGGCCGGCGCTTGGTTGGCCGGCGTTTGGCGAGACCCGCCATCATCGCAACCCCGCCATCATCGCAACCCCATGGTCAGGGTGTAGAGGTCGTCGGGACGGGAGAACAGGTCCCAGGCCAGCTTCAGCGCCACCGCCACCACGATCAGCGACAGCGCCATCCGGGCGGTCTCGCCGCGCAGCCGGGTGCCGGCCTTGGTGCCGAACTGGGCGCCGATCACGCCGCCGATCAGCAGCAGCAGCGCCAGCATGGCGTCCACCGTCTGGTTGGTGGCGGCCTGCAGCAGGGTGGCCGCCGCGGTGGTGAAGATGATCTGGAACAGCGAGGTGCCGGCGACCAGACCGGCCGGCATGTTCAGCAGATAGATCATCGCCGGCACCAGGAGGAAGCCGCCGCCGATGCCCATGATCGCCACCAGCATGCCGCCGACCACCCCGATCCCCGCCGGCAGCAGGGCGGAGATATAGAGCTTGGAGCGCTGGAACCGCATCTTGAAGGGCAGGCCGTGCAGCCAGATGTGGCGGTGCAGCTTGCCGCGCTTGGCCGTCGGCGCGCGGCGGCGCAGGATGGCGCGGCTGCTCTCCACCAGCATCATCCCGCCGATGGTGCCGAGGAAGAAGACGTAGGACAGGGTGATGGCGATGTCGATCTGGCCCAGCCGCTGGAGGATGCCGAAGATCCACACCCCCACCGCGGTGCCGACCACGCCGCCCGCCAGCATCACCACGCCCAGCTTCACGTCGACGTTGCCGCGCCGCCAATGGGCCAGCACGCCCGACACGCTGGCGGCGACCAGCTGGTTGGCCTGGGTGCCGACGGCGATGGCGGGGGGAACGCCGATGAAGATCAGCAGCGGCGTCATCAGGAAGCCGCCGCCCACCCCGAACATCCCCGAGAGGAAGCCGACGAGCCAGCCCATGCCGAGCACCAGCAGCGCGTTGACCGACATCTCGGCAATCGGCAGGTAGACTTGCATGGAGGAGCGATCTGTCGGCAGCGGCGGGACCGGCAGCTTACCCGAGCCTGCGCGGTGGCGGAAGACCGCAGCGGCAGCCTTTGGGGGGATCGCTTCCGGCGAGGGGGCCGGTGAGGGGGCCGGCGGGGAGGGTGGAACGGCGTGGAACGCTTTCCGGCGGATGTTCCATCCCGCCCGTCCTAGAGACGGCGGGAGAAGGCGGCCTTTCCGCCCTTGCGTTCCAGAGCCGAGCCGAGATTGGGATGGGGATCGTCGGGGTTGAGGGTATAGGGATAGACGCCCTCCGGCCCTGCCGCTTCCGGTCGGGCGAGGATGGCGGCGACGGCGCGCGGATCGGGCGGCGTCCGTTCGCGGAGCGCGCCGGGGATGTCGTCGTCGAGTTCCGGCACGGTGACGGCGGGAGGGTCTCCAGGCCTCGGAGATTGAGGGCCGGGCGGTTGGGCGGCGAGCGGTCGAGGGTCGGCGGCCGGAATATCCCGTGGAGTGTTCCGCACGGTCTCAAGACCGGCGAAGAGGCCGAGCCGGTCGGCCAGCCAGCGGACGGTGGACGGATCGCCGGAGGAGACCAGCCGCTCGATCTGCTCGGCCACCAGGATGCGCAGGGAGGACAGCCGCAGCTCGGCCTCGCGGTTCAAGGCCTGGCGTTCCCACCACACCCGGTGACGGAAATCCTTGGAACCGTAATAGGCGCGCCACAGCGTGGTGCGGCTGCACCCCATGGAGCGGGCGACATAGAGGAAACTGCTGCCGCGGGCCAGCATGCCGGCGGCCATGACCCACTGCTCCTCGTGGAACTGGGATCCGGGGACCAGCGAGCCTTCGGACGGCACCGGCGGCTCTTCGGCCCAGCGGGGGAAATGGTCGTTCTGGAGGGTACGGCTGTCGAGGGGCATGGTGTGGCTCCGCAGGCAGGGGGAATTCCGCGGAGAATATAGGAATAATTTCTTTTATGCCGAGTTTTTGAAAAACCCTCAACCGGTCGGGGTGCCCAGGTCAATCGGGTGGAGTCTTAAGTTCCCCATAACAGGAAACTCTTCAATCCTGCGACGGCGGGGATTCAGGCTTCCCCGTAGGATTCGTTCCGCGGACTCTGGGTCCCCGCCTTCGCGGGGATGATGGAAAATCCTAAAATAAGCACTTAGTCCGTCACCCGATCGCCCCGTCAAGGCGCCGTCCCATGGAAGAAGACCTGATAGCCGCCCTTGTGCGGGAAGATATGCTCCGCCTCGCGCCGGGCGGATTGCAGATCCTGCGCATGGGCCAGCACCCGGTTGTCGTAGCGCCAAGCCGGATTGACCGGTTTGCCGGCGGCGCGGGCCACGGCGGCGGCGTTGGTGTCGTACTGAGCCTCCGCCCGGAAACTGCGCCGGTTGCTGCCGGGGGTGCCGAGGATGTGCAGGAAGACCGGCGGTTCCTTGCTCATCGTGTCGATCTGGCGCTGAAGATGGTCGATCCGCTGTTCAGCGGCGGACTGGCGGCCTTTCGCCTCCTCCAGCCGGCAGGTCAGGTCGGCCAGCGCTTCGGCCTCGGCGCGCTGGCGCTGCGTCAGCGGCAGCACCGACTGCCGCAGCCGGTCCAGCCCCGCCGCCCGTTCCCAGCCGCGCCGGATGCCGACCCAGCACAGATGGCACAGCACCGCCAGCGCCGCCACCAGCGGCACCGCCGAGTCGAGGATCGTCCGCACCGCCTCCATCGCCATCTCGCTCCCTGATGCATTGGTGCCCGTCCTGGCACGCCTGTTGCTGAACCAGCGGCAAGGACGCACGCAAGGAGCGTGCCGCGGAGCGGAGGGACGATGGGCGCGCAGACACCCTTGCTGTTCGTGCTGGAGATGGTGATCCTGATGGCCTGCCTCGGCTGGATCACCCTGTCGATCCTGCGGATCGGCAGCCGGATCGCCGGCGTGCAGCGCCGCCGGTCGCGGCTGCGTCAGGGACGGGCCGAACTGATCCAGTCGGCCGAGGCCCTGCGCCGCGACATGCGCCGGCTGGAGTCCGAGCTTCATCAGGTGGAAGAGGCCATCGCGGTGCGCAACGCCCAGGCGGCGGACTTGCAAAGCCAGTTGAACGACATGCGCCGCCAGGGTCCGCGGGAATACACGCTGCTGAACGAACGCTTCGGCGAGAAGGACCGGCTGTGGCTGATGAGCGTGCCGCGGCCGGACCGTCCGGAGCGCTGGGCGGTGGCCGCCCCGGACGGCGGAACGGCGATGGCGCTGCTGTGCGCCAGGATCACCGTGCCGGAACGGCCGGTGCTGGAGGACCAGTTGAACTGATCCGGAAACGGAACCGGCCGCCGTTGCAGAATGCAATGCGGCCGGCGACGTCTTCGCGATCTGACATGCAGGCCGCGGATTACTGGCAGGCCGCGGTCAGAGGATGCCCTTGGCGGCGACCAGCTCGCGCAGGTTCACCTCCGGCCGGGCGCCGACATGGCCGATGATCTCCGCCGCGGCGACCGCGCCCAGCCGGCCGCAGACCGCCGGGGGCAGGCCGCGGGTGTGGCCGAACAGGAAGCCGGAGGCGTAGAGGTCGCCGGCGCCGGTGGTGTCGACCACCCGCTCCACCGGCTCGGCCGCCACCTCGACCACCTCGCCGGCCGACACGATGACGGCGCCCTTCTCGCTGCGGGTCAGCGCCGCGGTCTTGCCCAGCCGCTTCACCGCCGCCAGCGCGTCCTCGAACCGGTCGGTGCCGTAGAGGGCGCCGATCTCATGCTCGTTGGCGAACAGGATGTCGACGTGGCGTTCGACCAGATCGACGAACTCGGCATGGTGGCGGTGGACGCAGAAGCTGTCGGACAGCGACAGCGACACCTTGCGGCCGGCGGCGTGCGCGATCTCCGCGGCCTTGCGGAAGGCCTCCTTGGCGCGGGGCGGATCCCACAGATAGCCTTCCAGATAGGTGACCTGCGACCCGGCGATCAGCGCCTCGTCGATGTCCTCCGGACCCAGCTCGACGCAGGCGCCGAGATAGGTGTTCATCGAGCGCTGGGCGTCCGGCGTGACCAGGATCAGGCAGCGGGCGGTCGGCGCTCCGGCCAGCAGCGGCGCGCTGTCGAAGGCAACGCCCGAGGCGCGGATGTCGTGGCGGAACACCTCGCCCAGCTGGTCCTTGGCGACCTTGCCGATATAGGCGCCGCGGCCGCCCAGCATGGCGATGCCCGCCATGGTGTTGCCGGCCGACCCGCCGGAGACCTCGACGCCCGGCCCCATGCGGCCATACAGCTCCTCCGCCCGGGCGGCGTCGATCAGCGTCATCGCCCCCTTCTCGATGGTGTTGGCGGCGAGAAAGGCGTCGTCGGCGTGGGCGATCACGTCCACAATGGCATTGCCGATGCCGGTGACGTCGTAGGCGGCATCGAGGGTGGACGTGGCCATGGGCTCTCCTGACAGGTCTTGCGGTGAGGGCGATGTTGCGGCGCGAGTATAGCCGCCGCCGCCCGCATCACAAGGGCGGCACAGGGGCTGCTCCCGGGAGGCACTCCGGATGTTCCACGGCCGTTGCAGCCCCACGGTCGCTTGCAGGATGAAAGTCACTGTGCGACAGTCGCCGCCATGCGACGCACCCGGCTGACCGACGCCCCCTGCCCGATCGCCCGCGGCCTCGACGAGGTCGGCGAATGGTGGTCGCTGCTGATTCTGCGCGACGCGATGTTCGGCCTGACCCGCTTCGACGAGTTCCAGCGCAGCATCGGGCTCGCCACCAACATGCTGACCCGCCGCCTGCACGCTCTGGTCGAGGCCGGGCTGCTGGAAAGACGGCCCTACCAGGACCGCCCGCCGCGCCATGGCTATCACCTGACCGACAAGGGACGGGATTTCCTGCCGGTGCTGATCGCCATGGCCGACTGGGGCGGCCGCTGGCTGGGCTCCGAACAGGCGTTCCGCATCGTCGACCGCGAGACCGGGCTGCCGGTCGATCCGGTGCTGATCGACCGGCATAGCGGCGAAGCGGTCCGGCCGGAACGGCTGCGGCCGGAATTCACCCTCCCTGCAAAGACGACATCGGCAAAGGACGACATGCAATGAGACGAGTCGTGGTCACCGGTCTGGGCGCGGTCACCCCGCTCGGGGCCGGCGTGGCGCCGAGCTGGCGCGCCGTGCTGGACGGGCGGAGCGGGATCCGCGCCGTCCGCGGGGTCGACGCCGACGACCTGCCCTGCCGCATCGCCGGACAGCTGCCGGACAGCGGCGACGCGGCCTTCGACGCCGATGCGGTGGTGCCGCCCAAGGACCAGCGCAAGATGGACCGCTTCATCCTGCTGGCGCTCGCCGCCGCGGAGGAGGCGGTGGCCGATTCCGGCTGGCGTCCGACCGACGCGCAAGCGCAGGAACGCACCGGCGTGATGATCGGCTCCGGCATCGGCGGCCTGCCCGGATTGGCCGACGCGGCGTTGACCCTGCACGAGAAGGGGCCGCGCCGCATCTCGCCCTTCTTCGTGCCGTCGAACCTGATCAACCTCGCGTCGGGCCACGTCTCGATCCGCTTCGGCTTCCGCGGACCGAACCACGCCGTGGTGACCGCCTGCGCCACCGGCGCGCACGCCATCGGCGACGCGGCCCGGCTGATCGCCATGGACGACGCCGACGTCATGCTGGCCGGCGGCAGCGAGGCGACGGTCTGCCGCCTCGCCATCGCCGGCTTCTGCGCCGCCCGCGCCATGTCCAGCGGCTTCAACGACGACCCGGCCCGCGCGTCGCGCCCCTGGGACCGCGACCGCGACGGCTTCGTCATGGGCGAAGGCGCCGGCGTGCTGGTGCTGGAGGAGCTGGAGCATGCCAAAAGGCGCGGGGCGACGATCTATGCCGAGGTCACCGGCTATGGCCTGTCGGGCGACGCCTACCACATCACCTCGCCGGCGGAGGACGGCAACGGCGCCTTCCGCGCCATGCGCGCCGCGCTGAAGCGGGCGGGGCTGGCGCCGGAGGAGGTCGACTACGTCAACGCCCACGCCACCTCCACCCCGGCCGGCGACCCGGTGGAGATCGTCGCGGTCAAGCGCCTGTTCGGCGCGGCGGCGGGCGGGCTTTCGATGTCCTCGACCAAGTCGGCGACCGGCCATCTGCTGGGGGCGGCGGGAGCCGTCGAGGCGATCTTCGCCATCCTGGCGCTGCGCGACCAGGTGGCGCCGCCGACCCTGAACCTGGAGGCGCCGTCGGAGGGCTGCGACCTGGACCTCGTGCCGCTGCGGCCGAAGGAACGGCGCATCCGCAACGTCCTGTCGAACAGCTTCGGCTTCGGCGGAACCAACGCGGCGCTGGTGTTCGGCCCGGCGCCGTAAGGGGGCGGCCGGAAGGGGAAAGGCGGGGGACTGGAACCCGGCGGCCGTCCACCGTAGATATGCGGGCGGCCGTTTCCCCTTCCACCGCCCCACGGACCGCCGATGATCCGCGCCCTCGTGCTTGCCTTCGCCCAGCTGTCCGACCCGCGCGTGCGCCGGGTGGTGTGGATCGGGGTGTTCGTCTCGCTGCTCGCCTATGCCCTGCTGGCCGTCGGCGCGTCGTGGGCGCTGGCGGCGACGCCGCTGACCGGCTACGGCTGGGTCGACGCCACCCTCGACGTGCTGGGCGGGCTGGGGGTGCTGGTGCTGGCGTGGCTGCTGTTCCCGGCCACCGTCGGCACGGTGTCGAGCTTCTTCCTCGACGAGGTGGTGGAGCGGGTGGAGGCGCGGCACTACCCCGCCCTGCCCGCCCCGCGCCGGACCGGCTGGCTGGAGGAGCTGGCGACGGCGCTGCGCTTCCTGCTGCTGGTGCTGGCGGTCAACCTGGCGGCCCTGCCGGTCTACCTGTTCGCGCCGGGGCTGAACCTGGTCGTCTTCTACACCGTCAACGGATACCTGCTGGGCCGGGAGTATTTCGAGATGGTGGCGCATCGGCGGATGGACCGCGCCAGCGCCCGGGCGATGCGGCGTGCCAGTCCGCTGAAACCTTTTTTGGCCGGGGTCGCCATCGCCTTCCTTTCCACCATCCCCTTCGTCAATTTGCTGGTCCCGGTCGTCGCCAGCGCCTTCATGGTTCATGTCCTACAGTCCATGTCGGCGCCCCTTGCGGCAGGCCGGACGACCGTGATACGCCGCTAGGCGGCACGGTCCTGAACCGTCGCCCGAAAGCCGACCGCCCCGGAAACCGGCCGCGGCGACCGCCTTCCCGGCGGCGCGCCTCCGGCGCCGGGCCGCCCGGCTTCCAGGCCATCCCGCCACCCGCAAGTCCAGATTGGGGGAACCGCTCATGCTGTTCGGACGAAAGACACCGCCCGCCGCTCCCAAGGCAGACAGCCCCGTCCCGCCGCAGCCGGGTGTCCGTCCGTACACCCCGGGCGAACCCGGCGCCGTCGCCTCGCCGCTCGCCTCCCTCAACGCCCCCACCTCCGCCGTCGCCGCCGGAGCCGCCGCTCCCAGCATGGCCCACGCTTTGGCCGAAACGCAGCACGCCGCCCCGGCCTATCCCGATATGCCTTCCGCCTCGAAGGGACCCGACATGAACAGCATTCCCAAGCCTCCGACCGCGCCGTCCGTGCCGGGTGCCGGCTTCAAGCCCGACGTGCCGCGCCGGGTCGTCGACATGCCCGGCTCCGCCCCGCGCCAGCCGTCGATCCCCGTCGCCACCCCGGCCGCCGCGCCGATGGCCCAGGCGCCGGTGGCCCCGGCCCCCGTCGTCCCGGCCATGCCGGAGCAGCGCCGCCTGACCGTCGGCCGCGACATCTCGCTGACCGGCGAGATCGGGTCCTGCGACGTGCTGGTGGTCGAGGGCACGGTCGAGGCCAAGCTGCGCGAGGGCCGCTCGGTCGAGATCGCCGAGAGCGGCCTGTTCAAGGGCTCGGTCGAGATCGAGGAGGCCGACATCGCCGGCCGCTTCGAAGGCGACATCTCCGTCCGCGGCCGCCTGACCGTGCGCTCCACCGGCAAGATCACCGGCTCGATCCGCTTCGGCGAGCTGGCGGTCGAGGCCGGCGGCCAGCTGGTCGGCGACATCCAGCTCTACGCCGCCAGGGCGGCGGCCGCTCCGGCCCAGGCCCCGGCAGCTACGGCGGCCCCGGCTCCCGTCGTCGAGCAGGTCGCGGCGGCCGAGGCGGTCTGACCCTCGCCTGCGATGGATACCAGACGCGAAAGCGCCCGGCTGGCTCCCGCCATGCCGGGCGTTTTCGCGTTCAGTGCTGGCCCCATAATCAAGCGATGATCTTGTCCTTGAAGGCGCAGAGGTCGGCGACCGGGCAGACCGGGCAGTCTGGCTTGCGCGCCTTGCAGACATAGCGGCCGTGCAGGATCAGCCAGTGGTGGGCATGGCGGCGGTAGAGCTTCGGCACCGCCTTCAGCAGCTTCGCCTCCACCGCGTCCGGCGTCTTGCCGGGGGCCAGCCCGGTGCGGTTGCCGACCCGGAAGATGTGGGTGTCGACCGCGATGGTCTCCTCGCCGAAGGCGACGTTGAGGACGACGTTGGCGGTCTTGCGGCCGACGCCGGGAAGCTGCTCCAGCGCCTCGCGGTCGCGCGGCACCTCGGCGCCATGGCGCTCGATCAGCAGTTCCGACAGGCGGATGACGTTCTTGGCCTTGGTGTTGAACAGGCCGATGGTCTTGATGTAGCCGCGCAGCCCCTCCTCGCCCAGCGCCACCATCTGTTCGGGCGTGGTGACGACCCGGAACAGCGGTCCGGTCGCCCGGTTCACCCCGACGTCGGTCGCCTGGGCTGACAGCACGACGGCGACCAGCAGCGTGTAGGGATTGACGTATTCCAGCTCGCTCCGGGGTTCCGGGTTGGCTGCGGACAGGCGGCGGAAGAATTCCTGGACGGCGGCGGGCTTCATGGCCGCCACCATAGCCGCAACGGCCCCGCTTGCGCCAGAGGCGGAGAAGCGGCGGCGGAGAGGCCGCTGCCGAGCGGATGGAGCCTGGCGGCCTCCGTTGCACGGGCAGATGACCGAACTGCAGCACTGCGTCGCAAATTGCGACAAAATTAGGAATAAGTGACGGTAATTGAACAGAATTGGTCGCAGGAATACCGCTTTCCGGTCCCTCCGGTGGTGGCGTATGATTTGCTTACTGCCAGGACACCGTTTGAATGCCTGAAATTGAACCAGGGAAGTTCCCGGTCGCGGCGTTTGGATCGGATAGGGGTGTTTTGCTATGACCGCGTCTTACTTTGTGGAACTGAAGAACTGGGGACTGCATGTCCGGTTGCAGGGCACCCTGTCGCTGGAGCAGCGCGACGCCATCGCCCGGCAGGTCGAGGTGCAGTGCGCCACGCTGGGCGCCCGCGGCACGCCCTGGTGCAGCCTTGTCGAGTTCGACCATTTCGAGGCCGACGGGTTGCGGCCGGACATCCTCGTCGCCCTGATGAAGCTGGCGCGGCGCTGCGGACACCAGCGCAGCGCGGTGGTGATGACCGACTGGCACTGGGCGTCCGTGATGGCCGACGCGATGATCGCCGCCGGCATCGACGACCAGGCGCGGATCTTCGTCCAGGCCGAGGTCCTGCAGGCCGAGAGCGGGCTGGATGCGGAGATCGAGGGCCGCCCGGCCGGCGATTTCACCGGGATGGACAGCGCCATGGCCTGGGTGCTGAACGGCGGCGCGGTGCCGATGGTGTCGAAGGCGGCATAACCCCGCCTTCCTCGCGGTTTTCTCCCGGCCGCCGCCGGGTTAGGATGGGCGCCATGCCCATCGACATCGACGGCCCGAACCCCACCGGCCCCCCCTCCGCGGAAAGCGGCGGCGCGGGCGGGTCCGTGCGCGTCTTCTTCGACGCCATCCTCCACCCGCACCGCAGCCTGGGCCGCAGCGGCTTCCGGGTCCTGATGGCGGTGGTGGTGGCGATGAACCTGGTCGTCGCCGGCATCTTCGTCGCCCACGGCGCCTGGCCGGTGGTGCCCTTCTGCGGGCTGGACGTGCTGGCGCTGTGGCTGGCCTTCCGCGTCAGCTACCGCTCCGCCCGCCAGTATGAGCGGGTGCGGCTGACCGAAACCGCGCTGACCGTCCAGCGCGTCCACTGGAAGGCGCCGGAGCGGCGCTGGTCCTTCCATCCCCATTGGCTGCGGATCAGCCACGACGAGCCGGCCGAACACGACCGCCGCGCCGCCGGGCAGGTGACGCTGAGTTCGCACGGCCAGTCGGTCGGGGTCGGGTCCTTCCTGTCGCCGGACGAGCGCTCCAGCTTCGCCCGCGCGCTGGACGACGCGCTCCGCCTGTGGCGCCGCCCGCCCTGCCCGCCGGCGCCTGCCGGGTAGGGCCGTCTACCGCCGGCGATCCGCCGGATCGGGCAGGCCGCGCTCCTCCAGCTCCTCGTCGACCTCGCGCTCCACTTCGCGCTCGACCGCGCGTTCCACCTTCTCGTCGATGCGGTGGTCCAGGCACTCGGCCGTTTTCGCGAGATGCTCGAAGCTGCGCTTCACCTTCGCCAGGTCGGTTTCCGACATCTCCTCCAGGTCGATCATGCCGTTGCGGGCGGAATGGCTGGCGCGGATCAGCTCGTCCAGCTTCAGGTGGATGGCCTGGGTGTCGCGGTTCTGGGCGTTCTGGATGATGAACACCATCAGGAAGGTGACGATGGTGGTGCCGGTGTTGATCACCAGCTGCCAGGTGTCGGAGAAGTGGAACAGCGGCCCGGTCAGCCCCCAGACCAGCACGACGGCGAAGGCGGTGACGAAGGCGCCCGGCCGGCCGGACTGACGCTCCATCCAGCGGGCGAAACGGGAAAAGGCATCGCTGACCATTTTTGCGGCTGGCTCCCGCTTTATCGGACGGACAGGACGGACATAAGGAAAACGCCCGGCAAAGCCGGGCGGTTCCCTGTCCGTAAGGTCGGAGCCGATGCCTGCGGGCGGTACCCCCGGCGGTCAGGACCCCTGGCTGAGCGCCTCCGCCAGCGCCCGGTCGTGCGGGTTCTGGCCGACGACCAGCTGCATCGACTGGGTCGGCATGGCGATGCCCAGCTCGTCGAACTTCTTCTTCAGCAGGCGGTTGAACTCGCGGCTGACGCCCCACTGGCGGGTCGGGCGGGTCTTGAACTGGGCCAGGATGATGACGCCGGTGTCCGACAGCTTGTCGACGCCCAGCACCTCCAGCGGGGTCAGGATGTCGGCGGCGAACTGCGGCTGAGACTGCACCTCGGCTCCCGTTTCCTTCAGGATGGCGATGATGCGGTCGGGATCCTCGCGGTTCGACACCGTCACGTTGAAGGCGGTGACCGAGAAGTCCTTGCTCATGTTCTTCACGGTGGTGACGGCGCTGAAGGGCACGGAATGCACCGCGCCCGCCCCGTCGCGCAGGCGGATCGAGCGGATGGAGATCGCCTCCACCGTGCCGGAATGGCCGCCGCCGACATCTACCACGTCGCCGACCGACACCGTGTCCTCGAACAGGATGAACAGGCCGGTGATGATGTCCTTGACCAGGGTCTGCGAGCCGAAACCGATGGCCAGACCGACGACACCGGCACCGGCCAGCAGCGGCGCGATGTTGACGCCCAGCTCCGACAGGGTGATCAGCGACACCATCGTCACCAGCAGGATCAGGAAGGCGTTGCGCAGCAGCGGCAGCAGCGTGCGCATGCGGGCGCTGCGTTCGATGCGGGTGCCGTTGCGGTCGGTGGTGCGCAGGAAATGCTCGATCAGCGCGCTGACCACCTCCCAGGCGACGATGGCGCCGGCCAGCAGCAGGCCGATCGAGATGACGCTGCCGACGATGCGGCGGCCGGCATTCGTTTCGACCATCCCCAGCGTGTCGATGCCCCAGCCGTTCAGCGCCGCCCCCAGGGCCACCAGCCAGATGATGACCTTGCCGATGCGCTGGACGATGGGGAGATAGTGGAAGGCGCGGGTGTGCAGCTGCGGCAGGTTGCCGGCCAGCTCGCGGTTCATCGTCAGGCCGCGGCGCAGCGCGCGGTTCAGCCCGCCGACCAGCAGCCGCGCCGCCACCACCGCCACCATGGTCACGGCGGTGCCGCGGGCCAGGAATTCGAATCCGCCATAGACGTTCAGCACCCAGACGCCCAGCGTCACCACGACATAGAGGATGGCCAGCACGTGCCAGATCTCGGCAAAGCGGCGGCGCGCGGTGCGCAGGACCGCCCCCTGCCCCTCCGCCTCGCGCCGGGCGGTCGCCAGCGGGTCGCCGTCGCCCGACAGCGGGTTGCCGCGCATCCAGTCGGCGACGCCCACCCGGTTCTGCAGGATCAGCGCGATCAGCATGCCGGCGATCACCACGCCCAGCAGCTTCAGCAGCGCGCCGTAGGCGCCGAGCGGCAGGCCCAGCACATAGGCGCCCTCCGCCACGAAATAGCCGTAGACCGCCACGGCGATCAGCCGGCGCGACCAGATGTAGCAGCGCTTCGCCCCGTCGTCGCTGGTGTGGACCAGCCGCAGGTTGGGGGCGTCGGGGGCGAACAGCATGCGCACCACCACCAGCAGCGCCTGGGTGATGACGGTGGCGTTGACCACCGCCAGCGCCACCAGCCGCACGCGCGGCGCCGGCTCGGTCACCGACAGGATGGTGTAGGCGACGACGATGAACCCCAGGATCGGCGCCAGGTCCAGCACCGCCCGGCCGAGCAGCATCGGGATGCGCAGCAGCGAGGAGCCGACGGGACGGGCGGCCATGGCGTGGCGCGGCCGGCTGAGCAGCCAGGCGATGCCGCGGGCGGCCACCGCGCCGATGCCGAGGATCATCGCCAGCTGGATGGCGATCTGGACCCAGCGGTCGCGGGCGGTGTCGTCCTGCGCCTGCCGCTGCACCCAGGACAGCGCCCCCGGCAGGTCGGAGAAGACGTTGGCGACCTGCACCAACTGGCGGCTGACCACGTCCATGCGCGCCGCCAGGAAGGCCAGCGCGCGGGCGCCGAGGGTCTGCGGCAGCGCGGCCTCGCCCTCCGCCTCCTTGGCCTGGGCGAGGCCGCGCTGGGCGGTGATCAGGTTGCGCAGCTGGGTGACCAGCTGGGTGCGCGCATCCTGGTTCTCCAGCGTGCCGACCAGCGCCTCCAGCTGCTGGACGGTCGCCTCGTCCACCACCACCGGCGCGGCGGCGGGGGCCGCACCACCGGCGGCCGGGGCCGGGGCGGCGGGAGCGGCGGCGGCAG
>NZ_RWIJ01000043.1:0-35846 GCF_019805165.1 Azospirillum sp. 412522
TCCGGCGGCAACGACACCGCCGACTTCAAGATCGACTTCATGAAGTCGGTCGGCATCGCCGTCGCCGACAGCCCCGCCAGCCTGGGCTCCACCATGCTGAAGGTGTTCAAGGGCTGATCGCCCGCGGGCGTCACGGCGACGTGACGCCCGCGGCCTTCCGCCTTTGAAAAGAGAATGCCTCTCGAAGAGGATGACGGGCGGGACGCTGTGGCGCCCCGCCCGCCGCCCCTTCGGGTTCATCTCTTGGACGGACGGTCCTGGGAACCCATATGCAAGCGTCGGCGGTGCGGTCTGCCTTCCTGTCCGCATCCCACCGGCCCTCTCCGCCGGTTCTTGCACATGGGTATCCATCGACCCCCCGCCTCCTTCGTCACTCGCGATCATCTCCCACAGGGAATCGGGCTAATGGCCCGAGGTGAAACCATGTCGGCAAATCTGGAACAGACCTCGTTCCTCTTCGGCTCGAACGCCGGTTACGTCGCCGAGCTCTACGCCAGCTACCTGTCCAACCCGGCCGCTGTCGATCCCAGCTGGAACAGCTTCTTCCAGGACCTGGACGAGGATTCGCGCGCCGTCCTGGACGAGCTGCGCGGCGCGTCCTGGACCGTGTCCGATCTGGAGGACCCCAAGACCAAGCGCGATCCCGTCGCCGAGAGCTTCATCGTCGGCAGCCCGAACGGCGCCGCCAACGGGGCCGGTAATGGTGTTGGCAACGGCGCCGCCGCCGCGATGAACGGCCCGGCCAACGGCGCCATGCTGGCCCACACCCAGCAGGTCTACGGCGGCATCAGCCCGCAGCAGCTGCGCGCCGCCACGCTGGACAGCATCCGCGCCCTGATGCTGATCCGCGTCTTCCGCGTCCGCGGCCACATGAACGCGCATTTCGACCCGCTGAAGCTGGAGAAGCGCGAGCCGCACCCGGAACTCGACCCGGCGACCTACGGCTTCGGCCCGGACGACCTCGACCGTCCGATCTTCCTGAACTATTCGCTGGGCCTGGAAACGGCGACCCTGCGCCAGATCCTCGACATCCTGGTCAAGACCTATTGCGGGACGATCGGCGTCGAGTTCATGCACATCCAGGATCCGGAAGAGAAGGCCTGGATCCAGGAGCGCATCGAGGGCGGCCGCAACCACACCGACTTCACGGTGAACGGCAAGCGCGCCATCCTGGAGCGGCTGACCGCGGCCGAGGGCTTCGAGAAGTTCCTGCAGCTGAAATACACCGGCACCAAGCGCTTCGGCCTTGAGGGCGGCGAGTCGATGATCCCCGCGCTGGAGCAGATCCTGAAGCGCGGCGGCCAGCTCGGCCTCAAGGAAGCCGTCGTCGGCATGGCCCACCGCGGCCGCCTGAACATGCTGACCAACTTCATGGGCAAGCCCTTCTCCGCCGTCTTCTCGGAGTTCCAGGGCAACCCGTCGAGCCCCGAGGACGTCCAGGGCTCCGGCGACGTGAAGTACCATCTCGGCACCTCGTCGGACCGCGACTTCAACGGCAACATCGTCCACCTGTCGCTGACCGCCAACCCGTCCCACCTGGAATGGGTCAACCCGGTCGTGCTGGGCAAGGTGCGCGCCAAGCAGCAGCAGCGCCGCGACCTGGATCGCGAGCAGGTGATGGGCGTGCTGATCCACGGCGACGCCGCCTTCGCCGGCCAGGGCATCGTGGCCGAGACGCTGGGCCTGTCGGAACTGCGCGGCTACCGCACCGGCGGCACCATGCACTTCATCATCAACAACCAGATCGGCTTCACCACCAACCCGACCTATTCGCGGTCGGGCGTGTACTGCTCCGACATGGCCAAGATGGTGCAGGCGCCGATCTTCCACGTGAACGGCGACGATCCCGAAGCCGTCGTCCATGTCAGCCGCATCGCCATCGAGTTCCGCCAGAAGTTCAAGCGGGACGTCGTGATCGACATGGTCTGCTACCGCCGCCACGGCCACAACGAGGGCGACGAGCCGGGCTTCACCCAGCCGATCATGTACAAGAAGATCCGCGCCCACGCGACCACGCGCGAGCTGTATGCCAAGCAGCTGGTCGAGGAGAACGTGATCACCCAGTCCGAGGGCGACCAGATCACCCAGGACTTCATGAAGAAGCTGGAGGCCGAGTTCGAGGCGTCGAGCACCTACAAGCCGAACAAGGCCGACTGGCTGGAAGGCAAGTGGGCCGGCCTGCAGGCGCAGGGCGCCGACAGCGCCCACCGCGGCGAGACCGGCGTGGAGCTCGACAAGCTGAAGCAGATCGGCTTCAAGCTCTGCGAGTACCCGAAGGACTTCGCGATCAACTCCAAGATCGCGCGCCAGCTGGAAGCCAAGAAGAAGACGCTGGAGACCGGCGAGGGCATCGACTGGGCGACCGCCGAGGCGCTGGCCTACGGCACGCTGGTCGCCGAGGGGACCGGCGTCCGCCTGTCGGGCCAGGATTCCGGCCGCGGCACCTTCTCGCACCGCCACGCGGTGATGTACGACCAGAACACCGAAGAGAAGTACGTCCCGCTCTGCCACGTCAGCCCGGACCAGGCGACCTTCGAGGTCCATGACAGCCCGCTGTCGGAAGCCGCCGTCGTCGGCTACGAATACGGCTATTCGCTGGCCGAGCCGCACAATCTGGTGCTGTGGGAGGCGCAGTTCGGCGACTTCGCCAACACCGCCCAGACCATCATCGACCAGTTCATCTCGTCGGGCGAGTCCAAGTGGCTGCGCATGTCCGGCCTGGTGATGCTGCTGCCGCACGGCTACGAGGGCCAGGGTCCGGAACACTCGTCGGCCCGTCCGGAACGCTTCCTGCAGATGTGCGCCGAGGACAACTGGCAGATCTGCAACGTGACGACGCCGGCCAACCTGTTCCACGTCTTCCGCCGCCAGATCCGCCGCAGCTTCCGCAAGCCGCTGGTCCTGTTCACGCCGAAGTCGCTGCTGCGCCACAAGCTGTGCATCTCCGACCTGTCGGAGATGGGTCCGGGCACCAGCTTCCACCGCGTGCTGGGCGAGACCGCCAACGATCTGGCCGCCAACGACAAGATCCGCCGCATCGTGGTCTGCTCCGGCAAGGTCTATTACGACCTGCTGCAGGAGCGCATGAGCCGCGGCATCAAGGACGTGGTCATCCTGCGGCTGGAGCAGCTCTACCCGTTCCCGAAGGACGCGCTGGCGGCCGAGTTCGCCAAGTATCCGAACGCCGAGCTGGTCTGGTGCCAGGAGGAGCCGGAAAACCAGGGCGCCTGGTTCTTCGCCGACCGCCGCCTGGAAGCCGTGCTGAAGGACGTCGGCCACAAGGCCGGCCGCCCGTCCTACGTCGGCCGCCCGGCCACCGCCTCGCCGGCGACCGGCCTGCTGAAGCGCCACAACAAGGAGCAGGCCAAGCTCCTGGACGAAGCCCTGACGGTCCGCTGACCCTCACCCAAGCGAACAAGAAGACGAACGAGGAATAAGAAATGGCTACCGAAATCAAGGTCCCCACGCTGGGTGAGTCCGTCTCCGAGGCGACGGTTGCCCGCTGGCTGAAGAAGGTCGGCGATGCCGTCGCCATGGACGAGGCGCTGGTCGAGTTGGAGACTGACAAGGTCACGCTTGAGGTGAATGCGTCGGCCGCCGGCGTGCTGGCCGAGATCGTCGCTCCGGAAGGCGACAATGTCGGCGTCGGCGCCCTGCTGGGCGTCCTCACCGAGGGTGCCGCCGCCGGTGCCGCTCCGGCCGCTGCTTCGGCCCCGGCCGCCGCGCCTGCCCCCGCCGCCGCGCCGGCTCCGGCTGCCGCTCCGGCCGCTGCCGCTCCGGGCAACATCGCCGCTTCCGGCCCGGCCGCCCGCAAGCTGGCCGACGAGAAGGGCGTCGACACGTCCGCCATCGCCGGCTCCGGCAAGGACGGCCGCATCACCAAGGGCGACGTCCTCGCCGCCCCGACGGCTCCCGCCGCCAAGCCCGCCGCCCCGGCCGCCGCCCCGGCGCCGAAGATGGTGTGGGCCGCCGGCACCCAGGGCGATCGTCCGCGGGCGTCGCAGGAAGAGCGCGTCCGCATGACCCGCCTGCGCCAGCGCATCGCCGAGCGCCTGAAGGAGGCCCAGAACTCCGCCGCCATGCTGACCACCTTCAACGAGGTGGACATGTCGGCGGCGATGGCTCTGCGCGCCGAGTACAAGGACTATTTCGAGAAGCGCCACAAGGTGCGGCTCGGCTTCATGTCCTTCTTCGTCAAGGCCGCCGTCCAGGCCCTGAAGGAGATCCCGGCCGTCAACGCCGAGATCGACGGCACCGACCTCGTCTACAAGAACTACTATGACATCGGCGTCGCCGTCGGCACGCCGCAGGGTCTGGTGGTTCCGGTCGTCCGCGATGCCGACAAGCTCGACTTCGCCGGCGTCGAAGGCACCATCGCCGCGCTCGGCAAGAAGGGCCGCGACGGCAAGCTGTCGATGGACGAGCTGACCGGCGGTACCTTCACCATCTCCAACGGCGGCGTCTACGGCTCGCTGATGTCGACCCCGATCATCAACCCGCCGCAGTCGGCCATCCTCGGCATGCACAAGACGATGGACCGCGCGGTCGTCATCGGCGGCAAGGTCGAGGTCCGCCCGATGATGTATCTGGCGCTGTCCTACGACCACCGCATCATCGACGGCAAGGAAGCGGTGACCTTCCTCGTCCGCATCAAGGAGCTGATCGAGGATCCGCGCCGCCTGCTGCTGGACGTCTGAGACCAACGAGGCAAGGGAGGGCGACCGCCCTTCCTTGACCCACCCGTCCGGGGGCTTCGGCCCCTGGACCCCTGAAGGGGCGCCGCAAGGTGCCCTTTTTCTTTTTTGTTCTCCCTCTCCCGCCCCGGGAGAGGGAAGGGGCCCAAGCGAAGCTTGGGAAGGGTGAGGGGTGATCCAAGGATCGGAAATCCATGTCCGGATCGCCCCTCACCCTCCCCACTTCGTGGGTCCCCTCCCTCTCCCGGGGCGGGAGAGGGCACCCCCGAAAGGTTCGCGCAAACAACAGTTCGCAAAGCGCTCAAATCCTCTTGCCAGAGATATGGTATCTGGTATACCGTATCGATAATGTCAGTGCGGCAAAGGCTTGCGGGCCACCGCCGCACCGGCTCCCCCGGCGTCCAATCCAAGAGGGGGCGGGCGCCAAGGAGATCGACATGGACGAGAGGACAGCAGCGGGTTCGCCCGCGGTTGTGGATTGCGAACAGCTGGTGGCGGTGATCGGCGATGCCGTCATCGTGTCCGATCCGGCCGGTGCCATCACCCTGTGGAATGCGGCGGCGGAGCGGATGTTCGGTTTCACCGCCGAGGACGCGATGGGCAAGTCGCTCGACATCATCATTCCCGAACGCCAGCGCCAGCGTCATTGGGATGGGTACGAAAAGACCATGGCCACCGGCGAGACCCGCTACGGCCATGACCTGCTTCGGGTTCCGGCGGTCCACAAGGACGGGCACAGCCTGTCGATCGCCTTCACCGTCGCGCTTTTGCGCGGGACCGACGGTGCGGTGACCGGGATCGTCGCCGTGGTGCGCGACGAGACCGCCCGCTGGACCGAAGAGCGGACATTGCGCCGCCGTCTCACCGAACTCGAAGCCGCCGCCCGAGCAGGCGTCGCTGCGGCCGGTTGAGCACGAGCGGCCCCCGGAGCTCAGCTCCGAAGATCAAATCCAGCAGACAAACTGAAACAACGCGAAATAAGGGAGTGTTGCAGTCATGACCAAGCCGCTTGAAGGCATCAAGATCATCGACTTCACCCATGTGCAGGCCGGCCCCGCCTGCACCCAGCTTCTGGCCTGGTATGGCGCGGACGTCATCAAGGTGGAACGTCCGGGCGCCGGCGACGTCACCCGCAGCCAGCTGCGCGACATCCCGGACGCCGACGCGCTCTATTTCACCATGCTGAACAGCAACAAGCGCTCCCTGACGCTGGACACCAAGACGGCCGAGGGCAAGGAAGTCCTGACCCGTCTGATCAAGGAATCCGACGTTCTGGTCGAGAATTTCGGCCCCGGCGCGCTCGACCGCATGGGCTTCAGCTGGGACAAGATCAAGGAGCTGAACCCCGGCATGATCGTCGCCTCGGTCAAGGGCTTCAGCGACGGCCACCATTACCAGGACCTGAAGGTCTATGAGAACGTCGCCCAGTGCGCCGGCGGCGCCGCTTCGACCACCGGTTTCTGGGACGGCCCGCCGACCGTGTCGGCGGCCGCGCTCGGCGACAGCAACACCGGCATGCACCTCGCCATCGGCATCCTGACCGCCCTGATGGCCCGCACCAAGACCGGCAAGGGCCAGAAGGTCGCCGTGTCGATGCAGGACAGCGTGCTGAACCTCTGCCGCGTCAAGCTGCGCGACCAGCAGCGCCTCGACCGCGTCGGCTACCTGGAGGAATACCCGCAGTACCCGCACGGCAAGTTCACCGACGTGGTTCCGCGCGGCGGCAATGCCGGCGGCGGCGGCCAGCCGGGCTGGGTGCTGAAGTGCAAGGGCTGGGAGACCGATCCCAACGCCTACATCTACTTCACCATCCAGGGCCATGCCTGGGCGCCGATCTGCAAGGCTCTCGGCCGCGAGGAGTGGATCGACGACCCGGCCTACAACACGGCTCTCGCCCGTCAGGACAAGATCTTCGACATCTTCGCGATCATCGAGGACTGGCTGAAGGACAAGACCAAGTTCGAGGCCGTCGACATTCTGCGCAAGTACGACATCCCGTGCTCGCCGGTGCTGTCGATGAAGGAGATCGCCAACGACCCGTCGCTGCGCGCCAGCGGCACCGTCGTCGAGGTCGACCACAAGCAGCGCGGCAAGTACCTGACCGTCGGCAGCCCGATCAAGTTCTCCGACATGACGGTGGAGGTCACCGGCTCCCCGCTGCTCGGCGAACACACCGACGAGGTCCTGGCCCAGCTCGGCTACAACAAGGACCAGATCGCCGCCATGCACAACGCCAAGGTGGTCTGATCGCCAAATACCCCCTCCCCCGCACCGGCTGGACCACGGTCCGCCGGAGGCGGGGAAGGGTCGGGGCGGAGGCATCCGCACCCCCCACAAACGACGACGGCGCCCCATCCGGGCGCCGTTTTCTTTTCCCCTTTGCCGTTCCGGCCCTTACGCCTTCCCGCCGCGCTCCAGATCGTCCAGGATCTCGCCCGCCCGGTTGGTCAGGGTGCGGGCCAGCCGGGCGTAATGGCCGTCGCCGGTCATGCGGGCGCGCCGTGCGGCCTCCGCACCCAGCTGGGCCAGTTCCTGCGCCATCTTCCGATAGTCCGGGACCGTGCTCCACGTCGCGTCCGCCACGCCGCGATCCTTCGCATGAACATGGGAAGCCACAGCCGCTCCATCCGCCGATGCCAGTGCAGGGTGCAATCCTGGCATGACATGCGCCAGGAACCAACTGACGCTTACGGCAGCGTCAGCACAGCCTTTGGATGTGCGCCCGCCAGCCGAATCGGATAGGCTTCCACCGGAGACGTAACCGGCGCGGCAGACGGCTCAGTCGATCAGCAGGTCGAGCGTCGAGCGGACCACCTGCACGACCTCGCCGCCATAGGGCGAGACCGCCTGACCGCGGGCGTTGACGATGATCGTCAGCTCATGCTCCGTCGTCGGGGCGAAGCGGGCGATCTCCTGCACCAGATCGTCGGCCAGGATGGCGTCGCGCGTCACCCCGGCCTGGGCGGCGGCCTTGTCGCGCCAGTTGTTCAGCGCGGCGGCGATGGCCGCTTCGATCTGCTGCGATTCTTCCTTGCGGCGCAGGTCGGTGAACAGCACCAGCACGCGCCACGCTCCGTCGGCGTAGGCGGTCTCGATGCGCTGGGCCTCGACCGTCCGCAGGAAGGCGGACAACTGCGCCTGGGCCTCTTCGGCGGCGGCGTCGGGAATGGTGAAGGTGCGGATCTCGGTGCTCATCGCCCAACCCTGTTGTAGGGGCCCAACGCTGCTGCAAGGCCTTTCTCGGTGGTCGGAGCCTACACAGAAACGGCGCGTTCGGCAAACCGGGACCCTGCGATGGAGGTGCGCCGGGACCTTGGGGATACCCCCAATTCCCGCATGCCGATTTCCCCTCCCCGCGCGTTGTGGGAGAAGCCGATGCGCGCCTGGAGATGCCCGATGCCCCATCTTGACCCGCAGGAGTCCCGACAAGAGCCGCAATCCGTCCCTCCACTCCCCGAGGAGACCGCCCCCGCCGCGACGGCGCCCCGCGGCCGGCGGCGCTGGTTGATGCTGGGGGCCGGGCTGCTGATGGCGCCGCTGGCGCTGGCGGGGTTGGCGGCGCTGGCGCTGCTGTGGACCGGCTCCATGCTCTACGACCAGCCCTTCGCCTGGTACAACCTGAACCGCATCAACGCGGTGGCCGAGCGGGCAGCGCGCACCCCCGGTTCGGTGCTGGTGGTGGCATTGGGCGACACCGCGCTGCGCGACGCCACGCTGGACGAGCGCGGCATGGCGAAGATCGCCGCCGACCGCGGCGTGCCCAACCTGGAGTTCCTGCGCATCGTCCACCGGCAGGCCCAGTTCGCCGACTTCGAGCCGCTGCTCGACCGGCTGGTCGCGGTGAAGCCGACGCTGATCCTGATCGACCGCAACCTGCTGACCGCCGGCCGCAGCCCGGTTGACGAGCTGCAACGCTACGGCAACGGCCTGCTGCGCCTCTATCGCGGCCAGACCTACGTCCAGGATCAGGTGGCTCTGCAATACCGGCGCGGCTGCGGTCCGACGCCGTCGGCCTGGCTGACCGGCGGTTCGCCCGGCGCCGTCACCGGCAGCAGCGCCAGCGAACGGCAGGTGCGCGCCTTCATCGACCGCGCCTGGGCCGCCGGCATCCGCGTCGCCCTGATCGAGGTGCACAGCCGCCCGGCGGCCCCGCGCTCCACCGGCCTGATTTCCGCCGCCTCGGCCGCCGAGCCGGCCGCCAGCTCCCTGCCCTTGTGGAACTACGGCGCAGCCGCCGCGGCGGCGGACGACGACGAGGACGTCGCTCCCGCCGCCGCGTGCGATCGGGCCAGCGACACCGGCCGCAACGCCTTCTCGGCCTGGCTCAGCGGCGGCATCGCCGGCGCGGTGGCCGGCGCCCAGCCCGACCGCATGCCCGGCCAAATCCCGGTGAGACTCCCGGTGACGGAGGCCGCCTCGCTGCAATGACGCCACTCGCGATGACGCCCTGCGGACGTCCCCGTTCTTTCCACCTTCCGGTTAAACCACTTTTTGTTTATGGTTTTGCCGTCGGGCGAGTCGCAACAGGAGACGGATGCATGGCTTCCATCATGATCAAGAAGGCCGGCGAAGGGCTGGTCTCGCAGGCCCACCGCAACGCCGACGTCGGCCCGACCAGCGGCAGCTCGGTCGTCTATGAAATCCAGAACGTGCCGGGCGGCGTCAGCGTCGACGACGTGATCGCCGCCTTCAGGACCTACCAGCCGGCCGACAAGGTGTACGAGATCGACTGGTCCGCCCTGTCAAAGTAACCAGGGAAGGGGGCCGCCAACGCCCCCTTCCTCCTCCCTTATGCCTGCAACGCCGGATAGCGCTTGGCCCACACTTCCAGCTGGGCGACATGCTCGGCCTCTTCGGCGGCGAACTCCTCGGCCATCATGCGGACCTCGGCGTCGGTGGTGGTCTTCGCCACCTCGGCGTAGAAGGCCTGCCCGCGCCGCTCGCTGTCCAGCGCCAGTTCCAGCGCGTATTCCACCGTCATCAGATAGTGCGACCCCTCCATCGAGGCCGCTTCCGGGCTGTCGCCGTCCGGCCACTGGAAGTCTTCCGGCGCCAGATCGGGGATCTTGCGGAAGCCCGACCGTTCCCGCGCCTCGGCCAGATGCAGGCGCGAGAATTTCGCCATCTGGCCGAAGAAGGCCGCGACCTCCTGGTTGCCATAGGTCTTCATCGCCTCCGACAGGTCGGAGAAGCGGGTGGCGGCGTCCTCCTCCAGCGCACAGGCGTGGGCGAGGAACAGGGCGGCGTCGTGGATATCGGTCATGGGTCCCTTTGAGGTACGAAAAAGCCCGACGACGGCAAAACCATACATTTTTTGCGGCCATCGGTCGCGGCCGCTCACCCGCTGCCCCACCCCTGCGACCTTTTGGCGCGTGCCTTGCCTGCCGGCGCCCGAAAAGCATTGCCTTTCGCTCCGGTTCGCGGCAGCAGACTCCCCCCATGAGCAAGCCCGCCTTCCCTGCCCTTCCCATCGATCCCGTCCTGCCCGCGCTGCTGGAGGCGCTGGACAGCCGCGGCACCGCCGTGCTGCAGGCCCCGCCCGGCGCCGGCAAGACCACCCGCGTGCCGCTGGCCCTGCTGGAGGCGGCTTGGCTGAAGGGCCGCAAGATCCTGGTGCTGGAGCCGCGGCGCCTCGCCGCCCGCGCCGCCGCCCGCCGGATGGCGTCGATGCTGGGGGAGGCGGTGGGCGAAACCGTCGGCTACCGCGTCCGCCTCGACACCAAGATCGGCCCGAAGACCCGCATCGAGGTGGTGACCGACGGCCTGTTCCTGCGCCAGCTTCAGGAGGATCCGGAGCTTCCCGCCGTCGGCGCCGTCCTGTTCGACGAGTTCCACGAGCGCGGCATCGACAGCGACCTCGCCCTGGCCCTGGTGCAGGAGGCGCGGGGCGCGCTGCGCGACGACCTGCGCCTCGTCGTGATGTCGGCGACGCTCGACGCCGCCCCGGTCGCCGCCCTGCTGACGGACTCCCATGGCCCCGCCGCGATGGTGACCAGCGAAGGCCGCGCCTACCCGGTCGAGACCCGCCACCTCGACGCGCCTCCCCAGGGCACCCGCATCGAGGACGCCGTGGCCGCCGCCGTCCGCCGCGCGCTGCGCGAGGAGCCCGGCAACGCCCTGGTCTTCCTGCCCGGCGTCGGCGAGATCCGCCGCGTCCAGTCCCTGCTCGACCAGTCCGACCTCGGCCCGGACACCGTCATCGCCCCGCTCTATGGCGACCTGTCGGCCGAGGCGCAGGACCGCGCCATCGGCCCCACCCCGGCCGGCCAGCGCAAGATCGTGCTGGCGACCTCCATCGCCGAGACCAGCCTGACCATCGAGGGCATCCGCATCGTGGTGGACAGCGGCCTGATGCGGGTTCCGCGCTTCGACCCGCGCGGCGGCATGACCCGTCTGGCGACGGTGAAGGTCAGCCAGGCCTCGGCCGAGCAGCGCCGCGGCCGTGCCGGCCGTCTGGAACCCGGCGTCTGCTACCGCCTGTGGCCGGAGGCGACGCACAAGGCCCTGGCCCCCTTCACCACGCCGGAGATCGCCGACGCCGATCTCGCCCCGCTGGCGCTGGAGCTTGCGGTGTGGGGCGTCTCCGACCCCGCCAGCCTGTCCTGGCTCGACCAGCCTCCCCCCGCGGCGATGGCCCAGGCGCGCGAGCTGCTGACCGGCCTCGGCGCCCTCGACCGGGCCGATCAGAAGGGGGGCGCCATCACCCCGCACGGCCGCCGCATGGCCGGCTTCGGCGTGCATCCGCGTCTGGCCCACATGATGCTGGCCGGCAAGGCGATGGGCCAGGGCGCGCTCGCCTGTCTGGTCGCAGCATTGCTGGGCGAGCGCGACATCGTCCGCAGCCAATCTAAATTTTCTGGGCCCGACTTCCGCGACGCCGACCTGCGCCTGCGCGTCGATCTGCTGCGCGGCGAGGAGCGCGGGGGCCAGGGTGCTGCGCGCGGCCTCAGCGTCGACCGCGGCGGGGCGCAGCAGGCGGTGAAGCAGGCCCGGCAGTGGCGCCGCCAGCTCGGCGTGCGCGACGACGACGCGATGGACTCGAACGCCGTCGGCATCCTGCTGGCGCTGGCCTATCCCGACCGCATCGGCCAGCGCCGCCCCGGCGGCCAGCCCGGCGGCGTGGCGGCTCAGTACCGCCTGTCGGGCGGGCGCGGCGCCTATTTCCAGCAGGCCGAGCCGCTGTCGGCCGAGGAGTGGCTCGCCATCGCCGACCTCGACGGCGCCGCCCGCGAATCGCGCATCTTCCTGGCCGCTCCGGTCACGCTGGCCGACCTGGAGGAGAGCTTCGCCGACGACATCCGCACGGAGACCATCGTCGCCTGGGACGCGCGCGAGCAGACGGTGCTGGCGCGGCGGCGGCGCATGCTGTTCGCCCTGATCCTGAAGGACGAGAAGCTGGCCAAGCCGCCGGCCGACGCGATGGTTGCCGCGATGATCGAGGGCATCCGCGCGCTCGGCCCCGCCTGCCTGCCCTGGACCGACGAGCTGCGCAAATGGCGCACCCGCGTGATGTTCCTGCGTGCCCGCGAGGGCGATGCCTACGACTGGCCCGACCTGTCCGACGACGCCCTGATGGACGGCCTGGAGGAGTGGCTGGCCCCCTTCCTCGACGGCGTGTCGCGCCGCGCCCATCTGGAGCGCATCGACCTGTCGAGCGCCTTGCGCGCCCTGCTGCCCTGGGAGTTGAAGACCCGCCTGGACGCCGAGGCCCCGACCCATGTCGAGGTGCCGAGCGGCTCCCGCATCCCCATCGACTATGACGGCGAGGAGCCGGTGCTGGCGGTGCGGTTGCAGGAGATGTTCGGCCTTGCCGAGACCCCGCGCATCGCCGGCGGCCGGGTGCCCGTGCTGCTGCACCTGCTGTCCCCCGCCCGCCGCCCGGTCCAGGTCACCCGCGACCTCGCGAGCTTCTGGGCCAACGCCTACAAGGCGGTGAAGGCGGATTTGAAGGGCCAGTACCCGAAACACTACTGGCCCGACAACCCGCTGGAGGCCGAACCGACCGCCAGGGCGAAGCCGAGGGGGCGGTAACGGCCCGCCCTGCACCGAGACGCCCCCAATCCCCTCTCCCCCCTGGGGAGAGGGTCAGGGTGAGGGGGCAGCAGAGGCACCAGCCTTTGCCAGGGGAGGGCGGGGAGGGGGAGGGATAGCCCAAGAGTCCCATTTCTGGCAGAAATCTATGATCTATCCCTATTCTCGACTGCAATATCCACAACTTCGATTATTTTTAGTATTGCTTTGCCTGTGTTATCGATCAATGTACTTCCTTTGAAGATGCCGCTTTCCTCGCAAGGCACTCCCGCAAGAGCCATAGCGCTTTCAACATTAGATGATGGAAGATGGGCATCTAACAATCTGAGATTGTAAACCCCAACGAGAGGGGAAAGCAATTTCCTTGCTTCACCCGCATCAATAATAGTTGAAAGGACCTTTTCGAGTGATTTAAGTGAACCCCATTTCTCTCCTTTTGGTGGGGCAACCACCTTATGAAGATTTTCGATCACGATCCTATCAACGACCAACCTTGCAATATCTTTAGAAAGTGAAAGAAATCCACTTTCATCAATGGCACGGAACCTGTGAATAGATTTGATTATCTCTTCAGCCGCATCATGCTCTTGGAATAATTTTTTGCCGAGCCAAATTCCCATCGCCTTGTCAAGATCATCGATTGCTCTTGGGAAAATGTCTTCTGGAGCCTTGGTCCGGGCAGGAAATGTCCTCATTTGTGCATCGAGCAACTCTGATGATACAGCACCATCGGGAGATGTATTATATGCCAACCATATTTTCTGCTGCCAGACAGGCAGTTTAGCTACATCATACGCATAGACATTAATTAGTCCAATTTTGTTAATGCCAAAATGAACTGTCCAGTCTGATAGTAACCAGATTGATCCTGTATCTCGTGTATGCCACCTTACGCCGGCTCCTCGGCGCACAATAATTTCATTAAACACGCGAGGGCTAAACCAAAGATATTTTCCAATATCTTCATGATTTAGCGATCTTACGTCTTGTCTCTCTCCAGAAGATCCAACTATGTAATTTATATTTTCCTCAGAATCATCCCCGCGAACTCTCTCGCTCCTTTCCGAAGGTTCAATCCACTCCTCACGCCAGAGCTCTCCCTCGACAAGATAAAACTTATCTCCCAATCTTTGGAATGATGAAAATCTCCCCTCAGTATTTTCTTCATTCTCTGGACCAAATATTGGAACGTCTTCTTCACTGTCAATATCCGTGCGCCATATTTGCGTAAACGCCACACCTCCCCCATACGGGCCGCCATGCTCATCAACTTCGCAAACAAAAGCAGAAAAATTATTATTATCTTCTTCAATATTTATGCGACCGTTTGGCCAATCAATATCTGGCTTATCACGGAGCATAGCGCTCCTTTGCCTATAATAAACTAACCTTAGGAGCAATCCCCGTGCAGCCAAATAATCTCTTAAGAATTCTGATTTTATCTCAATAGCCACAATTTTATCGTCATCATTCCTTTTCATCCGAATCACATCAACATAGCCCTCCGCTGGCCGAACCCATATATCTCCTTCTTGTATTAGACCGAGAGCAATGATCATATCTTGATTAATATGCCATATATTTTCATGACCACACCCAATGCGCTGCTCAAAAATAAGATCGATCCCCATGTCCTTGCCATCTTCATACTGATACACTTCCGCTGACTTATAGGAGTGATCACTATATGCGAAAGGTCCACCAGAGCGAATCACCCCAATATCAGACCACCCAAGCTTTTCAGCTTCCTTTTTATTTTCCGGCGGAAATGCAACACATGCAGAATAGAAGTACTCTTCTCCGCCGATTTCCGTTTCAAAATTTTGAAGAGATCTCAACGGTATCCACACAGATCCAGAAAATTTTCTCTTGCGGTACTCTTTCATTTCAAACCAACTCTGAGGTATTTTCCCTAACATAATTCGCCTCCTCACCCAGGTATCTGAAGCATACTCTAATTTAATATCAATGATCAAAGATGAATACCACCTCCCACTCATCAATTTCCTTGTATCTTTCCTTGACAATAACGCCAAAAACGGGCGTCTCTCTGCGCCAATTCCCACAAAGCCTTTTTAGGTGTAGCCTTACTTCACCCAGTGAACGTTCGAATCCACTCTGTTAGCTGGACCACCCCACGCTCACCGCTTATATTCGATGATGGAGGTGCCCCATGGCAGAGCCCGCGACCGCTTTCGAGCCGACCGATGACGATGCGCTGACACGCGCCATCGCCGAGGCGCGGGCGCAGGTTGCCGCCGGTCAGACGATCCCTCTGCGCGACGTTGCGGACTGGCTCGACAGTTGGGGCACGGCGGACGAGCGTCCCGCGCCGTCGTGCAAGTAGTCTTCGCTCCGGCCGCCGTTGCCGATCTGATCGCAATCCGCACCTACATCGGCCACTTCAATCCCGCAGCGGCCCGGCGCATGGCGCTTCGCCTCAGAAGCACGGCGGAAAGCCTCGCCGAATTTCCAGACCGAGGCCGCCTTCGGCGAGACGGTGCGCGGGAGTTGGTGGCGGTCCACCCCTATGTGATTGTCTACGACGTGGGCGCGACCCGCGTCACCATTCTGCGCGTCTGGCACGGAGCACAGAATCGCCCCTGATGCCGGTTGCATCGATTGCCACCAGCATGACCTCCAACCCGCGTTTTACCGCATCCTTACCCCCTCCCCCCATCCATGCTACGCTTGCGCCCTCCCCCACCCGCGGAGGGCACCGCATGCCCCGACAGTGGCGATCCGCCACCTCCGCCCGCTCCACCGAAGCCGCACCGCGGCCCGTCCTCCCCCCGTGCGTACCCTCCCCACGCGCCCGCCAGGATGGAACACTGAACACCCCCCGGAAAACCGTTCCATCCTGTTCCACACGGTCCACGCCCCGCCGGCCCTCCGCCCCAGCCGCCCCCGATGGAACAGTGAACACCCCACCGAAAAACGTTCCATCCCGTTCCACCCGCCCCCCGCCGCGCCGTTCCGCAACCGCCCGTACACCCTCCGCCGCGCCCGCCGACACACCATCATTGCGCCCATCCCCCGTCCGCCCTATGTTCCCGGCAAACTCTCGCTTGTTTGGGCCCCGATGACTGACCTCTCGCACATCCGCAATTTCTCGATCATCGCCCACATCGACCATGGCAAGTCGACCCTTGCCGACCGGTTGATCCAGCAGTGCGGCGGCCTCGACGCGCGCGAGATGCGCGAGCAGGTGCTCGACAGCATGGACATCGAGCGCGAGCGCGGCATCACCATCAAGGCCCAGACCGTCCGCCTGCTCTACAAGGCCGAGGACGGCAAGCAGTACACGCTGAACCTGATGGACACTCCCGGCCACGTCGACTTCGCCTATGAGGTCAGCCGCAGCCTCGCCGCCTGCGAGGGCTCGATCCTGGTGGTCGACGCCTCCCAGGGTGTCGAGGCGCAGACGCTCGCCAACGTCTATCAGGCGATCGACAACAACCACGAGATCATCCCGGTCCTCAACAAGATCGACCTGCCCGCCGCCGAGCCGGAGCGGATCAAGCAGCAGATCGAGGACGTGATCGGGCTCGACGCGTCGGACGCGGTGGAGATCTCGGCCAAGTCCGGCCTCAACATCGGCGCGGTGCTGGAGGCGGTGGTCAAGCGGCTGCCGCCGCCCAAGGGCGATGCCGACGCGCCGCTGAAGGCGCTGCTGGTCGATTCCTGGTACGATCCCTATCTCGGCGTCGTCATCCTGGTGCGCGTCGTCGACGGCGTGCTGAAGGTCGGGCAGAAGGTGCGCTTCATGGCCGCCGGCTCGGCCCACGACGTCGACCGCGTCGGCGTCTTCACGCCGAAGGCGCTGCTGACCGGCGAGCTGCGGCCGGGCGAGATGGGCTTCATCACCGCCGCGATCAAGGACATCACCCAGACCAAGGTCGGCGACACCATCACCGACGAGCGCAAGCCGGCGACCGAGGCCCTGGCCGGCTTCAAGCCGTCCATCCCCGTGGTGTGGTGCGGCCTGTTCCCGGTCGACGCCGCCGATTTCGAGCGGCTGCGCGACAGCCTGGGCAAGCTGAAGCTGAACGACGCCAGCTTCCATTACGAGGCGGAGACGTCGGCGGCGCTGGGCTTCGGCTTCCGCTGCGGCTTCCTCGGCCTCCTGCATCTGGAGATCATCCAGGAGCGGCTGGAGCGCGAGTTCAACCTCGACCTGATCACCACCGCGCCGTCGGTGGTCTACAAGCTGACGATGACCGACGGGACGGTGCGCGACCTGCACAACCCGGCCGACATGCCCGACGTGATGCGGATCGACCACATCGACGAGCCGTGGATCAAGGCCACCATCATGCTGCCCGACGAGTATCTCGGCGGCGTCCTCCAGCTCTGCACCGAGCGGCGCGGCCAGCAGATCGAGCTGACCTATGCCGGCGCCCGCGCCATGCTGGTCTACCGCCTGCCGCTGAACGAGGTGGTGTTCGACTTCTACGACCGGCTGAAGTCGATCAGCCGCGGCTATGCCAGCTTCGACTACCAGATGGACAGCTACGAGGAAGGCGACCTCGTGAAGCTGTCGATCCTGGTGAATGCCGAGCCGGTCGACGCCCTGTCGATGATCGTCCACCGCAGCCAGTCCGAACGCCGCGGCCGCCAGCTCTGCGAACGGCTGAAGGAACTGATCCCGCGCCAGCTTTTCAAGATCGCCGTCCAGGCCGCCATCGGCGGCAAGGTCATCGCCCGCGAGAGCATCAGCGCCATGCGCAAGGACGTGACCGCCAAGTGCTACGGCGGCGACATCAGCCGCAAGCGCAAGCTGCTGGACAAGCAGAAGGAAGGCAAGAAGCGCATGCGCCAATTCGGGCAGGTGGAAATCCCGCAGAGCGCCTTCATCGCGGCGCTCAAGATGGGCGACGAGTGAGGAAAACGGAAAGGCGGGCTTCGGCCCGCCTTTTTTGTGCAGATCGGCAATTCCGTACAACCTGCGAAACAAATCGGCCGCCCGGGTGTCATCACGGCAGAGGACGGTGCCGCGCCCGCGCGGCGCCTCCCCTGTTGTGGTTCAATCCGGGAGGATGACATGCGCAAGTTTCTCGCCGCCGCGGTTCCGGCCCTGATGCTGATGGCCGTTGCCGCGCCCGGCCACGCCCAGACCGCCAACGCCCAGACCAGCGGATCGGCCAAGGCCAACGCGGTCGCCAACGGCACGATGGACACCGGCGCCCGCGACGTCCAGGCCAGCCGGGACATGATCGGCAAGCGGGTGGTCCACCGCCATGGCGGCCCCGTCGCCGGCACCGTCCAGAACGTCACCACCGGCGCCGACGGCCAGGCCATGGTCGAGCTGAAGCTCGCCAAGTCCGGCCAGTCGGTCATGCTGCCCCCCGCCTCCTTCGAGCGGCGCGGCAAGCAGATCGTCGTCATGCAGGACCAGATGGAGCTTCAGCAGCTCGCCCAGTACAGCAGCCAGGCCAACACCGGCTACGGCAGCTCGACCGGCGGCGCCATGGGCGGCCAGATGGGCGGTTCCATGGGCGGCATGGGGTCCGGCAGCATGAACCAGGGCACCATGGGCAACGGCTCCATGAACCAGGGCACGATGAACCGCGGCACCATGGCGCCGAACCAGCCCGTCATGGGCCAGTAAGGCCGTCACCGGAGGCGGACGGCCATCGGCCCCCGCCTCCGAAGAGGCGGTCAGCCCGCGATCACCGTCAGTTCGCCGGCCTGCGGCACCGGCATCGCCGCCCTGACCGCCGCGGCGTCCAGGCCGCTGGCGAACAGGCAGACCAGCTTGGCGTAGCTGGCCTCGGGGGTCATGTCATAGGCGCCGACGGCGCCGACGGCGCCCAGCCCGGTGGCATAGGCGGCGGGCAGCACGGCGCCGTGCTTCACCTGGGTGTTGTCCATCAGCACGATGCCGGCCTTGACCGCCGCCGACAGCACGGCGAGGAACTCCGGATCGGTCGAGCCGTTGCCCTCGCCGAAGGCCAGCAGCACCGCCCCCTTGGCCGTCGGGCTGGTGCCGGTCAGCATCGCCGACACCGTGCTGGCGTGGATGCCGGGATAGAGCCACAGCACGACGACGGAAAACGCCGCCAGCGCCGCCGGCAGGGCGTCCAGCGCCGCCAGCCGCCCGGCGCGGTTGCCCGGCTCGGCCAGCGAAACGTCCTTGCCCGGCATCGGCAGCCAATAGGGCTGGTTGCGGGCGACCACGCTGCCGACGGTGGCGAGCGGCGGGAAGTTCGGCGAATCGAACCCGGCGAAGCGGTTGGCATCGACCTTGGACGAGCGGTTGCCGCGCAGCAGCCTGGTGTCGAAATAGACGCAGACCTCCGGCACCGGCAGGGTTCCCGCCACCACGATGGCGCCGACCAGATTGGCCGGCGCGTCGCTCAGCGTGAAGGACAGCGGCACCTGCGACCCGCTGAACACCACCGGCTTCGACAGGCCGGGCAGCAGGAAGGACAGGGCCGACGCGCTGTAGGCCATGCTGTCGGTGCCGTGCAGCACGACGAAGCCGTCATACTGGTCGTAGACCGACAGCAGCCGCCGGGCGATGGCGACCCAGTCCGCCGGCTTCATGTTGGAACTGTCCTGCGTACGGTCGAACCAGTCCATCGTCCAGCTCAGCCCGTCATAGCCCTGCACGCCGTGGCCGGACAGGCCGGGCACCGACAGCGCCAGCCGCTCGAACTCCGCACCCGGCACCGGCGCCAGCGCCCCGTCGGGATTGGTCACGCACCCGATGGTGCCCCCGGTGTACAGCACATAGACCCGCGACATTACCACCCACTCCTCACCGTCCTCTTGTCGGCGGCAGGATAGGCTGCCGACCGTCTATTTCTCAAGGCACAGCCGGCCATCCGCCATCGGGAGGGGGCTGCGGACCGGAATGGGGGGCAAAACCGGGCTGTAGGCGAGACGGAAACGCCGCGGCTCCGGCACCCTGGCCGGAAGGGCGGCCGGCGGGTCGATGCGGGCGGCTCCGAGGACCGCGCTGGTCCAGGCGGTGAACAGCAACATGATTGGCAACTCCAAAGGGATCGGAGACCGACAATGGGGCGCGCGTCATTCCCCTGGAAACGAATAGGCATTATGCCGTCATCACGAACCGTGATGACCGCGCCGTTGCGGATGGACGGGCGCTCTGCTTGAATGGGAGGCAACTTCCGGTTCCCCGCCATGCCCGCCAATCTCGACACCGACCTGCTGCGCGCCTTCGTCGCCGTGGCCGACAGCGCCAGCTTCACCCGCGCCGGCGAAAGGCTGGGCCGCACCCAGGCTGCCGTCAGCCAGCAGGTGCGCCGGCTGGAGGACACGGTGGGCAAGCGCGTGTTCGAACGCGATACCCATGGCGTGCGCATGACCCGCGACGGCGAGGTGCTGCTGGCCTATGCCCGGCGCATGCTGACCCTGAACGACGAGGTGATGGCCCTGATGCGCCGCAGCCCGACGGTGGCGAGCGTCCGCATCGGCACGCCGGACGACTACGCCACCATGCTGCTGCCCGAGGTGCTGGCCCGCTTCAACGCCGCCTATCCCGAGGTGATGGTGGAGGTGGTCTGCGACAACAGCCCCGATCTGGTGGCGGAGATCGACAAGGGCCGCTACGACTTGGCGCTGATCACCCGCAAGGCCGGCGAGACCGGCGGCGAACTGGTGCGGCAGGAGCCGGTGTCCTGGGTCGCCCCGCCGCGGGATCCGGTGCCGGCCCCGGGATACCGGCCGGTGGAGAGCCTCGATCCCCTGCCGCTGGCGTTGTTCCCCAAGGGCTGCGTCGTACGTGACATCGCCGTTGCGGCGCTCGACGGGATGGGGCGCGACTGGCGGGTCGCCTTCACCAGCAAGAGCGTGGTCGCCGTCCATGGCGCGGTGATGGGCGGGCTGGGGGTGACGGCGATGGAAAGCTGCACCATACCGCCCAGCCTGCGCCGCATCGGCGCGGCGGAGGGGTTTCCCGACCTGCCGGACATCGACATCGCCCTGCACCGCGCCCGCGGCACCGCGCCCAAGCCGGTGCGGCTGCTGGCCGACGCCATCCACGACCTCGTCGGCCGCCAGCTGCTGGGCCGCCGGAAGCCAAACCCTGCCCTGTCGGTGTCCGCGGAGGCTGCCGCTCCATGAAAGCCCTGCCGACCCGCCTCCTTCCTCCAGCGCTCGGCCTTGCCCTGGCCTGCCTAGGCACCGTTGCTGCAACCTTGCCGGCGCGGGCGCAGAGCCCCGTCGCCATCGGCGCCCCGCTGACCGGCGAAGTGGTGCTGAACCGCGACATCGAGGTGCGGATCGGCCCCAGCGAGGACGCCCGCATCGTCATGACGCTGAAGCAGGGCAAGGGGCTGAACGCGCTGGGCACGCCCCGCGGCACCTTCTGGACGGAGGTCGCCATCGGCGGCCAGCCCATCGGCTATGTGCCCGCCGATTCCCTCGACCCGGCGCTGATGGTCACCGGCCGGCCGGCGGTCGGCGACGAGGGGCCGCGTCCGGCCAAGCCCGCCCCAAACCAGCCGGCGGACACCGTCCCGCCCCACCGCAGCGCCGCGGTCGTCCCGCGCGCCGCCTGGGACAAGGCGGCCCAGACCCCGGCGGAAGGCTATGTCGTCGCCGCCGGCCCGATCTCCGCCACCGAGATCCTGGCCAACCGCAAGCGGCGCAGCTTCACCCTGCGCAAGGGCGACGTGGTGGCGCTGATCGGCGCCGCGAACGGCGAGGCGACGCTGGCCCTGCCCGCCGGCACCCGCGCCCTGGCGCCGGTCCAGGCGCTGGTCGGAGTGGTGGCGCCCTATCCGCTGCCCGGCATGCCGCCGGTCGAACCGGGCATGCTCTACGGCATCAAGCTGGGCGAGTATGTCAGCTACGCCGAGGGACTGCGCGCCTGGAGGGAGTTCACCGCCGGACCGGGCACCGCCTATCGCGACCTGCCGCCGATGGTCTGGCCGGTGTTCCGCAAGGGACGGCTTCTGTACGAGGTGGGGGTGGCCCCTTTCACCCGCTTGCAGGTCGACGCCGCCTGCGGCACGTTGGCGCAGCGGGCGCTCGATTGTACGGTGATCGAGCTGGATACGTTTTGATGAGTGGCCGCCATGCGGGCCGGTCGTTCCCGTCCTCATGACCCTTTCACGATCGAAGAGCCATGACCGACGCCGACCCGAACGCTCCCCCGAACGGACAACAGGACGAAGCCCGGACCGAACCGGCGCCGGAGACCTCGCCTGAGGCCGGCGACGACGATCTGGTGTTCCTCGACGATGCCGGCCCGGAAGGCGTCAGCACCGGGGAGGAGCCGCCCGGCAGCCGCTGGACCATGCTGATCGTCGACGACGAGCCGGAGGTCCATTCGATCACCAAGCTCGTCCTGTCCGACTTCGCCTACAAGGGGCGCAAGGCCCGTTTCCTGTCCGCCCATTCGGCGGCGGAGGCCCGGCGGATCCTGGCCCGGGAAACCGACATCGCGCTGATCCTGCTGGACGTGGTGATGGAGACGGAGGACGCCGGCCTCCAGCTTGTCCACCATATCCGCGAGGAATTGCGGAACCGCAACGTCCGCATCATCCTGCGCACCGGCCAGCCGGGGCAGGCGCCGGAACGGGCGGTGATCCTCGATTACGACATCAACGACTACAAGGCGAAGACCCAGCTGACCGCCCAGCAGCTGTTCACCACCACGGTCGCGGCGCTGCGCTCCTACGAGGACATCGTGGCGATCGACGCCAACCGCCGCGGCCTGGAGAAGATCATCGAGGCGTCGTCCTCGCTGTTCCGCGCCCGCTCGATGAAGCTGTTCGCGGCGGGCGTGCTGACCCAGCTGTCGGGCCTGATCGGGGTGGGGCCGGACGCGATCCTCTGCGTGCAGCGCGGCGGCGCGGGCGCCGGATCGGGGAGCAGCGACGGCCTCTATGTGCTGGCCGGGTCGGGCCGGTTCGAGACGCTGATCAACGAGCCCGCCGCCGGCCATGTCGACCCGGCGGTGCTGGCCACGGTGACCGCCTGCCTGGAAAGGCGGACTCATGCCTATGCCGGCGACCATTGCACGCTCTACATCCGCACGCCGAACGACCGCGAGACGGTGGTCTATCTGCGCTCCAACCGGCCGCTGTCCGAGCTGGACCGCAATCTGATCGAGGTGTTCTGCGGCAAAATCTCCGTCGGTTTCGACAACCTGCATCACTACGAGCAGCTCTACCGCGCCCAGCAGGGCACGCTGGCGGCCCTGGCCGACCTGGCCGAGCGCGGCCGCGACGCGCTGAGCCCGGACGGGTCGGCGGTCGAGGCGGCGGTCGAAACGGCGGAGGGAGGTCGTTTCCGCCGGTCGCTTCGCATCGCCGCGATCACCGAACGGATCGCCCGCCGCCTGCATGCCGACGGCCTCTTCCCCGAGTCGCTGGACGAGTCCATGCTGGAGATCATCGGGTTGGCGGCCATCCTGCACGACATCGGCAACGCCGCCGTCGATCCGGCGATCCTGTCCAAGCCCGGCCCGCTCGACCCGGCGGAACGCAACGCCATGCAGGTCCATACCCTGGCCGGCGCCACCCTGCTGAACCAGGCGAGCCATCTTGCCGACCATCTTCTGACCGGCGGCCCGACGCACCTCCATCTGGGGGCTTCGGTGGCGCGCTGGCATCACGAGAACTGGGACGGCACCGGCTATCCCGACGGCCGCACCGGGGCGGCCATCCCGCTGTGCGCCCGCATCGTCGCCGTTGCCGACGCCTATGACGCGATGACCCGGGACCGCCCCTATCGTCCGGCGCTCGACCGCGAGCTCGCGGTGGACGAAATCCGCCGGCTGGCCGGTCAGCGCTTCGACCCGACGGTGGTCGACGCCTTCCTCGCCGTTCTGCCGGAGATCGACCCGCCCGCTTCCGGGGCAGACCCGGCAGCCTGACCGGCAGGTTGCTGCAACTCCCCCCTACCCGATCTCCGCCTCTGTTTCTACCGGCTGCACAGGGCTTCGACCGCCTCGCGCAGCGGCCCGACCTGCACCGGCTTCAGCAGCAGTTGACAGCCCATCAGTTCGGCCTCGTCCCGGCGCTCGGGCGTGCTGTCGCCGGTCAGGATGATGGCCGGGATCGGCTGCCCGGTCTCGGCTCGGACGCGCTCCACCACCTCCCGCCCGGTACGGCCGGCCGGCAGATAGTGGTCGGCGATGATCAGGTTCGGCGCCCGGTCCAGCCCGCCGAGCTGGGCTTCCAGGGCGGCGGCGTTGAACGCCTTCACCACATCGTATCCCCAGCCGTCCAACAGAATGGCCAGACCTTCGACGATCGAGCGGTCGTCGTCCACCACCAGGATGAGTGGCCTGACGGACTCCGGTTTGGTTGCTTGACCATCTATCGGCTCAACCATGAAATCCCCTCGCTCGGTCGCTTGCAATGTGATGGGCATTGGACATGCCAAGGCAATGCAAGCATCGCCTGTGCCGTAATCGTGACATCGAACGCATCGTGGGCTTACCGGAGATAAACAATCCGAAGGGCCAATCTTCCCACAAAACGATGCAATGCCGTCAAACACTGAATTGCAACAATCAGCGTCGGGATTTTCCTTAGCGAATGCACTCCAGCGTCTTCAATCAGCAATTCATCATATGATTGTACGGTTGACAGCCGGAAAAGCCCCTTTCGTGAATCTTTCGGGATGGCCAAAAAAAAGAGCTCCAGCCAAAGCGGGAGCCCTTTTCTTACACGGCGGAAATCTCAACTTCCGGAGGATTCTCTCAGGCTCGGAGATTGCCTCCGGTCGCCTTGACCACCGCCGCGACGATTTTCTGCCCGACCGCCTCGATCGCATCATCGGTCAAGGTTGCGGCCGTCGGCTGGTAGGTCACCGAAACGGCGACCGACTTGCGTCCCTCCTCCACGCCCGGCCCTTCATAGACGTCGAAGACGGCGACATCCTTGACCAGCGCCTTGTCGGCACCTTTCACCGCGCGGAGGATCTTGTCGGCTTCCACCTTGCGGTCGATGACAAAGGCGAAATCGCGCTCCACCGGCTGAAAGGCGGAGAGCTGGACCATCGGCTTGGCGGTGCCGCCCTTCTTCTTGGGCAGCGGCACGGCGTCCAGCATCACCTCGAAGCCGACGACCGGCCCCTTGACGCCCAGGGTCTCCAGCACCGACGGGTGGATCTCGCCGAAACGGGCCATCACCGTGGGCCCGAGTCGCAGCACGCCGGACCGGCCGGGGTGGTACCAGCCCGGCGCGTCGGTGGTGACCTGGAGATTGCCGGCCGGGGCGCCGACCGCCTCCAATACCGCCAGCGCGTCGGCCTTGGCATCGAACACGTCGACGCCGCGCGCCTTCTCCGCCCAGTGGCGCGGCACCGCAGCCCCGGCGCGGATGCCGGCGGCGACGCTGTCCTGCCCGTCCGGTGCCGGGGTGCGGAAGGCCGCCCCGACCTCGAACAGGCGGACGTCGGCATAGCCGCGGTCGGCGTTGCGTCCGGCGGCCTGGATCAGGTTGGGCAGGATCGACGGGCGCATGACGTCGAGGTCGCTGCTGATCGGGTTGACCAGCCGCAGGCCGGGCTGGCCGCCGCCGAACAGTTCGGCGACCGGACCGGACAGGAAGGACCAGGTGACGGCTTCCGACAGGCCGCGGGCGGCCAGCGCCCGCTTGGCCAGCGCGACGCGGCGCTGCTTCAGCGTCAGCGCCGGGCGGGTCAGCACCGTCTCGCGCGGCAGCGGCGTCGCCGGGATGGCGTCGAAGCCGTGGACGCGCAGCACCTCCTCGACCAGATCGGCCTCGCCATGGACGTCGGCGCGCCAGGACGGAACGCCGACGACCAGACGGCCCTCCGCATCCTCGCCTTCCAGGGTGAAGCCCAGATCCGTCAGGATCCGCTCCTGCCGCTCGCGCGGCAGATCGACGCCGCCCAGCGCGGCGACGCGGCCCGGACGCAGGGTCAGGCTGCGCTTCCACGCTGGTTCGGCCCCTGCCGTCACGATCTCCGACGCCTCGCCGCCGCACAGGTCGAGGATGAGGCGGGTCGCCCGCTCGATCCCTTCGACCACCGCGGCGGGATCGACGCCACGCTCCAGCCGGTAGCGGGCGTCCGATTCCACGCCCAGCCGGCGGCCGGTCTGCGCGGTGCGGACGGTGTCGAAGATCGCGGCTTCCAGGAAGACGTTGGTCGTCTCCTCGGTGCAGCCGGACGTCTCGCCACCGATGATGCCGCCCAGCGCCTCGGCCCGCTCATGGTCGGCGATCACCGTCATCGCCGGGTCGAGCTGGTATTCCTTGCCGTTCAGCGCCGGCAGGGTCTCGCCCTCGCGCGCCAGCCGGACCACGATGCCGCCCTTCACCTTGTCGGCGTCGAAGGCGTGCAGCGGGCGGGACACGTCGAAGGTGATGTAGTTGGTGATGTCGACCAGGATGGAGATCGGACGCAGGCCGATGGCAGTCAGCTTGTCCTGCAGCCATTGCGGCGACGGGCCGTTCTTCACGCCACGGAAATAGCGGCCGACATAATAAGGGCAGGCGTCCAGCGCCTCGATCTCGACCCCGATCGGGCTCTTGAAGGCGCCGGGGACCGGGGTGGCGTTCAGCCGCCCCTCGGTCAGCGGCTTCAGCGTGCCCATGCCGGCGGCGGCGAGGTCGCGGGCGATGCCGCGCACCCCGGCGCAATCGGCGCGGTCGGGCGTCAGGTTGATGTCGATGACCGGATCGTTCAGCCCGGCATAGTCGGCGAAGGCGGCGCCGACCGGAGCGTCGTCCGGCAGCTCGATGATGCCCTCATGCTCGTCCGACAGCTTCAGCTCGCGCTTGGAGCACATCATGCCGTTCGACTCGACGCCGCGGATGACGCCCTTCTTCAGCGTGATGTCGGAACCGGGGACATAGGTCCCCTCCGGCGCGAAGACGCCCTTCATGCCGGCGCGCGCGTTCGGGGCGCCGCAGACGACCTGCAGGGTGCCGGCGCCGGTATCGACCATCAGCACGCGCAGCTTGTCGGCGTCCGGGTGCTTCTCGGCCGAGACGACATGGGCGACGCGGAAGGGCGCCAGCTCCTTCGACCGGTCATGGACGCCTTCCACCTCCAGGCCGAGGGCGGTCAGCTTCTCCGTGATCTGGTCGAGCGAGGCGTCGGTCTCCAGATGGTCCTTCAGCCAGGACAGCGTGAACTTCATGGGTCCGGCTCCTTAGCGCGTCAGGCCGTGGGCGATGTTGGGAATGTCGAGCGGGACGAAGCCGTAATGCTTCAGCCAGCGCAGGTCGGCTTCGAAGAAGGTGCGCAGGTCGGGGATGCCGTATTTCAGCATGGCGACGCGCTCCACCCCCATGCCGAAGGCGAAGCCCTGGTACCGGGTGCTGTCGATGCCGCAGGCTTCCAGCACGTTGGGGTGGACCATGCCGCAGCCGAGGATCTCCAGCCAGTCGCCGTAATTGCCCAGCTTCAGCTCGCCGCCCTTGCGCGAGCAGCCGATATCGACCTCCGCCGACGGTTCGGTGAAGGGGAAGAAGCTGGGGCGGAAGCGCAGCGGCAGGTCGTCCACGTCGAAGAAGGCGCGGCAGAACTCGACGAGGCAGCCCTTCAGGTGCCCCATGTTGGTCGCCTCGTCGATGACCAGCCCCTCGATCTGGTGGAACATCGGGGTGTGGGTCATGTCGTAGTCGGAGCGGTAGGTCCGCCCCGGCGCGATGATGCGGATCGGCGGCTTGTTGTTCAGCATGGTGCGGACCTGCACCGGGCTGGTGTGGGTGCGCAGCAGCATCTTCTTGTCGCCCGAGTCGGGCAGATAGAAGGTGTCGTGCATGTCGCGCGCCGGGTGGCCGGGCGGGAAGTTCAGGGCGGTGAAGTTGTGGAAATCATCCTCGATGTCCGGCCCTTCGGCGACCGAGAAGCCCATCTCGGCGAAGATGGCGACCATCTCGTCCATCGTCTGGCTGATCGGGTGGATGCGCCCCTCGGTCTCCGGCCGGACCGGCAGGGTGACGTCGACCCGCTCGGCCTCCAGCCGCGCCTTCAGGTGGGCGGCGGCGAGGTCGGCCTTGCGCGCGTCGATGGCGGCGGCGATCTCGTCCTTCAGCGCGTTGAGCTGCTGCCCGCGCTCCTTGCGCTCGTCGGGGGTGAGGGTCCCCAGCTCCTTCATGAAGCCGGTGATGCGCCCCTTCTTGCCGAGCGCGGAGACCCGCACCTCGTCCAGCGCCGAAAGGTCGGCGGCGGCGTTGACCTGCGACAGAAGTTCGTCTTTCAGCGCGTCGAGCATGGCGGTTCCCGGCAAGCGTGGGGAAGAAAACGGTGCAAAAAGAAAAAGGGAGCCGGCCCAGCGGCCCGGCTCCCTTCTCTTACAACTGACGCCGTGACGGCAAGCGTTCCCTGACTTAGAGGAAACGCGAGGCGCGTTACGCGGCGGCCTTGGAGGCGAGCGCGGCCTGGGCCTTGTCCACCAGGGTCTTAAAGGCCTCCGGCTCGCGCGCGGCCAGATCGGACAGGACCTTGCGGTCGATCTCGATGCCGGCCAGCTTGATGCCGTTGATGAAGCGCGAGTAGGTCAGGCCGTACTGACGGACGCCGGCGTTGATGCGCTGGATCCACAGGCCGCGGAAATCGCGCTTCTTGTTGCGACGGTCGCGGTAGGCGTAACGAAGCGCCTTCTCGACCTTCTCGATCGCAATGCGGAAATTCTTGGAATTGCGACCCCGGTAGCCCTTGGCGAGCTTCAGGATCTTGCGGTGACGGGCGTGCGTCGTGACGCCGCGCTTAACACGAGCCATGGTTCAGTCCTTCCGAATTCTATGATGTGCCGAGATCAGGCGTTGCGCAGCCAGTTCTTCAGCACCGTGCGGGCGTTGGAATCGCACAGGGTCATCATGCCGCGCGCGTTGCGCTTCATGTTCGGGGACTTCTGTTCCAGGCAGTGGCGCTTGTAGGCGGCCTGAGCGCGGACCTTACCCGTGGCGGTCACCTTGAAGCGCTTCTTGGCGCCGCTCTTCGTCTTCAGCTTGGGCATTTTCGTTTCCTAGAGGGAAATGAGGCGGAATTTCCAGCGGACGGGTGGGCATGCCCTGAGCCATACGGCCCAGCCTCGCCGCCCGTGGAAGGATGGGCTTATACGCGCGGGGACGGGGGGATGCAAGGGGGATGTGGGACTTGGAGCGCTTTGGGATCAGTCGCCCTCTCCCGCCTCGGGAGAGGGAGGGGACCCGCGCCCGCGGCGCGGGGAGGGTGAGGGGTGATGCAAGGCTCCGGAAGTGCACGGTTTCCCAACGCCCCTCCACACATCCATTCACCCCATGCTAGGATTCTACACCCAACTTCTTGAGGGAAGGACCAGATGGAACATCGGTCGAAAACTGTTTCACTCTGTTCCATCCTGCACCGGACCACCGGCATACCGCCCGACCGCGCCCCATGGAACAGATTGGGAAAACTGTTCCACGCTGTTCCATCACCCGCATCTGGCGGCCGACGCCTCCGCCGCCCTACGCCATTCGCCGCAGCGCCTTCCGCACCGCACGCCCCCGCTGGCGCATGGCCTCTGCCCGCGCTATGTTCCCGGCCATGAGCGACCGCATCCCCGACCCGCAAAAGCCCGCGTCCGGTGCCGAAGGCAACTGGTTCGGCTTCACCCCCGTCGATCCGTCCGCCAAGTCCGGGCTGGTCCGCGCCGTCTTCGACAGCGTGGCGACCAACTACGACCTGATGAACGACCTGATGTCGGGCGGCATCCATCGGCTGTGGAAGGACACGCTGATGGAGATGGTGGCGCCCAAGCCGGACATGACCCTGCTGGACGTGGCAGGCGGCACCGGCGACATCGCCTTCCGCTTCCTGAAGAAGGGCGGCGGGGCGGCGGTGGTCTGCGACATCACCGAGGCGATGGTCCGGGTCGGCCGCGACCGCGCCATCGACCGCAACATCCTGTCCGGCGTGCAATGGACGGTCGGCGACGCGGAAAAGCTGCCGATCGCCCCGCGCTCGGTCGACGCCTACACCATCGCCTTCGGCCTGCGCAACGTCACCCGCATCGACGAGGCGATCAAGGAGGCCCACCGCGTCCTGAAGCCGGGCGGCAAGTTCTACTGCCTGGAATTCAGCCACGTCGTCCTGCCGGTGCTGCGCGAGCTGTACGACGTCTATTCCTTCCAGGTGCTGCCCTTCATGGGCCGCGTCGTGGCGAAGGACGAGGCGAGCTACCGCTATCTGGCCGAGAGCATCCGCCGCTTCCCGCCGCAGGCCGATCTGGCGAAGCGGATCGAGGCCGCCGGATTCGGTGCGGTGCGCGTGCGCAACCTGTCGGGCGGGATCGCCGCCATCCATTCCGGCTGGCGGATCTAGGCTCCCGTGTTCCGCATCCTGCGCAACCTGATCCGGATGGCCGTCATCGGCCGGACGGTCGCCCGTCACGACGCCCTGCCCACCAGCCTGCTCGGCACCGCCCCCGGCCTCTTGTGGCTGTGGCGCCGCATCGCCCGCAAGGACGTGCCCGGCCGCGAGGGCGAGCGGCTGGCCCGCGCGCTGGCCGAACTCGGGCCCACCTACATCAAGCTGGGGCAGCTGCTCTCCACCCGCTCCGATCTGGTCGGCGAGCGGATGGCGGTCGATCTGGCCGAGTTGCAGGACAAGCTGCCGCCCTTCCCCGGCGATCAGGCCCGCGCCATCGTCGAGGCGGAGTTCGGCCAGCCGGTCCAGGCCCTGTTCCAGAGCTTCGACGACAGGCCGGTCGCCGCCGCCTCCATCGCCCAGGTCCATTTCGCCGTCACCGCCGAGGGGCAGGAGGTGGCGGTCAAGGTGCTGCGCCCCGGCATCGAGGCGGCGTTCGAACGCGACATCGACCTGTTCTACCGGCTGGCGGCGCTCGCCCAATGGGTGCTGCCCCGGCTGAAGCGCCTGCGGCTGGTCGAGGTGGTCGACACCTTCGCCCGCACCTCGCGGCTGGAGATGGATCTGCGGATGGAGGCCGCCGCCGCGTCGGAGCTGGCGTCGAACTTCAAGGACGATGACACCTTCAACGTGCCGAAGGTCGATTGGGAGCGCACCGGCGGCCGGGTGCTGACGCTGGAGCGCATCCGCGGCTTCAAGGTGGACGAGCCGGCCCGCATCTCCGCCGCCGGCTTCGACCGCGACGAGATCCTGGCGATGGCCTCGGCCAGCTTCTTCAACCAGGTGTTCCGCGACGGCTTCTTCCACGCCGACCTGCACCCCGGCAACCTGTTCATCAACGAACAGGGCACCATCACCGCCGTCGATTTCGGCATCATGGGCCGGCTGGACCGCGAGACGCGCTACTACCTCGCCGACATGCTGATCGGCTTCCTGACCGGCGACTACCGCCGCGTCGCCGTCGTGCATTTCGAGGCCGGCTACGTCCCGCGCCACCAGTCGATCGAGATCTTCACCCAGGCCTGCCGCGCCATCGGCGAGCCGTTGCAGAACAAGCCGCTGGCCGACATCTCGGTCGGCCGGCTGCTGGCCCAGCTGTTCGCCGTCACCGAACAGTTCGAGATGGAGACCCAGCCGCAGCTGCTCCTCCTCCAGAAGAGCATGCTGACCGCAGAGGGCGTCGGCCGGCTGCTGAACCCCAACATCAACATGTGGGAACTGGCCCGGCCGCTGATCGAGGAGTGGATGCGCGAGAACCGCGGGCCGGAGGCGCAGTTCATCAACGATGCCGGCGCCATCCTGTCCACCGTCCGCCGCCTGCCCGCCCTGGTCAGCGAGGCGGAGCGGGTGACCCGCGACATGGCGGAGGGCGGGGTGCGGCTGCATCCCCAGACCGTCCGCCAAGTGCTGAACGGCTGGGAAAGCCGCCGCCGCTCGGACCGCGCCGCCCTGTGGGTGATCGCGGCCCTGCTGGCGGTGATCGCCGTCCAGATGCTGTAAACTCAGTAACCTCGGCTGCGGTCCACCAGATTGGGCAGCGGCCGGCCTTCGCGGAGCGCCGTCACCGCCGTCGCCACCTGCACGGCGCAGCGTGACGGGTGGGTGACCCCGGCGACATGGGGGGTGACGCGGACATTCGGATGGCGCCAGAGCGGATGGTCCGGCGGCAGCGGCTCCGTCGCGAAGACGTCCAGGCTGGCGCCGCGCAGGTGCCCGCTCTCCAGCGCGTCGAGCAGGTCGGATTCGACCAGATGACCGCCGCGCGCAGCGTTGATGACCACCGCCCCCTTGGGCAAGGCGGCGAAAAGCTTCGCATTCAGGATGCCGCGGGTCTCGTCGGTCAGCGGCAGCAGGCAGACCAGGACATCGCAGTGCGGCAGCATCGCCGCCAGCCCGTCGGGGCCGGAGAAGCTCTCCACCCCCTCGATGCTCTTGGGGCTGCGGCTCCAGCCCATCAGCCGGTACTCCAGCGTCCGCAGCGTGCGGGCCGACGCCGCCCCCAGCTCCCCCATCCCCAGGAAGCCGACGGTCACCTCGGACGCCGGGCGATGGTCCAGCTGCTCCCATCGCGCCTCGGCCTGGAGGGCGGCATACTGGTCCATCAACCGGTGCCAGTACAGAACCTGGAAGACCACATAACCGGCCATGTCGACGGTCAGCCCGTCCGCCACCATGCGCACCAGCGGCACGTCCGGCAAGGTCGGGTCCTGCAGGATCGGCTCCACCCCGGCGCCCAGCGACACGATCAGCTTCAGGTTGGGCAGGGTCGCCAGCATGCCGGCCGGCGGCTTCCACACCACCGCCACCTCGATGTCGGCGACGTCGCCGGTCTCGGGCCAGACGCGCATCTCCAGGTCGGGAAGATGGCGGGCAATCTCCCGGCGCCAATCCTCGGCGCTGTCGCTGGCGGAGCAGAACAGAAGCGTCACGGCCGAACCCCTGCTATCTAGGTCTGTATTGGGGTGCGAACGATAGCGCCTTTCCCGAACTCCGCAAGGAAGCAAAGCCGTGCCGCGCCTGATCCTGCTGAACAAGCCCTACGGCGTGCTGCCGCAATTCACCGACGACCAGGGCCGCCCGACCCTGGCGGAACTGGTGCCGGTGAAGGGTGTCTATGCCGCGGGACGGCTCGACCGCGACAGCGAGGGGCTGCTGGCGCTGAGCGATGACGGAGCGCTGATCGCCCGCATCGCATCGCCCGCCAACAAGATGCCCAAGACCTATTGGGTGCAGGTGGAAGGCGTGCCGACCGACGAGGCGCTGGAGGCGCTGCGCCGCGGCGTCACGTTGAAGGACGGCCCCACCCTGCCGGCCGACGTGCGGCGGATGGAGGAGCCCCTGTCGCTGTGGCCGCGCGATCCGCCGGTGCGCTACCGCGCCGCCATCCCCACCAGCTGGATAGCGCTCACCATCCGCGAGGGGCGCAACCGGCAGGTCCGCCGCATGACCGCGGCAGTCGGCTTCCCCACCCTGCGGCTGATCCGCTGGTCGATCGGCGACTGGACGCTGGACGGGCTGGCGCCGGGGCAGTGGCGGGAGGTCCCCCAACCGCCCGCGACACCCGACAAAGGGCCAAGAGCCCCGGCACCAACCGGCAAGCGCGGCTCCGTCAAGCCGCGCCGAACAGCTGCTCTTCGCTCAGCGCCATCACGCTCGCGGAGCCGTTGACGACAGTCGCCCGCAGCGCCGCCGCCTTCGGCAGCACATGGGTGGCGAAGAAGCGGGCGGTCAGCGGCTTGGCCGACAGGAAGGCGGTGTCGGCATCGCCCTCCGCCAGCCGCTCCGCCGCCACCTTGGCGGCGCGGGCCAGTTGCCAGCCGCCGGCGACAACGCCCATCAGCTCCAGCAGCGTCACCGACGCGGCAGCAGGCAGACACGGGTCCTGCTTCGCTGCGGTCAGCACCCAGGCCACCGCCTGCTTGGCTTCCTGCACCGCGCCGATCAGTTCGGCACCGGTGACCTGCAGCGCCTCGTCAGTGTGGCCGGACAGCTCGCCACCCAGGGCCGCGATCTCGTCCAGCAGCCCGATGGCCGTCGCCCCGCCGTCGCGCAGAATCTTGCGGTTGATCAGGTCGTTGGCCTGAATGGCGGTGGTGCCTTCGTAGATCGTGGTGATGCGGGCATCGCGCATGTGCTGGGCGGCGCCGGTCTCCTCGACGAAGCCCATGCCGCCATGGACCTGCACGCCGTCCGACGCCAGCGCCTGCCCGGTCTCGGTGCACCAGCCCTTGGCGATGGGGGTCAGCAGATCGACCAGCAGGGCGGCTCGGCCGCGGGCGGCTTCGTCGGCATGGTGATGCGCCACGTCCACCGCGGCGGCGGCGGTGTAGAGGATGCCGCGCATCGCCTCGATCCGCGCCTTCATGCCCATCAGCAGGCGGCGAACGTCGGGATGGTTGACGATGCCCTTCGACTGGCCTTCGCTCCAGCCCAGCGGCTTGCCCTGCACGCGGTCGCGGGCATAGGCCAGCGCCTGCTGATAGGCACGCTCGGCGATCGACAGGCCCTGCATCGCCACCGCCAGCCGGGCATGGTTCATCATGGTGAACATGTATTCCAGCCCACGGTTCGGCTCGCCAACCAGGAAGCCGGTCGCTCCGCCCTCGTCGCCGAAGGAGAGCACGGCGGTCGGGCTGCCGTGGATGCCCAGCTTGTGCTCCAGCGACACGCACTTCACCTGATTGCGGGTCCCCAGGCTGCCGTCGGCATTGACCAGGAACTTCGGCACGACGAACAGGCTGATGCCCTTCACCCCAGGAGGCGCATCGGGCAGGCGGGCCAGCACCAGATGGACGATGTTCTCCGTCAGGTCATGGTCGCCGTAGGTGATGAAGATCTTCTGCCCGGAGACGAGGTAATGGTCGCCGTTCGGCACCGCGCGCGACCGCGTGGCGGCGAGGTCGCTGCCCGCCTGCGGCTCCGTGATGTTCATGGTGCCGGTCCACTCGCCGGAGATCATCCTGGGCAGGTAGAGGTCCTTCAGCGCGTCGGAGCCATAGAGCTGAACCGCGTTCACCGCTCCCTGCGTCAGCATCGGGCAGAGCGCGAAGGCCATGTTGGCGGAATGCCACATCTCCTGCACCGCAGTGTTCAGCAGGTTGGGCAACCCCATGCCGCCGCGCGCCGGGTCGAAGGGCAGCCCGTTCCAGCCGCCTTCCACCAGCGCCTGCCACGCCGCGCCCCAGCCCTCCGCCGTGCGGGCGATGCCGTCGGCATCGAGCTTGGCTCCCTGCATGTCGCCGATGCGGTTCAGCGGCGCCAGGACGTTCCCGGCGATCTTTGCCGCCTCGCCCAGGATGCTGTCCACCATGTCGGGGCTGGCATCCCCGAATCCCGGCAGAGCCGCCACGTCGGCCATGCCGGCGAGGTGGTCAAGGACGAAGCGGATCTCTTTCAGCGGCGGGGTGTAGGGGATCGCAGCGGCGGTCATGGGGGATCTCTTCGGATAACGGAAAGGATAGACGGGATCAGACGGCCTGCTGGAGGTCCGGCAGCGCCTTGAACAGGTCGGCGACGAGACCGTAATCGGCGACCTGGAAGATCGGCGCCTCCTCGTCCTTGTTGATGGCGACGATGACCTTGCTGTCCTTCATGCCGGCCAGATGCTGGATCGCGCCCGAGATGCCGACGGCGACATAGAGGTCCGGCGCAACGATCTTGCCGGTCTGCCCGACCTGATAGTCGTTCGGCACGAAGCCGGCATCGACCGCCGCACGGCTGGCGCCGACGGCAGCACCCAGCTTGTCGGCGATCGCCTCCAGCAGGTGGAAGTTGTCGCCCGACTGCATGCCGCGCCCGCCGGAGATGACGATGCGGGCCGAGGTCAGCTCAGGTCGCTCCGACTTCGACAGCTCGGCCGACACGAAGCCCGACAGGGCCGGGTCGGCCACCGCGGCAATGCTCTCGACCGCGGCGCTGCCGCTGGCGGGCGCCGCCTCGAAGGCTGTGGTGCGGACGGTGATCACCTTCACCGGGTCGGCCGACTGCACGGTGGCGATGGCGTTGCCGGCATAGATCGGCCGCTCGAAGCTGTCGGCGGCAACCACGGCGGTGATTTCGGAGATCATCGCCACGTCGAGCAGGGCCGCGACGCGCGGCAGCACGTTCTTGCCCGCCGAGGTGGCGGCGGCCAGGACATGGCTGTAGCCGGGGGCGAGTGAGACCAGCAGGGCGGCGACCGGCTCCGCCAAGGCATGCTCGTAGGACGCATCGTCGGCGAGCAGCACCTTGGCGACGCCGGCCAGCATGGCGGCCTGTGCGGCGGCGGGGGCGGCGTTGCGGCCGGCGACCAGGACATGGATGTCGCTGCCCAGCTTGGCGGCGGCGGTC
>NZ_RWIJ01000043.1:36057-36204 GCF_019805165.1 Azospirillum sp. 412522
GACGGTCTCCAGCGGCTTCTTCTTCGCCTTCATGATGTTGGGCAGCGAAGCGTAGCGCGGCTCGTTGAGGCGCAGGTCGGCGGTGACCACCGCCGGCAGCGTCAGCTCGACCGTCTCCAGCCCGCCGTCGATCTCGCGGGTGACGGC
>NZ_RWIJ01000044.1:0-7785 GCF_019805165.1 Azospirillum sp. 412522
ACCATCGTGTAGCCGATCGCGATCAGGCCGTAGATCGCTCCAAGCGACAAGCCGTTGATCAATTGCTGTAGGAAGTATTCCATGAAGTCGTCGCCCGAAGTTTGATGCCCTTTCCTGCACAAACGAGCGGCCGGAACGGGCTTGGAGTCGGGACGAACGGCGCGATCGAGCCACGGCGCCGCTCGTCCTGGTTCGGGACGAGCGGCGGGCATGTCCCCGCGTTCGGCGGCCGTGGCTGCGGCTCCGTTCGTCAGGGCAGGCGTGCTGCCGGGATCACTTCAGGGGAGCGTAGGTGCCGTTGTTCCAGGCATAGAGCACGAAGGGCTCGGAGTTCGGATCGCCCTTCCGGTCGAACCGGATGTCGCCCAGCACGGTGTGATAGGTGCCGGTACGCAAAGCGTCGGCGAGCTTGTCGCCTTTCATCGTCTTCGCCGTTTTGGCCGCGTCGGCCAGCACCTTGACGGCGGCGTAGGTGTAGAGGGTAAAGCCTTCCGGCTCGAAGCCGGCGGCACGGAAACGCCGCACCAGATCGGCGGTTCCGGCGTTGACGCGCGGGTCCGGGTAGAAGGTGAACATCACGCCGTCGCTGGCCGGTCCGGCGATGGACGCGAATTCGGTGGTCGCCAGACCGTCGCCGGCGACGAATCGGGTCTTGAGCCCCTGTTCGGATGTCTGGCGTACCAGCAGCCCGGCCTCGGTGTGATAGCCGCCGAAGAAGACCAGATCGACGTTCAGGGCCTTCAACCGGGCGACCAGCGCCGAGAAATCGCGCTCGCCCTGGGTGATGCCTTCGAACAGCACGGCATTGATGCCCTGTTTCGCCAGTTCGGCCCGCACCCCCTCGGCAATGCCCTGGCCATAGGTGGATTTATCGTGGACGACGGCAATGGTTTGACCGAGATGCCGGCTGACGATCTGCTTCGCCGCCACACCGGCCGCCTGATCGTCCCGTCCGCAGACGCGGAACATGTTGGTCAGACCGCGCTCGGTGATCGTCGGGTTGGTCGAGGCTGGCGTCACGATCACCATCCCGGCCTCCGCATAGACGCTGGAGGCCGGGATGGTGGAGCTGGAGCAGAAATGCCCGACCACCGCCTGCACGCCGTCGGCCACGAAGCGGTTGGCGACGGCCACCGCCTGCTTGGGGTCGCAGGCGTCATCGGCGACTTGCAGAACGACCTTCTCGCCATTGATGCCGCCCGAGGCGTTGAGGTCGGCGACGGCGAGGTCGGCCCCGCGGCGCATCTGCTCCATGAAGGAAGCGTATTGTCCGGTGACCGGTCCGGCGAGGCCAAGCTTGACGTCGGCCGCCGCCGCCGCCGGCACCAGTGCCGCGAGTGAGATGCCGAAACGAAGAAGGTTGCCGCGGAGCAGCCTGCGGATGAGCGTGTCGGATCGAGACCCAAATCGAGACATGGATCGAGACATGGATCGAGACATGGAACTTCCCCATTCGTTGATGCGGCATGTTGTTGTGTCGTTGCATCCGCCCGCCGGGCCGCATGCGGCGGACGTGTCTCGGCAGGACCCGCCTTTCGGTGCGCCCGATGTCAGAAGGCCAGCACCTCGCGTAATCCGGTGAGATCGGTGAACTCATGGTCCGGCCGGGGCTGCCACGGCCCCAGCCTGTCCTGGGTACGGTTGATCCAGGCGACCCGCATGCCGAGCGGCTTGGCTCCGTCGATGTCGGCCCAGGAAGCCAGCGAGGCGTGCAGGACCTCGCCGGGGGCCAGTGCCAGCCGTTCCAGCGCGAGCCGGAAGATGCGCTCCGACGGCTTGTAGGCCCGGGCCATCTCGGCGGTGGTGACGCTGGGAAAGAAGGATGCCAGCCGGCTGCGGGCGAACAGATCGCTGTCCATGTTGGTGATCGGCATCAGCGGGTATTTGGCCGCCAGAAGGGCGAGGAGTTCCGGCACCTCGGGGTGCGGCGGCGCCTGTTCGACGAGGCCGGTCAGCAGCGTGTCGGTCAGGGTCGGAAGCCGGGCCTGATCCACCTGCTCGATCCCGGCCCCGGCCAGCGTGGCGGCCAGCGCTTCGGCGGCGACCTCGCGGTACCGGCGATAGGCGGACGACCGGTAGAGCTGGACGTTGCGCACATCCCAGTCGAGATAGAGGGCTGCGGCGTCCAGATCGCTGCGGCCCAGACTGGTCAGCACCTGAGCCATCCCGGCGGTGCCGCCGGCATCGACGTCGACCAGCGTACCGAAGTAGTCGAAGGTGACGGCCTTGATCGCGTCCATTCCCGTTCCTCTTCTCAAGACGACTTGCGCGTGGCGAACCGGGCGACCCGCTCGGCGGCTTCGGGATTGCCGAACGCCTCGATGGTGGCCGCCGCCTCCAGGTCCAGCGCGCGGCGCAGCGTGTCGGACAGGTCGACGGTCATCAGACGCTTCAGCCGGCCGGTGGAGAAGCGCGACTTCCCGGCCACCACCGCCGCCAATTCCGTTGCTGTGTCGAGCAGCGCCTCTTGCGGCACCACCCGGTTGACCAGCCCCAGTTCGGCCAACCGCGCCGCCGATTGCCGTTCGCCCAGCAGCATCAGTTCCATCGCCCGTTGATAGCCGACCGCCAGCGGCAACAGATGCGTCACTCCGCCGGTCACGAACTGGCCCCAGTCCATTTCGGGGAAGAAGGCCTGGAGGTTGTCGGAAGCGACCACGAGGTCGCAGTTCAGCATCCACTCGAACCCGCCGCCCACGGCGAAGCCGTGCACCGCTCCCACGACGATCTTCGAGCCGACCATCAGGTCGTGGGTGATCTGCTGGATTCCGGCGATATGGGCGCGGATCGCGGCATCGTCGCGGGTCTGCTGGTCGAACTCCTTGAGGTCGTCGCCCGCGCAGAAGGCCCGCCCGGCGCCGCACAGCAGGATGACCGAGACGTCCTCGCGCTCCGCCGCTTCGGTCAGCGCGGCGTGAAGGTCATGCAGCAGGGTGGTGCCGATGGCGTTCATCCGCTCCGGCCGGTTCAGCGTCACGCGGCCGATGCCGGCCGCCACATCGAGTTTGACCGTGCTCATGACGCAACCCTTTCGATCCAGTCGGTCTTGCCGGCGGTGCGCGGCAGCGAGTCATGCGGGATCATGGTGACCGTGGCCGTGGCGCCGGCCTGGTCGCGCACCGCCTTCTCCAGTTCCGCTGCTGCCGCGGGCCATGCGGTCTCGGGCAGCCCTTCGGCGGCCTCCACGCGCAGTTGGATGCGGTCGTAAGGCCCCGGCCCGACCAGCCGGATGCGGAAATGACCGGACGACAGCGCGGGCAGGCTGCTGACCGCCTTGCGGACCGCGCTGGGGAAGACATTGATCCCGCGCACGTTGAACATGTCGTCGGTGCGTCCGCTGACGCGGAAGCGCCAGGAGGTCCGGCCGCAGGCGCAGCGCCCGGTGCCGGTCACGGTGATGACGTCGCGGGTGCGGTAGCGGATCAGCGGCTGGCATTCCTTTTCGATGTGGGTGCAGACCAGCTCCCCCACCGTTCCCTCGCGGATCGGCAGGCGATTGCCCTCGCTATCGAGGATTTCGGCGAACAGGTAGTCGCTGCCGTGGAAATGCAGGTCGGTGGTCGCCTCGCACTGGCTGCCCAGCGTGCTCAGCACTTCGCTGAGGCCGTAATTGGCGTTGCGCACGCCGAAGCCCCAGCTTTCCTCCATCGCCGACCGGAAGGCCGCGTTGTCGAGCCCGGCCTCGCCGCCGAACAGGCCGAGCCGGAGCCCGAGGTCGCGCGGCGCCGGACCGCCCTCGTCGCGCAGAAGTTTTTCCAGCAGGGCGGGATAGGACGGCGTGCAGGAGATGGCGGTGATCTTCAGGTCGCGGATGGTCTGGAGAAGCTGCTTGGTGTTGCCGACGCCGAAGGGCACCACCGTCGCGCCGGCCGCCTCCAGCGTCATGTGGTCGGTCACGCCGCCGGTCCACATGCAGTAGTTCAGGCAATGCACCACGCGGTCGGTGGAACGCAGTCCGGAGGCATGCATGGCGCGGCCACCGATGGTGGCGATGCGGTCGCAGTCCTGCCGGCTGTTGGCGAGGTTGAGCGCACGGCCGGTGGTACCGGAGGTGCGGTGGAGGCGGACGATGCTCTCCTCCGCGCAGGCCACATAGTCGCCGAAGGGATAGGCTGCCTCCTGTCCGGCGCGCAAATCCTCCTTGTCGGTCAGCGGCAGATCCTGGAGGCCGTCGAGCGTCACCGGCCGTCCGATTCTGGCGGGCAGTATGCGCCGGTACATCGCCGACCGGTCGGACACATAGGCCCATTGCGCCGCCCAAAGGCGATCCTGCAAGGCGCGGACCTCGCCGTCGGTCAGGGTTTCAAATTCGGGGTGGAGAAGATCGGATGTCGGCATCAAAGCCTCGGTCTGGATGACGGAAAAAACCGGTCAGGAAGCGGAGCGCGCGGCGGCACGCGATTCGATGACGGATTGCGGCAGGATGGCACGGGCATGCCGGCCCTGGCCGATCTTGCCGCCGGCATCCTCGGACCAGACGTTGAACCAGTAGAGGGCACCCTCGCGGCCAGTGAAGCGGGCGCTGGTCCTCACCTGTCCACCGACCGGCGTCGGTGCGACATGCGACACGTCGAGCTTGGCTCCGACCGACAGCTCTCCGGACTGGAGAACGGGGCGCAGCAAGGCGGCGCAGGCGCGCTCCATCTCGGCGATCATTACCGGCGTGGCAAGAACCTGCGGGTATCGTTCGTCAGGCTCGCGGGCGAAGGCGTCGGCCGTCATCGACACGTCGACGACGAGTTGCACCGTTTCGACGCGCTCCGGGTCCAGGGGGGGGATCATACAGGCTGTCTCCTGTTCTGGGGCTCCCCCGCCACCTCGCAACGCCCGTGCCAAACTTTCCCGATCTGACGCAGGGGCATAATATCAAACGATATCAGCTACTTGATACACGACCAGACGACTGCGTCGATCGCGTGGACTGGGCTACTGGAGAGAACAATTAAAAAACGAAACGTCATAAAATTTTACGTTCGTTCAGATTCGAGACGCGACGTCCGACCCGGTCCGTTGCAGGACGATCCCATAATCGCGGATTTTGCTGTAAAGCGTCGGCCGGGCGATGCCGAGGATTTCCGCCGCCTTGGTCACGTTGTGGTCCATGTGAATCAGTGTGGCGGCGATGACGTCGCGTTCATGCTCGCGCAGCGACTTCAGGGCCGGCGGCATGGCCGGAGAAGGCGATGTCGGCGGTCTTGCATCGCCGGGCGGGTCGAAACGTTGGATTTCCGTGCCGTCTGACAGCACGACGAGGCGCTCAAGGGTATTTTCGAGTTCACGGACATTGCCCGGCCAGTCGTATTCGGCCATCGACCGCAGGGCACCGTCGGAGATGGTGAACACCGGCTTGCCGGCGCTGGCGGCGTATTTGCGCAGGAAATGCGTCGCCAGCATCGGGATGTCGCTTTTGCGGTCCTTCAGCGCCGGGATGGTGATCGAGACGACGTGCAGGCGATAATATAGGTCGTCGCGAAACTCCCGCCGGGCGATGGAGTCCTTCAGGTTCCGATTGGACGCGGCGATGACCCGGACATCCACGGGAATGGGCCGGGTGGCGCCGATCCGGGTAACCTCTCGTTCCTGGAGAACGCGCAGCAGCTTGGCCTGGAGGTCGAGCGGCATCTCGGTGATTTCATCGAGGAAGATCGTTCCGCCGGAAGCCATTTCGAACTTGCCCGGCCGCCCACCCTTCTGCGCCCCGGTGAAGCTGCCGGCGACATAACCGAACAGCTCGCTTTCGATCAGCTCGCGCGGCAGGGCGGCGCAATTGACGGCGATGAAGGGGGCGTCGCGGCGGTCGCCATGCGCATGGATGGCCTGGGCGAAGACCTCCTTGCCGCTGCCGCTCGGTCCATTCAGCAGGATGTTCGCGGTACCGAGCGCCGCCTTGCGGGCATCGCCAATGGCGTGGCGCAGGCAGTCCGACGTGCCGATGATGTCTTCGAAGGTGTAGCGCACCGGACTGCCGGCGATCTGCTGCGCGATCCGCTTGGCGCGGTTGAACTCGCGGAAGGTGTTGACAACGGATTGGACCTTGCCGTGAGCGTCCTTGATGGGAATGGCGGTGTCGATCAGGTGCAGGTGGCGCCTGCTGGAATCGATGATCAGTTCCCGGTCGTAATAGCCGATGCCGGTGCGGAAGATCGGCGCGATGATCGGCTCGAAATCGAGCAGTTCGGCAAAGCGGCGGCCGACGCTGTGTTCCGGGTTCAAAGTCAGAATACGGCCGGCCGGCGCATTCATGTGGCGGACCCGACCATCCTCGTCCACCACCAGCAATCCATCGGAGATGCTGTCGATGATGGCCCGCTGCTCGACCAGCATGCGGTCGAGATTTCCACTGGTCTCGACCGCACCCATCTGGGCGCTGGTGCTCTCGGCGCACAACAGGGCAAGGCCGCTCAGCGTGTCCGTTCCGACCGATGCGTCCGACACCAGCGCTATGGTGCCGTGCAAGGCGGTGTTCAAGCCGAAGAGAGGTGCGGCGGCAATCATGGTGTTCGTCAGGTCAACGCGGACATGGTGCCAGCTGGATGTGACCATCGGGCGCCGTTCCCGCAGGCACAGATCGATGGCATTGGTGCCGAGGGCATCCTCCACCGCCGACCGGCCCTCGCCCAAGCCGGCCGCATCCAGCCGTTCGACGAAGGAACGGTCTCCGGCGACGCTGTGAATGATTAGGTCGCTGTCGGTCAGGACAATGGCAACGGGATGATTGCGGCCCAGGATCAGGCGGATCGAGCCGAGGATCAGCGTGCCGGTGGCCGCTATGCCAGCCAGCAGCCGGTTGGCCGAAAGCCGCTCCCTCGGCACCGGACGGGCAGCCTCTTCCGGCGCCCGGTCGCGCAAGCGCCGCCAGGAAGACAGCACTGCCTCCTCCAAACACCCGGGCGGCGGCTCCTCGCCCCTTAGGAAACGGTCACGCGGTGTGTCCGAAAAGGCGCATCGTGCCGTCATGATCTTGCCGCGTTTCGGTGGATACAGGTTCACGCAGATCTTAGCTCGGCCTGTTCGGGGGGATCCGATGACCGAGTGGCCGCATTGGCGATTGTAGTAGGTTTTGATGTAGGCGAACACCTCCCGGCCGGCCTGGTCGAGGGTTTCGAACCGAGTGCGGTGGACCAACTCGACCTCGAGAGTGTGGAAGAAGCTCTCCATGGAGGCAGGAACGTGTCAACGACTGTGAGACAGCCCGAGTTATGAATTAGGCCCGGATGCTCTCCGGGCATTGTCATACCAACGATGGTAGCCCGGCGGCAGTGGCCGGCGATGATCTCCGCCACCATCTCCCCCTGCGCCGACGCCTTGTGCGCCAGCATCGGCTCGCCGACCAGGTCGCCGATCGCCCAGACATTGCGCATCGAGGTCCGGCACTGGTCGTCCACCGCGACGAAGCCTCCCCGGCGATCCACCCCCATCGCCTCGAAGCCCCAGCCCTCCAGCCGGGGACGCCGGCCCACGGTCGACAGCACGGCGTCGGCGGGCAGGCGGATCGTCCCGCCGTCCGCCGTCCGTACGAGGAGCGCATGCCCATCCCCCTCGGCTTCCATCCCCAGCGCACGGCCCCCGAGATGAACGGTCACCCCGGTCCGCTTCAGCCAGCGCCGCACCGGATCGGTCAGAGCGGCGTCGTACAGCGGCAGGATGCGCGGCTGTGCCTCGACCACCGTCACCGTGGAGCCCATCCTTGCAAAGGCGCTGCCCAGCTCCAGCCCGATATAGCCGCCGCCGACCACCACAAGCCGGCGCGGCAGCCGGTCCAACGACAGCGCTTCGGTCGAGGAC
>NZ_RWIJ01000044.1:7795-7965 GCF_019805165.1 Azospirillum sp. 412522
CCAGCTCCAGCCCGATATAGCCGCCGCCGACCACCACAAGCCGGCGCGGCAGCCGGTCCAACGACAGCGCTTCGGTCGAGGACGAGACGCAGTTCCTCCAGGGCGGTGACGTCGATTTCCTCGATGTAGGAGAAATGCGGGATGTGGCGCTTGGCCTCCTGCATGCTCTC
>NZ_RWIJ01000044.1:7981-8428 GCF_019805165.1 Azospirillum sp. 412522
CGCAGTTCCTCCAGGGCGGTGACGTCGATTTCCTCGATGTAGGAGAAATGCGGGATGTGGCGCTTGGCCTCCTGCATGCTCTCGGCGATCCTGCGGCGCAGGCCGCGCACCGGCACCTCCGACACCCCGGTTCTGGCCGGGGAGGGCGGCCGTTCGGCCAAGACGACACCGCCGGTCTCACCCCCTCCGCCGGCAAGATGGCGGTCGAGGTCGCGATGCAGGATCCGGCCGCCGGGGCCGGAGCCGGTGACGAACTGCAAAGCGACGCCATGGTCCCAGGCGCGGCGCCGGACCGCGGGCGAGGCGGTCGGCTTGACGCCGGACGGCCGGCAGACCAGCAGGGCTGGCGTCGTGCCCTCCGGCCGGGCAGGGACATCCGGCGCGGGGGCAGCGGCGGCAGGCATTGCAACGGCGGCTGTCGGCAGCGCCGCTGCGGGGACGTCATCG
>NZ_RWIJ01000044.1:8486-43726 GCF_019805165.1 Azospirillum sp. 412522
TCGCCCGTTCCCTCGACTTCCAGCACGACCAGCTCGGACCCGACCGCCAGCATCGCGCCGGGGGCGCCGTTGAGCGACAGCACGGTGCCGGAGACCGGCGACGCCACATGCACCATGGTGCCGTAGGCGAGGATGGTGACGGCCGTGCCGCTGCGCACCGTCGCCGCCTTGCCCAGCGGGATGGCGTAATGGCCGTCGGGCACCTCGCTGGCGGGATGCCTGGCCCAGGGCACCACCGGTCGGTCGTGGTAGCCTTTGAAGGGGCCGTTGTAGAGGCGCTTCGGCTCGAAGAACATCACGGGATCGTCGTCCTCGATGGCGCTGATCAGCAGCCCCTTGGCGTCGTATGGGGTCGAGGGGATCGGCGCGGCGCGCTTCAGCCTTCGCGCAGCTTGGTGCGGATGAGGATGATCAGCTGTTCGGCGTACCGGTGCTGCACATAACCACGAGCGGTGATGATGCCGACGGCCCGCCGGGAGTTGGGATTGTCGAGCGGCACGACATGGAAACGATGGTCGACCTTCGGCCCGAGCGCGATGCTCGGCACGATCGAGACACCGAGCCCGGACGACGCCAGTGCCAGGGCCGTCTGGGCGCTCTCCACTTCATACTGGACCTTCAGCTCGATGCCTTCCTTGCGGGTCAGGCGGTCGACGAGGCCGCGAACCGCCGTCTTGCGATTGAGCATGATCAGGGGAAACTGAGCCAGGGCCTCCAGCCCGATCTTCTCTTCTCCGTTGTAGAATTCATCAGGTATGCAGCTGACCAACGGATCATCGATGATCGATTCGAACTGGAACTCGTTGAGATTGGGGACTTCCGGTCCGATGTAGAATTCGACTTCCTGGTTCTGCAACAAGGCGAGCGCCGCCTGCGGCGGGGTTTCCTGCACCTCGACGACACTGCGTGGATAGCGCAGCTTGAACGTCGACAGAATGTCGCCAAGGCGGCTCGCCGCCAGGGTTGGGGCGCAGGCGATCTGGATCTTTCCCTTGCGGCGGGCGGCAAGTTCCGTAAGCCTGTCGAGGCTGGCCTGCACGTCGCCCATCGCCCGCCCGATTTCCTCGAACAGGATTTGGCCTTCGTTGGTCAGGCTTACCCGTTGCGGCGTCCGCACGAACAGGCTGATGCCGATCTGCTCCTCAAGATCCTTGATCTGCATGCTGACCGCGGAGGGCGACCGGTTGCTTTCTTCCGCAGCCTTGCGAAAACTTCCGGACTCCGCGGCAAGAAGAAAAGTTTGCAACAGTTTGAGGTTGATGCCTGACATGTCTACCGGAGTTTTACTTGCGATCAGCGGCGCTGATCTGCCTCTGCGGCCGAGAGACTATATCGCAACAACGTGACAACACAGCCAACTCTCCCAAAAAGCCGCCTGCGAAAGCTCGCATATGCCGCCGGAGAGGTCAAGTTGGCCGGGATCGCTCATCAGGGCAATCCTCCAGGCGACCGCACCAAAACGTGGATGGGCGATCCGGGGGTCAATGAACGGCGGCAAACATGATTTTCTCTTCGGATGCCTCGGAGGCCATCATCTCTTCGACGACACGGCCGCGCTTCACCACGAGGACGCGGTCGGAAACCGCCATGATCTCCGGCAGATAGGAGGAAATCACCACGACGGCCATGCCGTCGTCGGCAAGATCGCTGATCAGCTGATGGATCTCGACGATGGCGCCGACGTCGACACCGCGCGTCGGCTCGTCGAAGATGATGAGCTTCGGTTTCTGGATCAGGGATTTGGCGATCACCACCTTCTGCTGGTTTCCTCCGGACAGCTCGATCATGCGTGCCTGATCGCTGATCTGCTTGAGCCGGAGCCGTGTCCCCCAGTGATCGACCAGCGCCTTTGCCTGGGCCGGCGAAACGATCGAAAGCGGGTTGTTGCCATTCGACAGGGCACCGATCTGGAGATTTTCTCCCCCGGTCATCGTCTCGAAGAAGCCGTCGAGCTTGCGGTCCTCGGTGACATAGACGATCCCGTCGAGCATGGCCGGCCGCGGAACCCGGTAGCGCACCGACTTGCCGAAGAGCCGGATTTCACCGCCGTGAAAGAGGTTGCGCTTCATCACGCCGGCGATCACCTTGGCCATCTCCGTTCGGCCGGCGCCGACAAGCCCGAACATCCCGGTGACCTGGCCGGCGAACACTGAAAAGGAGGAGTTCCTGACCAGACCGGCACAGGACAGGTTCTCCACCGACAGGACCTTTTCCCCATAGCTGCGGGTTGCGCGCCTGGCCGATCCATGCAGCGTTTCGGACAGGTTGCGGCCCACCATCGCCTGGACGATGGAGCCGCGGGTGAAATCCGCCGCCCTGCCGGTGGCGACGATCTGGCCGTCGCGCATCACCGTGATGCGGCTGGCCACCTGCAACGCCTCCTCCAGCGCATGCGTGATGAACACGATCGCCACCCCGGCCTTGACCAGCCGGTCCACGAGATTGAAGAAATGGCGCTTCTCCTCCGGGGTCAAGGTCGCGGTCGGTTCATCGAAGATGATGACCCGCGCGCGGTGATGCACGGCGCGGGCGATCTCGACCATCTGCTTGTGGGCGGCACCCAGCGTGCTCACCTGCGCGGTCGGGTCGACCTGGAATCCCATGCCTGCCAGGAACTGCCGTGCCTGGACGTTGAGGCCGCGCAGGCGATTGAACAGCTTCTCCTCACCCAGATAGAGATTCTGCGCCACGGTCATGGCCGGCACCAGGTTCGTTTCCTGGAATACCATGGCGATTCCCGCCTTCAAGGCCTCCGCCGGCGAACTGAAATTCACCTCCTGTCGGTCGAGGAACAGCTTGCCCTCGCTGAGGGTATGGACCCCGGCCATCACCTTGGTCAGGGTGGACTTTCCGGCGCCATTTTCTCCCAGGAGCGCGTGGATCTCTCCTGGCTGGAGCGTGAAATCGACGCCGCGGAAGGCCGCTATCCCGCCGAACGTCTTGGTCGCGTTTCGGAATTCGACGATATCGCCCTTATCAGCATTGCCCATGTCAGCCTTGCCCATATCAGCCTCGCCCATGTCAGCCTCGCTGTCCGCCCGCCACATCGGGAAGCCTCAGAATTTTCGAGCCCCCGCGTGACGCAATGATCAGATCCTCGCCATGTTCGCAGGCCGCCAGGGTTCCATGCATCCTGCCGTCGGCCCGGGAATGGAAGCTCCTCAGCGGCCGCATCTGCGGATCGCAGTTGACCACCAATCCGTAGGAACGCGTCACGGCATAGGGTTTCAGGACGCCCATCTGCTTGAGCTGGCTGCCCTGCATCGGCTCCCGGTAGGAGTTCCAGGAACTCAGCGCGGGCGCCATCCAGAAATCCTCGGGAATTTCCTCAAGCATGCGCCTGCGATAGCGGTCCTCGCGCAGGATGAACTCCACCAGCTGGTTCCGTGTGGAGTAGAAGGTCAGCCAATATCCTGCATCCATGGCCGGGGAGATACGCGCCGGATAGGCCGGCAGATGTTCGAGGACGCTTTCCACCTCCCCGCTGTTCAGATCGATCGATAGCACGCGGTGCCGCCAGGACTCGCTGACGAAAATGCGGTTGGATCCGGTTGTCGCCACGCCGGCCGGCCAGGCAAGGTCCGACTTCACCAGCTCGACCTTGCGCCCCGCCAGATCGATCTTCAGGACGCTGCCGGAACAGCCTTTCTGCATCAGGTCGCGGCGCCAGCCGGAGAAGCCCGTCGACGCCGAACCATTGCTGGCAAGCAAGGTGTCGCTGTTCAGGAAGGTCAATGCGGTGACGCAGCCGAGATTGATGTTTCCCGTGGTCTTGAACGCCGCGCCATCGTAGACGCCACCGCGGATGACGATGCCTTCGCCATCGAGCGCCACTGCCGTCATGCCGCGTGCGGCGGCAAGCGCCGTGACGGGCTGATCGAAGCTGGCGAGTTCGTCCATGTCACCATCCGCCCGGACACGGAGGAGGCGATTGCCACTCGAAACGACAATGCCTTTGTGGGTGGACACGACGTTGTCGGCCGCGTCGAGCACGGCGAGCGTCTCCGCCTTTTCGAGCTGCTGGTTGGGCAGCAGCGGCCCGTCGAAGGTCGGAACGGTAACCGCCCAGGCCCTGCGGCCGAAAAAGCGGTCGAGGAACTCTCCAAACGGGTTCATGCCGATTTGCCCCAGTAGGAGTGGGAGCTGAACCAGTTCTTATCCGCATTGGGCAGATCGAGCGTCCCCATGCGGTTGTTGAAAATTCCGCAGAGATAGAGGACGCCCTTGTGTTCGCGCATCGACGTGATCATTGGATGCTTCTCCCCGGTCTGGTCCCACAAGCTTTCAAGGATTTCCCCCTTCTCGTTGAAGCGCAGGACACAGCCGGTATTGAGGTTGGGCATCAGCCACGCGTCCTCGGAGATCCGGCGCGCCATCCGCCGCCGGAAGCCGGGCATCTCCAGCGAAAGATCGAGCGCCGGGGTCCGCATGCCCATCAGGGCCAGCCAGTAGGTGCCGTCGGACGCGCGGTTTATATTGTCCGGGTAGCCCGGCAGCCCCTCGATCACCCGCTCCAACCTGCCGGCCTTGGGTCCGGCAAAGTAATAGCGGTTGATCCGGCACGCCCAGCTTTCGGCGAACAGAACAGACTGCCCGTCGAACGCGGTGCAGACGCCGTTGGGGAAGACCAGGTTGGAAATCAGCGTCCGGGTAACTCCGCTCGACGGGTCATAGGTGATGATCCGGCCGTTGCCGCGGCTCTCGAGCGCATCCGCGTACCAGTCATGCATCTCGAAACGCACGGTGGCCTCGGAAAACACGATCCGTCCGTCAGGCAGGATGTCGCAATCGTCGGCGAGTTTCATTGGACTGTCGTCGACGACCGAGGTCAGGCTGCGGTTGGTCTCGGCCGTCAGGAGCTTCGCCTCGCCGGCCGGCGAGACCTGATAGAGACCCATGCCGGCGACGCAGACGATGAGGTTTCCTTGCCGGTCGAACGCCATGCCGAGCGGGGCGCCGCCGATATGGGCAAAGACCTTCCAGCGCGTGTAATCGGGTGGGTAGAAGCGCAGAATCTCGCCTTGCCTGCTTCCGGTGTAAAGCCGGTCCTCGCCGTCGAAGATCACATCTTCGGCGCCGTCAAGAACGCCCAGACCGATGACGCCGACGTCCTTCAGCCTGTCATTCACCGCCATCGGCGTCCCGGGTTCGGTCGAGACGGGATCCGGCATCTTCACCAGGGTCGGAGAGATGTAGACGCTGCGCAGGATCTTGTGGCGGTTCTTCGTCCAGCGGACGTCGAGAAAGACCGAGGCGAGCAGGACGAAGCCGAGCGTCAGGTCGTTGACAGGGCCCGGCACCGCGAGGGTCAGAAGGCCGTTGGACAGCACCAGCACGAAGACGACGCCCATGAGCGCCTTGGCGACCGAGCCACGTCCGCCGCCAAGCGAAATGCCCCCCAGGACCGTGGCGGTCAGCGCCTGCAACTCCAGGCCCGAACCGACGTCGGACGCGGCGCTGCCGATGCGGGCGCAAAAGAGGAAAGCCGCGAGCGCCACGAGAACCGAGCAAACCACATAGGCGCTGAATACGGTGAGCCGGACATTGATCCCGGCATTATAGGCCGACCGCCGTGCCCCGCCGACGGCGAACAGTCGCCAGCCGTAGCGGCCGCGCGACAGGATGATGTGCAGGATGACCGCCATCACCACGAAGAACACGAAGGACGCCGGAATTCCGGCAATCTGCCCGAGGCCGAGATAGTCGTAGACCGGGGAATCCGGAGAGCTCGTCACCAGCGCCGTGGATACCTTGGGGAACAGGATCTCGAACGCCGAACGGAAGATGATCAAGGTGACCAGCGTCGTCAGGAAGGCCCGCATCCGCAGGATGCCGATCATGACGGCATTGATGAAACCGCAGGCGGCACCCACGGCGAGCGTCGCCGCCAGCCCGGTGCCGAAGCTCCACTGTCCGACATTCATTCCGTAGAGCGTGGCCAGCACCGCCAGCGCAAAGGTCGAACCGATCGAGAGGTCGATACCTCCCGACACGATGACGATGGTGAGCCCCAGGACGACGAGCCCCAGTTCGGCAACCTGGCCGCTGAGATTGGTCAATGTCGCCAGACCGAAGAAGCCGGGGACGATCGATCCGAAGATTGCAAGAAGAAGCACCAGCGCCGTGAAGGGAATGACGCTGTCGATCCATTTCTTGGACAGCAGCTCTCCCACCACATGATCCGGGAGGAAGCGGTAACGCCAGCGCACAAGGCTTTCGGCCATGCTCATCGGTCGATTCCATTATTTAAGTTCGTCGATTTTCCAGCAGTTCCTGCCCGTCGCATTGTTCTTGTCGACGCGGGTGACCGGACCGAAGAAGATCGTCTTCTCGCTGCCGGCCTTGTGGTCGGGGTGCTGCAGAAGTTCGGAGATCTGCTGGGCGGCGATTTCTCCCTGAACCGGCGCATTGAAGTTGAAGATGACGTCCAGCAGGCCGTTCTTGATGCTCTGGCACCCGGTGTCGCTGCCCGCGCCGTTGGTGACGATCGTCACCTGATCCTGCTTGCCGGCGGCCGCGACCGCGGCACCCGCGCCGACTTCGGCATTGTCCCAGATGCCCATGATGCCGCAGAGATCGGGATGCTGCTGAAGCACGGTCTCGGTGATCTGGCGGGCCTTCTCGCTCGAATAATCGGCCGGCTGATCCGAGACGAGCTGGAGCTGCGGGTATTGTTTCAGGACCGCGTCGATGCCGGTGCGCATGTAGATGTTGGCCGCACCGGTCTGGACGCCTGCCAGCCACACCACCTTGTGGGACGGCGCATTCGGCGCGGTGCAGGTCTTGGCAAGTTCGGTCATCTCGAGCTTGCCCATCTCGATCCAGTCGTTCCCGACATAGCTGTCGGTCTGGGTTGCCGACTGCATGTTGACCTGCAGCACCTTGATGCCTGCCTGCTGGGCCTGCTTGAGCAGCCGCGCATAGGTCTGCACGTCCGGGTTCTGCACGATGATCAGATCCGGCTTCTCGGCGATTGCGCCCTGCATCGCCCGGATGCCGGCATTGGTGTCGCCGTTCGGATCGCGAACCTCCAGCGAGAAGCCGTAGCGGGCGGCATGGCGTTGCCAGACCGCCACCCAGGCCTGGTTCAGATCGAAGCCCTGCGAAATCGGAATGAAGATGACCTTCTTGCCCTTGACCGCATCGAGGTAGGCTTGCCGGCCGACCTGATCGGTCTCCTGTGCCGTCGCGGTGGAAGCGGCACCGCAGAGTGCCGCGGCAGCGATGCCGGCGGCCAGAATAGTCCTGAGAATTGCCATGGTTTCCTCCCTGTTCGTCCATCTGGGGACTTATAGAAGCGGCTCTTGATAGCGGCCTGTCGGGATCAAGGACTTCGGCGGCCTGTTCCGCCGGTATCAGATGTCCCCGGTTTGAGACGTCTGCTCGTCGCGCGGATTGATGATCGCGTCGATGGCCAGAGCGGTCAGGAGAATGACGCTCTTGATGAGATTCTGATTGGTGTAGCTGACGTTCAGGATCGTCATGCCGTTGGTGAGGATGCCGACGAGGATGGTGCCGACGATGACGTTGCGCACGCCGCCCTGTCCGCCGGACAGGCCGATGCCGCCGAGGACCACCACCAGGAGTACATCGTAGATCAGGCTTGAATTGTAGATCCGCGTGTTAATTCCCGTGACGAGGCCGGTCATGATCAGGCCGGCAATGAAAGCGATCAAGGCGCTGATGATGTATTGCGTCACGATGATCGGTCGTGTCGGCAGTCCCATGTTGCGGGCCGCATTCGGATTGTCTCCGGTCGCATAGACCAGCCGGCCGAACCGTGTCTTTCTAAGAAACAGCCCCATGGTCACCGACACGATGCCGAAGATGAGCACCGAGGCCGGAATCCCGAACAGCGCTCCCGATCCGACCCATTTCAGCCAGCCGATGTTGTTGGGCGCGTAGAGGACGTCCGAGGGAAAGATGATCCGGCCGGATCCGTAAATGGAGGACGCAATGGCCAGTGTCGCGAAGATTGGCGGAATTTCGGCAAAAGCGATCATGAGGCCAGTGAAGAGACCGATCAGGGCGACCAGCACGGCGCCGATGAGCACCGCGACGGTGAAATCGATCCCCAGGGACGAAACCCAGATGCTGAAGGCGACGCCGACGACCATGACGGCGACCATGGTCAGATCGATACCCCGGCCAACCACCACCAGCCCCATGCCCACGGCCAGAGTACCGAGAATGGATACATTCTTCAGAAGCGCGATGATGTTGCCTTCGGAGAGGAATTTATCGAGGACGATGGAGAATATTGAAAAAAGAACGACTGAAATGCCGATGACGACCTTTTCCTGGCTTATCTTGATCGGTTTGCGGGGCATGCCGCCCCTCATCGCAGCGGCCCTCTGATTGGCGCTCACCATGGATACCTCCCTTGAGGATACCTGTTTTGACTGCCAGTCGGTGCACAATGACTGTCCACGCGACGGCAGATTATTTTCGGTATCCGGCCGCAGCCGAACCTCTTCCGTCCGATCCTCCCTATTGGACGTCAGACGAACAATTGCGTTTTTCTGAAGCCTCGTTCAGTTCCGCAGGGCCTCCCCCACCTGTCGGGGCGCCCGCGCGAACCGGTCGGTCCGAGGATGGAGTCAATTTTTCTGCACGAGGGTTCAGGAATCTGCTGTCGTCACCGGCGCAATGTTTTTGCTACGGATAATCAGCATCCTCCGCGCAGCAGCGGTGAACGCAGGGTGCCGGGTCGGGAGAGAAACCATGCAGGGGCGACGACAGATCGCCCCGGGAGAAAAGGTTAGATGGAATCGAACGAGTTCCGCCACAGGCTTGATGGCCGGCACCGTCGCATGTTCGTGGGCGGCGCCTGGGTCGACGCCCGATCCGGCGAGACCCTTGAGACCCGCAACCCGGCGACCGGGCAATTGCTGGCCACGGTCCCGCGCGGCAGCAGACAGGACATCGACATCGCCGTAGCCGCGGCGCGGGAAGCCTTCGAAGGACCATGGTCGCGCTTCAAGCCCTATGAACGGCAGACGCTCCTGCTCAGGATCGCCGATCTCTTCGAGCGGCATTGGGAGGAGATCTGCCAGTCCGATACCGCCGACATGGGCATGCCGATCCTGCGGACCCGCGCGAACAAGGGCCGGGTGGTCGGCATGCTGCGTTACTATGCCGGCATGGCCACCGCCCTGCATGGCGCGACGATCGAGAACTCCCTGCCCGGCGACCTGATGTCGTTCACGCGGCGTGAAGCGGTCGGCGTGGTCGGCGCCATCATCCCCTGGAACGCGCCGACGGCGGCCTCGATCTGGAAGATCGGCCCGGCGCTTGCCACCGGCTGCACGGTCGTGCTGAAGCCATCCGAGGAAGCGCCGCTGACGCCGCTGCTGATCGCCGACATCATGAACGAGGCCGGCGTGCCCCCGGGCGTGGTCAATGTGGTCACCGGGCTCGGCGCGGAAGCCGGGGCCGCCCTCGCCGAGCATATGGGCGTGGACAAGATCGTGTTCACCGGCTCGACCGCGACGGGGCAGAGCATCGTTCGGGCATCCGCCAACAATCTGAAGCGGGTCTCGCTCGAACTCGGCGGCAAGTCGCCGGTGATCGTGTGCGCGGACGCGGATCTGGAAAAGGCGGTTCCCGTGGCGGCCATGGCGGTGTTCGCCAATTCCGGCCAGATCTGCATCGCGGGGTCGCGCCTGTTCCTGGAACGGTCGATCCAGGAGGAATTCACCCAGCGGTTGGCCGACTATGCGTCGCGGCTGCGCGTCGGCGACGGCGCCGATCCCACCACGGAAATCGGACCGCTGATTTCGGGTCGGCAGCTGGAGCGGGTGAGCGGCTTCCTGAACAGCGGGCGCGATCAGGGCGCCCGGCTGCTTGCCGGCGGTCACCGGCTGAGCGAGGGAGCCTTCGCGAACGGGCATTTCATCGCGCCGACGGTGTTCACCGACGTTACCGACAGCATGACGATCGCCCGGGAGGAGATCTTCGGGCCGGTCATCTCGACCCTTCCCTTCGATACGCTCGAGGAAGCGGTCACGCGGGCCAACGCCACCCCTTACGGGCTTGGGGCCGGCGTGTTCACGCGCGACGTCGGCAAAGCCCACCGCCTGGCGCGGCAACTGCGCGCCGGGTCGGTCTGGGTCAACACCTACCACGCGCTCGACCCGGCGGTTCCGTTCGGCGGCTACAAGATGAGCGGCTACGGCCGGGAGGGCGGGGCCGAGCATCTGGACTCCTATCTCAACACCAAGGCGGTCTGGCTCAACATCGCGTGATGGAGCCTCGCGGGTTTCATCTCTGTCCCAATCTCTGCCCCATAGGGAGAATCGCATGCGTTTAGAGGGCAAGGTGGCCATCGTCACCGGCGGCGGGTCCGGATTCGGTGAGGGAATCGTCCGGAAATTCGTCGAGGAGGGAGCCAGGGTCGTTATCGCCGACCGCGACGGCGGGGCGGCCGAACGGGTCGCTGCCTCGATCGGATCGGCCGCGGTCCTGGTCGTTGCCGACGTCAGCGGCCGGCAAGGCTTCGATGCCGCACTGGCTCAGGCGCTTAAGGCCTTCGGCGGGCTGCATATCCTCGTGAACAATGCCGGGGTGGGGCATCCTCCGCAGCCGCTGGAAGGCCTGGAGGAGGATATCTTCGACCGGATCACCGCGGTCAACATGAAGTCCGTCTATCACGGCGCCCGTGCGGTCGTTCCCCTGTTCAAGCAACAGAAGGGCGGCGCCATCGTCAACATCGCATCCACGGGCGGCGTCAGTCCGCGCCCGAATCTCACCTGGTACAATGCGTCCAAGGGATGGGTGATCACCGCCACCCGCGCGATGGCGGTGGAACTGGCACCTTTCGGAATCCGCGTGAACGCCGTCAACCCGGTGGCCGGCGACACGCCGTTGCTGAAAACCTTCATGGGCGAGGATACCGCCGAAATCCGGGCGAAGTTCGTCTCCACCATCCCGATCGGCCGGCTGTCGACCCCGGCGGACATCGCCAATGCAACGGCATTCCTGGCCTCCGACGAGGCGAGCATGGTCACGGGCGTCGCGATGGAAGTCGACGGCGGGCGCTGCATCTAGGCCGGATCGGGCAGGATCGGCCCCGTTTGAACGCAGGAACTATCATTCCCCAGCCCTGCCTCTGCCCGGCCTGAAGGATTCGTGGGCCGTCATGGATAACCTCTCTCCAGTCGGAGGACCCTCAGTTGAAGGAAACATACGACATTGCCGTGGTGCCGGGTGACGGCATCGGGCCGGAAGTGTCAAAGGCGGCGGTGCGGGTATTGACCGAAGCGCTGGGATCGACGGCTGTTCTCCGCTTTGCCGAATATCCTGCCGGGGCCGAACTCTTCCAGCGCACCGGGGACTCGTTTCCGGCGGCCACATTCGAGGCGTGCCGCAGCGCTGATGCCATCCTGCATGGCGCTGCCGGACTTCCCGGCGTGGTCCACCCGGACGGCACGGAAGCCGGGCTCGACTTCACGCTCGGCCTGCGGTCCAAGCTCGATCTCTATGCGAATGTCCGGCCGATCAAGCTGTGGCCGGGTGTGACGTCTCCCCTTCGGGACCGCGAGGCCGGTGACATCGATTACGTCATCGTCCGGGAAAACAGCGAAGGGCTGTATGCCGCACGCGGCAGCGGTGTGTTCCTGCGTGGTGAGGTCGCGATGGATCCGCTGGTCCAGACGCGCAAGGGCATCGAGCGCATCGTGCGTTTCGCTTTCGAGCTTGCCCGGACGCGTGGCGGCGCCCCGGCGGACGGCCGCCGCCGGGTGACCTGTTGTGACAAAGCGAATGTGCTGCGCAGCTACGCCCTGTTCCGTGAGATCTTCAGCGAAGTGGCCCGGGCCTATCCCGATGTGGAGGCCGAATATGCGCTCGTCGACGCCATGACCCTTCATCTCGTGCGGCAGCCGTCGCATTACGATGTGATCGTGACGGAGAACATGTTCGGCGACATCATTTCGGATCTCGGCGCGGCGACGGTGGGGGGCATGGGCATGGCTCCGTCCGCCGAATTGGGGGATGGCAACGGCTTTTTCCAGGCATCGCACGGTTCGGCGCCGGATATCTCCGGGAAGGGCATCGCCAATCCCTACGGAACGGTCCTCGCGGGCGCGATGATGCTCGATTGGCTGGGGCGGCGTCACGAGGATCGGCGGCTGCTCGACGCAGCCCGCCGGATCGAGCTGGCCGTCCATGATGCGCTGGCGCAACGCAACGCCCTCAGCGGCGACATCGGGGGCACGATGGGCTCGGCCGGCATCACCGGCATCCTGTGCGCCAATCTCGCACCCGCAGCCTCCGCTGCGTGAGTTTGCCCTTCTGCCATGCCCCACACGGCCCAAAGCGTCTGTGCTCCAGAACAAGCAGTGATTTTGGAGAAAACTTAAAAACATCAAAACGGGAGGAGCCGAAATGGCCCACATGCAGGAGCAGCTCGGCGCGGCTGACACCGGTGCGACCGTTCAATTCGAGAGATCCCTCGAAAGAACTGTGATGCGCAAGGTGAACAGCCGTCTGGTCCTGATTCTGTTCATAACCTATATCTTCAACTATCTGGACCGGACGAATATCGGACTTGCCAAGCTGCAGATGCAGCCCGATCTGAATCTCAGCGAGGCTGCATTCGGGCTTGGCGCCGGTCTTTTCTTCATCGGGTACGTCCTGTTCGAGGTGCCGAGCAACCTCATTCTCTACCGGGTGGGGGCCCGGATATGGATCGCCCGCATCGCCGCGACCTGGGGTCTGGCCGCCATCGCCACGGCATTCGCGCAAGGGGAATGGAGCTTCTACGTCCTCCGCTTTCTGTTGGGCGTTGCCGAAGCGGGTCTGGTGCCGGGCGTCCTTCTCTACATCACGCAATGGATTCCAACGTCGCGCCGCGCCGGCGTGATCGGCCTCTTCTACCTTGCCGTTCCGGTCTCGACCCTGATTGGCGCGCCATTCTCAGGTTGGCTGATGGGGTTCAGTCCGTTCGGGCTGTCCGGATGGCAGTTCATGCTCATCATCGAGGGCGTTCCGTCCATTCTGATCGCTTGGTTCATCTTCCGCTACCTGACGAACACCCCCGAAGAGGCGACCTGGCTGACCGCGGAAGAGCGTGGATGGCTCGTCCGAAGGCTCGCGCGGGATCGCGCGGCGGAGGGCGAGTCCTCACATAAACTCGGCTCCACCTTGAGCGCGGCAGCGGACATTCGGGTACTCGGCTTTGCGGCGATCTTCTTCAGCATGGTCATTCCGATCTATGCGCTGTCCTTTTTCCTTCCCACCATTCTCAAGGAGATGTCGCATGGAAGCTACAGCACCTTCCAGATCGGATGGCTTACTGCAATTCCTTATGCCTTCGCTTCGCTGGGGCTGGTGCTGATCGCCCGCAGTTCCGATGTGCGCAACGAAAGAGTGCTTCACTATTCCGCCTTCGCGGCCCTGGGGGCGGCAGGCTTCTGCCTTTCGGCCCTTACCCTGTCGACTGCGCCTGTCGTCGCGTTCCTCGGCTTCTGCATCGGCGCGGTGGGCTGCATTTCCACCCTGCCGTCATTCTGGGCCACCATTCCGGAACTTCTGACCGGGCGCGGAGCGGCGGGCGGAATTGCTCTGATCTGCGCAATCGGCAACATCGCGGGCTTCGTCTCCCCCTACATGATTGCCCTCGTCCGCGGAGAGAACCCTGATTTTTCCCGTACCGCCATTGCCATCGTCGTGTCCGGTGCCTTTCTCCTGCTTGCAGCGATCATCATGGTCCTGGTCGGACGCTCGATCCGGCAGCAACGGCTCAAACGACGGATGTCGGCTACTTAGCGACCTGGGGTTCGGATTGGCTTTCGGAGGTCAGTGTGGATGGCGAAAGTACTGTCAGTCGATCGTCGTCGCGGGGGGCTCGACGCTCGTAGCCGATGCATCGTCGGTTGGGCGATGGCTAATCGATAACCGGCGGCTGCGTTCTCATGCCGAGCTTCGCATTGCCGCCTTCACCTTTACCGAAGGCCGGTACAATCCTTGCTATGGCACGATGCCCGCGGGGTCAGCGAACGCATCCAGCGATGAAGGACGCGCTCTATCGCCGCGGCGTCCTTCCGGGCGGTCCATCGCACATGCCGAGCCGTTTCCCGTGCTTCTCCGGGCGACATGCCGTAGTGGGTCCGGAAGGCCCGGCTGAACGAGGCTTCGGAACCGAAGCCCCAGTGATAGGCGATGTCGGCGATCCGTGAGCGCTCCCGCCGGGGGGTCACCAGATCATCCAGTGCCCGCGCCAGCCGCCGGTCCCGCACATGTTTCGCCACCCCGCCCAGCGGTTCGAACAGCCGGTAGAGAGCCGAGCGCGACAGGCCGAAGCTGTCGCAGATGAGGGCGGTCCCGAGTTCGGGAGCTTCGAGCTTCATCTCGATGAACTCCTTGATGCGGTCGAGCAACGCCCCCCGCGGTTCGTCGATCGGACCGCGGGCGTCGATCGCCGATCCGACGCAGGCGGCGATCAGTCCGGCGATTCCGTCGGCGATTGCCATCGCCGCGGAGGCGTCCAGCGTGGGAAGCTGCGCGTCCAGCGCGCGCAGATGGTCGTTCAGAAGCATCCCGATCGCCGAGCCCGCCGGCAGCACCAGCCCATGCAGGGCGTCCGGCGCCTTGACCAGGGGGGCCAGCCCCTGCCGGGGGATCGCCAGGGCCAGCAGTTGGAACGCGGAGGTCTCGACGGCGACGGGGCAGCCCAGATTGAGGAACCCGACATCGCCGGTGCGCATGGCCACCGTACTGCCGCCCTTCGAGACGGTGCAGCCGCCGTCGAGATAGAGCTTGACCATGCAATGGTCCAAGGCGTCTCGGGCGATGGCGGCGTTGGTGCGGCGCAGGGCCATTGCCGGCCCGCCGATCCGCAGCATGAGAAGGCTCCCGAGATGGAAGGCCGTCGCCGATCCGGCGAAGCCGGCCTCGTCCGCCGCGCCAGCCGGTTCCGCTTCGAAGAGGATCGACAGCAGGTCACGCCACCGGGCGAAGCCGGCCCGGCCCGAGGTATCCTGCGGATCGAACGACAGCGTCGGGATCGACGGCCGTTCCGTTGCCGCCTCACGGGGTTTCATCGTGATGCCTTGCCTCATCGTTCCGAAGTCTCGCCGCGCGCCCGACAGGAACGTCGATAGCAGGCGTCCAGCGTCGCGGGCAAGATCGCGGTGGCGCCCGGCCCCCCGCCGCCGGCCCGGACCGTCAGATTGAGACGCAATGTCAAATCTTTGGGACGGATCGACGAGTGTAGCCATCGACGATCCGCTAAATTTCGGCCTCGACTGGAAAATTACCGTGGGCCGATGGGTCGCCGGGACGTGGCCGCCTCGACGCGGCGCGTACCGGACGCGCCCCCTTCGCCGCCCACCCGACAGAGGTTGGCGGCAGAGGAATGCAGTATTCGACGACCAAGCGGCCGCGCTCCGCCGGACAGTTCATCGGCCAAGGCGGCCTGCTGTTCGCCCTGATGAGCTGCACGGCGCTCACCCCCCTGCATTCGGCGGCGGCCGACGAGGCGCTGCCGACCGGCGGGCGCTTCACCGCCGGGGCCGGGCGCATCGTCGAGCAGCCCGGCGCCCTGCGGGTCGAGCAGGGGTCGCGCACCGGCATCGTCGAATGGCAGGGCTTCTCCATCGGCAGCGGCAAGTCGGTTCATGTCGAGAACGGCGCCGGCGCCACCCTCAACCGCGTCACCGGCAACCTGCCGTCCCGCATCGACGGTTCGCTGACCGCCACCGGATCGGTCTATCTGGTCAACCGCGCCGGCATCGTCGTCGGCAAGGAGGGGCGGGTCGACACCGGCGGCGGCTTCTACGCCTCGACCCACGACGTTTCCGATGCCGCCTTCGCCGCCCAGCGCGACCTGACCTTCGCCGGGGACTCCAAGGCCGCCGTGGTCAATATGGGGACCATCGCCTCGCGCGGCGGCGACGTGGCGCTGATCGCCCGCTCCGTGCGCAACGAGGGGAAGGTCTCGGCGCCGAAGGGAACGGCGGCGCTGCTGGCCGGCTACGAGGTGCTGGCGAAGGAGACCGCCGACGCCGAGGGGCGCTTCGCGGTCAAGGTCGGCGGGTCCGACACCGAGGCGGTCAATGCCGGCACGCTGGCCGGGGCCAATGCCGAGATGCGGGCCAATGGCGGCAGCGTCTATGCGCTCGCCGGCAACACCGGCGGCGTGGTCAAGGCGACGGGCGTCGCCAAGCGGGACGGGCGCGTCTTCCTGACGGCCGGCGACGGCGGCGGCGTCACCGTCGAGAGCCCGGTGGTGGCGCAGCGCCGGACCGGGGAGGAGAGCCGGCGCCCCGACGCGGCGAAGCCGGACACCACCAAGGCGGAGAGCGCGGGGAAGGCTGCCAAGCGGGAGCCGCGCCCGTCGCGCCGGCCGGAGCGGGCGGGCGGCGACATCCGCGTCTCGGGCGGGTCGGTGACGGTGTTCGGCAAGCTCGACGCCTCGGGAACGGCCGGGGCCGGCGGCACGCTGGTGGCGACCGGCAAGGCGGTGGTGCTGACCGGCAAGGCGGCGCTGGACGTGTCGGGCGCCTCGGGCGGCACGCTGCTGGTCGGTGGCGACTACCAGGGCGGGCGGACCGCGGCGACGCGCTATCTGGCCGAGCCGGTGGCGACGGCGCGGACGGTCACGGTGGAGGCGGGGGCGCAGCTCCGCGCCGATGGAACGCGGGGGGATGGCGGCCGGGTGGTCGTGTGGTCCGACCGCGACACCGCCTTTGCCGGCGCGGTTTCGGCGCGGGGCGCCGGCAAGGGCGGCGACGCGGAGGTGTCGGGCAAGGCGCGTCTGGCCTTCACCGGCACGGCGGACCTGCGCGGGACGGCGGGCTTCGGCACGCTGCTGCTCGACCCCTACAACCTGACCATCTCCGATGCCGCCGACAGCGGAATGTCCGGCTTCAGCGCCAGCGGCGACGACAGCGTTCTGAACGTGAACACGCTAAAGTCGGCGCTGAATTGGGCCAACGTCCTGGTGACGACGGGGGACGGCGGCACCCAGGCCGGCGACATCACGGTGGCGGCACCGCTCACCTGGAACGTGTCGACGATGCTCACCCTGTCGGCGTACCGGGACATCACGGTGAATGCCGCCCTCACCGCCCAGGGCGACGAGGGCATGATCGTGCTGAAGGCCGGCCGCGACATCGCGGTGAACGCGGCCGTCACCGGCGAAACCAGATCCGACCTTTCGCTGCTGGCCAAGCGCGACGTCACGGTGAGCGCCGCCATGCGCGGCGCGAAGGTGGTGCTGTGGTCGGATTACGCCGGCATCGGGACGGGAAGCGTGCAGTTCGGCGGGGGGGCCACCGTCACGGCCACCGGCGGGGTGTCCATCCTCTACAACCCCACCGCCTACACCGCGCCGACCGACTATTCCGGCATCGCCGGGGCGGGCACGGCGGTGACCGGCTTCATGCTGGTGAACTCGGTGGAGAATTTGCAGGCCGTCGCCAGCAATCTGGCGGGCGCCTACGCGCTGGGCCGCGACATCGACGCGCAGGCCACCGCCGGCTGGAACAGCGGCGCCGGCTTCGCCCCGCTGGGCAGCGCCGCCATCCCTTTCACAGGGCGGTTCGACGGCCGGGATCATGCCATCGACGGGCTGACGATCAACCGGCCGGGCAGCGACGATGTCGGCCTGTTCGGCGCCGTCGGCGCCGGCGGCGTGGTGCGGGACGTCCGCATGGTCGGCGGCAGCGTGCTGGGGGCGAACCGGGTGGGAGCCCTGGCCGGCAGCAACGCCGGGACGGTGACCTGGGCGTCGGCCACCGGCACGGTGACCGGGCGGGGCGGCGAGGTCGGCGGGCTGGTCGGCAGCAACGCCGGGACGGTTGGCCAGTCCTTCGCCACCGGCGCGGTGACGGCACAGGGTGGTGCTGTCGGCGGGCTGGCCGGCAGCAACAGCGGGACGATCGTCCAGGCCTATGCCAGCGGCGCCGTGACGGCGGGGGGCGATCAGGCGGGCGGCCTGGTCGGACGGATGACCGCAGGGTCGGTGACCGAAGCCTACGCCCTGGGCAGCGTGACGGGAACGAGGACGGTCGGCGGCCTGATCGGCGACAATGGCGGCACGGTGACCGAGAGCTACGCCACCGGCGCCGTGACGGGGCAGGATGCCGGCGGCCTGATCGGTGCCAACGGCGGCACGGTCGAATGGTCTCTTTGGGACACGCAGACCACCGGTCTTGGGAGTGGCGTCGGCGTCGGCAACGGCACGGTCAACGGACTGAGAGGCCTGACCTCGGACGAGATCCGGGATTCCAGCACCGTAGCGGACGGGAATTATTTCAGCTACGGAGCTAACAAATGGTACTCGAATCTCTTCGATATAGGCCTGGACTCCAATTCATACCCGGACTTCAGGCCCATCGGTGTGTGGGAGGCGGCCAAGAAGGGGGCGGACGGGTACAGGGTCGTCAGCAATCTGCATCAGCTCGTCCTGATAAATGCGAGCGATGGTTGGTCCGATTATAATAAGGGCAACTATCGGCTGGCCATGGACATCGACGCGTCCGAAACCGCGGGCACCAACCACGCGGGGATCTGGGGCGAGCACGGATTTTACCCAATTGGGAGATCAGGTATTGAATTTCAGGGAGATTTCGATGGAAACGGCCATGTAATTAAAAAACTTTTCATCAACCGTTCCAACTTTGATAATGTTGTAGGATTATTTGGATCTGTAAAAGGAAACATAAACAACGTCCACAGCATCAGGAATATTGGGATTGTCGACAGTCAAGTAACAGGATATAGCCAATTATCCGGAAATGGTGCGATTCGCGTCGGCGGTCTTGTTGGTATTACTAATGGCGGAGTAATTATTGAGAATTCATATTTTACGGGGATTGTTTCCGGAAAGCAAAATGTTGGAGGACTTGTTGGAACCGCAAGCTCTACAGACCGGATCAAGCGATCCTACGCGGTCGCATCGGTCACCGCTGCAGGAAGCTCGGTTGGAGGGCTTGTCGGAAGAAGTTCCGCAGAGATCAACGAGTCGTACGCTTCCGGCAGTGTGACGGGAGCCAGCAACGTCGGCGGCTTCATCGGCCAGCATACTCAAGGCACCATCACCAACTCCTATTGGGACACGCAGACCAGCGGTCAGCAGAACGGCGTCGGCAACAAGGTGGTGACCGGCCTGACCGGGCTGACCACCGCCGAGGCGCGCCAGGCATCCTCCTATGTCGGCTGGGATTTTACCAAGGACTGGTACCAGTCCGCGGACATGCGGCCGATCGGCCGGTGGGAGGCGGCGAAGGCGGGAAGCGACGGCGTCGCCGCCATCACCAACCTCCACCAGCTCCAGTTGATCGATGCGAACCCGGCAGGGTCCTACCGGCTCGGCGCCGACATCGACGCCCAGGCCACGTCGGGCGCCAGTGCCGCCGGCATCTGGGGGACGGGCGGCTTCATCCCGCTGGCGGGCACCGGCTTCACCGGCAGCTTCGACGGGCGCGGCCATCTGATCCGCGGGCTGACGATCAACCGGCCGGCGAGCGACGATGTCGGCCTGTTCGGCAAGATCGGCACCGGCGGCACGGTGAGCAATGTCGGCCTCGACGCGACCGGCGCCGTCACCGGCGGCAACCGGGTCGGCGCCATCGCCGGGACCAACGGCGGCACCATCCTCCAGTCCTTCTCCCGCGCCGGCGTGACCGGACAGGGGGCGGGCACCGGCGGGCTGGCGGGCAGCAACAGCGGCACCATCCGCCAATCCTATGCCGCCGGCACGGTGGCCGGGCAGGGCGACGGCGTCGGCGGGCTGGCCGGCGTCAATGACGGCACCCTACTGCAGAGCTACGCCACCGGCGCGGTCACCGGACAGGGCGACCGGGTCGGCGGGCTGGCCGGGACCAACGGGACGGGCGGCAGCATCGCCCAGTCCTACGCCACCGGCGCCGTGGCCGGACAAGGCACCGCACTCGGCGGGCTGGCCGGACGCAACGACGGCACCGTCACGCTGTCCTATTGGAACACCGAGTCCAGCGGCCGGACGGACGGCGCGGGGGCCGGAACCCCCACCGGCATGACCGGGCTGACCGGCACGCAGATGCGCGACGCGAACAGCTTCACCAGCCTCGACGCCCTGGCCTGGGCGCCGGCCGACGGCACCGGCGCGCCGCTGCTGTTCGGCGTGTCCGGCGTGGTCGGCATCGCCCACAACACCGTCTATGGCGACGATCCGGCGAGTGTGCCCATCGCCGTTCTGGGCGGGTCGGTGTGGAACCGGATCAGCGGCGGGGCGACCAGCACCCTGGCGGCCGGCGCCGATGTCGGGACCTATCTGAACCTCGTGGACGCGTCGGGGGTGACCGGCAGCTTCGGCCTGGGCGGGGCGGCCCGCGTGGTGACTGTCGGCGCCTTGGTGACGCCGGCCACCCTGACGCTGACGGCCGACGGCGGCACGATGGTCTATGGCGACGCCGTGCCGACGCTGACCGGCTATACGGTGACGGGCTGGAAGAACGGCCAGACCGGCGCGTTGCTGTCGGGCTTGACCGTCTCGACCGATGCTACCTCCGCCTCGAATGTCGGCACCGCCTACCGGACCATGACGGCAGGCGGGACGCTGTCGGGTGCCGCCACCGGCAACTACACGATTGCCCGTACGGACGGCGCCTTCTCGGTGACGCCCGCTACCCTGACGGTGACGGCATCGGACAGTACGATGGTCTATGGCGACACCGTGCCGACGCTGACCGGCTATACGGTGACGGGCTGGAAGAACGGCCAGACCGACGCGCTGCTGTCGGGCGTGACCGTCTCGACCGATGCTACCTCCGCCTCGAATGTCGGCACCTCCTACCGGACCATGACGGCAGGCGGCACGCTGTCGGGGGCTGCCACCGGCAACTACACGATTGCCCGTACGGACGGCGCCTTCTCGGTGACGCCGGCCACCCTGACAGTGACGGCGTCGGACAGCACGATGGTCTATGGCGACACCGTGCCGACGCTGGGCTACAGCCTGTCCGGCTGGAAGAACGGCCAGACCGACGCGCTGCTGTCGGGCGTGACCGTCTCAACCGACGCCACTTCCGCCTCAAATGTCGGCAGTTCCTACCGCACCACGGCAACGGGTGGGGCGCTGTCGGGGGCGGCCACCGGCAACTACACGCTCAGCCATGTGGGCGGCGCCTTCTCGGTGACGCCGGCCACGCTGACGGTGACGGCATCCGACGGCACGATGGTCTATGGCGACACCGTGCCGGCGCTGACCGGCTATACGGTGACGGGCTGGAAGAACGGCCAGAACGATGCGCTGTTGTCCGGGGTCACGGTTTCCACGGACGCGACGTCTCAGTCGAATGTCGGGACGGCCTACCGCACGATGACGGCGGGCGGGACGCTCTCCGGTGCTGCCACCGGCAACTACACGATTGCCCGTACGGACGGCGCCTTCTCGGTGACGCCGGCCACCCTGACGGTGACGGCATCGGACAGTACGATGGTCTATGGCGACACCGTGCCGACGCTGACCGGCTATACGGTGACGGGCTGGAAGAACGGCCAGACCGACGCGCTGCTGTCGGGCGTGACCGTCTCGACCGATGCTACCTCCGCCTCGAATGTCGGCACCTCCTACCGGACCATGACGGCAGGCGGCACGCTGTCGGGGGCTGCCACCGGCAACTACACGATTGCCCGTACGGACGGCGCCTTCTCGGTGACGCCGGCCACCCTGACAGTGACGGCGTCGGACAGCACGATGGTCTATGGCGACACCGTGCCGACGCTGGGCTACAGCCTGTCCGGCTGGAAGAACGGCCAGACCGACGCCCTGCTGTCGGGTGTGACCGTCTCGACCGATGCTACCTCCGCCTCGAATGTCGGCACCGCCTACCGGACCATGACGGCAGGCGGGACGCTGTCGGGTGCCGCCACCGGCAACTACACGATTGCCCGTACGGACGGCGCCTTCTCGGTGACGCCCGCTACCCTGACGGTGACGGCATCGGACAGTACGATGGTCTATGGCGACACCGTGCCGACGCTGACCGGCTATACGGTGACGGGCTGGAAGAACGGCCAGACCGACGCGCTGCTGTCGGGCGTGACCGTCTCCACCGACGCCACTTCCACCTCGAATGTCGGCACCGCCTACCGCACCACGGCGACGGGTGGGACGCTGTCCGGCGCTGCCACCGGCAACTACACGATTGCCCGTACGGACGGGGCCTTCTCGGTGACGCCGGCCACGCTGACGGTGACGGCGTCCGACGGCACGATGGTCTACGGCGATGCCGTGCCGGCCCTGACCGGCTATTCGGTGGCGGGCTGGAAGAACGGCCAGACCGGCGCGCTGCTGTCGGGCGTGACCGTCTCCACCGACGCCACCTCCGCCTCGAATGTCGGGACGGCCTACCGCACGATGACGGCGGGCGGCACGCTGTCGGGGGCGGCCACCGGCAACTACACGATTGCCCGTGCGGACGGCGCCTTCTCGGTGACGCCGGCCACCCTGACGGTGACAGCATCGGACAGCACGATGGTGTATGGCGACGCCGTGCCGACGCTGGGCTACAGCCTGTCCGGCTGGAAGAACGGCCAGACCGACGCCCTGCTGTCGGGCGTGACCGTCTCGACCGATGCGACCTCCGCCTCGAATGTCGGCACCGCCTACCGCACGATGACGGCGGGTGGGACGCTGTCCGGCGCTGCCACCGGCAACTACACGATTGCCCGTACGGACGGCGCCTTCTCGGTGACGCCGGCCACGCTGACGGTGACGGCGTCCGACGGCACGATGGTCTACGGCGACACCGTGCCGACGCTGACGGGCTATACGGTGACGGGCTGGAAGAACGGCCAGACCGACGCCCTGCTGACGGGCGTGACCGTCTCCACCGACGCCACCTCCGCCTCGAATGTCGGCACCGCCTACCGGACCATGACGGCAGGCGGGACGCTTTCTGGCGCTGCCACCGGCAACTACACGATTGCCCGTGCGGACGGCGCCTTCTCGGTGACGCCCGCCACGCTGACGGTGACGGCATCGGACAGCACGATGGTCTACGGCGATGCCGTGCCGGCGCTGACTAGCTATTCGGTGTCCGGCTGGAAGAACGGCCAGACCGACGCCTTGCTGTCGGGCGTGGCCGTCTCGACCGATGCGACCTCCGCCTCGAATGTCGGCAGCTCCTACCGCACCACGGCGACGGGTGGGACGCTGTCGGGGGCGGCCGTCGGCAACTACACGATTGCCCGTGCGGACGGGGCCTTCTCGGTGACGCCGGCCACCCTGACGGTGACGGCGTCCGACGGCACGATGGTCTATGGCGACGCCGTGCCGACGCTGGGCTACAGCCTGTCCGGCTGGAAGAACGGCCAGACCGACGCCCTGCTGTCGGGTGTGACCGTCTCGACCGATGCGACCTCCGCCTCGAATGTCGGCACCTCCTACCGGACCATGACGGCAGGCGGCACGCTGTCGGGGGCGGCCACCGGCAACTACACGCTTGCCCGTACGGACGGGGCCTTCTCGGTGACGCCGACCACCCTGACGGTGACAGCATCGGACAGCACGATGGTGTATGGCGACGCCGTGCCGACGCTGGGCTACAGCCTGTCCGGCTGGAAGAACGGCCAGACCGACGCCCTGCTGTCGGGCGTGACCGTTTCGACCGATGCTACCTCCGCCTCGAATGTCGGCACCGCTTACCGCACGATGACGGCGGGCGGGACGCTTTCCGGCGCTGCCGTCGGCAACTACACGATTGCCCGTGCGGACGGGGCCTTCTCGGTGACGCCGGCCACCCTGACGGTGACGGCATCCGACAGCACGATGGTCTACGGCGACACCGTGCCGGCGCTGACCGGCTATTCGGTGTCCGGCTGGAAGAACGGCCAGACCGACGCCTTGCTGTCGGGCGTGGCCGTCTCGACCGATGCTACCTCCGCCTCGAATGTCGGCAGCTCCTACCGCACCACGGCGACGGGTGGGACGCTGTCGGGGGCGGCCGTCGGCAACTACACGATTGCCCGTACGGACGGGGCCTTCTCGGTGACGCCGGCCACGCTGACGCTGACGGCCGACGGCGGCACGATGGTCTATGGCGACACCGTGCCGGCCCTGACCGGCTACAGCGTAGCGGGTTGGAAGAACGGTCAGACCGACGCGCTGCTGACGGGCGTGACCGTCTCGACCGACGCCACCTTCGCCTCGAATGTCGGCACCGCCTACCGCACCATGACGGCGGGCGGCACGCTGTCGGGTGCCGCCTCCGGCAACTACAGCTTCAGCCGTGTGGACGGTGGTTTCTCGGTGACGCCGGCCACCCTGACGGTGACGGCGGCCAACAGCACGATGGTGTATGGCGATGCCGTGCCGGTGCTGGGCTACACGGCATCGGGCTGGAAGAACGGCCAGGGCGACGCGCTGCTGTCCGACGTGACCGCGACCACCGACGCCACCTCCCTGTCGAATGTCGGGACCTCCTACCACACGACGACGGCGGGCGGCACGCTGTCGGGGGCCGCCGCCGGCAACTACACGCTCAGCCATATCGGCGGCAGCTTCTCGGTGACGCCCGCCACCCTGACGGTGACGGCCGGCAGCCGCAAGATGGTGTATGGCGACGCCGTGCCGGGGCTGGACTACAGCGTGGCCGGCTGGAAGAACGGCCAGGCCGACAGTCTGCTGTCGGGGGTCGGCGTCTCGACCGACGTCACCGCGCAAACGAATGTCGGCGACTACCGGATCGCCACGACGGGCGGCACGCTGTCGGGCGCCGCCATCGGCAACTACACGCTTCGCCATGTCGACGGCGGCCTTTCGGTGACGCCGGCCACGCTGACGGTGACCGCGGCCGACGGAACCATGATCTATGGCGACGCCGTGCCGGTGCTGGGCTACAGCGTGTCAGGCTGGAGGAACGGCCAAAGCGATGGGCTGCTCTCCGGCGTCGCCGTCTCCAGCGATGCGACGGCGCTTTCGAACGTCGGCACCGGCTACCGCAGCATGACGGCGGGCGGCACGCTGTCGGGGGCCGCCGCCGGCAACTACAGCTTCAGCCGTGTGGACGGCAAAGTCTCGGTGACGCCGGCTACCCTGACGGTGACCGCGGCGGACGGCACCATGGTCTATGGCGATGCCGTGCCGGTGCTGGGCTACAGCGTGTCCGGCTGGAAGAACGGCCAGGGTGACGGGCTGCTCTCGGGCGTCGCGGTTTCCACCGACGCAACCTCCCTCTCGAACGTCGGCACCGGCTACCGCACCATGGCGGCGGGCGGCACCTTGTCGGGGGCGGCGACCGGCAACTACAGGCTCAGCCATGCCGGCGGCGCCTTCTCGGTCACTCCGGCCCTGCTGACGGTCACGGCCTCCGACGGCACGATGGTCTATGGCGACGCGGTGCCTGCGCTGGGATATTCGGTGTCGGGCTGGAAGAACGGCCAGACCGATGACCTGCTGTCGGGCGTCACCCTGTTCACCGATGCCCGCTCGCGGTCGGCGGCCGGGGGCGGCTACCGCATCACGGCGGCCGGTGGGACGCTGGCGGGGGCGGCCAGCGGCAACTATCTGATCCGCCATGCCGATGGCGGGCTGACGGTCGGCCGGAGGCTGCTGACGCTCGCGGCGGACGATGCCGCCCGGCTGTCCGGCGTCCCCAACCCGACCCTGACTTACCGGGTGGTCGGTTCCGGGCCGCTGGACGGCGACCGGATCGACGGCCTGCCGGAAACCCTGGCGACGGCGGCGTCGCCGGCCGGAGCCTATGCCATCACCCAAGGTAGCCTGACCGCCGGGGACAATTACGACCTGCGCTTCACGCCGGGGCTGCTGACGGTATCGCCCCAGCCGTCCGGTCTGGCCGCCATCCTGCCGGCGCGCCTGATCGAACCGGTCGCTCTGTCGGGACCCGCCATCGCATCGCTCGGCCGCCCGGCCGAGGTGGGAGGATCGTCGGAGTCCGCGTCGCCGGCAGCCCTATCGGAAGCCAACGGCCCGGAAACCATCGGCAACCGCAAGGACGGGGCGCAGGACGTCTGCGGGGCCGCGGGCGGCGAAGGTTGCGCCTCGCTTCCGCATCCCGCCAACCGCTTCATCGGAACCTTTCTGAGCGTGAAATCCCCCTGATGCCCGCGACTGTCATCCGTTTGTCCTTCGGCGCTCTGGCGCTGGGCACCCTTGCCCTGACAGGTGGGGGAGCGCTGGCGCAATCCCTGCCGGTCGAACGCAACCCGCCGCCCCGGCAGGCCGAACCGTCCAATACGCTATCGATCGACCCCGGCAACGGCGCCGCGGCGGACCGGACCCCGCTGGGCGTCGAGTTGAACGCCATCAGACTGATCGGCCGCGATGCCACCGTCCCATCGGCGGGCGGGGCGGCGGGCGGGTCGGCGGGCGGGGCGGATGTCGGCACCGGTGGGATCCTTACCGGTCGCATCGGCATTGGCGGTGCCGAAACGGACCAAGCGCTGCGGGAGGATCTGCGCAGCGCCCTTTCCGGCTTCATCGGGCAGCCGCTCTCCATGGCGCTGATCGCCGATGCGCAGGCCGCCATCGCCGGAGTCTACCGCGAGGCCGGCCATCCTTTCGTGTCGGTCAGCATTCCGCCGCAGGAGGTCACCGCCGGCACCCTGACCCTGCGGGTGATCGAATTCGCTCTGGGGAAAATCTCGATTCAGGGGGAAGCGGATGGCCAGGGTGACGGGCGCGCCGCCGCCATCGCCGCCGGCATCCGCGGCGTGGAGGGGGAGCGGATCGAGGTGGCCCGGATCGACGAGGATCTGCGCTGGCTGAACCGCTACCCCTACCGCCGCGTCCAGGGCATCTTCTCTCCCGGCGACGGCCTGGGCCGCTCCGACCTGACTCTGGAGCTGGTGCCGCAGAAGCCGTGGCAGGTCTTCGCCGGCTATGCGAACACCGGCACGCGGGAAACCGACCGCAACCGCTTCTTCCTCGGTGCCGGCTTCGGCCTTCCCCAGCTCGGCGACGCCTACGGGTCGTGGCAGACCACCGGATCGCGCGACCTGTTCGAGGGTGCCGGGCGCCTGTTCCCCGGCGACGGCGAGCGTGCCCACTATCTCAGCCATTCGGCGCGCTTCGTCCTGCCCACCGCCGCACGTCAGGCGATCGAGATCAGCCCGAACTTCGTGGCGACGCGGCAGAGGAACGGCTCCTTCACTTCCGACAACAATTTCTTCGAGCTGCCGGTCTATTACCGCGCCGCGCTGTCCAGCCTGCTGCCCGGTGTCCGTCTCGGCGATCTCCAGGCCGGGGTCGAGGCCAAGACGCTCGACCGCCGGACCTTCTTCGACGGCGCCGGTCTCGGCCGGGCTCGCGTGGACGTCGTCCAGGTCGGTCTCGGCTGGGACCTGAGCTGGAGCGACCGGCTGGGGGCGACGGCGCTGAGCCTGATCGGCAAGATCAATCCGGGCGGCGTGATGGCCAACAACGACGATGCGGGCTGGACCGCCTTTTCGAACGGCCGGGTCCGGAAGGCGCGGTATGGCTATGTGACCGGCGTCGCGAACCGCAGCACCGACCTTGGCGGCGGGATCAGCTTGACCAACGAATTGACGGTGCAGTTTGCCGGGCAGGCGCTGCCCGACACCGAACAGATCGCGCTCGGCGGGCTCTATGCCGTGCGCGGCTATGACCTTGGGAACGGAGCGGCCGACCGCGGCATCATCCTGCGCAACGAGCTACGCCTGCCCGGCGTTCCGCTGGTCCGGGACGACGTCCTCCAGCCCTTCGCCTTCGTCGACGGCGCGATCGGAAAGGACATCGGCGCGCGCCGCGACCTGTTCCTGGCGGGAACCGGTCTCGGCGTCGATTACCGCGTTGCGGACCATGTGACGACGAACCTGACAGCCGCGGTCGCGCTGGCCGACGAAGGCAAGCGGCAGGCCGGCCATTTCGACCTGAAGGTCCGCGTCTTCGCCACCTATTGATCCTCCACCACCCATCCCGTCTTGAAAGGACGATCGAGCATCGTGACCATGATCCGCCGAAACACCGTTATCCGGGGCACCGCTTTCCCGGGCGCCGTCTTGCCGCTGGTGATCCTGCTGTCCGCAGGCGGCGCGGCGGCGCAGCAGCCGGCTCCCGTTCCGGCACCGAACCGGACGACCGCCAATTATGACGACTGGCTGGTGCGTTGCGAAACCGAGCGCGACGGCACCAAGGAAACGAAGCTGTGCGAAACCGTGCAGACGATCGCCGGGCCGGACGGCCGGATCATTGCGCAGGTCGTGATCGGCCGGCCGACCGGGGTCGCCGGGGACAAGATCCTGGCCGAACTGCCGGCCGGCGTGTTGCTCCCGTCCGGCGTCACCATTCGCGTCGGCGACAAGCAGGTAGCGTCGCTCACCTTCCGGCGCTGCCTGCAATCCTGCCTCGCCGAAGCGGAATTGCCCAAGCAGAGCCTCGACGCGCTGGCGAACGCCACGCAGCCGATCAGCCTCGGCTTCTCCGACGGGTCGGGAAAGGCGGTGACACTGCCGCTGTCGGCCAAGGGATTGCGCAACGCCTACGCGGCCAGCGGCACCTCCGGAAAATAACAGTGGTGAGTAGGGAGATATGCGTCGCCTGTGGATGCTCGTCCCGTTGATGCTTGACAGAGGGCATATGCGAATGCTTCCCCTTTTGGAGGGGAATTGTTCGAGCGTGATCGATGTCCGATGCTGGCCATGTGACGGAACCCGTTGTGACGGCTCCGGTTCTTCGCTTCGACAGCTTGGCCATGCCGGCGGAGGAGGGGTTCGGGCAGTGGCGGGACCAGATGTCGCCGATCTTCGACATAAGCCTGTCGAAGGAGGATCTCGACGGCTTTCGCGGCAGCCTACAGACTTACCATCTGGGCGGCGTGCTGCTCGGCCGCTGCACAACGGTGACGCAGACCTTCCACCGCACACCCCAGGTGATCACCCGCAGCGGCATCGACCATTATCTGATCCAGTTGCAGATGAAGGGTGGGTCCAGCGGAACCATGGGGCGGCGCGAGGTCGATGTGCGATCCGGCGATGTCTGCATCCTGGATCTGGCGCAGACGGTCCACACGGTGGATTACAACGTTGATACCCTGACTCTCTGCCTGCCGCGGGAGATGCTGGCTCCGCTGGTGGCCGCGCCGGATGATCTTCATGGGCTGGTGTTGCGCAGTGGCAGCTCGATCGGCTCCCTGCTGTCCGCTCATATCCAGTCGCTTTATCGGGTGGCAGGTCAGCTGTCTTCGCGCGACGCCATGAGCGTGACCAAGGGCGCAGCCAGCTTCATCGCCGGTTGCCTGGGGCCGACGGTCAATGCGCTCGACCTCGTCCGACCTGAGATGCAGGCGTCACGCATGGCGGAGATCAAACGCTACATTGACGGGCATCTCGGCGACCCGGGGTTTGGAGCGACACAGATCGCCGAAGCATTCGGCCTTTCCCGCCCCACCCTATACCGCTTGTTCGAACCGCTGGGCGGGGTGGCCGCTCATATCCTGCGGAGGCGGCTGGACCGCAGCCTGGCCGACCTGACGGCGGCGCACCGGTCCCACCAGCGTATCGCCGAGATCGCCCACCGCTGGGGTTTCCGCTCCGAAGCCGCTTTCAGCCGTGCATTCAGGTCGGCGTTTGGAATGACGCCCAGCGACGCCAGAGACACCGGGCAGCGCCTGCGCCAGCCGGTTTCCGGCTCCCCCAACGTGTTCAAGCGCTGGTTCCACGAACTCGCCGTTCTTTGATCGGTTTGGTTGCCGACGCTGTTGAAAACCCGCAATGACTGCCCCGTTTTGCGGAATCGGCGCGTTAGCACCAGCTCCGGGAGGCCATGTCGGGGCGCTTCTCCGGAAAAGTTCCTGCGCCATGCGTCGCAACACGATCCGAAGCAGTTCTTGAGGCATGTCGGAAGCTCGGCCGGCGACCGGACCTGCGCGCTCATCGATGCCTCGCACGTCATCCCTGCCGCGAACCGAGCGTCGTCGCGACGGCCTGCAGGGTCGCCCAGGCGATGGGCCCGCTATCACTCGTGACTTCATAGCGTGATGAAATATAAAGGTATTTCACTATTATCCATTGACATTGTAGGGGAAATGGAGCAGTGTCGCGCCGGTTCCTGGCGCGGATGGGCCATGCTGTCACGTTGGTCGGCAGGGGCGGGGCGGGGCGCCGGCATGGATTGACGAGAGGGAAACTCCCCTGATGACCGAGACGACGGCCGCGCTCGAAGCGCTCCTCATGCAACGATCCCTGACCGACGCGCAGCTCGAGGCGGCAGCGGAGACGGCGGCGGACTTCCGCATCCTGCCGGATGCGACGGTGCTCAAGATCGGCGGCCAGAGCGTCATCGACCGCGGCCGTGCCGCCGTCTACCCGCTGGTGGACGAGATCGTCGCCGCCCGCAAGTCCCATAAGCTGCTGATCGGCACCGGAGCCGGCACCCGCGCCCGCCACCTCTATTCGATCGCCGCCGGCCTCAACCTGCCGGCCGGCGTGCTGGCGCAGCTCGGCGCCTCGGTGGCCGACCAGAACGCCGCGATGCTGGGGCAGCTTCTCGCCAGGCACGGGATTTCCACGGTCGATGGCGCCGGCATGTCGGCGGTGCCGCTCTATCTGGCCGAAGTGAGCGGCGTCGTCTTCAGTGGCATGCCGCCCTACAAGCTATGGATCCGCCCGGCCGCCGAGAGCGTGATCCCGCCCTATCGCACCGACGCCGGCTGCTTCCTCGTCGCCGAGCAGTTCGGCTGCAAGGCGATGATCTATGTGAAGGACGAGGACGGCCTCTACACCGCCAACCCGAAGACGTCGAAGGACGCCACCTTCATCCCGAAGATCTCGGTCGACGAGATGAAGGCGAAGGGGTTGCAGGACTCGATCCTCGAATTCCCGGTGCTCGACCTGCTCCAGCAGGCCCGCCATGTCCGTCAGGTGCAGATCGTGAACGGCCTCGTCCCCGGCAACCTCACCCGCGCGCTCGCCGGCGAGCATGTCGGCACCATCATCACCGCGCGCTGAAGGACCACCGTCATGTCCGACACCACCGCCAGCATCAAGCATGTGGTCTCCCCGCTCGCGCGCCAGACCCTTCTCGACAGCGAGCTGACCCGTCCCGTCGCCGGTGTGCGGCCGATCCGGCTGCTGCCCTGGCTGCAGGTCGTCAAGATCGGCGGCCGTTCCATCATGGACCGCGGCGCCGACGCCATCCTCCCGGTCGTGAAGGAAATCCGCGAGCTGCTGCCCGAACACCGCCTGCTCATCCTGACCGGTGCCGGCATCCGCGCCCGCCACCTCTACGGCGTCGGCCTCGACCTCGGCCTGCCGGTCGGGTCGCTCGCCCCACTCGCCGCGAGCGAGGCCGGTCAGAACGGCCACATCCTCGCCTCTCTGCTGGCGCCGGAGGGAGTCTCCTACGTCGAGCACCCGACCATCGCGAACCAGCTCGCCATCCATCTGGCGGCGGCGCGGGCGGTGGTGGGCAGCGCCTTCCCGCCCTACGACCACCACGAGTTTCCGGGTTCGCGCATCCCGCCGCACCGGGCCGACGCCGGCGCCTTCCTGCTGGCCGACGCGCTGGGGGCTGCCGGGCTGACGATCGTCGAGGATGTGGACGGCATCTACACCACCGACCCCAACGGTCCCGACGGGGAGACTGCGGAACTGCTCGGCGAAGTGTCCGCCGCCGATCTGGCGCGGTTCGAAGGCACCCTGCCGGTGGACCGGTCGCTGCCCGAGATCATGGCGAACGCGCGTCACCTTGAGCGCGTGCAGATCGTGAATGGCCTGATGCCGGGCCGCGTGACCGCCGCGCTGCGTGGCGAGCATGTCGGAACGATCATCCGTACCGGCGCTCATCCGGCTTGAGTGGCCGGCTTGAGTGGCCGGCTTGAATGGCCCATTGGTTGCGCCGCCGCCTTCCGGCCGGTATCGGTTTCGGGGAGGTAGCTGAGGACCGCTTCCTCTTCGAAATAGCCGGCCGACCCGGTGGTCGAAGGCAAACGATCAAGCATTCACCATAAGTGAATATCTCGGTGTCAGGCTATTCCTGGTGCCGCACTTGACTTCGATGCTTGACGCGCTGCCCTGCGCATCCGGATCGAGGGGGATCAACTCGACCGCGAGGTGCGTGTCGATGTCCGGGCGCTGAAGCGGTCATGGAACCAGTGGGCGATTTCGTCGGAGAATTCCTGGGGCGCTTTCCGGCCGAATGTGTTGGCGACGTTGGCGAGCGTCTCCTGGGCCAGTACTGCCCGCATCGCCTTTTCCGCGCGAATCATCACGGCATGCACGGCGCAGACGCCGGATGTCGCCCAGGAGGGGGGGCGCTGGCCGAACACTGCGCAGCGACCTCGGATCTCCTGGCAATCGAAAAGCGGCTTGTCGCCTTCGATCGCATCGACGATGTCCAGAAAGGTGATGTCTTCCGGAGCTTTGGCGAGCCGATAGCCGCCACGAACGCCTTCGCTGGCCATGACGAGTCCGGCTTTTTCAAGCTTCGGGAAAATCTTGGCCAGGAAGGACGGCGAGATGCCCTGCAGTTCGGCCAGGTCACGGCTGCTCAATGGCTGGTTACCCGATGAGACCAGCCAGAGAAGGCAGTGAATGCCGTACTCGACGCTGACGGTGAGATGTGCCATGGCCGGTTCCGATAGGAAGCAGGGGAAACAGGGACTTTAATAATCCGCGTTTCAAAGCGCAAGCCGTCCCTGTTTCGCAACTCCTCCGTCACTTTCTGTCCGGCGTGGTCAGCTCCGTATCGGCGGTGTCCACGACGAAAACGGCAAGGAGCTTCGCCGGCTCGGTGTTGCTGGCGTTGGCGCTGACCCCATGATGGTCGCCCGGCAGTTCGGTGAAGTTTTCTCCTGCCCGATAGGTTTTGGCGGGGCCGTCATTGACCTTGCTGCGGATCGACCCTTCCAGCACGGTGGCGTAGATGAGAGCCGACTTCGCATGGGTATGGGCAGGCGAGTAGCCGCCCGGACCGTATTCGACCAGCACGCCCTTGACGCTCTTGCCGGGCACGTCGGGCAATGCATGTTCGTAAACCAGGGTCACCTTGGCATTTTTCGATTGGGGAGTGTCGGCGAGAGCCGTGGCGAACGGCAGGGCCGCGACCAGGAGGGGGGCCAGGAGGGGGACGGGAAAGCGCTTCATCGTTCTGCTCCTTCAGCAATCGGGGCTTCGATTGGACGCCGGGTACGGCGGCCTGTGGCGGAAAGTCGTTCAGGCGCCGGCCTTGGACCGTTCGAGCCAACCGGTCAGGCCCATCCGGCCGAGGCGGGCCGGGCCGGTGGGGACCAGGGAGCGTTCGGTGACGCTGCCGCCGAAATAGCGGGCGGCTGGATCGCTGACCGCGGTGCGACGGTCGCCTACCGCCGTCAGATAACCGCCGACGATTTCGGCGAAGAGGCCGCGGTCCGGACCGGCGATGTCGATGAGTCCGTTGAGCGGCTGCGCCAGCGCGGTCTCGGCCAGGATGGCAGCCACATCGTCGGCGGCGATCGGCTGGAACTGCACCGGTGCCAGCCGTACGGTGTCACCGTCGGCATGGCCGTCGGCGATGCCGGCGAGGAATTCCAGGAACTGGGTGGCGCGAACGATGGTGTAGGGAATGCCGGACTCTGCGATCAGGCGTTCCTGCTCCAGCTTGGCGCGGAAATAGCCGAGGTCGCCGACGCGGTCGGTGCCGACGATCGACAGGGCGACATGGTGGCGGACGCCGGCCTTCGTTTCGGCCTCGGCCAGATTGCGCCCGGAGGTCCGGAAGAAATCGGCCACGACCGTCTCGTCGAAGGACGGGGCATTGGACACGTCGATGACGATTTCGGCCCCGCCCAGCGCCCCGGCCAATCCATCGCCGGTGATGGTGTTCACGCCTTTGCTGGGTGATGCGGCAACGACTTCATGGCCACTGGCGCCCAGGGTGGCGACAAGCCTGGAACCGATCAGTCCGGTTCCACCGATGACGACGATTTTCATGAGTCCCTCTCCTGTCCGACGGGCGTCCGGCGCCCGGTTGAAAAGCCGGGAATGGCGAAAGGCGGCAGCGGGCGTTCGAACCTTGCGGATCGCCGTGATCCGTCTGCCCGGCCGATAACGCGGACTATATCAGTCTGCGTTTCTGCAGGCAAGAAGAACGCAGACTATTTTTATCTGCGTTTATGGCGCCGACTGCCCACCAAGCAGGTGCAAGGCCGATTCGGTTGACCTGGTCACCATCGCCAGACCCGACGGTCCTGGCGGCATGTCGATATAATTATGATCGTAATGATTGCCATGTATTCGCTGTTGGAGACGGCACGATGCATGTCTCGCCTGCGGGCAGGCGGCTGACCCAGCAGCCATGGCGCATCGGGTCTGACGCTCAAGCGCGACCCTGCCGATTTCTTGTGCGAAGCTCCAGAGGCCATCGGATGCGTCAGCAGGCATCCGATGGCCTCCGCTTTTTTCCTTTCGATCGCAGGCCGTGCCCGATCCCGACATCAACCGAGGGTGATGTCGGAGAGCGAAAGGACCGTGCCGTTGAACACGCCGAGCAGGCGAACCTCGGCGGCGGCCACCTGGCCGTCGCCGTTGGTGTCGATCACCTGATACAGAGCGGAACTGGTGCCGTTGTTGGCCAGAACCAGTGTGCTTGCACCGGCCGACGAGTTCGTCAGCGTACCAAGGGCGGTGCGGAAGTTCGCCAGCGCAGCATCCGTCAGGCTGCCGCGGACCGTCGAGGACAGGCTGAGCAGTTCGCTGGTCATGCTGCCCCCGTTGATCCCTGCGGTTGCCGTGGTCAGGGCTGAATCGCCGTTCCCGTCCGCCGCAGTCCGGGCCGTACCGGTCAACTGCACCTTGTCGGTGCCCGACTGGAAGTTCGACACAGAGATGAAGCCGGTGTTCGCACCCGGCGACGCGATGTCGCTGAAGGACGAGTACACCACCGTATCGGTGCCGCTGTCCGACGCCAAGCCGATGCTGTCGCCGGTACCGGCCTGGAAGCGGATCGACCCGCCGGTCACCGAGATCGAGTCGGTGCCCGCGCCGCCGACCAGCGTCTCTATGCCGGAGACGGACATGGTCACGCCGGTGTCACCGGTGGTGATGACGTCGGTGCCGGTACCGCCGACCAGGGTCTCGAGGCCGCGCAGCAGGACCGTCGAGCCGCCGTCGCCGAGGCTGACCACATCCGTGGCCGCCCCGCCGACAACGATCTCGATGCCGCTCTCCACCCGCATGCTCACGCCGGTGTCGCCCAGGATCACCAGATCGCTGCCCCCACCACCGGTCATGGTGTCGATGCCGCGGGTGATGACGGTGTTGCCCGAACCACCCAGGGTCACGACGTCCGA
>NZ_RWIJ01000045.1 GCF_019805165.1 Azospirillum sp. 412522
GCCCGCGCGACCTGGCGGCGATCCGCGACGGGCTGCGGCAGGCCGGGCTGATCCGCGGGCTGCTGGCCGGCGTCCTGCCGCTGCCGGACGGGCTGGCGGCGCTCGACAAGCGGCTGGGCGCCCATTCGGAGCTGGTCGACCAGCTGACCCAGGCGCTGGCGCCGGAGCTGCCGCTGCTGGCGCGCGACGGCGGCTTCATCGCCCGCGACTACAGCTATGCGCTCGACGAGCTGGTGACGCTGCGCGACGAGAGCCGGCGGCTGATCGCCGGGCTGCAGACGAAATACGCCGAGATCGCCGGGGTGCCGTCGCTGAAGGTCAAGCACAACAACGTGCTGGGCTATCACATCGAGGTCACCGCCGCCCATGCCGACAAGCTGATGTCGGACCGGGGCCGAGAGGTGTTCATGCACCGCCAGACCATGGCGAACGCCGTGCGCTTCGGCACGGTGGAGCTGTCGGACCTGGAGCGGCGAATCTCGGAGGCCGCCGACAAGGCGCTGGCGGTGGAGCTGGAACTGTTCGCCGGGCTGGTGGAGGTCGTCGCCGGAAAAGCCGACGCCATCGCCCAGGCCGCCCACGCGCTGGCGGCGCTGGACGTCGCCACATCGCTGGCCGAACTGGCGGAGGAGCGGCGCTACAGCCGGCCGGTGGTGGACGACAGCCTCGCCTTCGTCATCAAGGGCGGGCGGCATCCGGTGGTCGAGGCGGTGCTGGACGCCGGCCACAGCGGGCCGTTCGTGGCCAACGACTGCGATCTGGCGCCGGACAACCGGCTGTGGCTGCTGACCGGCCCGAACATGGCCGGCAAGTCCACCTTCCTGCGGCAGAACGCGCTGATCGCGGTGCTGGCGCAGATGGGCGGCTTCGTGCCGGCGGAGCGGGCGCATATCGGGGTGGTGGACCGGCTCTACAGCCGCGTCGGCGCCGCCGACGATCTGGCGCGCGGCCGCTCCACCTTCATGGTCGAGATGGTGGAGACGGCGGCGATCCTGAACCAGTCGGGCGCGCGGGCGCTGGTGATCCTCGACGAGATCGGGCGCGGCACGGCGACCTTCGACGGGCTGTCGATCGCCTGGGCCTGCGTCGAGCACCTGCACGACGTGAACCGCTGCCGGGCGCTGTTCGCGACGCACTATCATGAACTGACGATGCTGGCGTCGAAGCTGCCGGCGCTGTCCTGCCACACCATGCGGATCAAGGAATGGCAGGGCGACGTGGTCTTCCTGCACGAGGTGACGGCGGGGGCCGCCGACCGCAGCTACGGCATCCACGTCGCCAAGCTGGCCGGGCTGCCGCCGGCGGTGGTCGGGCGGGCGGACGAGGTGCTGAAGCTGCTGGAATCGGGCGACCAGAACGCGACGATCCACCGGCTGGCCGAGGATCTGCCGCTGTTCAGCGCGGCGCTGAAGCGCCCGGCGCCGAAGGCCGAAGCCGCGGCGGCTGCGCCCGCCGGGCCGTCGCCGGTGGAGGCGGCGCTGGCCGGGATCGACCCGGACAGCCTGACGCCCCGGCAGGCGCTGGACGAGCTGTACCGGCTGCGCGGGCTGATGCGCTGACCGCCGGAGAGAGGGCGGTCAGCGTTCCGGGAGGCCGCCCGCCTCCGGCTCCCATCCGGCCGGCGCCATCCGGAAACCGGCGAACTCGAAGGCCGGGGCGACGGTGCAGCTGACCAGCGACCAGCCGCCCGCCCCCTCGGCGAGGCTGCGCGCCGCCTGCCAGGCGCCGAGCGGCACCACCGCCTGCGGCCGTTCGCCGCCTTCGAGGTCCATGCCCAGCCGGCGGCGCTCGACCGTCCCGCCCTCCTCGAAGACCGCCAGTTCCAGCGGCGCCCCGCCGTGCCAGAGCCAGATCTCCACGGCATCCACCGTGTGCCAGTGCGACCGCTCCCCCGCCCGCAGCAGGAAATAGATCGCCGTCACAACCCCGCGCCCGTCCTCCGCCGGCGCCCGGTAGGTCTCGACGTAGCGGCCCCCCTCCGGATGCGGCCGAAGGCCCAACAGTTCGATCAGCCGCTCCGCGGTCGGGGAGGGTTCCGTCATCGGGTGCTCCGCGCCGCCATGCCCAGCCCTTCGCGCAGTTCCGGCATCAGCATGGCTCCCAGCATGGCGATCACCGGCAGCAGGGCGTAGTCGCCGCGCGCCGCCGCGTCGATCAGCTCGCGGGCACTGTGCAGCTCGATCCGCATGTCCTCAAGGTCGCCATGGTCGGGTTCCGCCACCTTGCGGGCGCCCCTGGCGTGGAACATGTGGCAGGTGCTGCCCCTGGAGTTCGCCCCGACGACGAAGCCGCCCAGCGCCGTCCAGTCGTCGGCGGCATAGCCGGTCTCCTCCAGCAGTTCGCGCCTGGCGGCGGCCAGCGGGTCCTCGCCCGGCTCGATGGCGCCGGCGGGAAAGGTCAGGCTGACGCGCTGCGCCCCGTGCTTGTAGGTGCGCAGCATCACCACCTGACCGTCCGCGGTCTCCACATACATCAGCGCATAGTCGGGCTGGTCGAGCTGGTAGTAGTTCTCCACCGTCCGCCCGTCCGGCAGCCGCACCGTTTCCGCCCGCACCTTCAGGTAAGGGCTGGCGTCCAGCAGGTCGCGGCTGTCCAGCACGTCCCAGGGCCTCTGCTCGTCACGCTTCTGCCCGTCACGCTTCTGCTCGTCGCTCATGCCGCGTTTCCGTAGGGCGGCTGGGTGAAGCCGGCGGGGGAAAGGGTGAAGATCTCGCAGCCGTCCTCGGTGATGCCGATCTGGTGCTCGAACTGTGCCGACAGCGAGCGGTCGCGGGTGACCGTGGTCCAGCCGTCGGACAGGATCTTCACCTCGTGCCGGCCGGCGTTGATCATCGGCTCCACCGTGAAGACCATGCCGGGACGCAGCTCGACGCCGGTGCCGGGCTTGCCGAAATGATCGACGTGCGGGGCGTCGTGGAAGACCTGCCCGATGCCGTGCCCGCCGAAATCGCGCACCACCGAGCAGCGCGCCGCCTCCGCCATCGTCTGGATGGCATGGCCGATGTCGCCCAGGTGGTTGCCGGGCCTGGCCTGGGCGATGCCGGCCATCATGCAGCGGTACGTCAGGTCGACCAGCTTGCGGGCCTTCACGCCGATCTTGTCGCCGACGAAGTACATGCGGCTGCTGTCGCCGTACCAGCCGTCGAGGATGACCGTGACGTCGATGTTGACGATGTCGCCTTCGGCCAGCTTCTTGTCGTCGCTGGGGATGCCGTGGTTGACGATGTGGTTGGGCGAGATGCAGCTGCAGGCGGGATAGCCGTGATAGCCCAGCGTCGCCGGGATGCCGCCGCGGTCGCGCTGGAACTCCTCGATCAGCTTGTCGAGCCGGCCGGTGCTGACTCCCGGCACCACGAAGGGCGTGATGTAGTCCAACGTCTCGGCCGCCAGCCGGCAGGCCTTGCGCAGCGCCGCGAACCCTTCCGGACCGTGCAGCACGATCCGTTTGCCTTCCTTGTCCATCAAACCGTCATCCGTCACGTAAACCCTCTGATCGTCTTTCAACCGCCGCGACCAGTCGCAGACGGCGCAACAAGCTATCACGCCGCCGGTCTGAAAAAAGCCCCCGCATTCCACCCCTGCAAGCATAGGATTCGGCGAAATGGCTTGCTATATGTGGCGGGCCTTACCCCCATCGGACTACCAGACCTTTGGCGAAGCCCACCACCCGATATGTCTGTCAGGCCTGTGGCGCCTCCTTCCCGAAATGGGCGGGCAAGTGCGACGCCTGCGGCGAATGGAACAGCCTCGTCGAGGAGGCCGCGCCCGACAGCGCGCCCAAGGGGCTGGGAGCCGCCCGCGGCCGCCGCATCGACTTCGTCGGCCTGCATGGCTCCAGCGAGGCGCCGCCGCGCCGGATGACCGGCATCGCCGAGTTCGACCGCGTCTGCGGCGGCGGTCTGGTCCCCGGCTCGGCCATCCTGATCGGCGGCGATCCCGGCATCGGCAAGTCGACCCTGCTGCTCCAGGCGATGGCCCGGCTGTCGCAGGACCACCGCTGCGCCTACGTCTCGGGCGAGGAGGCGGTCGATCAGGTCCGGCTGCGCGCCCAGCGGCTGGGCTGCGCCACCGCCCCGGTCGATCTGGCGTCGGCCACCAGCGTGCGCGACATCGTCGCCTCGCTGGACGAGGCCAAGGGTCCGGAGGTGATCGTCATCGATTCGATCCAGACCATGTACATGGACAATCTGGACAGCGCCCCCGGCACCGTCGCCCAGGTCCGCGCCAGCGCGCAGGAGCTGATCCGCGTCGCCAAGCGGCGCGGCGTCGTCCTGCTGCTGGTCGGCCACGTCACCAAGGAAGGCATGATCGCCGGTCCCCGCGTGCTGGAGCACATGGTGGACACGGTGCTCTATTTCGAGGGCGAGCGCGGCCACCAGTTCCGCATCCTGCGCGCGGTGAAGAACCGCTTCGGCCCGACCGACGAGATCGGCGTGTTCGAGATGGGCGACGCCGGGCTGGGCGAGGTCGCCAACCCGTCGGCCCTGTTCCTGGCCGAGCGCCGCGGCGACGTGTCGGGCGCCGCCGTCTTCGCCGGGATGGAAGGCACCCGCCCGGTTCTGGTCGAGGTGCAGGCGCTGGTCGCCCCGTCGCCGCTCGGCACGCCGCGCCGCGCCGTGGTCGGCTGGGATTCCGCCCGCCTCGCCATGGTGCTGGCGGTGCTGGAGGCGCGCTGCGGCGTGCAGATCGGCGCCAACGACGTCTATCTCAACGTGGCCGGCGGGCTGCGCATCACCGAGCCTGCCGCCGACCTCGCCGTCGCCGCCGCGCTGGTGTCGTCGCTGACCGGGGAGCCGGTGCCGGCCGACGCGGTGGTGTTCGGCGAGATCGGCCTGTCGGGCGAGGTCCGCGCCGTCGGCCAGAGCGACACCCGGTTGAAGGAGGCGGCGAAGCTCGGCTTCTCCTCCGCCATCTTCCCGGCGCGGCGCACCGGCAAGAAGGGCAGCCGCGGCGACAACGGCCTCAAGACGGTCGAACTCCAGCAGCTGGGCGAGCTGATGCCGCTGTTCCAGCCGCAGGGGTCCTCCGGCCGGCCGCCGTCGCGACGCGGCCATGACGACAACGACACGCGCCGCTGGCGTGACGACGAGTATATTTGAACCACGGGATTCGCGGTCAAGCCATGGTCTTCGCAAGGAACGGCCGTCATCCCCGCGAAGGCGGGGATCCAGAAACCCCGCCGGCGAACGCGCTGGGACGGCTGGATTCCCGCCTTCGCGGGAATGACGTGGTTGGTTCGGGAAGGCCCAAGTTTGGTTCGGGAAGGCCCAAGTTTGGTTCGGGAAGGCCCAAGCTTCCGAACATGCTCATCTTAGGCTGTAAACGTCTCTCTCAATCGGCACTCCAATAATCGGCATAGGGTCATGGACAATTTTCCCGTCAATCCGGTGGACGCCGTCGTCATCGCCGTGCTGCTTCTGGCCGCGCTGCTCGCCTTCAGCCGGGGCCTCGTCGCCGAGCTGGTGTCGGTCGCCGCCTGGGCCGGCGCCGCGGTGATCACGCTCTACGCCCTGCCCCATGTCCTGCCCTACGCGCAGATCTACATCCGCTTCGAGATGCTGGCCTACGCCGCCTCGGCGGTCGGCGTGTTCATCGTCGCGCTGATCGTGCTGTCGCTGCTGGGCCGCAGCCTGTCGCGCGGCGTGCAGGCCTCGGCCCTGTCGGCCCTGGATCGCACGCTGGGCTTCGCCTTCGGTCTGGTGAAGGGTGGAATCCTGGTTTCCATCGCTTACCTGTTCTTCCTGTGGCTGGTGCCGAACCCGGCCGAACAGCCGGTCTGGCTGCAGCAGGCCAAGACCCGGCCCTTCCTGGCGACGGGAGCGGAGATGCTCTACGCCTTCGTGCCGGAGAACCTGCGCAAGGAAGGTCTCGGCCAGATGGACATGGCGCGCGACCGCGCGCGTCAGGCGATGGAGGCCAAGCAGGCGCTCGACCGCCTGTCGACGCCGGTGCCCAGCCCCGCGAAGACCGGGGGTGCGCAGGCGCCCGATACCGGTTATAAGGACCGCGACCGCGCCGACCTTGAAAGGCTGATGCAGAACAACGCCCGCTGAGCTTGACCGCTCGGTTTTGGCGCGATCGACGTTTGTTGGACCGTAGTTTTTTCCGTTGCATGTGCTGACGCGCCCTGGGGCGCCTCCTGGACGAAGGACTTCTGGTGATGCTGACGACGCATCCGTTCGACGACGACAAGCTGCGCGAGGAGTGCGGCGTGTTCGGCATCTACGGCAACCCGCAGGCGGGCGCCATCACGGCGCTGGGCCTGCACGCCCTGCAGCACCGCGGGCAGGAGGCGGCGGGCATCGTCAGCTTCGACGGCGGCCGCTTCCACCTCCAGCACACGCTGGGCCTGGTCGGCGACCATTTCAGCTCCGAGGCGATCATCGCCAAGCTGAAGGGCGGCAGCGCCATCGGCCATGTGCGCTACGCCACCACCGGCGACACCTCGATCCGCAACGTCCAGCCGCTCTACGCCGACTTCGAGTTCGGCGGCTTCGCGCTGGCGCACAACGGCAACCTGACCAACGCCCAGGTGCTGCGCCGCCAGCTGGTCCGCCGCGGCTGCCTGTTCCAGTCCTCCACCGACACCGAGGTGATCGTCCACCTGATGGCGACCGCCCGCGGCGGCTCGCCGGTCGACCGGCTGATCGAGGCGGTGCGGCAGGTCGAGGGCGCCTTCTCCCTGGTGGCGCTGACCTCCAAGGAGGTCATCGGCGTGCGCGACGCGCTCGGCGTCCGTCCGCTGGTGCTGGGCAGGCTCGGCGACACCTACATCCTGGCGAGCGAGACCTGCGCCTTCGACATCGTCGGCGCCGACTATGTCCGCGATGTCGAGCCGGGCGAGATGATCGTCATCGACGGCGAGGGCGTTCACAGCCTGCGCCCGTTCCAGCCGCAGCAGCGCCGCCTGTGCATCTTCGAATACATCTACTTCGCCCGTCCCGACAGCGTGATGGAAGGCACCTCCGTCTATGAGGCGCGCCAGCGCATCGGCCGCGAGCTGGCCCGCGAGGCCGGCGTGCCCGCCGACGTGATCGTGCCGGTGCCGGACAGCGGCGTGCCGGCGGCGCTGGGATACGCCCAGGAGGCCGGGGTGCCGTTCGACCTCGGCATCATCCGCAACCATTATGTCGGCCGCACCTTCATCGAGCCGACCGACCAGATCCGCCATCTCGGCGTGAAGCTGAAGCACAACGCCAACCGCGCGATGATCGAGGGCAAGCGCGTCGTGCTGGTGGACGACAGCATCGTCCGCGGCACCACCTCCAAGAAGATCGTCGAGATGGTGCGCGCCGCCGGGGCCGCCGAGGTGCACATGCGCATCTCCAGCCCGCCGACCTCGCACCCCTGCTTCTACGGCATCGACACGCCGGAGCAGGGCAAGCTGCTGGCCCACCGCATGACGGTGGAACAGATGCGCGAGTTCATCCAGGCCGACAGCCTCGCCTTCATCTCGCTCGACGGCCTCTACCGCGCCATGGGCGAGGAGAAGCGCGACCCGGCCAAGCTGAGCTATTGCGACGCCTGCTTCACCGGCGACTACCCGATCCCACTGACCGACGCGCTGGAAAGCCCCCCGGCCGGATCGAGCGTTCCCGTCCGCGCCTGACGATCAGCCCTCCCCCGGCCACGGGGGAGGGTTTTTCATATGTGAACGAACAATAATATCAGGAAACGAGTTTCGACCATGTCCCGTCTCTCCGGCCGCATCGCCCTCGTCACCGGTGCCTCGCGCGGCATCGGCGCCGCCGTCGCCAAGCGCTTCGCCGCCGAAGGCGCCCATCTGGTCCTGGTCGCCCGCACCGTCGGCGGGCTGGAGGAGACCGACGACGCCATCCAGAAGCTCTCCGGCCAGTCGGCGACCCTGGTGCCGATGGATCTGCGCGACTATGACAAGATCGACCAGCTCGGTCATGCGCTCTACCAGCGCTTCGGCAAGCTGGACGTCGTCGTCGGCAATGCCGGCGCGCTGGAGGCGCTGGGTCCGGTCGCCCAGTATGACCCGAAGCTGTGGTCGCGGGTGATGGACCTGAACGTGACGGCCAACTACCGGCTGATCCGCTCGATGGACCCGCTGCTGCGCGCGTCCGGCACCGGCCGGGCCATCTACGTCACCTCGGCCGCCGCCAAGGCGCCGCATCACTACTGGATGCCCTACGGCGCCAGCAAGGCGGCGCTGGAGATGATCGTGAAGACCTATGCGATGGAGGTTGCCGGCTCCAGCCTGCGGGTCAACCTGATCGACCCCGGCGTGGTGGCGAGCAAGCTGCGCACCCAGGCCTTCCCCGGCGAGGATCCGACCAAGGTGGCCCAGCCGGCCGACGTGACCGAGCGCTTCGTCGAACTGGCCGAGGCCGGCTGCACCCTGCATGGCGAACTGGTGCAGGCGCAGTAAGGCTGCAGGTTCGATCACTGTCGAAGCCAAGCACATCCCTGATCGACCGTCATCCCCGCGAAGGCGGGGATCCATTGTTTCCCAATCGAACCAATGGGTAAACCTGGATCCCCGCCTTCGCGGGGATGACGCAAAGTCCTTTTATCACTAAGACTTGGCAATATCTGGAGAGGAGTGAGCGCCACGGTGAGGGCGGCAATTCATGTTCCCAGCCGACGCGTTTCAATCGACTGGATTCCCACCTTCCCAAGGATGGCGCCCATCGCCCTACCCCCCTCCCAGCGGCAACCGACCTTGGGAGGGGGGTGGGACCTCAATCGTCCGCGTACGGATTCTTGCCCTTGCGCAGCAGCAGCCGCACCGGCACGCCGGGCATGTCGAAGCTGTCGCGCAGGTGGGTGGTCAGGTAGCGCTGGTAGCTTTCCGGCAGGTCCAGCGGCTTGTTGACGAACAGCGCGAAGGTCGGCGGGCGCGTCTTCACCTGGGTGACGTAGCGGATCTTCACCCGGCGGCCCTCGACCAGGGGCGGCGGGTGGTGCTCCAGCACGCCCTCGATCCAGCGGTTGAGCTGGGCGGTCGGGATGCGGCGGTTCCAGACGGTGTAGGTCTCCAGCACGCCGTCCAGAAGCGTGTCGAGCTTGTGGCCCTTCAGCGCCGAGATGGTGACGACCTTCACGCCCTTGATGTAGCCGAGCGCCGCCTCGAGCTTGTCCTCGACCTGGCGCAGCGCCATGGCGCGGTCGTCGACCGTGTCCCATTTGTTGATGGCGATCACCAGGGCGCGGCCCTCGGAGATCACCAGCCGGGCGATGGTCAGATCCTGCTTGTCGAGGATGGCGGCGGCATCGACCACCAGCACCACGACGTTCGCCATGCGGATGACGCGCAGGCTGTCGGCGACCGCCAGCTTCTCCACCTTCTCGTCGACGCGGGCGCGGCGGCGCATGCCGGCGGTGTCGACCAGCTTGAAGCGGCGGTCGCGCCATTCCCAGTCGACGGCGATGGCGTCGCGGGTCATGCCGGCCTCGGGGCCGGTCAGCACGCGCTCCTCGCCGAGCAGGCTGTTCAGCAGGGTCGACTTGCCGACGTTCGGACGGCCGACGATGGCGATCTGGATCGGCTTGCTGCGGTCCTCCTCCGGCTCCGGCTGGTCGCCGATCGGAATCGTGGGGTCGAAGCCGTCGTCCTTGTCCTCGGCCTCGCCGGTGTCCTCCGGCGGGGCGTAGGGCAGCAGGGCCTCGACCAGATCGGCCATGCCCTCGCCATGCTCGGCGGAGAGCGGAATCGGGTCGCCCAGGCCCAGCTCGTAGGATTCGAACATGCCGGGCTGGCTGGCCTTGCCCTCGGTCTTGTTGGCGACCAGCAGCACCGGGGTCTTGCCCCGGCGCAGCAGGTTGGCGAAATGGCGGTCCAGCGGCGTGATGCCGGCGCGGGCGTCGATGATGAACAGAGCCACGTCGGCCCGGGCCAGCGCCTGTTCGGTCTGGCGGCGCATGCGCGCCTCCAGGCTGTCGTCGGTCACGTCCTCCAGCCCGGCGGTATCGACCACCGTGAAGGACAGGCCGCCGACATGGGCCGGGGCCGAGCGCCAGTCACGGGTGACGCCCGGCGTATCGTCCACCAGGGCCAGCTTCTTGCCGGCCAGACGGTTGAAGAGGGTCGATTTGCCGACATTCGGCCGACCGACGAGGACCACGGTGAACGACATGGGGCCAAAGGCCTTTCACAACAGACGGAGGAAATCCGCGATCAGCGGAACGCGACGAGCGTTCCGTTGTCGCACAGCACATAGAGAGTGTTGTTGGCAACGACCGGAGACAAGTAGGAACCGGTGGGCAGCGAGCGGGTGACCTCGACCTTGCCGTCCGACGGCGACAGGCCGAGAAGCTGGCCGTTGGAGCCGGCGACCCACAGGCGGCTGCCCGCCATCACCGGGCCGGACCAGATGATCGGGCCGGTCTTGTCCTCGGGATCCTTGAAGCGGGCGAGCGCGGACACCCAGCGGACCTTGCCGTTCTGCCGCGCCACCGCGACGACCTCCTGGTCGTTGGTGACGGTGAACAGGTAGTCGCCGGCCAGCCAGGGGGTCTGGACGCCGCCGATCTCGGTTTCCCAGATGCGGGCGCCGATGCGCTCGTCGATGGCGACCATGCGGCCGGAATGGCCGATGGCGTAGACGGCGCCGCGGTCGACCACCGGCAGGCCGCGGATGTCGGCCAGATTGCTGAGCGCGCCGGTGCGGCGGACGGTGGCGAGGCTGTCCTGCCAGGCGACGCGGCCGTTCTCCGGGCGCAGGCCGAACAGCTCGCCCGACGAATAGGGCGCGACGACCAGCGTGCCGGTGGCGGCCGGGCTGGCGGCGCCGAGCAGGCCGGCGGTCTCCAGGATGCCCTGCTGCGACCACTGCACCGCGCCGTCGTCGGTGGACAGCGCGATGGTCTGGTTGTCCAGCGTGATGACCAGCACGCGGCCGCCGGCGACGGTGGGGGCGCCGCGGACCGGGCCGGCGATGCGCTTGCGCCACAGCACCTTGCCGCTGCCGGCGTCGAGCGACAGCACCTCGGCGAAGCCGGTGGCGGCATAGACCCGGCCGTCGGCATAGGCGACGCCGCCGCCGGTGGCGCCGCCGCGCTCGTTTTCCGGACGGGTGTCGACCCGCCACAGCGACTGGCCGCTGCGCTCGTTCAGCGCGGAGACGTGCGAGTCGGCGTCCATGGCGAAGATACGGCCGTCGGCGATCACCGGCGTGCCGAGCAGAGCGCGCGAGCTGCTGGAACCGGTGCCGATGTCGGCCCGCCACGCGTCGGACGGGCTGGCCGACAGGGCGAGGTTGCCCAGCACATGGTCCGGCGTGCCGCCCGGCTGCGCCCAGGCCGCGTTGGCGACCGGCGGCGGCACGGTGACGGCGGTGGCGGCGAGCTGGGCGTCCGGCTCCACCTTGCGCTCGCGCTGGAGGACGGCGATGCGCTTGCCCGGCAGCGGCGGATCGGGCGTCTTGCCGAACCAGCCGTCGATGGTGTCGCAGCCGGCGAGCAGGACGGCGAGCAGCGATGCGGACAGCAGCGCCGCGCGGCGGATCGAACCGGTCATTGCGGTCTTCCCGTTCTTGTTCGTCATGACCCTGGATCAGCCCTTGCCGTAGAGGGAGGCGAGATCGGCGGCGCGGCCGCGCACGCCCTGCGGCGCTTGCTGGTCGTCCGCCAGTTGCTTGTAGAGCGTGCGCGCCTTCTCGGTGTCGCCGGCGCGGGCGGCCAGCATCGCCGTCAGCTCGCGCGCCGAGAAGCGCCAGGGGCTGCCGTCGGCGGTCAGCGGCTGCAGCTTCGCCGTCAGCTGCGCCGGGTCGCCGCCCTCGGCCCGCTGCATCACCGCCAGCAGGGTGGCGAGGTCGCGGTACTGGGCGGGCACCGAGGCGTTGCCGGCGATGCCGTCATAGACGGTCGCGGCGTCGGCCGGCTTGCCCTGGCGGACCATCAGCGACGCGGCGTTGAACTGGGCGATGGCGGCGAGGCTTGGGTCGGCGGAACCGGCGAAGGCGGCAAGCGCCTCGACGCCCTTCTCCGGCCCCTGGGCGCTCTGCGAGATGGCGGTGACGAGGGCCGCGGTCTGCTCCTGCTTCTTCTGCGCCTGCGAATGGCGCCAGAAGCTGTAGCCGCCGGTGCCGGCGACGACCAGGACGGCGGCGGCGATCATGACGCCGCCATATCTCTTGAACAGGTGCTCCGCGCGGTCCCGGCGCAGATCCTCGTCGACTTCGCGGAAAATATCGCTCATGGCGCTGCGGTGGCGTCCCTGCGGTGGCGGCGTCGCGCACGGCCCGGATGGCGGCGCGGGTCAGGCGGAACCCTGCCGGCCGGCAAGCCGGACGGACGATTCCACAAGATCAAGAGGGGCGGATAGCATCGGGCAACCCGCCGGGTCAAGAGGCTGGCTGTTTTGCCGCGGTCGCAAACCTCCCTCTCCGCGGGACGGGAGAGTGCTTTCCCTTGTCGCCAAAAGAAAATGGGCCGCGGTGGCGATCCCCCGCGGCCCAGTCCCACGACCCGACGTGCCCCGGATCGACTCTCAATACTTACGCCGATACGGCCGTTGCGGCTTACGCCGACATGGCGGCGGCGGCGATGACCGCCTGGGTGCGGTTCTTGACGCCGAGAGACTTGAAGATGGCGGTGACGTGGATCTTCACCGTGCCTTCCGACAGGCCCAGCTCGTAGGCGATCTGCTTGTTCGACTTGCCGAGACGCAGGCATTCCAGGACTTCGCGCTGGCGCTGGGTCAGGCCGTAGCCGGCGTTGCGGTCGGACAGGTCGACCGAGCGGCGGCGCGGCGCGGCCTCCATGCTGGCGGTCAGCGCGCCCGGCGGCAGGTAGATGCCGCCCGAGAAGACGAGGTTCAGGGCGCCCATCATCACCTTGACGCTGCTCGACTTCGGGATGTAGCCGGTCGCGCCGTGGTCGAGAGCGCCGCGGATGTCGCCCAGCGCTTCCGACGCGGAGATCACCACCACCGGCACGCCCGGCTGCAGCGCCTGGATCTCGCGCAGGCCGTCGAAGCCCGGCCAGCTCGGCATATGCAGATCCATCAGGATGACGTCGAAGGTGCCGCCGGCGCGGCACTGGTCCAGAACCTCGTCGAAGGTTCCGGCCTCGACGAAGCTCGCCTCGCCCTGCAGTTGCTCCAGCAAACGCCGCAGGCCTTCGCGAAACAGCAGATGGTCGTCCCCGATCAGAATCTTCATGGTCCCCGTCATCCTCGCTCGCCCGCCCTTGCCGAGGCCGCCCGCCTCGCGGACGACCGCCCGTCAGGGCTGTTGTCGATCTTGTCCGATGCGCCCCCGCGGCACCCGGATCGCGCCATTACCCCCGCCATCGGCGCCGGACCGTCGCATCGACTGTCCGGGTCGGTGGCCGATACTGCTCGATTGGTCTGGTTCTATTGGTCTGATGGTCCCCAGGGCATCGGCCGGAAGGCTGTCTGCCGTTGTGGACCTGTTCTTCTCTGTGTTGAGTACCAGATACCACGATCGGAAGGGGTTCCACATTCCGACAAGGGCCATAGGTCATTTGAAGCCCAAACTCCCCTTCGAGGCACCGTTCGTCATGGGAGGCGCAAGAAACGCCTCGACCGAAGGTCATAGATTCCTCTGCGCTCGCGAATGGAGCCGTAGTCAGGCTCCATCGGATTGCTTCGGTCCGGCCGGGATAATTCGAAAAGCGGCCGCCTCTCTCCATTAGCGACGGGAATGTTTCTGGAACCTTGCCATCTTTGCGGTGTTCGTCTGGCAAGAACACGGATAATCCCGATTCGGCCGCAAAAGAGGGGAGTGAAAAGCCATGCCCGACCGAAAGGATAGTCCTGAAGGATGCCTGTACCAACGCGCATTCCCCTGTGACCCGGCCAGCACACATCATTCCATAGGTGTTACCGTTTCGAAACCTGAGGCGACCAACAAGGAGACGACAAGCGATCTTGGCTGATCATCCATCGCCTGATTTACGCGGAGCACCGATCATTTCTAAATCACGCGGTGCGACCAGGACTTCCCCGCCCCCGACAAGGAGGGGACCCGAGGGGCGCACAGAAATACTTCACTCTCTTCCGAATTTTTCCGACGACGCGACCGATCCGATGACGTGCCTGGGCCGACCGGCCGGTTCCTTTTCAACCCTTAGATGCAGGCGGCAACGCCCCCAGCCGGGCCGGCCGTGGATGCCTCCTCCAGACAGAGCTGACCCATGCACACACACCATGAGTACGCCCATGAGAAAGCATCTCACCAGACCCGCAACGCGGTGACTCCCATGCATGTCTGCCTGATCCTCGACAACAACGCGCTGACCGAGAACGTGGTGCAGCAGCTCGACCGCGGCGGCCGCCACCGGGTCACGGTCCTGCACGACATCGGGGAACTGACGCAGAGCGCGCTGACGCCGGATGCGATCCTGATCGGGCTGCAGCAGTTCACCGCGCTGCGCGAGAACGAGCCGATGGTCTATCTGCGGCTGTCGCGCCGCTCGCGGATCGTCGTCGTCCTGTCTTCACGCGAGTTGCTCGATGCCGCCCATATCCTGGCCTTCGCCGATGCCTGGGTGTTCGAGGACCTGAACGTCGACCGCATCAACGAGCTGCTGGACCTCGGGCTGGAGGGCCACTGCCTGATGCCCAAGCAGTTCCTGTCGCGGCTGGGCGTCGACGAGATCCGGCTGACCCTGCTGCCGCGCCTGTCCGACCCGGAGTTCGAGACGCTGCGCCTGCTGGGCGAGGGCATGAACAACCGGACCATCGCCAACGCGCTGGACCTGTCGGAAGCGGTCATCAAGTCGATGGTGCGCAGCGTCCTGTCCAAGCTGCATTTCCGCAACCGGACGGAGGCCGGCGTCTTCGCCGCCCGGCAGCAGGGCGCCCTGGAACAGGCACGGACCGGCATGACCCCGCCGCATGTCCACGCCGCCGCCGCCCGCCGGGCCGGAGCCTGACGGCCGGCTCCCGCCCAGCCGCCGGTCCGATGGCGCAGCCGCCAAGCCGGTCCTGAGCCCCCAGCGGATCAGGCAGCCAGGCGGCGTCCGGCCATCGTCTCCTCGAATCGGTCGAAGCGGGCGTCCAGGGCAGGCCGGTCGATCCCGGCCAGCCGGAAGCGGATGCGCACCACCCCCTCCTCCCGGTTGAAGGCTTCGAAGGGGATGGCCATGCCCAGCCCGTCGAACAGCAGAGTGCCGCGGTCGCCGACGGAATCGGCGTCGCCCAGCGCTGCGCCGTGGCGGGAGATGTCGAGCAGCCGCACCGTCACGCGCCCCCCCGCCCCTTCCACCGGGCCCTCCACTGTGCAGGGCGCCTCGACGCGATAGCGCGGCACGCTGCGGCGATCGACATCGTCGGTCGCCGTCCGCACGGCACGGACCAGCACATGCATCAGCTCGTCGATGCTGTGGGTCACCTCCGCCGCGCCGCTCCGCAACTCGTCGGCCCTCTCCTCCGTCACCTGGGCCTCGCGCGACACCTCGTCGATGCGGGTCGACACGTCGGTCGCCGCGCCGGCGGTCTGGCCGACGTTGCGCGAGATCTCCTGGGTCGCCGAAGCCTGCTGCTCCACCGCGGCGGCGACGGTGCCGGAAATGGCGTCGATCTCGCCGATGGTGCGGCTGATGCCGCGCACCTCCTCCACGCTGCGGGCGGTGACCGTCTGGATTTCGGCGATCAGGCGCGAGATCTCCTCGGTCGAATGCGAGGTCTGGTTGGCGAGATTCTTCACCTCGCCGGCGACCACGGCGAAGCCCTTGCCGGCCTCCCCCGCCCGCGCCGCCTCGATGGTGGCGTTCAAGGCCAGCAGGTTGGTCTGGGCGGCGATGCCCCGGATCAGTTCCGCCACGTCGCCGATGCGGCTGACCGCCGACGACAGCGATTCGATGGTGCTTTCGGTCCGGTTGCTGGCGGCGACGGCGGCCCGGGTGACGCCGGCGGCATGGCCGACCTGATTGCCGATCTCCTCGATGGAGGCGGAGAGCTGCTCGGCGGCCGAAGCCACCGCCTGGGCGTTGCTGAGCGCCTGCGCCGCGGCGGCGGCGACGTTCTGGGCATTGGCGCCGACCAGCCCGGCCGAGGCCGCCATGGCGCCGGCGTTGCGGTCCATCGCCTGGGTGCGGGCGGCGACCCGCTCGACGGCGCCGCGGCTTTCCTGCTCCACCGTATCGGCCATCAATTGCAGGGCCCTGCGCTTCTGCTCCTCCCCCTCGATGCGCTGCCGCTCCTGCTCGGCACGCAGGTGCTCCGCCTCGGCCATGCCGTCGCGGAAAACCAGGACGGAGCGCGACATGGCGCCGATCTCGTCCAGCCGGCCGGCCCCCGCGACGCCGGCGGTCAGGTCGCCGGACGACAGCGCCGTCATCACATGGCTGAGCTGGCCCAACGGACGCAGCAGCCGGCGCGACGCCAGATAGCCCGGCACCGCCAGCACCACGGCGCAGAGCACCACCAGCATGGCGGCGAAGCGCATGCTGTCGTCGAAGGTCTTGAACACCTCCGCCTTCCTGATGCCGACATAGAGGATGCCGACCGGGTTGCCGGCCGCGTCCTTGATCGGGTCGTAGGCGGCGTAATAGGGCTCGCCCAGGATCTCGACCATGCCGCGGAAGGGAGTGCCGCGGCGCAGCACCGAATCGTAGGCCGGTCCCTGCGCCAGCGTGGTGCCGACCGCGCGGCTGCCATCGGCGGCGGTGACGTTGGTGGCGATGCGGCGGTCGCCCAGGAACAGGGTGGCGGTGCCCCCGGTGATGCGCTTGATCTTGTCGACCACGAGGTTGTCGTCGTTCATCACGGCGCCGTCCAGCAGCAGCTTGCCGTCGGCGACGGTGAAGCGGCCGCCGCGCTCCTGCAGCGACGACCAGGCGATGTCCATGCTGAGACGCTGCATCTCGATCGCCTGCCGTTCCAGATCACGGACGATCACCTGACCGATCGCGAACAGGATGGCCGTGCTGAGGATCAGCATGCCGAGAAGATTCAACACGGTGACTTTCGTGGAAATCGAAAGCCGGCCGACGAAGGCGCGTGGGACGTTCATGGATGCCATCCACCGAGAGTACATAATGCAGACGCGAAGTCTTGATCGCGCCGCACTATGCCATCCCGGCCGGATCCACATTCATCTAAAAGACATATACCATCCGCGACAACTTGTCGCCTTGATACCCCTGCATCGATTCAATCTCCAAGCGGTTTTTCCGAACCGGAAGAGAATCGAAATCTTTCCCGTCGGCAGGTCAGAACAACCTTGCGCCATCCGGCACCGCCTGATCCGGGCCGACCAGAACCACGGCGCCGTCGGCGTCGGGCAGCCCGAGGCACAACACCTCGCTGGTGAAGGGACCGATGCGCTTGGGCGGGAAATTCACCACCGCCAGCACCTGCCGCCCGACCAGGGCTTCGGCACCGTAATGGCTGGTGATCTGGGCGGAACTGCGTCTGACGCCGATCTCGCCGCCGAAATCGATGGTCAGCTTGTAGGCCGGCTTGCGCGCCTCGGGGAAAGGATCCACGGCGCGGATGGTGCCGACGCGGATATCGACCTTGGCGAAATCGTCGTAGCTGATGGTCATGGCCTGTCCGGTCCGGTTGTGCGGTCGGACGCCAGGGTAGCGCGGCCGGCCAGGGAGCGGAACCGGGGATAGGAGCCGGGAGGCAACGGCGGCGGCCGCAAACGGAAAAGGGGCCGCCGGCGGCGACCCCTCTTCGTGAAACTCCGGTGAGCCGGAAAGGATCAGGCCTTCGTCTTGGCGATGGCGGCCTTGACCTCGTCCAGGCTGTCCGAGACGCGCTTGGTCAGGATCTCGGCGGCCTCGGTGTTCGACTTGGCGATCATCTCGCTCAGCTCGCGGATGTTCGACAGCGACTTCTCGAAGGCGGCCTTGACCAGATCGGCCTGCTTGGCGGCCTTCTCCTCCGGGGTGCCGGCGGCCGACAGCTCGCCGACGGCGCGGTTCACGTCCTCGGCGACGGTGCGCAGCACTTCGGCCTGACGGCGGACGATGGCCTGGAAGCCTTCGAAGGCGAGCTGGTTGGCGGCGGTCACCGCCTCGATGTTGCGACGCTGGCTGGCGATGATGGACTCGACGTCCACACCCGGCACCTTCAGGTCGCCCATCAGCTTGGACGGATCGAATTCGAGGAAGGGGTTACCGCTGATCTTGGCCATGTTTCTCATCCCAGCATCGGTGTTTGCTGCCCGGATCAAAATCCAGGCATGTTGCGTCGCAACATTACAGAAACGGACTATGCAGAGTGCCGAAAAGTTAGTCAATCTGGTTTTTTGCGCCGCAGCATAACCTTGGCGGGAAAAACCGCCCGCCAAGGATCGCCGGATCGTTGCTAAATGCCTGACGACATGGACTCTGTTCCCGCCGGCTTGCCCAGCGGTCCACGCGACCGGGTCCAGCGGCAGAAGGTCGCGGCCCAGCGCTCCGCCCCACGCAGCGCATTGTCCAGCGCCGCCATGGTGCGCGACAGGTCGGCGGTGTCGTCGTTCAGGAACACCCGCATCACCCGAGCCTGCACGGTGCCAAGCCCGGCGACCAGCGCCGTCCCGCCGCGCCGGTCGGGGTCGATCCCGGCGGCGCGCAGCATCCAGGCCATCGAGCGGCCGAAGGCGCAGGTGAAGGCCAGGGCGGCGGCCGGATCGCCCGGCAGGTCGCGCACCACCGCGCGCAGCCCGTCGCGGAAGGGACGCAGGGCATCGAAGCGGCGCATCATCACGTCGAACAGCCGGTCGCGCGCCGATTCGATCGGATCGACGGCGCCATCGCCGGCCAGAACGGTGGCATCGGCGACGCGCGACACCGCCGCCAGCAGGTCGGCGCGCCCGCGGTAACGGTGGTGGAAGCGGGACAGCGGGACACCGGCGGCGTGGGCGACCTCCAGCAGCCCGACCCGGCGCCAGCCCTTCTCGGCCGCCAGCCCCATCGCCGCCGATGCCACGGCGCGGTCGAGGGCATCCGGGTCGGCGAAATCGGCGGCGGGGTCTGAGCGGAAGCTGTTGTCTTCAGGCTTGTCGGACGGCATGTCGGACATGGCACCACCTCCAGGCGACAGGGATCGCTTCATAAGGTGGTGCGTGGACGGGCGAACGTCACCCGTCCAACCAACCGGTTATGCCTTGCGCACGGTCTCCACCCGGCCGCCGGTCATGCTGACCAGATCGGCGGGGGTGAGGCGGAAGACGGCGTTGGGCGTGCCGGCGGCGGCCCAGATGGTCTCCAGCCGCAGCAGGTCGTGGTCGATCAGCACCAGGGGCGGGACGGCATGGCCGATGGGCGGAACGCCGCCGATGGCGAAGCCGGTCGAGTCGCGGACGAACTCGGGATCGGCCCGCTCGATCTTCTCGCCGATCAGGCGGCCGACCGCCTTCTCGTCGACGCGGTTGGCGCCGCTGGCGACGACCAGCACCGGGCGCGCCGTCTCCTTCGTGCGGAAGATCAGCGACTTGGCGATCTGCGCCACCTCGCAGCCGACGGAATTGGCGGCATCCTCGGAGGTGCGGGTGCTGCCTTCATGCTCGACCACCCGGTGGCCGAGGCCGATACTGTCGAGCAGGGCCTGGACCCGGCCGGCGGAAGGGCTGAGCGCGGTCACCGGCCCCACCCCTTGCCGCCATGATGCGAATAATCAGCCGATTCGGTACAAACTGCCGCCGACGCCAAGATATTCGACGACTCCCTGAGGATCGCCATTTGCCGCTCCGTAAAAGTTGGCAATGGTAACTGCTCCGCCCAGGATGCCGTCCGACTGATAGTCGCTCAAGGAGTAAATTATGAGATCGTTCGCATAGGCGCCGGACCCATGTGAAAACCTGACATCGGAAATGTTTATTCCATTGAGATAGAGAGTGTCATCGGATCCCGAGAAATCGAAAATGGTATCAAAACCATCATTCTGGCTAAAATCATAAACATAGTTATCGCTATAACTTCCTCCGATCAGAGTGTCGTCGCCCTGATTTCCAATCAACCAATCTGTTCCTGATTCCGTGGGCTGATCGCCAATAAGAAGATCGTTTCCGACTCCCCCATAAAGTGTATCATTGTTGTTTCCACCGACGAGCGTATCGTTACCTTCATGCCCGATAAGAAGATCGTCCTGGTCTTCGCCGAACAAAAGATCGTTGCCGGCTCCGCCCGTAAGTGTGTCGTTCCCCTGCCCTCCCTTCATGCTGTCATTGCCGTCGTCACCATTAAGAACATCATTATATGGCGATCCAAAAACGATATCATCCCCACCGGCCGCATTGACCGTGACGGCGACGTCGAACGGGCCGAAGGTTTCGAAATCCTGATTTCCATTATAAGTCGGCATTTTATCCTCATTTTTTGATTTGATTGGAAATTTCCCACGCGCCGCCAGTCACCGACCTGCGTTTTGCAAGCGGTGCTGCGCACATGCGCGTCGATCGATCTCTGCGAAGCTTCGGTCTAAGCGTTCTGGAGGGATTTGAGTTTCGTGTAGAGGTCTGCGGCCTTTTGAACATCGGCATCGTCGTTGCCGCGCGTGAAAAGAACCGCGGCGACGGCGGCATCAGGTCCCGATTTGCCGTTGGTAACGGCATACCGATGCATCCCCGACTTTCCGGATTGGTCGGATGACGACAGTGCCGAACTCAAGGAACCCGATAGAATGGAAGCAAGCAGGTCATTGGCCGTGGCATCACCGGAATCGAGATCGACGATGCTCATCTCCCCGTCCGGAATATCGACTGTCCGGTCGAAACTCACGGATGTCAAAAGATTGGGCGGGCCGCTGCCATCGCCCTGACGACTTATCGAAACCTCGCCAGTTCCAGCGTCGGCCCAGGATGAAGGATCATAGGGATCTTCGGCACCACCATCTTTTAAAATCGCCGGCATGTCAGGGCGAACCACCCCACCCGCCGCCAATGACGCGCGGATGATATCGTTGGCAGCCCCGCCCAGAACGGCCACCTCATCAGCTGAGGTATTAAGGGTCTTTTTCGTGAAATCCGAAACCTTTCCCCAATAGTCCGACAATTTGCTCGACCAGTCGGAAAAGGCGTTCATGAAATTCGCAACGCCGACATTCCTGATCTTGTCATTGCCGGGTGCCGAGATGTCGGCAGGCACATATCCCTCGCCGATGGAATAGGACATCCCCGGCTTGAGATTCTGGATGGCGGATCTGAGATCGACGACCACCCCCGGGGAACCGCTGCCGGACCCGCCGGGCGCGAGAGTGGCTTTTCGAGGATTTGCTTGAACGGCATTTGCCTGAACAGTGCTCGACGGCCGAATGTTTCCGCCCACCGTCGGATCTGAAATCGCCTTCATGATGCGCTCCTTCGCAGGGTGGACACCCGGTCCGGCCCCCCGCAACCAAGCGCCTCAATCCCTGCCCCTGAATGCCCTTATAGCGTGTTCAGGATGCACTTTTCCGCCATTTTCCGCAAAGGGAAATTCTCCCCAAGGATGCAGAATCTTTCGCGGCCCCGTTCTATTCGTTCAGCCGGCCAGCTCGCGCGACCGCCGGGCGGCGGCGGCGATGGCGGCGGTCATCACCGGCTGCAAGCCGTCGTCGGCCATCAGCACCTCAAGCGCGGCCTGGGTGGTGCCGTTGGGGCTGGTCACCGCCTTGCGCAGGTCGGAAGCCTCCTGCGGCGAGGCGTCGAGCAACGCGCCGGCGCCGGACACGGTGGCGCGGGCCAGCCGCAGGGCCAGATCGGCGGGCAGCCCGGCGGCCTCGCCGGCCCTGGCCATCGCCTCGACCAGGAAGAAGACATAGGCCGGGCCGCTGCCCGACACGGCGGTGACGGGATCGAGCAACCCCTCGTCCTCGACCCAGGCGACGTCGCCGACGGCGCGCAGCAGCCGGTCGGACAGGTCGCGCTGGGCGGCGCTGACGCGGGAGTTCGGCACGGCGACGGTCATGCCGCGGCCGATGGCGGCCGGCGTGTTGGGCATGGAGCGGACGACGACCGCCCCCTCCCCCAGCAGCCGCTCGAAATAGGCGATGGTCTTGCCGGCGGCGATCGACAGGAAGACGGTGCCGGGGCGGACCAGCGAGCGGTAGGACGGCAGCGCGTCCTCCATCACCTGCGGCTTGACCGCCAGGACGATCACGTCGGGAACGAACCCGTCGGGGAGGCTGTCCGCGCCCGAGGCCAGGGTGACGCGCGCGTCTCCCGCCAGCGACTGCGGCAACCCGGCCCGGTCGACCACCACGACGCGGGACGCGGTCCCGGCGGCGAGCCAGCCGTCCAGCATCGCCCCGCCCATCTTTCCGCAGCCGACCAGCAGCAGCGACGCACCCGATTCCGCCGTCATGATCCCGACCTTCCTTCGCTCACGCCCAATCGGCCTTACGCTTCGCCCATGGTGTCGAGAATGGCGGCGGAAACCGCTTCCGATGCCGACTTCCCACCCCAGATCACGAACTGGAAGGCGGGATAGAAGCGCTCGCATTCAGACAGGGCGATCTCCACCAGATCCTCGAGCTGCTCCACCGCCGCCCCGCGCGAACCGCGCAGCAGCATGGTCTGGCGGAACATCGGCGTATGCTCCTCCGAGCAGACGTCGAAATGGCCGAGCCACATGCGGCCATTGACCTCGGCCAGCAGCTCGGCGACGGCGGTGCGGCGGGCGGCCTGGACCTTCATGTCGAACTGGCAGGAGAACTGCATCGCGCTGACGTCCGGCTGCCAGACGAAATAGAGCCGGTAGTCGCACCAGCGCCCGCCGATCTCGACGACCAGCTCGTCCTCGGTCGCGCGGTCGAAGGGCCATTCGTTGGCGGTGACGATCTCCTCGACCACGTCGAGCGGATTATGGGCGGATGTGGTGGTCTCGACGGCGACTGCCGACATGTCCGCGTCCTCCTGTGAAGGCGCAATGGGCGGTACCGTTCACCCGGACCGAAGGGACGCGCCGGCGAGAGCGCGCGATCCGGGCCAATACCCCAAAGATGATGAAAAAACCAGATGGGCACGTCGGGCGTGGCGATGCCACCCCCATGGTCCGGCCACTGGAGGCGGCACGGACCGGGGCGACGAGGGGTTGCGTCGGTGTACGCGGCAGCGCCAACGCTCAGGAGGCCGGGGAAGCCTCGCCGCCGGTCCCGCTTCCGCCCGCCGCGGCCGGATCCTTCTCCGCCACGGCCTCCACCACGGCGGGGACGCCGACGGGTTCGGCCGGGACCGGCAGCGGCGCCTTCGCCGCGCTCAGCGATGCGACGGTGGCCTCGAGCGCGGCAAGCCGCTCGGCCATCGCCTCCTGCTCCTCGCGGGCCTTGGCGGCCATGGCGCGGACAGCCTCGTATTCCTCGCGGCTGACCACGTCCATCCGCGACAGAACGCGTTCGAGCTGGGCGCGGAGCTGACCTTCCGCCTCTTCGCGCAAGGACGAGAAGGCGCCGAGCGCGCCACCCGCCACACGGGCGAGATCGTCCAAAATCCTGTTGTCCACCTGCATCGCTCTGACTTCCGGTTACCGTTCGATCATTATGGACGCCGCGCGCGGCGACTTCAACGCCCTTGGCCGGATGGGTACGGCACCCGCCGGACATCCCTGCCCCTCTTCCCCGCGTGGAACGAGGGTCACTTGGCCGGAGCGGCGGCGTTGAAGCGGTCGCGCAGGGCCTTCAGGTCCAGCGTCTGGGTCGGCGCCGCCCAGGGGCCGGCGATGCGCAGCGTCAGCGGCGGCAGGTCGCCGTCGGCCTTCACGGTCAGGGTCAGGCCCATGTCCACCCGCTCGTCGGCGAGCGAGACGGTGCCGGCCAGCGTGCCGTCGGCCGGGACGGTGGTCAGGCGGGCCTCCTCGGTGCGGATCACCCCTTTGTCGATGGCGAAGCGGGCGTCCAGCCGGTCCAGCCGCGTCTCCCCGCCCTGCAACGCCCCGGCGACGGCGGTCAGCACCTCCTGCGTGCGCTCGACCCCGGCGAGGCGGCTGCGCAATGCTGCCAGATCGACGCCGCGCAGCACGCCGCCCGACGCCACCACCCGGCCACGGCCGGTCAGGCTGCGGACGAGCGCGTCGCCATGGCCGCTTCCCGACAGCGTCGCGTCGAGATCGACGGTGCCGCCGCTGAGGCCGAGGCCGGAGAAGCCCGACAGCGCGTTGCCCATGTCGGCCTTGATGACGGTGAGGTCGGCGTCCAGCTTCGGCGCCTGCCCCGGCGCGGTGGCGAGACGGCCGCTGAGGCCGATCTGCCCGCCCTGCCATTCGCCGTCCAGCTGCTCCAGCGTCGCGGCGCCCTGGGCAAGGGTCGCCCGCAGGGCCGGCTGGACGATGCGCTGCCCGCCCACCGTCAGGGCGGTGGCGGTCAGGCCGAGCCGCCCGTCGGCCGACTGCATCCAGCCGAGATCCGAAAAAAGATCGGCAGGCGGATCGGCCGACGGACCGGCGGCATCCGGGGCGGCACGGCCGGCACCGTCGCCGACCAGCGGCGCGCCGCGCAGCCGGTCGAGGTCGAGGTCGCCGGTCTGGATGTCGGCCTGGAAGACGGGACGCGCCTGCTTGCGGTCGAGGACCAGCTTGCCGCGCACCGGGATGCCGGCGACCAGGCCCTGGAGGTTGTTCAGGCTGGGGGCGGCCGCGGTGCCCGACAGCTCGCCATAGAGGTCGAGCGGGCCATAGGCGCGGGCCAGCCCGGTGTCGGTGAACAGGGCGGCGATGCGCCCCATCTCCGGATGGGTGACGCGCAGCTTCAGGTCGGCGCCGGGCGTGCGGTCCAGCCCGAGAAGGGCGCCGCCGGCCTCCAGCGTGCCGCCGAGCATGCCGGCCGACGCCTCCACCGCCAGCCGCTCGCCGTCGCCGGCCAGCCGCGCCTTGGCGCTGACCGCGCCCAGCCGCTCCGGAACCGGCAGGCCGGGCGGCCAGGACACCGCGCTCGGCAGGCCGCCCAGCGACTTGGCCTCCGCCGTCAGGGCGATGTTGACGCCGCGCAGCGGGATCAGGCTGGCGATCTGCCCGTCGATGCGGGCCTGGAGACCGGCGACGTCGTCCACCTTCGCCTCGCGCACCGTCAGCGCTCCGGAGGCGACGGTGGCGTCGAGGTGAAGCCCCTGCACCGGCAGGCCGCCCACCGTCAGCTGGCCGACCCGCAGGTCGAGGTTGGCGTCGGCGAGACCGAGCATCCGCTGCGGCGTCTGGCCGGAGTCGGCGGCGGCGGGACGCGGGCCGACGGCGCGGGGTGCCGATTGCGTGGCAGGCTGGGCCGGCGTGGAGGCCGGCGGGTCCGCCGGGAGATAGCCGTCGAGGTTCAGGCGGTCGAGCTCCAGCCGCGCCCCGAAGGCCGGCCGGCCGCGGTCGACATAGGCGACGGCGCCGCCGAGACGGCTGCTGTCGAACCGGAAATCGAGGCCCGACAGCTCGAAGCGGTCGGCATTGCCCTGCAGCCGGGCCGACAGCGAGGCACGGCGCAGCCGGTCGGCCGGGACGCCGCGCAGGTCGAGCTTCGCCCATTCCAGCAGGGCGCGCAGGTTGTCGGCGTTCGCCTCCGTCCGCAAATCGAGCGTCGGCTGGCCGCCCGGCGTCGTCACCTCCCCCGCCGCGACGAAGTCGGAGCCGCCGGGCAGCAGGGCGCTGACCCGGTCGATGTTCAGCCGCCCGGCGGACAGGCTGGCCTCGATCCGGCCCTGGCGCACCACGCCGTGGTTGTAGCCGATGGCGTCGATGGCGACGTCCAGCTTGGCCTCCACCCCCGTCGGCAGCACGACGGACAGGGCCGGGGACAAGGCTGGGGACTGGGCCGGGGCCTTTCCGGCGCCCGGATCGGACGCGGAACCGGAGGTGGACGCCGGGGCGGCGCTGGCCTTGCCGGCGGCATTCCGCGCGCCCTGGGCCAGCCAGGCGTCGAGGTCCAGCCGGTTGATGGCGAGGGTCAGTTCGGTGCGAGGCGCCTCGTGCTTCGCCGGATCGCCGGCGCGCAGGGTGGCGTTGCCGGTGGCGCGGGTGTCGCCCAGCTGCGCTTCCAGGCTGGAGAAGGTGGCGAGGCTGGTCCCCGCCTCCACCGTCGAGCGCAGGCTGAAGGGCTGGGCGAGCGCGGCGGGCGCCCAGGAGGACGTGGAAGCGTCCAACAGCTTGGCGAAGTCGCCGCCTTCGGCGCGCAGGTCGCCCTGCACCTTCGAACCGCTGCCGCTGTTGCCGCCGCCGGTCAGGATGCCGGCGAAGCGCAGCGTGGCGTCGGTGTGCGGCAGCGACAGGGTGGCGCGCACCGGCACCGCCGCCCCTTCGGTGAAGCGGCCGGCGGTGGCCTCGCCATGCAGGGACAGGCCGCGCAGGCGGAAATCGCCCTGGGCCTGGAAGGGGCCGTTCAGGCTGCCGGCGGCGATGCGGGCGCTCAGCCCCTGCACCGTCTCGGTCCGGCCGTTGCGGTCGTCGCGGTAGATCAGCGTGCCGTTGTCGATCAGCACCTGATCGAAGCTGACGGCGGAGACCAGCCCCTCGGCGGCGCCCAGCCCGTCGCCGGTGCGGGCGCCGGCGGTCGACAGGTCCCAGTTGATGCGGCCGTCCTTCAGCACCTCCACCACGAAGGTCGGTTCGACCAGCGCGATGCTCTCCACCTGGATGCGGCCGCCCAGCAGCGGGCCGAGGGCGACGCGGGCGTCCAGCTTCTTCAGGCGGACCATGTCGGGCTCGGCGGCGCCGGCGGCATTGGCCAGCCGGGCGTCGCGCACCGTCAGCGCCGGCGACGGCAGCAGGGTGAAGCCGACGTCCCCCCGCAACTCCACCTGACGGCCGGTCGCCTGCGACACCCGCTCGGCGATGGTGCCCTTGTAGGCGTTCCAGTCGATGAGGCTCGGCGCCGCCAACAGCAGACCGGCCAAAACCGCCAGTCCGGCCAGTGCAGCGATCAGGATCTTCTTCACCGGGTTTCCGCCTTCCCTGCGACCGGCCTTGTCGTCGGCCGCGCCCCTTTGCCACGTCTATACAAAGACTCGTTCCCCCACCCGCCGCACCGTCCGCTTCCGGTGCGCGCCGTCCTTCGGTAAGCTAGCGCCCGCAGAAGAAACAAGCAATTTGGGCAATCCCACGGCCAAGTCGGGGCCTGTCCGATTTTTTCGCGAAGTTTTTTGTCCCGCCGCCGGCCCCGGACCGGCCTTGCGGCACCCAACCCCCTGAAATCAGCCACCGGAGACCGTGCCATGGGCGACGTGGTCAACCTCAACCGCTTCCGCAAGACCCGCGCCAAGGAGGAGCGCAACAGGGAAGCCGAAGCGAATCGGGCCCGATTCGGCCGCACCAAGACGGAGAAGGAGCGCGACCGCAAGGAGGCCGAACGGCGCACTCAGACTTTGGACGGGCATAAGCTGGACGGGGAAACCTGACCGCATCGGCCGAAAGGACGGCAAAGACCGAGCTCCAGGGTCGGAATAACCTCTGCGCGTTTGTTACTATTGGGTACGCCGATAGTTCCCTATTGCGACTATCAGCAACCCTGTGGGACAGTGCCGGTCAGGAGCGCCCGCGGGCGCTGTCCTTGGCTGATGGGGAGGACCGTCATCATGGTCGACATGACGTCGTTTCGCGGTTCGGTGCAGACGCCTCAGACGAAGCCCGCCCCCGCCTGGCTGCCGGCGATCCGGTCGGTCGAGGCCGACCGCCCCTGGGTCTGGCTGGCGTCGGCCTGGCAGGACATGATGGCGGCGCCCGGCATCAGCTTCGCCTACGGCGCGCTGGCGGTGATCTCCAGCTTCACCCTGGTGGTCGGGCTGGCGGTGCTGGAGATGGAATATCTGCTGCTGCCGATGGCGGCCGGCTTCATGCTGCTCGGCCCGCTGTTCGCCGTCGGGCTGTACGAGACCAGCCGCCTGCTGGAGCTGGGGGAGCGGCCGACCTTCGGCAAGGTGGTCGCCGCCTACCGCCGCAACGGGGTGCAGATCGCCGGGATCGGCATGGTGCTGATGCTGGCGCTGCTGGCCTGGATCCGGGTCGCGTTCCTGATCTTCGCCCTGTTCTTCTCCAGCGAGCCGCCGGCGCTGGACCAGCTGGTCGACCGCATCTTCTTCTCGGCCGGGACCATTCCGTTCCTGCTGACCGGAACGCTGTTCGGCGGGATCATCGCCACCGCGGTGTTCTCCATCGCCGTGGTGTCGGTGCCGATGCTGCTGGACCGCGAGACCGACGTCTTCACCGCCATGGCGACCAGCATCGCCGTGGTGCGCGCCAACATCCGGCCGATGATCGCCTGGGGCTTCCTGATCGCCCTGTTCATGAGCGCCGGGATGGTCACCGCCTTCCTCGGGCTGGCCATCGCCCTGCCGGTGGTCGGGCACGCCTCCTGGCACTGCTACCGCGATCTGGTCGGGCGGTGAACAGACGATAGCCGGAATGAAACAGCCCTCTCCCGTTCGCGGGGGAGGGCTTTTCCATCACCCCTTCCTGAAGAACGCTTCGGCCGCCGATTTCTGCGCCTGCTTGGCCGCGATGGCGGCCCGGGCGCGGCCGACCTCCGCCTCCAGCGTGGCGATGTAGGCCTCCAGCTCGGCCACCCCCATCACGGTTAGGTCCTTGGGCGCCGGCTTGGCCTTGCGCGGCTCCAGATCCTCGAAACGGTCGTCGATGGCCATGGTGTGGGTCCCTCCCTGCCGCCTGGTCGGCCCCCGGTTCACCTTGCCAGGGCGCCTGGGCAAATCTACCTTCCGGGACGGACAATTCCAACGTGCCGGTGTCGGCAGACACCGGGACGGACATGCAAAAAAGGAAGACCGCCATGGGCCTCGCCCTGCCCGACAGCATGCGTTGCGTCGAGATCACCCAGCCCGGGGGGCCGGAGGTCCTGCGTCCAAGCCGCCGCCCCGCGCCGGTGCCCGGCCCCGGCGAGATCCTGGTGGAGGTCGCCGCCGCCGGGGTGAACCGTCCCGACACGCTGCAGCGCCAGGGCCGCTACGACCCGCCGCCGGGCGCCTCCGACCTGCCGGGGCTGGAGCTGTCCGGCACGGTGGTCGCCATCGGCGAGGGGGTCGATGCCTGGGCCGGCGGCGACAGGGTCTGCGCCCTGGTGGCCGGCGGCGGCTACGCCGAATACTGCGTGGTGCCGGCGGTGCAGGCCCTGCCCGTCCCCGGCCCGCTGTCGATGGTCGAGGCGGCGGCGGTGCCGGAGACCTTCTTCACCGTCTGGACCAACGTGTTCGAGCGCGGCGCCCTGAAGCGCGGCGAGACGCTGCTGATCCATGGCGGGTCGAGCGGCATCGGCACCACGGCGATCCAGCTTGCCAAGGCCTTCGGCGCCACGGTGTTCACCACCGCCGGCAGCGACGACAAGTGCCGGGCCTGCGAGGATCTCGGGGCCGACCGCGCCATCAACTATCGGACCGAGGATTTCGTCCCGGTGATCCGCGAGGCGACCGGCGGGCGCGGCGTCGACGTGGTGCTGGACATGGTCGGCGGCGACTACATCGCCCGCGACGTCGACATCATGGCGGTCGACGGCCGCCACGTCTCCATCGCCTTCCTCCAGGGGGCCAAGGTGTCGCTGAACATGGCGCCGGTGATGACCAAGCGGCTGACCCTGACCGGATCGACCCTGCGCGCCCGCCCGGTGGCGGAGAAGGGGCGCATCGCCGCGGCGCTGCGCGAGCATGTCTGGCCGCTGCTGGAGTCCGGCGGCATCAAGCCGCAGATCCACGGCACCTTCCCGCTGGAGCAGGCCGACGAGGCGCACCGGCTGATGGAAAGCAGCGCGCATATCGGCAAGATCGTGCTGACGGTGGGACCGGACGCGGCCTGATTTTGCGCTTTTCTTCGCCGGTCCCGCGCCGTCGCGCTTGCCTTTCGCGGGCAAGACGGGTTAGCAGAGGCGAGCGGGCGGCCGGGATTTCCCGGTGCGCCTGCGCAAGCATGCTTACGCGGACCGGCATTCGCCCCTATATCGTGGTGACGGGAATGGGGCGGCCGCCACGGGGTCTCCCTGGGGCCGCGAAGCAGCCGCCGCGCCGCATAACCAGTTAGAACGGCCGACCGCGCCACCCCGCCGGGGGGTGCGGCCGGTGAAGAGTTTGCCAGGAGGGATGATGGCACTGCCCTTGATGCCGAAAGCGACAGCCGTGTGGCTGGTCGAGAACACGTCCTTGTCCTTCGAGCAGATCGCCGCCTTCTGCGGCATGCATTCGCTGGAAGTCCAGGCCATCGCCGACGGCGAGGTCGCGGTCGGCATGGTCGGGCTGGACCCCATCGCCAACGGCCAGCTGACCAAGCAGGAAATCGAGCGCTGCGAGAAGAACCAGGACCTGCGCCTGAAGCTTCTGGTCGCCGACCTGCCGCAGGTGGCGTCCCGGTCCAAGGGTCCGCGCTACACCCCGATCACCAAGCGCGGCGACAAGCCCGACGCCATCGCCTGGCTGCTGAAGCAGCATCCGGAACTGTCGGACGCCCAGGTCTGCCGCCTGATCGGCACCACCAAGCCGACCATCGCCGCGGTGCGCGACCGCACCCACTGGAACGTCGCTAACATCAAGCCGCGCAGCCCGGTGATGCTGGGCCTCTGCTCGCAGCGCGAACTGGAGGAGGCGCTGGCGCTGGCCATCCGCCGCGGCGGCGTGCCCCGCCCGCCGGAGGAGGAGAGCGAGGACTACTACGGCGAAGGCCGCGACGACGACCGCTATTCCGAGCAGGAAGACGCGCATTGAGGGCCTGCGTCCCTCTCCCGGCGCGGGAGAGGGCACGCCGCTTGACGAGAGCATAAAATCCGACCATGACCGATCCCACCACCCCTCCGCCCCGGCTCGTCGTCGGCATCAGCGGCGCGTCGGGGGTGGTCTACGGCATCCGCATGCTGCAGACTCTGCGGCGGATCGGCGTCGAATCGCATCTGGTCGTCAGCCGGTCGGCCGAAGTGACGCTGGCCCACGAGAGCAGCATGAAGGTGGCGGAGCTGCGGGCGCTGGCCGACGTCAGCTATGCCGCCGCCGACATCGGGGCGGCGGTATCCAGCGGCAGCTTCCGCAACCTGGGCATGGTGGTCGCCCCCTGCTCCGTCCGCACGATGAGCGAGATCGCCAGCGGCGTCACCTCCACCCTGCTGACGCGGGCGGCCGACGTGGCGCTGAAGGAACGGCGTCGGCTGGTGCTGATGGTGCGCGAGACGCCGCTGCATCTGGGCCACCTGCGCACCATGACCGCGCTGGCCGAAATGGGCGCGGTGATCGCGCCGCCGGTCCCTGCCTTCTACGCCCGGCCGCAGGGCATCGACGATCTGGTCGACCATTCGGTCGGCCGGGTGCTGGACCTGTTCGGGCTGGACGCCGGCAATCTGCGGCGCTGGGGCGAGCGGCCGGAGGAAGCCTGATCCGCCATGGCGGACCAGGCGGCGGACCAGGCGGCGGACAGCTTGTTTAGGGGCCGAAGCAACAGGCTGCTTGGACAGCGGACCCAATGCCGTTATACCGCTGTCGATGCACTTTGACGCGGAGCCGGCGCCGCCGCCGGCCGGCAGAAACGGGAACGAGCCGACCATGCCCTTCAGCAGCAAACCGAGCGAGCCCATCCGTCAGCTTCTGGCAGGCATCAAAGCCTTCCGCGCCCGCTATTACGAGCGTCGCCCCGACAGCATGCGACAACTGGCGACCGAAGGGCAGCACCCGGAGGTCCTGCTGATCGGCTGCTCCGACAGCCGCGTCGATCCCGCGCTGCTGACCATGGCCGAGCCGGGCGAACTGTTCGTGGTGCGCAACGTCGCCAACCTCGTCCCGCCCTACCAGCCCGACGGCGCCTATCACGGCACCTCGGCCGCCATCGAATATGCGGTCAAGGTGCTGAAGGTGTCGGAGATCATCGTGCTGGGCCATGCCCAGTGCGGCGGCATCAAAGGCCTGATCCGGCTGCGGGCCGGCCAGAAGGCCGACGACGACTTCGTCTCCCCCTGGGTGTCCATCGCCGGTTCGGCGCTCGACCCCTATGTCGGGCCGGAAGGCTCCGAGCAGGCGCGCGCCGACGCGGAGAAGCTGCAGGACACCCCGGCGGTGATCGAACGGGCGGCGGTCCGCGCCTCCGTCGAGAATCTGATGACCTTCCCCTTCGTGCGCGAAGGCGTCGAGGCCGGCACGCTGAACATCCATGGCTGGTGGTTCGACATCGAGTCGGGCGAGATGTGGGCAATCCACCCCGTCACCCGCCTGTTCCAGCCGGTCGAGTGAGCGTGTCCGGCTGATAATCAGGCCGATAATTAGGCGATGAAGCGTTAACCCGACCGCCGGCACGGGAATTGCCGGCGCCCTGCCCTGTTGAGGGCGAAGGAAGACTGCTCCTTCGCAACCCTCATCAGGGAAAGGGACTGCCATGAAGACCGCGCTTCGATTCGTGATCGTCGCCGCCGTGCCGCTGGCGCTCGCCGCCTGCAACCAGACCAGCAGCAACAGCGGCAGCAGCGGGGGGCTGTTCGGCGGCAGCGGCGGCGGGCTGTTCGGGTCGGGAGGCTCCGACTCGTCCTACGCCCGCAACGGGCGCTGCGACGACCCGCGCTACAACACCTCCAACGGCGGCCATGCCGAGGCCGGGACCGACGATTACGACTGCTCCCGCTACGGCAACGGCCTGAAGCGCTGAGCCAGCGCCAGTAGGTCGGCGGCCATCCGCCCGGCGACCGCAGGCCAGTCGCCGGGCGCCGGCTGCCGGAACAGGCGGGCGGTCGGATACCACGGGCTGTCGTCGCGGCCGGTCAGCCAGCGCCAGTCCGCCGAGAAGGGCAGAGCCACCCACAGAGGCCGGCCAAGCGCCCCGGCCAGATGGGCCGGTCCGGTGCAGGACGACACCACGAGGTCGAGATTGGCCATGATCGCCGCGGTGTCGGCGAAGTCGGCGATTTCGGGACCGAGATCGGTGAAATTCTCCGGCAGCGCGGCATCCGCGAGATCGGCACGCCCCGGCCCCATCTGCAGGCCGTAGAAGCGGCAGCCCGGCACGTCGAACAGGCCGCGCAGGCCGGCCAGCCGGGGGGACCGGTCCTCGTCGCCGGGAAAGCGCGGGTTGCCGGCCCAGACGACGCCGACGCGGACCGCATCCCGCTGTCCCAGCCTTTCGCGCCAGCGGGCGGCGCGCGCGGGGTCGGGCCGCAGATAGGGGGTTTCGGCGGGCACGCCGTCCAGCTTGGTGGCGAAGGCGCGCGGCAGACTCATCAGCGGGCATTCCAGATCGAAGGGCGGCAGCGGATCGCCGCGGGCGATGATTTGGACCGCCTGCTGCCCGTCCCCCTGCCCCTGCCCCTGCAAACCCGGCATCAGCGGCAGAAGCGGGCGCTGCACCTCCAGCACCACCCGGCCGCCGCGCGCCGCCACCAGCGGGACATAGCGGAGAAACTGGAGCGTGTCGCCCAGCCCCTGTTCGGCATAGAGCAGGACGGTCCGGCCATCGAGCGGCTCGCCGCGCCAGGACGGCTGGGCGAAGCGGCGCCAGGGCGGCTCGGCGCGGTCGTCCTGGCGGCGCCAGTCGAACTCCGGCCAGCCGCCCTCGTAATCGCCGGCCATCAGCCGGGCGAAGCCGAGATTCCAGTGCAGGCCGGCATCCTGCGGCCGGTCGGCCAGGGCGCGCTCGAACTCGGCCGCCGCCGCCGCCGGGCGGGCCATGGCGAACAGGGCGGTGCCGCGCGCCGCCCACAGGGACGGGCCGGGGCGCAGCCGTTCCGCCGTCGCGAAAGCCTCCAGCGAGTCCGGGAAGCGGCCGAGCTTGGCCAGCACGGCGCCCAGCACCTCCCACGCCTCGCCGTTGTCGCGGTCGATGGCCAGCGAGTCGCGGGCGGCGGCTTCGGCCTGCGGCCAGCGCCGTTGCGCGGCCAGCGCGGCGGCCAGCGTCGCCTGGACGACGGCCGAGCGGGCGTTCAGGCGCAG
>NZ_RWIJ01000046.1:0-8962 GCF_019805165.1 Azospirillum sp. 412522
CAGATCAGGGTCCACCGCGCCCGCCAGAACGCGATCGGCGCCGCCCTGCGCGCCGCCTCGACCGCGCCGGCGGGCGTCTATGGCGTCGCCTGCGGCCCCGGCGCCCGCTACGGCGCCCGGGTGGCGACGCGCACCACCGGCCATGCCGTCGGCCTGACGGTCTGACGGCCGGCTGCGGAGGGAGGAAACCGCCATGTCGCTTCGCGTCGCCAGTTCCATCGCCTCGTCGGCGCTGCGCACGTCCGAGGTCGGGATCGCCGTCGCCTCCTCCAACGTCGCCAATGCCGACACCGAGGGCTACACCCGCAAGACGGCGTCCAACGTCACCCGCAGCACCGGCGTCAACGTCGCCAGCGTCGATGTCACCGCGGTCGGCAGCAATGTCGACCGCTACCTGCTGAAGACGCTCGTCTCGGCCCAGTCGGACCTGGGCTACGCCGACACCCGCAACGGCTATCTCGACCGGATGCAGTCGGCCTTCGGCAGCGTCAGCGACGACGACAGCGGCGGCACCGACATCGGGTCGATGATCGACGCGCTGGCCGACACGCTGGGCACGCTCGCGACATCTCCCGAGAGCGAGAGCGCCAAGGCCGCCACCGTGCAGGACCTGTCCGATCTGGCGGAGACGCTGCGCAGCACCTCCTCCACCATCCAGTCGCTGCGCGCCCAGGCCGACGACGAGATCGCCACCACCGTCGACAGCATAAACGAGACGCTGACCGGCATCGATTCCCTGAACGACCGGATCGTGAAGGGCAAGGCGCTGGGCCAGAACGTCACCGACCTGGAGGACCAGCGCAACACCGCGCTGAAGAGCCTGGCGAAGTCCATCGACGTCACCTATCAGGTCGACGACAGCGGGCTGATGCGCATCTCCACCGCGTCCGGCAAGTCGCTGCTCGACAGCAGGGTGCATGAGCTGTCCTACACCCCGGCCGCCTCGGTCGGCGCCGGCACCGCCTACAGCGCCGGCGGCAGCAGCGGCTTCGGCGGCATCATGCTGAACGGGGTCGACGTCACCGGCTCGTCGCTCGGCGGCTCGCTGGGCGCGCTGGTTCAGCTGCGCGACAGCGACCTGCCGGCGCAGCAGGCCGGCCTGGACGAGCTGGCGACCACCCTGATGGACGCGCTGAACGCCATCCAGAACCAGGGCGCCTCCTATCCGGCCCCGCAGAGCCTGACCGGCACAGAAACGGTATCGGCAACCGACGCATTGAAGGTGACCAACGGCACCCTGCGCGTCGCCGTCACCGACAGTTCCGGCACGGCGGCGGAGGTCCTGGACATCGACCTCTCGACCAAATCGACGCTTCAGGACGTGATCGACGCCATCAACACGATGAGCAATGCCTCGGCCTCGATCTCCGCCGACGGCAAGCTGGTCATATCCGCCACCGGCACCGGCAACGGCATCGCGCTGGGCGGCGACGCCAACGACGGGACGACCGGCGCCTTCTCCGACGCCTATGGCCTGAACGACCTGCTGACCGGCACCGGGGCGTCCGACATCAAGGTGGCGACCCGCATCGCCGCCGACAGCAGCCTGCTCGCCACCGGCGCCCTGTCCTCCGCCAGCGGGCTGACCGCCGGCGACACGGCGCTGACCAGCGGCGAAGGGTCGGTTGCGAAGGCGCTGTCGGCCGCCTTTTCCGCCAGCCATGGCTTCGATGCCGCCGGGGGTCTGAGCGCGCGCAGCACGAGTTTCGCCGGCTATGCCGGTGCGGTGATCCAGGGGGCGGCGACGCTCGCCGACAAGGCGTCCACCGCCTACGACAGCCAGAACACCTACGCCAGCAGCCTCGAATCGACCTTCTCGTCGCAGAGCGGCGTGAACGTCGACGAGGAGACCGCCGCGATCTCCACCCTGCAATCCGCCTACGAGGCCGCCGCCGCGGTCATGAAGACCTTGCAGGAGATGTTCAGCACGGCGCTCGACATGGTCCAGTAGAGGAGACCGCGATGGAACGGGTCGCGACCTACAACCATCAGAACACGCTCGTCCAGTACATGATGAAGGCCGAGGCCAAGGTGGCCGCGGAACAGGTCCGCTCGGCCTCGGGGCTGAACTCGACCGACTACAAGGGAATCGCGTCCGACAGCGGCCGGCTGGTCAACCTCGAAAGCCATTACCGCCGGCTGGAGCAGTATGTCGACGAGGGCGAGGTCGTGAACGGCCGCATCCAGTCGATGTACGACGCCGTCGGCGGCATGTCCGACCTGACCTCCCGCCTCAGCGCGCTGATCACCGGCCTGCAGGGCGACAATGCGGCCGGCGTCGAAGGCGTGGTGGCCGAAGCGGGCCAGCTGATGGAGGAGCTTGGCGGGCTGCTGAACACCCGGCAGGACGGCCGCTATCTCTTCGCCGGCGGGCGCACCGACCAGCCGGCGGTCGATCTCGACAGCTACAGCGCGGCAACCTATCCCTCCAGTGCCGACACCGGCTATTACCAGGGCGATTCCACCATCGCCCATTTCCAGGCGGCGGACGACTTCGTGCTGTCCTACGGCGCCACCGCCGACCAGCCGGCCTTCGAGAAGGCCCTGCGCGCCTTCAGCCTGATCGCCAACATGTCGACCGATCCGGTCGACGACGATCTGCTGGCCGAGGCGACGCAGCTCGCCTCCGACGCCACCGACGGTCTGTCGATCGTCCAGGCCAAGCTGGGCGCCGCCAGCTCCTCCCTGGAGAACACCATCGACCGCCATGTCGATGAGCAGCTGGTTCTGCAGACCCAGGTGGAGGACATCCGCAGCGTCGATCTGGCCGAATCCACCACCAGGCTGTCGCAGCTCCAGGCCTCGCTGGAGGCGACCATGAGCCTGATGAAGATCCTCGAGGAGAACAACCTGTCGAAGTATTTGTGACCGTTCGGCTTTTACTGCCCTCTCCCGTCCCGGGAGAGAGAAGGAAAAAAGCGCTAGCCCCATCGAAAAATCCCGCCAGCTTTCCCCGCGTCCCCCGTGAGTCCCGGAGAGGGTCGCCGAAACGGCCCGGTTCGATCAGGAGACCACACCATGCCCGTCATCTCGACCAACACGGCTTCCAATTCGGCCCTTCGCTACCTGAACATCAACTCGACCAACCAGTCGGACTCGGTCTCGAAGATCGCCAGCGGTTCGCGCATCACCAAGGCGTCGGACGACGCCGCCGGCCTCGCCGTCGGCACCTCGCTGAAGTCCGACGTCACGGTGCTGAACCAGGCGGCCACCAACGCCTCGCACGGCTCGTCGATCCTCCAGACCGCCGACGGCGGCATGTCCAGCATCTCCGACATCGTGCAGCGCATGCGCTCGCTCGCCACGCAGTCGCTGTCCGGCTCGGTCACCGACAACGAGCGCTCCTACCTCGACGCCGAGTTCCAGCAGTTGCAGGACGAAATCGACGGCATCGCGTCGGGCACCCGCTTCAACGACGAATCGCTGCTCGACGGCGCGACCAACTGGTCGACCGGCGTGTCCTTCCGCGTCGGCACCACGTCGAACGACAACATCACGGTGCAGATCGCCGGCGTCACCACGACCGGGCTGGGCATCAACACGCTGGATGTCGGCACCTCGGCCACCGCCGCCGCCGCCCTGACCGCGCTCGACACCGCCGTGACCACCCTGTCGGACGCCCGTGCCGACGTGGGCGCGCTGATCTCGCGCTTCGAGTTCCGCAGCGACATGATCGACACCACCATCGAGAACACCGAGGCCGCCCAGTCCAAGATCATGGACGTCGACGTGGCCGAGGAGCAATCCAAGCTGGCATCGGAGAAGGTCCTGACCCAGGCCGCCATCGCCGTGCTGTCCCAAGCGAACCAGATGCCCGAGAATCTTCTCTCCCTTCTCCGCTGACGGTTCGCGAGGCCGCCGGCCGGGGCGCGTCCCACACGGCCCCACACACTCGTGGGGGCGCCCTCCGGCGGCCATTTCCCCTTTCCACCGGCACCGCCCAACCCCGCATCGCCGTGCCATCCGCCGCGCGCCCCGCGGCCGGAACCGGGAGAGCCTTGCCATGACCACCGTCAGCTCCACCTCCACCAGCACAGCCGCGACAACGGGCTATTCGGCGCTGTCCTCCAGCAGTTCGGGAACCGGCATCGACTATTCCGCGCTGATCGAGGCGAAGGTCAACGCAAGGCTCAGCAAGGCCGACCGCATCGACACCAAGATCACCGCGAACGAAGCGAAGATCACCGCCTACACCGACCTCCAGGACAAGCTGCAGGCGGTCAACGGCGCCCTCGACGGCCTGCGCAACCGCAGCGTCTCCACCGGCGCGTCCTCGAACCTGTTCGGCCAGCGGACCGCCTATGTCGGCGACGACGACGTGTTCAGCGCCACGGTGGACGACGATACGGAGGTCGGCACCTATTCGGTCGTGGTGCAGCAGCTCGCGACGAAACACAAGATCGCGGCCGACGCCGTCGCCAGCAAGACCGGCGCGCTGGGCTATTCCGGCAGCTTCACGCTCCAGGCGGCCGACGGCGGCGCCGTTACCATCGCGATGGACGGCGACGACAGCCTGACCGACCTGCGCGACGCCATCAACGCCGGCAAATCGACCAGCGGCGTCACCGCCAGCATCGTGCAGGTCGCCGACAGCAGCTATCAGCTGGTCCTGACCTCCAACAACACCGGCCAGAGCATCTCGCTGACCGACGGCGGAGACGGCGTCCTGTCCTCGCTCGGCCTGACCGACGGCGGCGGCGCCGTCAAGAACGAGCTGGTCGCGGTGCAGGACGCGATCGTCAAGGTGGACGGCGTCACCATCACCCGCAGCTCCAACACCATCGACGACGCCATCGAAGGGGTGACGCTGAACCTCTACAGCGCCAGCCCCGACACGGCGCTCTCGATGGAGGTGTCGACCGACCTGTCCTCGATCAAGTCGGCGATCACCAGCTTCGTCGACGCCTACAACGAATACCGCGACTTCGTGGTGACGCAGCAGGCGACGACCAGCGACGGCACCGCCTCCAGCGACGCCACGCTGTTCTCCGACAGCCTGCTGCGGCAGATCGTGCGGTCGGTGAACAGCGCGCTCAACACCTCCATCACCACGGACGACGGCACGGTCCTGTCGATGGCCTCGCTGGGCATCGGCTTCAACAGCTCCAACGAGCTGGAGCTGGACGAGGACACGCTGAACAGCATCCTCAGCAGCGACGTCGACTCGGTCAGGCAACTGCTCGGCCTCACCATGACCTCCTCCTCCAGCCAGATGTCGCTGCTGCGCTACACCAGCAGCGCCTCGGCGCTGTCCTTCACGCTGGACATCGTACGCGGAGACGACGGGACGCTGGCCTCGGCATCGGTCGGCGGCGACAGCAGCCTGTTCACCGTCAGCGGCAACCGAATCATCGGCGCGACCGGCACGGCCTATGAAGGCATCGTGCTGGTCTATTCCGGCAACAGCGGCAGTGTGGACGTCGATTTCTCGCAGGGGCTGGCCGACAGGCTGTTCGGCGTCATCGACGATGCGTCCGCCACCTACGGCAGCGACCTCGCCACCGCCATCGACGATCTGGAAACCCGGGACACCGAGCTGGAAAGCCGGTCCACCGACATCAAGACCAAGGCCGAGACCTACCGCAGCACCCTGACCGCCTATTACGCCAGGCTGGAAGCCGCGGCGGAACAGGCGGCGTTGCTGCTGAAGCAGCTGACCTACAAGGACAGCAGCGACGACAGCTGACACCGGCCAATGTCCATCCAATGACGAGGATTTGGCGCCATGCGCAATTCCGCCTATTCGAAGGCCCTGAACGCCTACGCCGTCGCCAACAGCGCGGTGCCGCCGCTGATGGCGGTGGTGCGGCTGTACGAGCGGGCGATGACCCATCTGTACGCCGCCCGCGATGCCGCCGCCGAACGCCGCTTCGAGCTGCACCACCATGCGGTCCGAAATGCCGTCATGGTGTTCGCGGGCCTTGATTCCATTCTGGTTTTCGACAAAAATGAAGAGGTCGCGCTGACGCTTCGCCGGTTCTACCGCCGGCTGATCGCGCAGGCCGGCGCCGCCGCCAGCCGGAAGGATCCGGTGGCGGCCTGCGACTCGCTCATCCGCCAGACGTCCTTCATGCTGAAGACCTGGCAGGCCATTGCCGCAGAACGTGGCGGGCCATCCACCATCGCCGGTGCCACGGCCAAAGGGCCGCATGCATCCGTCGTCGGGAGAACGATGGATCATGCTCATGGCGGACTCTCGGCTTGACCTTCCGCGGGAGGATTCCAGCGTCGGGCATTCCATGTCCGGGGACCTGAACCGGGGTCCCGCCGCTGGCGTCATCATCCCCATGGACGAGGACGGCGACGAAGCGCTGATGGCGCAAATCCGCTCCGGCAGCCAGACGGCCTACCGGCGGCTGGTCCATCGCCACCTGAAGCGCACCTACGCGCTGGCCCGCCGCCTGACCGGCAACGAGGCGGAGGCGGAGGACGTCGTGCAGGACGCCTTCCTGCAGGTCTGGCAGCGCCGCGCCCAATGGAGCGACGACGGCGGCGCCCGGTTCACCACATGGCTCTACCGCGTGGTGGTGAACCGCTGCATCGACCACAGGCGCCGGCCGGTCGGCCAGGATCTGGACGCGGTGGCGGAGCCTTCGGACAACGCCCCCGACGCGGTCAGCACCATCCACCGCCGGCAGGTCGCCGCCCGTCTGCTGGACGCCCAGACCAAGCTGACCGCGCAGCAGCGTGCCGCCGTGACGCTGTTTTATTACGAGAATTTAAGCAACGCCGACATCGCCGGCGTTATGCAAATCAGCATAGGTGCTGTAGAGTCGCTGTTGAAACGCGCGCGCCAGCAGCTCCGGCTCCTGCTGCGCGCCAGCGCGCAGGCGGCCAGGGATTCCTTCGATGACGGATGAGGAGTTTCGCGATCGGCTCGATCGCCACGGAGGCGACCTCGCGCTCTGGCCAACCGATGCGGCCAGGGACGCGCGGCGCCTTCTTCTGCGTTCGGTCAGGGCGCAGGCGATGCTGGACGAGATGGTGGCGATGGAGCTGGCGCTGGGCCGGCTGGCGCCGGACCGTGCGGAGGACCGTCCCCCGCCCGGCCTGGCCGACCGCATCTTCGCCGCCGCCTTCCGCCTGCCGCCGTCCGACCGCGGCTTCGACGAGGATGGCGATCAGCCGCCGCGGCTGATGTAGCCAGCGCCGGAGCCCTCTCCCGCCACCCGCCGAAGGTCCGCCGCGATCCGCTCCAGCGCCTGTTCCAGCCCCTGCCCGGCCAGCGGCTGGAACAGGCGCATCGACGGGTACCAGGGCCGGCCGGCGGTGCCGAGCTGTGTCCAGTCCCGATGGCCGAAGCGCCAGACCGGCACGCCCAGCGCGCCGGCCAGTTCCGCCACCGAATTCGCCGGCGCGATGACGAGGTCGAGCGCCGACACCAGCGCCGCCGTCTCCTCGAAATCGTCGCGCAGGTCCACTCCGGTCCAGCCATGGATCGGTTGCCCGAACTGCCGCTCGGCCGCCAGGATCTCGCGCCGGCACTCGTCATATTGCAGGTTCACGAAGGTGATGCCGGGCACCGCGAAGACCGGGCCCCAGGCGTCCAGCGGCAGATAGGCGCCGCGGCGGTCGGCGGTCATCAGCTGGCTGCGCCAGCTGATGCCGACCCGCAGGTCGTCGCCTGCGCCGTCCAGCCGCTCGCGCCAGTCGGCGGCGCGGCCGCCGTCGGCGAACAGCCAGCAGGACCGCGCCGGAAAGGTCGACAGCCGCTCGCGCAGCAGGCGCGGGACCGAGCCGGCCGGGATGTGATAGTCGCAATCGACCGTCTCCGCCTCCGTCAGCCCGCAGGGCGGCTGCTCCGCCCGCAAGGTCGCCTTCGGGAAAGAGCGGGCGAACAGCGGCACCAGCCGGTGGTCGCATTCGATCACCACCCGCCCCGCCATCCTGACCAGGTCGGGATAGCAGGAGGCGAACAGGAACTCGTCCCCCACCCCCTGCTCGCGCCAGACGAACAGGCGCTTGCCGGCCAGCGGTTCGCCCTTCCATTCCGGGATGGTGAAGCGCCGTTCCGGGCGGACGCGGCCGGCCTTGAAGCGGAAGGCGTAGTCGGCCCAGCCGGCGCTCAGCGCGCCGCGCTCCAGCGACAGCAAGCCGCGGTTGAAGCGGGCCAGCGCATGGCCGGGTGCGGCGGCCACCGCGCGTTCGAACCAGCGGCCGGCATCGGTGCGGCCCTGCCGCTGCTCCGCCAGCCCCAGGGTGCAGAGCGGGTCGGCCAGCGCCGGCGCCAGCGCCAGCGCCCTGCGGCAGGCGACATCGGCCTCGACCGGGTGCCGGGCGCCGTTCAGCGCATAGGCCAGAACCGCATGCAGCGGCGCATGGCCGGGCATCAGCCGGACGGCGCGGCGCACCTGCACCACCGCCGGACCGAAGGCCTCCCGGTCGGACAGGTCGCCGCCAAGATTGCCCAGCGCATCGGCGAAGGCAGGGTTCAGCGCCAGCGCGCGCCTCCAGCAGGCCCCGGCCTCCTCCCGCCGCCCCTGGGCCTTGCAGGCATTGCCGAGATTGTTCCAGGCCTCCGCCCGGCCGGGATCGCGGGCGATGGCGCGGCGCTGCCAGCGCCCGGCACGGCCGCAATCCCCGAGGGCCGACTCCGCCAGCCCCAGGTTGACGAGCGCCGGGACATGGCCGGGATCGAGCGCCAGGGCGGTGCGGAACCGCTCCCGCGCCTCCGCGTGGCGGCCCAGCGCATGCAGCAGCAGGCCCAGGTTGTTGCGGGTCTCGGCATGGCCGGGCTGGCGGCGCAGGGCCTCGGCATAGGCGCTTTCCGCCTCGTCCAGCCGGCCCAGCCCCTGGAGCGTGGCGCCGAGACTGGCCCAGACCGATCCGGTGTCGGCGCCCAGCCCGACGGCATCCCGATAGGCGGCGGCGGCCTCGGCCATCGCGCCCCAGCGGCGGAGCGCATTGGCCAGCGCGACACGGGTGGCGGCGTCCCGCGGCCGCAGTCTCGCCGCCAGCCGGT
>NZ_RWIJ01000046.1:9092-41457 GCF_019805165.1 Azospirillum sp. 412522
AACAGCCGATGGCGGCGCCGGCCTGCCGCAGATCCTCCAGCGCCCGGCCCATGCCGAGCCGCGGTTCGGCGGCGCCCGGCACCAGATGCGCGGCGGCGCGGTAGCAGCGCAGCGCCATCACCGGCCGCGCCTGCCGCCCGGCGATGGAGCCCAGCAGGCACAGCGCGTCGGCATCGTCCGGGTTGAGGGCCAGGGCGCGACGGGCGCTGGCGAGGGCGGCGGTCGCCCGCCCCTCCTCCATCAGCGCCTGTCCCAGCGCCAGATGGTAGGACCCGACCAGCGCGTTGGACCGCGCCGCGGTGTCGAACAGCCGGGTGGCGTCGGTCCGCCGCCCGTCCTGGAAGGCGATATGGCCCAGCAGATGGGCGGCATCGCCATGCGTCGGGTCGATGCGCAGGATTTCGCGGTAGAACCGCTCCGCCCGCTCGGTCTGTCCCGCATTGTGATGCTGGACCGCAAGACGCAGCAATCCGTCGGTACGCCGTGTCGCGTTCCCGTCCATGGTCGTCGCCGTCCCGTCAATGAACTCGTCGGCGGCATCGGGGCCGCGTCTGTTCATTCTACGGTGGCGGCACGCAACTCCTGCGCCCGTTGGCGTATCGCACTGGAGCATCGCAGGGAGGAGGCCGTTCCGGCGATGGAGCGGCTTTCGATAATAAGAATAGTTCGCATTGGGAGTTTGGCGCGGCTATACCAATGTGGCCGGCATCCGGGGCGATGGCGCCGCGGGCGCCGGTTTCCTTGCATCCGGCAGCCGCGCATCTGTGACAGACCCCCTCCGCCCTCCCCCGCCCGACGGCATCCATTCCTGCGGCGCCCGATCATGGGACCTGTAGGCTCGTGGGCGCGCAAGATCGCGGAGCTGTTCGATGCGCATCGGCTGCGGGTGGAGCGCGCCATCGCGCGGCGGACCGGCGATCCGCAGGCGGCGGGCGACCTGGCGCAGGACGCCTTCCTGCGGCTGGCCCGGCTGCCCGATGGCGAGGCCGTCCAGAATCCGGCGGGGCTGCTGTATGTGGTGGCCGACCGCATCGCGCTGGACCATTGCCGGGCGGCCCGGCGCCGGCGCCTGCGCGAAGCCGGTCCGCCCGACGAGGAGCTGCCGGCCGCCGGCCCCGGCGCCGACGCGGTGGTGGAGCGGACCCAGACCATGGCCCGGCTGCGCGGCGCCATCGATGCCCTGCCCCCCAAGACCCGCGAGGTGTTCCTGCTCTACCATGTCGAAGGGCTGCCCTACCGCGCCATCGGCGAGCGGCTGGGCATCTCCCCGCGCACCGTGGAGTACCATCTGCGCACGGCCCTGGAACAGTGCCGCGCCCATATGAGGCGGCGCCCGCCGCGATGATCGGAAGGGTCCATTTCCCGGACAGGTCATTTTCTTTGAGGGATCTGCCTCCGCAGGTCGTCTTTCCATACACGAGGCAACAGGAGCTTGCGGCAAGACGCGATGGATCATCGGGATGAACAGCGCGGGGAGCGGGAAACCGGGGCGCCGGCGGACGGCGAGCCGTACGAGGACCGGCTGTTCTCGGAAGCCAACGCATGGTTCTTCCGCCTGCAGTCCGACGATGTCGGCCCGGCGGAGCAGGCTGCCTTCGCCGCATGGCTGGCCCGCAGCCCGGCGCATTCCCGTGCCTGGACCGGCCTGCAGGCCCTCCTCCGCGACCTGAAGGAACCTGCCCGCGCCGCCTATGCCGAATCCCGCATCGCGCCGCCCCGTCGCCGGGCGGCGGGCGGTGTCCGGCGCTTGGCCGCCGCCATGGCGGTCCTGCTGGTTGTCGGCGGGCTTGGCGTCTGGCGCGGACCGGCGCTCTACCAGAACGCCATTGCGGATCAGGTGACCGCGGCCGGACAGCGCCGGACATTGACCCTGCCGGACGGCTCGACCGCCGAAATGAACGGCGACACCGCGCTGGCGCTCGATTTCCGCGAGGGGGCGAGGCGCGTCCGGCTTCTGCGCGGGGAGGCATGGTTCCGCGTCACCCGCGATCCCGACCATCCCTTCGTCGTCGATGGCGGGGCCGGAGCCGCCCGCGTGCTGGGCACCCAGTTCAGCGTCCGGCGCGAGGACGGCCGCACGACCGTCACCGTCGGCGAAGGGCTGGTGGAGGTCGCCGCCCATCGGAACGCCGACAGCCTCGCTCCCTGGCCCGACAGCCTCGCTCCCTGGCCCGACAGCATCCGCCTGCGCCCCGGCGAAAGCGCGGAGGCCGGCCCGCAAGGGCTGACCGGGCCACGGGCGGCGGATCCCGCCGTCGCCTTCGCATGGCGCCAGGGCCAGATCGTCTTCCGTCAGCAGTCGCTGGCCTCCGTCATCGTGGCGCTGAACCGGCAATGGCCGGGCCGGGTGGTCCTGCTGAACGACGGGGCGGCGGAGCGCGTGGTCTCCGGCGTCTTCTCGCTCGACCGGCCGGACGCCGTGTTCGATGCGCTGGAGCGCGGCCTCGGCGTACACGCCACCCGCATCACCCCCTATCTGACCCTGCTCCGCTGAAAGAACCCGGGACCGAAAAAAAGTCCTGGGACCCCGAAAAATCCCCCAGGGATCTCCGGCCGCCCATCGTCATACCCGGAAACAGGAGAATGAGACGCAGTCGCAGAAAGCGGCGCGGTCTCTCACCGGATCACAGAGGCGAGCGATGGCATCGGCAAGGCTTGGGGCAAGGCTTGGGGCAAGGCTTGGAATCACGGGTATGACGATCGGGCGCCGGGGCAGCGTCCGGGGCGGCCGGCCCGGCCGCATCCTCCTCGCCCGGCTGCTGGCGACGACGGTCCTGATCGCGCCGGGCCTCCTTTTGTCCGGCGCCCCCGCGGCAGTGGCGCAGACCAACCCGGCGGGCGCGGTGACCTTCGCCATCGCGCCGCAGTCGGTCGACGGGGCGCTCGCCGCCTTTTCCGCCGCCACGCGCATCCAGGTGCTGACCCCCGGCGCCGTCACCCAGGGCGTCAACTCCCCCGGCGTCACCGGATCGGCGACGGCGCGCGAGGCGTTGAACCGCCTGCTGTCCGGCACCGGGCTGGTCGCCCGTTTCCTCAACACCGAAACCGTCACGGTCGAGCGGGTGGCCGCCGGCGGCGCCGTCCAGCTCGATCCGGTGCAGATCGAAGGCAACCGGGGCGCGACCGGCCCCGGCGCCCTGCCGCCGGCCTATGCCGGCGGTCAGGTGGCGCGGGGCGGGCGCATCGGCGCCCTCGGCAACCAGGACGCCATGGACGTCCCCTTCACCGTCACCGGCTACACCGCCGAGACCATCCGCAACCAGCAGGCCGAGACCATCGCCGACGTCCTGGCCAACGACCCGGCGGTGCGCAGCACGCTCGGCTACGGCAACTTCGCGGAGAGCTTCGTCATCCGCGGCTTCCAGCTGGCCGGCGAGGATCTGTCGGTCGACGGGCTCTACGGCACCGCCCCGCGCCAGATCGTCGCCACCGACATGTTCGAACGGGTCGAGGTGCTGAAGGGCGCCAACGCCTTCCTGAACGGCGCCGCCCCCAGCGGGTCCGGCATCGGCGGCGGCGTGAACCTCGTGCCCAAGCGGGCGGAGGACGAACCGCTGACGCGGCTGACCGCCAGCTACGCCATGGACAGCCGGTTCGGCCTGTCGGCCGATGTCGGCCGCCGGTTCGGCGACGCCAACCAGTTCGGCGTGCGCGTCAACGCCGCGGTCCGCGGCGGCGACACCGCCATCGACGACGAGGAGCGGACGCTGAAGCTCGGCTCGCTGGCGCTGGACTATCGCGGCGAGCGCGCCCGCGTGACGCTCGATGTCGGCACCCAGACCCAGCGGGTGGAACGGGGCCGCCCGGTGGTCTATTTCGGCAGCTTCGTCCCGGCGGTGCCGTCGGCCTCGCAGAACTATGCGCAGCCCTGGTCCTACTCGCAGATGCGCGACACCTTCGGCCAGGTCCGCGCCGAATACGACATCCTGCCCAACCTGACCGCCTACGGCGCCTTCGGCATGCGCGGCATGCGCGAGGACGGCGACTACGCCTCCCCCACGGTCACGCGGGTCGACGGCACCGGCACGGTCAGGCGCCTGACCGTCCCGCGCGAGGACTTCACCAGCACCGGTCAGGCCGGCGTCCGCGCCGACCTGCACACCGGCCCGGTCCGGCACCAGCTGAATGCCGGCGCCTCCGCCTTGCGGACGACCAACAACAACGGCTTCGAATTCGGCACGACCACCGCCGTCAACCTCTACAGCATGGCCGGCTTCCCGCGCCCGGCGACCACCTCGTCCAGCGGCATGGTCGGCGACCTGCCGAAGGTCAGCGAGTCGGTGCTGCGCAGCGTCTACGCGTCGGACACGCTGTCGATCCTGGACGACCGGGTGATGGTCACCGCCGGCCTGCGCCGGCAGAACATCCAGGTCCGCGGCTTCAACCGGGCCAACGGCGCCCGCACCTCCGACTACGACCAGTCGGCGCTGACCCCGGTGGTCGGGCTGGTGGTGAAGCCGGTCAAGGAGCTGTCGCTCTACGCCAACCGGATCGAGGGGCTGGCGCAGGGGCCGACCGCGCCGTCCACGGCGGTCAATGCCGGGGAAATCTTCGAGCCCTACCGCTCGGTCCAGTACGAGGTCGGCGGCAAGCTGGATTTCGGCGGCTTCGGCGGCTCGCTGTCGCTGTTCCAGACCACCCAGCCCAGCGGCGTCACCGACGCGGTCAGCCGCGTCTACAGCGTGTCCGGCGAACAGCGCAACCGCGGCGTCGAGCTGATGCTGTACGGCGAGCCGGTGCAGGGCGTCCGGCTGCTGGGCGGCGCCACCTTCATCGATCCGGAGCTGACCGACACCGGCAGCGCCGCGACCGAGGGCAAGGACGCCGTCGGCGTGCCGCGCCACCAGTTCAACGCCAATGTCGAATGGGACCTGCCCTTCCTCCCCGCCTCCTTCCCGACGGTGACGCTGACCGGGCGGGTGATCCACACCGGGCCGCAATATCTCAACACCGCCAACACGCTGAAGATCCCGAGCTGGACCCGCTTCGACGTCGGCGCGCGGATGATCGCCGATGTCCGGAACCGTCCGGTCACCGTCCGGGCGGCGGTGGAGAATGTCGCCGACAAGGCCTACTGGGCGTCCGCCTATGGCGGCTACCTGACCCAGGGCAGCCCGCTGACGGCGAAGCTGTCGGTGTCGGTGGATTTCTGATCGGCGGATTTATGACGGCGGCATGAGGAGCTTGCGATGACCAACCGAACCATCCGGGTCTGGACGCTGATTCACAAATGGACCAGCCTGATCTGCACGCTCTTCATGCTGCTGCTGTGCCTGACCGGCCTGCCGCTGATCTTCCATGACGAGATCGAGGCGCTGACGGCGGAAGACGCCCTGCCGGCCATGCCGGCCGATACGCCCCTGAAGTCGCTGGACGACGCGGTGGCCTCGGCGCTGGCGACCTACCCCGGCGAACGCCCGCTGTTCCTCAGCTTCGACGAGGACCGGCCGGTGGTGAACGTCACGACCGGGCCGGGCGCCCGCCCGCCGGTGTCGCAGATGCACATCTCCGCCATCGACCTCCGCAGCGCGCGGATCCTGGCCGACCTGAACGACGACAAGGGCTTCATGCATGTGATGCTGCGCCTGCATGTGGACATGTTCGCCGGGCTGCCCGGGGAGCTGTTCCTGGGATTCATGGGCTTCCTGCTGTTCCTCGCCACCCTGTCGGGGGTGGTGATCTACGCCCCCTTCATGCGCAAGCTGTCCTTCGGCACGGTGCGGGCCGGGCGCAGCCGGCGGCTGAAGTGGCTCGACCTGCACAACATGCTGGGCATCGTCACGCTGATGTGGGTGGTGGTGGTCGGGCTGACCGGCGTCATCAACACCCTGTCGGTGCCGCTGGTCGCCTATTGGCGTTCCAACGAGCTGGCGGCGATGGTCGCCCCCTACGCGGGCAAGCCGGTCCCGGAGCGCTTCGCCTCGGTCGACGCGGCCGTGCGCACGGCCATGGAGGCCGCTCCCGGCATGCGCCCGCAATTCATCGCCTTCCCCGGCGTGCGCTTTTCCAGCAACCACCATTACGCGGTGTGGCTGAAGGGAGCCACGCCGGCCACCAACCGGATCCTGACCCCCGCCCTGATCGACGCGGAGACGGGGGCCTTCACCGACATGCGCTCCATGCCCTGGTACATGCTGGCGCTGCGGCTGTCGCAGCCGCTGCATTTCGGCGACTATGGCGGGCTGCCGATGAAGATCCTGTGGGCGGCGCTGGACGTCCTGACCATCGTCATCCTCGGCAGCGGCCTGTATCTGTGGCTCGCCCGCCGCCGCACCGCGCAGGACCACGCCGCGGCCGGCGCCAACCTGCGCGCCCCCCTGCGCGCCACGGTCGGAGAGGCCGCGGAATGAAGGAGCCGCGCCCTCCCCTCCCCCTGCCGGCGATCTTCGGCCTTCCCGCCGCGATCGCGCTGGTCACCGCCGCCGGGCTGGTCGCCGCCCTGCTGGATGACGGGCTGATGGACGCCGTCTCCTGGGCGGCGCTGTCGGTTCCCGTGCTGACGACGGTCTGGTTCTGGTGCAGGCGCAGGCGCTGACGGCCCCGGCGCGGCGGCGCCCCTCTATTTGCCGAGCCCCATCGCCCTCGGCAGCCACAGCGTGATTTCCGGCACGTAGGTGATCGCGATCAGGGCGGCGAAGAGGGGGACCAGCCAGGGCAGGATCGCCATGGTGGTGCGCTCCACCGACAGCTTCGCCACGCGCGCCAGCACGAACAGCACCATGCCCAGCGGCGGGTGCAGAAGCCCGATCATCAGGTTCAGCACCATGACCAGGCCGAAATGCAGCGGGTCGATCCCCAGCTTCAGCACGATGGGCAGCAGGATCGGCACCAGGATGGTGATCGCCGCGATGGTGTCGATGAAGCAGCCGACGAACAGGATCAGCAGATTCGCCAGCAGCAGGAACACCCACTTGTTGTCGGTGAAGCCGAGGATGGTGTCCGACATGATCTGCGCCGCCTGGCTGGCCGTCAGCAGCCAGGCGAAGATCGAGGCCGCGGTGACGATGAACAGCACCGAGGCAGTCGTCTCCACCGTGTCGAGCGTCGCCTTGGCCAGCGACCGCAGCGTCATCGAGCGGTAGCGGACGAGCCCGAGGAACAGCGACCACAGCACGGCCGCGACCGCCGCCTCGGTCGGGGTGAACCAGCCGAGCGTCATGCCGCCGATCAGGATCACCGGCGTCATCAGCGCCATGACGGCGGAGAAGTCGAAGTACCAGTCCGCCGCCAGCAGCACCAGGAGGGCGACGGCGATCGCCCAGTTGACCGAGACACCGGCTTGGCTCATCAGCCACACGCCCAGAGGGAAGCACAGCACCACGACGATCTCGACCGACGCGGCGCCCAGCCGGCGCCAGTCGAAGACCATGTCGCTGCCCCACTGGTTGCGCCGGGCATGGATGGCGACGGTCGCCATCATGAAGACCGTCATCAGCACGCCGGGGATGACGCCCGCCAGGAACAGCGCGCCGATCGAGACGTTCGCCATCATCCCGTAGATCACGAAGGGCAGCGACGGCGGAATGATCGGCCCCAGCGTGGCGGAGGCCGCCGTCACCCCGACCGAGAACTCCGTCGAATAGCCATGGTCCTTCATCGCCTTGATCTCGATGGTGCCCAGGCCCGCGGCGTCGGCGATGGCGGTGCCGGACATGCCCGAGAAGATCACCGAGCCGATGATGTTCACCTGCCCCAGGCCGCCGCGCATCCAGCCGACCAGCGCGATGGCGAAGTTGTAGATGCGCCCCGTCACCCCGGCGATGTTCATCAGGTTGCCGGCGAGGATGAAGAAGGGAACGGCCAGCAGCGGGAAGCTCTCGGCGCCCGCGATCATCCGCTGGGCGAGCACGAGGTCGGGCACCGACCCGCTGACCAGGATGTAGACGAGCGAGGCCGTCGCCATGGCGACCGCCACCGGCAGTCCCAGGAGCATCAGGCCGAGGAAGGAGCCGATCAGGATCCACATCCGCTTACACTCCCGTTCCGTCGAAGGCTTCCGGCTTCTCCAGCACCGAATAGCCGCGGCGCCAGTTCACGACCGTCACCTGCAGCGACCGCACGGCCATCAGGACGCAGCCGGCGAGCACGGCATAGTAGAGGAAGCCCTTGGACAGCTGGACGGTGACCATCGTCTCGTCGCCGACCACCTCGATCAGCCGCCACATCAGGTGGGTCAGATAGACGAAGAAGACGGTGCGGACCACGTCCACCAGGGTGGAGAGGAGCCGGCCCGGACCGACCGGCAGGAAGCGGTAGAGGATGTCCACCTGGATGTGGCGCGACAGCCGCACGCACATGGCCGACCCGACGAACACCAGCGCCACCAGGCAGTAGGAGGCGATCTCCTCCGTCCAGTTCAGCGAGTCGTTCAGGACATAGCGCGTGAAGAACTGCAGGAAGACCGCCCCTCCCATCAGCCAGAACAGGGCCACGGTGGCCCAGTCCTCGACCGCGTAGTGCGACAGGTCGGGCGGCGGAGCGTCGTCCACGAAGGAATGGGCAAGCTCCTCCGGCGAGATCTGGATGTGGTGTTCCCCGGCGGGCGGCTGTGGAAAGCCGGCCGCTTGCGGAACCGGCTGCTTTGCGTAGCTCGTCATGCGGACCCCTCTGGCGTGCTGGATGGCGGGCGGCACGTCACTGGAGCGCCTGGATCGCCTCCCAGTCGGCCTTGCGGTAGCCGGCGCTCTCGGGCGTCACCGCCTTCATCACCGCATCCTTGAACTCCGCCTTGTCGACCTCGGTGACGGTCAGGCCCTTCTGGCGGAAGGCCTCCACCAGCTCCTTCTCCTTCGCCTGGATTTCCGCGGTGGACCGGGCCGCCGCCTCCTGCGTCACCTCGGTGAAGGTCTGGCGATCCTCCGGCGACAGCTTGGCCCACAGGCTCTTCGAGACGATGGTGTTCAGGCTGTCGATGATGTGGCCGGTCAGGATGATCTGCTTCTGCACCTCGAAGAACTTCTTGGCCTCGATGGTTGTCAGCGGGTTCTCCTGGGCATCCACCGTGCCGTTCTGCAGGGCGAGGTAGACCTCGGCGAAGGCGATCGGCGTCGGGTTGGCGCCGCAGGCCTTGGGCATCGCCAGATAGGCCGGGGCGTCGGGCACGCGGATCTTCAGCCCCTTCATGTCCGCGCATTTCTGGATCGGCTTGTTCGAGGTGGTGTGGCGCATGCCGTAATAGGTCAAGGCGACGATGTGGTTGCCGGTCTTCTCCTCGTATCCCTTGGCGAGGGTCTTGAAGACGTCGCTCTTCGCGTAGGTCAGCAGGTGCTGCGGATCGCGGAAGATGTAGGGGTAGTAGGTGACGCCGATCGGCGGATAGCTGCGCGCCGCGAAGCTGGATCCCGAGACGATCATGTCGACGGTGCCGAGCGTCAGGCCCTGGTTGATGTCCGCTTCCTTGCCGAGCTGCGAGGCGGGGAACACGTCGATCTGATAGCGGCCGCCGGTCCGCTTCGCGATCTCCTGCGCCGCCCAGACCGATTGGGTGTGGAAGGGTTCCGACGTCTCGTAGACATGCGCCCATTTCAGCTTGGTCTGGGCCTGGGCGGCGGACAGGACGGTGAGCGGCAGAGCCATCAGCACGGCAAAGCCCAACGCCGCGCGACCGGTGCGAGTTACCATTGGCATTCCTCCCGATTGTTCAGCTGTCCCCGGTTGGCCGGGGAGCCCGGGAGGCACGCCGCTTCCCGGCCGGCCACCCCTGCTAATATATCAACAGCCGATTGTTTGCCACGCAAGCCATTTTGTTGCGGTGTCCGGATCGTTTCAGAACAAGCCCGGTCACCGCGCAGCGGGCCGGCAGTTCCCGCCATACGGCCCGCTTGGCTTTTTTTCCGATCCTTCCACGCACGCCCGCCATGCTGTCGGCGGCCTGTCCGAAAAGGCCCCGGGACCGATCCGAAACGCCATCCGGTCAGCATTGCTTACCCATTTTCCCGGCTATTTTCCTGATTTTCCGCCATTTCACCGGCACCGCGGCCATCCGGTCGAATCGATTCGGCTTTCCCCGCCGGAGCCGGCGGTCCGACCACCGGCGGATGCGGCGGATCGGCGCTGTGCGCCTTTGCCGCGGCATCGCCGATGGGGGAAATGTGAATGCGCTATGGATAAATTCGGCGAACATGTGACTGGATTGTCCGAATCTTTGGAGAAATACCCCGAAAGGGGTGCAGATCGCCGCTTGGTCAGAAATCCTGCCGTTTATTTGCCGTCGAAAAGTCATCGGAGGGGTGGTACTACCAATCCAAAGAAAACCCGACCGAAGAAAATTCGACCAAAGAAAACCCGAGAGGAGACATCGACCATCATGCGGACGGCGACGAAGGATCTGGCAGGCGACTTGCGGCAACAGCTGGCCGAGCTGGTGCGCAGCCGGGTTCCGAACGCGCGGGCGGAGCGCTTCGTGAAGCGCTTCTATGCCAACGTGCCCCCCGACGACCTGCTGCGCGGCACGCCGGAACAGCTTTACGGCGCCGCCCTGGCCATGTGGCAATGGGGCCAGCAGCGCGAGGCGGGCAAGCCCAAGGTGCGCGTCTACGCGCCGCGGCTGGACGAGCATGGCTGGCAGGCCGAACGCTCGGTGGTGGAGATCGTCAACGACGACATGCCCTTCCTGGTCGATTCCGTCACGGCGGAGCTGAACCGGCAGGGCGTCACCGTCCACCTCATCATCCATCCCGTCACCCGCGTCGTCCGCGACGCCGAGGGCCGCATCGTCGAGCTGCTGGAGCCGGGCGAGCAGGCCGACGGCGCCCACGACGAATCCTTCATGCACTGCTCGATCGACCCGCTGTCGGACCCGGCCGCCCAGGCCCGGCTGCGCGAGGGGATCGAGCGGGTGCTGGCCGACGTCCGCGCCGCGGTGGAGGACTGGAACCCGATGCGCGAGCGCATCCGCAGCGCCCGCACCGACATCGCCAACGCCCCCGACGCCGAGGAATCGAAGGAGGCCGCCGACTTCCTGACCTGGGTCGACGACGGCAACATGACCCTGCTGGGCAGCCGCCTCTACACCGCCACCATCGGCGGCGCCGGCCAGGAGCCCTGGCTGGAGCTGGTCGAGGGCAGCGGCCTCGGCGTGCTGCGCGCGCCGGAGATCACCGTGTTCGACGAGCACGGCCACGCCGCCGTGCTGCCGGAGGAAATCCGCGCCTTCCTGCACCAGCCGCGCGCGCTGCTGGTGACCAAGGGCACCCGGCAGGCCACCGTGCACCGCTCGGTCCCGCTCGACGCCATCCTGGTCAAGCGCTTCGACGAGCAGGGCAAGGTGGTCGGCGTCACGCTGGCGGTCGGCCTGTTCACCTCGGTCGCCTACAACCGCAGCCCGCGCGAGATCCCGTTCCTGCGCCGCAAGGTCGCCCGCGTCATGGGCCGCGCCGGCTTCGACCCGTCGGGCCATGACGGCAAGGCGCTGCTGAACATCCTGGAGACCTACCCGCGCGACGAGCTGTTCCAGACCCCGTCGGACGAGCTGTTCGAGACGGCGGTCGGCATCCTCTACCTCCAGGAACGCCAGCGCCTCGCCCTGTTCGTCCGCCGCGACCCGTTCGAGCGCTTCGTCTCCGCCCTGGTCTTCGTGCCGCGCGACCGCTACGACACCGCGCTGCGCCGCAAGATCCAGTCGGTTCTGGAATCCGCCTTCCACGGCACCTGCACCTCCTACTTCACCCAGCTTTCGGACAGCGCGCTCGCCCGCCTGCACCTGATGGTGAAGACGGAGCCGGGCAAGCTTCCCCCCGTCGACATCAGCGAGATCGAGGCCCGGCTGGTCCAGGTCTCCCGCAGCTGGGCCGACCGCCTGCGCGACGCGCTGGTCGAGGCGCATGGCGAGGAGACCGGCAACGCCCGCCTGCGCCGCTATGCCGACGCCTTCCCGGCCGGCTACCGCGAGACCTTCTCGGCGGAGACCGCGGTCCACGACATCGACCGCATCGAACGGGCGCTGAGCGAGCAGCGGCTCGGCATCGTGCTGTTCCACCCGCTGGAGGCCGACGGCGACGAGCTGCACGTCAAGATCTACCACCAGGGCCGGCCGGTGCCGCTGTCAGACGTGCTGCCGATGCTGGAGCACATGGACCTGAAGGTGATCACCGAGCAGCCCTACGAGGTCCGTCCCGCCGGCGGCCTGCCGTCGGTCTGGATCCACGACTTCGCCGCCCGCACCCAGAACGGCCTGCCCGTCGACTGCGTCAAGGTCAAGCAGACCTTCCAGGACGCCTTCGCCGACATCTGGGACGGCCGGATGGAGGATGACGGATTCAACCGCCTGGTCCTGCGCGCCGGGCTGGCCGGCCGCGAGGTCACGGTGCTGCGCGCCTATGCCAAGTACCTGAAGCAGGCCCGCTTCGCCTACGCCCAGGACACCATCGAGACGACGCTGGCCGCCCACCCGCAGACCGCGCGCCTGCTGGCCCGCCTGTTCGCCGCTCGCTTTGACCCGAAGAACCTGGCAACCGGTGGGGTCGACGAGGCGCCGATCCTGGAGCAGATCGAGACCGCGCTGGACGCCGTCACCAACCTGGACGACGACCGCATCCTGCGCCGCTTCGTCAACCTGATCCGCGCCACGCTGCGCACCAACGCCTACCAGACCGCTCCGGATGGCGCGCCGAAGCCGCACCTCTCCTTCAAGCTCGACAGCGGCTCCATCGAGGAGCTGCCGCTGCCGCGCCCGTGGGTGGAGGTCTTCGTCTACAGCCCGCGGATGGAAGGCGTCCATCTGCGCGGCGGCAAGGTCGCGCGCGGCGGCATCCGCTGGTCCGACCGCCGCGAGGATTTCCGCACCGAGATCCTGGGCCTGATGAAGGCGCAGATGGTGAAGAACACCGTCATCGTGCCGGTGGGATCCAAGGGCGGCTTCGTCGTCAAGCGCCCGCCCGCCCCCGGCGCCGGCCGTGAGGCCGCGCTCGCCGAAGGCATCGAGTGCTACAAGATTCTGATGCGCGGCCTGCTGGACATCACCGACAACTTCGCCGCCGACGGGTCGGTCGTGCCGGCGAAGGACGTGGTGCGCCATGACGCCGACGACCCCTATCTGGTGGTCGCCGCCGACAAGGGCACGGCCACCTTCTCCGACATCGCCAACGGCGTCTCCATCGACCACGGCTTCTGGCTGGGCGACGCCTTCGCCTCGGGCGGCTCGGCCGGCTACGACCACAAGGTGATGGGCATCACCGCCCGCGGCGCCTGGGAATCGGTCAAGCGCCATTTCCGCGAGATGGGCACCGACATCCAGACCACCGACTTCACCGTGGTCGGCGTCGGCGACATGTCGGGCGACGTGTTCGGCAACGGCATGCTGCTGTCCAAGCACATCCGGCTGCTGGCCGCCTTCGACCACCGCCACATCTTCCTCGACCCCGATCCCGACCCCGCGTCGAGCTGGGAGGAGCGCAACCGGCTGTTCGCCCTGCCCCGCTCCTCCTGGGCCGACTACGACCGCTCCAAGCTGTCCAGGGGCGCGATGATCGTCGAGCGCAGCGCCAAGACGGTGGAGCTGACCGCCGAGGTGCGCGCCCGCTTCGGCATCGAGCAGGCCCACCTGTCGCCGGTCGAGCTGATGCGCCGCCTGCTGACGGCGGAGGTCGACCTGCTGTGGTTCGGCGGCATCGGCACCTACATCAAGGCGTCGACCGAGACCAACGCCGAGGCCGGCGACAAGGCCAACGACGCGCTGCGCATCGACGGCGGCCAGATCCGCGCCAAGGTGGTCGGTGAGGGCGCCAACCTCGGCGTCACCCAGCGCGGCCGCATCGAGGCGGCCCAGAAGGGCCGGGAGGGCAAGGGCGTCCGCCTGAACACCGACGCCATCGACAACTCGGCCGGCGTCGATACCTCCGACCATGAGGTGAACATCAAGGTCCTGCTGGGCGACGTCATGGCGCGGGGCGACATGACGCTGAAGCAGCGCGACACCCTGCTGGCCGCCATGACCGACGAGGTGGCGGGGCTGGTGCTGGCCGACAACTACCGCCAGACCCAGGCCCTGACCATCGCCGAGGCTCAAGGGCCGGGCCTGCTGGAGGCCCAGCTGCGCTTCATCCGCAACCTGGAGCGCAGCGGCCGGCTGAACCGCGCCATCGAGTATCTGCCGACCGACGAGGAGCTGGCCCAGCGGATGGCCGAGCGCCGCGGCCTGACCCGGCCGGAGCTGGCGGTGCTGCTGGCCTATGCCAAGATCACGCTGTACGACGATCTGCTGGCGTCCGAGCTGCCGGACGATCCGGCGACCGCCGAGGATCTGCTGCGCTACTTCCCGCAGCCGCTGCGCGAGGCCCAGCGCGAGGCGATCTTCCGCCACCGCCTGCGCCGCGAGATCATCGCCACCGCCGTCACCAACAGCCTGGTCAACCGCGTCGGCCCCACCTTCGTCCGCGACATGGTGGAGAAGACCGGCCTCGGCCCGGCGGACGTCGCCCGCGCCTATGCCATCGCCCGCGACGTGTTCCAGCTTCGCCCGCTGTGGGACGCCATCGACGCTCTCGACAACGTCGTTCCGGCGGCGCTGCAGACGGCGCTGATGCTGGAGACCATCCAGCTGCTGGACCGCTCGGTGGCCTGGTTCCTGGCCCACAGCCCGCACCCGCTGGATCTCGGCCGCGAGTCCGCCGCCTTCCGTCCGGGGGTGGAGGCGCTCGCCGCCGGGTTGGACCGCTTCCTGGACGAGGAGGAATCCTCCCGCCTCGCCGCCCGCATCGCCGACGCCATCGCCCAGGGCGTGCCGGAGGATCTGGCCCGCCGCATCGCCGCCTTGCCCGTGCTCGCCGCCGCCCCCGATCTGGTGCGCATCGCCGAGCGCACCGGCCGCGCGGTGGAAGGCGTCGCCTCGGTCTATTTCGGTCTCGGCCGCCGCTTCGGCCTGGAATGGCTGCGCGACCGCGCCAGCGGCGCCAAGGTCGACAACCACTGGCAGCGTCAGGCGGTCGCCGCCATCGTCGACGACCTGTTCGCCCACCAGAGCGCGCTGACCGTGCGCGTGCTGGAAAGCGAGGGCGACGAGGCCGCGGCGGTCGATGGCTGGATCGCCAGCCGCAGCCTCGTGGTGGAGCGGGTCGAGCAGCTTCTGGCCGAACTGCGCGCCCAGCCGGCGGTCGACCTCGCCATGCTGGCTGTCGCAAATCGGCAGCTGCGCGGCCTGATTGCCGGGTAATCGGAGGCTGATGGTGTCACAGGGATAGGAGACGCTCGGTTCGGACGGTCCGGCTGCACTGTCCTGCGCAGCCGGACCTCCGAAGTGCCGGTGCCTTTGCAGGCACGTTCGGGCACCGGCTTTCAGTCTCCTCGCCTCGGGCGGATCCACGTACCCCGTGGATCCGCCCACTTTCTTTTTCGAAAGCAACTTCTGCGATTTGTGAGGCGACCGGCGTCACAACCGCTGGCTCCCTCTCCCATCCCGGAAGAGGACTTCCGCATTTGCACTTCGTTCGCTGGAGAAGCCCCTCTCCCCTTGCGGGAGAAGGGCTTCCGACGCGGATCGTCGTCGCTCCAACTCCAAACGCCCCTATCCCGCCCTCCCCGCGGTCGCGGCCACCAAGTCCAAAATGCGCCGCGCGGCGTCGGCCGGATCGATAACGGCGATGCAATGGGCGTCGGCCGCCATGCAGGACGTCGAGCAGGGCGGCAGCGCCGCAGCCGGGCGCAGGACCAGCGCCCGCTCCTCCCGGCCGCCAGTCCAGGGACGGAAACGCTCCGGCGCATGGAAATGGTTGGGATCGCCGCCCAGGGGATGGCAGGAGAACACCGCCACCGGCACCCCGGCCGCCGCGGCCAGATGGGCCGGGGCGGAGTCCATTGCGATCGCCAGCGCCGCCTCCGCCATCACCGCGGCGGCAACGCGCAACGGGGTGGCGCCGGTCAGATCGACAGTCCGTCCGGGAAGCACGCCCATGACGGCATCGGCCGCCGGCCGCTCCGCTGCGGTTCCCAGCACGGCGACCCGCGCATCGAGCGTCGCGGCGACGGTGGCGACCACCGCGGCCAGCCGGTCGGCCGGATAGACGCGGCGCGGGCTGGCCGCCCCCGGCGCCACCGCGATCAGCGGCCGGCCATCTTGAGGGCCGAGAAGGCGGCGTGCCTCCTCCCGGTCCTCCGCCGTCAGCGCCAATTCCAGCGGCCCCAAATCCGGCCGCACTCCCAGCGCCTCCAGCAGGGCGGCGTTCTGCTCCACCTCGTGCCGCCCCGGCGGCGGACTCAGCGCCAGCCCATAGGCACGGTCGAAACCCTGGTTGCCGTCGGCCTTCCACGGCGTGACCCGCTCGGAAAAGCCGGCGACCAGCTTCGCCCGGCTGTTGGCCGCCAGCGTCGTCGCGCCATGCCGGTCGAAGTCGTAGCGCGGCACCAATGCCAGATCGAAGCCGGCGCGGTAGCATTCGGCGAACAGCGTCAGCCCGCCGGCGGTGATGCCGCGGAAGTCGATGCCGCCGCCCTCCTTCGGCCGGGGGGCCACCACCCCGTCGACCCAGCGGCAGGTCAGGGCCAGATCCGCCACCGCCTCGCGCACCGCCAGCAGGATGCGCGCCTGCGGGGCGGCGGCCCGCAGGCCGCGCAGGAAGGGGGTGGCCATCACGAAGTCGCCGGCCTCGTCCAGCTTGACCACCAGGATGCTGCGGACGGTCGCCAGATCGCAGACGTTCATGCCCGCCCCTCCCCTTCCACCACCTCGAAAGCGGCCGGCGGCAGCCCGGCGCACCAGCGGCGCCATGCGGTGCGGTAGCCGGCCTCCACCGCGCGGGCATAGCCGGGCTCGTCCATCAGCGCCGACCGCCGCATCCGCTCGCGCAGCGTCTCCCGCTGCGCGTCGAGGAAGGCGCGGTCGGTCGCCAGCCGGAGCCCTTGCGCCAGATAGCCCTCATCGTCGTGCGTCACCAGCTCCGCCATTCCGACGGCGGCGAGCAGGGTCGCCCCCCAGCGGCCGATCTTGGTCGGCCCGGTCTGGTTCAGCACCGGCACGCCCATCCACAGCGCGTCGCAGATCGTCGTTCCGCCATTGGCGAAGACGGGATCCAGCGCCACGTCGATGGTGACGTAATCCTGATAGGGGTCGGGGGTGATGCCGCGCAGCTCCAGCCGCCCCGCCCAGATGCCATGCCGGGCGAAGGCCGCCAGCAGGCGCAGGTCGGCGCCGCCGCCGCTGCCCAGTCCCCGCCATTTCAGCACCAGCTTCGCCGTCGGCACCGTGGCCAGCAGCCGCGCCCACAACGCGATGGTGGCGGCGTTGACCTTGGTGATGTTGTTGAAGGAGCCGAAGGTGATGTGACCGTTGCGCTCCACCGGCGGCCGGGCGGGCGGCGTGAAGCCGGACTCCGCCGGGCGGTAGCACAGCACGCAGCCGGGCAGCCGGATCAGCTTTTCGACATGCAAGGCATCGGCCCCGGCCGGCGCCAGACGCGGATCGGCGATCTGGTAATCCACGGCGCCGAGACCGGTCGTGTTGGGATAGAGCGGCAGGCTGACCTGCACCGGTGCCGGGCGGCGCGCCATCAGCGGCATGCGGTTGCGCGACATGTGGCCGCCGGCGTCGACCAGGATGTCGATACGGTCCTCCCGGATCCGGCGGTCGAGATCCTCGTCCGTCAGGGCCGCCACGTCGCGCCAGCGGTCGGCCGCCGCCTGGAAGCGGTCGGTGGTGGCGTCGCGGCTGCGGTCGTTGTGATAGCAGGTGACCTCCACCGCCCGGCGGTCGTGCCCCTCGATCAGCGGCAGCAGGAAATGGTAGCCCGGCCCCGGATAGCGCTGGAAATCCGGCGACAGATAGCCGACGCGCAGGCGCCGCTCCGGCTCCCGGCTCTCCACCGTATGGGGAGTGGCGGGGACGGACGGCAGGTGCCGCTCGAAGGCGCGGTGCTCGCGGAAGACCTCCAGCGGATCGGCGCGGTCGTCGAAGCACAGGCAGAACAGCATGTTGGAACGGATCGCCGCCTCCTCCGGCGCCCGGTCGAGCGCGGCGCGGAAGGCCGACACCGCCTCGCCATGCAGCCCGAGCGCCATCCAGGCGACGCCGAGGTTGGAGTTGGCGAGCGCCAGCTGCCCCGGATCTGCCAGTCTCCTTGCGCGGTCGAGCGGCGGGATCGCCTCCTCCGCCGCGTTGGCCTCCAGCCGCAGCGTTCCGATATTGACCCAGGCCGCCGCGTCGCCGGGCATCAGCGCCAGCGCGCGCCGGTGCCAGGACAGCGCCCGTTCCGGCTGCAGGGCCAGCTGGAACGCCGACCCGGCATTGGCGGCCAGCGCCGCGTCGTCGGGAGCCACGCGCACCGCGCGCTGGACCGCCGGCCCCGCGCCCTCCATCCCCAGGGTCGCCCGCGCCAGACCCAGCCCCGACAGCGCAAGGCCCGAGGCCGGCGCCAGCACCAGCGCATGGCGGTATATCCGCTCCGCCGCCGCGGCCCGCCGCCGGCCATAGAGCCGGCCGGCCAAGGCCAGCACCGGCTCGTCCGCCAACGGATCCAGCCGCACCAGCCGCGCCAGCCAGACCGGCTCCTGCGTCGGCCGGCTCTCCGAAACGCCCAGGCTCCGGACCGCCGCAGCATGGCCGGGCACCAGCGCCAGCAGCCGGCGGGCCGCCGCCAGGGCGCCGGTGCCGTCGTCCGACTGCTGGCGGATCCGCAGGCACTGCTCCAGCGGCTCCGCCATCTGCGGCGCAGCCCCGGTCAGCGCCTCGAAGGCCGCCGCCGCCTCGCCGGTCCGGCCGGCATCGCGCAGGGCCGCTCCCCGGTTGAAGGCGGCCAGGATCCGGTGCGGCTCCAGCGTCGCCGCCCGCCCGTACCATGCCGCGGCGGGCAGGAAACGCCCGCCATCGTACAGCGCGTCCCCCAGGTCCCCGGCACTCCCGGCGTCCGCCGGCTCCAGCGCCATCGCCCGCAGCAGCGCCTGCGCAGCCGGTCCCGGCTGGTTCAGCCGCGTCCAGGCCGCCGCCTCCAGCCGCGGCAGCGACGGGTCGAGCGGCGCCAGGCGGGCCGCGGAACGGAAGGCCGTCGCCGCATCCTCCCAGCGCTCCGCCGCCTCCAGCAGCCGGCCCAGATTGGCGTGGAAGACCGGCTGGCGCGGGTCGGCCTTCACCGCCTGCCGGATCCGCTCGATCCCTTCCGTCAGCGCGCCGGTCTGCGCCTTGATCAGGCCCGACAGATGAAGTGCATCCGCCTGCTTCGGCAGCCGCTTCAGCACCCGATCGTAGAGCGTCGCCGCCTCGGCCAGCTGCCCGTTCTGATGATGGGTGACTGCACGGGTCAGCAGCGCCTGGGCGTCGGCTGTCCCGGTCGGACGATGCGGCGGGCGATGGTTCGGTTTCATCCGCTGTCGGCACTCTCTGGTGGTCCGGCGGATAATGCTGGTCGGCCGGCCCCCCGACAAGCGCCAGTTCGGATGTGGGTTCAAGCGCCAACCGGCGCTGCCGCTCGGCCAAAACCGCCTCGCGGGCACGGGTGCGGCGGCGCTGCTCCTCGGTGCGGGCGCGAAGATGCTGTTCCTGGCGCAGGCGGGTGGCCAGCCGCCGCAGATCGTCGGCGGCGCGGCTTTCCGCTGCCGGCGGCAGGGCGGCCAGCGCCTCGCGGAAGTCGCCCAGCGTCGGAAAGCGGCTCCAGCCGCTGCGAAAAGCCGCCCACACCGCCTCGAAGGCCGCCATCCAGCGGTCGGCCGGCCATTCCGCCATCGCCCGCACGTCGGCCTCCAGCAGCTCGGCGTCGGGCAGTTCCAGGGCGAAGCGGTCGGCCAGCTTCTCCAGCCCGGTCAGCACATTCTCGATGCCGATCGGCGGGACCAGCGCGCCGATGGCCTGCTCCACCCGGTCGGCCAGCGCGCCGATCTCGCCGGGCGCCAGATCCTGCGTCTCGAACCGCAGATCCGCGGCCTCAAGCCTGGCCAGCGAGGCGAAGGCGCAATGCTGCGAGGGTTTCGCGGTTGCGGCTGGCGGCATCGGATGCGGCACCGGCCCGCAAGGGGCCCGGACGGGGGCTTGGGCGTCGGTCATTGCGGGACTCCCGGCGGAACTGGGGGGCAGTGGACTGGATCTGGGACTGGATCGGGGACTGGACGGCTTCACGGTCGGCGGAGGCCGGCTCGGCGGGAGCCACCAGCTCCCGGGCGATCCAGCGGCGCCACGCGGCCCCCGGATCCGGCGGGCGGTAGCCGTTGCGGCGGTGCGCCTTGCGGCACCAGGAGACGAACTTCGCGGTCACCCGACCGGCATCGACCTCGGGACGCTCCAGCGCCGCCCAGGCCAGATCGGCGGCATCCGGCTGCCAGTCGGCCGGCAATGCCTCCTCCTGCCGGACATCCCGCCGGACCGTCCCCCCACCCGGGAGGGAGGAGGAGGATTCAGGATTCCCAGATTCCAAGGAAAAGTCCGCCGGCGAACCGCTGCTGTCAGCCGGCTGACAGGACAGGACGGCGGTGACGCCCTCCATCCCCGCCAGCTGATAGGCGAACCCGCGCAGGCCCCGCCGCGGCTTGGCGCAGACCGGCGCCGCCGAATCCTGCAGGACCTTCTCCTGCAGGCCCTTCAGCACGGCGTTGAACCAGGCGCGGCTTTGTCCGAGCTCCTCGGCCAGCTCGCCTTGCGTGGCGGTGCAGACACCGTCGCGGTCGGCATGGGCATAGAGCGCGGACAACACCGCGATGTCGGCGGCCTGGATGCCGGGCATGGCGATCCAGCGCCTGTACATGTCGATGTATGGCTTCATTGCGATACCCGTCTGTCGGTCGATCCGTGGACGGGCGGAGGCAAGGGAGGAGCGTCAACGGACTCGCAATGAATCCGCTTGGCTTTGCGGGACTGCCCTGCCATCATGGAGTCGCCAAACCGCCAGATGTGGGGTGTCCGGGTTTCCCTCGGTCTCCTCCGTCCGACACGAAGGGCCCGGAGCAATCCGGGCCTTTTGTGTTTGCGGAGGTCGGTCCTCCGTTACGTCATGCTCCTCGCTCCTTCAAAGAACACGGGGTTGCAGAAACCCGTGGCGCCGGCCAGGATCTGGCATGGGCGCATGTCGATGGCGTAAGGGCGGTTTCCGCCCGTTTTTTGAAATGTGTACGTCGCGTCGCGCATCTGTCCACGGTCTTGGAAGAATCGTCCACGGACGGCATTTCGGCGACGCAAGCCGAGATTCTCGCGGAGGAATCAAGCACTTGTGCCGTAGCGGCTTCGCCACCCGATCCGCAAGTGTCGCCGTTGTGCCGAAAGATTCGGGTCAAAACGTCGCCGTTGTGCCGAAAGATTCTTGGGCCTCGGTGGCTTGCGGCGACCGGATCGCGGCGTCGAACGTCGCCGTTCTGCCGAATGATGGAGCGGATCCCTGCCCTGCCCTGCCGTCCCCGGGATGGAATCGGCGGAGAATCGGGTGGGAATCGGCCCTTCGGCGGATCGTCCGAACGTCGCCGTTCTGCCAGTCGAAGGCCGCCCAAGGGGGTTCCAGGCCGTGGTCGAGGGGGGAACACGGATCAATTACCTAGGGAAAACAATGTGTTGACCTTCCATCTCTCCCCCCCGCCACCGTCCGGCACGGCAGAACGCAGACGTTGGCGCCGCCGGATGCCTGCCGGGAGCCGTCCCGGCGCCGTCCGGCCGCCCTCCGCCGCAGCCGCGCCGAAAAACTGGCAGAACGGCGACGTTCGCCCGCACAATCCGCGCCGTCCGCGGGAATCTTTCGGCAGAACGGCGACGTTTGGTCCGGCAGTGTGGAACAGGGCGGCGGGCTTGTGGATTATGGGTTCAACCCACTTGAAGCCGCCCGGGACCCGCGGGAGAGATCGCATGACCCAGACCACCAACGCCGAGCTGCTCGACCGGCCGCTGCAATTGGCTCTGCGGCTCGATTCCCCGCTGACCGGCGATGTGCAGAACGACCGCCACATGATGGTCTACAGCCTGTTCGGCCTGTCGAAGGACAAGGCGGAATCGCTGCCGACCTACGATGACGGCAAGGTGCGGATCGAGGTGCGGGCGCCGAAGAATGTCGGCGTTGCGACGATCTGGGACAAGGCGGTGCTGCTCTACGCCATCTCGCTGCTGCGCGAGAAGATGGACTCCGGCAAGGGCTCCAAGCTGGGCGAGCTCCACTTCACCACCAGCGACCTCCAGCGCATCGTCGGCAAGACCGCCGGTGGCAGCGCCTACGACAAGATCGAAGGGGCGTTGGAACGGTTGCAGGGCACGCAGATCAAGACCAACCTGGAAACCGGCGGCGAGGGCGAGAGCGGCGCCTTCTCGTGGATTTCCGACTACAAGCTGCTCTACCAGCGCAAGAAGGACGGCGAGCGGGCTGTGCGCGGGCTGAAGCTGACGTTGTCGGGCTGGGTCACCCGCGCGGCGCTGGGCCACAATCTGCTGAGCTACGACGACCAGTATTTCGCGCTGAAGCCGGTGGAGAAGCGGCTCTACGAGATCGCGCGCGCCCACCTCGCCCGCGGCCACGCCTTCTGGATGGCGCTGGAGCCGCTGCGCAAGCGCGTCGGCTCCGACAACGACCTGCGCAAGTTCAAGAATGCGCTGGGTCCCGTGCTGGCCGCCGACCGCATCCCCGGCTACGGCGTGCGCATCGTCGAGACGGCGGAGTACAAGGAGACGATGAAGGCGCGCGGGGCCGTGCTGGGCCGCGTGCTGAACGCCGACCTGCCGGTGCTGTTCTGGAAGAAGGACCAGGGCCAGCCGGAGAACTGGATCGACGTGCCGAAGGTCGAATACGACGAGACGGTTTGAACCGGCGCTGGTCGAGATTGTCGCATGGAAGTCTCGATTCCATCGCAAGAACCACTGTCATCCCCGCGAAGGCGGGGATCCAGGTTTACCCATTGGTTCTGCTTGGGAAACACTGGATCCCCGCCTTCGCGGGGATGATCGGCTTACGTGGATAACATCCGATCTGCCAAGCATAACCCGCCTCCCCATCCGGTAGACACCCGTTGCCGGAGTCGCGACGACTTGGTAGGGTCGCTGCCGACCGGTGCCGGGGCAGGAGGACGGGGCGTGACAGGGGAACAGTTGAAGGCGTTGCGGGAACGGCGCGGCCTGACCCAGACGCAGATGGCGGCGTTCGTCAATGAACTGACCGGCCGCAAATACGACAAGCAGCGGCTCAGCAAGTGGGAGACCGGCAAGGAGGCCCTGCCCCGCGATGTGCTGGGCCGGCTGCTGCTGCTGGATCTGGAGCGGCCGGAAAGCGCCCTGCCCCGCCGCGGCACCACCGTCGCCGTCGGTTTGCAGAAGGGCGGCACCGCCAAGACCGCGACCTCGATCAACCTCGCCTTCATCCTGGCACGCGCCGGCAACCGCGTCCTGCTGGTCGATGCCGACCCGCAGGGCAACGCCACCGTGCATGTCGGCGTGCCGCAGGCCGACGTGGTGGCGCTGACCGAACAGGGCAAGGTCCTCTACCACGCGCTGATGGGCAAGACCTCCCTCGACGCGGTGATCCGCCCGACCGGCGTCGAGGGGCTGGACGTCGTCCCCTCCAGCATCGCGCTGGCGAGCGCCGACACCGAGCTGCCGGGCAATCTGACCAACGCGCAGACCGCGCTGGCCGAGATGCTGGACGGCGTGCGCGAGCGCTACGACGTGATCGTCATCGACTGCGCCCCCAACCTGGGCGCCGTGACGATCAACGCCCTGACCGCCGCCGACTATGTCCTGGTGCCCTGCCAGGCGGAGCCGCACGCCATCCTCGGCGTCAGCGCCTTCCTCGACACCGTCGCCAAGATCCAGCGCCGCCTCAACCCGCGGCTGGAGGTGCTGGGCATCCTGCCGACCATGGTCAACCCGCGCCAGACCCAGGACCGCTCGTCGCTCGACGACATCCAGCGCCTGTGGGGCGACAGCCGCCGGGTTTTCCCGCCGGTGCCGCGCGCCACCATCTACGCCCAGGCGGCCGGCGCCAACGTCATCACGCTGGATGCCGATATCGGCGCGCCGGGGGTGGAGAGCTATGCCGCCATCGCCTCGGCGCTGCTGACCGCCATGGGCCGTTTGCAGGAGACCGTCGATGCCGCCTAAGAAGCTGACCCGGCAGACCGCCGCCACCGTGCTCCAGGCCAAGGAGGCCGGCTTCGCCGCCGAGACCGACCGCATGTTCGGGCTGAGCGGTGTGCTGCCCCGGCTGGTCGAGGTCGATCTCGACGCCGTCGAGACCAATCCCGGCCAGCCGCGCACGGTGTTCGACGACGAGTCCCTGCGGTCGCTGGCGGACTCCATCGCCCGCCACGGGTTGCAGCAACCCGTGCTGGTTCAGGAGGGCGCGGAGAAGGGGCACTACCGTCTGGTCGCCGGCGAGCGGCGGCTGCGCGCCCACCGGCTGCTCGGCCGCGGCACCATCGCCGCCATCATCACCAAGGGCCGGCCGGAAGAGATCGCGCTGATCGAGAATGTCCAGCGCGTGGACCTCGACGCCATCGACCTCGCCCGCGGCCTGTCGCAGCTGATCGAGGCGCATGGCTACACCCAGACGGAGGTGGCGGCGGCCGTCGGCTGCTCGGAGGCCGAGGTGTCCAAGCGTCTGAAGGTGCTGCGCCTGCCCGAAGACATCCTGGCCGACTACCGCGCCAATCCCGACGCGGTGTCGCGCTCGGCCCTGGTCGAGCTGGCCTTCGTCGAGGACGAGGCGGAGCTGCGCCGGCTGTGGCAGACGGCGCGGACCGGCGGGCTGACCGTCGGCGCGGTGCGGGCCGCCCGTCCGTCGGCGTCCAGCTCGGCGGAGCCGTTGCGGGTGCTGGGCAAGGCGATCAACCGGATGGACAAGGATCTGGCCGCCATCGACAACGTCGCCCGGGCCTTGCAGCGCGAACACCGGGAACGCTTGCAGGCTCTGCGCGACCGCATCGACGCCCTGCTGGGCGCCTGACCGGCTGACGGCGGCTTTCGACTGCGAAAGCATCGCCTGGTTGTTGTTGTGGAGCGACACGCCTTGAGGTTGCTTTCGATTGCGAAAGCTTCCGCCGCTCGGGCGGGGTGACCGCCTGCCCTGCCCCGTGTTAAGCATTATCGGCAAAATCATCGAGGGTGCGGGTCAGCGATGCCGGCGGTGCGGAGACGACATTTCCTTGGCCTGCTCGGGGGCCTGCTCGGTACGGCCGGTCTGGCCGGCGCACTGCCCAGGCCGGCGCGGGCCGCCGGCACGCTGCGGATCGGGTTCAAGTCCCTGCCCGGCGGGCTCAATCCGCTGACCGTCAGCGACCTGGTCGCGCGTCAGGTCCTCGGCTCGATGTACGAGAGCCTGACCACGGTCGATTCCAAGGGCCGCATCCTGCCCGGCCTCGCCACCGCCTGGGAGGCGTTCGAGGAAGCCCGGCGCTGGCGGCTGACCATCCGCGACGGCGTCACCTTCCACACCGGCCGGCCGCTGACCGCCCTGGACGTCAAGCGCAGCTTCGAGGCGGCGCTGGCCGGCGATGGCGCCAATTTCGCGCTGCTGGCCCTGTCGAAGGTGCGGGGCTTCCGCGAATTGCGGGCGAAGACCGCCGGCGAGCTGTCGGGGGTCACCGTGCTCGACGACCGGACGCTGGAGGTGGTCTGCGACGAGCCTTGTGCCGTCTTCCCCTTCGCCCGCCTGAACATCGTCGACATGGAGGCGGTCGGGCAGGCCGGTCCCGACTGGTACCGCACCCTGTCGGCGGGCACCGGACCCTACCGGCTGGTGCGGTCGAACGACGGCATCCGCGTGGACGTCGAGGCCTATCCGGGCTGGCGCGGCGGCGCGGTGCCGTTCGAGAGCGTGTCCTTCCTCGCCACCGGCATCGGCAACGACGGCATCACGCTGTTCAACGACAGCCAGATCGACTTCACCTTCGTCGACACCGACGCGCTGCGCGGAGTGATGGACGATCCCGGCTTCAAGCGCTCACTGTCGAGCGTGCAGCGCATGCAGATGCGGGTGGTGGCGCTCGACCCGCGGCGGGTGAAGGCCTTCGGCGATCTGCGGGTGCGCCGGGCCATGTCGCTGCTGATCGACCGCGGCGCGATGGCCGAGCGCTTCTTCCGCGGGGTGGCGGCGGTCCACAACGGCATCGTTCCGCCGGCCCTGCTGTCGAACGAGCGGCTGGAGCCGCTGACCTACGACCCGATGCTGGCGAAGCGCCTGCTGGAGGAGGCCGGCTATCCCGAGGGGCGCGGCATCGATCCCTTCCAGGTCACGGTCGTGCCGGAGTACCGGCGGGAGTTCGTCTATTACGTCTCGCAATGGAACAACGCCGGCATCCCGGCGAAGCTGGTGATGGCGCCGCGGCAGGAATTCATCGCCCGCTCGCGCCGGCGCGATTACGACGCCTTCCTGTTCGGCTGGACCGCCACCTATCCCGACCCGATGAACTTCCTGGACGAGCTGTTCAGCAGCAAGAGCCGTTTCAACCCCGTCGGCTGGTCCAGTGCGCAGTTCGACAACCTGATCGAACGGGCGATGGCCATTCCCGATCCCGACCGGCGGGCCGAGGTCTACAAGGACGCCGAGGCTCTGGTGATGCGGGACCTGCCGGTGATCCCGCTGGTGGTGCCGGATTATGTGGCGCTGCGCGGCAATGTGCTGAGCGACAACTTCATCACGCCGTTCGGTGGCCTGAACTTCGGTTGAAACGGCGGCGAGGGCAGGGTGGTGCGGGCATGAAAAAAGCCCCTGTCCGCGACCGGACAGGGGCTTTTCGTTGGTAGCTCTGCGGCGCCGTCAGACGGCGGCCTTCGCTTCGCGGAGACAGTCGGCCGGCTTGGCTTCGCGCAGGCAATCCGCCTTCGCGGCTTCGCGCAGGCAGTCGGTGGCCTTCGCCTCGCGGAGGCAGTCCGCCTCCACGGCTTCGCGCAGGCAGTCAGCGGCTTTCGCCTCGCGGAGGCAGTCCGCCTCCACGGCTTCGCGCAGGCAGTCAGCGGCCTTCGCCTCGCGGAGGCAGTCCGCCTTCGCGGCTTCGCGCAGGCAGTCGGCGGCTTTCGCCTCGCGGAGGCAGTCCGCCTTCGCGGCTTCGCGCAGGCAGTCGGCCGGCTTGGCTTCGCGCAGACAATCCGCCTTCGCGGCTTCCCGCAGGCAATCGGCGCCGGCGAACAGGCGGGCGCTGTCGGTACGGGCGGCGGCCATACGCTCGGCCGGGACGCCGACGCCGTTGTGGTGCAGATATTCGCCGTAGACCGCCTCGCAGAAGCGGAAATAGGCGCGGGTGTCGGCGACGATGAACTCGTGCCACAGGTCGTCGCAGGCGGCGGATTGCGGAACGATGTCGCGCTCCGGATGCTCGGCGCAGGCCAGCAGGAACGCCTTCAACTGGGCCAAGGCGACGCCGGAGGTGCTGCGGGACATTCCCGCGGCGACCGCGCGGTCGACGACATAGCCGAAGTCGAAACCGGCGATGATGTCACGGGCGCGAGTGATGTCGGTCGTGGTGGCGCCGCGCATGGAATCCTCCGAGGTTGCTTCTTTCCGGCCCCGGACGGGATGCAGGATTGTCCCAGGGTGCCGCTCGGATGTTGTGACACAGCATAGCCAGATATGTGAGATCTTTTTTGGTCCTAATTCCCGGAGCCAGGGTTGGAGATGGGGCCGATGACCTCAGGTGGTCGTGGTCTTATGCGGAGCGGCGGGGTCGAGCGGGAGCGCCGCCGGCCGGGCCGCCGTCATCTGCTCCACCAGCGCCGACAGGCGGTCGGGCATGATCGGCTTGGCGGCCACGATGACGCCCATCTCCGCCGCCCGGGCGGTCACGGCGCCGTCCAGCCGTCCGGAGATCAGCACCGCCGGGATGCGCAGGCCGAGCCGGTTCCAGACCGCGTCGATGAAGTCGAGGCCGTTCTCCGTGGCGGACAGGTGATAGTCGGCGATCACCGCGTCGGGCCGGACCTCGCCGCCCTCCACCGCCCGCAGGCCCTGGGCCACGGTGGAGGTGCCGACGACGCGATGGCCGGCGCTGGTGAGGAACATCGAAATGGCGGACAGCACGAACTGGTCGTCGTCGATCACCAGGATCGCGATCTCGCCGTTCTTTGCCGGTGCGTCCGCCAGCGTCGCCACCGCCGCGCCGTTCGGGCCGGCGGCACGGGCAGCGGCGGGGGTGGCGGCGGGGGTGGCGGCGGGGGAACGGGCGAGGGTGGCGGCGGGGACGGCGATGGAGGGGGCGGCGAGCGGCTGGACCGGATGCTCCCGCACCGGCGAAGAAGGCGGCGGCATCGGTGCGTCCGCCATCAGGTCCGGCATCGTGGACTCCACCGGCGCCAGCGGCACGGTGACCGAGAAGACCGACCCCCGGCCGGGCGTGGAGCGCACCTTGACCGGGTGGTCCAGCACCGTGGCCAGCCGCCGGACGATCGACAGGCCGAGGCCGATGCCGTTGTCGCGGTTGCGCTCGGGGTTGCCGATCTGGTGGAACTCCTCCCAGATGGCGTCGAGACGGTCCTCGGGAATGCCGATGCCGGTGTCGCGCACCTCGACGATCAGGCCGCCGCCCGATTCCAGGCAGGCGACCTGCACCTGTCCGGCGGGCGTGTAGCGGATCGCGTTGTCGATCAGGTTGCCCAGCAGCCGCAGCAGCAGCACGCGGTCGGTCAGCACCGGCGCGCGGTACTGCGGCACGGCGAAGGCCAGCCCCTTGCTGCGGGCGACCGGGCCGTACTGCGAATCCAGCGCGTCGAACAGGTCGGCGATCTCGTGCAACGCCTTGTTGGCGCTGACGCCGCCGGCATCCAGCCGCGACACCTCCAGCAGCTCGTCCAGCAGCTGCTTCAGCGTCATCACCACCTGTTCGATCTTGCGGGCGGACTCCGCCACCTTGGGGTTGGGGGCGGTGGCGCGCAGCATGGCGGTCAGCATCAGCAGCGACTGGGCCGGCTGGCGCAGGTCGTGGCTGGCGGCGGCCATGAACTTGGCCTTCGACGCCACCGCCTGCTCCGCCCGCTCCTTGGCGAGCCGGAGGTCGATGGCGTTCTGGCGGAAGGTGTCCAGCGCCCTGGCCATGCGGCCGATCTCGTCGTCGCGGTGGCGCACCGGCACGGTCACCGTCACGTCGCCGGCGGCCAGATCGTCCATGGCGCGCGTCATGCCGGCGATGGGCAGGGTCATGCCGCGCGTCGCCCAGATCACCCCCAGCACCACCAGCAGGAGCGTGACGGCGCCGATCCCGCCCAGCACCAGCACATGGTGGCGGATCGCCGCGTCGGTCGGCCCGGTGTCGAGCCGGACCAGCAGGGTGCCGATGTTGCGTCCGCCGCCGCCACGGTCCTGGCGGTTCAGCGGCACGGCGGCGGCGGTGGTCGCGGTCTCTTCCCCGCCCCTGTCCCCGGCACTGGCGCCGCCGGGCTTGCGGTAGGTGGCGAAGCGTTCGCCGTGGGTGCCCAGGATCACCGCCTCGGCGAAGCTGTCGATCGACCGCAGCGGGCTCAGCGCCGTCAACGCCTCTTCCGGGTCGAGGTCCCACAGCGCGTTGGTCACGTCGTCCAGGACGATGCGGGTCGCCATCTCCGCCCGGATGGCCAGCTCGGCCCGGGTGTTGCGCACGTCGGCCTGGATCAGCACGACCAGCGGCACGGCGACCAGCACCGACACCAGCACCACCGCCGATGCCGTGGTTCGGGCGACCAGGCTCCGTGAGAGGATCTTCGAGAACATGCGGAAGCCTACGAAAACACGACGACCACGAACAATTCGCTCCGGCATCCTAGCCGAATCGCCAGCCAAACACGACAGCAACGTGGAATACGGCGATATCCCGCCATCACCGGTAGTAGTACGAAAAAAGGCGGTATGACTGTTTCGAATCGTTTCTTCTTCTTGTTTGGTTCACTGTGTAAAAATTCGCGCCGGAGTTCGGCGCATATGGCGGGGAGCGGGGTTACGACAGTATCGGGGCAGCCGCTGGGATTGCCGTTGGTGGGGGGCGGAGGAATGGGAACCGGGATCATCATCGCCCTTGCGCACGGCGTCGGACTTCTGGCGCTGGTCCTGCTCGCCTACCGCCATGTCCTGCGGCGGTTCGGCTCCCGGCCCGCCGCCTTCGGGGTTCTCTCCGGCCTGCTGTTCGGCGCCGCCGCCGCCATCTCGATGCTGGACGCCTACCCGGTCGCCGGCGGGGTGCTGGTCGACCTGCGCAACGTGATGATCGGGCTGGCCGGGCTGTTCGGCGGCTGGCCGGCGGCCCTGCTGTCGGCGGCGGTGGCCGCGCTGGTGCGGCTCGGGCTGGGCGGGACGGGGATGGTGAGCGGCCTTGCCGGCATCCTGCTGACCGCCCTGGCGGCGCCGCTGCTCGCCCGGCCGGTGGAGCGGCGCGCGGCCGGCAGGGAGGAGAGGCACGCCGGGAAGGGCGCCTTCGGCTTCGGGCTGCTGGCGCTGTTCGGGCTGGCGCTCACGCCGCTGACCCTGCTGTCCGTGCTGCTGCTGCCCGACCTCGATCTCGCCATGCAGGTGCTGGAGGAGGCGGCGCTGCCGCTGATCGCCTTCACCGCGCTCGGCATCGGCCTGCTCGGCACCATGCTGGCGCGGGAGCACCGGCGCGTCGCCGACGAGGCCGCGCTGGCGGAGAATGCGGCGCAGTTCCGCGCGGTGTTCGACAGCTCCGCCGACCTTCTCGTCGTCGTGCGGGTCGGCGCCGACGGCGGCTTCACCCTGCATTGCGCCAACGACGCCGCCGCGCAGGCGATGGGGGGGCGAACGGCGCAGGCGGTGGGCAGGCCGGTCGAGGCGCTGCTGCCGCCCGACCTCGCCGCCAAGGTGATGGCCGACCTGCAATCCTGCATCGACGCCGGCGCCCCCACCCGCTTCGAGGAGCAGCACACCCACGACGGCGTCACCCGCTGGTGGGAGGTGTCGCAGGTGCCGGTCCGCGACGAGAGCGGCGCCATCGTCATGCTGTCGGTCGGCGCCCGCGACATCACCCGGCGCCACGAGGCGGAGCGGGCGATCCGCGCCAGCGAGACGCGCTACCGCCTGCTCGCCCGCAGCGTCACCGACATCATCGGCCGCATCGGGCTGGACGGGGTGCGCCGCTTCTGTTCGGAGGCGACGCGCGACAGCCTGGGCTGCCCGCCGGCCGATCTGGTCGGCCATCCGCTGGTCGAGCGCGTCCATCCCGACGACCGCGCCGAACTCGCCGCCGGGCTGGCGCGGCTGACGCCCGACCGCCCGACCCTGAAGACGATCTACCGGCTGCGCCATGCCGACGGCCGCTGGGTGTGGTTCGAGGCGGCGGTGCGGCTGGTCACCGACGACTGGGGGGCGCCGCAGGACTATGTCAGCGTCGAGCGCGACGTCACCGCCCGCAAGATCATGGAGGCGGAGCTTCAGGACGCCCGCCAGGCGGCGGAATCGGCCAGCCGCAGCAAGACCGAGTTCCTGGCGAGCCTGAGCCACGAGCTGCGCACGCCGATGAACGCGGTCATCGGCTTCGCCGACCTGATCGCGCGCGAGGCGGAGGGGCCGGTCGGCAACGCCCATTACCGCGACTTCGCCGTCAACATCCGCGACAGCGGCCAGCATCTGCTGGAGCTGATCAACGAGATCCTCGACCATGTCCGGGCCGAGGCCGGGCAGCTTGTCCTCGACGACGATCCGGTCGACCTCGACGCCGCCGCCACCTTCGCCATCCGCCTGCTGACCCCGCGCGCCGCCCGCGCCGGCATCGCCCTCGACGCGCGGGTGGACCCCGCCGCCCGCCATCTGCGCGGCGACGAGCGGCGCATCCGCCAGATCCTGCTGAACCTGCTGTCCAACGCGGTGAAATACACGCCGTCGGGCGGGTCGGTGTCGCTGACCGCCGGGCCGGCGCCGGACGGCGGCCTGCTGCTGGAGGTGAGCGACACCGGCGTCGGCATTCCCGAACAGGATCTCGACCGCGTTCTGCTGGCCTACGCCCGCGTCGGCAGCCCGGAGAACCGCCAGACCGAGGGCGCCGGGCTGGGCCTGCCGCTGACCCAGAGGCTGGTGGAGCTGCATGGCGGCCGGCTGACCCTGGCGAGCCGGGTGGGGCAGGGCACCACCGTCACCATCCATTTCCCGCCCGAACGGGTCGCCGGGGAGACCGCCGCCGGGGAGGGCCGTCCGGCCCATCCCGTCGCCGACCGGCCGAGCCTGTCGATCCTGATGGTGGACGACGACCACAACATCCGGGAGAACGGCACCGCCCTGCTGCGGAGCTGGGGCCATCGGGTGATCGCCGCCTCCGGCGCCGGCGAGGCGCTGGTGGTGCTGCGCGGGCCGGAGCCGCTGGACCTGCTGTTCAGCGACATCGTGATGCCGCCGGGGATGAACGGCGCCGAGCTGGCGCGCGAGGCGCGGCGCCTGCGCCCCGACCTGCCGGTCCTGCTGGCGTCGGGCTTCGCCGCCCATGCGGTGGTGGCCGACGACGTGGCGATGGGCGGCTACGACCTGATCGCCAAGCCCTACGACCCGACGGAGCTGCGCGACCGGCTGGCCCGCCTGCGCCCGCTGGC
>NZ_RWIJ01000047.1 GCF_019805165.1 Azospirillum sp. 412522
TGGAAAGCTATCTCGCCTCCACCAGCCTGCCGGTGCCGGTGGTGATCGGCTGCATCTTCGTCGTCTGCGTCCTGGTCTTCCGCAGGGGCATCGTCGGCGAGATCGTCGCGCGGACCGGGGGCAGGAAACCAGCCTGACTCCGGGGGTGACCCCAGGGGTGACCAAGGGCGGTCGCCGCCAAGCTTCACTGTTCTCGGAGAGCGTCATGACGAGCAGAGACATCCTGGCCCATCTGGTCGGCTTCGACACGGTCAGTTCAAAGTCCAACCTGGCGCTGATCGACTGGGTCCGCGGCCACCTGGAGCGGCACGGCATCCGCTCCGAGCTGATCCATGACGAGACCGGCACCAAGGCCCATCTGTGGGCGACCATCGGTCCCGACCGCGACGGCGGCATCGTGCTGTCCGGCCATACCGACGTGGTGCCGGTGGAGGGCCAGCCCTGGACCAGCGATCCCTTTACCCTGACCGAACGCGACGGCAGGCTCTACGGTCGCGGCACCGCCGACATGAAGGGCTTCATTGCGGTCGCGCTGAATGCCGTGGAGCGCTTCAAGACGGCGGCGCTCGACCGGCCGGTGCATCTCGCCTTCTCCTACGATGAGGAGATCGGCTGCCTCGGCGTGCCGAGCCTGCTGGAGGCGATCGGCCGGCACGGTGTCCGGCCGGCCGCCTGCATCGTCGGCGAGCCGACCATGATGAAGCTGGCGGTCGGGCATAAGGGCATCCTGTGCGCCCGCGGGCATGTTCGCGGTTTGGAGTGCCATAGCTCAATGGCTCCGGAGGGCGTCAACGCCGTCCAGTATGCTGCCAGGATCATCGATTTCGTCCGGCGGGAGACCGAGCGGCGGTACAAGGAGGGGCCGTTCGACCATCGCTTCGCTCCCTCCACCACCACACTGCATGTCGGCACGGTGCATGGAGGCACCGCCTTCAACATCGTGCCGCGGGATTGCCGGTTCGACTTGGAGATCCGCCATCTGCCGACAGAGGATCCCCACCGGATCCTCCAATCCGTTGAACGCTATTGCCGCGATGTGCTGGAGCCGGAGATGCGCGCCGTCGCTCCTGAAACCGGGATCACGTTTTCCGTGTTCTGCGATACCCCAGGCCTCGTCGTCGATCCCGAATCCGACATCGCAGCGACCGTGCGGCGAATTACCGGCGACAATGACAGCGCCGTCGTCGCCTACACCACCGAGGCCGGCCATTACAGCCGGGCGGGCTACCCGACCATCGTCTGCGGTCCAGGGTCGATGGAACAGGGCCACAAGCCTGACGAATTCATCGAAGCGTCGCAGCTGGAAGCCGGAGACCGCTTCATGGAGGCGCTGGCTGGCATGCTTGGCCGGCAGGCGCGTGTGTAGATGCCCCCGGTTAAACAAGGGAAATCTTCTAACAATGCGCGGCATGCAAGATCACTTACCACTTAAGCGGACTGGAAGGCCGCGGGAGGTGCAGGAACAATCCACAACTTTCCGCCCGCTCCGCCCAGCGTCGGCGGCAAAGCATGAAAGGACATCGGTCCATGGCGTTACGCTTCAGCCGCCCCCTGCTGTTCGTTTTGTCGGCGTTTGCCCTGCCCCTGGCGACGCCCGCACTCGCGCAGGACATGCCGACGGTGCTTCCGAACAATTACGTGATGTCCGACATCCTGAACAGGCAGAGGGTCGACACCGCGATCAATTCGGGCAAAGCCGGCGCGGCGCGGTCGGCACGACGGCCGTCACACGGTGACCCGCTCCCCGAGGGGGATCGGACGGCGCGTCCCGCTGGTACAGCCCCGGCCGCTACGACCTACCGCGCCTCTCCCGAGGTGAGCGCCCGCGTGCGCCGCCAATTCGCCGACTGGATGGGTCGGCAGGCCGGCGCGGAGGGGAGCCGGCGCATCGCCGACGCCATGGCCCGGCACGATCCGGTGAGCAACTGGGCGCAGATCGTCAGTGGCGATGGTCTGCGCCCTGGCGATATGGCCGACGCCATGGCCAGCTACTGGATCCTCAACTGGGTGATGGCCAACGGTGCCGACAGCAACCGCAGCCAAGCTCAGGCCGTCCGCGACCAGATCCGGCCGATGATCGCTTCCAACCCCGGATATGCCCGTCTCGACGACGCCCAGCGCCAGGAGCTGTCAGAAGTGCTGATGCTGAATTTCCTGATCCAGCACGCGGCCTATATGGACGCCATGAAGCGCGGGGACCGCAGCGCCGCCCGCCGGCTGGGCGACGCGGCCGTGGCCCGTTTCCGCAACGAGATGGGGGTCGACCTGCGGCGGCTGGAGCTGACCGGAACCGGCTTCGCCCCGGCCGGCTAGGCTTGGCAGGTCAAGCGTGGCGATCGGCCCGTTCCGGTGGCTTCGAACGGCGCCATGGGCGGCGGAGTTCCCCATGATGGGCAGCCGACCAGGAGATCCCGATGTCGAAGAGTTGGGTCACGATCCTGGCCGCTGTTTCCGTTCTGCTGGCTGCCGCCTGTGCTCCCAGCGCACCGCCCCCTCCTCCGGCCGAAGCGCGGCCGCTGGCGGGGTCGGGCGCGCACGAACAGCGCCTGGACGACGTCACTCGGGAACTCCGCGACGCCTTGGAGGCTCGCCACGGCCGTCTTGAGGTCAAGGCCTACAGGCTGCCCCCCGAGACAGCTTGGTCGGACGTCACCGCCCATTACCGGAATGTCCTTTCGGGCTGGGATGCCGAACCCGCTTTGCCGGAGAGGATTCGTGCGGGACATGCGCGGGCGTGGAAGCGTTACAGTGCTCTGGTCGCCATCGCTCTCATCGATACGCCTGTGGCAGGTCAGAAGCGCGACTACACCATGCTCGTCGTTGCGGTGAAATCCCGGGGGACATGAGCTTCGCGCTGGAACGTTCCATATCCGGGGGGCCGACTATGCACTTTAAGGCTCCTTCCAGACGCAAGCTGGCGCGAAGGCGGATGGAGCCATGACCAGGGCTGAAGCAAGCTCCAGCCCGTCCACCGGGCCGGGGCAAATCCACCATTCCCCGCATCGCCCACGTCAACGTGACGCGACTGCCTCGATACGTGCAAAAGAAATTAAATTCGCCAGCACTCTTTATTAAGGATGCATTATTTCATGTAGGGGTTGTCCCTAGATATTTTTGGGGCGTCATATGCGGTAAGTAGAGATGATTGCGGAGGAGGATGCCTCCGCACTGTCTGGAGCCGCCGAATGTCCGACTCGACACCACAAACCACCGTAGTCTGTGAAGGGCCGGCGACGATCGCATCCATTGAAGCCATCTGCAATCACTTGCATGAGGCTCTCCGGAGCGCCTCGGTCATCGAGGTCGATTGCCGCTCGGTCACGGAGGTGGACGTCTGCTTTCTGCAAGCTCTCGTCTCAGCGCGGATGGCGGCCAGACGGCGTGGGGGCGATCTGCGGATGCGGCAGCCATTTGCCCGGACGCTCCGTGACGCACTGGAGCGCAGCGGCCTTATCGCAGAGTCCGGGAACCCGCGCCCGGGCCAGGAATTTTGGGCTGGGAAGGTCTAAAGACATGACGAAATCGATCCTTGCCGTCGATGATTCCGCGAGCATGCGTCAGATGGTCAAGCTGACCTTGTCTTCCGCCGGCTACCAGGTGGTGGAGGCCGCGGACGGACGCGAAGCTCTGACCAAGGCCAAGTCCGGCAGCTTCAATCTGGTGCTGACCGACTTGAACATGCCGAACATGGATGGCTTGACGCTGATCCGTGAACTTCGGACCTTGCCGGCCTATCGCGGCGTTCCGATCGTCTTTCTGACCACCGAGTCCGACACCGGAAAGAAGGCCGAAGCCAAGGCGGCCGGCGCTACCGCCTGGATCGTCAAGCCGTTCCAGCAGGACCAGCTGCTGGGCGTCGTCCGGAAGATCGTCGGCACATGACCGGCGGCGACCCGGGCCAGATCTTCCGCGAAGAGGCCGCGGAGCTGCTGGCCGATCTCGAAGCCGCGCTGCTCCATCTGGAACAGAACCCCACCGACCGCGAGCCGCTCGACACGGCGTTCCGCGCCCTGCACACGATCAAGGGCTCCGGCTCGATGTTCGGGTTCGAGGCTGCGGCGAGCTTCACCCATCATCTGGAAAGCGCGTTCGATCGGATGCGCAAGGGTGAACTGACGGCTACGCCGGCGATGATCGGCATCGCCCTCGCCGCCAAGGATCATATCCGCATCCTGATCGACGATCCGGCCCGTGCCGACATCTCGGCCGGCGACCGGATCCTGGCCCGGCTGGCCGAACAGAGCGTCAGCGCCGCGATGTCGGCGCCCCTTCGTCAGGAGCATGACGACGCGGAAGGCCCGGCGACATGGCGTGTCCGCTTCCGGCTCGCTCCCGACGCGCTTGAGCGTGGAACCAACCCGTTGCTGCTGCTCGACGAACTGCGCGGGCTGGGGGACGCCGAGATCGTCGCCCTGACCGATGACGTTCCGCCGCTGGAAGAGCTGGAGCCGACCCGTTGCCACATCGCGTGGGAGGTGATCCTCACCACCACCCATCCGCGCTCGACCATCGAAGACGTGTTCATCTTCGTCATCGACGAGACCGAACTGACCATCGACCCTGTGTCGGTGCCTGTATCGGCGCCGGTGCCGACGATGGCGTCTGACCAGCCCGCTCCGCCAATGCCGGCGGCGCCCGATGCCGTCCCGCATGCCAAGCCATCGCCCCCATCGAAGGTGGATGCCGGCCCGGAGAAGGGAAAGGCCCAGGCGGCGTCCAATTCGATCCGCGTGCCGGCGGAACGGCTCGACGATCTGATGGATCAGGTCGGCGAACTGGTGATCGCCCATGCCCGCCTGAAGCAGCTCATCTCCGACAGCGTCGATCTCCAGATCAAATCGGTCACCGAGGAGATCGAGCGGCTGTCCAACGGGCTGCGCGACATCACCATGGGGATCCGCATGGTCCCGGTGGAATCGCTGTTCGGCCGCTTCCGCCGTCTGGTGCGCGACCTGTCGCAGGAACTCGGCAAGGACGTGGTCCTGACGATGTCCGGCGAGGAGACCGAGCTGGACAAGACGATGATCGAACGGCTGAACGACCCGCTCGTCCACATCATCCGCAACAGCCTGGACCATGGGCTGGAGCCGGCAACCGAGCGGGTCGCGGCGGGCAAGCCGCCGCAGGGCCGCATCCACCTGTCGGCGCGGCATGCGGGGACCCGCGTGCTGATGACCATCCGTGACGATGGGCGCGGGCTGGACCGCGACCGCATCCGGGCCAAGGCCGAGGAGCAGGATCTGATCCCGCCCGGCGCCAAGCTGTCCGATGCCGAGCTGTTCCAGCTGATCTTCCATCCCGGCTTCTCGACGGCGCGGACGTTGACCAGCGTGTCGGGGCGCGGCATCGGCATGGATGTCGTCAAGCGCACGGTCGACGGGTTGCGCGGCACCATCGATGTGTCCAGCACCCCCGGCGTCGGGACCGAGATCACGCTCGGCCTGCCGCTGACGCTGGCGATCATCGACGGGCTGCTGGTCCGGGTCGGGCAGGGGCGCTACGTCATTCCGCTGTTCGCCGTCGAGGAATGCGTGGAACTGCCGCCGGACGTCGAGCGCCGCCACGCCAGCCGCAATTTCCTGAACATACGCGGCGCACTGGTGCCGTTCCTGCGGCTTCGCGACAGCTTCGGCGTCCGCCATCCCCCCGATCTCTACCAGAAGGTCGTCATCATCTCCTCCGGCGACAAGCGGGTCGGGCTGGTGGTCGATCAGGTTCTGGGCGACCACCAGACCGTCATCAAGTCGATGTCGAAACTGCATGCCGACGTCGCCAACTTCTCCGGCGCCACCATCCTGGGCGACGGATCGGTGGCGCTGATCCTGGACATCGCCCAGATCGTCGCCGCCGGGCAAATCCAGGAGCAGCGGCGCGAAGCGTCGTGACACCCGCCGGACGATTTCGCCGGCATTCGTTCAAGAGACCGACTCCAGGGGGCAGGCATGGCCGTCACCGAAACCCGATCCTTCGAAGCGCTGACCCTGGGGCTGGGCGGCGAGATCTTCGCCATCGACGCGAATTCGGTCCACGAGATCCTGGACATCGTTCCGCAGACCGAGGTTCCGGGCGCGCCGCCGCTGGTCAGTCACCTGATCAACGTGCGCGGCAAGGTGGTGCCGCTCGCCGACCTGCGGATCCGGTTCGGCATGGACCGCACGCCGCCGACCATCGACACCCGCATCGTCGTCGTCGAGATCGAGCTGGACGAGGAGCCGACGGTGGTCGGGCTGCTGGCCGACAAGGTCCATGAAGTGACCAGCATCTCCGGCGCCTCGATCGAGGACACCCCGGACATCGGCATGCGCTGGAACCCCGACCTGATCAAGGGGATCGGCAAGCGCGGCGACGACTTCATCGTCATTCCGGACATCGTCCGAATCTTCACGACCCACTGACCCATTGAAATTCCGACCAACGGAAACCGCCCGACCGGCTCCGTCCTGCCGACGGGGCGCGCCGTACCAGCGAGGAACGACCATGCGCATCTCCATCAAAGCCAAAATCGTCGCGGCATTCGGCACGGTCATCCTGCTGTCCGCCGCCACCGCCGGCATTGCCCTGAACGGCCTGTCGGATCTGAACGAGAAGATCGAAAAGCTGGTCGATGTCTCGGCCCAGCGGATCAACGTCGCCCGTCAGATGCCGACGCTGGTCTACCTGATCCAGCGCGAGGAAAAGAACTTCCTGCTGTCGAGCAGCGAAGAGGACATGGAGCGCTTCGATAAGGGAATGCTGACCCGCCGGGAGGAACTGAAGGGGGTCCTGGAACAGTACCGGCGCGTTGCAGACGCCGACGGCATCCGCAAGGCGGCGCAGGTCGAAGCCCTGCTGACGGAATTCACCAATTCCCAGGACAAGGTCCGCTCGATCGGCCGCGTTCACTCCAACGGCAAGGGCGCCGAGCTTCTGAGCGGAACCGGCAACGATATCGTCAATGCGGCGCAAGAGGCCTTGCGACCGCTGCTTGACCGCGTCGAAAACGGTTCCCAAGCCAGCGCCGAACAGGTCGCGATCGCCCATCTGGTCCGGCGGATGACCACGGACTGGATGACCGCGCGGGTGGTCGTCCGCAATGCGCTGCTGGTCTCCGACGACGCATCGACGGAATCCGCATTGAAGCCGCTGCCCGATCTGCTGAAGCGCATTGCCCAGCAGCAGGAGCAGATCCGCGCGCTACTGACCGCCGACGACATCCGGGTGTTTTCAACTTTCCTCGAACGCTACCAAGCTTATCTGCGGACCACCGACGACGTCGTCGCCCTCGCCCGCAAGAACACCGAGGTGAAGGCGCTCGCTCTTTCAATCGGCGAAGTCCGTGCGTCGGCCTCCAAGCTGGGCCAGGCGGCCAACGAACTGGTCTCCGACGCCGAAAAGGGCATGGCGGCGGACAAGCACGCGGCCGAGGCGACCTATGCCCAGATCCGCACGATCACCATCTCGGCCGTCGCTCTCGCCCTGCTGGTCGCCATCGCCGCCGGCGCCTACATCGCGATCTCCATCGCCCGCGGCCTCGGCAAGGCGGTCGGGCTGGCCGACGCGGTGGCGGTCGGCGACCTCGGCCGGAAGGTCGAGGTGTCGAGCGACGACGAGATCAAGGATCTGGTGACGGCGCTCAACAGCATGACCGCCAACCTGCGGGCGACCGCGGATGTGGCCGAGGAGATTTCCCGCGGCAACCTGACCGTCCAGGCCCGCCCGCTGTCGGACAAGGACACGCTGGGCATGGCGCTGGAAACCATGCTGGAGAAGCTGCGCGGCGTCGTGACCGACGCCCTGTCCGCCTCCGACAACGTGGCGGCGGGCAGCCAGCAGCTGTCGGCCAGCTCCGAGGAGCTGTCGCAGGGCTCCACCGAACAGGCGTCCGCCGCCGAGGAGGCGTCGGCGTCGATGGAGGAGATGGCCGCCAACATCAAGCAGAATGCCGAGAACGCCACCCAGACGGAGAAGATCGCCCGCCAGTCGTCCAAGGATGCCCAGGCATCGGGCGAGGCGGTCAACAAGGCGGTGCAGGCGATGCAGACCATCGCCGAGAAGATCAGCATCGTGCAGGAGATCGCCCGCCAGACCGACCTCCTGGCGCTGAACGCCGCGGTGGAGGCGGCCCGGGCCGGCGAGCATGGCCGCGGCTTCGCCGTGGTGGCCTCGGAGGTGCGCAAGCTGGCCGAGCGCAGCCAGGGGGCGGCGGCGGAAATCAGCTCCCTGTCGGCGGAATCGACCAAGATCGCCCAGGAAGCCGGACAGATGCTGTCCCGGCTGGTGCCCGACATCCGCAAGACCGCCGAACTGGTCGAGGAGATCAGCGCCGCCTGCCGCGAGCAGGACATCGGCGCCGAGCAGATCAACCAGGCGATCCAGCAGCTCGACAAGGTGACGCAGCAGAACTCCAGCGCGTCGGAACAGATGGCGGCGACATCGGAGGAGCTGTCCTCGATGGCGACCCAGCTGCAGGAGACGATCTCCTACTTTACGGTGGAGGAGAAGGCCACCGCCCGCGCCGCGGTCCGGACCTCGTCCTCCCATGCGGCCTCACATACGGCTCCCCAGGCGGCTCCGGCGCGGCCGGCGCCCGCCGCCCGCCGTCCCGCTGCCGTCATCACCCTGTCGCCCAAGCCGGCGGCGAAGCTGAACGGCAAGGACCGCGGGGTGAAGATCGCGCTCGAAGGCGGCAACGGCCCCGACGACGTGGATGCCCGCTACACCGCGTTCTGACCGCAGGTTCCGGCCGTATCGTCCGGGGGCGGCGCATTTGATGCCGCCGCCGGAACGCCGGTCCGAGAATTCCATCCCTTGAATGCCGCTCCCGTCTCCCCCCGAACCGGAAACCGCAGATGACCAGCGCGACCGCGCCCCGCGAACCGGCGCAATATGTGACGATCGGCATTGATCGCGAAGTGTTCGCCATCGAGGTCGGCATCGTGCGCGAGATCCTCGACCTCCAGCCGATTACCCGCCTGCCGCATGCGCCGCCGTTCCTGGTCGGCATGATCGACGTGCGGGGGCAGGGGGTGCCCACCGTCGATCTGCGGGCCAAGCTGGGCCTGCCGGCGGCGCAACCCACCGCCAACACCCGGATCATCGTGCTCGACGTGCCGCAGCAGGGGCAGGGGACGACGATGACCGTGGGAGTCGTTGCCGACCGGGTCTTCGAAGTCACGTCTCTCGACGATCAGAACCTGGAGGTGCCGCCCCAGATCGGCGGGCGCTGGCGGTCCGACTGCATCCAGGCGATCGGCCGTTCCAACGGAAACTTCGTCATCGTCTTCGACATCGCCCGTCTGTTCGCCCAGGACGATGTGGCTCTGCTGGGCATGGCGGACGCGGGCATGGCGGACGCGGTATGATGATCGGCATCGACGACACACGGCCCCTGGCCAAGCCGGCGCCGTCCCCGCGCGACGGCCTGTCGCCGCGCGACTTCGACCGGCTGGCCGCCATCATCGAATCCCACACCGGCATCCGCATGCCGCCGACCAAGCGGACGATGGTGGAAGGCCGGCTGCGGCGCCGCCTGCGCAGCTTGGGCCTGCCGGACCTGAACGCCTATTGCCGCCATGTGCTGGACGGCGGCGGACTGGATGGCGAACTGGTCGACCTGATCGATGCCGTCACCACCAACAAGACCGACTTCTTCCGGGAAATCGACCATTTCCGCTACCTGATGGACACCGCCATCCCGGCCTTGTCCCGCCTTCCCCATCATCCCGGCCGCGACCGCCCGCTGAAGATCTGGAGCGCAGCCTGCTCGACCGGGGCCGAACCCTACACCGTGGCCATGCTGCTGCTGGAGCAGGAGCGTGCGGGAACGCCGATCCGCCACGAGATCATCGCGACCGACATCTGCACGGAGGCGTTGGCGACGGCCAGGATGGGGATCTATCCCGCCGATATGGCCAGAATGGTGCCCGGGCCCTTCGCATCCCGTTATCTGATGCGGTCGCGCGACCCCGACGGTGCCACGGTCAGGCTGGTGCCGCCGGTCCGCCAGTCCGTCCGTTTCGGCCGTCTCAACGTGATGGACCCGGCCTATCCGGTTCCAACGGATATGGATGTGATCTTTTTCCGCAATATCCTGATCTACTTCGACAAGGCGACGCAGAAAAAGGTGCTGGAGAAGCTGTGCGGCCATCTGCGCCCCGGCGGCTGCCTGTTCATCGGCCATAGCGAGACCATCACCAGCATGGACCTGCCGTTGAAACAGGCGGGATCCGCAATCTTCATCCGGAGTTGAGCGATGAGCCAGAGGATCCGCGTGCTGATCGTCGACGACTCCGCGACCGTCCGCCGGACCCTGACCGACATTTTGTCGTCCGATCCGCAGATCGAGGTCATGGGAGCCGCGGCCGATCCCTATGCCGCCGTCCGCCGGATCGCCGAGGAGGCGCCGGACGTCATCACCCTGGATGTCGAGATGCCGCGCATGGACGGCATCACCTTCCTGCGCAAGCTGATGAGCCAGCATCCCATTCCGGTGGTGATGTGCTCCTCGCTGGTGGAGGACGGCAGCGAGACCCTGATGCAGGCGCTCGAAGCCGGGGCCGCCGACGTCATCCTGAAACCGCGGATCGACACCCGCCAGAGCCTGCTCGACGCCCAGGTCCGCATCTGCGACACGGTCAAGGCGGCGGCCCGCGCCCGTGTCCGCCCGCGCCCTCGTGTCGCCGTTGCCGCGCCGGCAGCAGGCCGTCCCCGGACCCCAGAGCCGAAGCTGAGCGCCGATGTCATGATGCCGGCGCCCGGCAAAGGGGCGATGGCGCGCACGACCGAGCGCATCATCTGCATCGGCGCCTCTACCGGCGGCACCGAAGCCCTGCGGGAGGTGCTGGAGGCCCTGCCCGCCGACAGTCCCGGCATCGTCGTTGTCCAGCACATGCCGGAGAGCTTCACCGCGGCCTTCGCCCGTCGCCTCGACAGCCTGTGCGAGGTCACGGTGCGCGAGGCGCGGGACGGCGACACCGTGCTGCGCGGACAGGTGCTGATCGCGCCGGGCAACCGCCATATGCTGCTGCAACGCAGCGGCGCCCGCTATCTGGTGGCGGTGAAGGACGGGCCGCTGGTCTCCCGCCACCGGCCGTCGGTCGACGTGCTGTTCCGCTCGTCCGCACATTGCGCCGGAGCCAACGCCGTCGGCGTCATCATGACCGGCATGGGCGACGACGGCGCCACCGGGATGCGCGAGATGCAGGAGGCCGGCGCCTTCACCCTGGCCCAGGACGAGGAGAGCTGCGTCGTCTTCGGAATGCCGAAGGAGGCGATCGCACGGGGCGGGGTCGGGAAGGTGGTCGGTCTGTCATCGATCGCCCGTGAAATCCTGCGCCATGACCGGCCATGACCGGTTGTGACGCAGCCTGCTCCCCTTCCGGCACAACCGACTGAATAAAGGCTTCGGCATGGACAGCATCCTCGACACGGCGGCCTTCGGAGACGCCGCCCGCGCCGGCGGCGGGGCCTCGCCATGCGGCCTCGGCGTCGCGCTGGTCCGGTCTTTGAAGGCCGAGTTGCACGATGCGTCGGCGCCGATCGAAGCGGCGTTCCTGGCGGTCGGCGGAACCCTGTCGCAGACGCTTGACCGTATGGCGGCCATCGGCGAACGGTTTCGCGCCCTGTCCGTGCTGATCGACAATGAAGACGGCGTCGACGCCTCCAGCCGGCTGGGGCGGGTCCGCGAGGTGACCGACGGACTGGCGGCCAATCTCCGGCAAACGCTGGATGACCTGACGGGCTTGGATGAATCGGGCGCCGACATGGCCGCCCTGCTCGGCAGCCTGTCCCGGATCATTGGCGAGATCACCGCCCTGGCGATCAACGCGAAGGTCCAATCGGTTCAGATCCGCTCCGGCACCGACGATTTCAGCGTCTTCAACCGTGAGATCGACCGGCTCCACCGGTTGGCGGAGGAGGCGACGACACAGGCGATCGACCATCTTGCGGCTTTGCGGGGCGCCGTCTCGGCGGCCAGGGATGGGGCCGCCCTGTTCCAGCGCGACAACCGGACGCGCCTCGACGATGTCGGACGCCGGCTGCAGGGCAGCCTGGACAAGCTGGCGGCCTGCCGCAACACCGCGCAGCAGGCCGCGCACCGCTTCGCCGGCCGTGTCGGCGAGGTCGGACAGCGGATCGCCCGCTGCATCAGCGATCTCCAGGTCGGCGACCTCACCTGTCAGCGACTGTCCCATATCGGTGCGGCGCTGGACGTGCTCGGGCTGCTGGCGGAGTTGCCCCGGGCAGCGGCGCCGTCGCCGGATCTGCGATGGCTCGCGGACCTGGACGAGAGACACCGGACCGATCTGTCGGCGGCGATCTGCGCCCTGCAGATCCGCCAATATGTGGAGGCGAACAGCGACTTCGGCAGTCAGGTGGTATCCCTGAAGGCGAATTTGGAAGCGCTTGTCCGGGATGCCGACGCCATCGTCCGGGAAGCGATGGAGCTGTTCGGTTCGAGCCACGCCCATCCCGAAGTCAATTCTGCCCTCAATCCCAATGCCGGCAAGGAGAGCGGCGGCTCCATTCTGGCCGTCGTCGCGAACGACGTCGATCGTGCCCTGGACCTGCTGCACCATTATTGCCGGTCCGACGAGGTTCTCAGAGAGCGGGTTGTCGAAGTTTCGCATGGTTTCGATGCCATGGGCCGGGATGTCCTGGCCATTCGATCCATCGACACCGACATGCGGTTGATGGGGCTGAACACGACGCTGAAATGCACGCGTCTAGGGCCGGAGGGCCGGGGGCTGGGGGTGGTGGCGCAGGAGTTGCGCGCGTGCAGCCGGCGGACCGAGGACGTGTCGAAGGCGATCACCGCGGCCATCCAGGCAGCCACCGGGCGTTCGAACGCCTTGGATCTGAGGTCGGGCACCGATCACCGGGCGGCCAGGGATCTGGCTGACGAGATGTCGAGTTCGATGGACTGCCTAAACCGGCTGCATGCCGATCAGATGCGCTCCCTGTCGGTTCTGACCGGGGACTGCCTGGAGGTGTCCAGGCTTCTGACCGGGACCATCGACCGGCTCGCCATCGGGCAACGGCTGGAGGCTTCCACACTGCGCTTCGTCGAGCGGGTGGAGCCGGCCTCCAGGAGCGGGGAGATCCATGCTCCCGGAATCGCCGACGATCTGGATCGTCTGTTTGCCAAGCTCTACACCGCGGAACGGGAGCGGAAAACGCACTCCCAGCTCTTCGGCGGCAATTGCCTGCAAGAGAGCCAGGAGCCGGACGGAGCCATGGATGACTTCTTCCTCTAGAGTGTGACCGGTTCAAGCGGAATCCGCTGCCGTCCCGCGGCGGGCCCGACCTTCCGGGCCGACGGACTCCACGCCTGCGCACGGATGTGAATTGGCGTCCGGCATCATACCCTCGGCGTCACCGTGGGTTCCCGGCAAAGCGGATGTCTCCTGGTAGCGATCCGCTGCACAGAATCACCTCTTTGAGCCGCCCGGCCTCTTCAGGGTCGAGCACGCTGCCGGCCAGCTCCTCGTATTTGCGCAGAATCTCCCCGTCGGTGAGCGGAGCTTCCGGATCGCCTTTGCGCACGAACTGGGCGTGGCGGATCTCCCGGCCGTCGCGCAGCCGGACCGCAAGCCGGGCCATGCGGCGGCGAGGATAGGCCGCGGACAGATCGGGCGCTTCGGCGACGGCGATCCGCGGCATCAGCGCACGGATATCCGCCCGCGCCAGCGTGTCAGGCTCGAAGGCCGCCAGACGGACCGCGCCGGTCAGCATCTGTGCGGCAAGGCAGTATTGCAGGCTGAATCGGGCGTCCTGGGCGGAGACCGGCGCCGGCCGGTCGCACATCTGTGCCGTGGCGGCATAGACCAGTTGCACCGTGGTGGCGGACGCTATGCGTTGTGCACCATGTGCATCGGCGTCGGCCAGGGCGTCGCCGTCATTCTGGAACGGGTTTGAAGACATGGATGCGGGCAAGCGGGAGGAGCCGGTGACGAAGGCATTGCACGGGCTGCGCATCATCGACACGACGCATGTGCTGGCCGGTCCCTTCGCCAGTTATCAGCTCGCGGTGCTGGGGGGGAGGTGATCAAGGTCGAAGCGCCGGACGACCCCGACCAGTCGCGACGGCAGGGATCGGACCGCGCCCTCGACGACATCGGGCTGGGCACCGCCTACTTGGCGCAAGGGTCCGGCAAGGCCAGTCTCGCGGTCGATCTCAAAACCGAGGCCGGCCGTGCCATCCTCAAACGCCTGATCGAAACGGCAGACGTCTTCGTCGAGAACTACCGTCCGGGAGCTTTCGAGGCGCTCGGGCTGGGTTACGAGGACCTCTCCCGGCTGAATCCCGGCCTGATCTACTGCTCGATCTCCGGCTTCGGGCAGACCGGCCCGCGCCGCGAACAGACGGCCTATGACGGCGTCATCCAGGCCTATTCCGGCATGATGGCGATGACCGGAACGGCGGAAAGCGGTCCGCTGAAATGCGGGGCGCCGGTCGTCGACTACGCCACCGGCACCACGGCGGCCTTCGCCATCGCCACCGCACTGTTCCAGCGCGAGCGGAACGGCGGGCGGGGCCAGCACATCGACGTGTCGATGCACGATGTCGCCCTGATGCTGTGCAGCCCCTATGTCACCGGGCATCTGTGGAACGGCAGCCGGCCGAAACCGAAGGGCAACCGGTATCCCTTCGCCACCATCGGCTGCTACGAGGCGTCCGATGGCCCGATCATGGTGAGCGCATCGAACCTGCACCAGCAGGAGCGGCTGTGGCGGGTGCTCGGCCGGGCCGACCTGATCAAGCACGACAATGGCGCGCGCCTCGACGCCTGTGCAGAGGAACGGGCGGTGCTCACGGCCATCTTCCCGACCTGGACGGCGGCGGCGTGGGAAGACTTCCTGACGGCGCACCGCATCCCGGCGGCCCGGGTGCGCCGCCTGGAGGAGGCGCTGGAGGACGGACAGGCGGCGGCCCGCGGCCTGCTGCACCGCCATGAGGCGCCGGGCACCGCACTCGACGGGCTGACGGTTCCGGTTGCCGGCTTCACGATGTCCGGCAGCCCGCCCGGCCTGACCATGCCGCCGCAGCCGGTGGGCGCGCAGAGCGCGGCAATCCTGTGGGAATTGGGGTATGGGGACGAGGATATCGCGCGCTTGCGCCGCGACGGGGTGATCAACGGATAAAGCCGGCGCCGGGAATAAATGGAAGGGGGAAGCCCGATGGACGCAGTACGGGAACTGGCCGCGACCGCGGCGGACTGGCGGCACCGGCCGCTCGACGCGGACGTTGAACGGGCGGCGCGGCGCGCCGTGCTGGACTGGTTCGCCACCACGCTGCCGGGCTGCGTGCGGCAGCCGGCGACGCTCCTGGCCGGCGCGCTGACGTCGCAGCGGGGCGGAGGCGGCGCCTGGTGCTATGTGGACGGCCGGCCCGGAACCACCCGGCATGCGGCGCTGATCAACGCCGTGGCCAGCCATACGGTCGAATTCGACGATATCTTCCGCGATGGCGGTTATCATCCCGGCAGCCCGACGGTCGCCGCGGCCCTGGCGCTGGCCCAGGATCGCCGGGTTCCGCTGGAGATGTTCCACCGTGCCCTGATCGCCGGCTACGAGGTCGGATGCCGGGTCTCGCTTGCGATCCAGCCGAGCCATTATGCCCATTGGCACACGACGGCGACGGTGGGCACCATCGGTGCTGCGGTGGCGGGCGCGGTGCTGCTGGACTGCGACGAGGCGGCCATCGGCCATGCCATCGGCCTTGCCACCAGTTTCGCCGGCGGACACCAGCAGAACCTCCAGGGCGAAGGCATGGCCAAGGCCATGCATCCCGGCCACGCCGCCGATGCGGGACTGCTGGCCGCCTTCGCGGCGGCGGCGGGAGTGACCGCGGCCGCCGGCGCGCTCGACGGCGCCAAGGGCTACGCGGCGGCGACGAGCGCCTCCGCCGGCGACTGGGACGCCGCGCTGGAAGGCATCGGGCAATGGACGCCCATCATGCGCATGACGGTCAAGAACCACGGCTGTTGCGGCCACATCTTCCCGGCACTGGACGGGATGCGGGCGATCATGGACAAGGAGGCGCTGGCTCCCGATGCCATCGCATCGATCATGGTCGAGGGCTATGATCTTGCCCCGGTTGGATGGCTCTTGCGCAGTTTGTGTGGATCAGGCCGCCAGGAGGGTTCGTCTCCGGAGCAGATCCAGGCTGGCTCTGCCATACATCTGACGCTTGAGCAGCTTGAGGCGGTTGATCTGCCCCTCAGCCTGCCCACTGCTCCATGGCGATCTGAGTGCCGCCCGAACTGCAGCGCCATCCTGCTCCAAACCGGCAGCAAACGTCTGAACCGCCGTGATACCGCAGGAACCGGCCTCGGTGAGCCAAGCCTCCAGTTCGGCGGCGGCATGGTCGCTTTCCGCGGTTTGGCCGCCCGCCCGCACGAGTGCCGTGAGGCGGCGCACGAGGCTGGCCACTTTTTGTGTTTCAGCATCTTGCTCGGCTTGGGCAACGGCCGCAGCCTCCTCGTCGTTGCGCGCTTCGGCCGGCTTTACCAGAGCCCAGGCCAAACGCTTAGGCGACAGGAGGGCTGGTGGGCTGCCCGACCGGGTTGGCGTCTCCATGCGCCAGCGGTGGGGCGTCGTCTTCGCCGGGACGCTTCGGTGCTGTTGCAGCCAGAGATGCACCGCTTTTGCCCGGCCGGGGTAACCCAGCGCACGAACCTCACGCCACAGTTCCATGCCATTCTCGCAGCCGGCGGCCACACGCGCCGCCAAATGCGGGATGAAAGGGTCCAACGCGCTCGGCCCCGGAGCCCTCAATGCACGTTCCGGAAAGCTCTGCGCTTGCACGTACTTACGGACCGTTCCCCGCGCCAAGCCCATCGACCGGGCAATGCCCAGCAGCGTCTCGCCGGCGGCATGGCGGCACCGGACCTCTTTGTAGACGGCCAGCCACCGCTCGTGGCTTGCAACGCTCGCCACTCTCTCGGCACGCGGGCGCGAGAAGCCTCGGGTGCGTCGGGGTGCGATGGCCGACGCGTCGGTGTGAACCGGCGGCAACCGGCGAAGGCGACCATGGACGGCGAAGAGCCAGCGTTCAAGCATCTGGCGGGTATTGGCGAGCAGGTGCCATCGGTCGGCAACCTGGGTCGCTTGACCAGCGCCGTTTGTGGCGGCACGAGAGTATTCGGTGGAGCGATCCCGCGCCACCACGGCGATGCCGGGGTGGTCGCGCAACCAGCCCGCAACGGTGTTGGCGGATCGATCAGCCAGCAGGTCGAGGACACGACGACGTTCCAGGTCGACGAGGATCGTGCCATAGGTCCGCCCCTTGCGCAGCGCCCAGTCATCCACGCCGATGACACGTGGCGGTTCAACGGCCGGCAAGGGCAATGCTCGGATGACGCGTAGCAGGGTGTCCCTGCTGACTGGCATCCCAAGCCCGCGAGCGAGCCGCGCCCCCGCAGCGCCCCCGAGAGCAATCCCGACCCGGCCCAGCGCCTTGGACAGCCGCCGGGTGCGTCGGGCGTGAGGGGCCACAGCGCCTGCAAATCGCTCGGCGAACGTGCGTTTGGGGCATGTCGCTTGCCGGCAATAGAACCGCCGGACCAGCAAAGCAACACGGAGTTCATGCCCAAAGGCCGGGAGGTCGGCAGGAGATCGCCGGTACCGGCTGTGAACCAAGCGGCTGACGGCGCCACAGTGCGGACAACGAGCACTACCTCGGCGACTTTCTGCAAGAATGACAAAGGAGCCGCGGCTGCCACGCTCGATCTGAAGCACGCGGCAGCCCGGAAGGAAAGAGAACGTCTGCATGCTCCTTCCATGTGGGCAATACCCGGTCTGCTCGCCACCGCAACCCGGACCATCCACGCAAAGTGCGCAAGAGCCACCCAACCGGGGAAAGATCATCCTGCCTCACGCCGGAGCGCAGAAGATGCCTCCCCGTCGCGTGCTGGTGGCTTGGGACGGTTCGCGGGAGGCGGCGCGGGCGGTGCATGATGGTCTGCCTCTGATCCGCACAGCCGACGAGGTGATCGTTCTGATCGCGGATGCCGGAAGACGCGACGGTCGTTTCGGCAATCGGCCGGGTGCCGGGCTGCTCACGCATCTCGGGCGGCACGGGGTGAATGCCCGAGTCAAAACAGTGGAGTCAGGCGGAAAGGGCATTGCCGACGTTGTTCTGGCGCAGGCAGACGACGAACAGGTCGATCTGATCGTCATGGGCGGCTATGGCCATTCCCGTCTGCGGGAAATGATCCTGGGCGGTGTTACCCGCCGGATGCTGGAACGCATGACGCTTCCGGTTCTGTTCGCCCACTGATCGCGAACGGTGCGGCCGCCTCGAAACCGGTGCTCTCCACCTTGGCCAAGTGCACCGTCCTGCACGCCGCGTCCATGCACCGATCAGGCGACAGCGATGAAACGTTGCATCCAGAACGGCCTGCAGGAAGGACGGAGCCGGCTTGGCATATAGACTGGAGGGGCCGAGTCTCTGTTCGTTGCGGTTACCGGCCCTCCGCCGGAGCAGACCGACGATCTACCGTGACAGCTTCGCCCGGCGTTGTGCGAAGTACTGTGCCGGCGTACTTCCCAGAGCTTTCTTGAACATCGTGATGAAGGCATTGACCGACTCATAGCCCAGCTTGTCCGCCACGGTCTGCACCGCCGCTCCGCTGGCCAATTCCCGAAGTGCGACGACGAGGTGCAATTGCTGTCGCCAGCGTCCGAACGTCAGGCCGGTCTCCCGGATCATCAGACGAGCCAGCGACCTCTCGCTCATCGCGACGCGCTTCGCCCACTCCCCCAATGTGCTGCGGTCGGAGGGTTCGATCGTCAGGGCGTCGGCGATCGCCCGGATCTTCGGGTCATTGGAGATGGGCAGGTTGAAGTGTTGACGCGGCATCCCGGCCAGTTCGTCCAGCGTCACCCGTGCAATCCGGGCGCTATGGCTGTCGGGGAGATAGTCCGACAGTTCGCCGGTCAACCGGTTGACCAGTTCCCGGACCAGCGGAGAAATCGCCAGGGTGCAACAGACCTCGGGCAGATTTGCGGCTCCTGGTTCCACGAACAGATAGCTGAGCCGGGCATTCGCGGTCGCCCTGACGCTGTGCGGCATCCCACCCGGAATCCAAACTCCGCAGTCGGGCGGCACGATCCAGATCTCGTCGTCCGCGGTGCAGGTGACGGCTCCATGCAGAGCCAGAATCAGCTGTCCCCTCCGATGCACATGCACCGGCACTTCCGCCTCGTATTCCGCAAAGTCGAGCAGACGTGCAATCGCAGGCCGGTCCGTAAGATCGGGGTCGAAGACGGAGACGGCTGATCGTGAAACGGACTTCGAATTTGGCATGATAAAGGGATTTTTTTACAGGATAGCTAATTTTCCCGATTGCGCAACGTGTAGATACTTTCAGGCATGAGAACCGAACATCCTTGTAGCCGGCCCCTCGCCACCACCTGGATCACCAGTGATCGAGCCGAAGGGGCTGCCACTCGACGAATCGCTGTCGAACCCCGAGGTTCGAACTGGGCGTGCAGATGCGTCAGGAACTACCGGGCCCGCAGCGCAGGCTGGGCCTGACCACCATCTTCGTTACCCACGACCGGGAATCCCGGCCACGCCCGGCTGAACAGGGGCCTCCGCCATCGAGAAATCCTCGGCGCCTCCATCCGCTGCGCGGCGGATCTCGGTGGGCAGCTGGTTCAGGTGGACGCGCCGCATCAGGAGGGCGATGCTCCTCTCGTCCCGGATGTCCCGATCATCCTCGACCTTGTGGCCGACAAGGCCCGCTTCCTAGACAGTAAGGTACCGTAATCGTGAACGATCCCGTGAACCGCCTCCCTGTCCGCGCCGTCGCCTTCGACCTCGACGGCACGCTGGTGGACAGCGTCGCAGACCTGATGCACGCCTCCAACGCCCTGCTTGCCGAGCTGGGGCGGTCGCCGGTCGATCTGCCGGCGGTGCGCTCCTTCGTCGGCGACGGGGCGCCGAAGCTGGTCGAGCGCGTGCTCGCCGCCACCGGCGGGGTTCCGGACGTGGACGAGGCCGCCCGCTGCCTTGAACGTTTTCTGACGATCTACGAGGCCGACCCCAGCGCCCATAGCAAGCTCTATCCCGCTGTCGCCGAAACGCTGGGCAAGCTGGCGGAGGCCGGACTGCGGCTCGGCGTCTGCACCAACAAGCCGATGGGGGCGACGCTGCGGCTGCTGGACGATCTCGGCATCGCCAATCGGTTCGCCGCCGTGGTTGGCGGCGACAGCTACCCGACCCGCAAACCTTCGCCGGAACCTGTGCTGGGGCTGCTGGAGCGGCTGGGGGTTGCGCCGTCGGAAACCGTCTTCGTCGGCGACAACGAGCACGACGTGGCCGCCGCCCGCGCGGCCGGGGTGGCCCGGGTGCTGCTGGTCCCCTACGGCTATGCCCGCGTTCCGCTCGATGGCCTGCCGCACGACGGCATCCTCGACGGCTTCGCCGATCTGGCGGGGCGGCTGTCATGCTGACGTCCGTGATCTTCTGCCGCCATGGCGAGACGGAGAGCAACCTCGGCGGCTGGCTCGCCGGTTCGCGGGACGGGTCGTTGACCAACCGGCGATCGACCTGCTGCGGGGGGAGGTGCCGAACGGGGAAAGCCTGACCGGTTTCCGTGCCCGCGTCACGGCGGCGCTCGACGGTCTGCCGGTGCCCGGTGCGGCCGTCCGCCGCTGATCGCCGCCCATGCCGGCACTTGGCCGGTGCTCTGCCGCTGGATGGGCGTCGGCTCCACTCTTCAACAGCCGCCCAACATGTCGCCCGTCACCCTGCCGGTGAAGCTGGTCGGTCATAGGGCAGGAAGGCGCCGCGGGCGGGACCACCGGGCGAAACGGCTATCCACGTGGGAAGACTCGGCGGGAGCGGGCTGTTGAGGCGACCGGCGGGGGCAGCACCGCATGCAGGCCGCCAAGCGGACTTTCGTCCGAGGTCAGCGAGCCCCCATACTGCCTGATGGACCAGACAACCCACTTCCAAGAAATAAGGCTGGCGCTCTCTGGTATAGGGTCGCCGTCGCTGTCAAGGAACGTGAAGCGACGCTGAGTTCCAGTCATCGATCGTCGTCTTTTCAGTCGATCCTGCGCCACGCTTCTCCAAGTCACGCATCTCGTTCAGCAGCGACATCGGGGCGGGCCGGCATCCGCATGCTTTGGAATGTGCCAAGTGCCATTCGACACGCTGCTGACGTGTCGCCCTCGGAGGCATCGGATGGCTCTCGTGCCAATTCCTGTTCACTGCGATTCCCCCCTTGGAAGCGGACCTAGATCATGCCCGCCGACATGCGAGGCCGCCAGCGGCTCCTGCGATGCGGCTGATCATGCCGCACCCTGCGCCGCTCGCGACTGGTGCCGCCGGTGACTGATGCCGGGGTTGGCTGGGGGCAGGGCCCTTGCAGGCTCAGCGCAAAGCCGCCAATCCGCTTCCGCCCCTGGAGGCGGCGGACCTGAAAGAAAGGTGGGGGGCTCCGTTTCCCCGCACTGGAAACGGAGCCCCCCACCCGTCACGCCACCCGCTTGTCGCGGAAGGCTTCGATGGTGCGCATCACGCCGCGCAGTTCGGCCAGCCCCTTCAGGCGCCCGACGAAGGAATAGCCGGGGTTCATCGTCTGGCCGATGTCGTCGCCCAGCAGATGGCCGTGGTCGGGGCGCATCGGGATCTGGGCGTCGGCGCGGCCTGCCTGACGGCGGCGGGCCTCCTCGTCGATCATCGCCGCGGCCACGCCGATCAGGTCGGTGTCGCCGCCGAGATGGTCGGCCTCATAGAAGGAGCCGTCCGGCTCGTGCGTGGTGTTGCGCAGATGGACGAAGTGGATGCGCGGGGCGAATTCCTTCGCCATCGCCACCAGGTCGTTCTTCGGGTTGGAGCCGAAGGACCCGGTGCACAGGGTCAGCCCGCAGGCCTCCTGCGGCACGGCGGCGAACAGCGCCCGCACGTCTTCGGCGGTGGACATCACGCGCGGCAGGCCGAAGATCGGGAAGGACGGGTCGTCGGGATGGATGCACAGCCGCACCCCTTCCTCCTCGGCGACCGGCGTGATCTCGCGCAGGAACTCGATCAGGTTGGCGCGCAGATCCTCGACGCCGATCTCCTGGTACAGCTCCAGCATGCCGCGGAAACTGTCGCGGTCATAGGCGAAGTCGCGGGCCGGCAGCCAGTCGATCAGGTTGCGTTCCAGCTCCGCCACCTGCTCCACCGTCATCGCCTCGAACCGCGCCTTGGCGGCAGCGACATGGGCGTGGTCGTAGCTGGCCTCCGCATTGCGGCGCTTCAGCACGAACAGGTCGTAGGCGGCGAAGTCGACGCTGTCGTAGCGCAGGGCATAGCCGCCGTTCGGCAGCCGGTGCATCAGGTTGGTCCGGCTCCAGTCGGTGATGACCATGAAGTTGTAGCAGATCACCGGGATGCCGGCCCGCGCGACGTTGCGGATCGACTGCTTGTAGTTGTCGATCTTGCCGCGGAAGTCGCCGGTGCGGGTCTTGATCTCCTCGCCGACACCGATGCTCTCGACCACCGACCAGGTCAGGCCGGCGGCCTCGACCATGGCGCGGCGCTTCTGGATTTCCTCAGGAGTCCAGACACTGCCCTGGTTCATGTGGTGGAGTGCGGTGACGATGCCGGTGGCACCGGCCTGACGGGCCTTCTCCAGGGTGACGGGGTCGTCCGGGCCGAACCAGCGCCAGGTTTCCTGCATGATGTCGTCCTTTCAAATACGGATGCGGAGGCGGAAGCCGCCGGAGCTCAAGGGGTGGCGAGGAAGGTGGTCAGCGTTTCGCGGACGCCGACGCTCATCAGGCTGTCGAGATGGCGGACGACCGCAGTCCGGAAGGCGTCCTCGGCCACCAGTTCGGGAGCGAAGATGTCCTGCACGGCGAACAGCGCCGTTGCTAGCGTGCCGGCATCGTTGCCATGGGCATCGGCGATGCCGGTCAGCATTGCGGCAAGCGGGTCGGCGACGATGTAGGCGGTGCCGGCCTCGTCCCTTTGCAGGAGGAAGCGCATCCAGGCGGCGACGGCCAACGGGATCACCGCCGGGGCCTTGCCGGCGGCGAACAGCTCGCGCGCCGGTTCCAGCAGGCGCGGCGGCAGCTTCTGCGAGCCGTCGGAGGAGATCTGGATGGTGCGGTGGCGTATGCCGGGGTTGCGGAAGCGCGCCTCCAGCGCCGCGGTGTAGGCGGGGATGTCGGTTCCCGGCACAGGGGGCAGGGTCGGGATCAGATCCTCCGCCCAAAGGCGCCGCACGACGGCCGGCAGTTGCGGGTCGGCCATGGCCCCGGCGATGGTCTCGATGCCGGCGATCACCGACAGGTAGGCCAGCAGCGAATGGGCGCCGTTCAGGCAGCGCAGCTTCATCAGCTCGAACGGGTGGACATCGTCCACGAGGATGGCGCCGGCCTTTTCCCAAGCCGGACGGCCGAGCGGGAAGCGGTCCTCGATCGCCCATTGCTTGAAGGGCTCGCTCACCACCGGCCAGGCATCGACGCAGCCGGTCGCCTCCTCCACCGTGGCGCGGTCGGCGTCCTGGGTGGCGGGGGTGATGCGGTCGACCATGGTGCAGGGGAAGCCGACCTTCCCGGCGATGTAGGCGGCGAGATCCGGATCGCACAGTTCGGCGTAGCGGACGACGATGCCGCGCACCTTGATGCCGTTCTGGGCAAGGTTGTCGCAGACCAGCACGGTGAAGGGCGGCACCCCGGCGGAACGGCGGCGGCGGATCGCTTCGGCCAGCAGGCCGGGCACGCTGCGTGGCCTGCTGGGATCGGCGAGGTCGGCGCGGATCAGCGGATGCGCCTCGTCCAGCGCGCCGGTGGCGGCGTCCTGGCAGTAGCCCTTCTCGGTCACCGTCAGGGTGACGATGCGGATCTCCGGCTTCGCCATCAGCGCCAGCACCGCGTCCAGCTGGTCGGCGGTGGCCATGGCGTCGAGGAAGGATCCCACGACGCGCAGCCGGTCGCGGTTCTCCTCGCGCACCAGCAGGGTGTAAAGGCCATCCTGCGGCTTCAGCGCGTCGCGGATCGCCGGGGACAGCGGATCGACGCCGACGATGCCCCAGCTGGTGTCGCCGGTCGCCAGCACATCGTCGGTGTAGGTGGCGAGATGGGCGCGGCAGAAGGCGCCGAGGCCGATATGGACGATGCCCGGCGTCACTGCGGCACGGTCGTAGGCGGGACGCTCGACGCTCGGGGCCAAACGGTCGAGGGTGGCGGTGGAAAGGCGGGTTCGGGAAGGACGGGCCGCCAGCAGGGCGGGGTTCGCGTCGGGCATGATGGGCTCCGGTTCGCGGCGGTCGCTGCGGTCTCCCCGTCCGCCGCAAGGGCGGAAACGGGGGGCCGGTGCACCGTCATTCGGTAGACGTGATGGTTGTCCGGGAGGACTCCGGGGCAGGGCGCCCCGGAGCGTCGAGACGGAAGGGAGGTCAGACCTCGATCCCGGCCGGGGTCATGCCCGATCCGGTCTTCGGCAGGATGAAGTGCATGATCGCCAGGCCGACGAGGTAGAGCACCGACGCGATGCCGAACAGCACCTGATAGTTGCCGTTGGTTGCGTCCAGCAGGCGGCCGACGCCCATCGACACGAACATGCCGACGAAGTAGGCGCAGAAGCCGCCGATGCCGACCACCGAACCCACCGCGTTGCGCGGCATGGTGTCGGAGACGATGGTGTAGACGTTGGCCGAATAGCCCTGGTGGGCGGAGGCGGCGATGCCGATCAGCAACACGGCGACCCACATGCTGGAAACGGTGGAGGCGAAGAACACCGGCAGGACGCACAGGCCGCAGACCAGGAAGGTCAGCTTGCGGGCGCGCAGCGGCTTCACCCCGCGCTTGATCAGGTGGGACGAGAACCAGCCGCCGCCGACGCTGCCGAAATCCGCCATGGTGTAGATGATGATCAGCGGCAGCATCGCCCCGAACAGGTTCACGCCATACTGCTTGTTCAGGAAGCCCGGGACCCAGTTCAGGTAGAACCACCACACCGGAGCCGAGAAGCAGGTGCCGACGATGTTCGCCCAGGTGCCGCGGTAGCTCAGAAGCTTGATCCAGGGAATGTTCTCCTGCGGCAGCACCGGGTCGCTGCGGATGTAGGCCAGCTCCTCGGCCGTCAGCTTCGGATGATCTTCCGGCTTGCGGTAGATCATCAGCCACGCGATGACCCAGAAGAAGCCGATGCCGCCGGTGACCAGGAAGGCGGCCTGCCAGCCATAGGCCACCAGCAGGATCGGCACCAGGATCGGGGCGACGACGGCGCCGACGTTGGATCCGGCGTTGAAGATGCCGGTGGCGAGCGCCCGTTCCTTGGCCGGGAACCACTCCGACACCGCCTTGATCGAGGCCGGGAAGTTGCCGCCCTCGGTCAGGCCGAGGCCGGCGCGGGCGATCTTGAAGCCGAAGACGCTGCCCATGAAGGCATGGACGCAGGCGAAGAAGCTCCAGCCGGCGACGGCGGCCGGCAGGCCGATGCGGATGCCGATCTTGTCCATCAGGCGGCCGCAGCCGATGTAGCCGAAGGCGTAGGCCAGCGAGAAGGCGGCGACGATGTCGCCGAAGTCGGACTCGGTCCAGCCCATGTCGCCCATCAGCGTGGACTTCAGCAGGCCGAGGACCTGCCGGTCCATGTAGTTGATGGTGGTCGAGAAGAAGAGCAGGCCGCAGATGGTCCAGCGGTAGCGGCCGATGGCCTTGCTCACCGTGACCGCCGCGGCGCCCGCCGCTTTGCCGATTCCTCCGGCCTTGCGGGCCGGCTCCGCCGACTGGCCGGGGGCGGCGTCGGCAATGATCTGTTCGCTCATGATTGGCGTCTCCAGCCAGGACGCGCGCCGCCGCCGGCCGCCGCAGGATGCCTTCGCACCGGGTTCGAACCCGCGAAGCCCTGGGCGCACCGAAGGTCGGGCACGGCAGCCGGTCGTCCGGCATCCCGCACCCGAACGGGCGGTGGTTGCGCGTTTAAGCACTGTCTCCTGGAGCAGTCCGGCCATCGTCGGGAGCGGTGCCGCTTCGGTACCGTTCGTGGCGTCGCATACTACCATTCCAGTTGCTGGTATGGTAGTTGCCCTGCCGGCCGGCGGTCAATCGCGGCATCTGCGGCATTTCGTCAGGTCAGGACAGGTCCAGGTCGCTGCCGCCATTCACGATGTCGACGGTGCCGGAGATCAAGTTTTCGGCATAGAGCGCTTCCAGGTCGATGCCGCCGGCCGGGCGCACCGGGCGGATGGCGCCGATCCAGCCGGCGATGACCTGTTTCTGGCGGCGGCGGATCGCTTCCGCCTTCTCCACCGTCACCGCCTTGAAGGACAGGGCGTCGCCGGGGCGCAGGCGGCCGGCGCGGGGCAGGTCGGCGGAGATCACCGTGGCGATCTTGGCGTAGCCGCCGGCCGTCTGGTGATCGTTCAGCAGCAGGATCGGCTGCCCGTTGCCCGGCACCTGGATGGAGCCGGTGACCAGCCCGTCCGACGGGATGTCGGCCGACCCGCGATGCTCCAGCACCGGCCCCTCCAGCCGCAGCCCCATGCGGTCGGCTTGGCTGCCGACCCGGTAGGTCGCGGACAGGAAGGTCGCGAGCGCGGCCTCGGTGAAGCGGTCCTCCTGCGGTCCAGGCACGACGCGCAGTGGCCCGGCGCCGTAGTCCGGCGGTTGCGGCAGTTCGACGTCCGGCCCGTCGGGCGCGCCGTCGCGGGCCAGCGGCAGCCGGTCGTCCTGACCCAGCGGCCGGCCGCCCAGCGGGCCTATGCCGGCGCGCACATAGCTGGACAGGCTGCCCATCACCGGCGTCAATGCGAAGCCGCCTGCCACCGCCAGACAGGCGACGGACGCGCCGTCCACCGCACCCAGCCGCAGCACGTCGCCCTGGTACAGGGTGTGGCTGCGGTGGGGAGCCAGCGGTTGCGGGGCTTCTCCCGCGCGCTCCAGCGTCAGGGTGATTGGGCCGACGGCGGCGATGCGGACGGAGGGCGCGTCCACCCGCAGGGCGGGGCCGAGCAGCGCGATCTCCAGCCCGGCCATCCCCTGCGGGTTGCCGACCAGCGCGTTGGCCAGCCGCAGCGCCAGCGGGTCGAGGGCGCCGGCCACTGGCATGCCCAACTCCTGGAAGCCGAAACGCCCCAAATCCTGGATCGTCGCGAACAGGCCGGGGCGTATTACCGTCAGGAAGGCGCCCATCACGCCGCCCTCAGGCTGCCGGGATCGAAACGGCCGGCGCCGGCCGCCTCGGCAATGGTGTCGAAGGTGGCGCGGTCCACCGCATCGAAGCGCACCCGGTCGCCGGCCGCCAGCAGCACCGGATCGGGCCGGCCGCCATCATAGAGCGGCACCGGGCAGCGGCCGATCAGGTGCCAGCCGCCGGGGCTCTCCCAGGGGTAGACCGTAGTGAGCCGCCCGGCGACGGCGACGGAACCGGCCGGCACCCGCACCCGAGGTTCGGTCCGGCGCGGCCGCTCCAGCTCCGCCGGCAGGTCGCCCATGTAGCCGAAGCCCGGCATGAAGCCGAGCATGTAGACGAAATACTCGGCTGATCCGTGCAGCGCCGCGACCCGCTCCGCGGTCAGGCCCAGTGCCTCCGCCAACTCCGCCAGATCGGGACCGAGGTCGGGATCGTAGCAGACCGGCGGCCGCCACAGCCGCCCGTCCGCCGGGGCTTCGCCGCCGCCGGCCAGCGCCGCCTTCACCGCCGCCTGCATTTCGCGGCGGCATGTCGCGACGGGGTCGTAGACCACCAGCAGCGAGCGGAAGGTCGGCATGGTCTCCACCAGTCCCGGCGGCGGGGCGGCCTTCAGCCGGGCGTGCAGCGCCATGACGCGGGCGTTGGTCGCCCGGTCGATGGCCTCGCCGAACTCGACGTTGAAGGCGGTGTCGCCGGAGCTGGTGAAACGGACCTCCACGTTGTTCTCCTCAGCCGATCATCATCGACGGCAGCCACGACACCATGCCGGGGAACACCCACAGCAGGGCCACCATCACCACCATCAGCAGGAAGAAGGGCAGGCTGGCCTTGCCGATGGTGAAGATGTCCTTGCCGGTCATCGACTGCAGCACGAACAGGTTGAAGCCGACCGGCGGCGTGATCTGCGCCATCTCCACCACGATGATGATGTAGATGCCGAACCACAGCAGGTCGATCCCCGCGCGCTGCACCATCGGCAGGATGACCGAGGTGGTCAGCACCACCATGGAGATGCCGTCGAGGAAGCAGCCCATCACGACGAAGAAGGCGGTCAGCGCCACCAGCAGTGCCGCGGGCGACAGCTGCATGGTGGTGATCCATTCCGCCAGCAGGCGCGGGATGCCGGTATAGCCCATCGCCACCGTCAGGAAGGCGGCGCCGGCCAGGATGAAGCCGATCATGCAGGAGGTGTGGGCGGCGCCGAACAGGCTGTCGCGGAAGGTCGTCCAGCTCAGCGTGCCGGTCACCAGCGCCAGCACCAGCGAGCCCAGCACACCGATGCCGGCGGCCTCCGTCGGGGTGGCGATGCCGACATAGATCGAGCCCAGCACCGCGGCGATCAGCAGCATGACCGGGATCAGCGCGCCGGTGTCGCGGATCTTCTCCGCGAAGCTCTGCGACGGCTCGGGGGGCGGCACCCGGCCGGGGTTCAGCAGCGACCAGCCGCCGACATACAGCATGAACAGGCCGGTCAGCACGATGCCGGGGATGACGCCGGCGATGAACAGCCGGGCGATCGACACGTCGGCGGCGACGCCATAGACGATCATGATGATCGACGGCGGGATCAGCAGCCCCAGCGTGCCGGCCCCGGCCAGCGAGCCCAGCGTCATCATCGGGTCGTAGCCGCGGCGATTCAGCTCGGGGATGGTCATGCGGCCGATGGTGGCGGCGGTGGCGGCGGACGAGCCGGAGACCGCGGCGAAGATCGAGCAGCCGATGATGTTCACATGCATCAGCCGGCCGGGCAGCCAGCCGGTCCAGGGCGCCAGCCCCTTGAACATGTCGGACGAGATGCGGGTGCGGAACAGGATCTCGCCCATCCAGATGAACAGCGGCAAGGCCGTCAGCGTCCAGGAGGTGCTGGCCCCCCAGATGTTGGTCGCCATCACCATGCCCACCGGCCTTGCGGTGAACAGCGCCATGGCGACGAAGCCGACGCCGGCCAGCGCCAGCGCCACCCAGACGCCGGCCCCCAGCATCAGGAACATCGTCACCACGACGACGATGGAAGCGGTCGTCTCGTCCATCGCTCAGCCCTCGCTCTGCATGCCGGCATGCTGGTAGGAGGCGTCGCGCCCCTGCAGCACCGCCACCAGATCGTCGATCAAGGCGACGACCAGCACCACCAGCCCCACCGCCATCAGTGCCTGCGGCATCCACAGCGGGACTGGCAGCACGCCCTGGCTGAGATCGCCGAAATCATAGGAATCATACGTCATGCGCGCCCAGTACCAGGCGAAATAGGCGCTGAGCGCGGTGGCGAAGCCCAGGCACAGCAGCTCCATGGCGCGGCGGGCGGCGCCGTTCAGCCGTTCCACCAGCACGCCGACGCGGATATGGGCGCCGCGGCGCAGCGCCGGGCCCAGCATCAGGAAGAAGGACGCCGCCATGCAGTAGCCGGCAAGCTCGTCGGCTCCCGGCACCATGACGTTGAGCAGCCGGGAGACCACCTGCGTCACGATCAGGACGGCGATGGCGGCGAGCAGAACCGCGCCCAGGATCTCGGCGGCGCGGTAGAGGATGGACAGTGCGGTGCGCATGGCGCAACCACCTCCTGCGGTCGGTCTTGGCGGAAGGGGCGTGAACGGGCGTCCGGCCGGTCGCCCTGCCATGCTTGGCAAGGGGCGGTGCCGGCTGGACGCCGTCGGACCGGTTACTTGCCGAAGGCGGAGATGATCGCCTCGCCGTCGGCGCCGGCCGCCTTGGTCCATTCGGCGGTCATCGTCTTGCCGATGGCGGACAGGCCTTCCTTCAGCTTGTCGGACGGCGGCAGCACCTTCATGCCGTTGTCCGACATGGTCTTGTTCAGGTCGGCGGTCTTCTTCTCCCACTCGGCCCAGCCGGTGGCCTCGGCCTTGGCAGCGGCGTCCTGGATCGCCTTCTGGGTGCCGGCGTCCAGCCCCTTCCACACCTCGGCATTGACGAACACCATGTTGCGCGGCAGCCAGGCCTGGACGTCGTAATAGACCTTCACGAAGTCCCAGGCCTTGGTGTCGACGCCGGTGGCGGCCGACGTGATCATCGCGGTGACGATGCCGGTGCCGAAGGCCTGCGCCACCTCGGCTGCCTCGATCTTCACCGGGATGGCGCCGGTCAGCTCGGCGATGCGGGTGGTGGCCGGGTTGTAGGCGCGGAACTTCTGGCCCTTCAGCCCCTCGACCGCCTGGATCTCGTCCTTCACGTAGAGACCCTGCGGCGGCCACGGGATCGAGTAGAGCAGCTTCAGGCGCTGGCGCTCCAGTTTCTTCTCCAGATAGGGCTTGGAGACCTCGTACAGCTTGTGCGCCGACTTGAAGTCGGTGGCGAGGAAGGGCACCGAATCGAGGCCGTAGAGCGGATCCTCGTTCGCCCAGGAGCTGATCAGCACCTCGCCCAGCTGGGCCTGGCCGGACTGGACGGCGCGCTTGATCTCCGGATGGCGGATCAGCGAACCGTTGGAATGGACGGTGATCTGGATCTTGCCGGCGGTGGCCGCCTTCACGTCGTCGGCGAACTGCTTCACCACGATGGTGTGCAGGTTCGTGTCCGGGTAGGGGGTCGGCATGTCCCAGGTTTCGGCTGCGGCCGCCAGCGGTCCGGCGGCGACGCCCAGACCCAGCAGGCCGGCGACGATCGGACCGGCCACCCGGCTGATGAGACGGGATTGCAGCGTGTCAGCGGTCATGATGTTCGGAAGCTCCCTGTTATTGGCCGATGCGGCACCCGCCGGCCTTCTGGCCGGTCGGACGGGAGCGGAAGACGCCCCCTTATCCCGCCCTTTTTCGGACCCCAAGGGTTCACCGTTCCGGACCTTCCGTCAAACCCCGTGTGAGGGGGCGCGGAAAAAAGTCAGCGCTGTCCGCTGCTTATCGCCGATTGCTTATCGAGGGGAGCGCCGCGGCGGCTCAGTAGATCAGCTCGTTCTCGCCGCTGCCCTCGGCCAGGACCAACTCGCCGCGGGCGGCCAGATCCTTGGCCAGCTGCACCATGTACATCTGCGCCTCGTCGACGTCGCGGACGCGGACCGGGCCCA
>NZ_RWIJ01000048.1 GCF_019805165.1 Azospirillum sp. 412522
AAGACGCTGTCGGCCGCGACGACGACTTCTTCGCGCTCGGCGGAAACTCCCTCTCCGCAACCAGGCTCGTCGCCGCGATCCGCGATCGGCTGGAACTGCCGGTGCCCTTCACCTTGCCCTTCGTTCATCCGGTTCTGAAGGATATGGCCGCCGAGTTGCAGGCAGCGGGGCGGCGGGACGGCGAAACGCTGGTCACGCTCCATTCCGCCCGGTCCGAGGGGGGGCGCCCGCTGTTCCTGTTCCACCCGGCCGGAGGCCATGTCCGCGCCTATGTCCCGCTGATCCAGGCCTTGAGCATCGATACCGCGGTGTGCGGCCTGCAATCTCCCCAACTGGCCGATCCCGCCTTCCAGCCCGGCTCGATCGACCAGCTCGCCGATCTCTACACCGGCCTGATCCGCCACCGGCAACCGGACGGGCCCTACCGGCTGTTCGGTTGGTCCTTCGGCGGCTGGCTGGCTGCGGCCGCCGCCGCGCGGCTGGAGGCGGCGGGAGAGAGGGTGGAGTGGGTCGGCGTGGTGGATGCCCGCACCGACCTGGTCCGCGGCAGTTTCGACCTGCCCGACCTGCCGATCGCCACCCCCTTTATCGCCTGCCTTGATGGAGCCATGCAACGGCGGCTGCTGGATTACCACCGCCCCGCCTGCCGCGAACTGGACCGCGAACTGGCAGCCCTGCCGGAGGCCGCGCGCGCCGAGCGGGCGCTCGACTGGTTCCGGGCCACCTTGCCGGCCGCGATGGAGCGGCCGCGCGATCTTCAGGCTCTGCAGATGCGCCTGTTCATAGACTGCCATCGGCTGATGCGGGACTTCGCGCTGCCCAAGCTGACGGCCCCCCTGCATGTGTGGTGGGCGGACCAGACGCTGTCGGCTACCCCCTTCCGCAAGGGAGCCGACCCCGACGAATGGGCCGGTGTCGGACGGGCGTTGGTCCGGGTGATCGATGGTGACCATCAGTCGATCTTGCGGACTCGGGAGTTGGCCCAGGACCTTCGCGCCCTGCTTGACCAAGGCGGTTCAGGTGGCTCGTGATCGGTGCCTGCACCACTGCCTTGGACGTCGTGACAGATACGGCTTGGAAAGGAGTGACGTCGCCGCCGTTTCCCGGACGGTTTGGCGGCTGGAGCACGCTCTTTCCAACCGTTTCCCCAAGTTGCCACGCCGGAAACGGGCGATCGCATGTTTCGGCATGTCATCGACCCAATCCCGGTGCAGATTCCGTGATCCCCTCTCTGGACGGGGCGAGCACAAGGGCGTGCCGCAACCACCGGGCCGCCTCGCCCAACCGCCGGGTCCGCAGCAACAGCGCGCCGAATCCTGCATAATGTGCTGAGCCCACCCGATGACGGCGCGGTAATCCGCCTCGGCACCGGGAAGGTCAGCCGCCGCGTGCCGCGACATGGCACGCATCGCCCGTTCGACAAAACTCTGCGCTTGGCTGTTATGTGAATTGCCCATGCCAGTCATCGTATGAAATGGGCAATGCCCCGTGCCGGTCGGTGAGGGATCGGTCCGGGGCACATGTCCATTCCTTCTGTCCTGGTCAATCCCCCCGTTACCGCCAAGCGGCGGTTATGGCCTGCTCGACGGACGGATAGAGATCGGGGTCGATGCTCATCGTCCCCGCCGCAGGCGGAGCGAACCCCGCCATGGCCTGGACCAGCCCGTCCACCATCGAATCCAGCAACACGGTGCCACCGGCGGTTTCAATACTGTCCATCTGGTGTTCGGCACCGCTGTACCAACCGGCGATGGTCACCTTGTCGGCCGTGCCGACCACCTGCACCTCCAGATCGCTGCCTGATTTGGTGAACCAGAGCTGGTGGGCATCGATGCCGGCCTCGAACACCAGCCGGTCATTGTCGATGTCGCCATCATTCTCGACGATGCGGTCCCGCCCGTCCCCTCGCCCGAACCGGTAGGTGTCGTCGCCCAGCCCGCCGGCCAGCGTGTCGTCTCCCGCCCCGCCGCTCAGCGTGTCGTCGTTGAGCACCGACCGGGACACCACGACGCTGTTGGAGGCGAAGCCGACGATGTCGGCGCGGCCGTCGCCGTCGACATCGGTCGCAAAGCGGGGATAGTTGCTTTGAGTGTTCCAGCCGTTGTAGCCATAGTCGCTGGTGGCCAGACGGAGCCGGCTGAAAGTGCCGTCCGCCCGACCGTAAGACACATAGGTTCCGTTGCTGGCGAAGCCGACGATGTCCATCCGGCCGTCGCCGTTCACATCGGCCAGTTGCCGGGGGTATTCGTCCTGGCTTGTCCAGCCGCCCGTGTTCCTGGTGTAATTGTCGCTGTAGGCGACTTTCATCGGGGCGAAGGTGCCGTCGGCCCGCCCCTGTGCGATGAAGACCTGAGCGGCACCGAAGCCGACGATATCGGCCATGCCGTCGCCATCGACGTCGCCGAGAAGACGGGGATATTGATTGCTGCTCGGCCAGCCGGTTCCGGTCGTGAAGCTGCCGGTGTAGGCGGTCTTGACGGCGCCGAAGCTTCCGTCCGCCTGTCCCAGGGCGGTCAGTACGCTGGTGTCGGTGAAACCGACGATGTCCGCCCGGCCATCGCCGTTCACATCCCCGAGCAGGCGTGGATATGAATTCGTGCCCCAGAGGGTATTCGCGGTGAACGTCCCGCTCATCACCGCCCGCGATGTCGCGAAGCTGCCATCCTCCCTCCCGAGCGCCATCTCCACGTCAAAGTACTTGAAACCGACGATGTCCGCCCGACCATCGCCGTTCACGTCCCCAAGCAACCGGGGATATTGATCCTGGGCGTCCCACCTGGTCTGTTGCGTGAAGTTTCCATTGTAGCCGACCTGGACCGGCCCGAAGCTGCCATCCGCCTGTCCCAGGGCGGTCAGCACGACGCTACCGGAGAAGCCGACGATGTCCGCCCGGCCGTCGCCGTTGACATCCCCAAGCTGGCGGGGATACTTCCAGTCCAAATCCCAGCCCTGAGCCTTGGTGAAGTTTCCGGTCAGCGCCGTGGTCATCGTCTCGAACATGTAGGTGCCGCTTTCCGCTCCGGCATCGCCGACCAGGCTGTCGTTGCCGTCGCCGCCTTCCAGCACATCCCGCCCGGTGCCGCCCACCAGCGTGTCGGCACCGTCACCGCCGGACAGCCGATCATCGTCGGCGCCGCCGGAAAGCACGTCGTTGCCCGCACCGCCGTCGAGGCTGTCGTCGCCGGCCTCACCCGACAGGCTGTCGCTGGCGTCGCCGCCTTCCAGCGTGTCCCGACCGGTTCCGCCCAGCAGCGTGTCGACGCCGTCGCCGCCGGCCAGCCGGTCGTCGCCCGCGCCGCCCGCGAGCATGTCGGCGCCCACACCGCCATCGAGACTGTCGTCGCCGTCGCCGCCCGACAGGCTGTCGTTGCCGCCGCCGCCCAGCAGGGTGTCGTTGCCCGCCTCGCCATAGGCGACGTCGAAGTCGCCGCTTCCCGCCAGATCGGCCCGGCTGTCCAACAGGTCGTCGCCGTCACCGCCGTACAGTGTGTCACGGCCGGTGCCGCCGATCAGCGTGTCGTCGCCGCGATAGCCGGCCAGGACGTCGTTGCCGCCCCGCCCGTCGATCAGATCGCCGTTGACATAGCCGAGCAAGGTCTCACCGCCGTCGCCGGCCGCTGTTTCCAGTCGCAGGGCCGGATTGGACAGCAGCACCTCCGTCCCGTCCTGGAAGCGGACGGTCTGGAGATAGTCGCTGCCGTCGCCCCCATCCTTGAAGCGGTTGGAGATCACCACCTGCTCCGACCGGTTGCGGAAACGCAGCACCAGATTGTTGTCGAAGCGCGCGAAATAGAGCTGATCGGCCTCGAACCCCTCGCCGAACAGCAGCGTGTCGTTGCCGCCGCCGCCCAGCACGGTGTCCCGGCCGCCGTCGTAGATCACCAGATCGTCGCCGGCACCGCCATCGATGGCATCGTCACCGTCGCCACCCCGGATGGTGTCGTTGCCCGCCTGGCCAGAGAGCAGATCGTTTCCGGCACCGCCAAAGAGCAGATCGCCGTCGGCGCCGCCCTCAAGCGTGTCGTTGCCGTCGCCGCCCGACAAATCGTCGGCACCGGCATCGCCCTTCAGATAGTCGTTGTCGGCACCGCCGTCGAGGCTGTCGGCACCGTCGCCACCGAGCAGCGTGTCGTTGCCGGCACCGCCGTCCATCGTGTCGTCGCCGCTGCCACCCTCCATGTAGTCGCGCCCGCCCAGCCCCTCGATCCGGTCGTTGCCGGCATCGCCATAAAGGGCGTCCTCGCCGCCGCCGCCCAGTACGGTGTCGTCGCCATCCTCGCCATAGAGCGAGTCGTGGCTGGCGTCGTCATCGCTGCTGTCGATCAGGTCGTTGCCGGCCCCGCCGCGGACCAGATCGCTTCCCGCCCCGCCATACAGGCTGTCGTCGCCGCCATAGCCGTAGATGGCGTCGTTGCCGCCGCCGCCGCGGATGGTGTCGGATGCGGCATAGCCTTCCAGCGTGTGGGCGGCGGCATCGTCCCGGGTGTCGATCACCAGGGCGGGATCGGTCAGGTCGACGGTGCTCCCATCGGCGAACAACAGCGTCTGCAGATAAGCGGCGCCGTTGCCGGCACCGCTGAAGCGGTTGGCGATGACGATCCGGTCGGGCTTGCCGTTGAAACGGACATGCAGGTCGTTGCCGTAGCGCTCGAAGCGCAGGTCGTCGCGGCTGAAGCCGTCATCGAAGGACAGCGTGTCGCTGCCACCGCCGCCGACCACGGTGTCGGCACCGCCCTGGTAGAGCACGAGGTCGTCGCCGGCCCCGGTGACGATCCAGTTGGCGCCGGCCCCGCCGGCCAGCGTGTCGTCGCCATCCTGGCCATCGAGCGTATCGGCATCGTCGCCACCCGAGAGAATGTCGCCACCGGCACCGCCAAACAGGCTGTCGGCACCGGCACCGCCTTCCAGACTGTCGGCGCCGGCACCGCCGGACAGGGTGTCGGCACCGGCGCCACCGGAAAGATTGTCATCGCCGGCATTGCCTTCGATGGAGTCGTTGCCGGCATTGCCCTCGATCAGGTCGTTGCCGTCGCCGCCATAGAGCGAGTCGTTGAGGGCACCGCCATACAGCGTGTCGTTGCCCGCGTCTCCATAGACGGTATCGCTGCTGGCCGTCTCGTCCCGGCTGTCGATCAGGTCGTTGCCGTCGCCGCCATAGAGGGCATCGGCACCGCCGCCGCCATAAAGCGTGTCGTTGCCGCCATAGCCGTAGATGGCGTCGGTGCCGCCGTTGCCGCGGATCACGTCGCCGGCATTGTAGCCTTCCAGCAGATGCCCGACATCGCTGTCGCGCGTGGCGATCACCAGATCGGTGCGGGACAGATCCACCGTGCTATCGTCGGCGAAACGCAGGGTCTGCACGTAGTTGGAACCCTCGCCATTGCCGTTGAAGCGGTTGGCGACGACGATCCGCTTGCCGAGATCGTCGAAGACCAGATGCAGATCCGTGCCGAAACGCTCGAGCCGCAGGCCGGCCTGGCTGTAGCCGTCGCCGAAGACCAACTCGTCGTTGCCGCCGCCGCCGACCACGGTGTCGGTGCCGCCTTCGTAGAGGATGCTGTCGTCGCCGGCACCGCCGTTGATGGAATTGGCACCGGCGCCGCCCGACAGCGTGTCGTTGCCGCCGCCGCCATAGAGCGTGTCGTTGTCGTCGCCGCCGGACAGGCTGTCGGCGCCGTCGCCGCCTTCGAAGTAATCGGCACCGGCGCCGCCCGACAATGTGTCGTCGCCGGTCCCGCCATACAACGCATCGTTGCCGTCCCCGCCGGTCAGCAGGTCGTCGCCGGCATAGCCATAGAGGGTGTCGTTGCCGCCGCCGCCATCGATGCTGTCGTCGTCCTTGTAGCCATACAGGGTCTCCGCCGTCGCCTGCCCATGGGTTTCCATCACGATGGTCTGGGCCGAGAGATCGACACGGCTTCCATCGGCAAAGGTCACGGTCTGCACGAAGCTGGCACCGTCGCCTTCGCCGCTGAACCGGCCGGCCAGGACGATGCGGTCGCCGGTGTCGCGGAAGATCAGGTGCAGGTCGGTGCCGATGCGCGAGAGATACATCTGCTCCCGCCTCAGTCCGGCCCCCAGTTCCAGCACATCGTTGCCGCCGCCGCCGACGATGCTGTCCACGCCGTCACCGGAGGCGAAGCGGATCAGGTCGTCGCCGGCACCGCCGTCGATGGTGTCGTTGCCGGCACCGCCGTCCAGCGTGTCGTTGCCGGCCTGTCCATAGACATAGTCGGCCCCGGCGGCGCCGAGGATGGTGTCGGCGCCGTCCTCGCCATAGAGATAGTCGGTAGCGTCACCGCCATCGATCAGGTCGTTCCCGGCGCCGCCATAGACGACATCGACCCCGCCGCCGCCATAGATGGTGTCGTTGCCGCTGCCGCCATAGGATGCGTCGTTGACTCCGCCGGCGTTCGGATCGTCACGGTTGTCGATCAGGTCGTCGCCGGCGCCGCCATGCATCTCGTCGGACCCGGCGCCGCCCAGGATGGTATCGCTGCCCGCACCGCCCAGGATGGTGTCGTTGCCGCTGTCGCCCGAAAGGCTGTCGTCGCCCAGACCGCCGCCAAGCGCATCGTTGCCGTCCCCGCCCGTCAGGCTGTCGTTCCCGGTGGGTTCGTCGGCGTAAGGCGGTGGCAGGGCCGATGTGATATTCCAATTGCGCGTGGCACCCTCTGAGATGCCACCGAAGACAGGTGTGACCGTTCCCGGGAATGGTATCCCATTGATCTCTATCCCAAAGACATAAACGCCGGCCCTGTCCTGCGGGTTATATCCAGACTCCCGCGCAACAGAAATCACAAGATTCGATGCAACGGACTTGTCACGGATAGTGAATACGAAGTCGGCGACTTGACCGACCGTCGGGCCTTCCGAATAGGAGAATGGCACGGTGATCCTCTGATAAAGAAGCACCGATCCATCGAGTGTAATCGTCGTCAACGGCCATTTCTGCATGTAGTGAGCACCCATTCGAATCCGAACGGTAATCACCTCATTACCACTCGTTGAAACTTCGTCACCCCAAAGTCTATCTTCACCGCTTCCACCGATAACGATGTCGTTGCCGGCACCGCCATAGGCGAAGTCGTTGCCTAACCCGCCGTTGAGAAGGTCAGTTCCGGTGCCGCCGTGCAGATCGTCGTCATCGGCGCCGCCCGATAGCGTATCGTCCCCGTCATAGCCATAGACGGTGTCATTGCCCCCCTGCCCGTCGATGGTATCGCCGACCTTGTAGCCATCCAGCCTCTCGCTTCCACCTGTGCCGATCGTTTGGATCACCAGATCCTGCCGGGGCAGATCCTCCTGCGAGCCATCGGCAAACAGCAGAGTCTGCGCATAGGCCGCGCCGTCGCCGGCACCGTTGAAGCGATCCTTGACAATGATCTGGTCGGTGCGGCCGGTGAAGCGGACATACAGATCGTTACCGAAGCGGGAGAAGTAGAGCTTTTCCTTGTCGAAGGACGAATCCAACGCGATGACGTCGTTGCCGCCGGTATTGTAGACAGTGTCCTGCCCACCATCGAAGCGGATGACGTTGTTGCCGGTTCCGCCATAGAGCGTGTTGTTTCCAGCCCCGCCGATCAGCGTATCGTCGCCGGCATCGCCATAGAGCGTGTCGTCCCCGTCGCCGCCATCCAGCGTGTCGAAGCCGTCGCCGCCTTCCAGACGGTCACCGCCGCCATTGCCCAGCAGCAGGTCGGCATCCGCGCCGCCATACAGTGCATCGTTGCCGGCCCCGCCATCCAGCGTGTCGTTGCCGGCATAGCCATAGATCGTGTCGTTGCCATCGACGCCCTGGATCAGGTCGCCGACATTGTAGCCCTCCAGCGTTTCCGACACCCCGGTCGCCAGCGTTTCCAGCTTCAGCGTCGGATCGGCCAGGTCCACCCGCTGTCCGTCGGCGAACAGCAGCGTCTGGACATAGCTCGCCCCGTCGCCGGCACCGTTGAAGCGGCTCTTCAGCACGATCTCGTCGGCCGCGCCGCGGAAGCGCAGATACAGATCGTTGCCGAAGCGGGCGAAATAGAGGTCCTCCCGCCGCAATGCGGTGCGGATTTCCAGGACGTCGTTGCCGCCCTCGTTGGTGACGGTGTCGCGCCCGCCGTCATAGCGGATCACGTCGTCGCCCAGCCCGGTCAGGACGGTGTTGGTGCCCGAACCGCCTTCCAGCGTGTCGGCGCCGTCGCCGCCCTGGAGATAGTCGTCACCGGAGCCGCCCGACAGGCTGTCGTTGCCGGCATTGCCCTCCAGCCAATCATTGCCGGAATTGCCTTCCAGCCGGTCGTCGCCGTCGCCACCCGAGAAGGTCTCGCCCGCGTCGCCGCCCAGGATGGTGTCGTTCCCCGCCTCGCCATAGGCGACGTTCAGCGAAGCACCGGTGCCGGTGTCGTCCCGGTTGTCGATCAGGTCGTCGCCGTCACCGCCGTAAGACTGGTCGGCCCCCAGCCCGCCGATCAGGGTGTCGTCCCCGGCGCCGCCGGTCAGGCTGTCGTTGCCATCGCCGCCCTGCAGCAGGTCCTCCCCGTCGTCGCCATTCAGCCGATCAGCCCCGGCCCCTCCGATCAGCGTGTCGTTGCCCGCCCCGCCATAGAGCTGGTCGTTGCCGGCCCCGCCATCCAGCGTGTCGTTGCCGGCATAGCCATAGATCGTGTCGTTGCCATCGACGCCCTGGATCAGGTCGCCGACATTGTAGCCCTCCAGCGTTTCCGACACCCCGGTCGCCAGCGTTTCCAGCTTCAGCGTCGGATCGGCCAGGTCCACCCGCTGTCCGTCGGCGAACAGCAGCGTCTGGACATAGCTCGCCCCGTCGCCGGCACCGTTGAAGCGGCTCTTCAGCACGATCTCGTCGGCCGCGCCGCGGAAGCGCAGATACAGATCGTTGCCGAAGCGGGCGAAATAGAGGTCCTCCCGCCGCAATGCGGTGCGGATTTCCAGGACGTCGTTGCCGCCCTCGTTGGTGACGGTGTCGCGCCCGCCGTCATAGCGGATCACGTCGTCGCCCAGCCCGGTCAGGACGGTGTTGGTGCCCGAACCGCCTTCCAGCGTGTCGGCGCCGTCGCCACCCTGGAGATAGTCGTCACCGGAACCGCCCGACAGGCTGTCGTTGCCGGCATCGCCTTGCAGACTGTCGTTGCCATCATCGCCGGACAGGCTATCGTCGCCAGTGCCACCCTGCATAAGGTCGTTGCCGGCGCCGCCAAGAATCAGGTCGTTGCCCGCACCGCCGAAAAGCTGGTCGGCGTTGTCACCACCTTCCAACGTGTCGTTGCCGTCGCCGCCTTCCAGGCTGTCGGCACCGATGCCGCCGATCAGCCGGTCCGAGCCGGCACCCCCGAACAGCGCGTCGTTGCCCGACCCGCCGTCCAGCAGGTCGTCGCCGCCATACCCGTAGATGGTGTCGCTGCCGCCCAGGCCGCTGATGGTGTCGTTGGCATTGTAGCCCTCCAGCTTCTCGACCGCATCGGTCGCCACCGTCTCCAGCACCAGGGCCGGATCGGTCAGGTCGGCCCGCTCGCCGTTGGCGAACAGCACGGTCTGGACATAGCTCGTCCCGTCGCCAGCCCCGTCGAAGCGATTCTTCAGCACCACCTCGTCGCCGCGGTTGCGGAAGCGCAGATACAGGTCGTTGCCGAAGCGGGCGTAATAAAGGTCGGCCTTGGTCAGCCCGCCACCGATCACCAGCGTGTCGTTACCGGCCTCGTTGGTGATGGTCTCGCGTCCGCCGTCGAAGCGGATGGTGTCGTTGCCGGCCCCGGTGAACAGGGTGTCGGTGCCGCCGCCGCCCACAAGCGTGTCGTCGCCATCGCCGGCCAGCAGACTGTCGTCGCCGTCCCCCCCTTCCAGCAGGTCGTCGCCGGCCCCGCCATCCAGCGTATCGATGCCCGCCCCGCCGGTCAGGATGTCGGCGCCATCGCCGCCCAACAGGTAGTCGGTCCCGTCGCCACCCGACAGGGAATCGCTCCCCGCCTCGCCATAGAGGCTGTCATTGCCGGCGCCGCCGGACAGCGTGTCGGCACCGTCATCGCCATAGAGCACGTCTGCGCCGTCGCCACCCTCGGCACTGTCGTCGCCACCGCCGGCATAAAGGAAGTCGTTGCCCGCCCCGCCGTCGAGGCTGTCGTTGCCGGTGTAGCCGTAAATGGTGTCGTTGCCGCCCTGGCCGCGGATGATGTCGCCGACATTGTATCCTTCCAGCTTCTCGCTGGCGTCGGTCGCCACCGTCTCCAGCGCCAGATCCTGCGTCGTGACGGCATAGTCCGTGCCGTCGGCGAAGCGCAGTTTCTGCACGAAGCTGGCGCCGTCGCCGGCCCCGTTGAAGCGGCCGGTCAGGACGATCTGTTCCGCCGAATTGCGGAAGCGGATGTAGAGGTCGTTGCCGAAGCGCGCGAAATAGACATCGGCGCGCGCGACGCCCGGCCCCATCTCCAGGACGTCGGAGCCGCCCTCGTTGGTGATGGTGTCGCTGCCGCCGCCGTAACGGATCAGGTCGTCGCCGGCACCGCTGTACAGCGTGTCGTTGCCGGCGCCGCCCGCCAGCGTGTCGTTGCCGGCCCGGCCATAGATGGTGTCGGCACCGGTACCGCCGTCGACGCTGTCGTCGCCATCCTCGCCATCGATGCTGTCATTGCCGCCACCGCCCGACAGGCTGTCGTCGCCGGTACCGCCGAGGATGACATCGGAGCCGCCGCCGCCCAGTACGGTGTCGTTGCCGTCGCGGCCCTGGATCACGTCGCTCGCGCCGTCGGTGCCGGGGTCGTCGCGCCCGTCGATCAGGTCGTCGCCCGTCCCGCCGTCGATCGAATCCGACCCGGTGCCGCCGATCAGCGTGTCGTTGCCGGCATAGCCGAGGATCGTGTCGTTGCCGGCCGTTCCCTCGATCCGGTCCCCGACATTGTAGCCCTGCAGAAGTTCCGCCGCCGCGGTCGCCACCGTTTCCAGCGCGATGTCGGTGCGGGTCAGGTCGAAGGCGGTGCCATCGGCGAAGGCCAGCCGCTCGACGAAGCTGGTCCCGTCGCCTTCCTTGAAGAAGCGGCCGGTCACCACGATCTCGTCGGTCGGTCGGCCGCGGAAGCGGATGTGGAGGTCGTTGCCGAAGCGCGCGAAATAGAGGTCGCCGCGGCCGATGCCGGGACCGAACTCGATCCGGTCGAAACCGGCAGCGTCGATGATGGTGTCTCGCCCGTCGCCGATCCGATAGACGTAGACGTCGTTGCCGGTGCCGCCGTCCAGCGTGTCGTTGCCGGTCCCGCCGATCAGCGTGTCGTTGCCGTCGCTGCCGCTCAGCCGGTCGTCGCCGTCCTGGCCCAGCATCACGTCGTCGGTCGCCGTTCCGGTCAGCAGGTCGCCGCTGCCGCCGCCGAGCATCGCCAGCTCGCCCAGCGGCATCGTCGTGCCGTCGGCGAAAGTCAGCCCGGCCAGACCGCTGGTGCCGTCGCTGGCCGAGAAGTGGTTGACGATGCGGATCTGCCGGCCGGTGGCACGGACCTGCACGATCAGGTCGCCGCCGGAGCGCGACAGCACCACGTCCTTCCAGTCGAGGCCGCCGGGCATCCCGACGATGTCGCCGCTGCCGGGGAAAACCATCAGGTCGGTGTCGATGCCGTCGAAGCGGAAGACCGACGGCCCGTCGCCGCCGATGAAGACGTTGCCGGCCCCCAGGTTCCACGGCGCGCCGGACGAGAAGGTGACCTGATCCAGCCGGTTCTGGAAATGGTTGACCACCAGCACGTTGACCGTGCCGTCGGCCGACAGGATGCGCAGGTCATCCTGCTCGCGCACCAGCCGCAGGTTGGCCGGCGGAATGCCGGCGGTGAAGGCCAGCCGGTTGTCGTCCCCCGCAGGGTGGATCGTCACCGGGCCGCTGTTGGCCGCCACGCTGTAGCTGTTGTTGCCGCGGCTGCCGATCAGGATGCCGTTGCCGGCGACCGTCCAGCTCTGCCCGTCGGCATAGGCGATGGTGGCGAGGCCGGAGCCGCTGCCCGCAACCCCGGTGGGACCGAAATGATTGACCGCCACCAGATCGATGCTGCCGTCGTCGGTGAAGATGTGCAGGTTGACGCCGTCCCGCTCCATCCGCACCAGCGCCGGGTCGATGCCGGGGCCGAAGCTCAGCCGGTCGCTGCCGCCGCCGGCGAAGATGTATTGCCGGCCCTGGCCGGGCAGCACGATGAAATCGTCCGTCCCCTGCTGGCCGAACATCACATTGTCGCCAAAGACGTCCAGCGTCAGGCCGCCGTTGAAGGTGATGGCGTCCAGCCCGCGCGACAGGCCGTCGGTGGGGGCCGTGAAGTGGTTGACCACGCGCACCACGCGTCCGCTGCCGATGAAGGCGACGACCAGATCGACGCCGTCCTGCCGCAGGGTGACGTCGCCGGGGGAGACGTCGGGTCCGAAGACGATCTGGCTGCCGCCGCCGCCGGCATGGATGATCTGGCTGGCCGGGCCGGTCTTGCCGATGGTGAAGCGGTCGCCGCCCCCGCCGCCGATCAGGGTGTAGGGGGACGACAGGTCGAAGGTCCGCCCGTCGGCGAACTCCAGCTGGCCGACGCCGCCGAAATAGTTGAGGACGGTCACCACCTGCTGCGTGCGGTCGATGAAGACCTGCAGGTCGGAGCCGGTGCGGATCATCCGCACTTCCGTGCTGTCGATGTCGTCGAAGACGACGCGGTCGCCGCCCTCGGCGTAGATGGTCTTCGACCCGCTGTTCTCGCCGATCAGGAAGGTGGTGCCGCCCTGGCCCCCGAACAGCAGTCCGTCGCCGGTCAGCGGCAGGACGGAGCCGTCGGGACGCTTCAGCGACTCCATCGGCGTGCCGGCGAAATGGTTGACGATGGTCAGCGCGTCGGCGGTGCCGTCGATGGTGATGCGCAGATTGTCGCCGACGCGCGCCACCCGGATCTTGGATCCGTCCACCGTGTCGACAAAGCGCAGGGTGTCGTCGCCCAAGCTGTCGGGATAGACGATCACGTCGCCCATGCCGCGCTGGATCACGAACTCGTCATGGCCGGTGCCGCCGATCAGCACCTTGCCGCCCTGGATGTTCCAGGTGGTGCCGTTGTTGAAGACCAGATCGCCGATGCCGTTCATGGCGAAATGGTTGACGACGATCATCTCGTTCGGTTGGCCGACGATGGTCAGGTGCAGGTCGTTGCCGACGCGCACGACGCGGGTCTTGCCCGGTTCGGCGTCGATGGACAGGTGCTGGCCGGAGGCGCCCGGATAGATGTACGTCGCACCGGCCGGAATCGTCTCCGCACCGGCGCCGCTGATGAAGACGTTGGTCCCGGCGATCGGCCAGATGACGCCGTTGGGGAAGACGATCTGCGGGATCGTCACCACCCCGCCGGTGGCGAACTGGTTGACGATGGTCATGCTGTCGGTGCCGGCGGTGACGCGCAGGTCGTTGCCGATCCGGGTCAGCCGCACCGTCGAGGGATCGACGCCGGGAGCCACCTCGATGCGGTCGCCGCCCTGGCCGCCTCCGCCATAGACCACGACTGCGCCCATGCCGGGCGACAGGACGAAGCGGTCGGCGCCGTCGGTGCCGATGCGGGCATTGGGGCCGCCGACCGTCCAGACCTTGCCGTCGGCGAAGGCGATGTCGCGCGCCTCGTTGCCCAGGAAATGGTTCAGCACCTTGACCGAATCGCTGCCGTCGCGCATGACGATCTCAAGGTCGTCGCCGCTCCGCCGCACCAGCGTGTCCAGGCTGTCGAAGCCGGTGCCCAGCCGCAGCCGGTCGCTGCCGCCGCCGGGGAACAGCGAGACATGGCCGATGCCGGGTTGGGCGGTGAAGGTGTCGGTGGCGCTGGTGCCGACCAGGATGCTGGCGCCCCAGATGTTCCAGGTGTCGCCGTCGATGAAGCGCAGCGTGTGCAAGCCGCCGCTCGCCCCGCCTGAGAAGTGGTTCAGCACGGTCAGCTTGTCGGGCAGCGTGCGCAGGCCGATCACCAGATCGTCGCCCACCCGCTGCAGGGTGACGCTCGCCTTGTCGATGCCGGGACCGATGACGATCTGGTCGTTGCCGCCGCCGGGCAGGATCGACTTGCCGCCGCCGCCCACCGTCAGGGTATAGCTGTCGTCGCCGGCCCCGCCGATCAGCATGGCCGGATCGGACAGGTTCCAGAAGCGCCCGCCGGCATAGACGTTTTCAAGCAGAGACGCCCCCCAGCCGGTGGCGAAATGGTTCAGCGCCGTCACCTTGTCGGCGGACCCCTTCACCGAAATGATCAGGTCGTCGCCGACGCGGGCGAAATCCAGCCGGTCGGCGCCGATGGTCGAGCCGAGATTCAGCGTGTCGACGCCCTTGCCGGCGAACAGGGTGACCGCCCCGTCGCCCGGCTTGAAGGCGAACACGTCGCCAGTGTCGCCGCCGATGCGGAACCCGGCCCCGGCATCCAGCGGCCACACCGTCCCGTCGGCGAAGGTCAGGCTGCGCAGCACGCCGTTGCCGGCACCGGTGTCGTTGAAGTGGTTCAGCACCACCACCCGGTCGTCGGCGTTGCCGATCTGGATGACCAGCTTGTCGCCGTCCCGGCGCAGCGCCACCTGCGACGGGAGGATGCCGGCGCCCAGCACCAGCCCGTCGCGGCCGCCGCCGGTGGCCAGCACGCGCTCGCCCAGGCCGGCATCCACCTCCACGCGCTCGTCGGCGGCGGTGCCGGCGATCAGGCGGGTATTGTCGATGGCCCATTCGGTGCCATCGCCGAAGCGGATGGTCCGGTAACCGTCAGGATTGCCGTCGAAATGCTGCCTGATCAGCCAGGAGGCGCCGGTCCCCTCATAGGAGAGGCGCAGGTCGTCGCCCTCGCGGGTCAGCCGCATCCGGTCGGGATCGACGTTCAGCGCGAAGGCGATGCTGTCGGCACCGGCGCTGCCGTAGAGAATCGTCTGCCCGCCATCCAGCCCGAACACCACGCGGTCGTCGCCGCCGCTGCCGATCACCACGTCATTGCCGCGCACACGCCAGCGGGTGCCGTCGGCCAGCTCTATCGCCTCCACCCCGCCGTTGCCGGCACCGGCCAGCGCCTCCGCCGAGAAATGGTTGAAGAGCAGCAGCGAACGGTCGGTGCCGGCGATGCGGATCTCAAGGTCGTCGCCCTTGCGCGACAGGCGCAGGTCGTCGGCGGTCACGTCGGCGCCGAACCGGATAACATTCACCCCGGCGTCGGCATGCAGGCTGTGGCTGGCGAAGCCGGGTTCGATGGCGACGCTGTCGTCGCCGGTGCTGCCCAGCAGCAGGTCGCCGCCCCACACCGGCCAGACCACGCCGTCGGCGAACTGGATCTGGCGGACGCTGCCGTCCCCCGCCCCGGCGGCGCCATTCGCGGCGAAATGGCCCATGATGGTGATGCGGTCGCGGGCGTAGCCGTCCTCCCCGGCCGGACCGCCCTGGGCGTCGAACAGGATGTGCAGGTCGTCGTCGATCCGCACCAGATGTGCGATCTCGTGCCGGAAGCCGGAGCCGAGCCGCACCGTGTCGTTGCCGCCCTCGCCGAACACCACCACATGGCCGGCACCCGACGGCGCGGTGAGGACATCATCCCCACCGGTGCCGGTGACCACGAGGTCGCCGAACATCCGCACGCCATCCTGGACATGGACCGTGGTCGTGCCGCGGGAATACAGGTTGTAGAGCACCGACCCGACGGTCTCGCTTCCGCCGCGCTTCCAGCCGGATTCCTTGAAGGTCACCAGATCGTTGCGGTCGCCGGTGACGTAGAGCGGAGCCCCGCCGGTGTCGGCGAGGATGCCCTGTTCGTTCAGGATCAGGGTCTGGCGGCCCGGATGGGTCAGGTCGATCGTCTCGATGCCGTGCACCCCGCCGGCATCGGCACCGGTCACGACCAGCCGCTCCCCTTCGAAGCGCAGGGTGTCGAAGCCGCTGCCGCCGTCCAGGCTGGCGAAACCGTCGTCCAGCACCCGCAGGGTGTCGTCGCCCGCCCCGCCGCTCAGGCTGTCGGCGCCACCGCGCCCGTCCAGATAGTTGGCGGCGCCGTCGCCGGTCAGGCTGTCGGCAAGCCCGGTGCCGATCAGGTTCTCCACCCCGTCGATCCGGTCGCCCTCGGCATGGCCACCGCGGCCGATGCCGGTGGCGAGGTTGACCGACACCGCCGCGTCGGATGCCGAATAGTCGGCGGTATCGATCCCGGCCCCGCCGCTCAGGCTGTCGGCCCCGGTCCCGCCGATCAGCGTGTCGTTGCCGCCGCCGCCGCGCAGCCGGTTGGCTTCGCCGTCGCCGGTCAGACGATCATCGGAAGCGGAACCGGTCAAATTCTCGATCCCCGACAGCACGTCGCCCGTGGCATCGCCACCGGTCGCCGTCCCATCGGCAAGGCTGACCGTCACCCCCGCCGCCGAACCGGTATAGTCGGCGGTGTCCGATCCGTCGCCGCCGATCAGCGTATCGGCTCCGGCGCCGCCACGCAGGCTGTTGTCCTGCGCGTCGCCGGTCAGCAGGTCCGCGCGGGAGGAGCCGATCAGGCTCTCGACCCCGATCAGCACATCCCCCTCGGCCGTGCCGCCGAGCCCGGTGCCCGCCGACAGATCGACCGTCACCGCCGCGCCGGACGCCGAATAGTCGGCGGTGTCGCTGCCGGCTCCGCCGATCAAGGTGTCGGCACCCGCGCCGCCCACCAGCGTGTCGTTGCCACCGGCACCGTCCAGGACATTGGCGCCGCCGTCGCCGGTCAGCCGGTCGCCGAAGGCGGAGCCGGTCAGGTTCTCGATGCCGCTCAGCCGGTCGCCCTGGGCGTCGCCGCCCGAACCGGTGCCGCTCGCCAGGCTGACGGTCACCGCGGCGGATGACGCCAGATACTCCGCGGTGTCGATGCCGTCGCCGCCGATCAGCGTATCCGCCCCGCCCAGCCCGGCGAGGGTATCGTCGCCGCCGCGCCCGTCGAGCCGGTTGGCGTTCGCATCGCCGGTCAACCGGTCGTCATGGTCGGAGCCGGACAGGTTCTCGATGCCGGACAGCACGTCTCCCTCGGCATCGCCGCCCGCACCGATGCCGCTGCTCAAATTCACTTCGACGCTGCCGGCAGAGGCCGCATAATCGGCGCTGTCGATGCCGTCGCCACCGATCAGGGTGTCGGCGCCGGCTCCGCCGGACAGCCAATCGTCCCCGGCGCCGCCATCCAGCCGGTTCGCCCCATCGTCCCCAGACAGGCGGTCGTCGTGGGCGGAGCCACTGACATTCTCGATGCCGGACAGCAGGTCGCCTTCGGCATCGCCGCCCAGTCCGGTCCCCACTGCCAGATCGACAGTGACACCGCCGGCCGACGCGGCGTAGTCGGCGGTGTCCGTTCCATCGCCGCCGATCAGGGTATCGGCACCGGCCCCGCCGGCCAGCAGATCGTCGCCCGCTCCACCGTCCAGCAGGTTCGACCCGCTGTCGCCGGTCAGCGTGTCATCATGGGCCGACCCGGTGAGGTTCTCGATTCCGGACAGCAGATCGCCCTCGGCGTCGCCGCCCAGCCCTGCACCGCTCGACAGGTCCACCGCCACGCCTGCGGCCGAAGCGGAATAATCGGCAAGGTCGATCCCGTCGCCACCAGCCAGCGTGTCGGCCCCGTCCAGTCCCGCCAGGGTGTCGTCACCGCCCGAGCCATCCAGGACATTGGCGCCGGCATCGCCGGTCAACTGGTCGCCGAAGGCGCTTCCGGTCAGATTCTCGATACCGCTCAGCCGGTCGCCTTCGGCATCGCCACCGGTCCCGACACCACTGGACAGGTCGACGGACACCCCGTCGGCGGACGCCGAATAATCGGCGAGGTCGATGCCGCCGCCACCGATCAAAGTGTCGGCCCCGCCGAGTCCGATCAGCGTGTCGTTGCCGCCGCGGCCGTCCAGCAGGTTGGCGTTCGCATCCCCCACCAGCAGGTCGTCCTGGTCCGAGCCGGTCAGGTTCTCGATATCCGTGAGCATGTCGCCTTCGGCATCGCCGCCGGCCGCCGTTCCAGCCGCCAGATCGATGGACACGCCCCCGGCCGACGCCGAATAGTCGGCGGTGTCGCTGCCGGCGCCGCCGGCCAGCGTATCCGCACCGCCGCCACCCGCCAGCGTGTCGTCCCCGGCACCACCATCCAGGACATTCGCGCCGGCATCGCCGATCAGGTGGTCATCATGGGACGAGCCGGTGAGGTTCTCGACCCCGGACAGCACATCGCCCTCGGCATCGCCGCCGAGCCCGGTGCCCGCCGACAGATCGACCGTCACCCCCGCGCCGGACGCCGAATAGTCGGCGGTGTCGGTCCCGTCGCCGCCGACGAGCGTATCCGCGCCGCCGGCCCCGACCAGCAAATCATCGCCCGCGCCGCCGTCGAGGAGGTTCGCGCCGGCATCACCGCTCAGCCGGTCGTCATGGCCGGATCCGACGAGGTTCTCGATCCCGGACAGCAGGTCGCCCTCGGCATCGCCGCCGAGGCCGGCGCCGGCCGCCAGATCGACCGTCACCCCCGCGCCGGACGCCGCATAAGTGGCGGTGTCGACGCCCTCGCCACCGTCGAGCCGGTCCGCGCCGCTGCCGCCGTCCAGCAGGTCGTCGCCCGCCCCACCCGACAGGCTGTCGGCGCCGGCCCCGCCGGCCAGGCTGTTGTCCCCACCGTCGCCGGCCAGCGTGTCGGCGCCGCCACCGGCCAGGATGGTCTCGATGCCGGAGACATGGTCGGCCATCCAGCCGCCGTGGCGCACCTCGCCGGTCTGCAGGTCGATGGAGATCGCGTCGCTCTCCGCCGAATAGTCGGCGATGTCGATGCCGTCGCCGCCGATCAGGACGTTGTTCCCACCGCCCCCCTTCAGCACGTCGTTGCCGGCACCACCCAGCAGGGTGTCGGCGCCCAGCCCGCCGACCAGCGTGTCGTCGCCGTCGCCGCCGTCCAGATAGTCGCCGTTATAGTCGCCGCCCACCGCCAGCCGGTCGTTGCCGGTCCCGCCGATCAGCGTGTCGCTGCCCAGACCGCCGTCGAGCGTGTCGTTGCCGGCGCCGCCGTCGAAGCGGTCGTCGCTCCACACCCCCTCGCCGTCCGTCACCAGATCGTCGCCGTCGCCGGCCGTCACCACATCGCGGCCACCGCCGCCGAGGATGGTGTCGTTGCCGCTGCCGCCCTCGATGGTGTCGTCGTTCTCGCCGCCGTCGATCCGGTCGTCGCCGGACCCGCCGCGGATGCTGTCGGCCCCGGTGCCGCCGCTGATGACATCGTTGCCGCTGCCGCCGTCCAGCGTGTCGCTCACGTCGCCGCCCAGCAGCGTGTCGTTGCCGCTGCCGCCATAGAGCGTGTTGGCGTCGGTTCCTCCATCCAGCAGATCGTCGCCCATGCCGCCCTGGAGCAGGTCGGCGCCGCTGCCGCCGAACAGGCTGTCGTTGCCGGTTCCGCCATCCAGCGTGTCGTCCTCACTGCCGCCATCGAGCAAGTCGTCGCCGGAGCCGCCGAACAGCCGGTCGCTCTGCGATCCGCCGCGGAGCGTGTCGGCACCCGACCCGCCAAGCAGGCTGTCATCGCCCCAGTCGCCGTTCAGCACATCGTCGCCGGCCCCGCCCAGCAGCGTGCCGCCGCCACCGCCGCTACCCAGCGTGTCGTTCCCGGCACCGCCGTCCAGCGTCTCCGCGCGCCAGTCGCCGGTCACCGCGTCGTTGCCGCCGCTCTGCGCCTCGCCGGCCTCCTGCGCCTGCTCGTCGGCCGGCGACCGCCCCTCGACATCGGCCGCGCCATCGTTCCGGGCGGCGGCGACGCCGATGTGGAAGACCTTGTCGGTGCTCAGCCCGGCGGCGTCGGTGACACGGACCGTCACGGCATGGGCGGGGGCGCGCAGGTAATCGAGATCGGCCCCGGCAGCGACCGAGAGGACGCCGGTCGCGGCGTCGATGACGAACCGGCCGCCGGCATCGTCGGTCAGGCTGTAGGCCAGCGCGTCGCCGTCGGGATCCTGGGCATGGGCGGTGCCGACGACGGTGCCGGCCGCCGCATGGTCGGCGACGGCGACGCCGTCGAGCGCCACGGCACCCGGCGCATCGTTGACGGCGGCCAGTGCCAGGGTGACGGTCTGCGACGAGACACCGCCGCGCCCGTCCGACACGTCGATGCGGAAGCTGTCGCCCCCGGCATAATCCGCGTCGGGCGTGTAGATGAAGCTGCCATCGTCACCCAGGACGAGGCGGCCATGGGCCGGCCCCGCGCTGATGCCGTAGGACAGCGGATCGCCGTCGGGATCGACCGCCCCCACCGATCCGGCGAGCGGCGTGTCCTCGGTTCCGCTCAGGGACCGGTCGCTCACCACCGGCGCCCGGTTGGGCGCCGCGACGGCCATCCCGGCCAGATCGCCGACCGCCACCGTCCGGCCGTCCACCGTCACCTCCAGGGCATTCCAATTGCTGGCGGCGAGCCGGATCGCCTGCCCGGCGAAGCTCCGGCCGTCGTCGCCATGGCTGCGGATGAAATCGGCCAGCGCGACGAGGTCGGCAGCGACGGCGGCCGTTACCTGCCCGGCGGTCAGGGCCACGCGCAGCCGGTCGTAGCCCGCCCCGCCGTCAAGCGTGTCGGCCCCTGTTTGATCCGACAATACATGGTCCAGCAGGTCGTCGCCGCCGCCGGCCTGGACCAGATCGGCCCCGGTGCCGTCGGCCAGCCGGTCCGCCCCCATGCCGCCGACCAGCGTGTCGTCGCCCTCGCCGCCGTCGAGAACGTCGCCAGTGTAGTCGTTGCCCACCGTCAGCCGGTCGTTGCCGGCCCCGCCGATCAGCGTGTCGCTGCCGAAGCCGCCATCCAGCGTGTCGTTGCCGGCCCCGCCGTCGAAGCGGTCGTCGCTCCAGACATTGTTGCCGTCCGTCACCAGATCGTCGCCGTCGCCGGCCGTCACCACGTCCCGGCCGCCGCCGCCGAGAATGGTGTCGTTGCCGCCACCGCCATCGATTGTGTCGTCATTCTCCCCGCCGTCGATGCGGTCGGCCCCATCGCCGCCGGCGATCAGGTCGTTGCCCGTCCCGGCTGAGATCACGTCGTCGCCGGCACCGCCGTCCAGCGTGTCGTTGTTGCTGCCGCCCAGCAGCGTGTCGTTCCCGGCACCACCGGACAGGCTGTTGTCGCCCGTCCCGCCATCCAGCCGGTCGTCTCCGTCGCCACCATCCAGCCAATCATTGCCGTCGCCGCCAAACAGCGTGTCGTTGCCGGCCCCGCCGCTCAGCGTGTCGGCGCGCCAGTCGCCGTTCAGCAGATCGTCGCCGTCGGTGGTCACGGTGCTGGTCATCGGCTTGTTCTCCAGATCAGTCGGTCCGGTTGTTCCGGGCCTTGGCTGTGGGGTCGGGACAGGAAAGGTTCGGGACTCAGCGCTCGCGCATCGCCTCGTGGACATGCGTGAGCACCGGGGAGAGCAGGTAATCGAGGATGCGGCGGCGGCCGGTCTTCACCTCCGCCGTCACCGCCATGCCGGGGGCGAGCGCGATATCCTCGCCGGTCTCGCCGCGGATGGCGGTGCGATCCAGGGCGATGCGCGCCGAGAATTTCGGGCCGTCGCGGTCGGGCGACACCGCCGGTTCGGCCGCCCCGGTGCGTGCCGCCGCCCCGTCCGGCGGCAGGATCACGTCATGCGAAACCGACAGGACCGCGCCCGGCAGCAGCCCGTAGCGGGTGAAGGGAAAGGCATCGACCTTGATCTCCGCCGGCATGCCGGGATGGAGGAAGCCGATGTCCTTGTTCTCCACCTGCACCTCGACGATCAGGGTGCGGCTGGCCGGAACGATCACCATCAGCGGTTCCGCCGCGGTGACCACCCCGCCGACCGTATGGACGGCGAGCTGCTGGACCACGCCACCGACCGGCGCGGTCAGAAGCTGGCGCTCCCGCCGCCGCGCCGCCTTGGTCAGTTCCTGGCGCATGGCGGCGGCGCGCTTTTCGGCGTCGGCGAGGTCGGCCATCGCCTTGCCGTCGAACTCCGCCGTCACCCGCCGCCGTTCGTCCGCCAATCCCTTCAGGGCCGCCTCGGCCTCGGCCTCGCGGTTCTTCGCGGCGACCGCGCCATATTCGACCTCGGCAAGCTCCTTCTCCAGCTCCAGCAGGTCGAAACGCGGGCTGTAGCCGCGTTGGGACAGGTTCCGCTTGGCCTGGACCTGCTCGCGGATCAGCGGCAGGGTGGCGCCCAGCCGCGCCTTCTCCGCGGCCAGCGCCGCGATCTCCGCCCGGCGCTGGCGCTCCTGGCTGCCGATGGCGTCGAGCGCGGCGTCGATCGCCGTCAGCTGGTTGGCGAGGATCGAGCGCTGGAGCGCCACCAGGGCGGCGTCGGCACCCGGCGGCGGGTCGAAGCCGCGCCGGCCGGCCAGCGCCGCGCGCAGGCGGGCCGCCTCGGTCTCCGCCACCGCCAGTTCCCATTCGGCGCGGCCGGCATCGGCGGCGCTGTCCGTGGGGTCGAGTTCCAGCAGGACCGCCCCCTGCTCCACCTGCTGCCCTTCGGTGACGCGGATGGCGCGGACGATGCCCGGCTCCAGCGTCTGCACCAGCTTGTTGCGGTCGCTGGGAATGATGCGGCCGCGGGTGACGGCGGTGATGTCGATATGGCCGATCCAGGCCCAGGCGATGGCGATGACGGCGAAGGCGACGATCAGCAGCGACACCGCCCTGGCGAACGGCGAGGGCGGCGTGTCCATCGCCTCCAGCGCCGCGGGCAGGAATTCCAGCTCGTGCCCGCGGCGCGGCCGGGGCCGCGCCAGCGGAGAAGGCGGCGCGGATGGTTGCGGGGAAAGGGAAGAGGACGGAGGCGCGGCGGCAGCCGGCGCCGCTTCGGCCGCGGTCTCAAGCGACGCCATGATCGATCTCCGCCTGTCCGCCCGCCTGCATCCGCCACAGCGCCGCATAGCGCCCGCCGAGCCGGATCAGCTCGTCATGGGTGCCCTGCTCGGCGATCCGCCCCTCCTCCACCGCGACGATGCGGTCGCAGCCACGCACGGTGGACAGGCGGTGGGCGACGATCAGCACGGTGCGGTTGGCGCAGATGCGGCGCATGTTGGCCTGGATCGCCGCCTCGCTCTCGACGTCGAGCGCGCTTGTCGCCTCGTCGAAGATCAGGATGCGCGGATCGGTGGCGAGTGCGCGGGCGATGGCGACGCGCTGGCGCTGTCCGCCCGACAGGCTGGCGCCGCGCTCGCCGATCACCGTGTCATAGCCTTCCGGCAGGCCCAGGATGAAGCGGTCCGCCCCGGCCAGCCGCGCCGCCTCGACGATCCGATCCATCGGCATGCCCGGATCGGCCAGCGCGATGTTGTCGCGGATCGAGCGGTTGAACAGCACATTCTCCTGCAGGACCACGCCGATCTGCCGCCGCAGCCACGCCACGTCCACCAGCGACAGGTCGACGTCGTCGATCAGCACCCGGCCCGACTCCGGGACATAGAGCCGCTGCACCAGCTTGGTCAGCGTGCTCTTCCCCGATCCCGACGACCCGACGATGCCGACGGTCTCGCCCGCCTCCACCGTCAGGTCGATGCCCTGGAGCGTGAGGGAGGCGTCGGGACGGTAGCGGAAGCCGACCCGGTCGAGACGGATGCGTCCACGGATGGCGGGCAGCGGCAGCCGGCCGGGCTTCGCCGCCGGTTCGGGCATGGTGTTGAGGATGTCGGCCAGCCGTTCGACGGAGACGCGCGCCTGCTGGAAATCGTTCCACAGCTGCGCCAGCCGCAGCACCGGCGACGACACCCGGCCCGCCAGCATGTTCACCGCCACCAGCGCCCCGACGGTCAGGGCGCCGTCGATCACCTCCTGCGCCCCGACATAGAGCAGGGCCGCCATGGTCAGCTTGGCCACGAACTGGACGCCCTGGCCGGCGACCACCCCCAGGCTGGACGCGCGGAAGGCGGCGCCGACATAGGCGGCCAGCTTCTCCTCCCAATGGCGGCGCATCTCCGGCTCCACCGCCATCGCCTTCAGCGTCTCGATGCCGGAGATGCTTTCGACCAGGAAGGACTGGTTCTCGGCGCCAAGGGCGAATTTCGCTTCCAGCCGCCGGCGCAGGATCGGAGTGACGGCCAGGCTGATCGCGACATAGACCGGCAGCGAGGCCAGGACGATTCCGGTCAGCGCCGGGCTGTACCACCACATCACCGCCAGGAAGACGATCGTGAAGACCAGATCGATGACCAGCGTCAGCGCCGATCCGGTCAGGAAATCGCGGATGCGGTCCAGTTCGCGTACCCGCGCGACATTGTCGCCGACGCGGCGCGCCTGGAAATAGGGCAGCGGCAGCGCCAGCAGATGGTCGAACAGCCGCGCGCCCAGCGTCACGTCGACCCGGCTGGTGGTGTGCGAGAACAGATAGCTGCGCAGGCCGCCCAGCACCGTCTCGAACAGCGACACCACGACGAGGCCGATGGCCAGGACGTCCAGCGTGGTCAGGCTGCGGTGGGCCAGCACCTTGTCGACCACGACCTGGAAGAACAACGGGCTGATCAGCCCGAACACCTGCAGCATGAAGGAGGCGAGCAGGATTTCCGAGAACAGGCGCCGGTATTTCAGCAGGGCCGGCACGAACCAGCCGATGCCGAAGCGCACCTGCGCCAGATCCAGGCCGGCGCGGCGCGCCATCAACACCAGTTCGCCCGACCAGGCCGGCTCGACCACCGCCCGCGGCAGCGCCAGCGGCTTGGTTTCCAGCGGGTCCTGGATCAGCACGCGGTCGCCGTCGATCTTGGCGATGATGAAGTAGCGCCCGTCGCGGCGCCTTGCGATCGCCGGCAGCGGCGTGGCGGCCAACCTGTCCCAGCGGGTGGTCACGGAGCGCGCCTTCAGGCCGAAACGCTTAGCCGCGCGCAGGATGTCCAGCGTCTCCATCGCCCGGCCGCGGACCGCCTGATCGTGACGGAGCTGCTCCGGATCGGCCGGGTGTCCCATGAGGCGCAACATGAAGGTAAGGCATGACAGTCCAGTGTCTGGAGTCACGCTGTCCTCAACCAGACGCGGCATTCCTCATTTCCTGGATTGGATACGGAAACCATGCCGAGTCCGCAGCTGCACCGCTGCCGGGTTACAGCCCAAAGAGCTGCATCAGCCACAGGGAACATGCAACAAAGGCGTGGAACCAGCGATTTAAAAGCGCATGAGAGGATTTATGATCGTTTTATGCGCCTTTTTATATGCAATTCCCTATAACCGTCAACTTTAATTGCTTTCCTGTGGTTGTTTTCTATCTAAGATAATATTCCCTTAAGTCGATGAAGTTAATTTTATTAAAATTTTTTCAATACGGCGAGGAAGCGTCCCTTCTGCACAGGCAATTCGGCATCAGCCTGTTCGCATGGACGCCGCAGCGGGTAAGCCTGACCAACGAAGGCCGAATCCTGTCCGAGGAAATCTTGTGCGGAGATCAGCGGGTTTTCGTCGTCCGTGCCGGCCAGTCGGGCTCCTCCAGCAGGGACAGCGGCAAGGCGGTGGTGTGCTTGATCTCCGACAGCGCGATGGCCGAGTTGGTCTCACGCACCGCCGGAAGCTGGGACAGCTTCTCCCGGAAGAAGTGTTCATAGGTTTCGACGTCCCGCGCGACCACCTTGATGATGTAATCGGTGGCCCCCATCAGCGTGTAGCATTCCAGCACCTCCGGCAGCTGGCGCACCGTTTCCTCGAATTCGGGCAGGGTCGCGCGGCCATGGGCGGCGAGCTTCACCTGCGCGAACACCAGCACGTTCAGCCCGAGTTTCTTCCGGTCGAGCAGGGTTGCGCGCAGGCGGATGACGCCGTTCTCCTCCATCCGCTTGATGCGGCGCCAGCACGGCGCCTGAGACAACCCCACCCGTTCGGCGATCTCGGCGCTCGACAGCTGGGCGTCGGATTGCAGCAGGGCCAGAATACGGCGATCGATGGCATCGAGTTCAATCCGCATTGAATGCCTCTCCAGACCCGTTATCAACGAATTGAATGATGCGTATTTTCTGCACAGCGGGCATTAGAACGCAAAGAAAATTCGCTATACCAACGGTATAATCGGATCCACGACCTGACACCCCCGACACGCCGCTGCGGCCGCGGTCGCTTCCTGCCCCGCTTTTCCATCACCGACGCCTCTCGGACAGCAGTCCGACGCCAAGCACCTGCCCTTGGGAGGAATGCCATGGATGCCCCCGTGCCTGTTCGGGCGCCATTGAATCTGCATGTGCCGGAGCCTCCACAGCGGCCCGGCAGCGAGATCGACTTCAGCACCCTTGCCGTGCCGCCGGCCGGCACCGCCCGCCGTCCCGAGACCGATTGTCCGGCGGCCGACATGACCGACCTCGCCTATGATCTGGTCCGCGTGCTCGACGACCAGGGGCATGCCGTCGGTCCCTGGGATCCGGCGCTCGGCCCCGACATGCTGATGCGCGGACTGCGGTCGATGATGACGGTGCGCGCCTATGACGAGCGCATGCAGCGCGCCCAGCGCCAGGGCAAGACCTCCTTCTACATGAAATGCACCGGCGAGGAGGCGGTCGCCGTCGCGCAGGCGATGGCGGTCGACCGCAACGACATGCTGTTTCCGACCTACCGGCAGCAGGGGCTGCTGATCGCCCGCGACTGGCCGCTGGTCGACATGATGTGCCAGGTCTTCTCCAATGCCGGCGACCGGCTGAAGGGCCGGCAGATGCCGGTCTTCTATTCCAGCAGGGAGGCCGGCTTCTTCTCGATCTCCGGCAATCTGGGGACGCAATACAGCCAGGCCGTGGGCTGGGCGATGGCCTCGGCGATCAAGGGCGACAGCCGCATCGCCGCCGCCTGGATCGGCGAGGGCGCCACCGCGGAGGGCGACTTCCACCATGCCCTGACCTTCGCGTCGGTCTACCGCGCCCCGGTGATCCTCAATCTGGTCAACAACCACTGGGCCATCTCCTCCTTCCACGGCATCGCCGGCGGGGAGCGCACGACCTTCGCGGCGCGCGGCCTCGGCTATGGCATCCCCAGCCTGCGGGTGGACGGCAACGACTTCCTGGCGGTCTTCGCGGCGACGCGCTGGGCGGCGGAACGGGCCCGCGCCAACCTCGGCCCGACGCTGATCGAACTGTTCACCTATCGCGCGGCCGCCCATTCCACCAGCGACGACCCCGCCAAATACCGGCCGGAGAATGCCGGCGCCCTCTGGCCGCTGGGGGATCCGATCGACCGGCTGCGCCAGCATTTGATCGCACTGGGCATCTGGTCGGAGGCCAAACAGGAGGCCCTGGCCCAGGAGGTGACGGAAACGGTCCAGGCCGCCGGGAAAGAGGCCGAATCCCTCGGCACCCTCGACAAGGGACCGTTCCACTCGGCCCGCACGATGTTCGAGGACGTCTACAAAACCATGCCCTGGCATCTGGAGCGCCAGCGCCAGCAGGCGGGGGTCTGAGCAATGGCGACCATGACGATGGTCCAGGCGCTGAACGCTGCGATGGACGTGATGCTGGCGCGGAGCGGCGACGTCGTCGTTCTGGGCGAGGATGTCGGCTATTTCGGAGGCGTGTTCCGCTGCACCGACGGGCTGCAGCGCAAGCATGGGCGCAGCCGGGTCTTCGACACGCCCATCACCGAAGCCGGCATCATGGGGATCGCCGTCGGCATGGCCGCCTACGGCCTGCGCCCGGTCGCCGAGATGCAGTTCGCCGACTACATCTACCCGGCCTGCGACCAGCTCATCTCCGAGGCGGCGCGTCTGCGCTACCGGTCCGGCGGCGAGTTCACGGCACCGGTCACCGTGCGCGCGCCCTATGGCGGCGGCATCTTCGGCGGCCAGACCCACAGCCAGAGCCCGGAGGCCATCTTCACCCACGTCGCGGGACTGAAGACGGTGATCCCCTCGACCCCGTACGACGCCAAGGGGCTGCTGATCAGCGCCATCGAGGACGACGATCCCGTGATGTTCTTCGAGCCGAAGCGTCTCTACAACGGCCCCTTCGAAGGCTACCACGACCGCCCGGTGGTGCCCTGGGCCAGGCATCCCGCCAGCGAGGTGCCCGACGGCCATTACGCCATCCCGCTGGGCAAGGCGGCGACGGTGCGCAGCGGCACGGCCGTCACCATCCTCGCCTACGGCACCATGGTGCATGTGGCGCTGGCCGCCGCTCGCGATGCGCAGGTCGATGCCGACATCCTCGATTTGCGCACCCTGGTGCCGGTCGACATCGAGGCGATCGAGGCGTCGGTGCGCAAGACCGGCCGCTGCGTCATCGTGCATGAGGCGACCCGGACCGGCGGCTTCGGCGCCGAACTGTCCGCCCTGGTGCAGGAGCATTGCTTCCACCATCTGGAGGCGCCCATCGAGCGGGTCACCGGCTGGGACACGCCCTATCCGCACGCCTTCGAATGGGAGTATTTCCCCGGCCCGGCCCGGATCGCCGAGGCGTTGCGCCGCGTGATGGAGGAGTGAGCATGGCGCGCTATGTCTTCAAGCTGCCCGATGTCGGCGAGGGCACGGCCGAGGCGGAGATCGTCGCCTGGCATGTCGCGCCCGGCGACCACGTCACCGAGGACCAGACGCTGGTCGACGTGATGACGGACAAGGCGACGGTGGAGATCCCCTCGCCGGTCGCCGGCACGGTGCTGTCGCTCAACGGCGCCCCCGGCGCGATGCTGGCGGTCGGGTCCGAGCTGGTCGTGCTGGAAGTCGAGGGAACGGGCGATCGGGTCCTCGGTGACGCTCCCGCTGACCCGCTCGATGACGTCCCCGCAGCGGCGCTGCCGACAGCCGCCGTTGCAATGCCTGCCGCCGCTGCCCCCGCGCCGGATGTCCCTGCCCAGCCGGACGGGACGACACCCGCCCTGCTGGTCCGCCGGCCGTCCGGCGTCAAGCCGACCGCCTCGCCCGCGGTCCGGCGCCGTGCCTGGGATCATAGCATTCCGTTGCAGTTCGTCACCGGCTCCGGCCCCGGCGGCCGGATCCTGCATCGCGACCTCGACCGCCATCTTGCCGGCGGAGGGGATGAGACCGGCGGTGTCGCCTTGGCCGAACGGCCGCCCTCCCCGGCCAGAACCGGGGTGTCGGAGGTGCCGGTGCGCGGCCTGCGCCGCAGGATCGCGGAGAGCATGCAGGAGGCCAAGCGCCACATCCCGCATTTCTCCTACATCGAGGAAATCGACGTCACCGCCCTGGAGGAACTGCGCCTCCACCTCAACGCCGAGGGTGGTGCCGCGCGGCCGAAGCTGACCCTGCTGCCCTTCCTGATCCGCGCCCTGGTGCGGGCGCTGCCGGAGTTCCCGCAGATCAACGCCCGCTACGACGACGCGGCGAATGTCGTCCAGCGGTTCGAGGCGGTGCATGCCGGCATCGCAACGCAGACGCCGGGCGGGCTGGTGGTGCCGGTCGTCCGCCATGCCGAGACGCTCGACCTTTGGCAGGCTGCCGACGCGATCCGCGAACTGGCTGCCGCCGCGCGCGACGGGAAGGCCGGGCGGGAGCAGCTCAGCGGCTCCACCATCACCATCACCAGCCTGGGCGCGCTGGGCGGCCTCGCCACCACGCCGATCATCAACCGGCCGGAGGTCGCCATCGTCGGCGTCAACAGGATCGTCGACCGGCCGGTGGTGCGCAAGGGAAGCGTCGTCGTGAGGTCGATGATGAACCTGTCCTGTTCCTTCGACCACCGGGTCGTCGACGGCTGGGACGCCGCCTCCTTCGTTCAGCGGGTGAAGACGTCGCTGGAACAGCCCGCCACCCTTTTCATGGACCAACCGCAATGACCGTACCCAGCGCAAAGACCGTCACCGCCAAGGTGCTCGTGGTCGGCGGCGGGCCGGGCGGCTACGTCGCCGCCATCCGCGCCGGCCAGCTGGGGCTCGACACCGTGCTGGTCGAGGCCGACCGGCTCGGCGGCACCTGCCTGATCCGCGGCTGCATTCCGTCCAAGGCGCTGATCCATGTCGCCAGCCGCTTCGAGGCGATGGGCCAGTCGGTCGGCGATGGTCGCTTCGGCATCGTGCTCGACACACCGCCACGCCTCGATCTCGCCGACGCCACGCGCTGGAAGGACGGGATCGTCGACCGCCTCAGCGGCGGCGTGGCGGCCCTGCTGCGCAAGGCGAAGGTGCGCGTGCTGCGCGGCTGGGCAGTCTTCTCAGACGCCAAGACCTGCACCGTCCAGGGCAGCGACGGCCCGCTGACCGTGAGGGCGGAACATGTGATCCTCGCCACCGGTTCGGAGCCGGTGCCGCTGCCGGCCCTTCCCTTCGGCGGGCCGGTTCTGTCCTCGACCGAAGCGCTGTCGTTGGACCGGCTGCCGCGCCGGCTTGTGGTGGTCGGCGGCGGCTATATCGGGCTGGAGCTGG
>NZ_RWIJ01000049.1 GCF_019805165.1 Azospirillum sp. 412522
CTCGCCGAGAACCTCGACCCGTTGCAAGTCCCGTTCGCTCATCGTGATCCAGCCCATCGCCAGCCTCCCAGCCGTCGAAAACCCGACGGAAGACTGACACTTCTATGTTGCGAGGGACTGACAGTTTAACTTTGCGCCTACACGATTACGGCACATAACTTCCGTTATGGAAATAATAACCAGCTCCGGAGCACCTCACGCTTTCCGGCCAGTGATACAAGCCGCTGCAGCGTGCCCTTCATATGCTTCGGTTGATTGCATCGCCTGCCGATTATGTATTGACTCTCTCTTCACCCCGATACAGCATCGAGAAAGGTTGATACGACCTGCCGGTTGCGCCCGTAAGGGAATGGTGAACTTATCATGCCTCGACGGCTTTCCCTTTGCCCGAGCGATCAAGTCAGTTAATGCAACCATCTGGCGCTCCTGCTTCGCTCATGCAAAGGACACGCTTATGCGTGATTACCGTGACGCAAAAGTCATGGCCCAGACTTTACGCGACTCTCTGGCCATAAAAGACCTTGTCATCAGCCATAGTGAAAGCCTCGAACTGGTTTCGAGGATGCTGGGCCTCCCCGATTGGAACACCTTGTCAGCAAAGCTCCAGGGTGAGCGCAATGGCGCGGCACCCAACCGGAACAGGACTGGCAGTTCAGAGATTTCAACAGATGAACGCGACCGGAAGTTGGTGGAGCAGGTCACGCCACGAACGGCAATTGACTTGGAGCCTCACCTTTTTGATAAGTTCGTAGGGTATTACCAGTCGCAATCTGGAGATCTCCTTAACAAAGTTTATCGCGAAGAGGGGAGATTTTTCTGTCAAATCACTGCTCAAAGGCCTGTGGAGTTTTATCCGGAAAGTAAATCGAAATTTTTCACGCCCATCTTTCGCGCCCAAGTAAGCTTCATCACCGACTCACACGATCGAGTGACCGGACTCATCCTGCACCAGAATGGCTTCGAAAGCCTCTGGAACCTCATCGATGATAAATCTGCAGAACTACTTATAAAATCACTTGAAGGCCGCATAAAAAACAATCTGCCACATGCTGACACGGAGAAAGCTCTCCGCCGATTTATCGAGGGAATAATCTCAGGAAATCCGAATTATGATGAAATGGCCCCGGAGCAGGCCCAGGCGATACACGATCAACTCAGTTATCTAAAGTCGTTGATTGAAAAAGAGGGCGTTATAAAATTCATCAGTTTTATTGGGATTCAAGACAATGGGGACGACATCTACCACGTTCACCATGAGAAACGCCTTTTCCGCTGGACCATTGGGCTCGATCCAGACGGCAAAGTCAAAAGGTCATGGGTGACCTCCGGCGGTTGAAAGCAGAAAGCTCCCACCACCTGATGGCAGCGGGAGCCTTTCGCCTTACGGGCCATTCCACCGATGGCGTCAGCCGAAGCGGCCTGTGATGTATTCGGACGTCTTTTCCTTGGTCGGGTTGGTGAAGATCTCTTCCGTGTTCCCGAACTCGATCAGCTCGCCCAGATACATGAAGGCGGTGAAGTTGGAGATGCGGGCCGCCTGCTGCATGTTGTGGGTCACGATGGCGATGCAGTAGTCGGAGCGCAGCTCGTCGATCAGCTCCTCGCACTTGGCGGTGGAGATGGGGTCGAGCGCCGAGGTCGGCTCGTCCAGCAGCAGGACCGACGGCTTCACCGCGATGGCGCGGGCGATGCACAGGCGCTGCTGCTGGCCGCCGGACAGGCTCATGCCGTTCTGGCGCAGCTTGTCCTTCACCTCGTCCCACAAGGCTGCGCGGCGCAGCGAGAACTCGATGCGCTCCTCCATCTCGGCGCGGGACAGCTTCTCGTACAGCCGCACGCCGAAGGCGATGTTGTCGTAGATCGACATCGGGAACGGCGTCGGCTTCTGGAACACCATGCCGACGCGGGCACGCAGCAGGTTCAGATCCTGCTTGGGCGACAGGATGTTCGTGCCGTCCAGCAGCACCTCGCCGGTGGCGACCTGCTTGGGATAGAGGTCGTACATCCGGTTCAGGATGCGCAGCAGGGTCGACTTGCCGCAGCCCGACGGGCCGATGAAGGCGGTGACCTGGCGGTCGTACAGCGGCAGCGAGATGTTCTTCAGCGCCCGGTAGCCGTCATAGAAGAACTCCAGGTTGCGGACGCTGATCTTCTCGGGCAGGCCTGCGCCGGCGATGGGGCGATCCGCGGCGGTCCCGGCGAGCATGCCGGGCGGCATCGGGTGGCTGCCGTGGGCGGGGCTGTTGGCGTCCATGTGGGTCATCGTCATGGTTACTTTCTCGTCGTGCCGAGACCGGCCAGCAGCCGGGCGCCGATGTTGAGGAGCAGGATGGCGACCGTGATCAGCAGCGCGCCGCCCCAGGCCAGCTGACGCCAGTCCTCATAGGGCGACATCGCGTACTGGAAGATGACCACCGGCAGGTTGGCCATCGGCGCGTTCATGTCCGCGCTCCAGAACTGGTTGTTCAGGGCGGTGAAGAGCAGCGGCGCGGTCTCGCCGCTGATGCGGGCGACGGCCAGCAGCATGCCGGTGATCATGCCGTTGCGGGCGGCACGGTAGGCGACCATGGTGATCACCTTCCATTGCGGCGCGCCAAGCGCGGCGGCGGCCTCGCGCAGGCTGTTGGGCACCAGCTTCAGCATGTCCTCGGTCGTGCGGACGACGACCGGGATGACCAGCACCGCGAGCGCCATGGCGCCGGCCCAGGCCGAGAAATGGCCCATGCGGACGACCAGCACCTCGTAGACGAACAGGCCGACCATGATCGACGGCGCGCTCAGCAGCACGTCGTTGATGAAGCGCACCACCTCGGCCAGCTTCGTGTTGCGCCCGAACTCGGCCAGGTAGGTGCCGGCCATGACGCCGACCGGGGTGCCGACGGCCGTGGCGACCGCGGTCATGACGACGCTGCCGAAGATGGCGTTCAGCAGGCCGCCCTCGCCGCCCGGCGGCGGGGTGTTCTCGGTGAACAGGCTGAGATTGATCGCCGACAGCCCGTTGTAGAGCAGCGTCCACAGGATGGCGACCAGCCAGAACAGGCCGAAGCCGGCAGCCCCCAGCGCCAGGGACAGCGCCACCTTGTTGGCAATGCGCCGGCGGTGATACAGCCCCCCGACGGGGACGGCCAGCGTCGCGGAATTGGACATCGTCATGGGGCTCAGGCTCCGGCCTTGCGCTGCAGGCGCAGCAGCATCAGCTTCGCGATCGACAGCACGGTGAAGGTGATCAGGAACAGGATCAGGCCCAGCGCCACCAGCGACGAGGTGTAGACGTCGCCGACCGCCTCGGTGAACTCGTTGGCGATGGAGGCCGAGATCGTCGTGCCCGGTGCCATGATCGAGGAGCTGATGCGGTGCGCGTTGCCGATGACGAAGGTCACCGCCATCGTCTCGCCCAGCGCGCGGCCCAGCCCCAGCATGACCCCACCGACGACGCCGGTGCGGGTGTAGGGCAGCACCACGTTCCACACCACTTCCCAGGTGGTGGCGCCCAGCCCATAGGCCGATTCACGCACCATCGGCGGCACGGTCTCGAAGACGTCGCGGGTGATGGAGGTGATGAAGGGCAGCACCATGATGCCCAGGATCAGGCCGGCGGTCAGGATGCCGATGCCGTAGGGCGGCCCCATGAACAGGTTGCCGATGCCCGGGATCTGCCCCAGCGTGGCGATCAGGAAGGGCTGGACCGTCGACTGCATGAAGGGGGCGAAGACGAACAGGCCCCAGATGCCGTAGATGATGCTGGGGATGCCGGCGAGCAGCTCGATGGCGACGCCGAGCGGGCGCTTCAGCCAGGCGGGGCACATCTCGGTGATGAACAGGGCGATGCCGAAGCTGACGGGAATGCCGACAGCCATGGCGATGACCGAGGTTACCAGCGTGCCGTAAATGGGGGCGAGCGCGCCGAACTGCTCGGACACCGGGTTCCAGACTTCGGTGCCGACGAAGCCGAAGCCGAACGCGCGGAGTGCCGGAAGCGCGCCGTCGATCAGGGATACCGTGACGCCGCCCAGGATCAGCAGGACGAGCAGCGCGAAGGCGAGGGTGGCGTTGCGGAAAACCGCATCCTGCAGGCGCTGGCGGCGGGCCCGTCGGGCGGTGGAGGCGTGTGCGTCGGTCAAGGTCAGCGCGATCTCGGTCATGGCCGCTCCGTGAGGCGTGCGGTGGGGGCGGCGCAATTTCCGTCCCCACCGGCGATCATGCCCCCGGGCGCGCCGACCAACGGCCCGCCCGGGGTCGGTTGGCCGTCGTTACTTGGCCGACGCGGTCCAGACCGGCTTGCCGTCGGCCTGGATGGTCTGGGCCCAGGTCTTCTGGACCAGCGACACCACCGCTTCCGGCATCGGGACATAGTCCAGCTCGGTCGCCATCTTGGCGCCGTTCTTGTAGGCCCAGTCGAAGAACTTCAGCGCTTCGGCCGAAGACGCCGCGTCCTGCGGGGCCTTGTACATCAGGATGAAGCTGGCGCCGGTGATCGGCCAGCTCTCCGCGCCCGGCTCGTCGGTCAGCAGGACGTAGTAGCCCTTGCTGTTGGCCCAGTCGGCGTTGGCGGCGGCGGCCTGGAAGGCCTCGATCTTCGGAGAGACGGTCTTGCCGTCCTTGTTCTGCAGGTCGAGGTGGGTGATGTTGTTCTGCTTGGCGTAGGCGTATTCGACGTAGCCGATCGAGCCGTCCGTCTGCTTGACCATGTTGGCCACGCCCTCGTTGCCCTTGGCGCCGATGCCGGCCGGCCACTGGACGGAGGTGTTGGCGCCGATCTGGGTCTGGAACTTCGGGCTGGTCTTCGACAGGTAGTCGGTGAACAGGAAGTTGGTGCCCGACCCGTCAGAGCGGTAGACCGGGGCGATGGCGGTGTTCGGCAGGTTGACGTTGGGGTTCAGCGCCTTGATCTGGGCGTCGTTCCACTTGGTGATCTCGCCCATGTAGATGTTGGCGAGAACGGTGCCCGACAGCTTGACCTCGCCGGCCTTGATGCCCTTCAGGTTCACGACCGGAACCACGCCGCCCATGATCATCGGGAACTGGATCAGACCGGCCTGCTCCAGCTCTTCCGGCTTCAGCGGCATGTCCGAGGCGCCGAAGGTGACCGTCTTGGCCTTGATCTGCTTGATGCCGCCGCCCGAACCGATCGACTGGTAGTTCAGGCCCGTGCCCGTCTCCTTCTTGTAGGCATCGGCCCACTTGGCATAGATCGGGTACGGGAAGGTGGCGCCGGCGCCGGAGATGTCGGCGGCCGAGGCGACCGACAGCGGGGCGACCGACACGGACAGAACGGCCAGGGCACCGAAGGCGGCGCAGCGAACGAACGCCGAGGTCATGGTTTTCACGGCTAAACTCCCGATAGGTTTGGACGGTGTCGTTGGGTTTTCGGTAAAAGCCCGGCCTTGGCCGGAGGTCGTAACCCGCCTTCTTCGTCGCGGTGACCATAGCTGCCACCGGTGACGGGTTTGTTTTGTTTACGTGTCAGTTTTATGAAACCGACCCGTTCGCGACCGGAGTCCCGCACTCATCGCGCGGCCCGGATTTCCTGGAGGAACAGATGCACCGAGGAGCCGAGGCTGGTCGCCTCGTGCGACAGGCTTTCCGCCACCTGCAACACGTCGCCGGCCTGGGCGCGCACCTTGGCCGCAGCCTCCGACAGGCCGGCGACATGGTCCGACGCCGCCTGGGTGCCGACCGCGACGCGGTGGGAGCTGTCGACGATGCTCGACGTGATCACCGCCTGCTCCTCCACCGCCGCGGCAATGGCCGAGGCGTTGGATTCGATGCGCTGGACGCTGCCGGTCATGGTCGCCACCACCTCCGCCGTCTGGCGGCTGGCCGCCTGGGTCGCGGCGATCTGGCGGGCGATCTCGGCGGTGGCCTGGGCGGTCTGGCCGGCAAGGGCCTTCACCTCGCCGGCGACCACCGCGAAACCGCGGCCCATCTCCCCTGCCCTCGCCGCCTCGATGGTGGCGTTCAGCGCCAGCAGGTTGGTCTGGCCGGCGATCTCGTCGATCAGCCCGACCACGGTGCCGATCTCTCCCGCCGTGCTCGAAAGGTCGGCGACGGTGGCCTTGACCTGCTCCGCTCCGGCGGCGGTGTCGCCGATGATGCGGGCAGATTCGCCGGTGCGTTTGCTGATCTCGGCGATGGACTGCGAGATCTCAGAAGCGGCGGTCGCCACCTGCTGGATCCCCGCCGCCATCTCGCCCGAAAGTTGCATCGCGGCGTCGGCACGGTCGTTGGCGTTGGCGGCGATGTCGGTCAGCGAGCGGGCACGCGCCGCCATCTGGCGGGCGGCGTCGGCCAGGGTCTCGACGCTGCTCAGCACGTTGCGTTCGAACTGGTCGGCGATCTCCAGCATGCTGGTGCGGCGGGCCGAGGCGGCGTTTCGGCGCTCGACCTCGACCTTCTCGTGCGCCTCCTCCATCGCCCGGGCGTTGGCGATGAAGACGAACAGCGCGCGGGCCATGTCGGTGATCTCGTCGTTGCCCTCGGCCTTCTGCTCCACGGTCAGGTCGCCGTCGGCGACCCTGCGCATGGCGGCGGCCAGCGCCTCCATCCGGCCGACGACGCGGCGCCCGACATAGAGCGAGACGATCAGACCGGCCAGCAGCACGCCGGCGGTCGCCAGCAGGATCTGGATTTCGTTGGTGCGCTCCAGCGCGCCATGGGCGGCGGCGGCGCCGTCGGCGGTCGCCTTTTCCGCCGCCTGGACCAGCCCGTCGACCATGGCGGTCAGGGTGGCGCCGGTACTGCGGTTGCTGTCGATCAGCGCGGCATTCTCGGCATAGGCCGCCAGTTCACCGGTGCGCAACGCCAGAATGCCGTCAGTCCCGAACCCCAGATCGAGCAGCCGCTCGGCGAGCTTGCCGGTCTCCGCCCCCATATCGCCCCGCGACTCCTGCAGCGTCTTGCGGATCGTCGCCGCCAGCGGGTCGAGCATGCGGCGGGCGGCGGCCAGACGGGCCGGCGTCTCGGCGTTGCCGGCCTCGGCCAGCTTGCCGGCGAGCAGATTGGCATCGGCCATCAGGCCGCTCAGCACGGTGTAACGGTGCTGGGCCGCCGGAACGGTGTTGGTGGACAGATCCTGCATCCGCTCGGCGATGGCGTTGCCGGCCTCGGCGATGCGGCCACGCGAATTCAACATCAGCGGCAGCATGCGGGTGTTGGCGTCGCGGTCGAGCCGAACGATGTCATCGACGCTGGAGGCCAGCGACTCGGCCAGCTTGCGCGCCTCCGCCTCCGGAATTCCTGGGGTCAGCTGGCGGACGCGGCGGGTGTAGACGCTCTTGTCGTCGCCGCCGAAGTCGGACAGCTCGTTGATCGCCGCGACGACCGGGGCCGCCGCCTCGCTCCTGGCCAGCGGACGCAGGGCGCCCTGCAGGTCGGACAGGGCGGAGTCGAAGTCGGTGGACAGCGACATAACCTTGGAGCGGTCGGTCTCGAAGGCGCCGATCAGCAGGGACTTGGCCAGGGCCGCTTCGGCGCCGCGCAGTTGGAACAGCGGGATCACCGTCTGTCCCAGCTCGGTTCCGATCACCGCGGAGGATTCCGAGGTCGCCTCCACCATCGCCGTGATGGCCTGGGCCAGCTGCTCGCGCGAAGCCTGCATGTCCGGCTTCAGCGCGGCGAGCAGACGGGCATGCGCATCGCTCAGCTCCACCAGCCGGCCGCTGCGCTTCTCCTGCAGGGTCAGCCGCCGGCCGGTCGCCGTCGCCAGCGCATCGATGCTGCCGAACAGGGAGCGCGCGGTGCCCGTCAGCCCGGCGACCCGATCCGCATCGCCATGGCCACCGGACAATTGGGTGAGTTGCCCGTCCAGCGCACGGCGCTGCTCGGCCACGGCGCTGCGCAGCCGGCCGAGATCGTCGTCGGAGGATGCGGCGTCGATCAGCGGACCCAGCGCCAGCACCCGCGCGGTGGTGGTCGCGAGGCCATGGGCGGCGCTGAGCACCGGGACCTGGGTGCCAGTGATGTCGGCGACATGGCCGCGGACGGCGCCGTAGGACATCCAGCCCACCACCGCCGCGATGCAGGGCAGAGCCGCCACGGTGCCGAAGGCGATCAGCATCTTCGACTTGATGCCGGACCGCCGGCGCTGGTCGATACGCTCTCCCATCTGGGCCACCCATGGCTTGAAGGTTGTCCGTCCCGGACCCGCGGTTCTCCGCAAGCCGGCCGGCGCAATGGGTAGCCCTTCTGATTGGATGAATCGGTGACGGTTGAGTGAAGTTTTCGCTACGCACAATCGAAATATTGCCACGGACGGGAAATCATCCGTCGCGCAGCCGGTCATGGTGAATCGAACGTAAAGAGCCGTGAAGCAAAAACGGCGCCCGATCCTGCCGGGCGCCGCATCATTACCAACGTTCCGCGTATGTCATCAGCCCTAGGGCCGGCGTTACACCGGTGGCGCCGTCCGCCGCAGGCTGTCGCGGTCGGACGCCTTGGCGAACCAGGCGGTCAGGGCGGGACGCCCCTGGCGCCAATCCTCATGGCCGAAGCGGAAGTCGAGGTAGCCGAGCGCCACCAGCACCGACAGGCTGCCGATGGTGAGGTCCCCCTCCAGCGACGCCGTCTCCGCCTCCAGAAGGTCGAGCGAGCGGGCGACCGCCTTGCGCTGGCGTTCCATCCAGTTGGCGGACGTCTCGCCATCCGGCCGCATGGATTCCAGCCGGCGCAGGATGGCGGCGTCGCAGATGCCGTCTGCGATGGCCTCCTGCCGCAGCGCCGTCCAGCGCGCCGGCCCGGTCGGCGGGAACAGCGGCGCCCGGTCGCCCAGCGAATCGAGATACTCGACAATCACCGGGCTGTCGAACAGGGTGGTGCCGTCCTCCAGCGTCAGGGCCGGCACCTTGCCCAGCGGGTTGTCCTGCGGCAGGTCGGTGTCGACCGACCAGGGATCGGTCGCTACCCGTTCCACCCGGTCTTCCAGACCGCGTTCGATCAGGACCACCATCACCTTGCGCACATAGGGCGAGGTGGGGCTCCAGCGCAGCTTCAACATGGACGCTCCTTCCGCATGGTATGATTGACGAGAGCCTAGCGTCGCCCCGGATCGCCGGTCCACCGTCCCGCAGGCAGGCCTCACCCGCGGAAATGGTCCTTGCGCCGGCGCAGTTCGGCGAACACCTCCACCGCCGGGGCGCCGGCCATGCCGATGGCGGACTGGACGCCGGGATCGTCGGCGCGCAGGAAGGGGTTGGTGCGCCGTTCCATCCCGATGGTGGTGGGGATCGTCGGCTGGTTGCGCGCGCGCAAGCCCGCGACCTCCTCCATCCGCTGATGCAGGGCGTCGTTGGCGGGATCGACGGTCAGGGCGAAGCGGCCGTTCGACTGGGTGTATTCATGGCCGCAATAGACGCGGGTCTGGTCGGTCAGCGCCCGCAGGCTCTGCAGCGACTCCCACATCTGGGCCGGCGTGCCTTCGAACAGCCGGCCGCAGCCCAGCGAGAACAGGGTGTCGCCGCTGAACAGCGTCTCGGCCGCCTCGAACCAGAAGGCGATATGGCCGCTGGTGTGGCCGGGGACGGCGAAGACGCGGGCGGTCTGCTCGCCGAACACCGTGCGGGCGCCGTCGCCGAGCGCCACGTCCAGGCCGGGGATGCGGTGGGCGTCGGCACGGGCGCCGACCACGCTGGCGCGATAGCGGTCCTTCAGTGCCGCCGCCCCGCCGATATGGTCGTCGTGATGGTGGGTCAGGAAGATGTGGGTCAGGGACCAGCCGCGCCGCTCCAACTCGGCCTGCACCGGGGCGGCATCGCCGGGATCGACCACGCCGACCTTGCCGGATGCCGCGTCGCGCAGCACATAGATATAGTTGTCGGCGAAAGCCGGAACGAGAATGACCTCCACGGCAGCGGACTCCCTGCTGTTGCGATACGAAACCCGTGTTACGCTTGGGATACCATGTACACAGATATCGTCGATCTGAGGGAGTTCTACGAGTCCGGATTGGGGCGCACCGCCCAGCGGATGATCCGCCGGCGTATCCGCACGATCTGGCCGGACGTGCGCGACCAGATCGTGCTGGGCGTCGGCTACACCACCCCCTATCTGCGCCCCTTCATGGGCGAGGCCGACCGGGTGGTGGCGGTGATGCCGGCCAGCCAGGGGGTCAGCTTCTGGCCGGCGGAAGGGCCGGGCATGGTGGCGCTGGGCGACGAGGCCGACCTGCCCTTCGGCGACAACACCATCGACCGCGTGCTTCTGGTCCATGGGCTTGAGGGCACCGAACAGCTTCGGCCCATGATGCGCGAGATCTGGCGCGTGCTGGCGGGCGGCGGCCGGGTTCTGGCGGTGGTGCCGAACCGCCGTGGCCTGTGGGCGCGCGCCGACTGGACCCCCTTCGGCCACGGCTTCCCCTATTCCGCCTCGCAACTGAAGCAGGTCCTGCGCGACACCATGTTCGTGCCGGAACGCACCCGCCACGCCCTGTTCATGCCGCCCTTGCGCTCGCACTTCCTGCAGAAGACGGCGCCGGCCTGGGAAGAGGTCGGCGGACGCTGGTTCAAGGCCTTCGCCGGGGTGACGATGATCGAGGCGTCGAAGCAGATTTTCGCCGGCGTGTCGCGCCGGGCGGCGCAGCAGCCGGTCAAGCGCCGGCTGATCGTGCCGCTGCCGGGCGGCGCGGCCCCCGCAGCGCGAAGCGGCAACGCCCGCACCACCATTGCCGGCGGCGACTCCGTGGATTGCCAGCAGCCCTATCCCCGGACTTGAGGAGTTGCGGACCTGATCAGCTGCGGACCTGACGCAGCGCGTCGGTGATCCGGCCGCCGATGCCGCTGCCCAGGCCACTCGCCCGATCCGCGACGGTCCGGCTCAGTGCCGTCAGCTCCTCCAGGTTGCGGGTCACCCCGCCCAGCGCTTCCTCGGCATCGCCGATCCGCTGCTCCGCCGCCATGGCATCCTGGCGGGAACGGTCGAGCGAGCGCGCGACCTCCGCGGTCAAGGTGGACTGCTCGCCGATGGCGGCGGAAATCGTACCGTTGATTGTCTGGATCGAGCCGATGGTGGAATGGATGCGGCCCAGCGCCTCGTCCACCGCGGCGGTCTCCTTCTGAAGGTTGGCGACCTGATCGGCGATCTGCTTGGTGGCGTCGGCGGTCTGGCGCGACAGGGCCTTCACCTCGTTGGCGACGACGGCGAAGCCACGCCCGGCCTCCCCTGCCCGCGCGGCCTCGATGGTGGCGTTCAGCGCCAGCAGGTTGGTCTGGCTGGCGATGGCGTTGATCAGCTTCACCACGCTGGCGATCTGCTCGGCGGCGGAGCGCAGGGAGGTCATCACCGTGGTGGCGCGGTCGCTGTCGGATGCCGCCGCCAGACTGATCTCCCGCGCCTTGCCGGTGTCGCCGGAGATCTGGTCGGAGGTCGAGGCGAGCCGGTCGAGCATGCCGGCGATGGCGCTGACAGACCCGTCGACGGCACGCGCCGCCCCCGCGGCGTCGGCGGCCTGCCGCAGGCCTTCGGCCCCGGCGGAGCGGACGGCGGCGACCGCCGCTTCCAGCTTGCGGCCGGCATCGGCCAGTTCGGCGGCGAACCCGCCGACTTCGCGCTCCACCCGGTCGGACAGTTCGCGCATCACGGCGAGGCGGCGCGTCTCCGCCGTTTCGGCCCGCAGGGTCGCCAGCACCCAATGGAGCGCGAGACGGGCGAAGCGGCGGGCCTGATCCGCCGGCGCGGCGATGGCGAGCACCCCCACCCGGTCGCCGTCCAGGTCGATGGCGATGGCATAGCCTTCGCGCATGGTCCCGGCGGACTTGACCGCCTCGTCACGGCTGACGGCACGTTCGTCCAGCCGGCGGGCGACGATGTCGGCGGCGACCGGATGATTGGTGCCGATCCGCTCCCGCGCGGTGGAGGCGACGACGGCGCCGCTCCTGCCGACGATGGAGACGATGGAATCCAGCTCCCGGCCGATGGAGTCGCAGAGATCCTGTGCGATGGTGGCGCTGATGTCCAAGACGCTTCTCCCCTTCTTCCCGCTTATGGTTTTCAATCACAGCCGACGGCATGGTTTCATTGCGACGCCCAGCACGACGCGAGATGCCTGCCATCACCCCATCCTATGGAGATCATTATCCCGACCGTACGCAACCCTCAGACACTACATGCAACATCCACGAACGAAGAGTTGAAAGAATGACGCAGTCGACCGTTCTGGTTCTTCCCGGTCTTGGCAATTCCGGTCCCGACCACTGGCAGAGCTGGCTGGAAAGACGGCTGCCGGCCCTGATCCGCGTCGAACTCGGCGATTGGGACGCCCCGGCCCCGGACCGCTGGGTCGAGCGGCTCGATGCCGCGGTTCGCGCCGCGCCCGGCCCTGTGGTGCTGGTCGCGCACAGTCTGGCCTGCATCCTCGTCGCCCGCTGGGCGGCGACCACCGCCCCGGCGGACAAGGTAGCCGCCGCCCTGCTGGTCGCTCCGCCCGATGTCGGGTCGTCTGGCGTCGAGTCGCCCCGGACCGTGCCGGCCGAGGCCTGCCGCTTCGCCCCGGTGCCGACAGATCCCCTGCCCTTCCCGGCCGTGGTGGTCGGCAGCCGTACCGATCCCTACTGCACCGCCGCCCGCGCCTGCGGCTTCGCCGCCCTGTGGGGTGCCGACTTCATCGATGCCGGCGAGGCCGGTCACATCAACAGCGCCAGCGGACACGGCCCCTGGCCGATGGGCGAGACCCTGCTGAAGGACCTGCTGGCCCAGATCTGAGCCCGTGCCCTTGCCGCGGCGGGCGAAAGGATGCGACACAGGAAGCGTCGTCGCGCGCCAGCCTGCGGATTTGAAGCTTATGACCGTCACGTCCATCATCGAGGCCGCCCCGGCCAAACTGAACCTCTACCTGCATGTCACCGGGCAGCGTGCCGACGGCTATCACGAACTGGACAGCCTCGTCGCCTTCGCCGAGTTCGGCGACAGCATCACCCTGACACCGGGTGCAGCGCGGGTGACGTTGCGCGGCGCCGACCTGCCCCCGGCCGGCCCGCGTCTGGCCATCGCCGGCCCCTTTGGTCCGGCCCTGATGGGTGAGAATCCGGCCGGCAATCTGGTGATGCGCGCCGCCCACGCCCTTGCCGCCCGGCTGGGTCGCGAGGCCGACGTGATGATCGCGCTGACCAAGGCGCTGCCGGTGGCATCGGGAATCGGCGGCGGTTCGGCCGACGCCGCCGCCTGCCTGCGGGCGCTCGCCCGGCTTTGGGGGGTACCGACCGACGACCCGACGCTGTTCGCGGTGGCCGCCGGGCTGGGTGCCGACGTGCCGGTCTGCGTCGCCGGGCGCAGCTGTTATTTCGGCGGCATCGGCGACGTGCTGGACGAGGCGCCGGAACTGCCGGAAACCCATGTGGTTCTGGTCAACCCGAACGTGCCGGTGCCGACCCCGGCGGTGTTCAAGGCGATGGCCGCCGCCCGCGCACAGTGCGGCGCCGGCTTCTCCGTCCCGGCCCGCTTCACCCGCAAGCCGGCCGCCGCCGCCGACCTCGCGACCCTGCTGCTGGAACGGAGCAACGACCTGACCGCCCCGGCCCTGACCGTGGCGCCGGCGATCGCCGACGTGCTGGCGGCCCTGGAGCGCAGCGCCGGCTGCCTGCTGCCCCGCCTGTCCGGCAGCGGCGCCACCTGCTTCGGCCTGTACGCTACGGCGGCGGCGGCCGAATCCGCAGCAAAGGCCATCGCGGCGGCGTCCCCCCGCTGGTGGGTCAGGCCGACCCGCCTGCGTCCCACCCCGCCCGGCGCCCCCGCATTGCCGCGCGCTATCGTCGCCGTCCCCCCCGCCGCCGCCGTCCCGCCACCATCCGTGCCCTTCCCCGATACCGGCGGCTGGGGCGTGGGCTGAAACCGGATCAGGCCCGCATATAGCCCCAGCCGTCCGCCTGCGCCTCGGCGATGTCGAGCACGCCGGCGGCGACCACCGTCAGTCCGTCGGCGGTCCGGCCGGTCTTCGCCAGCGTGTTGCCGCAGACGCGCAAGTGCCGGTCGGTCTCCGCATCCGGGCTGTCGAGCGCCGCCGCGACGGCACCGGCATTGACGACGATGCGCACCTCCGCATCGGGCCGCGCCTTCAGCAGGTTGCGGGCGTTGTTCCGCGCCCGCTCCAACGCGGCGGGCGTGGGGGCGTGGATGACCAGACGCAAGGGAGTTGTCTGGGGAGATGTCATGGCCGTCACTTCCCCTTCGCCGCATCATGGAAGGAGAAGTCGAACAGCGCATCGACATCCACCGGTTCGGTGATCTGCTCCAGCGTCTGCTGGAAGGCCTGCATCCGCTTGGTGGAGTCCAGGATCACCCGCGGGTCGTCGACGAAGGTCGTCGCGTCGGACGTCAGCGCCGCCCGCATCACGTCGCGTTCGACCAGCCCCTTGCCGATGATGTCGGTCACCAGTTCCGCCGTGCGGTCCGGGTTGGACTTGGCGAAGGCGGTGGCGCGGATATGCAGCTTGACCAGCGCCGCCACGGCGTCGCGGTTCCTGGCGATGGCCTCCTCGGTCACCGCCAGCACGGCGCCCGGCTGCTTGGGGAACATGCTGCCGGCCTTGGCGACGATGGCGGCATCCTGAAGCCGCGACTGCACCAGCGTCAGGATCGGCTCCAGGATCGAGGCGCCGTCGATGGCGCCGGTCAGCAGCGCCTGCTGCAACGGCTGCTCACCCATGCCGACGATCTCGACGTCGTCGGAAGCGACGTGGGCGACCTCCGCCATCCAATAGCGCAGCACCGTATCCGGCACCGAACCCGCCGGCAGCGAGCCGATCTTCGGCCGCCGGCCATTGGCGGCGCGGAAGGCCTTGACCCCCTCGGCCGGGCTGGCGGCGCCGGCCATCGCCTTCGCCAGCGGGCCACGGCCGATCAGCGCCACCTGATCGATGACGTTGGCGGCGACGACCTTCAGCTTGACCCCCTTCGACCGGGCGATCATCGCCGGGCCGATCCCGACATAGGCGACGTCCAGCGTACCCGAGGCAAGCGCCTGGATCATCGCCGGCCCCGACTGGAAACTGGTGGTCTGCAGCGTCAGCCCGGCATCGCCGGCCCACCCCTCGCCGGTCAGTACGTAGAGCTGGGTCATCGGGATGATCGGGATATAGCCGACGCGCAGGGAGGTCGCGGCGAAGGCCGGCAGGGGCAACGTACCGGCGGCGGCAACGACGCCGAGTGCCGCAGCGCCCACCAGAAGGTCGCGGCGGCTGATCTGGCGGGCGAAATCGGAAGACTGGCTCGGCGGCGGGGTCTGCGGCATGACGGATCTCCTTTTGCCGCGCCAGCCTAATGTGCCCGGCGGTGAAATTCAATTCACGCCCGGCCTCGTCACGGACACTCCGGAATTTACAAGAATTCCTTGTCTTAGATCCCGGCCGGCAGGCGGCGGACCGGACGGACCAGCCACAGGTTCAGCGCCAGGCTGACCAGTGCCGCCCCGCCGATCACCCCGACCATCGGCACGGCGGTACCGTCCGCCATCAGCCCGACCGCCCAGCCCGACACGGCGCCGCTGCTGAACTGCAACATGCCGGCAAGCGCGGAGGCGGTGCCGGCCATCTGCGGGAAGGATTGCAGCGCGCCGGCCATGGAGTTGGCGAAGCAGAAGCCGGTCACCGACATGAACAGGAACAGGCAGCCGACCAGCCCCCACAAGCCGCCCCAGCCGCCCAGGACGCAGGCGACCAGCAGGATGCCGGTGGCGGCGGACAGCCAGACGCCGATCCGCAGCATCGCGTCGGAACCGAACCGCATCACCGCGCGGCTGTTCAGCGTGTTGACGATGATCATGCCGACGATGTTCAGCCCGAACAGGAAGCCGTAATTCTCCGGCCGGACGCCGAACAGCTCGATATAGACGAAGGGCGAGCCGGAGATGAAGGCGAACATCCCGGCATAGATGAAGGACGATCCCACCGCGTAGCCCAGATAGCGGCGGTCGGTCAGCAGCTTGCGGTAGGACGCCGCCAGCACCATCGGCCGCAAGCTGGTGCGGCGCGACTCCGGATGGGTTTCCGGCAGGCTGGCGAGCGCCAGCAGCGCCACCGCGCCGAAGGCCGCCTGGGCCCCGAAGATCCAGCGCCAGTTGGCCCAGATCAGGATTTGGCCGCCGATCAGCGGCGCGATGATCGGCGCGGCCCCCATCACCAGCATCATCATCGACAGGACACTGGCCGCCCGGTCGCGCTCGAACACGTCGCGGATCATGGCGCGGACCAGCACCGGCCCGGCACAGGCCCCCACCGCCTGCACGAAGCGCCAGGCCGCCAGATGGCCGACATCGACGGTCAGCGAGCAGCCGACGCAGCCGACGGCATAGAGCAGGATGCCGGTCGCCACCGGAATCCGCCGGCCGAAGCGGTCGCTCAATGCGCCCCACAACAGCTGCCCGACGCCGAAGCCCAGGAAGAAGGCCGACAGCGTCCACTGCACCTGATCCTGGGCCGCATGCAGCTCCCGGCCGATCGCCGGCATGCCGGGCAGATACATGTCGGTGCCCATCGGCCCGAACGACATCAGCACGCCCAGCGCCGCGATGAAGAAGGGGCTTTCGGCAGGCGAACGGGAACGGACGGCGGCAAGGCGCGCGAGCATCGGTGAATCCGGATATGGAAGTGTGGGGGAATCGGCCGGACGGAGTCCGCAGCTTTTAAGCTGATCCTTCCCCCGCGAGACGCAAAGTCCTGTCTCGGCATGGCAGCGTTGAACAAGCCGCGACGTGATGTCACCGCGACAATCCGTGCCTTGACCGGTTCCGGTCGGCCCTTGTGGCAGCCGCTATGCAGGCAATGTACGCAACGCAATAAAATTCTGGTCCGGGCCCTGGAAGCATGCCTAAAATTGAAGCCGGATCACGGGCTTCCACCCAGCCAGAGGCCGCGCCATGCCGCACCCCACCCGCCGGTCGGTCCTGTTCTTCGGTGCCGCCGGGACCGTCCTGGCCTCGTTGCCGCGACACGCGGATGCGGCGGCCATCCAGCCCGGGCTGCTCTATGCCGCCGGGCAGAAATTCGACAAAAGCTTCAACGAGGGCGCCTTCGCCGGGGCGGAGCGGTTCAAGGCGGCCACCGGCATCCCGGTCGCCGAATATCTGCCGTCGACCCCGGCGCAGTTCGATCAGGCGGCGGCATCGCTGCTGCGGCGCGGCGTGACCGATCTGGCCGTGATCGGCTTCTACTATGCGACGCCGCTCGCCCGTCTGGCGCCGGCCCATCCGGCGGTGCGCTTCACGCTCGTCGATGCGGTGGCGGAGGGGCCGAACATCCGCTGCGTCACTTTCAAGGAGCAGGAAGGCTCCTTTCTGGTCGGCGTGCTGGCGGCGCTGGCATCGAAAAGCGGGACCGTCGGCTTCATCGGCGCGCTCGACATCCCGCTGATCCGCAAATTCATCGCCGGCTTCCAACAGGGTGCCCGCCACGCCCGCGGCGACGTCAGGATTCTGGTGAATTTCGTCGGAACCACCCCGGCCGCCTTCAACGATCCCTCCGCCGGGGCGGAGGTGGCGCGAAGCCAGTTCCAGCGCGGGGCCGACGTGGTGTTCGCCGGGGCCGGCGTTTCGAATTTCGGCATCTTCGCCGCGGCGAACGAGGCGCGGCGGCTGGCCATCGGCGTCGACAGCAACCAGAACTACCTCTATCCCGGCTCGATCCTGACCTCCATGCTGAAGCGGGTCGATCTGGCCGTGGAATCCAGCTTCGAGGCGGCCCGGCAGAGCAAATGGACCGCCGGAACCGTGGCGCTGGGGCTGGCGGAGAACGCGGTCGATTACGCGATGGACGAAAACAACCGCGACCTCGTGACCCGCGAGATGCTGGAGGCGGTGGAGGCCGCCCGCCGCGCCATCGTCGCCGGCCGCATTCCCGTCGCCGACGGAAGCTGATCCGGAGGCTGGAATTTTTAGGCCGGCGCCTCGAACGGCTGCCAGCCGCGGGCGCCGGACAGGTCGGCCCCCTTCAACGTGGCGAAGCTGGTCTTGATCGCCGTCAGGTCTGTACCCCGCAGCACCACGCCGGCAAGGCTGGCGTCGCGCAGGTCGGCACCGTTCAGCCGCGCCCTGGCGAAGCTGGTCGGCCACAGCCGGCTGCCGTCGCCGCTGAGATCCACCTTGCGGAACTTGGCCCGCCACAGCTTGGCGCCGGCCAGATTGGCGCCCTCCAGATTGCAGCCGGACAGATCGGCGCTGGTGAAGTCGGCATCGCGCAGATCGCTGTAGGACAGGTCGGCCATCATCAGCTTGGCGCCGGAGAAGTCGGCCCCGCGCAGCCCGCAGAACCGCATCACCGCCCCGCACAAGAGCTGGTTGGCGAAGTTGTAGCCGCGCAGGTCGACCCGCTGCAGCTGGATGCGCTCGCCGCCCTTGCCCAGCTTGTCGACCCAGATCTGGTGCTCGGCGATCAGTTCGCTCATCCGCGCCGCGGTGGTGGTCAGGCCGGTGCCGTCGACATCGATCCCATGCCGCTCCAGCGCCGTGCGCAGTTCGTCGTTCAGCCGGGCGCCGCACATCAGCACGCCGTCCAGCGTCGCCTTGCGCAGGGTGGCGCCGGTCAGGTCCGCCCCGATCAGGATGGCCCCGCTGAGGTCGCTGCCGCTGAAATCGGCGCCGGACAGGTCGCTGCCGCTGAAATCGCACTGGGCCATCCGGCAATCGGTCAAAACCGCCTGGGACAGGCTGCAGCCGACGAAGGTGGTGGTGCCGTCGGCATTCCCGGCCGCCCGGAACTCGCCGGCGTCCAGCACCATGCCGCGCCGCAGGTCGGCACCCTGGAGATTGGCGTTCTGCAGCCTGGCGCCGTCCACCCTGGCCCCGCGCAGATCGGCCCCCTGGAGCTGCGCACCGGTCAGGTCGGCCTTCGACAGGTCGGCGCCATAGAGGTCCGCCTTCGACAGCAGCGTGCCGGCCATCCGCGCCCGCGCGAGGCTGGCCCCGGTCAGCTTGGCGCCGGTCAGGTTGACCCGGCTGAGGCCGAGCCCGGCCAGGTCGTAGAAGCTGAGATTGGCGCGCCGCCCCTGCCCCGCCGGGTCGCGCAGCAACCATTGCTGGTGCCGCACCAGCGCATCGCGAACCGCCCGGAGGTAGCGTTCATCCATCATGCGGCGCGTCGTTGCCCCGGCATTCCGTCCCGGACACGCTGCCCCGGACCGTTGGCGTCCTGTATGGTACCGAAACCGCTTCAATTCCGGAAGGCATCAGCCGTCGAACCTTCGTGCGATCGGCAAGATTCTTTTGTCGCAGGTGTCTTTTCTGTCCGGCATAGGCCGGTCCGCCGGTCACGACCGCGTGATCGCCCCGCCCTGCGACTTGGGCACGGCATATATCGGACCAATATAGTGGGTCAGGACACCGACCATCAGCATGGGAGACCGGCGGCATGCCCGAATCGGACAAGACGCAATCGGCCAAAAGCGGACAGGGCAAAAGCGAACGGGACTGGAAGCAGGAACTGTCGCCCAACCAGTTCAAGGTGCTGCGCGAGCACGCGACCGAATATCCCGGTACCAGCCCGCTCAACGATGAAAAGCGGCAGGGCGTCTACCGCTGCGCCGGATGCGGGCAACCGCTGTACGCCAGCGGCACCAAGTATGAAAGCGGGTCGGGCTGGCCCAGCTTCTGGGAGCCGCTGCCGGAAGCGGTCGAGACCTCCACCGACTACAAGCTGGCCTACCCGCGCACCGAGGTGCATTGCGCCAGCTGCAAAGGCCATCTTGGCCATGTCTTCGATGACGGGCCGCAGCCCACAGGGAAGCGCTACTGCATGAACGGCGTCGCCATGACTTTCGACCCCGCGGAAAAGTCCGGCTGACACACGGAATTATGACTTGGCGCCGGAATCCTTGGCAGGATCGGCGCCAAGTCATAAACCTTCCCAAAAAAGGCGGGGTCACCCCTAATTGAGCTAAAAAGACAACCTTATCACGGAGCGCAATGGTATGATCGGCTCCGTGCGGCGGGTTGTCGCGGGGCGTCGCGGCCCTTCGCCGGCCATGGCACAATGCGTCGTTGCAGCGGCGCAGGCATTGGATGCGGCTGGCGGAGGGCGAATGGTCATTTCGACCGAATTCCTGGGGATGCTGCTTCTGATCGCCAGTGCTGCCGCGCTCGGACTTTCCATCGTCGTCGATGTCGGCCGTGTCAGCGCGGAAAAGACGCGCGAGGCGATGAACCAGCGCCAGTACGACAAGAAGCGTGCCGCGCTCGCCGAATGGCGCCAGAAGACGGAGCGCAAGAGGGTCGACCTGACCACGCTCCAGGCCCGCCTGACCGAGTTCAACGGCCGGCGCCAGAAGGCTTTGACCGAGCTGAGGGCGCTGGAATTCTCCAAGATCGAGCTGGTCCACGAACTGGGCGACCAGGACGGGGATGGCGACATCTATTGGGCACAGCTGGCAGCCGGCCCCAATTTCAACGAGCTGGACCGCAAGGACATCGTCTTCTCCCGCCAGATCTGGGAATACCGCAACGTCGCCCACATCACCGCCCCGTCGGCCGAACAGGCCCATGGCACGGTGCGGAGCAGCTTTTCCCAGCGCAACGGCATGATCTGCTCGCCGGTGGTTCCGCTGGCGCTCGCCCCCGACCCCGAGGTCGAGGCGACCGCGGCATGATGGGGGCGGCGCCATGACCGGCATGATGCTGTATTTCGCCCTGGGCCTGATGGTGCTGACCGTCCTGTCCAACCGTTACTGGCGCCGTCAGCTGGTGGTGACGCGGATCGCCATGTCCAAGCTGAAGGAGAAGGTGGAGGACGTGACCAAGGAGGTCGCCGACGTCGCCTCCGACTATGCCCAGCTGGCGCATCACCATGCGGAGATGGAGAAGCGCGTCCAGAAGGCTGAAATCGACATGCAGGCCGCGATCCTGGAACTGGACCAGAAGAAGTCCGCCGCCATGCAGCGCTACTTCGTCTTCGACCGGAGCGAGCCGCGCCCCGGCCGCTTCTGGGAAGTCGCGGTCCGCTGCCACCCGATCGGCGTCAGCCTCTCCGACCAGCGCGGCTATCGCGGCTGGACCGGGATCCGCCGGTTTCTGCTGATCGCCGACGGCGAGCGCGAGGCGCGCGAGCGGGTCGCTGCCCGCTATCCCCGCAAGGCCGGGTTCGAGATCGTCGAGGTCGCCGGCTGCCGCCTGAACGGCTTGACCGTCAACCGCATCTCCGAACTCAGCACCTTCCGCAAGCCGGGCAAGCCCGAGGAGGACGGCGCGATGCCCGCCCGACCGCAGCGCCGGACCTCGCCCGCGCAATCCTGAAGCGCTCCCTAGTCCACCGCGCCCTGGAACATGTATCCCATGCCATGCACGGTGACGATGCGGGTCGGGTCGGCGGGATCCGGCTCCACCACCCGGCGCAGGCGGCGCACCAGCCGGTCGATCGAGCGGTCGTAAGGCACCGAGTCGCCGCGCAGCGTCAGGTCGAGCAGATCGTCCCGACTCAGCACCCGCCCCGGATGCTCGACGAAGGCGGCGAGCAGCTCGAACTCGGCGGAGGTCAGGCGTGCGTCCTCGCCATCGGGCCCGCGCAGCCGGCGCTTGTCCAGATGCAGTTCCCACCCGTCGAACCGCTTCACCCGCCCGCCGGCCGGCCGGGTGGGTTTGGCGATGCGCCGCAGCAGGCTGCGGGTGCGGGCCAGGATCTCGCGTGGCTCGAACGGCTTCGTGATGTAGTCGTCGGCTCCCAGCTCCAGTCCGATCAGCCGGTCCATCCGGTCGGACCGCCCGGTGATCAGGATGATGCCGATGTTGGAGGTCGCCCGCAGTTCCCGGGTCACCGCCAGGCCGTCCTTGCCGGGCAGCCGGATATCCAGCAGCAGCAGGTCGATCCGCCCGCGCGCCAGCAGCGCCGACAGCTGGTCGCCATCCCGCGCCAGCATCACCCGATAACCCTCCCCTTCCAGGTAGGCCTTCAGGGTCTCGCGGGTTATGGGATCGTCGTCGACCACCGCGATGGTGTGCATTGTCCCCCGTACCGGACTGCCATGCCGGACTGCGATGGGTGGCGGATTGTCCGCCACGCCCCCACCAAAGCTATCGGTTCCGGCAATTTGACACAAGGTGAAGCATAAGGGCTTCATAACTGGCACCCACAGATTGTGCCGATCCCCCGCCACCCCGGATGAGGACAATCTTGCGGAACTTGCCAGCCGGTCGGGACAATGCCACATTTGTCCCCATGACAAACTGGACCCCGAATCTGGAGGGCCGCCCCGGCCCGCTCTATCGCGTCATCGCCGACGCGCTGGCCGACGACATCGCGGAAGGCGTGCTGCCGACCGGCGCGCGGCTGCCGACGCACCGCGACCTCGCCTTCCGCCTCGGCGTGACGGTGGGCACGGTGACGCGCGCCTATACGGAGGCGGAAAAGCGCGGGCTGATCGGTGGCGAGGTCGGCCGCGGCACCTTCGTCCAGGGGCAGCGGCCGCCGGCCATCCCGCTTCCGCTCGGCTGGCCGCCGGCCGGGGAGGTTTCGGCCGGCCCCGCCATCGTCAACATGACCACGGTCCATCCCGAACATGCCGTGGCCGTGCAGTCCTTCGGCCAGACCCTGACCGCCATCGCGGCGTCGGGACGGGCTGCGGCTCTGATCGGCTACGGTCCGCATGCCGGCCTGCCCGACCATCGCGCCGCCGCCGCCGCCTGGCTGGAGCGCCAGCACCGGGTGAAGGCGACGCCCGAGTCTGTTCTGCTGACGACGGGTGCGCAGAATGCGCTGGCGGTGGCGCTGGCCGCCGTCGCCCGCCCCGGCGACATCATCCTTGCGGAACGGCTGACCAACATCGGCACCAAGGCGCTGGCGGCCACCCAGGGCTATCATCTGGAAGCCGTCGCCATCGACGAGCATGGCCTGGTCCCCGACGCCTTCGACAGCGCCTGCCGCCGGCTGGGACCGAAAGCCGTCTATCTGGTGCCGACCCTGCAGAATCCGACGGCCGTCGTCATGCCCCCCGCGCGCCGGCGCGAGATCGTGGAGATCGCCCGTCGCCACGGCGTGATCCTGATCGAGGACGACGTATTCGGCTTCATGGTGCCGGATGCCATGCCGATCCAGACCATCGCGCCCGACATCACGCTTTATGTGTCGAGCGTGTCGAAAAGCCTCGCCGCCGGGTTGCGGCTGGGCTTCGTCGTCGCTCCGGCGGAACTGCGCTCCCGCGTCGAGACCGCCATCCGCGCCCTGCAATATTCCGCCCCTGCCCTGCCGGCGGAGGTGGCCGCGCGCTGGATCCAGGACGGCACCGCAGACCGTATCGTCGCCACCCAGCGGGAGGAGGATCTGGCCCGTCAGCGGCTCGCCCGCTCCATCCTGCCCGCCGAGACCGTCTATGGCCACCCGGCGGCACAGCATCTCTGGCTGGTCCTCCCGGAGCCTTGGCGGCGGGAGGATTTTGTCGGCGAGGCCCGTCGCCGCGGCGTGATCGTCACCGGTGCCGACGCCTTCGCCGTCGGCCGCGCCAGTGCCCCCCATGCGGTGCGCGTCGGCCTGTGCATGCCGCGCAGCCGTGACGAGGCCGCCCGCGGCCTGCGCGCCCTCGCCGACACCATCGATGCGCCGGCGGCGGCGATGCTGTCCATCGTGTAGGCGGATCGTCCGGGCGGCCGGCACCTCCGTCCCGATGGGAACTTCCTGCCGCCCCACAGGATCAAAACTGCCGCCCGGCACATCGCGGCGTCACCGAAAGCCTTTTCAGACCAAGGATTTGTATCTGGCCCGTATCCTGCAACCCTCCCGATCACATTCCTTGACCGGAATGAGGAACGAGAGGAGCGCCCCATGGTCAGCCTGTCCAGTTACGCCGATGTCGGCGGCATGGCCCAGAGCCTGCAGCAGTCGATCGACGCCGCGGTCAAGCGCGTGCAGCAGCAGGCGGCGGGCACTGGCGGCGCGACCGGCAAGGTCCAGGAGTACGAGCAGAGCGTCAACAAGTCGACTCTGAACGCCGCCCCCTTCGCGACGAACATCGGCACCCTGACGAAGGACACCAGCCGGCTGAACGTCTTCAGTTCCCTGGCCTCCAACGATCCCGCCGATTTCTACAAGTTCAACGTCACCACCTCCGGCGCCGTCACGCTGGGCACGGTCGGCGATGCCGGCGTCCGGCTTCAGCTGATGGACCGCGGCGGCAAGATCATCGCCGACAGCAACAAGGACGCCGGCGCCAGCTACGACGCCTTCCAGAAGCTGAAGTCCGGCCAGATGACGCTGGACAAGGGCGACTACACCCTGCGTGTCGCCCGCGACAAGGACGTACCAGTCAAGGATGCAAAGAGCTACGGCGTCCAGCTGCGCATGGGCAACTACAGCAAGGACTACGACACCATCGCCAAGCAGCCGGCCAAGGGCGACAACCCCTTCGGCGCCAACACCAGACTGCAGGGACTGGCCTCGATCCTGGGGGCGGGCAGCGGCTCGCTCAACCCGTCGGCGATGCTGCTGGGCGGGTCCGGCGGCAGCTACGGCGGTCGCGGATCGCTGTTGAACGCGATCCTGTGACGGCTCCGCCCATCAGGCCAGCCGGTCGCGCCCCGATTCCTTGACCAGCAGGACCGCCTGGGTCCGGCTGCCGACGCCCAGCGCCTTCAGGACGCCGGTGACGTGGGTCTTCACGGTGGACAGGTTCAGGCCCAGCCGCTCGCCGATCTCCTGGTTGGACAGACCCTGGGCCAGCAGGTCCAGAACCTCCAGCTGGCGGCGGGTCAGCCCGTCGAAGATGCTGGGCGCCAGGGCGCGCGGCGCTCCGGCGGCCGTGGCGGACGGCGCCCCCGGCATGCCCAGCACCGGCGGCACATAGGAGCCGCCGGCCATTACCAGACGCAGGATGTTCACCACCAGAACGTCGTCGGTCGATTTCGGAATGAAGGCGCGGACGCCGCGCGACAGCACCGCGCGCATCTCGTCCGGCGATTCGATCATCGAGAAGACGGCGACCGGAACCGGTGCGACCCGCTTGACCAGCGCTTCGACGTCGTCCAGCCCGCCCAGGCCGGGCATGCGCAGATCCATCACGATCAGGTCGAACGCGGCCCCCCCGTCCTGCATCGCCCCGTCTTGCAGGGACGCGTCGAGGATGGCGTTCAGCTGGCCGAAGCTGGTGGCGGCGACCACGGTGGCCTGCTCGTCCAGTTCACCCACCAGATGGGTCAAGCCGCTGCGGACGATGGAATGATCGTCGGCGATCAGAACCTGCATGTAACGTCTCGGACCGGAAATGCCTGGGTACCGCACCGTCATACGCTGACGCAACGGTCCGCGCTACCTCCTTCGCACGTCGTTCCGCCCCGATGCCGGGGAGGTTTGCGGACAGAGGCTTGCAGACGGCACGCGGGGAAAGCCCCTCCCCCGCGTGCCGGTCAGGAAATGCCGATCAGGAGATCTTGATCATGATCTGGGCGCGGCGGTTCGACGGCTCGCGCACGTTCGGGCCGGTCGGGACCATCAGCTGGTTCTCGCCCACGCCTTCGATGGAAATGATGTTGGCCGGCGTGCCGTGCCTGACCAGCGCCTGGCGTACCGCCTCGGCCCGGCGGAGCGAAAGCTTCTGGTTGTAGGACGGCGCGCCGGAGGTGTCGGTGTGACCGATCACCTGGATGCGGACGGCCCGGGCCCGGCTGGCGCCGTCGGCGGCATCGGCGATGATCTTGTCGGAATTCGGCGTGATGACCGCCTTGTCCCAGTCGAAGAACACCTGATACTCGCTCTGCGGCTGCGCGGCCATCGGCGGCGCGGCCGGAACGGGAGCCGCGACCGGCGTGGCACGCGACGGCCCGCCGAAAGTGTAGCGCAGACCGGCCAGGATGGTATGGTTACGGTACTCGCCCTTCGACGTCACCGGACCCAGCTCGAACTCCGGATCGACGGTGGCGAAATAGCGATAGTCCAGCGTCAGCGCGACATTGTCGTTGATCGCGTAGGAGGCGCCGACGATGCCCTGATAGGCGAAGACCCAGTCGCGGTCGCTGGCGCCGTTCAGCGACTGCTTCACGCCCGCGATACCGGCGCCCGCGCCGATATAGGGAGTGATCGGCAGGCCGACGTCGATGTCGTACAACAGGTTGCCCATGAAGGCGATCGAGCTTGTCCGACCGCCCAGGTTGTTCAGGCCGGGAGTGGCGCTGCGGGTGCTGTCGATGCTGTTGCGCCACCGCCAGGCGGCCTCCAGTTCGGCACGCAGGCCCATCGCGGTGGCGTAGCCGACCGACAGGTCGCCGATGCCGCCGATCTTGAATTCCTCCTTCAGGCCCAGGCCCGGGGCCGGATAGCTGCTGAGATCGGCATCCTCGGTCCAGTTCACGCCGGCGCCCGCGCCGACGTAGAAACCTTCCGTACCGGCAGAGGCGGCGGTCGGGATGGCCAGGGAAGGAAGGGCGACGGCCAGCGCCGTGCCCAGCAAAATCCCACGCATCGTCATGTTCTTGTTCCCATCGTTGACGGCGTTGGCGGATCGGGACATCCCGGCCTGCGGCGGATCGCGTGACAGAGCGGGTTCCGGCCCCGACAATGGAATCCGCATGCCCGCCTTCCAATCCCGCCGCTGCAAGCCCATTTCTCCTGTTGCAGATTTGCCTCAGAGGAGCTAGGGGCATTTCCGCTCACGATAACAATGATTTGGACAGACAGCGCGATGCCTCTTACCCCGGACGGTTCCGTCGATTACCCCCTCTGCACCACCCCGGACCCCGGCGGCTGGCAGGAGGTGGCGCCCGGTGTTCTGTGGATCCGGCTGTCCCTGCCCTTCCAGCTCGACCACATCAATGTCTGGGCGTTGGACGGAGGACCGGCCGGCTGGACGCTGGTCGATTGCGGGTTGGGCGATCCGCGCAGCCTCGCGGTGTGGGAAATGCTGCTGCGCGATGCGCTGGGCGGACGGCCGGTCGAGCGGGTGGTGGTCACCCATTTCCATCCCGACCACATCGGTGCCGCCGCTTGGCTGGTGGAGCGAACCGGCGCCGGCTTCGCGACCTCGCTGACCGAATGGCTGGTCGCCCGCACCCTGTCGGCGGGCACCGACGAGGTCACCGACGCGGTGGTCGAGCGTTTCTACCGCCGCTGCGGGCTGGAGGAGGATGCACTAACCTCCCTGCTTGCCCGCAAGGGCGCGTACAGGCGCGGCGTGCCCGCCGTTCCGGCGACCCTGACCCGCCTGCGGGCCGGTGACCGGCTGACGGTGGGCAACCGTCGTTGGACGGTGATCGGCGGCAGCGGCCACACGGCGGAGCCGGTCAGCCTCCATCGGCCCGCCGACGGCGACGGTCCGGGCCTGCTGATCTCCGGTGACCAGATCCTGCCACGGATCAGCCCGAACATCAGCGTCTGGCCGTCGGAACCGGAGGCCGATCCGCTCGCCGACTATCTGGACAGCCTGGAGGGGTGGAGCGTCCTGCCGGCGGACACGCTGGTCCTGCCCTCCCACGGACGTCCTTTCCACGGCCTGCACCGGCGCGCCGCGGAACTGGCCCTGCACCATGCGGAGCGGTTGACGGAGATCGAAGCGCTGTGTGCGGAACCCCGGACCGCCGCCGCGGTGACGCGGGCCTTGTTCCCGCGCCCGCTCGACCCGCAGCAATTGCTCTTCGCCGTGGGCGAGGCGGTGGCACATCTCAACCACCTGATCCGCAAAGGGCGGCTGGAGCGGATCGCCGGACGGCCGGAAACGCCGGCTGTCGACCTCTACCGCCGGCCCGCCCCTGCCGGACCGGCCTGATGGCGGTCACTCGGTAACGATCTCGAACTCGTGGGGGTCGAGCAGAGCCGTGACCGACAGGGTCTTCAGCGTTTTAGGGTCGTCGGTGCGTTTCATCTGGGCATGCTGGGTGCCCATGCCGTCCTTGCGGATGGCGATCACTTCCCAATAGCCGCCGCTGGGGGACAGCTTGCGATAAATCTGTCCCTCGACCACCTCGCGCTTCCTGCGCATTTTCGTTCTCCAAAACCCGTCCCATACCGGCGACCGTCACGGCCGCCGCGAAGGGCGCCATTGAAGCACAAAACCCCCCTGCCGTGGCGAGTGTCCGTTGGGAGACCTTTGCCGATGCCGCATTTGCGCTGTTGCATCGCAGCACGAGGGAGGCACCCCCGATGACCCTTTGCCGCAGTGCGCTTTCAGGGTGGAACAAATGCTCCGGCTGTGGGTTCATAGCGGTCATGAACACCGATCTCGACGTGCTTGTCTTCGCAACCCGCCTGGTCGATGAACTGGGCGAGACGGCGATTCGAATGAGCCGCGTTCGTCTTGTCGAACTCACGGCCGCCAATCACACCCGTGCCGCCGCCTTCTGGCGGGAGGTGATGCGGACATCCGAACGACTGCTGAGCGAGCGGTCGGGCCGGCGGGTGGCGACCGGGCTCTCCCCCTCAATTGCTGCGGCGCAACCGGCCATGGCGCAGCACAAGGTCGCGCATGTTCCCCGACCTATTCCCTGACACGGCGCCATAATCCGGCGCTTCGGCCGGAGCCGGCGTCTCGATCCCCGTACCCGATCCCCGTCTGCCCGATACAGCGGACAAAGAAAAAGGGGCCGGCACAGCGTGCCGGCCCCTTTCCACGGAACGCGGATGCGCTTCGCTTACTTCACTTCGGCATACTGGCCGTTGTGCCACTTGTACCAGACATAGGCCGGGCTGGTGACGTCGCCCTTGGCGTCGAAACCGATCTTGCCGATGACGGTGTCGTAGCTGCCCTTGCGCATGACGTCGGCAACCTTGGCCACGTCGGTCGAGTTCGCCTGCTTCACCGCGTTGGCCCAGATCTGCAGGGCGGCGTAGGTGTACAGGGTGTAGCCTTCCGGCTCGTAGCCGGCCTTGCGGAACTTCTCCACGACGGCCTTGGCGTCCGGCTTCTCGCGCGGATCCGGGCCGAAGGTCATCATGGTGTCCTCGCCGGCGTCGCCGGTGATGGCCCAGTACTCGTTGGTCACCAGCGCGTCGCCCGACACGATGATGGCCTTCAGGCCCTGGTCCTTCATCTGGCGGGCGATCAGGCCGGCCTCGGTGTGGTAGCCGCCGACATAGACGGCGTCGATGTTGGCCTGCTTCAGCTTGGAAACCAGAGCGGAATAGTCCTTCTCACCGGCCGTGTAGGCTTCGTAGATGGCTTCCTTCTGGCCGCCGGCGTTCAGCGCCTTCTGCGTCTCGTCGGCCAGACCCTTACCGTAGGCCGACTTGTCGTGCAGGATGGCGATGTTCTTGCCCTTGTACTTCTCCAGCAGATACTTGCCGGCGATCAGGCCCTGCTGGTCGTCGCGGCCGCAGACGCGGAAGACGTTCTTCAGACCCTGCTCGGTCAGCTTCGGGTTGGTCGAAGCCGGGGAGATCTGCAGCATGCCTTCTTCGGCATAGACCTGGCTGGCCGGAATCGACGAACCCGAGCAGAAGTGGCCGGCCACGAACTTCACACCGGCCTTGGCCAGCTGGTTGGCGACGGCGACGGCCTGCTTGGGATCGCAGGCGTCGTCGCCGACTTCCAGCTTCAGCTTCTGGCCCAGGACACCGCCGGCGGCGTTGATGTCCGCGACGGCCTGTTCCATGCCCTTCTTCATCTGCTCGCCGAAGGTGGCGTACTGGCCGGTGATCGGGCCGGCAGTGGCCACCGCGATGTCGGCCTTGGCGGCCGTGGCGGAGAGCGCGGTCGCCGCGATGGCGGCGAGAAGGGACAGCTTGAATTTCATGGGTGTGCTTCCCTGTTCTGTGAGTGGTCCCTGTTGCAACATACCCCCGGCCCTTGCGGGCCTTGCCGCCGGGTCCCCTCCGGCGGTGTCCAGATTACCATACCCCAAGTGGCGCAGTGTGCGACAGTTTCGCGGGCACCAATCAGCCGTACGGTCTATTTCGGTCGTCTTATTCGTCGTTCCCGGCACCGCTGCGCTCTCGCCAAGCGAAGGGACCGGCGGTCTCGTAGAGCCATGGATACTGGTTGACCATGCGGCGTGCGATGGCGATGCGGTA
>NZ_RWIJ01000004.1 GCF_019805165.1 Azospirillum sp. 412522
TCTCAGTGCCCCCCTTCCAGATAGGCCGACCGCACCTCCGGGTCGGCCAGCAGCTGCGCCCCGGTCCCCGTCATCGTGATCTTCCCCGTCACCATGACGTACGCCCGGTGCGCCAGCTTCAGCGCATGGAACGCGTTCTGCTCCACCATGAACACCGTCATCTTCTGCTCCCGGTTGATCTCCTGGATCACCTGGAAGATCTGCTTCACGATCAGCGGCGCCAGACCGAGGCTCGGCTCGTCCAGCAGCAGAAGCCGCGGCTGGCTCATCAAGGCCCGCCCGATCGCCAGCATCTGCTGCTCGCCGCCCGACATCGTCCCGGCGCGCTGGTTGATGCGCTCCTTCAGCCGCGGGAACAGCGTCAGCACCCGCTCAAGCTCGCGCTCGAAGCTGCCGGGCTGGGCCACGATCGAGCCCATCTGCAAATTCTCCAGCACCGTCATCCGCGGGAAGATGCGCCGGCCTTCCGGGCTCTGCGCGATGCCGCGCCGCACGATCTCGTGGGTGGGGAGGTCGGTGATGTCCTCGCCCTCGAAGAACACCCGGCCCTGGCGCGCCCGCGGGCTGCCGCAGATCGTCATCAGCAGCGTCGACTTGCCCGCGCCATTCGCGCCGATCAGCGAGACGATCTCGCCGGCGCCGATCTCGATGTCGATCCCCTTCAGCGCCTCGATGGCACCGTAGAAGGTGTGGACGCCCGATACCTTCAGCATGGCTCAGGCTCCCTTCTGCGCGCTGGCCTGGCCGGCGGTGGGCGGCATGTGCAGGTCGGCGGCGACCTCCGGCGGCAGCGCCTCGTCCTCGTCCTCGCCCAGATAGGCGCGGATCACCGCCGGGTCGTTCTTCACATGCTCCGGATCGCCGTCGGAAATCTTCCGGCCATAGTCCAGCACCACCACATGGTCGGAAATGCGCATCACCACGCTCATGTCATGCTCGATCAGCAGCACGCCGATCCGCTGCCCGCGCGGGCTCGGCGTGTCGCGGATGAAGGTCAGGATCTCGGCCAGCTCCGCCGACTCGCGCGGGTTCAGACCGGCCGCCGGCTCGTCCAGGCACAGCAGCACCGGCTCGGTGCACATCGCCCGCGCGATCTCCAGCCGGCGCTGGGCGCCGTAGGGCAGGTTGCCGGCCTCCCAGTCGGCGAACTCGGTCAGCCGCACCCGGTCCAGCCAGTATTTCGCCAGCTCCACCGCCTCGTGCTCGGCCTTGCGGAAGCCGGGCAGGCCCAGGAGCCCGGCGATGGCGAAGCCGGACGCCCGCATCAGCTTGTTGTGCTGGGCGACGATCAGGTTCTCCAGGACGCTCATGCCGCTGAACAGCCGGATGTTCTGGAAGGTGCGCGCCACCCCGGCCAGCTGGGCGATGCGGTAGCCCGGCATCCGCTCCAGCAGGAACTCCTTGCCGGCGGGATGGCGCAGCGTCAGCCGCCCCACCGTCGGGGTGTAGAAGCCGGTGACGCAGTTGAACAGCGTCGTCTTGCCGGCGCCGTTCGGGCCGATCAGCGCGGTGATCTCGCCCGCCCGCGCCTCGAAGGACACGTCGTTGTTCGCCACCAGCCCGCCGAAGCGCATGGTCAGGTGCTCGACGCTGAGAAGCGGCTTTTCAGTCAACCCAACTTTGTTCATGGGGGCGCTCATTTGGCGGCTCCCGCCGGGACCGGCTTCTTCTTGCCGCCATGCAGGAGGATGGTCGGGTCGCGGTGGGCCAGCAGGCCGCGCGGGCGCCACAGCATGATCACCACCATGCCGGCGCCGAACGCCAGCATGCGGTAGTCGGCCAGCTCGCGGAACGCCTCGGGCAGGCCGATCACCAGCAGCGTGGCCACCACCACGCCGATCTGGCTGCCCATGCCGCCCAGCACCACGATGGCCAGGATGATCGCCGACTCGATGAAGGTGAAGCTCTCCGGGCTGATGAAGCCCTGGCGCGTCGCGAAGAAGGACCCGGCGAAGCCGCCGAACATCGCGGCGATGGCGAAGGCCGCCAGCTTCATGTTGGTGCGGTTGATGCCGAGCGACGCGCAGGCGATGTCGTCCTCGCGCAGAGCCTCCCACGCCCGGCCCAGCGGCAGCTTGCGCACCCTGAGCGTGAACAGGTTCACCACCAGGGCGAGCGCCAGGATGAGGTAGTAGAGGAAGATGATGCGGTGGAGCGGCGAGAACTCCAGCCCGAACAGCTCGTGGAAGGCGGCCATGCCCTCGGCCGGCGTGCGGGAGAAGTCGGCGATGCCGAAGAAGCTCGGCCGCGGGATGCCGGAGATGCCGTTGGGGCCGCCGGTGAACTGGTACCAGTTGACCAGGATGATGCGGATGATCTCGCCGAAGCCCAAGGTCACGATGGCGAAATAGTCGCCGCGCAGCCGCAGCACCGGGAAGCCCAGCAGCACGCCCGAGCAGGCGGCCAGCAGGCCCGCCAGCGGCAGGCAGAGCCAGAAGCTCAGCCCGAAGTAATGGGCGAGCAGCGCGTAGGAATAGGCGCCGACGGCATAGAAGGCGACATAGCCGAGGTCGAGCAGGCCGGCGAGGCCCACCACGATGTTCAGGCCCCAGCCCAGCATGATGTAGGTCAGCAGCAGGATGCCGATGTCCAGCAGCATGCGGTCGGCCAGCGGGGTCAGCGGCAGCACCGCGGCGAAGACGACGGCGACCGGGCCGATGTAGCGGCTGGCATGCTGCACGCGTGCCGCGACGCGGTCCATCCGCTTGTCGCGCTCGGCCTGGCTGAGCTTGGAGCGGCCGGTGGCGACCGTCATGGCGGCGCGCAGCGCGATGACGCCGCCGCCCAGCACCAGCACCAGGCGCAGCACCTGGGTCGGCATCGGCAGCACCAGCCCGATGCCGGCGCAGACCAGCGCCAGGACCAGCACCGGCAGCGCCATGCCCTGGCGGATCAGCCCGAGCCCGAGCCGGCCGAGGAAGACGAGGACCAGGGAGGCGACGACCTCCTCCGGCCGGGCTTCGATGCCGAGGCCGGTGGGGCGGTCGATGGTGCGCAATCCCACCAGCGGCACGGTCAGCAGCAAGGCCACGAAGGCGGCGAGACCGGCGTCCTTGACGGTGGCGGCCCAATCGACGCCGCGCGGGGCGGTGCGTGCGCCGGACGGGACGGTGTTGGAGTGCAGGGTCATGACGCTTACACCTTCTCGATCTCGGGCCGGCCGAGCAGGCCGGTGGGCCGGAAGATCAGGACGAGGACGAGGATGGAGAAGGTTGCGACGTCCTTCCATTCGGAGCCGACATAGCCGGACCAGAAGGCCTCGATCAGGCCGATGACCACGCCGCCGAGCATGGCGCCGGGCAGCGAGCCGACCCCGCCGAGCACGGCGGCGGTGAAGCTTTTCACNNATCAGGCCGATGACCACGCCGCCGAGCATGGCGCCGGGCAGCGAGCCGACCCCGCCGAGCACGGCGGCGGTGAAGCTTTTCACCCCGGCGAGGAAGCCGATGTAGAAGTCGATGACGCCGTAGATCAGCAGCACCATCATGCCGGCGACGGCGGCGAGGGCTGCGCCCATGACGAAGGTCAGCGAGATGACGCGGTCGACGTTGACGCCGAGCAGGCCCGCCATCTTCTTGTCCTGCTCGCAGGCGCGCTGGGCGCGGCCGAGCGAGGTGCGGTTGATCAGGACGGTGAAGCCGACCATCAGGACCAGGGTGATGAGGATGGTGGCGAGGCGCACGTAGCTGACGGAGACGGCGCCGTCCATCAGGGTGAGGTTGCCGGGCAGGATGGGCTGCAGCGGCTTGGAGCGGGCGCCNATCAGGCCGATGACCACGCCGCCGAGCATGGCGCCGGGCAGCGAGCCGACCCCGCCGAGCACGGCGGCGGTGAAGCTTTTCACGCCCGCCAGGAAGCCGATGTAGAAGTCGATGACGCCGTAGATCAGCAGCACCATCATGCCGGCGACGGCGGCCAGCGCCGCGCCCATGACGAAGGTCAGCGAGATGACGCGGTCGACGTTGACGCCGAGCAGCCCCGCCATCTTCTTGTCCTGCTCGCACGCCCGCTGGGCGCGGCCCAGCGAGGTGCGGTTGATCAGGATGGTGAAGCCGACCATCAGGACCAGGGTGATGAGGATGGTGGCCAGCCGCACGTAGCTGACGGAGACGGCGCCGTCCATCAGGGTGAGGTTGCCGGGCAGGATGGGCTGCAGCGGCTTGGAGCGGGCGCCCTGGAGGATCTGGATGTAGTTCTGCAGGAAGATCGACATGCCGATGGCGGAGATCAGCGGCGCCAGCCGCGGCGAGGAGCGCAGCGGCCGGTAGGCGATGCGCTCGACCGTCCAGCCATAGACGCTGGTGAACAGCATCGAGGCGACCAGCATGATCAGCAGCGCCAAGGGCACCCAGGTGATCCCCAGCGCGCCGATCGCCAGGAAGGTGATCAGCGCCACGAACGCCCCGATCATGTAGATCTCGCCATGGGCGAAGTTGATCATCCCGATGATGCCGTACACCATCGTGTAGCCGATCGCGATCAGGCCGTAGATCGCTCCAAGCGACAAGCCGTTGATCAATTGCTGTAGGAAGTATTCCATCAGGCAGGCTTCTCCCACTCTCCCAGATCACCGAACAGGCGGATACTCGAAAACTTTGTGCTCGAAACCCTGTGTCCAAAACGTGGATTAAGCCGTGTGCGGCAGCGGAATTCCGATCCGGATGAACGGGGGAGAACATCCAGGACCGAGGCAGGGGACGCTTGGAATCCCGCCGCCGCACCCGGTTCCTGCCGAAGCCCCGCCGGATGCGGGATCCGGCGGGGCTTCGGGCGAATTCATTACTGGGGACCGCTGCGGGTCTGCGTGTGGCGGGCCGGACTCGCCCTTCGGCCCGGAATCGGGCCGGGAGTCATCCGGATACGCGACGACGTCACGGGGGCGCGGTTCCGCACCCGGGCGTCGTTCCGTCGTTCGACCATCGCCAACAGCTCCCACTTGCGCGGCACGGCTTGCGGCCGTGGCGTCCCCACCGGCATCGCTGCCGGACAAGCATTGTGTGAATCGACCGGAAGGGACGGAAAGGTCGCCCAGCCCGGTTCAGTCGGCGAAAGGCGCCGAGCCTTGCCCTGTTCTATTCTGTTCTTGGCCTCGCACCCCGGCACTTTGGTGCCGGTGGCGGATGCTACCCTTTTTCTTGTCACAGACAGGTAAAGCAACTTGATCCGTGGGCGCAACACTCTCTTTCCAGTGGCAGAAAAAAACAACATTCCTCGTGTGCCCGCCGTCGAAATCCGAACGAAATTTCCAGCAAACCGGATTGAGGGAAATTTCGTTCAGTCCTTTGTCAATAGCTGTTCACATCTTCAGCGGACGAGGCTGCGGGGGTCGGTGAAGGGCAGGCCCAGGGTGTCGGCGACCGCCTCGTAGGTCAAGTGTCCGGCATGGACGTTCAGCCCGGCGAGCAGGTGCGGGTCCTCGGTCACCGCCCGCTTCCATCCCTTGCCGGCTAGTGCCTGGACGAAGGGCAGGGTGGCATGGTTCAGCGCCTCGGTGCTGGTGCGGGCGACGGCGCCCGGCATGTTGGCGACGCAGTAATGGACGACCCCGTCCACCACATAGGTCGGGTCGGAATGGGTGGTGGCGTGGCTGGTCTCGAAACAGCCGCCCTGGTCGATGGCGACGTCCACCAGAACCGAGCCGCGGCGCATGCCGGCCAATTGGTCGCGACGCACCAGCTTCGGCGCGGCGGCCCCCGGCACCAGCACGGCGCCGACCACCAGATCGGAGTCGGCGACCAGCCGGTCGAGCGTGTCCGCCGAGGCATAGACGGTCTTCAGCCGCGGCCCGAACAGGTCGTCTAGCTGGGCCAGCCGTGGCATGGAGCGGTCGGCGATGGTCACGTCGGCGCCGAGGCCCATCGCCATGCGGGCGGCGTTGGCGCCGACCACCCCGCCACCGATGACCAGCACCTTGCCGGGCAGCACGCCGGGCACGCCGCCCAGCAGGATGCCGGAACCGCCGTTGCTCTTCTGCAAGGCGACGGCACCGACCTGGATCGCCATGCGGCCGGCGATCTCCGACATCGGCGCCAGCAGCGGCAGGCGCCCGGCGCGGTCGGTGACGGTTTCATAGGCGATGGCGGTGCAGCCGCTGTCCATCAGCAGCCGGGCCTGTTCGGGGTCGGGGGCGAGGTGCAGGTAGGTGAAAAGCACCTGATCGGGGCCTAGCCTGCGACATTCCGCCGGCTGCGGCTCCTTGACCTTCACGATAAGCTCGGCCTTCGCGAAGACCTCCTCGGCGGAGCCGGCGATCTCGGCCCCCGCCGCGCGGTAGGCCTCGTCGGAAAAGCCGATCTCGGCCCCGGCACCGCTCTGCACCAGCAGGGCATGGCCGTCCGCCGCCAGTTCGCGGACCGATGCCGGCGTCAGGCCGACCCGGTATTCGTGGTTCTTGATTTCCTTGGGAACGCCGATGCGCGTGACCATGCGAGATCTCCCCGGTCCGAACTCCCGCTCCAGCCAATCCCGCAAAACCCATCTGGTATCCCAGGAAACCATCTGTGGGGCGGATTGTCTCAGCGATGTCACTATAAGGCTGGCGGAGCGGGCGAATCTCTGCAAAGCCTTGCATGAATCTCCCATAGTGTGGTGGAGCTTCCGCACGATCCTCCACGTCTTCGAATAAAGTTGCATGCACGCCCTGGACGCCCTGGACCACAAGATCCTGCGCCTGCTCCGCAAGGACGGCCGGATGAGCAACGCCAAGCTGGCGGCGGAGGTCGGGCTGTCGCCATCGGCCTGCCTGCGCCGCCTGCACATGCTGGAGCATTCCGGCGTGATCCGCGGCTATACCGCCATCATCGAGACGGCGGACGAGGAGCGGTCGGTGACGGTCATCGTCCAGATCACGCTGGAGCGGCAGACCGAGGAGTATCTGCGCCGCTTCGACGCCGCCGTCCGCCGCTGTCCGGAGGTGCGGGAATGCTATCTGCTGTCCGGCAGCTCCGACTACCTGCTGCGGGTGGTGGCGCGGGATCCCGCCGACTACGACCGCATCTACAAGGACTCGCTGTCGCGACTGCCCGGCGTGGTGCGCATCCAGTCGAGCTTCGCCATCCGCAGCGTGGTGCGCCCCGGCAGCCTGCCGGCGCTGGAGGACACCGCCGACTGAGCGTGCCTCACCCGAACAGGTCGAGTTCCGGGTCGGGGGCGGTTTCCGGGTGGGTCAGGTCGGTGCAGCCGATGCCGATCAGGCGGAAGGCGCGGCCGTCGACCTCGCGCTCCAGCAGGGCCATCCCGGCGGCGAGGATCGCCTCGGCCGAGCGGGTCGGCTCCACCCGGCGGGAGCGGGTCAGCTGCTGGAAATCCTTGGTCTTCAATTTCAGCACCACGCTGCGGCCCAGCAGCTTTTCACGCTCCAGCCGGCGGGCGACCTTGTCGGCCAGCGGGCGCAGCTCCTGCGCCAGGGCGGGCAGAGTGGTGACGTCCCAGTCGAAGGTCTCCTCCGACGAGATGCTCTTGCTCGGCGACTCGGGATGGACCCGGCGGGAATCCTCACCGCGGGCATAGCTGTAGAGCACCCGGCCCATGGCGCCATAGCGCTTGACCAGCCAATGCTCGTCCCTGTCCTGGAGGTCGCCGACGCGGGTGATGCCGTCGGCGAACAGCTTGCGCTCCAGCGCCGGGCCGACGCCCCACAGGATGGTGACCCGCTTGGGCGCCAGGAAGGCCGCCGCCTCCGCCCGGCCCAGCGCGGAGAAGCCGCGCGGCTTGTCGAGGTCCGACGCGATCTTCGCCAGCAGCTTGTTGTAGCTGAGGCCGATGGAGGCGGTGATGCGCAGTTCCCGCTCGAAGCGGCGGACGATCTCCACCAGCGCCTGGGCCGGGCTGATGCTGAGGCGGTCCTCGACGCCGGTGAGGTCGAGATAGGCCTCGTCGATGCTGATCGGCTCGACCAGGGGGGTGAAGGCCTCCATGATCGCGCGGGCCTGATGGCCGACTTCCCGATATTTGGCGATGTCGGGGCGGATGATGGTGGCGTCGGGGCAGCGGTCCAGCGCCTCGCGGATCGTCATGGCGGAGCGCACGCCCGACATCCGCGCGACATAGCAGCAGGCGGCCACCACCCCGCGATGGTCGTCGCCGCCGACGATCACCGGCCGGCTCGCCAGCTCCGGCCGGTCGCGCTTTTCCACGGTGGCATAGAAGCTGTCGCAGTCGATGTGGCCGATGGGCAGGCCGTGCAGCTCGGCATGGCGGAACAGCCGTCGGCTGCCGCATTTCGGGCAGCGCGTTACTTCACCCGGCAGGGCGGCGGCGCAGTCGCGGCAGACGCTGTGCAGGGCGATGGTCATGATGGCGCCAGCTTAGCAAAGGAGCGCGCGAACCGCCAGCTTGTGCGTACAAAGGAAGAACGGAATGGGGGTCAGCGCGCCGGTGACTTCGCCCGGTCACCGGCGCCGGGCAGGACGACCGGCGACAGGGTAAGCGACAGACTCAGCGGCAGGACCATGGGGACACCCGGGTTGCGGTCAACGGGAAGGGGCGGACGTCAGCGCAGCACGTCGCCGCCCACCGCCAGCCGGCCGGCGACCACGGCGGCCTGGGTGCGGCTGACCACGTTCAGCTTGCGCAGGATGCTGGAGACGTGGACCTTCACCGTCTGCTCCGACACGTTCAGCTCACCGGCGATCTGCTTGTTCAGCTTGCCGTCGACGATCATCGTCAGGATGCGCAGCTGCTGTGGCGAGAGCGAGGCGAAGCGGCGGGCGGCGTCGGCCTCGTCGGCCTCCGACGAGGCGGCCGAGAGCGGGGGCGCCCAGGTCTCGCCGGAGAGGATGGCGCGGATGGCGTCGGCCATCGCCGGCATCGACAGCGATTTCGGGATGTAGCCGGACGCGCCATAGGCCAATGCCCGGCGGATGGTGTCGGAGTCCTGCAAGGCCGACAGGATGGCGACCGGCACGGTCGGGTGGTGGGCCAGCATCAGGAACAGGCCGGCGAACCCGTGGGTGCCGGGCATGTTCAGGTCGAGCAGGACGAGGTCGATGTCGTCCGGCCGGCTCCCCACCGCGGCCATCACCGAATCGAGGTCCGGACATTCGATCACCCGCACCTCCGGCATCGTCCTGCCCAGCGCGTCGCGCAGCGCCGCCTGCACCAGCGGATGATCGTCGCCGATGATGATCGTGGTTTGCCCGGCCTCTGCTTGCCCGGCCGTCGTTTGTCCGGCGGCGCTGTCCTCGCCCATGGCTTCCGCACTCCCCCCATTTGCGGCCGTCCGGCTTTTGTCCGGTTCCGGCCCTAAGCAGGTTTCTCCAGATCGGGCCGCAGGCCCGGCCTGGTGGAACCTGCGGACTCTATGGTTTTGCAGGTTTTCCGAACCCGCCCATCTGTGGGCGGAGTTCGGAAAACCTGCTTGGAGGCTGTCTGGTGCTTATTGAAGCGCCAGACAGCCTCCAAGCTTTTGGTTTCCCGTGTGATCGCTTCAAGCGATACCGCTTGAAGCGATCAAACTCTAACGCTCCGCCACCGCGGCGGTCTGCAGCGCCGCCCCGTTCAGGAAGCGGCGCAGAGACGCCGGCTTCACCGGTTTGTAGAGCACGCCGCAGCCGCACTGCTCCGCTTCCGCCCGCACCGCTTCGGAACGGTCGGCGGTCAGCAGCAGCCCCCTGACCGGGCGGCCCCACAATTCCCGCAACCGCTCCAGAACCGCAAGCCCCGTCTGGCCGTCCCCGACGTGATAATCGACACAGACCACGTCGGGAAGCGTTCCGTCGAATGGAGCCAGCGCCGTCAGCGCGCCGGCCACGTCCGACGCCGTCGCCACCCGGCAGCCCCATTGGCCGAGCAGGGCGCGCAAGCCGGCCAGGATCGGCTCCTCGTTGTCGATGCACAGCACCAGCAGCCCGGCCGACAGGGCGGCGGGGGGGAAGACCGGGCGGTCGACCGGCGCGGCGCGGGCCTGCTCCATCGGCACCTCCACCGCGAAGCCGGTGCCGCGCCCGACGGTGGAGCGCAGGGTGACGGGATGGCCGAGCAGCCGGGCGATGCGGTCGACGATGGCAAGCCCGAGGCCGAGCCCCTTGTCGGCCGGGTTGCCGCCGCCATTCTCGCCGCCCAGCCGGCGGAACTCCTCGAACACCTCCTGGCGCTTGGCCTCGGGGATGCCGGGGCCGGTGTCCCAGACCTCGATGCGCAGGCGGTCTCCATGGATAGGGTCGCGGCGGCGCCGGCAGCCGAGCAGGACGCGTCCCTTCGGCGTGTAGCGGATGGCGTTGGACAGGAAGTTCTGCAACACCCGGCGCAGAAGCTGCGGATCCGACCGCACCACCGCGCCGCAGCCCACCACCTTGAGCGTCAGGCCGCGTTCCTGGGCCAGGGCAGAGAACTCCACCCCCAGCCCGCCCAGCAGCTCGTCGATGGCGAAGCTGCGCGTCTTGACCCGGACATTGCCGGCATCGAGCGAGGAGATGTCGAGCAGCCCGCCCAGCAGCATCTCGGTCGAGCGCAGGGAGGCGGCGGCGTTGTCGATCATGCCGCACTCGGCGGTGCGCTGATCGGGCGTCGGCAGGGCTCCCCGCACGCTCTCCTCCAGCGCCGAGACGAACAGGCGGGCGGCGTTCAGCGGTTGCAGCAGGTCGTGGCTGGCGGCGGCGAGGAAGCGGGTCTTGCTGGCGTTGGCCGCCTCGGCCTCGGCCTTCGCCTGCTGGAGGGCGTCGGTGCGCTCCCGCACGCGGTGCTCCAGGCTCTCGTTGGCCTCGCGCAGGGCCTCGGCGGCGCGGTAGCGCTCGGTCACGTCGGTGTAGGTGGAGACGTAGCCGCCTTCCGGCAGCGGGTTGGCGACGATCTCCAGCACCGTGCCGTCGGGGCGTCGGCGCTCGTAGCGGTAGGGCCATTGCTGGTTGGCGGTGTCGCGGTTGGTCAGCAGCGCCGTCATGTCGTGGGCGCTGTATTCGCCGCGCCGTTCGTTGAAGCGGATCAGGTCGGCGAAGGGCACGCCGACCCGCACCATGTCCGCCGGCAGGTCGAGCAGCTCCAGATAGCGGTGGTTCCAGGCGGCGATGCGGTGGTCGGCGTCGATCACGCAGATGCCCTGGCCGATGTTCTCCAGCGTCGCCTGGAGAAGTTTCCGGTTGAAGCGCAGCGCCTCCGACGCCTCGTCCAGCATCGCCATGGCGTCGCCGCGCGACAGCGTCCGCCCCTGGAGCGAGGCGGCCATCACCACGCGCGCGGAGGCGGCGCCGATGGCGCCGGCGATCAGCGTCTCGGTGAAGCGGACGGCGTCGAGGTCGGCGGGGCCGGTCTCGCCCTTGCGGCGGGCGGCATAGAGGTCGAAGGCGGCATTGCCGCGCTCCGCCCCGACGAAGCGGATGGCGAGCGCCCGCAGATCGGCCAGCTTGGCCAGCGCCTGGGGGGTGTCGTCCTCGTCCCGGTCGGCCGCCGCCGCGGTGTAGGAGACGGCCTGGGTGCGCTCCACCGCGCTGGGACGGGCCAGCAGGGAGCCGGCGATGAAGGCGGTCAGGTTGGCCAGCAGGCTCCACAGGCTGGCGTGCGAGATGGGGTCCAGCCCCTCGATCCCGAACAGGGCCTGCGGGCGCAGCCAGCCGATGCCCCAGGGTCCGAGGTCTAGGAAGGCGTCGGGCACCGGCACGATGCGCGCCATCGACGGCACCAGCAGCGTGTAGACCCACAGCAGGAACCCGGCGCCCAGCCCGGCCAGCGCGCCGACCCGGTTGGCCCGCGGCCAGTAGAGCCCGCCGAAGAAGGCCGGCCCGAACTGCGCCACCGCGACGAAGGAGAGCAGGCCGATGACGGTCAGCGGGTAGTCGCGGTCGACCAGCCGGTGCATGACGTAGGCCAGCAGCAGGATGCCCAGCACCGACAGCCGGCGCACCAGCAGCAGCGTGCCGACCATGTCGCGCCGCCCGACGCGGGCGGCGAAGCGCGGACGGCTGAGCAGCAGCGGCATCACCACGTCGTTGCACAGCATGGTGCTGAGCGACACCGCGGCGACGATGACCATGCCGGTCGCCGCCGACAGGCCGCCGATGAAGGAGAGCAGGCTGAATCCGCCGGCCCCCGCCGCGATGGGCAGGGTGATCATGAAGGTGTCGGGGTTGACGTCGTCACCGAAGGTGATCAGGCCGGCCACCGCGATGGGGATCATCAGCGCGCTGAGCGCCAGAAGGTAGGTCGGGTACATCCAGGCGGCGGCGCGGACATGGCGGGGGCTGTCGTTCTCCACCGTCATCACATGGTACATCTGCGGCAGGCAGAGGAAGGCGACGATCGAGATCGCCGTGTTCGACCACCAGGTCGCGTCGGTGAAGTCGGGCGACAGCAGCGGTTCCGCCTGCGGCCGGGTGATCAGGTCGGCGTAGCCGTCGAACATGCCCCAGACGATGAAGGCCGCCACCGCCAGGAAGACGGTCAGCTTCACCAGGCTCTCGAAGGCGATGGCCAGCATCAGGCCGCGGTGGTGCTCGCTGGCGTTGATGTGCCGGACGCCGAACAGGATGGTGAAGAGCGCCATCGACAGCGCCACCGCGAAGGCGGTGTCGCCCCAGATCGGCGGCGGCAGGGCGGCCGGGGCGGCCAGCGAGGGCGCGGTCAGCACGTCGAAGCTGGCGGCCACCGCCTTCAGCTGGAGCGCGATGTAGGGCAGCACCCCGACCAGCGCCGTCAGCGTCACCAGCGCCGCCACCGCCTGGCTCTTGCCGTAGCGGGCGCCGATGAAGTCGGCGATGGAGGTGACGTTCTGCGCCTTGGTGATGGCGATGGTCTTGGTCAGCACCGGCCTTGCCGCCAGCAGCAGGATCATCGGGGCCAGATAGATCGGCAGGAAGTCGAACCCGCTGGCCGACGCCCGCCCGACCGAGCCGTAGAAGCTCCAGCTGGTGTTGTAGATGCACAGCGTCAGCGCATAGAGGATGCCGGCCGCCCGCGGCGAGGCCGACAGCAGCGCGCCCCCGGCGGTGCGCCGGTCGCCCCACCAGGCGATGGCGAACAGCACCCCCAGATAGGCCGCCGAAACGGCCAGCACCAGCCAACTCTGCACGACCGACGGACCTCTTGGGAGTGGGGGGATCGAGGTGACCCTATCCCAAGGCGCGCGCCGCCAACAATGGCCCGCTCCAAACCCTGCGGGATATGGGGCATTCGGGGGGGAATCGGAGGTCCCTGTCGGTTTACTGCATCGTCATCGCTGGGAAAGCGTCGCGAACGGCCCAATCTATGGCAAGATGGTCCATCGTGAGGGAACCCGGCCGTCAATGCCGGCCCCGGTGCGTGGCTGAAACGGAAGACGGACGCCCAAGAGAATGCTGATCGACGCTTATTTGGGGTTCCAGGTCGGGGACGTGGTCCTGGACCGTGCGGAGCTTGCGGCCGGTACCGCCACCATCAAGGAAATCCACGTCGTTCCCTGTGACTGGGCGCATGGCCTGACCGGCATCGCCGTGATGGAGAACGGTGCCGAGCGTTTCATCGTCCAGTTGAAGAAGGTGCGCCCGACCGAGGAAGAGGTCGAGACCGAGAGCAACGTCCGGCCGCTGCGCCACCGCGCCCGCTGAACACCCGTCCTGCGAACGCCCATCGCGCGAACGCACAGTCCTGCCGCCGAACGCGACAAGGCCCGCCGCCCCGGAACGGAGCGGCGGGCCTTCGTTTTCGCGGCGGGTCCTTTTCAGGCGGAGCGGAGTCCGCCCCCCGGCCCGTCAGTGGCGAAGCTGGACGCGTCCGCCGTTCAGGCGCGCGTCATCGACGCGGGCGATGACGGGAAGGCCGCGCAGGAAGGCGGCGCCGGTGTCGGTCGCCTCGAACAGGACATGGCCCTGGCGGTCCTGGCCGCGCAGGCGGGCCTCCGTCGCCATGCCGGCATTGCGGACGGCGGCCGACAGTTCGGACACGGCCTTCCAGATGCGGGCGCGGTGTTCGGCGGCGCTGGCGCAGCCCGTCGCATCGGCGGCGGCCAGCGTTACGGTAAAGGAATGAAGCTCGATCGCCATGGTGGCACCACGGAACTTGGAGTGCGGGATTGTAAAACCCGGATCGTTCCGGCCATCGGCCGGATACGGCGCCGGCCCTTGGGATCGAGAAACTCAGTCGTAACGGGGAAGCTTCGACAGGACGATGTCGCTGATGAGGCCGCGGAGCTGGCTGACCGGGAGCTGTTCGACCGGAATGCTGACCGCGCGGGCGTAGGTCTCGCAGACGTGCCAGGCATGGTCGGGTTCGACCAGGATGTGCCGGGCAAGATCGTGTTCATCGGCGTTCGCCCGACCGGGGAGCGCCTTTTCACAGGCCAGGACGGTTTGCACCATGTCGCTGGCCAGGCTGTGCAGATTCATGGATGGCACCTTCCCATGTTCGGGAATTGGTTGGGGACACGAACAGATTAGGCTTTCGGACCAGGTTCCACAACGGTATCTATGACGTTCGGCTGTGACAATTAGACGTTTGAGCCAAGCCGGGCGCCTCGACGATGCCGCTGCGAACCATGCCTATAGCGGCATCAACATAGGTCGGGAAGAATTATTCCGCCCGTGACCGTTTCGCGGGGCAGACGCGGCGGATTCCGACCGGACCCCGACGCAATCCCCTCTTGCGCCGGGTGTGCGTTTGCAAATGAGGCGTGGCGCCCTTCACCGCTCAGGTGCGAATCAGGCCGTCCTGCTTCGGCGGCTCGGGCGCCGGGGCAGGGGACGGCGCCGGGGCGGCGGGCGGCGTCAGCTGCCAGCTGTCCAGCGCCCGTTTCAGCGCGTCCAGCCCGGCGCCGGCCGAGGATTTCGCCTCGTCCGCCGCGCCGGTGATGGCGGCGCAGAGGGCGGCGCGGCGCCTGGGGTCGTCGCGGCTGTCCTCCAGCGCCCGGCCGACGTCGTCGGTGGTGCCGCCCTTGGCGTCGGGGGGGACCGTCTTCGGGTCGATGCCCAGCAGCGGCAGCAGGTAATCCCGCCCCTTCTCGCGCGCCACCGCCGCGGCCTTGTCGCCGAAGCGCTCGGCCGCCGCCAGACCGGTGTCCCAGGCGCTGAGCGCCGCCGAGACGGTGGGGCTGCAACGGCCGGCCGGATCCTCCGGCGGGGTCGTCGTCTGGGCATGCAGCGGTGCGGCGGTCAGCAGCAGGGCGGCGAGCGCCGGCACGGCAACCGGCGAAACGGGGCGGCGGGGGGCGGGTGGGCACGTCATGGGGGAAACCCTGTGGTCGGGGGAGGGCGTTGCCAGATCTGGGGAGGCGTCCACGGTCTTTCCATGGCCCGGCTTCAACCGGTTCGGCTCATCGGTTTGAAGGGGAAAGCGGCATTGTGCCGCGACCTGTGGCGATTTTGCTACCAAATGACTGTTTCATGACCTTTACATGACATGCCGCCGCTGCACTGCACCGCGAAGCGTGATAAGAGCAGCGCCAAATCATTCCCGTTTACGCGAGTCACCGTCCCATGCTGCTGCGCGCATTCCGTTCGCTGATGCCGAAGGAGGAACGCTTCGTCGACCAGTTCGTCGAGCAGGCCCGCCATATCGTGGCAGCATCCATTGCGCTGGAAGCGGTGATGGATTCCGGACCGGACGACCGTGCCCAGAAGATCGCCGCGCTGAAGCGGGTGGAGAAGGACGCCGACCGCATCGCCAAGGATGCCGGGCGCGACCTGCACCGCGCCTTCATCACGCCGTTCGACCGCTCCGACATCCTGTCGCTGATCAACGCGCTGGACGACGCCATCGACCTGATGGACGAGGTGCCGCGCCATGCCGGCCTCTATGGCATCGAGGTGTTCGACGAGCCGATGCGCCGCTCCGTCGCCCTGATCCGCCAGCAGGCCGACGTGCTGCTGGAACTGATGCCGCTGCTGGGCGCCATCGCCCGCAACGCAGAGCGGATCGACCATCTCTGCGGCCGGCTGTCCGATCTGGAGGACGAGGCGGACGACGTGCTGCGCGGCGCGCTGAAGGCGCTGATCGCGGAGAAGCCGGACATGATCGCCTTCCTCGGCCGGCGCGAGCTGTACGAGATGCTGGAGGCGGTGACCGACCGCTGCGACGACGTCGGCGACCTGGTCGCGGGCATCACGCTCGATCAGGTCTGAGGCGGCCGCGGTCATGGAGGCCCTGCAACTCGGCCTGCCGGCGATCGTCGTCATCATCCTGGTGGCGCTCGCCTTCGACTTCATCAACGGCCTGCACGACGCGGCGAACTCCATCGCCACCGTGGTGTCGACCCGCGTGCTGTCGCCCAAGCTGGCGGTCCTGTGGGCGGCCTTCTTCAACTTCATCGCCTTCCTGTTCTTCGGCCTGCACGTCGCCACCACCATCGGCACCGGTCTGGTCGATCCGCTGGTGATGGACCCGGCGGTGATCCTGGCGGCGCTGATCGGCGCCATCGGCTGGAACCTGATCACCTGGTGGCTGGGGCTGCCGTCCTCCTCCTCGCATGCGCTGGTCGGCGGCATCGCCGGGGCCGGCATCGCCAAGGCGGGCTTCGGCGCCATCATCGCCAGCGGCTTCACCAAGACGGCGGTCGCCATCGTGCTGTCGCCCGGCATCGGCCTGCTGCTTGCCCTGCTGCTGATGCTGGTGGTGTCCTGGCTGCTGCGCCGCTCCGCGCCCTTCACGGTGGACCGCCAGTTCCGCCACCTCCAGCTGGTCTCGGCGGCGCTCTACAGCCTGGGCCACGGCGGCAACGACGCGCAGAAGACCATGGGCATCATCGCCGTCCTGCTGTTCAGCCAGGGCATGCTGGGCGACAGCTTCCACGTCCCCTTCTGGGTCATCATCGCCTGCCAGCTGGCGATGGGCATGGGCACCATGATGGGCGGCTGGCGCATCGTCCGCACCATGGGGTCGCGCATCACCGACCTGAAGCCCTACCAGGGCTTCTGCGCCGAGACGGCGGGCGCCATCACGCTGTTCGGCGCGACGTGGCTCGGCATTCCGGTGTCGACCACCCACACCATCACCGGGGCCATCGTCGGCGTCGGCTCCGCCCGCCGCACCTCGGCGGTGCGCTGGGGGCTGGCGGGCCGAATCGTCTGGGCCTGGGTGCTGACGATTCCCGCATCCGGCATCGTCGCCTGGCTGTCCTACCTGCTGGTGGCGGCCGTGCTGCGTCCGTAAGGGGGCGAATCGGGAAGAGAACACGCTGTGAACGGAGGGGGCGACAGATAACTCCTCCGTGACGCAGCCCGCCCTTGACCCACAAGGGCGGGAACGGCAGGATCGGTCCGGTGGAGACAGGATACCGGTCATGCCGCATATCGAACGCACCGACCAAGGCGAGCAGTATGTGCTTCCCGGCACCGAACGCCGGACGGTCCCCGGCTTGCCCTATGCGGCGGAAGCCGACGGCCAGCTGACCCTGCATTTCTACGCCCCGCCCGACAAATCCGAACGACGCCCCCGCCCGACCTCGGCCCGCGCGCTCTCCGCCACGCCGCTGCCCGCGCCGCCGCTCGGTGCCAACTCGCCGGTGCAGGCTGCTGCGGTGACCGACACCACGCCGCAAAGCCTGTTCGGCCGGCGTCTCGCCCATTTTCCGCGCGTGTTCGATCAGCCCTGACCGCCGCCTCTGACCTCCGTCAGACGGTGCCGGTGCGGCTCCGCCCGGCGGCGAGTATGCGGGCGACCTGACGCAGCAGGTTTTCGCGGTCATAGGGCTTGGCGATATGGCCGTTCATCCCGGCCTCGCGGCATTCGCGCCGCTCCTCCTCCGACGAACCGGCGGTCAACGCCAGGATCGGCAGGTCGCCGCGCGGCGGCGGCATCGCGCGGATGGCGCGGCTGGCCTCCAGACCATCCATTCCCGGCATCTGCACGTCCATCAGCACGAGGTCGTAGTCGCCAGCCGCCACCGCCTCGACCGCCGCCGTGCCGTCCGCCACCAGATCGATGCCGTAGCCGCTGTCGCGGAACAGGGCGGCCAGCAGATCCCGGTTGATCGCCAGATCCTCGGCGATCAGCAGGCGCGGCGGTCCGGACGGACGCAGCGCGGACGAGGGGGGGACGGATGCCGTCATGGGAGGCGCCGTCTCCGTCCGCCGCCCGGTGATGCGGGCGAGCTGCCGGCGCAGGTCGTCGATGGAGAAGGGCTTGGCGATCATCGCCACGTCGGGGCCGAAGGCGGCCGGGGTGCCGACGGCATGGGCGGCGAAGCCGGAGGCCAGCAGGACCGGCAGGCCCGGGCGCATGCGGGTGGCATGCCGGGCCAGCTCGGTGCCGTCCATGCCCGGCGGCATCACGACGTCGCTGAGCAGCAGGTCCAGCTTCTCCGGCCCGTCCAGCACCACCAGCGCCTCGTTGGCGTTGGCGGCCGCGATCACGCGGTGCCCCCAGCCGCGCAGCAGCCCGGCCACCATGTCGCGCACCGTCGGGTCGTCGTCCACCAGCAGGATCGACAGCGGCGCGCAGGCGGGGGCGGGGGCGGACGGCAGGGGCGCCGGAAGCGGCAAGGGGGCGGCGGGGGCCGGCTGGACCGGTGCGGCCTCCAGGGGATGGGCCAAAGGCTGGGCCAGGGTCCGGGACGCCTCTCCCGGCTCCGCCGGCAGCAGGCGGCTTGCCGGCAGGCGCACCGTCACCGTCGTGCCGACGCCCAGCGTGCTGCGCAACGCCAGCGTGCCGCCATGCAGCTCGACCAGCCGCTTGGTCAGCGGCAGGCCCAGCCCGGCGCCCTCGACGCCGCGGGTGGCGGTGTTCTCGACACGGACGAAGGGTTCCAGAACGCGGTCCACGTCCTCGGCCGGGATGCCCAGGCCGGTGTCGGTGATGCGGATCACCGGCACGCCCTGCTCCAGCTCGGCCGACAGGGTCACCGATCCGCCCGACGGGGTGTATTTCACCCCGTTGGCGATCAGGTTCAGCAGGATCTGGCGGATGCGGCGGTCGTCGCCGCGCAGGCCCCGGACCGCCGGCGTCACCACCGCCGACAGCAGCACGCCGGCGCGTTCGGCCCGCGGGGTCAGCATGCGGACGGCGAAATCGGCAGCGGCCTCCAGGTCGCAGCGCCCTTCCTCGACCGTCAGCGCCCCGGCTTCGGCCCGCGCATGGTCGAGGATCTCGTTGATCAGCTCCAGCACATGCTGGCCGCTGTCACGGACATTGGCGGCATATTGCCGGTAGGACGGCGTGCCGACCGGCCCCTCCGCCTCGCGGGCGATCAGGTCGGCGAAGCCGATGACGGCGTTCAGCGGCGTGCGCAGCTCGTGGCTCAGCCCGGCCAGGAACTCGCCCTTGGCGCGGTTGGCGGCCTCGGCGGCCTGACGCGCGGTCTCCGCCATGTCGCGGGCATGGTTGAGGGCGGCGGCGAGCCGGGCGCTCTCGTCACGTTCGGCGCTGGTCCGCTCCACGGCGCTGCGCGCCTCGGCCAGCGCCACCTGCGCCTTGCGCTCGCGGTCGAGATAGCGCAGGCCCCAGGCCAGCATCGCCAGGATCGCCAGCAGCCCGACGGCGGTCTGCAGCACCGTGTGCAGGGTGCGGGTGCGCCATTCGGCCATCGCCTCGTCCCGGCCGACGCCGGCCACCACCACCAGCCCGTAATCGGCGACCGTCCGGTAGGCGGCGATGCGCAGCATCCCGTCCAGCACCGACGGTGACAGATACTGCCCCTCCGGGGCCTCGCGCAGCTTGGACTGGAACAGCGGTCCGGAGGCGATGGAGCGGCCGACCGCGGTCTCGGTCGCCGGGCGGCGGGCGACGACCTCGCCGTTCGGGCGGTAGACGCCGACCAGCGGATCGAACTCGAAGCCCAGCATGTTGTAGAAGTCGGTCAGGTGATCGACCCGGATCGACACCGACGCCACCCCGACGAAACGCCCTTCGTCGTCGTGCAGGGGACGGGAGATCGGGAAGACCAGAGGCTGGCTGCCGTTCCGGACCGGCTGCGCCGCGCCGATGTGCAGGCGCGTCCCGCCGCGCAGGGCCTCCAGCCCGACGGGATCGGCGAAGCCGGCGATGCGGTTGGGGAAGCTGCCCGACTCCAGGACGGCCCGCCCGTCGGCGTCGTAGATCCAGATGGCGTCCACGCCCTCGACCTGGGCGGCATATTCGCGCAGGCGGGACCAGCGCTTCAGATCGCGCACCCTCTGCGGGCCGCCGGCCTCCGCCACCATGGCGGCGGTCTGGTCGAGCGCGATGTCGGCCGTACGCACCGTGCGGCGTACATGGTCGTCGACCAGCCGGGCCATGTTCCGGACCAGGGCGAAGTGGCGCTGCTGCGTGTCCTGGTAGTCCTGGTAGATCCTGTGGCCCGCGTTGCCCGCCAATGCGGCCAGAACGACGACCACCACCAGCGCGCCCCGTAGGAAGCGTCCCACAAATCCCCCTTTTTGTGCCGATGCGCGATGCAGCCCCATCAACGCTTCAGGTTCAAACTATCATGAAACCCATGGGTTCGATGCGCTATTCGACCGGATAGCCCCTTGGGGTTTGTCCCAATGGCTGGGCATTCATGGGCGGATCGACGGGCGGGAGTCCCCGCGCCCAGGCGAAAAAATCGCGCGCCCCTCCATCTTGCACGGCTTTCCCCACGGGCCCAAATGCGCGGGCATCCAAACCATAGGGGAGGCGGAAGGATGGGTCTGTTCGATATGTTCAAGGGCAATGCGCCGCTGGAGATGAACCCGCGCCGCGCGCTGGTGGTGTCGCTGGTCTACTGCATGGGGTCGGACGGCGAGATCGATCCGGAGGAGGTCGGCCATCTCGTCTCCGTCCTCGGCCGCCGCGCCTCGCGGGAAGAGCTGGACGGCTGCCTCAAATACGCGCGCAGCACCCCGCCGGACAGCTTCCTGGCCGAGGTGACGCCGAAGCTGAACCAGCAGCAGCGGCTGTGCATCCTGCTGAACATGATCGACAGCGCCATGGCCGACGGCGAGGCGGAGCAGGGCGAGCGCGACCTGATCATCCGCTTCCAGCAGGCCTTCGGCTTCGACGACGCGACGCTGCGGCCCTATTTCGAGGCGCTGACGGCGAAGAACAGCCGGTTCGTGCTGGATGCGTGAAGGGGACCGCCCCCTCTCCGATGGGGAGGGGGCGCCAGCCGCTTACGGCCAGTCCTTTACAGCCAGTCCGGTACCCGCTCCGCCGCCAGCATCTCCTCCACCGTGGGGCGGGGACGGATGACGGAGAAGCGGTCGCCGTTGACCAGAACCTCCGGCACCAGCGGCCGGGTGTTGTAGGTCGAGGCCATCACCGCGCCATAGGCGCCGGCCGACAGGAAGGCGACGAGGTCGTCATCGGCCAGCGGGGGCAGCGGGCGCTGCACCGCGAAGGTGTCGCCGCTCTCGCACACCGGGCCGACGACGTCGTAGGGCTCCTGCGCAACGCCGTCCGCCGGTTCCGCCACCGGAACGATGCCATGATAGGCGTCGTACAGCGACGGGCGGATCAGGTCGTTCATCGCCGCGTCGACGATGGCGAAGCGGCGGTGCAGCCCCTGCTTCACGTAGATGACGCGGCTGACCAGGATGCCGGCATTGCCGACCAGCGAGCGGCCCGGCTCCAGCGTGATGCGGCAGCCGAGATTGCCGGTGATGGACCGCACCATCGCGGCATAGTCGGCCAGATCGGGCGGCGCCTCGTTCCTGTAGGTGATGCCGAGCCCGCCGCCGAGATCCAGGCGCTGGATGTCGTGGCCGTCCTCGCGCAGCTGGTGCAGCAGCGCCGCCACCCGCTCGTAGGCCGCCCGGAAGGGGGCGAGGTCGGTCAGCTGCGAGCCGATATGGACGGCGATGGCGACCGGCTTGACGCCCGGCAGGGCCGCGGCGCGACGGTAGATCTCGCGCGCGTGGTCGTAGTCGATGCCGAACTTGTTCTCTTTCTTGCCGGTGGCGATCTTGGCGTGGGTCTTGGCGTCGACGTCCGGGTTGACGCGGAAGGCGATGGGGGCCTCAACGCCGAGGGACGAGGCCACTTCGCTCAGCGCCTCCAGCTCCGGCACGGACTCCACGTTGATCTGGTGGATGCCGGCCTCGAGCGCGGCGCGCAGGTCGTCGCGGGTCTTGCCGACGCCGGAGAAGACGATGCGCTCGGGCGGGATGCCGCCGGCCAGGGCGCGCTTCATCTCGCCCACCGACACCACGTCGCCGCCGGCCCCCAGCTTGGCCAGGGTGCGGATGACGGCGAGGTTGGAGTTGGCCTTCAGCGCGTAGCAGACGCCGGCATCCTGGCCGGCGAAGGCGCCGGCATAGGCGTTGTAGTGCGACTCCAGCGCCGCGGTGGAGTAGAGGTAGAAGGGGGTGCCCACCTCTCGCGCCACATCCTCCAGCGACACCGCTTCGGCATGCAGCACGCCGTTGCGGTAGGCGAAGACGCTCATTGGAGATCCGTTGGGGGAACCGGTGCGGGCGGTCATGGGAACTGGACTCCGGAGCCGGCCGGCTTACCGGGCTTCGGGTCCAGCGAGGGGTTGGGGTAGGTATGGGGGAAGGGGTCGACCTGACCTTCCGGAGCTGGGCTGTCGACGAATTTCGGCTTCTTGCCGCAGCCGGCCAGCGCCAGCGCGCCGGCCAGGGCGATGATCGTCACGGTAACGCTGCGGTTCACAGGAAACGCTCCCGGGCGGCCTTCACCGCCTCCTGCACGCGGACGGGGGCCGGGCCGCCGAAGCTGGTGCGGCTGTTCAGCGACGCCTCGATGCTCAGCGCCGGATAGACGGCTTCGGTGATGCGCGGCTCGATGGCCTGGAGTTCGGCCAGCGTCAGGTCGGTCAGGCCGACGCGCCGGTCCTCCGCCGCCTTCACGGCGCGGCCGGTGACGTGGTGCGCCTCGCGGAAGGGCATGTCCAGCTCCCGCACCAGCCAGTCGGCGAGGTCGGTGGCGTTCAGGAAGCCGCGGTCGGCCGCCTCGCGCATCGCCGGGACGTTGGGCTGCATGTCGCGCACCATGCCTTCCATGGCGGCGATGCAGAGCGCCAGCGTGTCGTCGGCCTCGAACACCGGCTCCTTGTCCTCCTGCATGTCCTTGGAATAGGCCAGCGGCAGGCCCTTCATGGCGATCAGCAGGCTGTTCAGGCTGCCGATCACCCGGCCGGCCTTGGCGCGCACCAGCTCCGCCGCGTCGGGGTTCTTCTTCTGCGGCATGATCGACGAGCCGGTGGTGAAGGCGTCCGTCAGCCTGATGAAGCGGAACTGGGCCGAGCACCAGATCACGATCTCCTCGGCGAAGCGCGACAGGTGCATGGCGCAGATCGACGCCGCCGACAGGTATTCCAGCGCGAAGTCGCGGTCGGACACCGCGTCCAGCGAGTTGGCGGTCGGCCGGTTGAAGCCCAGCGCCTCCGCCGTCATGAAGCGGTCGATCGGGTAGGGCGTGCCGGCCAGCGCCGCCGAGCCCAGCGGGCATTCGTTCAGCCGGCAGCGGGCGTCGCGGAAGCGGCTGCGGTCGCGCCCGAACATCTCGACATAGGCCAGCAGATGGTGGGCGAAGCTGATCGGCTGTGCCGCCTGGAGATGGGTGAAGCCGGGCATCACCGTGCCGGTGTGCTGCTCCGCCAGGTCGATCAGCGCGGTCTGCAGCGCGGTCAGGCCGGCGATGGTCCGGTCGATGGCGTCGCGCACCCACAGCTTGAAGTCGGTCGCCACCTGGTCGTTGCGCGAGCGGCCGGTGTGCAGGCGCTTGGCCGGTTCGCCGATCAGCTCGGCCAGCCGGGCCTCCACATTCATGTGGATGTCCTCCAGCTCCACCTTGAAGGTGAAGGCGCCGGCGTCAATCTCTGCCTTTACGCGGTCGAGCCCGCCGATGATGGCGTCGGCGTCGGCCTGGGTTATGATGCCCTGCTTGGCCAGCATCGCGGCATGGGCCTTCGACCCGGCGATGTCCTGGTCGGCGAGCCGCTTGTCGAAGCCGATGGAGGCGTTGATCTTCTCCATGATGGCGGCGGGACCGCGCGCGAATCGCCCGCCCCACATCTGGCTGGCGGCGGGTGCGGTGGCGGAGTTGGAACCAGCACTGGTCTGCGGGGTCTGATCGGCGCTCATGGGGACGGGTACCGGGGCATTCGGGTGAAGGGGAGCGAGGAAGCGTGAGTATGCGGACTTTGGCGGCCGTCGCAACGGTTTGTGTGTGCATGGCCGGGGCCGGCCTGTGGTGGAGCGCCGGTGCGGCCCCCAACCCTGGCGCCGCTGCCCCCGAGGTGGTGCGGCTGGGCGCGCCGGATGCGGCCGTTTCGGCCATGACGGCGGCGTCCGCCGGTGTCGACAAGCTGGAGAAGTTCAAGGGGGCGGAGCCGAAGCCGATGCCGCCCTTGTCCTTCGTCGATGCCGAGGGCCGGCGGATCGATCTGGCCGATTTCAAGGACCGGGTGATCCTTCTGAACCTGTGGGCGACCTGGTGCGGGCCTTGCGTGAAGGAGATGCCGTCGCTCGACCGGCTCCAGGCCCAGCTGGGCGGCGACGCCTTCCAGGTGGTGGCGCTGTCGCTGGACCGCGGCGGGCGGACGGCGGTGGAGCCCTTCTACAGGAAGACGGGGGTCGAGCATCTGACGGTGTTCCTCGATCCGGGATCGGAGTCGATGAAGGCGCTGTCCTTGCGCGGCCTGCCCACCACCGTGCTGGTCGATCCCGACGGCCGGGAGCTCGGTCGGGTCGAGGGGGCGGTGGAGTGGGACTCGCCGGAGGTCGTCGCCTTCCTGCGCCAGTTCCTTGGGCGAGGAGGCGGTCCGGCGCGCGACCGCGGCGGGGTGATGAAGACGGGCGGCTGACGGGTTTCCGGCGATCGGGTATTCTGGCGCTTCACTGTTCCGCCTGCCCCGAGCCACGCAATGACACCATCCGCCGCTTCCGGTCCCAAGCGCACCACCATCGGTCCCGGCATCGTCATGATGCGGCAGGGCGAGCGGGCCGACCGGGCGTGGCTGATCGAATCCGGCGAGCTGGAGGTGCTGCTGACCGCCGCGGACGGCAGTGTCCGGCGGCTCGGCGTCGTCGGCAAGGGGGCGGTGGTCGGAGAGATGGCGCTGATCGACGACGGGGAGCGCAGCGCCACCGTGCGCGCGCTGACCGAGGTCGCTTGCGTGGAGGTGACGCGCGAGGCCTTCCGCGGCCTGCTGAAGCGCAGCCCGCCGCTGGCGTCCTACCTGTTGCAGAGCCTGATCGCCGCCATCCGCCGCGACTACGGCCTGCCGCCGACCGAGCGGGTCGGCAACGCGGTGGATTTCCGGTCCACCAACTCGTTCCAGAAGGTGGTCGACCGCCGGATGATCCGCGAGGGGCATGTCTTCTTCGGCCCCAACGATCCGGTGAATGCCGCCTACCTGATCCAGTCCGGCCGCGTCGTGCTGCGTCCCGGCCGCGGCACGCTGGGCGAGGACATCGCCAGCTTCGGGCCGGGCAGCCTGTTCGGCGAGATCTATCTGCTGACCGGCCGGTTGCCGGACGTCACCGCCGTGGCGGTCAGCGGCGGGATCTGCGAGGTGATCGACAAGCGCAGCTTCGAGGAGGCGGTGGCGGCGATGCCGCCGATCCTGAAGTCGCTGACGCGGATCTACATCTCGCAGCTGACGAAAAAAGCGCCATAGCGGCAAGTCCGTCGAGCATTGCTTCACCGGGGACAGCGGCGCTGGTGAGGAGAGGGCAGGCCGTCGCCGCGGAAAATCGGGATCAGGCAGCCCAGACCGGCGGCGTACCGATCACCGCACGGAGGGCGTCGCTGACCACCCGGAATTTCGCGGAGGGTTGCGCCAGGGCGCGCAGCAGGTGGATGCCGGTCTCCGACATGTTCCAGGATTCGGCCCCGGATTCGCTGTCGAGGGACAGGCGCAGGAGCGCGCCGGCACGAACGTCGGCCCCCACGACCCAATCCGGCAGGAAGCCAATGCCGGTTCCGGACAGGACCGCGCCCCGCATCGCCTCGAAGTCGTCGCAACGAAAGACCACGCCGGCATCCTGCCGATGCCCTGCCGGATGGCCGAGGACATCCGCCCAGCCGAGCAGATCGGCGCCGTGCAGCTTGTCGATCAGCCGGTGACCGGCGAGCGAGGCGCGGTCGGCCGGCGTCCCGTTGCGCGACAGGTAGTCCGGCGAGGCGACGAGAAGCCTTTTCTGTCCGGCGAGACGGGTGGCGATGAGCGTGCTGTCCGCCAGCTCTCCGATGCGGATCACCGCGTCGAGACGTTCGAGGACCGGGTCGGCCAGGCGTTCGGTCAGATCGAGTTCCACGGTCAGCCGGGGATGGTCCCGCATCACCCCCTCCACCGCCGGGATCACGTAGCGCTTGCCGAAGGTGGGAAAGCAGGCCAGGCGGAAGACGCCGGTCACCGCGCCGTCGAAGGCGGCGATTTCCGCGTGGGTGTCGGCCAGATCGTCCAGAAGCCGCTGTGCGCGTTCGAAAAGCCGCTCGCCGGCATCGGTCATCGCCAGGGCGCGGGTCGAGCGGACGAAGAGCGGGACGCCGACGCTGTGTTCCAGCGCGTCGATCTGGCGGGTGATGGCGGACGGCGTGAGCCCGCGCCGACGCGCCGCGTTGGAGAAGCTGCCGCCCCGGACCACGTCGACGAAGACCGTCAGATGCTCTGCGAAGCGCGGATCGATCATCTTTGCGTTCCGGGCAAAAAGGTTTCGACGTCTGCCTGCATTCTCGCACCTGCGGAGGCTGGGTAAGGTCCATTCCACCAGCCGGGCGCCAGAGCCCGGCCGGAGCGAAATGGAGAGTACAATGAAAGTCCTGGATCGCATCCTGTCCCAATCCGCCTATTCGGCCGAGATCGACGTGCCGCTGGATCTGGTGGACATCGAGGAATGGCTGTTTTCCCTGCCGGAAGCCGAATATCAGCGCTGCTGCGCACCCGACCATATCGCTGCCGGCATCACCACGACCGACGACGGCCGCCGGATGTCGATCAATGTCGAGATGATCGGGACCGGGCTCGTGGTGCAGCACTATGTGGCCGAGGAAGCCGGCCCGACCTATGTGCGGATGAATTCGATCTCGGACGTCTTCACGGCGAATGGCCGCACGCAGGTCAACGTCGTCTGGGAACTGATGGCCGAAGCCATCGAAAACGGCCGGACCCGCTACACCAACCGGGTGACCGCGCATCCCACGGATGCCTTCATGGATTTTCTGGAGGCGCATCAGCTGTCCTACGAAGCCGCCGCCGCCGCCCGTCAAGCCGCCGGTGGCGACCACAACCGGCGCGAGACGCCCCTTTTCGCGGCCAGCATCGCGCGGCGTGCAAAGGCGCGGGCGCTGGAGGGGGCGAAATGAAAGCCGTTATTTTTCAGGACTTCGGCCGGGCGGATGTTCTCCACCTCGCCGAAGTGCCGGCCCCGGAGATCCGGCCGACGGATCTTCTGGTACGGGTGCGGGCCGCCGGTGTGAACCGGGCCGATCTTCTGCAGCGGCAGGGGGTCTATGGAAGGGAGACTTACGGCGACAGCCCGCTTCTCGGCCTCGAACTGGCCGGCGAGGTCGTGGCGGTCGGCGGGGCGGTGACGGGGTTCCGCCGCGGCGACCGGGTGATGGCGATCACCGGCGGCGGCGCCTATGCGGAGGTCGCGCGCGTCGATCAGGCGCTGGCTGTCCCTATGCCCGATCATCTCGGCTTCGTCGAGGCGGCGGCGGTCATGGAATCCTTCGTCACCGCCTATGAGGTCGTCGGACATCTGGCGGGTCTCGGTGCCGGGCAGACCATACTCGTGCACGCCGCCGCGGGAGGCGTCGGCTCCGCCATGGTGCAGGTCGCCCGTGCCCTGGGGGGCCGTGTGCTGGCCACGGCCGGCGCCGGTCGCCTCGCCGATGTCCTCTCGCTGGGCGCCGAGGCGGTCGTCGACTACCGGTCGGGGGATTTCGAGGCGGAGGCCCGGCGCTTCACGGAAGGCCGGGGTCTCGACGCGGTGGTCGATTTCATTGGCGGCGACACGCTCGCCGCCAACCTGCGCAGCCTGCGGCCGGGCGGGATCCTGGTGCAGGTCGGGCTGATGGGAGGCGGAGGCGACGCGTCGATCCCTCTCGGCCTGCTTCTTCACAACCATCTGCGGCTGGTGGGAACGGTGATGAAGTCGCGGCAGCCGGATGAGAAGCGCGCGATGGTTCGGCGCTTTGCCGATCGCATGCTGCCGCTCGTCGCCTCCGGCACCCTGCGCGCCGTGGTTTCGCAGGTGCTTCCCCTGGCGGACGTCGTGCAGGCGCACGAGGCGATGGAGCGCGGCGGCGGTTTCGGAAAGATCGTGCTCACAGTGCCTTGAGGCGGGCCTGCGCAGGCCCACCCCTTTCAGTATATTGGCATCTGCCGGTCGATACCGGTCGCGATCGGTCAGGTGCGGTCGATCACGATCACCCGGAAGTCGTTGACGTTGGTCCGCGTCGGGCCGGTCACCACCAGATCGCCCAGCGCCTTGAAGAAGCTGTAGCCGTCGTTGTTGGCGAGGAAGGCCTTGGCGTCGAGGCCCAGCGCCTCCGCCCGCTTCAGCGTGTCGGGGCGCAGGACGGCACCGGCATTGTCCTCCGTGCCGTCGATGCCGTCGGTGTCGAAGGCGGCGGCCGAGATGCCGGGATGGCCGTCGAGCGCCACGGCGAGCGCCAGCAGGAATTCGACGTTGCGGCCGCCGCGACCCTGGCCGCGCACCGTCACCGTGGTCTCGCCGCCGGACAGGATCACGGCGGGAACCGGGGCCGGCTGGCCGTGGCGGGCGGCCTGCCGGGCGATGCCGGCATGGACCTTGGCGACCTCGCGCGATTCGCCCTCGATGGCGTCGCCGAGGATGACCGGGGTGTAGCCGCGGTCGCGGGCGAGCGCCGCCGCCGCTTCCAGTGCGTCCTGCGGGGTGGCGATGATGGTGGTCTCGGCGCCCGACAGGCGCGGGTCGCCGGGCTTCGGCGTCTCGTCCTCGGCGGCCTCCAGGAAGGCGGCCACGGCCGGCGGCGGGGTGATGCCGTATTTCGCCAGGATGGCGCGGGCGTCGGCGAAGCTGGTCGGGTCGGGCACCGTCGGGCCGCTGGCGATCACCGACGGGTCGTCGCCCGGCACGTCGGACACAAGCAGCGAGACGACGCGGGCCGGATGGGCCATGGCTGCCAGCCGGCCGCCCTTCACCGCCGACAGGTGCTTGCGCACGCAGTTCATTTCGCCGATGTCGGCGCCGCTCTTCAGCAGGGCCTTGGCGACCGCCCGCTTGTCCTCCAGCGTGATGCCGGGCGCCGGCAGCGCCAGCAGGGCGGAGCCGCCGCCGGAGATCAGGCAGAGCACGAGGTCGTCGGCGGTCAGCCCCTGCACCATGTCGACGATGCGCCGCGCCGCCTCCTGCCCGGCGGCGTCGGGCACCGGGTGGCTGGCCTGCACCACCTCGATCCGCTCGGTCGGCAAATCGTGGTCGTAGCGGGTGACGACGAGGCCGGTCAACGGTCCCGGCCAGTGGTTCTCCACCGTCTTCGCCATGGCCGCCGCCGCCTTGCCGGCGCCGATCACCACCGTGCGGCCCTTCGGCGGCTGCGGCAGGGCCGCCGGCAGCCGGGTCTCGGCGGTCACCGCGGTGAGGGCCGCCTGGAACAGGTCGTGGAGCAGGGCGTCGGCATTGGGGGCGGTGGCGGTCATGGTCGCTCGGGCGTCGTGGGTGGCGGGGCGCCTAGAATGCACAGGAATGGTTGATAGGCCAATGATTCGAGTGGGGCGCCATCGGCAGATCGTCGCCGGCGGCGCCCCGTTCCCTCACTTCGACCCGACCTCGTGCCCGGCCAACAGTTCCAGCGCGCGGAGCATGCCGGAATGGTCCCAGGCCGCCCCGCCCTGCGCGGCGCAGGCATTGAACAACTGCTGGCAGCTCGCGGTGTGCGGCAGCGACAGGTTCAGCGCCTTGGCGCCGCTCAGCGCCAGGTTCAGATCCTTCTGGTGCAGCTCGATGCGGAAGCCGGGGGTGAAGTTGCGGTTGATCATCCGCTCGCCATGGACCTCCAGAATGCGCGAGGAGGCGAAGCCGCCCATCAGCGCCTGACGGACCTTGGCCGGATCGGCCCCGGCCTTGGAGGCGAACAGCAGGGCCTCGGCCACCGCCTCGATGGTCAGGGCGACGATGATCTGGTTGGCGACCTTGGTGGTCTGGCCGTCGCCGTTGCCGCCGACCAGCGTGACGTTCTTGCCCATCTTCTCGAACAGCGGCTTGACCGTGTCGAAGGCCTCCTGCGGGCCGCCGACCATGATGGTCAGCGAGGCGGCCTTGGCCCCGACCTCGCCGCCCGACACCGGGGCGTCAAGGTAGGAGCAGCCGAGATCGTTGATGCGCTTGGCGTATTCCTTGGTCTCGATGGGGGAGATCGAGGACATGTCGACCACGATCTTGCCCGCCGACAGGCCGGCGGCGACGCCCTTCTCGCCGAACAGGGCGGCGCCGACATGGGGGGTGTCCGGCACCATGGTGATGATGACCTCGGCCGCCGCCGCGACCTCCGCCCCGCTCGGGCAGGGGACGGCGCCCTTGTTGGTCAGCTCGGCCGGGACCGGCTTGATGTCGTGGACGTAGAGGGTGTGACCGGCGTCCAGCAGGTGCCCCGCCATCGGGGTGCCCATGATGCCGAGACCGATGAATCCGACCTTCATGACAATCGTCCTTCTCTTTGAATGGGTGGGGGCCTGTCAGGCGTGCGCCGGTTCGGTCTTGTAGGGGGCGAACCAGCCGAGCCCCTCGTCCGTCGTCGTCTTTGGCTTGTATTCGCAGCCGACCCAGCCGCTGTAGCCGATGGCGTCCAGATGCTTGAACAGGAAGGGATAATTGATCTCGCCGGTGCCCGGTTCGAAGCGGCCGGGGTTGTCGGCCAGCTGGACATGGGCGATGCGGGCGAGGTTGGCCCCGATCGTGCGGGCCAGATCGCCTTCCATGATCTGCATATGGTAGATGTCGTACTGCACGAAGAGATTGTCGGAGCCAACCTTGGCGATCAGGTCCAGCGCCTGCTTCGTGCGGTTCAGGTAGAAGCCGGGGATGTCGCGGGTGTTGATCGGCTCGATCAGCAGCCTGATGCCGGCGCCGGCCAGCGCGTCGGCGGCATAGGCGAGGTTGGCGGTCAGGGTGCTTTCCGCCGTGGCGGCGTCGGCGCCTTGCGGCAGGACGCCGACGAGGCAGTTGACCTGTTTGCAGCCCAGCGTGCCGGCATAGTCGATGGCGCGCGCGACGCCGTCGCGGAATTCCTGCACGCGGTCGGGCAGGATGGCGATGCCGCGCTCGCCGCCGCCCCAGTTGCCGGCGGGCAGATTGTGCAGGACCTGGGTCAGCCCGTGCTGGCGCAGCTTCTCGGCCAGCGCGTCGGCGGCGAAATCATAGGGAAACAGATACTCGACCCCACGGAAGCCGGCATCGGCCGCCGCGGCGAATCGGTCGAGGAAGGGATGCTCGTTGTAGAGCATCGTCAGGTTGGCGGCGAATTGCACCATGACCGAACTCCGGTTGCGCGAATTGGCCGCCGCGGATGGAGGGGCGGCCCTTGGGTTGGGAGCTTGACCGCCGCGCAGGCCCTTGAGCCAGTTCGCCGAACGGCTTTTTCACACAGCGGAAAGCGGGGTGCGCGAACGATCGGGGCTCGATCAACCTTCCAAGGGGCGCTGGCGGATGCCACGGAACTTGGTTGACGCATACGTCACCCTGGACTAGGATTCGCACCGTCAATCATCAGCCTGCCCAGCGCCGCCAGAAGCGCGGGTTCGATAACCGGAGGAAGCGTCCCGTGACCATGCCCGGCTCCCAGCCCTACCCGCATCTGCTGGCCCCGCTCGACCTCGGCTTCACGGTGCTGAAGAACCGGGTGCTGATGGGGTCGATGCACACCGGGCTGGAGGACCGGCGGCGCCACTTCCCGCGGCTGGCCGCCTATTTCGCCGAGCGGGCGCGCGGCGGGGTCGGGCTGATGGTGACGGGAGGATTCTCGCCGAATGTGGAGGGTTGGCTGTCGCCCTTCGGCTCCACCCTGGCGCGGCATGGCGCGGCGCGGGCGCACCGGGTCATCACCGACGCGGTCCATGCCGAAGACGGCAGGATCGCGCTGCAAATCCTGCATGCCGGCCGCTATGCCCACAGCCCGCTGTCGGTGGCGCCGTCGCGCATCAAGTCGCCGATCACCCCCTTCACTCCGCGTGCCCTGAGCGCGCGGGGAGTCGAGCGCCAGATCCGTGCCTATGTCCGCTGCGCCGAGCTGGCGCGAGAGGCCGGCTATGACGGGGTGGAGGTGATGGGGTCGGAAGGCTACCTGATCAACCAGTTCCTGGTGACCCATACCAACCAGCGCACCGACAAGTGGGGTGGTTCCTACGAAAACCGCATGCGCTTTCCGGTGGAGATCGTGTCGCGCATGCGCGAGGCGGTCGGGCGCGACTTCATCATCATCTACCGCCTGTCGATGCTGGACCTGATCCCCGACGGCAGCACATGGGAGGAGGTGGTGCAACTGGCCCAGGCGATCGAGCGGGCGGGAGCCACCATCATCAACACCGGCATCGGCTGGCACGAGGCGCGGGTGCCGACCATCGCCACCAGCGTGCCGCGCGCCAACTTCGCCTGGGTGACGGGCAAGCTGAAACAGGCGGTGTCGATCCCGCTCTGCACCACCAACCGCATCAACACGCCGGAGGTCGGCGACGCGGTGATCGGCGAGGGGCTGGCCGACATGGTGTCGATGGCCCGGCCCTTCCTGGCCGACCCCGACTTCGTCGCCAAGGCGGCGGCGGGCCGGGCGGAGGCGATCAACACCTGCATCGCCTGCAACCAGGCCTGCCTGGACCATATCTTCTCCGGCAAGACGGCGAGCTGTCTGGTCAACCCGCGCGCCTGCCACGAGACGGAGCTGGTGATCGCGCCCGCGGCCAAGCGCAAGCGGGTCGCCGTGGTCGGCGCCGGCCCGGCCGGCCTCGCCTGTGCCACCACGGCGGCGGAGCGCGGCCACGAGGTCCATCTGTTCGACGCGGCGGACGAGATCGGCGGCCAGTTCAACATGGCGAAGCTGATCCCCGGCAAGGAGGAGTTCCACGAGACGCTGCGCTATTTCCGCCACCGGCTGGCGGAAACCGGGGTGGCGCTGCATCTGGGGCGGCGGGTGGGCGCCGACGAGCTGACGGGGGCCGGATTCGACGCCGTGGTGCTGGCGACCGGGGTGGTGCCGCGCGACCCGAAGATTCCCGGCCAGGACCATCCCAAGGTGCTGACCTACATCGACGTGCTGCGCGGCGCCAAGCCGGTCGGCCGGCGCGTCGCGGTGGTGGGAGCCGGCGGCATCGGCTTCGACGTCAGCGAATTCCTGGTCCAGGAAGCTCCGTCGCCCAGCCTGGACCCGGCGCTGTGGCGGGCCGAATGGGGGGTCGCCGACCCGGCCGAGGCGCGCGGCGGCGTCGCCGGCATCCGCCCGCACCTGACGCCGCCGGCCCGCGAGGTCGTGCTGCTCCAGCGCAAGGCGAGCAAGCCCGGCGCCGGCCTGGGCAAGACCACCGGCTGGATTCACCGGGCCCAACTGAAGATGAAGAACATCAAGGCGCTGTCCGGGGTGAATTACGAGCGCATCGACGACGAGGGACTGACCATCAGCTTCGGCGAGACGCGCGAGCGGGTGCAGACCCTGGCGGTGGACAGCATCGTGCTGTGTACGGGGCAGGAGCCGCTGCGCGAGCTGCACGCCCCGCTGGAGGCCGCCGGCATCGCCGTCCACCTGATCGGCGGCGCCGACGTCGCGGCCGAGCTGGACGCCAAGCGCGCCATTGCCCAGGGGACCCGGCTGGCGGCAGAGCTTTAAGGAAGGTCCACTGGCCTCCCACACCCATGACGGGAGCAGGGGCGCCTTTGTCACATCCGAACCCGAACGGGGGATGAACGAAATTGCTTGCCGCGCTAGCTGATATATTAGTATTCTTGGGCATTCGCTTCTGAGGAGGCTGGACGCCATGCCATCGGGCACCCCGCCGGCCAAAACCGGTTCCATCGCGCCACCCCCGCCGACTTTGTCGGCCAAGACCGCCCCGCTGCTGAGCCGCCAGCCAGCGCGCCGGGACATGCGGCGCGGTCCGACCGCCGCCGATGCCATCCACCGCGACCTGCGGGCGGAGATCGTGTCGCTGAAACGCAAGCCGGGTGAACCCATCGCCGAAAAGCAGATCGCCGAGGCCTATGGCGTCAGCCGCACGCCGGTGCGCGAGGCGGTGCTGCGGCTGGCCGACGAGGGGCTGATCGAGATCTTCCCGCAGTCCGGCACCTTCGTCGCCCGCATCCCGCTGGGCGCCCTGCCGGAGGCCGGCGTCATCCGCAAGGTGCTGGAACGGGCGACCGTGCGCTTTGCCGCCGAGCGGGCCAGCCGCAGTCAGATCGCCGCCTTGCACGCCTGCCTGGAGCACCAGCGCGAGGTCGATGCGGTGGGCGACGCCGACGGCTTCCATCAGGCCGACGAGGCCTTCCACGCCCAGATCACCGAGATGGCGGGCTATCCCGGCTTCTGGGGCATCATCCAGCAGGCCAAGGTCCAGCTCGACCGCTGCCGCCGCCTGACCCTGCCGGTCCCCGGCCGCATGCGCACGGTCATCGCCGAGCATGAGGCCATCGTCGAGGCCATCGCCGGCCACGACCCCGACCGGGCCGAACAGAGTCTGGTGCGCCATCTGGACAATCTGCAGATCACCGTGGACGACGTGCGCAACGCCGCACCGCTCTATTTCTCCGGCAGCCTGACCGACGAGACGACCGCCTTGAACGGAGCTTCCTGATGCACAGCGCCCGCCGCCGCATCGGCGTCATCGGCCTCGGCATGGCGTCGGCGCCTCATGCGCAGAGCCTGATCGATCTGGCCGACCGGGTGGAGGTGGCGGGCTGCTTCAGCCCGTCGGCCGACCGCCGCGCCGCCTTCGCCGCCCGCCACGGCCTGCCGGTGGTCGACCGGCTGGAGGCTCTGCTGGAGGATCCGACGCTGTCGGCCGTCCTGTTGCTGACCCCGCCCGACAGCCATGCCGAACTGGTGGCGCGCTGCGCCGCCGCCGGCAAGCATGTGCTGCTGGAAAAGCCGCTGGACGCGACGCCCGAGGGCGGGCGGGCGGTGGTCTCGGCGATGGAGGCGGCCGGGCTGACGCTGGGCGTGGTGTTGCAGCACCGCTTCCGCGCCTCGGTCGAGCGGCTGGCCGGTCTGATGCGCGACGGCACGCTGGGCCGGCCGCTGACGGCGGCGGTGTCGGTGCGCTGGTGGCGCGACAATGCCTATTACGCCCAGCCCGGCCGCGGCATGAAGGCGCGCGACGGTGGCGGCGTGCTGCTGACCCAGGCGATCCACACGCTGGACGTCTTCGTCAGCCTTCTCGGCCTGCCCGATCAGGTCGCCGGGTTCGCCGCCACCAGCGTCCTGCGCAAATCGGGTTCGGATGTGGGCATGGACACGGAGGATGTGGTTGCCACGGCCCTGCGCTACGGCAACGGCATGCTGGCGACGGTGAACGCGACCACCGCCGCCTATCCGGGATATCCGGAGCGGATCGAGATCGCCGGGGCCAATGGCTCCGCCGTGCTGGCCGGCGACCGGCTGGAGGTGCAACTGGTCAGCGGCGGGCGCATCGTCGCCGGCGAGGACGGCGCCACGCTGGGCGGCGGGGCCGACCCGATGGCCTTCTCCCACCAGCATCACCGGGCGGTGCTGTCCGACTTCCTCGACTCGCTGGACGAAGGACGCCGGCCGCGGGTGGACGGGCGCGAGGCGCTGAAGGTCCACCGGCTGATCGAGGCGATGCTCGAGGCGTCCGGCAGCGGCAGAACCATGGAGGTGGGAACGCCCTGATCCCTGCCATCGACCGGAGTTCCGCAGGCCGGAATCGCGGCCTTGCGGAATCCACCACTTTGGCGTAAAGCGCCAGGACCAGGCCGGGCCCCTCTGGCAACCCTTACCGGTTGCGATGTCGGACTGGGAACATGAAGGAGCGGCCCGCGCCTCTTGCCCCTGACCGGCGCATCCCGTCCGACGCCTTCGGCGTGGTCCGGCCGGTCATCAGAAGACCCTGCGCGGCTTCTCCTCCCACACTGATCGTGATGCGAGGACTCGTGCCCAAATGATGGAACTCTTCACCACCGAGGCGCTGATCGCGCTGCTCCAGGTCATCATGATCGATCTGGTGCTGGCCGGCGACAACGCCATCGTCATCGGTCTGGCCGCCGCCGGTCTTCCGAAGGAGCAGCGCGGCAAGGCGATCCTGATCGGCATCCTGGCCGCCACCGTGCTGCGCATCGCCTTCGCGGCGGTCACCACCCAGCTTCTCCAGATCATCGGGCTGCTGCTGGCCGGCGGCGTGCTGCTGCTGTGGGTGTGCTGGAAGATGTGGCGCGAGCTGCGCCAGTCCCATGACGAGGACGAGGCGGTCGAGGCGCTGGAAAACGACGACGGCGCCGATACCGCCGGCCCGCGCAAGACGCTGGGGCAGGCGGTCTGGCAGATCGTCGTCGCCGACGTGTCGATGTCGCTCGACAACGTGCTGGCGGTCGCCGGGGCGGCGCGCGAGCATCTGGGGGTGCTGGTCATCGGCCTGACCCTGTCCATCGCCCTGATGGGCCTCGCCGCCAGCCTGATCGCCCGCATCCTGCACAAACATCGCTGGCTGGCCTATGTCGGCCTCGCCATCATCCTCTACGTCGCCCTGCACATGATCTACCGCGGCGTCCTGGAGGTGTGGCCCCTGGTGAACGGCCACGCCTGACCGGGACCCGAGGCGATCGGCCCGAAGGTGATCCGATGGGGGGAGGGGCTGCGGCCGGCGCTGGGGCCGAATGTCGCACCCACCCCCCTGCGGCGATCCGTGAAATGGCTGAAACCCGCCCTGGCGGTCACTTTGTCCCTCTCCCCGCCAATCCTGTTCAGTTTAAAGTCCGAACGGTAGTTGCCGCTTTGAACTTTCAGGGTTGCGCGCAGATTGATATACTAATATCCTAAGTAACGTGAACGGGGGTACCGCAGGCAAGCGGGGGGCTGGCCGAGGATGGGGGCGAAGGGCGGGGCCGGTGTCGGCCGTGCAGGATAGCCGGTTGCGCGCAGTGCCATCGCAGCGCTGCGAAAACCGCTCGCCGCAACGTCTCCTCTTCCATGCGTCGCCTGCCACGGGTCCACAGTTCGTCCAGTTGCATGCAGGCGGCCCGTCAGCTGCCGGATAACCTTGTGAAAACACCAGAACAAGAGAGGCCGGACCCCATCGGGCTCCGGCCCCGCTCTCAGGAGGAGAACCTATGAAGTTTTCGCTCACCCCGGTCCGCACCGCGCTGCTGGCCGCCTGTGCCGTCTGCGGCATCCTGGCCGCTCCCATGCTGTCGGCCCCGGCCGATGCGCGCGACTTCCGGTCCGCCGACATCCATCCGACCGACTACCCGACCGTCGAGGCGGTGCGCTATGTCGGCAAGCTGGTGGCCGAGCGCAGCAACGGCAAGCTGGGCATCAAGGTGTTCCCGAACGGCGCGCTCGGCACCGAGAAGGACACCATCGAGCAGCTGAAGATCGGCGCGCTGGAGATGATGCGCATCAACGTGGCGCCGCTGAACAACGTGGTGCCGGAGACGATGGTCACCGCGCTGCCCTTCATCTTCCGCGACACCGGCCACATGCGCCGCGTCCTGGACGGCCCGATCGGCGACGAGATCCTGGCGGCCATGGAAAGCCAGGGCATGATCGGCCTGGCCTTCTACGACAGCGGTTCGCGCAGCATGTATTCGGCCGCCAAGCCCTACAAGACGCTGGCCGACATGAAGGGCGCCAAGATCCGCGTCCAGCAGTCGGACCTGTTCGTCGCCATGATCCAGGCGCTGGGCGCCAACGCCACGCCGATGCCCTTCGGCGAGGTCTATACCGCGCTGAAGACCGGCATCGTCGACGCGGCCGAGAACAACTACCCGTCCTACGAATCCTCCCGCCACTTCGAGGCGGCCAAGTACTTCACGCTGACCGAACACGCGATGGCGCCGGAAGTGCTGGTCTTCTCCAAGGTCGCCTGGGACCGTCTGTCGAAGGACGATCAGGCCCTGGTCCGCAAGGCCGCCAAGGACTCGGTGCCCTACATGCGCAAGCTGTGGGACGAGCGCGAGATGAAGTCCAAGGAGGTCGTGACCCAGGCCGGCGCCCAGATCGTCGAGGTTTCGAACAAGCAGGAATTCATCGACGCGATGAAGCCGGTCTACGCCCAGTTCGCGAACACGCCGAAGCTGCAGAGCCTCGTCCAGCGCGTTCAGGAAGCCAAGTAACGACTTTTCGGTAACGCCAAGAAGGGGTGGCTTGCGGTTCGTCCCGGGTGGGACGGGCCGCGCCGCCCGAGGGGAGCCGCAGCATGGATATCGAGCTGCAAGCAATGGACGTCAGCCCGCCGCATGCGGCCGGCTGGTTGACCCGCATGAACGCGGTGCTGGCCAGGACCGGCATGTATGTCGCCATCATCGGCCTGATGATGATCGTCTGCGTCGTCTTCTATCAGGTCTTCGGCCGCTACGTGCTGAACAACTCGCCGACCTGGGCGGAAAGCCTGGCGATCGTGCTGGTGCTGTACGTCACGCTGATCGGCGCTGCCGTCGGCGTCCGCGACGCCGGCCATATCGGGCTGGAATCCCTGCTGGTGATGCTGTCGGACAGCGCGCGCCGCAAGATGGACGTCCTGATCTACGGCCTGGTCGGCATCTTCGGCGCCTGCATGGCCTACAACGGCTGGGTGCTCGGCAGCTCGGTCGCCTCCTATACGATCCCGAACCTCCACGTCTCCGAAGCCGTCCGCTACGTGCCGCTGGTGCTGTCGGGCGTGCTGATCGTTCTCTTCTCCATCGAGCATATCGTCGCCATCGTGCGCGGCGAGGAGGTCAAGCCGTCATGGAACTGACCATCCTGTCCATCACCTTCTTCGGCTTCCTCATCCTCGGCATTCCGGTCGCCTTCGCCATCGGCCTGTCGGCGCTCTGCACCATCCTCTACGAAGGCCTGCCCGTCGCGGTGGTCTTCCAGCAGATGATGTCGGGGATGAACGTCTTCTCGTTCCTCGCCATTCCCTTCTTCGTCTTCTCGGGCGAGCTGATGCTGCATGGCGGCGTCGCCGACAAGATCGTCACCGCCGCCAAGAGCATGGTCGGCCATATCCGCGGCGGGCTCGGCATGTCCAACGTCGTGGCCTGCACGCTGTTCGGCGGCGTCGCCGGATCGCCGGTCGCCGACGTGTCGGCGATGGGCGCGGTGATGATCCCGATGATGAAGCGGGAAGGCTACCACGCCGACTACGCCGTCAACGTCACCACCCACGCGGCGCTGGTCGGCGCGCTGATGCCGACCAGCCACAACATGATCATCTACGCGCTGGCCGCCGGCGGAAAGGCGTCGATCGGGGCGCTGATCGCCGCCGGCCTGATGCCGGCGCTGCTGCTGATGGTCTGCAACCTGGGCGCGGCCTACTACGTCGCGGTGAAGCGCGGCTATCCCAAGGGGACCTTCCCCGGCTGGGACATCCTGCTGCATTCCTTCGCCGCCGCGGCGCCGGGCCTGCTGATCGTCGTCATCATCCTGGCCGGCATCACCACCGGCGTGTTCACCGCCACCGAGTCGGCCTCGGTCGCCGTGATCTACGCGCTGCTGCTGACCACCTTCGTCTACCGCACGCTGAGCTGGGAGAAGTTCCTGGCCGCCGCCGCCAAGACGGTGAAGACCACCGGCGTGGTGCTGCTGCTGATCGGCGTGTCGACGATGTTCCAGTACCTCATGGGTCTCTACGAGGTGGCGGACATGACCGGCGAACTGCTGGCCGGCGTGTCGACCAACCCGCTGATGATCTTCCTGCTGATCAACATCATCCTGTTCCTGCTGGGCACCTTCATGGACATGGCCAGCACGATCCTGATCTGCACGCCGATCTTCCTGCCGATCGCCATGCAGTACGGCATGGACCCGGTGCAGTTCGGCATCGTCATGCTGATCAACTGCGCGCTCGGCCTGAACACCCCGCCGGTCGGCACCACCCAGTTCATCGGCTGCGCCATCGGCGGCGTGTCGGTGGGCGAGGTGATGCGCTCCATCACCCCCTTCTACGGGGCGCTGTTCGTCGCGCTTCTGCTGGTCACCTATGTCCCGGCCTTCTCGCTGTGGCTGCCGCGCATGCTGATGCACTGAGACGGGGCCGGGGAGCAGGCCGCATTCCGGTTCCCCTGAATAACTTCTCTCCTGACTGGGCCATCGGGTTCTCCCGATGGCCCTATTTTTTGCACGCTTTCCGCCCGCCCGCGCCAACGCCCGCCTCCGAATTGGTGGTAGTTCCTGGCGGTTCTCCCCTGATCGGGAAAAAGAGTGGCAAGCCGCCACAACAACCCAGACCGGCCGGATGGCGTCGAAATCGGAAGAGGCCGCACCGCTTTCGCTATGACGGAGAAAACAGATCGCCCGGCCGGAGTGGAGGCTTCCCAAGGAATGATGGGCTTATTGGATGTTGTTCGGTGGACATGATCCCGTACATCACAGAACGCGCAAACGACTTCCAACAATTCCCCAGAAAGGGGTTTTCATGCACGGGATCATTCTTGCCGACGCCGCTCTGGCCGACATCGATGCGCTGATCGGCCGGCACGCGCCGGACGTGACGGTGGTCCGGGTCGCCGCGGACGAGGACGCGCTGGGCCTGCTGGCCGATGCCCTGGAGGCCGCCCGCGCGGCAGGCCCGGCCGCGGTCCACCTGATCGCCCATGGCGCTCCGGGCGTGGTGAAGCTGGGGGCGACGCCGCTCGACACCAGCGCCCTGTTCGACCGCCGCTGGCCCGACGCGACCGGCTGCGAGATCCTGATCCATGCCTGCGACGTCGGCGCCGGCCGCAACGGCCGCCGCTTCGTGGAGCGTCTGGCCGCCGTCACCGGGGCCCGCGTCGCCGCCGCCAGCCGTCCCGTCGGGCATGCGGACCAGGGCGCGTCCTGGGACCTCGACGTGGTGACCGGCCCCATCCTGGCGACCCGCCCGTTCGCAGGGGCGGAGGCCTGGCCGCACCGGCTGGCCTACAGCGGCACCGCCACCAGCGGCAACGACACGCTGATCGGCGACAACAGCGGCAACACCATCAACGGGCTGGCCGGCAACGACAGCATCGTCGGCGGCACCGGCAACGACAGCCTGATCGGCGGGATCGGCAACGACACGCTGGTCGGCGGCGGCAACACCGGACAGGCGGCCGGCGACACCATGAACGGCGGGCTGGGCGCCGACCATTATGTCGGCGGCAGCGGCTTCAACATCGTCACCTACGAGAACGCCACCAGCGGCCTCACGCTGGACCTGACGAACGGCGCCAACAACACCGGCGAGGCGGCGGGCGACACCTTCGTCAACATCCAGCGCTGGATCGGTTCCGAATATGCCGACAGCCTGACCGCCGGCGACACCGCCGTGTGGTTCTGGGGCCACGGCGGCAACGACGTCGAGCATGGCGGGGCCGGCAACGACACGCTGGAGGCCGGCGACGGCAACGACAGCGTGTTCGGCGGCGGCGGCAACGACCTGATGTACGGCCGCGCCGACAACGACCAGCTTCACGGCGAACTCGGCAACGACACGGTGGCGGGCGGCGGCGGCGCCGACCTGATCTATGGCGACGCCGGCAACGACCTGCTGAAGGGCGACTGGGAGCGCGACACCGTCTATGGCGGCGACGGCGACGACACCATCCTCGCCGGCATCGTCAGCTCCGGCAGCTATGCCCAGACCCAGAACGACCTGATCTATGGCGACGCCGGCAACGACCGCTACATCGTGGTCAGCCAGTATGACGCCGGGACGGTCAGCTTCGATGGCGGCGCCGGCACCGACACGCTGGAGCTGCGGTCGGACAACCTGACCAGCTACAACGGCTACAACCTCGAATACTACAACGACGTCGCCTCGCCGAAGATCGACATCAGCGGCATGACGCTGACCAGTGTCGAGACTCTCGCCCTGACCGGCAGCCAGCACCACACCGTGACGATGACGGCGGCGCAGGGCAACGGCTTCGGCAGCATCACCGGCGCCACCACCGGCGACGCCTTCGCCATCGTTGGCGCCTCGCTGTCCGGGACGGTCGGCAGCGGCACCGGCAGCACGCTGACGGCCGGCAAGGTCCAGGCGGAGACGGTGAACGGCGTCACGCTGGTCCATGTCGGGCTCGACGCGACCGCCGGCGCCGACCTGACCCTGCGCATCGCCGGCAGCTTCGCCGCGTCCAGCATCAGCCTGTCCGGCAACACCATCACGCTGGGCCAGGGGAGCGGATCCGGCGGCGGTTCGACCGGCGGCGGCGATACGGGGGGCGGCAACACCGGCGGCGGCAGCACCGGTGGCGGGACGGGTGGCCAGACGCTGACCGGTACCGACGGCCGCGACTATCTGGCCGGCGGCAGCGGCAACGACACCATCATCAGCAACGCCGGCGACGACTACATGACCGGCGGCGCCGGGCAGGACACCTTCGTGTTCAAGCCGGGCGACGGCTGGGATTACATCGGCGACTTCCAGGCCGGCAGCGGCGGCGACGTGCTGAACGTCGCGGGGTGGAGCGGCTTCAAGGACTTCGCGTCGGTGATGGCCGTCACCGTGCAGGACGGCGCCAACACCGTCGTCAACTTCGACAACAACAACAGCGCCATCCTCGCCAACGTCACCCGCGGCAGCCTGACCGCCGCCAACTTCTCCTTCACGGCGACCGGCGGCAGCACGGGTGGCTCGACCGGCGGCGGCTCCACCGGCGGCACCCCGGGCCAGACCATCACCGGCACTTCGGCCGGCGAGTATCTGGCCGGCGGCAGCGGCAACGACACCATCACCGGCAATGGCGGCAACGACTACATGATCGGCGGCGCCGGGCGCGACACCTTCGTCCAGCATGCCAGCGACGGCTGGGACGTCATCGGCGACTTCCAGGCCGGCAGCGGCGGTGACGTGGTGGATATCCGCAGCATCAGCGGCTTCAGCAACCTGAACGACGTGCTGACCCACTCGACCCAGGACGGCGCCGACCTGTCCATCGACCTCGGCGCCTTCAACTCGGTCAAGCTGATGGGCGTCGACCGCAACAGCCTGACGGCGGAAAACTTCCTGTTCGCCAGCTCGGTGGGGTGATCGGGGAGGCTGAAAACCAAAAGCTCACCTCGGCCGTCATTCCCGCGAAGGCGGGAATCCAGCTTCCCCATTATCTTGCTATGGAAACGCTTGGATCCCCGCCTCCGCGGGGATGACGACCGAGGTAAGCGTCTAATTAGACGGAACGCGCCCCCGCCCGACTTGTCGGGCAGGGGCTTTTCGAATCCACTACCGCTCCACCGCCACGGGAACGTTCAGGGCGTTGCGCTTCGCCACCGCCTCGTAGACCGGTGGGAAGGCGGGGCGGTTGATGTAGCGGCCGGCGCCGCGCACGGCGCGGCTTTCGCCCAGCGCGTGGACGACGCGGCCCTGGCTCAGCGTGTAGGCCGGAGTGCCGGTGACGGTCATGCCCTCGAAGATGTTCAGGCCGACCTTCTGCATCTGGGTCCTGGCCGAGATGGTCTTGGTCGCCTTGGGGTCCCACACCACCAGATCGGCGTCGGCCCCGACGCTGACCGAGCCCTTGCGCGGGTAGAGGTTGAAGATCTTCGCCGCGTTGGCGGAGGTCACGGCGACGAACTCGTTCATCGTCAGCCGGCCGGTGTTGACCCCGTGGGTCCACAACGCGGTCATGCGGTCCTCGATGCCGGCCGTGCCGTTCGGGATCTTGGTGAAGTCGTTGCGGCCCATCGCCTTCTGCTCGGCGCAGAAACAGCAATGGTCGGTGGCGGTGGTGTGCAGATGCCCCGCCTGGAGGCCGCGCCACAGCGCGTCCTGATGCTCCTTCGGACGGAAGGGCGGGCTCATGACATGGCCGGCGGCGAAGTCCCAGTCGGGGTTGCGGTAGACCCCGTCGTCGATCAGCAGGTGGCCGGCCAGCACCTCGCCGAACACGCGCTGTCCGTCATTCTGGCCGCGCTCGATGGCGGCCAGCGCCTCCTTGGCCGAGACATGGACGATGTAGACCGGCACGCCGAACACCTTGGCGACCTGGATGGCGCGGTTGGCGGCCTCGCCCTCCACCTCCGGCGGGCGGGAGAGGGGATGGGCCTCCGGTCCGGTCAGGCCCTGGGCCAGCAGCTTCTTCTGGAGCTGGAAGACCAGCTCGCCGTTCTCGGCATGGACGGTGGGGATGGCGCCCAGCTCCAGGCAGCGCTGGAAGCTGTTCACCAGCGTCTCGTCGTCGGCCATGATGGCGTTCTTGTAGGCCATGAAGTGCTTGAAGCTGTTCACGCCATGCTCGGCGACCAGCGTGCCCATGTCCTGCCGCACGCTCTCGTCCCACCAGGTGACGGCGACGTGGAAGCTGTAGTCGCCGGCCGCCTTCTCCGCCCAGCCGCGCCAAGTGCGGTAGGCCTCCATCAGGTTCTGCTTCGGGTTGGGGATGACGAAGTCGATGATCATCGTCGTCCCCCCGGCGAAGCCGGCGGCGGTGCCGCTGAAGAAGTCCTCCGTCGTCACCGTGCCCATGAAGGGCAGTTCCATGTGGGTGTGCGGGTCGATGCCGCCGGGCATGACGTAGCAGCCGCCGGCATCCACCACCTCCGCCCCCGCCGGCACGTCGAGCTTGTCGCCCACCGCGGTGATGAGGCCGTCCTGGCAGAGGACGTCGGCACGGCGGCTGTGCTCGGCGGTGACAACAGTGCCGCCGCGGATCAGGATGGTGGACATGCTCGGGCGCTCCCTCAAGAGAGTGTTGGGACGGAGTCGGTGGGCGTTTCGGCCATTTCAGGTTCCGGCAGGCCGGCGGCGCGCAGGACCAGCCGCAGCACCTCCGCCGTCATGGCGGCGAAGTCCTGGCGGGTCAGGCTGCGGCGGCCCAACACCTTGCGGATCTGGACGTCGAAGTCGGCGTAATGCTGGGTCACCGCCCAGATCATGAACAGGAACTGTCGGGCATCGACCGGAGCCATGCGGCCGGCGGCGACCCAGCCGTCGATTACCGCCGCCTTGGCGTCGACGAGGGCTTTCAAGTCCTCGGCCAGGAAGCGTTCGACCTGGGTCCCGCCATGCAGGATCTCGTTGGCGAAGACCTTGGAGGCGTGCGGACGGGTGCGCGACGCCTCCATCTTGGCGGTGACGTAGGCGCTCAGGGTCTCCACCGGATCGGCGTCGGGGGTGAAGGAGGCGATCGGCGCCAGCCACAGCCGCAGGATGTTGTCGAGCACCGCGCGGTAGAGATCGTCCTTGGTGCCGAAATAGTAGTGCAGGTTGGCCTTGGGCAGGCCGGCCCGCTCGGCGATGTCGGCCATGGTGGCGCCGGCGAAGCCGGCCTCGGCGAAGACGCGCTCGGCCGCCTTCAGGATGCGCTCGACGTTCTCACGCCGGATGCGGCCCTGGGGCTGGGCCTGGGGCTGTGTGGTGTCCGTGGTTTCGGCAGCCGTTCGCGCCATCGCTTTCGCCATCGCTGTTGCTAAGTGCCCTCTCCCGCCCCGGGAGAGGGAGGGGACCCACGAAGTGGGGAGGGTGAGGGGCATTCCGGACATGGATTTCTGATCCTTGCCCAATCCCTCACCCTTCCCATGCTCCGCATGGGCCCCTTCCCTCTCCCGGGACTGGAGAGGGAGCGTATCACGCGGGGGCTTTCACCTGCTCCGCCATCGCATTCGCGCGGTCCAGCACGGCGTGCAACAATACCTCGCAGCCGGCGGTCGACCATTCCGGCGTCGTCTCCTCGACCTCGTTGTGGCTGATGCCGTCGATGCAGGGGATGAAGACCATGGCCGTCGGCGCCACCTTGGACAGGTAGCAGGCGTCGTGGCCGGCGCCCGAGACGATGTCGCGGAAGCTGTGGCCGGTGCGCTCCACCCCCTTGCGGACGGCGGCGACGCAGCTCTCGTCGAACTTGATCGGGGCGTAGTACCAGATCTGCTGGAAGTCGGTCTCCAACCCGATCTCGCCGGCGATCCTTTCCACCTCGGCGCGCAGCTCGCCGTCCATGGCGGCGAGGATGGCGTCGTCCGGGTGGCGGAAATCGACGGTGAAGAAGACGCGGCCGGGGATGACGTTGCGGCTGTTCGGGTGGATCTGCATCAGACCGACCGTGGCGCAGGCGAGCGGGCCGTATTTCATGCCGATGCGGTTCACCGCATCGACGACGCGGGCGGCACCCAGCAGGGCGTCCTTGCGGCGGACCATCGGGGTCGGGCCGGCATGGGCCTCCTGGCCGGTGAAGGTGATCTCGTACCAGCGCTGGCCCTGGCAGTCGGTGACGACGCCGATGGTCTTGCCCTCGATCTCCAGGATCGGACCCTGTTCGATGTGGGCCTCGAAATAGGCGCCGACCTTGCGGCCGCCGACCTCCCGGTCGCCGGCATAGCCGATGCGGGCCAGCTCCTCGCCCATCGTCCTGCCGTCGAGGTCGGCGCGCGACAGGCCGTACTCCAGGTCGAACACCCCGGCGAAGACGCCGGACGACACCATGGCCGGGGCGAAGCGCGAACCCTCCTCGTTGGTCCAGACCGCGACCTCCACCGGGGCCTCGGTGACGTAGTTCATGTCGTTCAGGCTGCGCACCACCTCCAGCCCGGCGAGCACGCCATAGACGCCGTCATACTTGCCGCCGGTCGGCTGGCTGTCGAGATGGCTGCCCATGATGACCGGGGGCAGGCTGTCGTCGCGGCCGGGGCGGCGGGCGAAGATGTTGCCCATCTTGTCGACCGACACCGTGCAGCCAGCCTCCTCGCACCAGCGCACGAACAGGTCGCGGCCCTGTTTGTCGAGGTCGGTCAGCGCCAGCCGGCACACGCCGCCCTTGGGCGTGGCGCCGATCTGCGCCATGTCCATCAGGCTCTGCCACAGGCGCGAGCCGTTCACGGCGACATTCTGCGGGGTGGACATGTTGCTCTCTCCTGAACGGAAGGGCCCCCCATCCTTCTTCGGTCGGGCTGGCGCCATTTCTGTTTCGACGTCATCCCCGCGAAGGCGGGGATCCAGAGTTTTCGGTGGCGGTTCCCTCGGCGAAGCCTGGATCCCCGCCTTCGCGGGGATGACGGCCGAGGGAGGCCGTTATTGGGCGGCTTCGGGGACGCGCATCGGGTTGCGGGCGTCGTTGGGCCAGGTGACGTAGGGCAGGTTGTTCTGCTCCGGCACCATGGTGATGCAGTCCGGCACCGGGCAGACATGGCTGCACAGGTTGCAGCCGACGCACTCCTCGTTGACCACGGTGAAGACGCGGCGGCCTTCCCCTTGGTCGATGCGGATCGCCTGGTGCGAGGTGTCCTCGCAGACGATGTGGCAACGGCCGCAGTCGATGCACAAGGCGGGGTCGATCACCGCCTTGGTCGAGAAGTTCATGTTCAGGTCGTTCCAGTTGACGACGTTGCGCACCGCGCGGCCGCTCAAATCGTCGAGGGTCCGGTATCCCTTCTCGTCCATCCAGTTGGACAGGCCGCCGATCATGTCCTCGACGATCTTGAAGCCGTAGGTCATCGCGGCGGTGCAGACCTGGACGTTGGTGGCGCCCAGCGCCATGAACTCCGCCGCGTCCCGCCATGTGGTGATGCCGCCGATGCCGCTGACCGGCAGGCCGCGGGTATCGGGGTTGCGGGCGATCTCCGCCACCATGTTGAGCGCGATCGGCTTCACCGCCGGGCCGCAATAGCCGCCGTGGCTGCCCTTGCCGTCGACCACCGGGGTGGGGGCCATGGCGTCGAGGTCGACCGCGACGATGGAATTCACCGTGTTGATCAGCGAGATCGCGTCGGCGCCGCCGCGCTTGGCCGCTTCCGCCGACCACAGGATGTTGGTGATGTTGGGGGTCAGCTTGACGATCACCGGCAGGTTGACGGCGTTCTTCACCCAGCGGGTGACCTGCTCCACCATGTCCGGCACCTGCCCGATGGCGGAGCCCATGCCGCGCTCGCACATGCCGTGCGGGCAGCCGAGGTTCAGTTCGAGCCCGTCGGCGGCCCCGGTCTCGGCGACGCGGAGGGCGAGGCCGGCCCAGGCGGCCTCCGTCATGGTCGCCATCAGCGAGACGACCATGGCGCGGTCGGGCCAGTCGCGCTTGACCTCCATGATCTCGCGCAGGTTGACCTCCAGCGGCCGGTCGGAGATCAGCTCGATGTTGTTGAAGCCGATCATCCGGCGGTCGGTGTCGAGATGGGCGCCGTAGCGGCTGGAGACGTTGACCACCGGCGGATCCTCGCCCAGCGTCTTCCACACCACGCCGCCCCAGCCCGCCTTGAAGGCGCGGACGACGTTGTAGGCCTTGTCGGTCGGCGGGGCCGATGCCAGCCAGAAGGGGTTGGGGGAGCGGATGCCGGCGATGGTGCTGCTGAGATCGGCCATGATGTGGCTCCCTTTCCTCAGGCGGTCAGGTGGCTATGGATGGCGAGGGCGGCGAGCTTGCCGTCCTGCACCGACTGGACCGTCAGGTCTTCGCCGGTCGCGACGCAATCGCCGCCGGCCCAGACCTTGGCGAGGGTGGTGCGGTATGACGGGTCGATGGCGATCTTGCCGCCGGTGACTTGCAGGCCGTCGAGCGCCTCGGCCGACAGCTTCTGCCCGACAGCCTTCAGCACCATGTCGGCCTGGAGGGTGAAGGTCTCGCCGGTGCCGGACAGCTTGCCGTCGGTCAGGCGGGTGCGCTCGAAGGTGATGGAGGTCTCGCCGATCTCTTTCGGAGCGGCGAAGGTCTTGAGGACGACGCCCTCGGTCTGCGCCAGCTCCTGCTCCCAGCCGGTGGCGCCCATCTGGGCACGGCCGCGGCGGTAGACCAGGGTGACGTCCTCGGCACCCAGGCGCTTGGCCTGGATGGCGGCATCCACGGCGGTGTTGCCGCCGCCGATCACCACGACGCTGTGGCCCACCACGGGCGGCTGGCCGGGAGGGGCCTGACGGACCCGCTCGATGAAGGCGGTGGCGTCCTCGACGCCCGCGCGCTCCTCGCCGGGAATGCCGAGGCGGTTGTTGGACCCCAGGCCGACACCGAGGAACACCGCGTCGAAATCGGCGCGCAGGCTGTCGAGCGACAGGTCGGCGCCCAGCTTGCGGCCCTGCTCCACACTGATGCCGCCGACGCCGAGGATGAAGGCGACCTCGCGCTGGGCGAAATCGTCGGCCATCTTGTAGGGGGCGAGGCCGTATTCGTTGAGGCCGCCGGACTTCGCCTTCGCCTCGAACACCGTCACCTCATGGCCGAGCGTGGCGAGGCGGTGGGCGCAGGACAGGCCGGCCGGGCCGGCACCGACCACGGCGACGCGCTTGCCGGTGGCGGCGGCGCGCGGGAAGGGGTGGGCCGGTTCGCCGTCGATGAGGCGGTCGGTGGCGTGGCGTTGCAGACGGCCGATGGCGACGGGGCGGTCCTCCGCCCGGTTGCGCACGCAGGACTGTTCGCACAGGGTTTCGGTCGGGCAGACACGGCCGCAGGTGCCGCCCATGATGTTCTCCGACAGGATCGTCGTCGCGGCACCCTTCAGGTTGCCGGTGGCGATCGAGCGGATGAAGGCCGGGATGTCGATCCCGGTCGGGCAGGCCTTGATGCAGGGGGCGTCGTAGCAGAACAGGCAGCGGTTCGATTCGGCCAGCGCCTGCACCGGCGTCATCGCCGGGGTGAGGTCGGCGTAGGGCGAAGCCAGCTGGTCTTCAGCAGGGGAAAGCGTAGCGATCAGGGTCATGGCGGATGGCTTCCCTTCGGTCGCAGAGCGGCGTGTCTGCCGAAGCGTCAGCAACCCGCGTGCCAAGAGAACCAACCAGCACTGCCAACGGCGGGAGGCGGCGGAAAAGCTGACTGTTCGGTCAAGAACTGACGGTATGGACAGGCATGCTCCCATCATGCCAGCCATGCGGATTGCACGCAACTCAGCCTTTTGGTGCCTCTTTTCGCGGCGATACGCAAGAAACACATGGGAAGCGATGGGAATGGAAACAGGAAATTGCGCCCTATCAAGGGGTTGCATCGTCGGGCCACCGCCTTCAATTTCGGCAGCGAGCCTATGCAACAGGGATAGGGGGTGCCGTCATGCCCGCTCCATCCAGCCTGCTGATCGACAGGACCGCCACGCCCATCGGCGAACTGATCGTGGTGGCGGGCGAGGACGGCGCCTTGCGCGCCATCGACTGGACCGACCATGAGGATCGGCTGCATCGGCTGCTGCGCCTGCACCATTCCGGCGGCTACGAACTTCGGCCGTCATGTGATCCGGGTGGTCTGACACGGGCGATGGATGCCTATTTCGCGGGCGATCTGGCGAGGATCGACCGGTTGCCGGTGCGCACCAGCGGGACGCCGTTCCAGCGCGCGGTATGGGCGGCGCTGCGCGGGATTCCCTGCGGCGGCACCGTCAGCTACCGCGAGCTGGCGGCGCTGTCCGGGCGGCCGGCGGCAGTACGGGCTGCGGGGCACGCCAACGGCGCCAACCCGGTCAGCGTCGTGGTGCCCTGCCACCGGGTGATCGGCTCCGGCGGGGCGCTGACCGGCTATGGCGGCGGGATGGAGCGCAAGCGCTGGCTGCTGGCGCATGAGGGGGCGCTAGACGGGTGCCGCCCCCACCGTTGATCCGGGCTTCGGCCGTCAGGCGCCGAACCCGCCGTCGATGGTCTGGAACGAACCGGTGATCATCGCGGCATGCGGGCCGGCGATGTAGGCGGTCAGTTCGGCGATTTCGTCGGCGTGGATGTGGCGCTTGATCGCCATGAAGCCGTGCATGGTGGAGGCCATAGGACCGTCGGCCGGATTCATGTCGCTGTCGGTCGGACCCGGCTGGATGGCGTTCACGGTGATGCCGCGGTCGCCGAAGTCGCGGGCGAGGCCGCGCACCATGCCCTGTACCGCCGACTTGGTCAGGGCGTAGGCGGAGCCGCCGGCGAAGGGCATGCGGTCGCCGTTGACCGACCCGATGACGATGATGCGGCCGCCGTCGTTCATGTGCCGGGCCGCTTCGACCGCCGCGTGGTAGGGCGCGCGGACATTGACGTCGATCATCCGGTCGATGGCGTCGGGATCGAGCGTGAGCGGATCGCCCAGCACCAGCGTGCCGGCATTGACCACCAGCACGTCCAGCGCGCCGCGGCCGGCGACGGTGGCGATCAGGGCGTCGCGGTCGGCGCTGTCGGTGCGGATGGCCTCCGCGCCGGCTTCGGCGGCGAGAGCCTCGGCCGCGTCCTTCGATCCGGCATAGGTGAAGGCGACGCTGGCGCCGGCCTTGGCGAAGCGGCGGACGATGGCCTTGCCGATGCCGCGGCTGCCGCCGAGAACCAGGACTTTGCGGCCGGTGAACTCGCTCATGATGTGCTCCTTGAGGAAATGTAGTGAGCACTATATAAATGCGGGCGGAGGGTTTGTGCAAGGAGAAAATATAGTGGTCGCTACAAAATCGCTCCCCGCGGAATCGTCCCCCACGGAAACGTCGGGGGTGCGGGGGCGGCGGCGGTCCTTCGACATGGACGAGGCGGTCGAAACCGCGATGAGGCTGTTCCATGCGCGCGGCTACGACGCCGTGGGCGTCGCCGAGCTGGGGGCGGAGCTGGGGATCAAGCCGCCGAGCTTCTATGCCGCCTTCGGCAGCAAGGCCGGGCTGTTCGAGCGGGCGCTCCGGCGCTATGCGGGGGGAGAGGCGAACATCTTCGCCCGGGCGCAGGCCGACGGCGGCGGCGTGGCCGAGGTGATCGGGCGCACGCTGCGGCTGGCGGCGCGGCTCTATCCGGAGCGGAACGGGGTGGCGGGCTGCCTCGTGCTCGACGGCGCGCGCAACAGCGCCGATCCGGAAGCGCGCGCGCTGACCGCGGCGCTGAGGACGGCCAGCGTGTCGGCCCTCCGCGACTTCATCGCCGGGGAGGAGCCGGAACGCGCCGGCGCGCTCGCAGAATTCGTGATGATCGCGATGATGGGGATGTCGGCGGCGGCCCGAGACGGCGCGGACGAGACGGCGCTGACCGCCTTCGCGGAGATGGCGGGCCGCGCCTTCCGCCGCGAACTGGCGGCGGAAGGGTGATGTGTCGGCCTGAACCCGACGGAAAAACCGCGACTCAGGCCGGCATGGCGTCGCGCGGAATGATGGCGCCACGGTGCTGGATGACGGCGGCGGCCAGCTTGTGGGCGGCGCGGGCGGCGTCGGCCGGTCGCTCGCCGCGCAGGCGGGCAGCGAGATAGCCGGCGCTGAAGCTGTCGCCGGCCGCCGTGGTGTCGACCACCGTGGCGACCTTCTGCGCCGGCACTTCGACGGCTTCACCGTTCTCGATCACCACGCAGCCGGGCTGCTCCAGCTTCAGGACGATCTCGGAAACCCCGGCCTCGCGGACGCGGGCCAGAACGGCGTCGGCATCGGCGTCGCCATAGAGGTCGCGCAGGTCGGTGACGCCGGGCAGCGCGATGTCGGTCAGCCGCAGCATGCGGTCGAAGGCGGCGCGGGCGGTGTCGAGGTCCGGCCACAGGCGCGGGCGCCAGTTGGTGTCGAAGGCGACCTTGCCGCCGCGCGCGCGGACCCGCTCCAGCAGCTCGAACAGCCGCTCGCGGCCCTGCTCGCCCAAAATGGCGATGCTGATGCCGGAGAGATAGACGATGCCGTAGCCCTCCAGCGCCTTGGACAGCTCCGGCGTCTGGGGCAGGGCGAACAGCTCGCGCGCCGGGGCCTTGTCGCGCCAGTAGAGGAAGCGGCGCTCGCCGGCCGGATCGGTCTCGATCAGGTAGAGGCCGGGCAGGCGGTTCGGCACGCGCAGGACGTGCTCCGTGCCGACGCCCTCCGCCGCCCAGGCCGCGACCATGCCGTCGCTGATGCTGTCGTCGCCGAGTGCGGTGACATAGTCGACTGGCGTGCCCAGACGCGCCAGATAGACCGCGGTGTTCAGCGTGTCGCCGCCGAAGCCCATGGTCAGCGACCCGTCCGGCCGCCGGAACATCTCGATCATGCATTCGCCAAGGGCGGCGACGCGGTTGGGCGTGTCGGTCATGCTTCTTCTCCGCAAGCCGGGGAAGGCCCCGGCAAATCCCATTTCAACCAATTCAATGGCCGATCGAACGGCGTTCCCGTGCCCGCATCCGTTCGCGGTGCGCGGTGTAGAGGCCGCTGGCGATGATCACGCCGGTGCCGGCGAAGGTCCAATGGTCGGGCACCGCGCCGAAGACGAGGAAGCCCAGGGCCGTGGACCAGATCAGCTGGACATAGGTGAAGGGCGCCAGCACCGACGCCTCGCCCTGGCGGTAGGCCAGGATCAGCAGCCATTGCGACAGGGTGTAGACCAGCCCGATGAAGGCCCCCAGCAGCATCTCCCACGGCGTCGGCCAGACGGCGTGCAGGGGAAGCAGCGCCGTCAGCACGATCAGGCCGATCAGGGCGCTCCACACCATGGTGGTCAGCGGGTTCTCCTGCACCGTCATCTTGCGAGTCGCCACCAGCCCCAGGGCCCAGCTGAAGGCGGTCAGGATCGGCAGCAGCGAGGCCGGCTGGAAGCCGTCGGCTCCCGGCCGGATGACGATCAGCACGCCGGCCAGCCCGACCAGCAGGGCGATCCAGCGACGGACGCCGACCTTCTCGCTCAGGAACAGGATCGACAGGACGGTGACGAAGACGGGGGAGACGAAGCTGATCGCCGCGGCTTCGGCCAGCGGCAGATGCTGCATCGCCATGATGAAGAACAGCGCCGAACCCAGCATGCCCAGGCCGCGCACGGCCTGAAGCCCCGGCCGCGCCGTCCTCAGCACCCGCAGCGCTCCGCCGCGGAGCGCCAGCGGCATCACCAGGGCGGCGAAGACGGCGTAGCGCATCCAGGCGATTTCGGCCGGCGGCAGGGTGCGGCCGAGATATTTCGCCGTGGCGTCGGAGCAGGACAGGCAGGCGACCGCCAGCACCACCAGCAGGATCGCCCGCATCGGCTCCGTGCCCCTGGACCCCGGACCGGCCGGCTGGATCGGGGGCTGTGGTGCGTTCACCGGCGAAGGGCCGGGGTCGCCACCGGGGCGGAGGGCTGAACTGTCTGGCATGGTGCCGGCTCGTCATCGGTTTCCGATAAGGGGGTGGCCCCCCTTACATGACCGCTCCCATCTGCCAAGGGGCGAATTCATCGGCGCCGACGCTGAGTTCCTCGCTCTTGGTCTTGCGGCCCGACGCGGTGTCGAGGACCAGCTGGAAGATGGCGCGGCCGATTTCCTCGATGGAGGCGTCGCCGGTTGCGATGGCGCCGCAATCGATGTCCATGTCGTCCGGCATCCGGCGGAACAGCGTGCTGTTGGTCGCCAGCTTCAGGCTGGGCGTCGGCTTGCAGCCGAACACCGACCCGCGGCCGGTGGTGAAGCACAGCACGTTGGCGCCGCCCGCCACCTGGCCGGTCGCCGACACCGGGTCGTAGCCGGGCGTGTCCATGAAGACGAAGCCCTTGTCGGTGATCGGCTCGGCATAGCGGTAGACGGCGGTCATCGGGGTGGTGCCGCCCTTGGCCACCGCGCCCAGCGACTTCTCCAGGATGGTGGTCAGGCCGCCCTTCTTGTTGCCGGGCGACGGGTTGTTGTTCATCTCGCCGCCGGTGCGGCTGGTGTAGTCCTCCCACCAGCCGATGCGCTCGACCAGCGCCTCGCCCACCTCGCGGCGGACGGCGCGGCGGGTCAGCAGATGCTCGGCGCCATAGACCTCCGGCGTCTCGCTCAGCACGGCGGTGCCGCCGTTGCGGACCAGCAGGTCGACGGCATAGCCCAGCGCCGGGTTGGCGGTGATGCCCGAATAGCCGTCGGAGCCGCCGCATTGCAGCGCCAGCGTCAGGTGGCTGGCCGGCAGGGTCTGGCGGGTGACGTCGTTGATCTCCGGCAGCAGCGCCTCGATCCGGCGGATGCCCTCGCGGGCCGCCGCCGCGGTGCCGCCCATGTCCTGGATGCCGATGGGGATGACGCGGGCGCCTTCCTCCAGGCCGGTGGCCTCCATCAGCTTGTCGATCTGGTTCACCTCGCAGCCGAGGCCGAGCAGGATCACCGCGGCGAAGTTCGGATGGCGGGCATAGCCGGCAATGGTCCGGCGCAGCGTGTCCATCACCTCGCCGCTGCCGGCCATGCCGCAGCCGTAGCCGTGGGTCAGCGCGACGACGCCGTCGATGTTGGGATAGGCGGCCAGGGCGGACCCGCGGAAATGGTCGGCGATCATCCGCGCCGCGGTGGCGGAGCAGTTCACCGAGGTCAGCACGCCGATGTAGTTGCGGGTGGCGACGCGGCCGTCCGGGCGAACGATGCCCTGGAAGGTGGCGCGCTCGGCCTCCGGGATCGGCTCGACCGGGTGGACGTCGGCGCCGAAGGCGTAGTCGCGCTCGAAATCGCTGCCCATGCCCATGTTGTGGACGTGGACATGGTCGCCCGGCTGGATCGCCGCGGTGGCGAAGCCGATGACCTGATTGTATTTGCGCACCGGTTCGCCCGGCGCGATGGCGCGCACCGCGACCTTGTGCCCGGCCGGCACCGGCCCGGTGGTCGCGACTTCCGTGCCGGGCAGGGCGGTGCCGGGCTCCAGGTCGGCGCCGGCGACGACGACGTTGTCGGCGGGGTGCAGGCGGATGGTCAGCGATGCCATGGAAAGATGTCCTTGAGGAGACGTGATGGTCCCTCTCCCGCCCCGGGGGGGAGGGAGGGGACCCACGAAGTGGGGAGGGTGAGGGGGCGGCCGAGAATCCCGAACCGCATGGCTTCGTGCCTAACCCCTCCCCCTTCCCACCGCTTTGCGGCGGGCCCCTTCCCTCTCCCGGGACGGGAGAGGGAGAGTCAACCAATCACAGCTTGTAGGCGTTCTTGGCGAGGCGGTAGGCGAGGTCGACGGCCAGTTCCGCGGCCTCGTCCTCGGCCAGCCGGTGCTCGGCGACCAGACGGGCGAGGAAGCTGCAATCGACGCGGCGCGACACGTCGTGGCGGGCCGGGATCGAGCAGAAGGCGCGGGTGTCGTCGTTGAAGCCCACCGTGTTGTAGAAGCCGGCGGTCTCCGTGATCATCTCGCGGTAGCGGCGCATGCCCTCGGGGCTGTCGTGGAACCACCAGGCCGGGCCGACGCGCAGCGCCGGGTAATGGCCCGCCAGCGGCGCCAGCTCGCGGGAATAGCTGTCCTCGTCCAGCGTGAACAGGATGATTGTCAGGTCGCGCTCGTTGCCGAAGCGGTCGAGCAGCGGCTTCAGCGCCCGCACATACTCGGTGCCGCTCGGGATGTCGGCGCCCTTGTCGCGGCCGAAGCGCTGGAACACCAAATCGTTGTGGTTGCGGAAGCTGCCAGGGTGGATCTGCATGACCAGACCGTCCTCCAGGCTCATCCGCGCCATTTCGGTCAGCATCTGGGCGCGGAACAGCTCGGCCTCGTTGGCCGTGGCGCCGCCGCGGCGGACGATGTCGAACAGCTTCTCGGCCTCGGCGCGCGGCAGATCGGCGGTCGCCGCCGTCGGATGGCCGTGGTCGGTCGAGGTGGCGCCATAGCTCTTGAAATAGAGGCGGCGGTCGGCCAGGGCGGCGAGGTAGCCGTCCCAGGTCGCGGTGTCCTTGCCGGTGATGCGGGCCAGCTCGGCGAGGTTGTCGCGGAAGCCCTCGAACTCCGGATCGACGACCGGGTCGGGACGGAAGGCGGTGATGACCCGGCCCTTCCAGCCGCTCTCGCGGATCGCCTTGTGGTGCACCAGCGGGTCGAGCGGCGATTCGGTGGTCGCCAGCACTTCGAGGTTGAAGCGCTCGAACAGGGCGCGCGGACGGAACTCCGGCTTGCGCAGGCACTCCTCGATCTGGTCGTAGATGCGGTCGGCGCTGGCGGCGCTCAGGCGTTCGGTGACGCCGAACACCGTCTCGAAGGCGTGGGTCAGCCACATCGAGGTGGGCGTGCCGCGGAACAGGTGCCAGTTGGAGGCCAGCAGGCGCCAGATGGCGCGCGAGTCGGTCGAGGTCTCCCCGCCGTCCTTGCGCGGAACGCCCAGCTGTTCCAGCGGAATTCCCTGGCTGTAGAGCATGCGGAATGCATAATGGTCGGGCTTGACGAACAGGCTTGCCGGATCGGGGAACGCCTCGTTCTGCGCGAACCAGGACGGATCGGTGTGGCCGTGCGGGCTGACGATCGGCAGGGCGGCGACTTCGCCATACAGGCGGCGCGCGATGTCGCGTTGCGTCGGGTCGCTCGGGAAAAGACGGTCGGGGTGAAGCATCGGAAGCCTCTACGCTGCAAAAAGGGGTAAAGCAGGGTGGGGAAAAGGCGGGGTCCGTGCGGGGGACCGTCCCTACCGGCTGGCCGTATAATATTAATATATCAGATATGATTGCAAGCCCAATCGTTCCTGCCGCGGGGTATCGGTGCCTGGAAAGGCTGCGCCCAGACGCCGCACCCCTTCGCCGCACCCCTTCGCCGCATTCGGTCGCCGGAAAGTCGGGGGTGGAAGGCTGGGGATGGATTTGACCTTGATGAAGGGGGACGGCTAGATTGCAGGGTATGATGAACATCGCAAGGATGGCGGACCGCCGCTCCTTTGCACGCCTGCCGGAATGGAGCCATCGGTGAAGAAGGTCGCGACGACAGAGGATGAAGGCGGCCTCACCCCCGCAACCATGCGCCGTGCCGCGGCTCCGGCGGCGGCCGTCCGTCCGCCGCGCCGTGCCGCGACGGTGGCGTCGCGCATCTACCGCGACCTGCGGGCGGAGATCGTTTCGCTGAAGCGCAAGCCCGGCGACGCCATCGCCGAAAAGCAGATCGCCGAGGCTTATGGCGTCAGCCGCACGCCGGTGCGCGAGGCGGTGCTGAAGCTGGCCGACGAAGGGCTGATCGAGATTTTCCCGCAGTCCGGCACCTTCGTGTCGCGCATCCCGCTGGACGCCCTGCCGGAAGCCTTCGCCATCCGCAAGGCGCTGGAGGAGGCGACGGTGCGCTATGCCGCGGCGCGGGCCAGCCGCAGCCAGATCGCGGCGCTGCGCGCCAATCTGGAATTGCAGCGCGAGATGCAGGAGGCCGCCAATTACGAAGGCTTCCATCAGGCCGACGAGTCGTTCCACGCGCTGATCGCGGAGATCGCCGGCTATCCCGGATTCTGGACGCTGATCCAGCAGACCAAGGTGCAGATCGACCGCTACCGACTGCTGACCCTGCCGGTGCGCGGCCGCATCGCCGAGGTGATCGCCGAGCACTCCGCCATCCTCGAGGCGGTGGCGGCCAACGATCCCGCGGCCGCCATCAAGGCTCTGGACGACCATCTGGACGACCTGCAGATCTCGGTCGCCGACATCCGCCGCGACTACCCGCGCTACTTCACCGCGCCCGGCGATCCGGTCTGAGGACCGGGGGGCTTACTTGGCGTCCGCCGCGGCGTAGGCCACCGGCTCGCCCAGGAAATCCTCGCGGATCGGCGTGAAGATGTCGAGCAGCACGCCCGGCTCCAGCGCCACGACGCCATGCAGGATGTTGGACGGCACCATATAGCCGTCGCCGGCGTTCAGCCGCTTGGTCCGGCCGTCGATGGTGACGTCGAAGGAGCCCTTCTCCACCACGGCGCACTGGACATGGGGATGGCGATGCTGCGCGCCGATGGCGCCGGCCTCGAACTCCACCCGCACCATCATCATCGTGTCGTTGTAGCCCAGGATCTTGCGGCGCACGCCGTCGCCCAGATCCTGCCACGGGATGTCGTCCGCGGTCACGAACACGTCGGTGGTCATGCTTTGAATTCCTCCCCTGTCGGACGCCGTCCCCGCATTGGGGCGGGGACGGGCCGCGTCATGTCAGCGCGCCAGCCAGCCGCCGTCGACCGGCAGGATGGTGCCATGGATGTAGTCGGCCGCTTCCGACGCCAGGAATACCGCCGGACCGCCGATGTCGGACGGCAGGCTCCAGCGTCCGGCCGGGATGCGGCCGAGGATCTCGGCGCTGCGGTTCTCGTCGGCACGGAGCGCCGCGGTGTTGTTGGTGGCGACATAGCCCGGCGCGATGGCATTCACGTTGATGCCTTTGCCGGCCCATTCGCAGGCCAGAAGCTTGGTGATGCCGGCGACGCCGCTCTTGGAGGCGGTGTAGGACGGCACGCGGATGCCGCCCTGGAAGGAGAGCATGGACGCGATGTTGATGATCTTGCCCTTGCGGCCCCCGGCGATGGCGTAGCGGCCGAAGGCCTGGCAGAGGAAGAACACCGTCTTGAGGTTGAGGTTCATCACCGCGTCCCAGTCGGCTTCGGAGAAGTCGACGGCATCGGCGCGGCGGATCATGCCCGCGTTGTTGACCAGGATGTCCAGCCCGCCGAGCTTGGCGACCGTCTCCTCCACCAGCCCCTGGACCGGGGCGATGGAGGTCAGGTCGGCGTGGATGCCGAGGAATTTGCGGCCGGTCGCCTCGACCAGACCCTTGGTCTCGTCCAGCGACACCACGTCGACGGCGGCGATGTCGGCGCCGGCCTGGGCCAGCGCCAGGGCGATGCCCTGGCCGATGCCGGTGTTGGCGCCGGTGACCAGCGCCACCTTGCCGGTCAGGTCGAACGAAATGCTCATGGTTGGTTTCCGTTCTTATGAGTTGGTTTCATATCCGGCGGCGCGTCAGCGCAGGCGGTCCATGGCGACGAAGTCCATGTCCGTGAAGTCCTGGTTGTCGCCGCCCATCGCCCAGATGAAGGTGTAGTTGCGGGTGCCGACGCCGGAATGGATCGACCAGGGCGGGGAGATCACCGCCTGCTCGTTGGCGACGACGATGTGGCGGGTCTGCTCCGGCTCGCCCATCAGGTGGACGACGCGGGCGTCATCCGGCAGGTCGAAGTAGAAATACACCTCGCAGCGCCGGTCATGGGTGTGGCACGGCATCGTGTTCCACATGTTGTTCGGCTTCAGCACCGTCATGCCCAGCACCAGCTGCGCCGTGCGGACCACGTCCGGGTGGATCATCTGGTAGATGGTGCGCTCGTTCGACTGGGCCGGGTCGCCGAGATGCACGGCCTTGGCCTGGCCGATCGAGATCTTCATCGTCTCGAACCGGGCATGGGCGGGGGTGCTGTTCAGGTAGAACTTGGCCGGCTCGCGTCGGTCCAGGCTTTCGAAGACGACGTCCTTGCTGCCCATCGCGACATAGAGCGCGTCGCGCGGCGCCAGTTCATAGACCGCGCCGTCGACGGTGACGCGGCCGGCGCCGCCGACATTGACCACGCCCAGCTCGCGCCGGTCGAGGAAGTTGGGCGAGCCGATCTCCTTGGAGGAGTCCAGCTTCAGCGGGCCGGCGACCGGCATGGCGCCGCCGACGACGAAGCGGTCGATGTGGCTGTAGGTGAAGACGGTCTCGTCCGCCTCGAACAGGGTCGGGACCAGGAAATGGTCGCGCAGCGTCTCGGTGTCGAAAGCGCGGACCGCGTCGGGGTGGGAAGCGTGCCGGACGGAGATTTTCATGGGAAGGGTCCTTTTAAATCTGTGCAGCCGGCGGTCCGGCGGTTCTGGAGCCATCATACTAATATACTAGTAAGCCGGGCAAGCTCTAATGATGGAGTGCCGGACATTTCAGACGGCGGAGGGTGCGACAAAGTCGCAGGAGCGAAGGGGGATTGCAGTAGGGTCGGGGAGGCCGCGTTGCGCCGGCCGCAAAGGTAATATATTAGTGAACGGTCTTCGACCGGAGTGTCCAGCCATGTCCACCCAGCAATCCAGCCGGCAGCCCCGCAAACGCATCGCCCTCGTCGCCCACGACGCCCGCAAGGCGGATCTCATCGCCTGGATCGGCGCCAACATTGCGGCATTGGACGGCCACGCCTTCTGGGCGACCGGCACCACCGGCCAGAAGGTGCGCGACGCCCATCCCGGCCTGGACGTGACCCCGCTGAAGAGCGGCCCGCTGGGCGGCGACCAGCAGATCGGCGCGATGATCGCGGAGGGACGGATCGACCTGCTGGTCTTCTTCGTCGATCCGATGACCGCCCAACCGCACGATGTCGATGTGAAGGCGCTGACCCGGCTGGCGACGCTCTATAACATCCCGATGGCCTGCAACGAGGCGACGGCCGACATGATCGTCTCCTCCGCCCATTTCGCAAGCGGCTACGCCCCGCGCGCCGCCAGCTTCACGGATTACGAGACGCGCAAGGTGTGAGGGCGTGCCGGCGGCGGCGCACGCCTGTCGTCAGGCCGTGAAATACTGCGGATAGGCGCGCTGGACGTCGGCGATGCCCAGCTGCAGGTCGGTCAGGTGGTGGCGCAGTTCGGCGACGGCGCGGTCGGGGTCGCGGGCGGCGACCGCCTCGACGACGGCGCCATGTTCGGTCAGCGCCTTGTCCATCCGGCCGGCCGCCGGCAGCGTCAGGTGGCGGTAGCGGTCGACCTGCCGCTTGACCTGCTGGGTCACCGCCCAGAAGCCGGGATAGCCGGAGATCTCCGCCAGCAGCGCGTGGAACGCTTCGTCCGCCTCGTGGAAGCCGTCGAAATCGCCGGCCTCCTTCATCTCGCGCTGGAGTTCCAGGTTGGCGCGCAGGCGGGCGATCTGGCTGCCGGTCGCCTGTTCGGCGGCGTAGCGCACCGTCGCCTCCTCCAGAGCGCGGCGGATGGCGATGGCCTCCGGCAGGCCGCTGATCGGGATGCGGGCGACGAAGGTGCCGGATTGCGGGAATACCTCCACCAGACCTTCGTCGGCCAGCTTCAGCATCGCTTCGCGCACCGGCGTGCGGCTGACGCCATAGGCCTCCGCCACCTCCTTCTCGATCACCGGATCGCCCGGCTTGCGGCGAAGGGAGACGATGTCGTCGCGCAGGTTGCGGTAGATGGTGCCCGACACGGTGGCGCCGCGGTGGGCCGGCCTTGCGGTCGCGCTGGCGGGCCGGCGCCGGCGGCGGCGCACCGGTGCGGCCACGGCCACCATGTTCGAATCGCCCGCGTTGGAATCCATGCTCGTCCCGTTCCTGTCGTCGGCGGTCGATGCCATTGGCCGCAGCGACTAATATATCGCTGCGCTTCCGCGGGCGGAAAGCCTTTTGCCGCGGGATATTCGCCGCAAATTCATGGCTGACCAGTGACGGCCGAAGGGGGAGCGGATGTGCACGGCACCCGCTCCCCGAAGACCAGCTCCTTGGTGCTTCCCCCCTTACAGCTTGGCCGCCGCGTCGAACACCGCGTGGCTGTAGGCGCCTTCCGGCTTCTTGGAGATCACCGGTGCCGACGCCCCCGACATCAGGATGCCGACGGTGCGGTCGAAGTCGGCCGGGTCGAGATAGCCGGTGCCCTTGGCGCCGCCCTCGATCAGCTTTGCGACCTCCTGCATCATGGTGGTCTGGTGCTCCTCGGTCTGGGCGCCGGTGGTGTCGTTCTCCAGCACGATCTTCACCGCTTCCGCCTGGTTCTTGGCGGCATAGTCCCAGCCCTTGGCCGAGGCCTTGACGAACTTCGCCAGCTTCTCGACGATCTTCGGATCGGACAGCGACTTCTCCGTGGCGTAGAGGCCGTCCTCCAGCGTCGCCACGCCCTGGTCCTGGTACTTGAAGACGGTCAGCTCGTCGGCCTTCATCCCGGCCTCGATCAGCTGCCAGTATTCGTTGTAGGTCATGGTGGAGATGCAGGCCGCCTGCTTCTGCAGGAGCGGATCGACGTTGAAGCCCTGCTTCAGCACCTTGACGTCCGGGCTGGAGCCGGAGGTGGAATAGCCCAGCTTGCTCATCCAGGACAGGAACGGATACTCGTTGCCGGAGAACCAGACGCCCAGCGTCTTGCCCTTGAAGTCCTTCGGATCCTTGACGTTGGCGTCCTTGCGGCAGGTCAGCATCATGCCCGACTTCTGGAACATCTGGGCGATGTTGACCAGCGGCACGCCCTTTTCCCGGCTGGCGAGCGCCGACGGCATCCAGTCGACGATCACGTCGGCGCCGCCGGCGGCGATGATCTGGGTCGGGTTGATGTCGGGGCCGCCGGCCTTGATGGTGACGTCCAGCCCGGCGTCCTTGTAGAAGCCCTTGGCCGCGGCGACGTAATAGCCGGCGAACTGGGCCTGGGTGACCCATTTCAGCTGGAGCGTCAGCGGATCGGCGGCGGCGGCCGGCGTCCCCCAGCCGGCGAGGCCGGTGAGCGCGGTGGCGGCGAGCAGGACGGCGGAGGCAAGGGTCTTCATCGCGTTCGATCCTCTTCTGGCTGGGTTTTGTTTTGTGGCTGCGAAAGGGCGGCGATAAGGATGGATGTCAGCGTTTGCGGAAAGACGGGTGCCAGGCGGTGACACGCCGCTCCGCCAGTGCCAGCGCACCGTAGAGCAGCGATCCGGTCAGGGCGGCGACGGCGATCGTCGCCCAGACCACGTCCAGATTCATCCGGGCGACCTGGGTGGAGATGCGGAAGCCCATCCCCACCACCGGCGTCCCGAAGAACTCGGCGACGATGGCCCCGATCAGGGCCAGGGTGGAGTTGATCTTCAGTCCGTTGAACAAAAAGGGCAAGGCGCAGGGAAGCCGCAGCATCGCCAGCGTGCGCCAGTATCCCGCACCGTAGGACCGCATCAGGTCGAGCTGGATGCGCTCGGCGCTCTGCAGGCCGGCCAGGGTGTTGATCAGCATGGGGAAGACGGTCATCACCACGATGACGGCGGCCTTCGATTGCCAGTCGAAGCCGAACCACATCACCATGATCGGCGCGATGCCCACCACCGGCACGGCGCTGGCGAGATTGCCGAGCGGCAGCAGCCCGCGCGCCAGGAAAGGCAGCCGGTCGGCCAGGATCGCCACGAGGAAGCCGGCGCCGCAGCCGATCAGGTAGCCGCGCAGGACCGAAATCAGCACCGTCTGGCGGAAGTCGTCCCACAGATCGGCAGCGTTGGCGGAGAGGGCGGTCAGCACCGCGCTGGGCGGCGGCAGCAGGATCGCCGGCACCTGGAAGCCACGGGTCAGGATCTCCCACAGCATGACCAGCGCCAGCCCGAACAGGGCGGGGCCGGCCAGCCGCGCCGGACCGGCGACGCCCGCCAGCAGGGCCAGCACCCGCCACAGCAGCAGCGTGGCGCCGGCCAGATACACCCACAGCCCGCCGGCCTGGGCGAGGCCGTAACCCTGGTGCAGCAGGGCCAGCGGCGCGGCATAGGCGGCGGCGACTCCGGCCAGCAGGAGCAGGGCCTCCCCCAGGGCGGAGCCGGGCAGGCGGCGGGCGAGGATCGTCGCGACGGTCAGGGCGAAGAGTGCGAAGGCAGCCGGTATCTGCGGCAGATACAGGGCGGTGCCGTCGAGCGTGGCGAAGGGTAGCAGCGGGGCGGCCAGCATCACCAAGGGCCAAGGCGCCATGATGGGGCGTGCCATGGTGGGGCGGCTCATCGCGCACCTCCCCGGCCGCCCGGCACCAGCGCCCGTTCGGCGAGGCCGACAGCGGCGACCAGCGTGACGCTCAGCAAGGCCGCCATCACCAGGGCGCTCCAGATCTGCACGGTCTGGCCGTAGTAGGAGCCGGACAGCAGCCGGGCGCCCAAGCCCGCCTGCCCGCCGGTCGGCAGCTCGGCGACGATGGCGCCGACGACGCTGGCGGCCACCGCGATCTTCAGGCTGGTGAACAGGTAGGGCAGGGAGGCCGGCAGGCGCAGCAGGCGGAAGGTCTGGGCGGTGCCGGCGCTGTAGGTCCGCATCAGGTCGAGCGTCAGCGGATCGGCGGAGCGCAGCCCCTTCACCATGCCGATGGTGATCGGGAAGAAGCACAGATACATGGCGATGATCGCCTTGGGCAGCAGGCCGGTGAAGCCCAGGTTGCCGAGGATCACCACGATCATCGGCGCGATCGCCAGCACCGGCACGGTCTGGGAGGCGACGACCCAGGGCAGCAGGCTCGATTCCAGCGTGCGCGCCTGGACGATCCCCGCCGCCAGCGCCACCCCCAGCACCACCCCCATGCCGAAGCCGGCCAGCGCCGCACCGGCGGTGACGCCGGTGTGGTAGAGCAGGTTGCGGATGCTGGTCACCGGATAGCCGGTCAGGGAATTGTAGAGGTCCAGCGCCACCTGATCCGGCGTCGGCAGGATCGGGCGCTTCATCGCCAGCGTGGCGCGGATCAGGTCGGCGGTGGTCCAGTCGTGGCCGGCGCGGGTCAGCGCGTCGGCCGCCAGCGGCGCGTTCAGCCAGACTGCGCCTGCATACCAGAGGACCAGCACCGCCAGCGCCATCACGGCGACGGGCAGCGCCTTCTTAGTCGTCATAGCTGTGGCCCTCCATCAGCCCTTCGCGGACGCGGTGGGCGATGCGCTGGAACTCGGGGCTTTCGCGGATGTCGAGCGTGCGCTCGCGCGGCAGCTCGCGGTCGCAGTCGATGACGTCGAGGATGCGGCCGGGGCGCGGGCTCATCACCACGATGCGGGTGGAAAGGAACACCGCCTCGGCGATGGAGTGGGTGACGAAGATGCAGGTCTTGCGGGTGCTCAGCCACAGGCGGGTGAGCTGCAAATTCAGGTGGTCGCGGGTGATCTCGTCGAGCGCGCCGAACGGCTCGTCCATCAGCAGCAGATCGGGATCGAAGGCAAGGGCGCGGGCGATGGACACCCGCTGCTGCATGCCGCCCGAGAGCTGCCAGGGGAACTTGCGCTCGAAGCCGGACAGGCCGACGCGCTCAAGCTGTTCGCGGGCGCGCTGCTGCCGCTCGGTCTTGGCCAGCCCCATGATCTCCAGCGGCAGCGTGACGTTGCGCTCCACCGTCCGCCACGGGTAGAGCGCCGGGGCCTGGAAGACATAGCCGTAGGCGCGCTTCAGCCGGGCCTGTTCCGGTGTCATGCCGTTGACCGTCACCGCGCCGGAGGTCGGCTGTTCGAGGTCGGCGACCACCCGCATCAGCGTCGTCTTGCCGCAGCCGCTGGGTCCGATCAGCGAGATGAAGTCACCCTTGGCGATGGACAGGCTGACGTCGCTCAGCGCGTAGACAGGATGGTCGGCGGCCTGATAGGTCAAGGTCAGGTTGTGGATGTCGACGATGGTGCGCGGCGCCGGGTCTGCGGCCGGCTGAACCAGAGTGAGCGGTGCGGGCTGGGCGGCTGGCACGGCGGTCGTCCCTTCGCGTTGTCGTCTGTCGCGGCAGACGGCAGCAAGAAGCGAGCCAGATGGGGCGAGGGGTGAGTAATCGGTGGGGAGAGGATTGTTTTCGCAGACGGAAAACCTGTCTGTCAGGACAGGAACTGACGGAATGGACAGCGTTTGGACGGGTGTGCTTTTCGAGGGGTGCACAATTTTCGGGCTAAGGCTGAAGCGGTGGTGAATTTTCGGGCAGTGGAGGAGCGCCCTCTCCCGCCCCGGGAGAGGGAAACAACGCCACCCTTGCCAGCCCTGTCCCGTCCCCGCTAACTGTGCGGACGGCCGACAAACGCGCGGATGCCATGTTCGACAGTTTCCTGCTCGCCTTCACCGCCCTGTTCTCCATCGTCAATCCGCTGGCGATGGCGCTGATCTTCAGTCAGGTGACCGCGGACAGCAGTCCTCGCGACCGGGCGAAGCTGGCCGGGCTGGTCAGCCTCTATTCGGCCATCGTCATGCTGACCGCGCTGTGGGCCGGGGCCTATGTGCTGAACTTCTTCGGCGTGTCGATGGCGGCGCTGCGGATCGCCGGCGGCTTCGTGGTCGCCGAACGGGCCTGGGCGCTGCTGACCGCGCCGGAACGGCACGAGGCGCGCAAGCAGGAGCAGGCGGCCCCGACGAGCGACAACGACCGGCTGGCGGAATCGGCCTTCTTCCCGATGACGATCCCCTTCACCACCGGGCCGGGCACCATCTCGGTCGCCATCGCGCTGGGATCCACCCGTCCGACGCGCGGGGCCGGCGGGCTGATGGAGTTCTTCATCGGCATGTCGGGGGCGGCGCTGGCGATTGCCGCCCTGATCTGGCTGTCCTACCGCTCCGCCGACCGCATCGTCGCCTTCCTGGGGCCGACGCGGGTGCGGGTGCTGACGCGGCTGTTCGCCTTCCTGCTGTTCTGCGTCGGCGTCCAGATCCTGCTGACCGGTGTCCTGGACGCCTTCCCGCTGCTGTCGCAGAAGGGCTGAGATCAGCTCTTCGGACGCAGGTCCTGCACCCGCTTGGCCTTGCCGATCGACCGGGCGATGCCGCCGGGCTCGGCGACCTCGACGCGGGTGCTGATGCCGATCAGCGACTTGATCGAGTGCTGGAGATGCCTGGCATGGCCGTCCCATTCCGACGGGTGGATGTCGTCGTGCATCTCTACCCGGACGGCGAGGTTGTCCATGTGTCCGTCGCGCGTCACCACCAGCTCATAGTGCGGGGCGAGCGCCGGGATCTTGCAGATCAGCTCCTCGATCTGGGTCGGGAAGACGTTCACGCCGCGGATGATGAGCATGTCGTCGGAGCGGCCGGTGATCTTGTCCATCCGCCGCATGCCGCGCGCCGTCGGCGGCAGCAGCCGGGTCAGGTCGCGGGTGCGGTAGCGGATGACCGGCATGCCCTGCTTGGTCAGGGTGGTGAAGACCAGCTCGCCGTAGGAGCCGTCGGGCAGCACCTCGCCCGTTTCGGGGTCGATGATCTCGGGATAGAAATGGTCCTCCCAGACCACCGGGCCGTCCTTGGTCTCGACGCATTCGGACGCCACGCCCGGCCCCATCACCTCCGACAGGCCGTAGATGTCGACGGCGTGGATGTTGAAGGTGCGTTCGATCTCCTCGCGCAAGGCACCGGTCCAGGGCTCGGCGCCGAAGATGCCGACGCGCAGGCTGGTGCCGCGCGGGTCGATGCCCTGGCGGCGCATCTCGTCGGCGATGTTCAGCATGTAGGACGGCGTGACCATGATGATGGTCGGCTTGAAGTCCTGGATCAGCTGGACCTGCTTCTCGGTCTGGCCGCCCGACATCGGCACCACGGCGCAGCCCAGCCGCTCCGCCCCGTAATGGGCGCCGAGGCCGCCGGTGAACAGGCCATAGCCGTAGGCGATGTGCACGATGTCGCTGCGCGTGCCGCCGGCGGCGCGGATGGAGCGGGCGACGACCTCCGACCACACATCGATGTCGCCCTTGGTGTAGCCGACCACCGTCGGCCGTCCGGTGGTGCCGCTGGAGGCATGGACGCGGACGATGTCCTCCATCGGCACGGCGAACATGCCGTAGGGGTAGGCGCGGCGCAGGTCGTCCTTCACGGTGAAGGGGAACAGCGCCAGATCTTTCAATTCCTTGAAGTCGTCGGGATGGACGCCCTTCGCCTCGCACTTGGCGCGGAAGGATTCGACGTTGGCGTAGGAATGGCGGAGCGACCATGCCAGCCGCTCCGTCTGCATCGCGACGATCTCGTCGCGGCTGGCGAACTCGTAGCGGTCCATGCCGGCCTTGGTCTGGTTCGCGCCGGTGTCGGTCATGATGGACATGGTGCGCTTCTCCCCTTCGTGCTGATGCCCGGCGCTTGGCGGCCGGTGTTGCCCATTTTCGTTCAGACCCGCTCCACCATCATGGCAATGCCCTGGCCGACGCCGATGCACATGGTACAGAGCGCGCGGGTCGCCTTGCGGTCCTCCAGCTCCATCACCGCGCTGGCGACCAGACGGGTGCCGCTGGCGCCCAGCGGGTGGCCAAGCGCGATGGCGCCGCCGTTGGGGTTCATATGCTCGGCATCGTCGGGCAGGCCCAGCAGGCGCAGCACGGCGAGACCCTGGGCGGCGAAGGCCTCGTTCAGCTCGATCACGTCGACGTCGGCGATTGAGAGGCCGAGGCGGGCCAGCAGCTTCTGCGTTGCCGGGGCCGGGCCGATGCCCATCACGCGCGGGGCGACGCCGGCCACGGCGGTGCCGACGACGCGGGCGCGCGGAGTCAGGCCATAGCGCTTCACGGCGTCCTCGGACGCCACGATCACCGCGGCGGCGCCGTCATTGACGCCCGACGCGTTGCCGGCGGTGACGCTGCCGCCTTCCTTGCGGAAGGGGGTGGAGAGCTTGGCCAGCGCCTCCAGCGTCGTGTCGGGGCGTAGATGCTCGTCGGCGGCGACGAGCATCGGCTCGCCCTTGCGGCGGGGGATGGCGACCGGGACGATCTCGCGGGCGAGGCGGCCGGATTCCTGGGCACGGCCGGCGCGCTGCTGGCTGCGGACGGCGAAGGCGTCCTGGTCGGCGCGGGAAATGTTGTAGTCGGCGGCGACGTTCTCCGCGGTCTCCGGCATGCTGTCGATGCCGAATCTCGCCTTCATCAGCGGGTTGACGAAGCGCCAGCCGATGGTGGTGTCGAAGATCTCGGCCTGCCGGGAGAAGGCGCTGTCGGACTTGCCCATCACGAAGGGGGCGCGGGTCATGCTCTCCACCCCGCCGGCGACGATCAATTCGGCCTCGCCCGCCTTGATGGCGCGGGCGGCCATGCCGATGCTGTCCATGCCGGAGCCGCAGAGGCGGTTGACCGTGGTGCCGGGCACCGCTTCGGGGAGGCCGGCCAAAAGGGCGGCCATGCGGGCGACGTTGCGGTTGTCCTCGCCGGCCTGGTTGGCGCAGCCGAGGATCACGTCGTCGACGGCGGACCATTCGACGCCGGGGTTGCGCTCCATCAGGGCTTTCAGAGGCACCGCGGCGAGGTCGTCCGGGCGCACCGGAGCCAGACCGCCGCCGTAACGGCCGAAGGGAGTGCGGACGGCGTCGCAGAGGAAGGCTTCACGCATGGGAGGCTCCGGGAGCGGGGATCACGCTGCCGGCGAGGCGCGCCGACTGGCCACGGAACAGGCCGACCACCGTGCCGTCCTGACTGGTGACGGTGACGTCGTAGACGCCGGAGCGGCCGCGCTTGTGCACCTCCCGGCATTCGGCGGTCAGCACGTCGCCCAGCTTCGCCGGAGCCGGGAAAGTGATGGAGCAGCCGGCCGCCACCGTCACCTCGTTCGCCGCGTTGCAGGCATAGGCGAAGGCGGTGTCGGCCAGGGTGAAGGTCATGCCGCCATGGCCGATGTCGTGGCCGTTCACCATGTCCTTGCGCACGGTCATGCTCATGCGGGCATAGCCGGGGGCGATCTCCAGCAGTTCGATGCCATGGGCCCGGGCGCAATGGTCGCGCTCGTACATGCCGCGGCCGACCGCTTCGGCGAGGGATTGGGGGGTGTCGGGGGCGGTGGTCATAGGGTCGGCTCCTTGCTTCTTGAATCCCTCTCCCGTCCCGGGAGAGGGGGGCGCCGCAGGCGCCGGGTGAGGGGTGATCCAAGGATCAGGTGGGTTCGTCTTGGATAACCCCTCACCCTTCCCAAGCTCCGCTTGGGCCCCTTCCCTCTCCCGGGACGGGAGAGGGTATGAGGCTTGCAGCGATCCTGCGGCGCAGCAGGGCGGAGGCGCGGTAGCGGTCCTCGCCGTAGGTGCGGGCCAGGGCGTCGAGCACGCCCAGCACATGGGGCAGGCCGATGCGGTCGGCCCAGGCGAGTGGACCCATCGGGTAGTTCACGCCCCTGGTCATCGCGATGTCGATGTCGGCGGCGCTGGCGACCCCTTGCATTGCCGCGTCGGCCGCCTCGCTGGCGAGCATGGCGACCGTGCGCATCACCACCAGACCGGGGGCGTCGTCGATCACCGACACCGCCTTGCCCAGCGCCTGGAACAGCCCGGCGGCGGCGGCGAGCGCCTCGGGCGGCGTGCCGTCGGCAGGGGCCAGCGCGACGCGCGTCGCCTTGGCATAGTCCAGCGCGAGGTCGAACAGCACCAGCGGAGCGATGCCGTCCTCCGCCGCCCGCGCGGTGGCGGTGCGACCATCGGTCAGGGCCAGGGTAACGCCATCGGCGACGAGCAGGCCGGGGCCGGCGGTTTCCTCCACCGCGATGCCGGCCTCGTGCAGCAGCCCGACCAGCGACGCGGCGGGGCCGAGGTCACCCTGCACCAGCACGTGGTCGGGTTTCGCGGCCGGCTCGGCGTTGCGCGGCACCGGCTTGGCGGCGCCGGGGCTGTGGTCGTAGAAGCCGCGGCCGGTCTTGCGGCCGAGACGCCCGGCCTCGACCAGCTCCTGCTGGATCAGCGAGGGCTGGAAGCGCGGGTCGCCGAAATAGGCGGTGTGGACCGAGCGGGTGACGGCGAAGTTCACGTCATGCCCGATCAGGTCCATCAGTTCGAACGGCCCCATGCGGAAGCCGCCAGCCTCGCGCATCATCGCATCGACGGTGGCGGGATCGGCGGCCTGCTCCTGCACCAGCCGCAGCCCTTCGGCGTAGAAGGGGCGGGCGACCCGGTTGACGATGAAGCCGGGGGTGGAGCGGCAGCGCACCGGGCTCTTGCCCCAGGCCTTCGCGGTGTCGAACAGCGTGCCCAGCACCGCGGCGTCGGTGGCGAGGCCGCTGACGATCTCCACCAGCGCCATCAGGGGGGCCGGGTTGAAGAAATGCAGCCCGGCCAGCCGTTCCGGCCGCCGCACCCCGGCGCCGATGGCGGTGACCGATAGCGACGAGGTGTTGGTGGCGAGGATGGCGTCCGGTCCGACCATGCCTTCCAGTTCGGCGAACAGCCGGCGCTTGACGTCGAGATCCTCGACGATGGCCTCCACGACCAGACCGGCAGGGGCGAGGTCGGACAGGCCGTCCACGGCGCGCAGCCGGTCCACCGTGGCGTCGCGCTCCGCCGCCGTGCGCTTGCCCTTCTCGACCAGCGCGGCCAGCGCCTTGGCGATGGATTCGACGGCGGCCTGCGCGGCGCCGGGACGGGTGTCGACCAGCAGGACCGGATGGCCGGACTGGGCCGCGACCTGGGCGATGCCCTGGCCCATCGCGCCGGCCCCGACCACCGCGACCGTGACGGAAGGATCGAGCGCCGCCATCACCGCCCCTCGAATTTCGGCGCGCGCTTCTCGACGAAGGCGGTGACGCCCTCGCGGTAGTCGTGCGAGCGTCCGGCCTCGCGCTGGAGATCGCGTTCCAGGTCGAGCTGTGTGTCGAGGTCGTTGGCAGATGAGGCATTGAGCGCCTGCTTGATGAAGGCAAGGCCGCGCGTCGGCTGGGTGGCGAGATGGCGGGCGAGCGCGCTGGCTTCTTCCGCCAGTTTGTCGTCATCGACCGCCTTCCAGATCATGCCCCAGGCCTCCGCCTGATCCGCGGAGACCTTGTCGCCCAGCATGGCGAGACCCATGGCGCGGGCATGGCCGACCAGACGCGGCAGGGTCCAGGTGCCGCCGCTGTCCGGGATCAGCCCGATCCTGCAGAAGGCCTGGATGAAGCTGGCCGAGCGTGCCGCGAGCACGATGTCGCACGCCAGCGCGATGTTGGCGCCCGCCCCGGCGGCGACGCCGTTCACCGCGCAGACCACCGGCATCGGCAGGCCGCGCAGGCCACGGATCAATGGGTTGTAGTTGGTCTCGATCGACACGCCGAGGTCCGGACCCTGGCCGCCCGGCGCGACGGCGCGATCGGACAGGTCCTGGCCGGCGCAGAAGCCGCGCCCGGCGCCGGTCAGCAGCAGGCAGCGCACCGACTTGTCGTCGCGCACCTCGGCGATGGCCTCGCGCAGTTCCTCGTGCATCGCCGCGGTGAAGCTGTTCAGCCGGTCCGGCCGGTTCAGCGTGATGGTGGCGACGCCGTCGGCGATGTCGAGGAGGATGGTCCTTTCAGCGGTCTTGTCGTCGCTCATTGCACGGCCTCCAGGACCGGAACGCGGCTCTGCACCACGCGGAAACGGTTGGCGACGAAGGCGAGGTCGCACAGCGCGGCATTGGCCGCCGGGTTGGCGCCGGTGCCGTGGAAGTCGCTGAAGGCCGCCGACTGGTTGACGAAGACGCCGCCGGTCAAATTGACCGACAGGGCGACGCCGGCCTCGACGAAGAGGTCGGTCGCCTGCTCGATCAGCTGCGGGTCGGTGCTGTAGAGGCCGGTGGTCAGGGCGCCCTTGGTGCGGGTCAGGCGGGCGGCGCGTTCCAGGCTGTCGGCGGTGCTGTCGGTCTTCACGACGATGGTGATCGGGCCGAACAGCTCATGGCCGTACTTGTCCTCGTCGGCCGCGTCCATGGTCAGGATCAGGGGCGTGCGGATGCGGGCGTCCGGGAACTTCGGATGGGCGATGGCGTGCGACGGCAGCACGACGGTGCCGAGCTTCGCCGCCTCGTCGATGCGGGCCAGCGTGGCGTCGGACTGGATGGCGCCCAGCACCTCCACCGCGCGTTCCGGGTCGGACAGGAACTTGTCGACGCCGCCGGCCAGGGCCGAGACGACCTGATCGAAGCTCATCCGCTCAGGCCCTGCCTGGATGCCGTCCTTGGGCACGAAGATGACCTGGGTCGTCGTGCACATCTGGCCGGAATAGAGGCTGAGGGTGAAGGCGAGGTTGCGCACCATGCCCTTGGGGTCGTCGGTGCCGTCGATCACCACGCTGTTGACGCCGGCCTTCTCGGTGTAGACCTGGGCGTGGCGGGCGTTCCGCTCCAGCCAGTCGCCGAAGCCGGTGGAGCCGGTGTAGTCGATCACCGCCACCTCCGGCCGCAGCGCCAGATCCTTGGCGACGGTGTCGCCGATGGCCAGCGTGACGAGGTTGGGGTCGAGCCCGCACTCCGCCAGCACCTCGCGCGCGATCCTCACGGTGATGGCGAGCGGCAGGATGGCGGTCGGGCCGGGCTTGACGATCACCGCGTTGCCGGTGACGAGGCTGGCGAACAGGCCGGGATAGCCGTTCCAGGTCGGGAAGGTGGCGCAGCCGATGACCAGCCCGACGCCTCGGCCGACCACCTCGAAGCGCTTGTCCATCACCAGCGGCGGGTTCTTGCCCTGCGGCTTCTCCCAGCGGGCGGCCGGCGCTTGGTCCGTCATCGCCTTCCAGCCATAGGCGACGGCCTCCAGCCCGCGGTCCTGGGCGTGCGGGGCACCGGCCTGGAAGGCCATCATGAAGGCCTGCCCGGTGGTGTGCATCACCGCGTTGGCGATCTCGAAGCTGCGGGCGTTCAGCCTTTTCAGGATTTCCAGGCAGACGCCGGCCCGGCCGTTCGGACCCGCCTTGCGCCAGCCCGGCATCGCCGCCTTGGCCGCCGTCACCAGCGTCTCGACATCCGACACCGGGTAGGTGATGCCGAGGTCGAAGCCGAAGGGCGAGCGCTCGCCGCCCGCCGTTCCGGTTACCCCCGGCTGGTCCAGCTCGAAGGGCTTGTCGCGATAGGCCGCAAAGGCCGCCTCGCCATCCGCCGCCGCCGTCTCGCCATACGCGCGCGGGCTCGGCATTTCGGGGAAGGCCGACCAGTAGGCGCGGCTGCGGCAGGCCTCCATGGCCTTCTGCAGCGTCGCCTCGTGCGTCTCGAACAGGGCTTGCGGGGTGGTGGTCATGGCGGGGCGTTTCCTTATTGTCGTTGTTTCAGGCGGCGTCGAAGTCGATGACGACCCGTTCGGTCAGCGGGCGCGACTGGCAGGTCAGCACATAGCCGGCCTCGACCTCCCACGGCTCCAGCGAGTAGTTCTCGGCCATCTCCACCTTCCCTTCGCGGATTTTGGCGCGGCAGGTGCAGCAGACGCCGGACTTGCAGGAATAGGGCAGGTCGGCGCCATGCCGGTGGGCGGCGTCGAGGATGCTCTCGCCGTCGTAGGGCAGGGTGAATTCCTTGCGCTTGCCGTCTTGCAGGATGGCGATGGTGGCGGCGTCGGTGGGGCTGTCGGTTGACGCCTTCTTCACCGCGGGCCGAGCGGCGGTCGTGGTGCCGAACAGCTCGACATGGATGCTGGCGGCGGGCGTGCCGCAGGCGGCCAGCGCGTCGCGCACCTCCTCCACCATCGGCTGCGGGCCGCAGAGGAAGGCGGCGTCGATATCCCCGGCATTTATAAAAGGGGCCTTGAGCGGGCCGGCGCACAGCTCGCGCACCAGACCGCCGCCGATGCGGCCGCCCAGCAGCCCGGCCTCTTCCGGTTCGCGGCTCAGCACATGGTGGATCACCAGCCGGCCGATGTAGCGGTTCTTCAGATCCTCCAGCTCCTCCCGGAAGATGATGGAGGAGACGGTGCGGTTGCCGTAGACCAGCACGAAGCGGCTCTTCGGCTCCTGCGCCAGCACGGTCTTCAGGATCGACATCACCGGGGTGATGCCGCTGCCGGCGGCGAAGGCGACGTAGGTGCGCGCCGCGTTGGGGTCGATGGGGGTGTGGAAGCGCCCCATCGGCGTCATCACCTCCAGCACGGCGCCCGGCGCCAGCGACTGGTTGGCGTGGGTGGAGAACAGCCCGCCGTCCACCTTCTTCACCGCCACCCGCAGCTCGCCGTCGCCTGCGCCGGAGCAGATGGAGTAGGAGCGCCGCACCTCCTCGTCGCCGATGCGGGTCTTGAGGGTGAGGTACTGGCCCTGGACGAAGCGGAAGCGGTCGGCGAGGTCGGCCGGCACGTCGAAGGCGATCGACACGGTGTCCGCGGTCTCCCGCCGGCACTCGCGGATGGTCAGCGGGTGGAAGCTGGGGCTGGTCATGGGGTGGTCCTCGGTCGGGCCGGCGGAGTGGTTGCGGTGCTGCCACTCAATGGCATTTGAACACGTCGAACGGTTCGAGGCAGGCGTTGCAGGCGTGCAGCGCCTTGCAGGCGGTGGAGCCGAAGCGGCTGATCTGGCGGGTGTCCTCCGATCCGCAGCGCGGGCAGGCGATCCCCTCGTCGGGCGCGGTCAGGGCGCGCTTGCCGGAGTGCGGCGGCGGGACGATGCCGACCTCGGCCAGCTTTTCCCGGCCGGCGCCGCTGATCCAGTCGGTGGTCCATGGCGGGGCGATCACCACCGACACCCGGGCATCGAACCCGGCACGGGCCAGCGCCGTTTCCGCCTCCAGCACGATGACGTTGGTGGCGGGGCAGCCGGAATAGGTCGGGGTCAGGGCCACCGACAGACGGCCTTCGGCGTCGGCCGAGACGGCGCGGACGATGCCGAGATCGACGATGCTCAGCACCGGGATCTCCGGATCCATCACCCCGGCCAGCGCGTCCCATGCGGCCTTCACCACCGCATCGGCGCCCGGTTCCGGTCCCCAGCAGCCCGCTGCATCCGGCATCTTGCCCTCACCAGGTCGCGTCGGGATAGGCGCGCGGCAGGAACTGCATCTCGGCCAGCAGATAGCCCAGATGCTCGCTGTGCTCGCCGCGGCGGCCGCCCTTCTGCATCCAGCCGTCGGCCGGACGGTCGAGGGTGGCGTCCTCAAGAACCGCCTCGACGCGGGCGGTCCAGGCGGCCTTCAGTTCCACCGGGTCGGGGACGATGCCGGCGGCGACCAGAGCCTGTTCGGCCTCGTCGCGCTCGAACATCTCGCCGGTATAGGTCCAGAGACGGCCCAGCGCGTCGGCGACCTTGGCGTGGCTGACGTCGGTGCCGTCGCCGAGCCGCACCAGCCAGTCGCCGCTGTGGCGGACATGGTAGCGCACCTCCTTCACCGCCTTGGCGGCGATGCCGGCCAGTGTCTCGTCCTTGGAGGCGCAGAGCCGCTCGTACATCTCCACCGCACAGGCATCGTGCAGGAACTGGCGGACGATGGTGTGGCCGAAGTCGCGGTTGGGCTGCTCGACCAGCAGATGGTTGCGGTAGTCGAAGACGTCGCGGCGGTAGGCCAGACGATCCTCGTCGCGGCCCTTGCCCTCCAACTCGCCGGCGTAGGTCAGCAGCATGCGGGCATGGCCGACGAGGTCGAGCGCAACGTTGGTCAGCGCGATGTCCTCCTCCAGCTCCGGCGCATGGCCGCACCATTCCGACAGCCGGTGCCCCAGCACCAGCGACGTGTCGCCCAGCCGCAGCGCGTAGCCGAACAGGGCATCTTTGAGATCCGTGCTCATCAGATGTTCTTCCGGCCTAGATATTTTTGACGTCGGCGGGGATGTCGTAGAAGGTCGGGTGGCGGTAGATCTTGTCGTCGGCCGGGTCGAACAGGCTGGCCTTTTCCGACGGGTCGGACGCGGCGATGCTGGCGGCGGGGACCGCCCAGATGCTGACGCCCTCGCCGCGGCGGGTGTAGACGTCGCGGGCGTTGTCCAGCGCCATGCGGGCGTCGGCGGCGTGCAGGCTGCCGACATGCTTGTGCGACAACCCGTTCTTCGGCCGGATGAAGATCTCGAACAGCGGCCAATCCTTACGGTCCATCGTCTCTTCCCCTCGGGATTCTTGTCAGCCGGCCTTCTTGAGGGCGCGCTGCCTGCGTTTGTCGGCGTGGGCGACGGCGGCCTCGCGCACCCAGGCGCCGTCGTCCCACGCCTTGCGGCGGGCCTCGATGCGCTCGCGGTTGCAGGGGCCGTTGCCCTTCAGGATCTCGTTGAACTCGGTCCAGTCGATGGCGCCGAACTCGTAATGGCCGGTCCCGGCGTCGAAGCGCAGCTCGGGGTCCGGGATGGTCAGGCCCAGGAACTCGGCCTGCGGCACGGTGGCGTCGACGAAGCGCTGGCGCAGCTCGTCGTTGGAGAAGCGCTTGATCTTCCAGGCCATGTTCTGGGCGGAGTGGGCGGACTGGTCGTCCGACGGGCCGAACATCATCAGCGACGGCCACCACCAGCGGTTCAGCGCGTCCTGCGCCATCCGCTTCTGCTCCGGTGTGCCCTGGGCCAGCGCCAGCATCAGCTCGTAGCCCTGGCGCTGGTGGAAGCTTTCCTCGCGGCAGATGCGGACCATGGCGCGGGCATAGGGGCCGTAGGAGCAGCGGCAGAGCGGCACCTGGTTCATGATCGCCGCGCCGTCCACCAGCCAGCCGATGGCGCCGATGTCGGCCCAGGTCGGGGTCGGGTAGTTGAAGATGCTGGAATATTTGGCCTTGCCCGACAGCAGCTGGCCGACCAGCTCGTCGCGCGACACGCCCAGCGTTTCCGCCGCGCTGTAGAGGTAGAGGCCGTGCCCGCCCTCGTCCTGCACCTTCGCCAGCAAGGCCACCTTGCGGCGCAGGGTCGGCGCGCGGGTGACCCAGTTCCCTTCCGGCAGCATGCCGACGATTTCCGAATGGGCGTGCTGCGAGATCTGGCGGACCAGCGTACGGCGGTAGCCCTCCGGCATCCAGTCGCGCGGCTCGATCTTCTCCTCGGCGTCGACGCGCTCCTGGAAGCGGCCCTGCAGACGGGCCTCGTCCTCCGTCACCAACCGGGGAGACGGTGGAGCGCCCTGCTCGGCCCTGGCATCCAAACCTTGCGTGTACATCGGCACCCCCGAGATGGATTGCGCGTCCAGCGAACATTCTCTGAGGGAAAAATATGATACAGATCAACGACTGTAAAGTGGATTTGTGTGTCGCTTTGGTGGTGGGGAGGCAAGAATCGGGAATTTCTTTTTTAATCAATAGGCTATACGGAACTGGCGAGAGTCCGTTCAGGCCGGATTCCTTGAAAAATGGACGCGCATACCCATCCGCCGATACACGAACGGTATGGTTCTTCGAATTTTGTGCGATGCGGGAGAGGCGGTGCGAAGCGGGAGGAGCACGGCCGGGGCGGATGGCCGATCGGGGCGCTGCGGCTTGAGCGAAGGGGCGGCATGGTTCTGCCGCGCGAGGCCCCACCCTGACCTTCCTCCGCTCTCGGCCGATCAGGGCGCGGCCGATGCTGGGGAAGGGGGATGGCGATGGTTCGTCGGGAAGGACTTCGGATGGGCGAAGGACGACCTTATGCCTTCAGGCGGTCGTCGCGATCCGGGTGGGTACGGTCCTGATGGGCGCGCTCCTGGTGAGCGCGGTCGGCGTGATTGCCGTTCTGATGGCGTGGTACGGAGAAGGCGCGCTCCAGCCGGCGGGGCGCTCGGATCAGGTGAAGGTACAGCTCGTCAAACTGGCCGACGGAGGCGAGCTGGCGCACGTCGTTGACGGTGATGCGCTGGCCGTTCAGTTCGATCAGTCCGCTGTCGCGCAGACGCCGCAGGGTGCGGTTGATATGGACGATGCTCAGCCCCAGCGCGTCCGCCAGGATCTCCTGGGTCACCGGCAGGACGAAATGGCCGTCGGTCACCATGTTGACGACGCTGAGGCGGCGCAGAAGCTCGACCAGCAGATGGGCGGTGCGTTCCAGCGCGGTGCGGCGGCCAAGGCTGAGCAGTCGCTCGGCGACGATCGCCTCCTCCCGCGCGCCGGCCCAGGCGAGCGCCGCGGCGAGGCGGGGGAAGGATTGGAACATCTCGGCGATCCGTTCCGGCGCGAAGCTCGCCACCTCGACCGGGGTCAGGGTGGTGACGCTGTGGTCGGCGGATTCGAACAGCATGCAATACATGCCGATGATATCGCCGGGCAGGACGAAGTTCACGACCTGACGCCGGCCGTCCGGCAAGGCCTTGTGACGGATCGCCCACCCGTCCCTGATGATCCGCACGTCCCGATATCTTTCGCCCTGTTGGAGAAGATCGGTGCGTGGTGGCTCACGAGCGATTGTCCTTTCCAAATCGGCAAGGTACATCTTCTCCTCATCCGACAGGATGAGGTAGTTGCTCAATTTGAGCCACAATGGAGTGGGGTCAAGCGCGCGGCTCGCCGGGGCGCGAGTCATGGTCGTCTCTTTGCCTTCTTTGTCCTAATATTGGCGCTCTGATAAACGGACGTCCAGTTGAGCCGGTTCCGCGTGATCTCGAACGTTTAGGGTTTTCGGCAAAGGCGGCCACAACATAGGTTAATTGGCCTGACATTTTTCTCGAACGGCCTGTGACGCGCGGCCGACCCGGTTGTTGTTCCATATGCAATTGGACGTACCAGCAGAACCAGCGGGACGGCCGGGCAGTGCACAAGAACCAGTCAGACGGGGGACATGATGGCGGCGGAGGACGGAGCGGCGGGCATGGCCGCTCTCTCGATTTGTGAATCGCTGATGATCGCCATGGTTGAAAAGGGCCTCCTCACGGTCGAGGAGGCGCGGGGTGTCTTGGAGGACGCGGCAGCGGCCCATCTGCGGCAGGAATCGTCCGGGCCGGCAGGCGGGCGGCAGGAGATGGCGGCGCGCGTCATAGAACGGCTGGCCCTGCAGGTGGGCGCGGCCGGCCATTACAATAGAAGGTGACGGGACAGTCGAAGGTGACGGGCCGCGGGTGAAGGACCGGCGGACCGGCGCGATCAGCCCCGCAGAATGGCCGGATCGCGCCGGTCGCCGGTCTCCCGCCCGCGGACCCGGGGGTGATTTCCCGCCCGGTCCCCTGGCCGGCCCTCCGGCGGGTCCAGAAGGGCGTCGCTCAACAGCTGTGCGACCTCCTTGGCGGCGATGGGCTTGTGCAGGATGCGATAGCCGCTGGCCTCGGCATCGGCGATGCGTTGCGGCGCGGTGTCGCCGGTCAGCACCACGCTGGTCGGAACCGCCAGCCCGCGGTCGCGCAGGGCTTTCTCGACCGCCTGGATGGCCTCCAGCCCCGTGGCTCCCGCCTCCAGCCGGTAGTCGGCGATCACCAGATCGGGCGGCCGCTCCTGGTCCCGCAGCAGGCGGAGCGCATGGCCGGCGCTGTCGGCGGGGGTCGCCCGCCAGCCGAAATCCTCGATCAGCAGGGTCAGCCCTTCGCGGACCAGCGGGTCGTCGTCGATCACCAGGGCGGTGCCGCGTCCGGGCTCCGGTGCCTGTTCCGCCGGATCCGCCGCGGCCGGCGCCGCGACCGCCGCCTGTGCCGGAACGGGGATCTCCAGCGTGAAGCAGGAACCCTTGTTGGGCCAGGAGGCGACATGCACGCGGTAGCCCAGCAGCCGCGCCAGACGGTCGACGATGGCCAGCCCCAGCCCCAGCCCCTTGCCACGGTCGCGGGTGGGGTTGGAGATTTGATAGAACTCGTGGAAGATCCGTTCCAGATGTTCGGGCGGGATGCCGATGCCGGTGTCGTAGACCTGGATGCGCAGGACCCCGCGGGCATGGCGGCAGCCCAGCAGGATGCGGCCATGGTCGGTGTAGCGCAGCGCGTTCTCCACCAGATTGCGGATGATCCGCTCCAGCAGCGCCGGGTCGGCGTTCAGCGTCATGCCGGTGGGGACGCTGCGGAAGGCCACGCCCTTCTCCGCGGCGCGCAGGCTGTATTCGCCCTCCAGCCGGGCGAAGATGGTGCCGAGCGACACCGCCTGGACATTGGGGGAGACCGTGCCGGCATCCAGCTTGGAGATGTCGAGGATGGCGTCGAGCAGGCGGCACAGCGCGTCCATCGACGCCTCGATGCTGCCGACCAGGGACGCGGCGGGATGGTCGCCCAGCCGGATCGCCAGCGCCGAGGTCAGCAGGACCAGCGACTGCACCGGCTGGCGCAGATCGTGGCTGGCCGCCGCCAGGAAATGCGTCTTGGCAGCGTTGGCGCGCTCCGCCACCATCAGCGCCATCACCGCCTCCTGGCGCGAGCGCTCCGCCTCGTTGCGGGCGCTTTCCGCCTCGGCGCGCGCCTGTTCGGCGCGTTCGGCCAGGGTGCGCTGGATGGTGATCTCCTCCGCCGCCCGCATCTCGCGTTCGCGCTGGATGCCGGCGATGTGGTCCAGCATGGCGTTGAAGCCGCGCGCCAGGGCCGAGACCTCGTCGTTGCCGCGCACCTTGGCGCGCTGGCCGGTGAAGCCGTCGGTGGCGATGGCGCCGGCCAGCCGCTCCAGTTCGCGCAGGGAACGCGTCATGTGGTTGCCGACGGCGCGGCTGCCGATGTAGATCGCCAGCAGGGCGCCGATGCCCACCATCCCGTAGGCGGGCAGCATCCAGGACAGGAGCGCCGTCGTCGGCTTTTCCGGCGCTTCCAGCCGCAGCGTCAGATCCAGCTTCGCCAGCCGGTCCGGCACGGTCAGCGGCACCGTCACCGCCATTTTGTCGGGCGCCAGCGGCGGCGGCGGTTCCTTGCCGGAGAGAAGCTCCGCCTCCGGATGCAGGACCAGGGAGTCGAGCGGCACCTTGTAGAGCAGCGCCCCTTCCGGCGAGGGGGTGCGGGAGTAGATCAGCATCTCCGCCGCCAGCAGGAACTGCGTGTCGCCCTGCCGGACCAGCCGGGCGGCGGGCTTGCCGGCGGCGATGGCCGCGCGCAGCCAAGCCATGTCGGCGGGTGCGATGGCCAGCGGGGCGGCATGGCGGCCGTTGTCGGCGATCGGCTCCCCTTCGAAATCGGTGAAGACCAGGGCGACCGGCACGCTGGCGATGTGGTTGAAGCTGCCCAGGAAGGGGATCAGGTAGTTTTCCTTGCCGGCGGAATCGACCAGCGCCGTGGCGAGCATGCTGTTGTCGGTCAACTCGCGCACCGTCGTCACCAGCGTGTTCAGCAGCCCTTCGGTCTGGCGGGCGGCGAGGCTGGCGTTCGCCTCCACATTGGCATGGTGCTGACGGGCCAGGTGGCGGCTGGAGACCACATACAGGCTGGCGCCGATCAGGATGGCGATCAGCACGCCCAGCATCAGCGACACCAGCGCGAAGCGGCGGGCCAGCCGCCCGGAGGTCATCATCCGCTGGGCGGCACCGGGGATGGGTCCGTGGCGGACGGGATCGATGGGGGTGGGGTCGGTCATCCGTGTCCTCAATCCACCGGGACCAGCACGCCGTCGGTGCGGAAGCGGGCCATCAGCAGGTCGTCGGGGCCAAGCGCCTCGTGCCGGCCGGGGGCGAAGGGGCGGTCGAAATCGCGGATCACCCCGCGATACGGGCCGATCTGTTCCAGTGCGTCGCGCACGGCGGCGCGGTCGGTCGTGCCGGCACGGTCGATGGCCAGCGCCAGGATGCGCGTCAGGTCGTAGGCGTGCAGGAAGCCGACCGGCGACACGATGTCCTCCGCCCGGCGGATGCCGAACAGGCGCCCGGCGGTTTCCAGCACCGGGGCCAGCCGGTCCGGCGGGATGCGGAAGGGGCTGACCGTCTGGATCACGGTGAAGTCGACCTCCTGCAGGGCCGGTCCGGCCTGCCCGGCGAAGTCGCCGCCGGTGACGCCCCAATGGCTGAGGATCGGCAGCCGCCGCTGCGGCGGCAGGGCCGCCACCTCGCGCACCAGCACGGCGGCCTCGTCGTCGTTGGCGACGAGAAGGATCGCCTGGGCGCCCGCCTCGGCCAGGGTCTCGTACTTGTCGATCAGGGAGCGGTCGCGCCAGTTGTACCAGACGGTGCCGACCACCTCGGGACCCTTGCGGCCGGCGGCATAGCGGTTGGCGGCCTCCAGGTTGGAGCGGCCCCAGGCGGTGTTGGTCAGCAGCAGCCCGACGCGGGTCAGACCGCGGTCGGCGGCGCGTTTCAGCAGGAACGGCATCGCCAGCCCGTCGCGCAGCGACAGGCGGAAGATGTAGTTGGGCTGCATCCCGTTGTCGACGATCGCGTCGGCGGAGGACCAGGGGGCGAGGAAAAGCGTGCGGGTCTGCTCCAGGATCGGAAGCTGCTCGATCACCACCGGGCTGAACCGTCCGCCGAACACCGCGATCAGGTCGGGGATGGTGACCAGCTCCCGGAGGTTCTTGATGCCGCGGGCCGAGATCGACCGGTGTTCGCGCGTGATCAGAGTCAGCGGCCGTCCGCCCAGCACGCCGCCCTGGCGGTTGATGTCGTCGATGGCGGTCAGGATCCCGCGCTCGATCGCTTCGGCCGAGGTGCTGTTGGTCAGCCCGAACTCCCCGTCCAGCGCCAGCACCACCGGTTCCCGGCTCTCTCCCGCCGCAGCCGCCGGTACCGCCGCCAGCGAAAACGCAAGGGCAAGCAATGGAAGAATCGGGCGGAGGCGGCGGAGGACTGCGATGAACATTGACCGTCGTTCGATTGGATCGGCGGACGGAAGAGGGGCTTCCGCGCACGCAACGCGGCACTATGGGTGGGGGGAAGCTGCGGGGTCAATCTGCCCTTTGGCCGATCGGCTGCGGCGGACGACGCGTGCCGTTCCGGCGGGATCGCCACCAGCGGGGACTGTGATTATCGTCACCGGTACGCTTGCGGGTGGAAGCGCCGCGCCGGAGGGCGGCGCTTCCCGTATCGCCGGGATCAGAGCAGCTTGGCGGTCAGGCTGATCTGGGTGCCGGCCAGCGCCTTCGACACCGGGCAGTTGGCCTTGGCGCCCTTCGCCTGCTCCTGGAAGGTGGCGTCGTCGATGCCGGGGATTTCCGCTTCGCATTCCAGCTCGATCCGGCTGATGGCGAAGCCGGCGCCGTCCTTTTCCAGATGCACCTTGGCGGTGGTATGGACGCGGGTCGGCGCGTGGCCGGCTTGGGCGAGGCCGGCCGACAGGGCCATGGAGAAGCAGCCGGCATGGGCCGCCGCGATCAGCTCTTCCGGATTGGTGCCCTGGCCGTTCTCGAAGCGCGACGGAAAGGAGTAGCTGCCTTCGAAGGCGCCGCTGCCCAGCCGCATCTTGCCGCTGCCCGATTTCAGGTCGCCGCGCCATTCGGCGTCGGATTGCCTCATCGCCATGGTGATGTCTCCCCTTTTTCCGGTCGTGGTCGGTCCGGCCCGCAGCGTTGCGGGCCCGGTCGAGCCTGACCTAGGGCCGGGCGGCTCCGCGGCCAGCCGCATACCACCTTCGCCCAGGGGCGGGTGTCACGCCTCCTGGACGGTCTCGATCTCCGACAGGTCGGACAGGCGGCGGGCCAGCCGTTCGGTGCAGCGGACTTCCAGGATGCCGAAGCCGGCGTTGGGGGCGATGGTGTGGAGGTCGCCGGCCATGCCGCTCTCGCCGGCCAGCCGCCGCACCCGCTCCACCATCGCGTCGCGTTCCGGTCGCCCGGGGCGCAGGCCCGGCAGCGGGCGGGTGAAGTGCAGCTTGTAGCGCTTGAAGATCGAAGGGGCCATTCTGGTCACGGAAGCCGGGTCACGGGTGCGGAGTGGGGGCGGTCGCTCGGGTGTGGGTTACCTGGGTGCCGTCCCCCGGATCTCGCACAGGCCGACGGTGCGATGCCAGCCTGAAAAGCCCCTGTTCCCATTGGCTAATTCTTCGGCTCGACATTCTCGGCGCCGGCGCGGGTGCCGCCGAAACGGTCGGCGCCCTTGGCATCGGGAGCATCCGGCTTCTTGTGGTTGCCGGTGTTCTGCTCGCCATCGGTGTGGCGGATGGTCTGTTCGGTGTGGGGCTGCTTGGTCTGCGGGGTGTTCTGCTGGCCGGTCATCGGGGACTCTCCAATTATATAAGGTGTCCTCCGTTAACCGGAGCGGCCGTCATTGGTTTCACCGTCGGGTTCGGGCGCCCTCACCGGTCCCGCGCGATGGCCCGGGCCACCGCCATCCACAGCTCCTCCTCGCTCCCCTCCTCGTCGCGGAGTGCGCGCAAGGGGGGCCAGACGCCGAGCCGGCTGGACCGGCGCAGCGCGAAGAAGCGGTCGAGTTCCCCGTGGGTCGGCAGCCGGTCGCCCTTGCGCTGGTTGCAGCGGCGGTGCGCCAGCACGACGTTGGCCGGATCGTCGATCCCGCCATAGGCCTGGGGGATCAGGTGGTCGAAGGTCGCCTTCGCCCCCACCGGCCCGTCGCAGAAGAAGCAGCGCCCGCCCTGCTGGACGTCCATGAGGCTGGCATCGTCCGGGGTCACGGGCATGGCGCTCTCCATCAGCGTGTCATCGGCGGCAGGGTTACAGGTCGCGTTCGACGCTGCCCCACAGGTCGTACTCGTCGGCATGCTCGATGGTGACGTCGACCATGTCGCCGGGCTTCAGGCCGGTCTCGCCGTTCAGGAAGACGTTGCCGTCGATCTCCGGCGCGTCGGCGTAGGAGCGGCCGATGGCGCCGTCCTCGTCGACCTCGTCGATCAGCACGCCCAGCGTATAGCCGACCTTCTGCTGGAGCCGTTCGGCGCTGATCGCCTTCTGCGTTTCCATGAAGCGCTCCCACCGCTCCTGCTTGACCTCTTCCGGGACGGCGCCGGGCAGGTCGTTGGCAGTGGCGCCCTCGACCGGCTCGTACTTGAAGCAGCCGACGCGGTCGAGCTGGGCCTCCTTCAGCCAGTCCAGCATGAACTGGAAGTCCTCCTCCGTCTCGCCGGGGAAGCCGGTGATGAAGGTGGAGCGCAGCACCAGATGCGGGCACTCGTCGCGCCATTTGCGGATGCGGTCGAGCTGCTTTTCCTGGGCGGCCGGGCGGCGCATCGCCTTCAGCACGGTGGGCGAGGCATGCTGGAACGGGATGTCGAGATAGGGGAGGATCCTGCCCTCCGCCATCAGCGGGATGACCTCGTCCACATGCGGGTAGGGATAGACGTAATGCAGGCGGACCCACAGGTCGAAGTTCGCCAGCTCGTTGCACAGGTCGAAGAAGCGGGTGCGGACCTCGCGGTCGTACCATTTCTCCGTCTTGTACTTCACGTCGACGCCGTAGGCGCTGGTGTCCTGGGAGATGACCAGCAGTTCCTTGACGCCGGCCACCGCCAGCTTCTCCGCCTCGCGCAGGACCGAATGGATCGGCCGGCTGACCAGATCGCCGCGCAGGGAGGGGATGATGCAGAAGCTGCAGCGGTTGTTGCAGCCTTCGGAAATCTTCAGGTAGGCGTAGTGGCGCGGGGTCAGCCGCAGCCCTTCCGGCGGCACCAGGTCGGTGAAGGGGTTGTGCGTCGGCGGCACGGCGTCGTGCACGGCGCTGACCACCTGCTCGTACTGGTGCGGGCCGGTGACGGCCAGCACGTCGGGGTGGATTTGCCGGATCATGTCCGATTCCACGCCCATGCAGCCGGTGACGATGACCCGCCCGTTCTCCTTGATCGCCTCGCCGATGGCGTCCAGCGACTCCTTCTTGGCGCTGTCGAGGAAGCCGCAGGTGTTCACCAGCACGACGTCCGCGCCGTCGTAGCTGGGGGAGATCTCGTACCCCTCCGCGCGCAGGCGCGTCAGGATGCGCTCTGAATCGACGAGCGCCTTCGGGCAGCCGAGGCTGACGATGCCGACCTTCGGGGCGCCCATGGTCTGAGCGGCGGCCGGCGATGCGGACTTCGGAACGGGAGATGTGGTCATCCGCGCGCGTATACCGCCGAATCGAAGATTACGCCAGTGAAACATGGTAGCGAAGCGGATCGGCATGGCCGCTATGCCGACTCCGCTTGTGTTTGCCTGAGGTTCCGGGACTTCTCGAACTCTTTGCCGGTCCTGGAGCGATGCGACAATTTGCAACAAAAGGATGAGGTGTTGAATGTTTCGCTTTCTATCCAACCGCGCTACAATGTGTCGGGATCTAATGATCGACGTGGCTGCCGCCTTGTTGCGATAGCTGCCTGCCTTTTGATACGGCCATCGTATAGCCACTAAACTTTATAGAGTGGAGAAAATGGACTTCGCAAAAGTGCGCGGCGTCACTGCGGGCGGGATGTCGGTGCGGAATAATGGGGCGTTGGACCGGACGCCCATTGGAGCCGCCATGGACTTCGCCGAACCGGATCGGGCGGGTACCGCCTCGCCGCAGGCCATCGCCGACGTGATGCTGCAGATCGCCCACATCGCAGACAGCCTCGGCTATACCCATGGGCTGAAGCCGTCGCAGTGGACGGCGCTCCGCTATTTTGCCGGGGCCAACAGCAGCCAGCGCACCGTGTCGGCCTTCGCCGATTTCCACGCCACCACCCGCGGGGCGGCCTCGCAGATGGTCGAGGTGCTGGTGGGCAAGGGGCTGCTGGTCCGCGTGCCGGTTCCGGAGGACCGCCGCGTCACCCAGCTGCACCCGACACCGAAGGCGCTGGAACTGCTGCGCCACGATCCGCTGAACGACTTTGCCGGCGTCATTGCCACCCTGCCGGGCGACGACCAGTACAGGCTGGCCGAAACGCTGACCAGCCTGCTGCGCGGCCTGCTGGAAAAGCGCCAGTCGGTCTGAGCGCTGCCGGCCACCGGCTCCCAGGGTGTCAGGGCTTGCGGCAGGCGGCGACCGCCGATTCCAGCCCGCGCTGCTCACGCTCGCTGAGGCGGTTGGCGACGAAGTTCTCCCACAGACCATTGCGCGCCAGTTCCGACTGCACGCAGCCGCAGTTGGCGGCGCAGGTCGCCCTCGCCACGCCGGCGCGCTCGCAGCTCGCCACGCAGGATGCCTGGAAGTCGCGCACGGCGAAGGTCTGCACCGGCATCATCTGCGCCGCCGCCCAGGCAATGCCGAACAGCAGCGGCTGGTGCAGCAGATAGACGGCAAGGCTGTGCCGCCCGGCCAGGGCCAGCAGCCGCCCGGCGGGGCCGGTGACGGCAACGCCCTCGCCCAGTCCCGGCCACAGCCGGCCAAGCCCGATCCCGGCCAGGATGCCGCCGATCCAGGGCAGGAGCGGGACGAAATCATTGGAGTCGGGCGCCACGCTGGTCAGCCCGATCCAGCGCAGCCAGGGGCTGTCGAACAGCGGGAAGCCCTGGGTCGTCCCGACCAGCACCGCCATGGCTGCCGCCGCCAGCGTTACCAGGGCAGGCAGGCGGACGAAGGCGAGGCCGATGACGCTCGCCACCGCGATGTGGTGCAGCACGCCGAAGAAGATCGGGCTGCCGGGGAACAGGGCATAGGAGGCCGCCGACACCGCCGCGGCCCCCGCCGCCACCCGTCCCAGCCGGCGCAGGAAGCGTCCGGCATCCAACCCGTCACAGGTCGCCAGTGCCAGCCCGATGCCGGCCAGCAGCAGGAAGCTCGACAGGATCGCCGCGCGGGCAGCCAGCCACAGCGGATCGCCCAGCAGATCGAAGCCGACAAGGCCGAAATAGGTCGCGTCCCAACTGCCGTGATAGGCTGCCATCGCGACCAGCGCCAACCCACGCGCCACGTCGATCGCCGGGCGGCGCGACCCGCGCGCGAGACCCTGGGCCGGCGTGATGCCGATTGCGGTCATGATCCGCTCACCCCCATCCCTTCGGTCATCCCCACCCCGAAAATCCACCCTTCCTGCCGCCGCGCTATGTCGTCCAACCCTGGCGGAGCCCAGGCCTGCGCCAGTCCGGCGAGCCGGCGCAGGCCGGCGGCCGACACCAGCGCGTCGCTGTCATGATCGCTGACCATCCCGATCTGTTCCAAAGGGTGCGAACCCAGCCGGCGCAACGCCTGGTCCATCTCCGCGCCGTCGCGGATTTTGCGCTGGCCGAAGCCGGTGTGCCTGAGGAACAGGCGCGGATAGATCTCCACCATCACGCTGGCGCCCGGCGCCGGATCCTCGAAGGGCCAGACCGCCAGCCGGCCGGGAAGGGCGGTGCGCAGGGCGCGCAGCACCCGCATGCCGGCCAGGGCGCCCTTGCCGACCTGACGCGAGCCGATCAGCTTGTAGGGGCTCTGCGGATGGCCGAGCCCGTCGGCGCGGCAGGCCCATTCGGTAGCCCGATGCGGGTCCTCGTACCAGTCCGGCTGCGGCCCGCCATGCCAGAACCCCACGCCATGCAGGGGATGGCCGGCGAAGGGGCCGCCGCCGAAGTCAGGCTCCGCCGCGCAGACCTCCTCCACCGCGTCCCACAGGTCGAAGACGGTGGCTTCACGGTCGGGAAAGCCGCGCGCCGCCACCGCGAAGGGCAGGGAGAAGGCGCAGTCGATCCCGACCAACGCAGGTGTCCTTGGCAATTCCGCGCGCAGCCACTCGAACACCGCTGTCCGCGACCACCAGCCGCCGGGTCCCTCCACCAGCCGGGGGGCGGCATCACCCACCGCGCATTCCGCCACCGCGATCCCGGCATAGCGCCTGCCGCGGGCGCCCGACCAGTCGATGGCGATGAAGCGGCCGAAGGCGGGCGCCGCCGGTTCGGTCACAGTGCAGTCCCGCTCACAGTTCGGCCACCTCCACGACGCCCGGCACCGCCTTCAGGGCGGAGCGGCTCTGGGCGGTGATGGTGTAGCTGCCGGGCAGCTCGATCTCGATCTCCTTCAGCGGATCGACCTCCACCAGCACGTTGATGCGGCTCTTGCCGCGCGACAGCCGGTCGAGCGTGGCGCGCAGGGTCTCGATCGGACCGGGATCGCGCAGGACGACGCGCAGGCCGGCGCTTACCGAGGCGACGGCTTCCTCCAGCGGCTTGATCTCCTGGCAGGTCAGGCGGACCTCTTCGCCGTTCAGCTGGGCGTCGACCGTCAACAGCACCGGCCGGCCGGGCTCCAGCAGGTCTCGGTTGACGGCCAGCACCTCGGAGAACAGCGTCACCTCATAGCCGCCGGTGGCGTCCGACAGCTCGACGAAGGCGAAGCGGTTGCCCGACTTGGCGGTCTTCTCCTTCTTCGAGACGACGATGCCGGCCATCCTGTAGCGGGTCGAGCCGCCCTTTGCGATGGCGGTCTGGAGTTCGGCGGAGCGCACCACCTTCATGCGGCCGAGCGGGCCGGAATAGGCGTCCAGCGGGTGGGCCGACAGGTAGAAGCCGATGGCGCCGAACTCGTGCTTCAGCTTCTCCAGCGGTTCCCAATCCTTGACCTTGGGCATCTCGGGTTCGGGCAGGCCACCCCCGCCGCCGCCGAAGAGATTGCCGATGCCGCTGTCGCGCTCCGCCGCCTCCGCCTGGGCATAGCGGATGATGGTCTCCAGCGCGGCATGGACCTGGGCGCGGTTGGGATTCAGCCCGTCGAAGGCGCCGGCGCAGGCCAGATTTTCCAGTTGGCGCTTGTTGATGGTCTTCAGGTCGAGCCGGCGGGCGAAGTCGAACAGGCTCCTGAACGGGCCGTTCTTCCGCCGCTCATCCACCACCGCCTTCATGGCGGGCAGGCCGACGCCCTTGACGGCGGCCAGCGCGTAGCGCACCGCCTTGGTCCCGTCGGCCAGCTGCTCCACCCCGAAGATCGAGTCGGATTTGTTGATGTCCGGCGTCAGCAGCTTGACGCGCAGCCGGGCCAGCTCCTGGCGGAAGACGTTCAGCTTGTCGGTGTTGCCGAGGTCGAGCGTCATCGACGCCGCCATGAACTCCACCGGGTGGTTGGCCTTCAAATAGGCGGTGTGGTAGGCGACCAGGGCATAGGCGGCGGCGTGGCTCTTGTTGAAGCCGTAGCCGGCGAACTTCATGACCTGATCGAAGATCATGCTGGCCAGATCGGCCTTCACGCCGCGCGCCTCCGCGCCGTCGCAGAAGATCTTGCGCTGGTTGTCCATCTCCTCCTTGATCTTCTTGCCCATGGCGCGGCGCAGAAGATCGGCGCCGCCCAGCGAATAGCCGGACAGCACCTGGGCGATCTGCATGACCTGTTCCTGGTAGATCATGATCCCGAAGGTCTCCTTCAGGATGCCTTCCAGGCTGTCATGCATGTAGTCGGCTTTTTCCTCGCCGTTCTTCACCCGGATGTATTTCGGGATGTTGTCCATCGGGCCGGGACGGTAGAGCGACACCAGCGCGATGATGTCCTCCAGCCGGTTCGGCTTCAGCCGGCGCAGCACGTCGCGCATGCCCGAGCTTTCCAGCTGGAACACGCCCGTCGCCTCGGCGCGGCTGAGCAGCTGGTAGCTTTTCTCGTCGTCGAGCGGGACGGTGGTCAGATCCGGCTTCTCGGGGATCAGGTCGACCGCCGTCTTCAGAACGGTCAGCGTCTTCAGCCCCAGGAAGTCGAACTTCACCAGGCCGGCCTGTTCGACATACTTCATGTTGAACTGGGTGACCGGCATGTCCGATCGCGGGTCGCGGTAGAGCGGCACCAGCTCCTGCAAGGGGCGGTCGGCGATCACCACGCCGGCGGCGTGGGTCGAGGCGTGGCGGTAGAGGCCCTCCAGCTTCAGCGCGATGTCGATCAGGTGGCGCACGGTGTCGTCGCCGTCGCGCGCCTGCCGCAGCATCTCCTCGCTGTCCAGCGCCTGCTGGAGCGTCACCGGGTTGGCCGGGTTGTTCGGCACCATCTTGCAGATCTTGTCGACCTGACCGTAGGGCATCTGGAGGACGCGGCCGACGTCGCGCAGCACGGCGCGCGCCTGCAGCTTACCGAAGGTGATGATCTGGGCGACGCGGTCGTAGCCGTACTTGTTCTGGACGTAACGGATGACCTCTTCGCGGCGGTCCTGGCAGAAGTCGATGTCGAAGTCGGGCATCGACACGCGTTCCGGGTTCAGGAAGCGCTCAAACAGCAGGCCGAAGCGCAGCGGGTCGAGGTCGGTGATGGTCAGCGCCCAGGCGACGACCGAGCCGGCGCCCGACCCGCGGCCCGGACCGACGGGGATGTCGTGGTTCTTCGCCCATTTGATGAAGTCCGACACGATCAGGAAGTAGCCGGGGAACTTCATCTTGACGATGACGTCCAGCTCGAACTCCAGCCGCTCGAAATAGGTCCTGCGGGTCTCCTCCCGCTGTTCCGGCGTCATCTCCGGGGTATAGACGACCTTCTCCAGCCGCTCCTCCAGCCCGGCGCGCGACTGGGCGCGCAGCTCGTCGTCCTCGGTCCGGCCGCCTTCGCAGGCGAAGGGCGGCAGGATCGGCTTGATCGGTTTCAGCAGGAAGGAGCAGCGCCGGGCGATGGCGACCGTGTTGTCCAGCGCCTCCGGCAGATCGGCGAACAGCAGCCGCATCTCCTCCGCCGACTTGAAGCGGTGGTCGGGGGTCAGGCGGCGGCGGTCCTCCTGGCTGAGATAGGCGCCCTCGGCGATGCACATCAGCGCGTCGTGCGCCTCGTACATGTCGGCGGTGGCGAAGTAGCAGTCGTTGGTGGCGACCAGCGGCAGGCCGTGCGCATAGGCGAGGTCGATCAGCGCCGGTTCGATGGCGTTCTCCGCCGCGGCGAAATGGCCGCGCCCGCCCTCGTGCCGCTGCAGCTCGACATAGAGGCGGCCGGGGAACAGCCGCTTCAGCCGGTTCAGCACCTCCAGCGCCAGATCCTTCTGCCCCTCGTGCAGCAGCCGGCCGACCGAGCCGCCGGGGCCGCCGGTCAGCGCGATCAGCCCGGCGGAATGGCCCTCCAGCGCGTCCAGCGTCACCTGGGGGCCGGCCAGCGGGTCCGACTCCAGGAAGGCCTTGGACACCAGCGCCGCGAGGTTGCGATAGCCCTCCTCGTTCTGGCAGAGCAGGACGAGCTGGTCGGGGGTGGCCGCCGCCTTGCCGGGCAGCCCCGGCTTCGTCTGGGCCGGGCCGACGCGGGTGATGCCGAGCACGGTGCCGATGATCGGCTGCACGCCGGCGTCCGACGCCGCCAGCGCGAATTCCAGCGCGCCGAACAGGTTGCCGGTGTCGGTGACCGCGACGGCCGGCATCTGCTGCTTGAGGCAGAGCTTGACCAGCTCCTTCACCTTGATCGCACCTTCCGACAGCGAATAGGCGGAATGGACGCGCAGGTGGATGAAGTCGGCGTGGGGCATGGCAACCGCGGGCTTGCTGCAAGTGGGCCTCCGGTTCTAGCACAGCCGGAGCGGTTCCCGCGACGGTCGCGCGGGTACATGCGAACGTGGTATGGAAGTCGCCGCATCACCTTCAGGGATGGGGAGGACGCCGCGATGGATCGGCCGCACCTTGCACCCGTCGTCCGACCGCAGCCGGCCCCAGAGGTCCGCCGCGCCGTCCGGACGGCGACGCCTTTGGCCCTGCTGACCGGTCTGGTTCTGGCGCTCGCCGCCTGCGAGACCGTGCCGCCGCCGCCCGCCTCGCCGCCGCCCGCGGCGGGCCTGCCGGACGGGCCGGCCAAGCCCTTCAGTTCCGGCAAGGGCTGGACCGTCACCATCCACAGCCCGCCCGGCGGCAAGGTCTTCTGCCTTGCCGAGCGTGGGATTCCGGTCGGCCAGAACGCCGCCCCGCGCCTGAGCTTCCGCACCGCCGCGGCCGAATCGGGCTTCATCCTGTCGGGCTTCACCCCGTCCGACAGCGGGGCGGCGGTGAAGCCCGGCGAACGCTACGACCTGACGGTCACGCCCGACCTGGGGCCGCGCCTGTCCCTGAGCGCCCGCGGTCTGCCGAACGGCAGCCTCTATGTCGCCGTGCCGACCAAGAGCTACCTGGAGGAGATGGAGCCGCTCGCCCGCGCCCACCGCGTCGGCTTCCGCAGCACCGGGCTGGGGGACATCGGCACGATGCTGCTGTCGGGGTCGTCCTGGGCGATCAACGCATCGGACGAGTGCCGGATCCTGCATGCGGAGTCGTGACGGACGGATGCGCGACCACGGCCTGCCGACAAGGAAGAGTGAGACGATGAAGAGACTGTTCGTCACGGCGGTGGCCTTGGCCGCCGTCCTGGCCCAGCCGGCGATGGTCCGGCCGGCGACGGCGCAGGAGGCGGTCGTGCCCGCCGGCGATGCCGAGGCGCTGTTCACCAGCCCCGACCCGGCGCTGAACGCCAACAAGCAGGTGGTTTATGGCATCATCCGCGATCTGCTGGAGGCGGGACATTGGGACATGGCCGACCGCTATCTCAGCGAGGAGTATGTCCAGCACAACCCCAACGCCGCCAGCGGCCGGGCCGCCGTGGTGGACTACTTCACCAAGGTGCGCCAGGTGAAGCCGCAGCCGATCTCCGCGAAGCTGAAGACGCCGATCGTCAGCGTGACGGCCGAGGGCGATCTGGTCGTCGTCGCCTACCCCCGGCAGGTCAAGGACCCCAAGCATCCGGCCGGCGGCTACAGCACCACCTGGTTCGACATGTGGCGCATCCGGGACGGCAAGGCGGTCGAGCATTGGGATCCGGCCCTGCTGCCATAGGCCGGGCCGGTCTTCGCGCGGCAGCCCTGCGGCCGGCGCAGGGTGGCGATGGATTGACCCTTCCATCGGCCAGCCGCTAGCTTTCCCGTCATGCGCGCTTCCCACATCCTGCTCGCCGTGGCGGTCGCCGCGGTCTGGGGCTTCAACTTCGTCGCGATCAAGGTCGGATTGCGCGATTTCCCGCCGCTGCTCTTCTCCTGCCTGCGCTTCGCGCTGGCGGCGCTGCCGGTCCTGGTTCTGGGCTGGCGCAAGGGGCCGCCGGTGCCCTGGCGCTTCGTGATCGGCATCGGCGTGATGCTGGGGGTGGTGAAGTTTCCGCTGCTGTATCTGGGCATCGATGCCGGCATGCCGGCGGGGCTGGCCTCGCTGGTTCTCCAGTCCCAGGCCTTCTTCACCGCCATCTTCGCCGCCTTCATGCTGGGCGACCGGCCGGGACCGCGGCAGGTCGGCGGCATGGTCGTCGCCTTCGCCGGAGTCGGGCTGATCGCGCTGGAGATGCCGACGGGCGACTCGCTGCTCGGCCTCGGGCTGACGCTGGCCGCCGCCGCCGCCTGGGGTGTGGCGAACATCGTGATGAAGCAGGCCAAGGCCCCCGACCTGTTCAGCCTGATGGTCTGGGTCAGTCTGGTCCCGCCGCTGCCGGTGCTGGCGATGTCGCTGGCGCTGGAGGGGCCGGATCGCATCGCCCATGCCTTCACCACCCTGACCTTCGTCGGGGTCGGCTCGCTGCTCTATATCGCGGCGGCGGCGACGCTGTTCGGCTTTGCCGCCTGGGGCTTCCTGATGCGGCATTATCCGGCCAGCCTGGTCGCTCCCTTCTCCCTGCTGGTGCCGATTTTCGGCATGAGTTCCAGTGCCCTGCTGCTGGGCGAGACCTTCACCGCCGCCAAGCTGGCCGGTGGGCTGCTGGTCTTCGCCGGGTTGGCCCTGTCGGTGCTGAAGCTCCCGGCTCCGGCACGGGCGCGGGCCCGATCATAGGCCGGTTGGGGGCCGGCGGCAGGAACCAAAGCCGTCAAGGTCCTATTAACCTCGATAAGCTTGACGCGACGCTATGGCGTCCGGATCATTCCGGTCGATTGTTGCGTCACTAAACCATGGGCAAGCTTTGATCTCTCCCGAAAGGACCGCGCAGCCGAACGGTGGAATGCCGGTTCCGCCGGTCCGGCACTGGCTGGCCCATCTGCGCGCCAGCCGGCCGCTGCGCGTCCTGCTGCTGATCGGCGGGCTGTCGGTCGCCGTGCTGCTGACGGCGACGCTCCACTACATCGCCAGCATGCGCGACCGCGAGCTGGAGGGGGCGGAGCGCGAGCTGTCCACCCTGAACCTGTCGCTGGCGGAACAGACGGCCAGCGCGACGCAGAGCGTCGATCTGGTGCTGACCACCATCATCGAGCAGCTGAAGTCGGACGGGATCGACACGCCGGAGGAGTATGTCCGCCGGATGGGCGGGCGCGACACCTACCAGATGCTGCGGGCGCGGATCACCGGCCTGCCGCAGCTGGATGCGGTGACGATGATCGCGTCCGACGGGCATCTGATCAACTTCTCGCGCTATTACCCGATCCCGCCGGTCAACGTGGCCGACCGGGACTATTTCATCTATCTGCGTGACCACGACACGACGGATCCGTTCATCAGCGAGCCGGTGCGCAACCGCGGCAACGGCAGCTGGACCGTCTATCTGGCCCGCAGGGTCAGCGGGCCGGACGGCAGCTTCGTCGGGCTGGTGCTGGGCGCCATCGAACTGAGCTATTTCGAAAGGATCTACAAGGCGTTGCAGCCCGACAGCGAAGGCAGCATCAGCCTGTGGCGGCGCGACGGCATCCTGCTCGCCCGCCATCCGGCGCGGCCGGACATCGGCAAGTCGCTGGGCCAGCGCCGTTTCCTGCAGGTGCTGGAGCATGCGCGGTCCGGCGTCTATCTCTCCAGCGCCGGGCTTCCCAGTGTCGGGCTGAATGACGGCGCCCGTCTGGTGGCGACGCGGGCGCTGGCCGATTACCCGCTGGTCGTCAACGTGACCCGCAGGCTGGACGCGGTGCTGAGCGAGTGGCGCATCCAGGCCTGGACCATCGGGGCGGCAGGCACCGTCGGCATCGCGGCGCTGCTGCTGTCGCTGTGGGCGCTGGCCCGCCAGTTCAGCGCCTACGAGGCGGCGGCACGGGCGATGGACGCCGCCCGGCGCGCCGTGGAGGGGCGGGAGCAGGCCGAGCAGGCCCTGCGCCAGAGCCAGAAGATGGAGGCGATCGGCCAGCTGACCGGCGGCGTCGCCCATGATTTCAACAATCTGCTCCAGGCCATCGGCATCAACCTGCACGTCATCGACAGCCGCACCGAGGACGAGCACATCGCCGGCCCCGCCCGTCTGGCCTTGCAGGCGGTGGAGCGGGGAGCCACCCTGACCCAGCATCTTCTGGCCTTTTCGCGCCGGCAGCAGCTGCGACCGATCCCGGTCGACGTCGCCGGGCTGGTGGAGCGGACCAGCCGCCTGCTCGGCCGCACGCTCGGCCAGTCGGTGCGGATCGAGACGGAGGTGGCGCCCGGCCTGTGGCCGGCGATGATCGACCCGACCCAGCTGGAAATGGCGCTGCTGAACCTGGCGCTGAACGCCCGCGACGCCATGCCCGATGGCGGTACGCTGTGGATCCTGGCCGGCAACCGGACGGTTGGCGCCGGTCCGGTGCCGCTGCAGGTGGAGGGGCTGGGGCCCGGCGATTACGTGGTTCTGCGGGTGCGCGACACCGGCACCGGCATGCCGGCCGAGGTCGCCGCCCGCGCCTTCGAACCCTTCTTCACCACCAAGGAGGTCGGGCGCGGCACCGGGCTGGGCCTCAGCATGGTGCATGGTCTGGCGACCCAATCCGGCGGCGGGGTGGAGCTGGACAGCCGGCAGGGGCTGGGCACCACGGTGACGCTCTATCTGCCCCGTGCGTTTCAGGCGGCGGATACGCCCGCCGCTTCTCCGTCTCCGCCCCCGGCGCGGGGGAAGCCGGCTTCGCGCGCAACCGCCATGGGGTCCGGCTGCGCCGTCCTGCTGGTGGACGACGAGGAACTGGTCCGCTCCGCCATCGCCGGCTATCTGGAGCAGGCGGGCTTCGCGGTGCGCGAGGCGGCCGACGCGGCGGCGGCGCTGTCCCTGCTCGATCAGGGGTTCCGGCCCGATGTGATCGTCACCGACCACATGATGCCGGGGATGACCGGGCTGGACATGGTCCGCACCCTGCGCGCCCGCAGCGACGAGACGCCGATCCTGATGGTCACCGGCTATGCCGAGGATCTGACCTCCACCGCCGCGGCTCAGGAGGTGGCGCTGACCGTGCTGTCCAAGCCGATCGAACCGTCGCGGCTGGTCCGCTCCATCCGCGACATGGCGGCGGTCGAGGGCTGACTCCAAACGGAATCCCCATGGGAACACAGCAGGGCGCCGTGGCGTTGGAAGGACGATCCCAGTCCATTCCAGTTTCCGGAGCAGCCATGAACGCCCAATCCACGATCCGCAACGCCTATGACAGCGTGTTCGAAGGCCACACCAACCTGGGCATGGGCGAGCGCATCGTCTCGACCGGCCTCGGCCTTGCCGTCGCGGCGGGCGGCCTGCGCAAGGGCGCCAGCATTCCCGGCGCGATCATGGGCCTGGTCGGCGCCGCCCTGGTCGCCCGCGGCATGAGCGGCCATTGCCCGCTGAAGGACCGCCTGTCCGGCGATCGCCAGGACCGGCTCGGCCACGGCGACTCCTATGGCGAGTCGGACGGCGTCGGCCACTCGCGCATGGCGGAAACCTACTGAACGGCCCCTGAACGGCGCGTGGCCGGGCCGGTTCCGTTCACCGATCGTCGCATTCCATTCACAGGAATGCGCGATGCCGTTAACCCTGATGGTGAATTGTTGGGCAGACCAGCGACGGGGTGAAGACCGGGAAGCGCAGGTGTGACATCCTGCGGGACCCGGGCTGCCGCCCCCGACCTGTCGTCCCGCTCAGGAGATTCACCCTTATGTGGTTCCCCGCTTTCCGATCCCGTTCGACCGTCGCGGCGGTGGCGGCGCTCTGCGTCGGCTCGGCCCTGGCGCTGCCGGCGCCGGCACTCGCTCAGAAGGCCGCCACCGCCGCGCCGGCCTCCGTTCGTTACGACATCGGCTACGACATCTTCTATCCCGTCCGCAGCCAGAACGGGATGGTGGCCTCCGAGCACCGGCTGGCGACGGAGATCGGCGTCGACATCCTCAAGCGCGGCGGCAACGCGGTCGATGCGGCGGTGGCCGTCGGCTTCGCGCTGGCGGTGGTGCTGCCGAATGCCGGCAACATCGGCGGCGGCGGCTTCATGGTCGTCCATGACGCCAAGAGCGGCAAGGACGTCGCCATCGACTTCCGCGAGATGGCGCCGGCCAAGGCCTTCCGCGACATGTATCTGGACCAGCAGGGCAAGGTCGTTCCCGACCGCTCGCTCTACACCCATCTGGCGGTCGGCATCCCCGGCACCGTCGCCGGCCTTGCCCACGCGCTGGAAAAATACGGCACGATGAAGCTGGCCGACGTGCTGGCCCCGGCGATCAAGCTGGCGCGCGAGGGCTACACCGTCACGCCGCAGCTCGCCGGACTGCTGGAGGTCGAGCGCGACCATCTGGCCGCCTGGGACGCTACCCGCGCCGTCTTCTTCAAGGACGGCCGCCCGCTGACCGCCGGCGAGACGCTGGCCAACCCCGACCTCGCCAACTCGCTGGAGATGATCGCCCAGCAGGGACCCAAGGCCTTCTACGAGGGTGCCATCGCCGAGAGGATCGCGGCCGAGATGGCGAAGCACGGCGGCTACATCACCAAGGACGACCTCAAGGCCTACAAGGTGGTGGAGCGCGAGCCGGTCAGCGGCAGCTACCGCGGCTATACGGTCAAGTCGATGCCGCCGCCCAGCTCCGGCGGCACGCACATCATCCAGATGCTGAACATCCTGGAGCGCTGGCCGCTGAAGGAGTACGGCCCCGACAGCGCCCGGTCGATCCATTTGATGGCGGAGGCGATGAAGCTCGCCTATGCCGACCGCTCCGAATATCTGGGCGATCCCGACTTCACCAAGGTTCCGGTGAAAGGCCTGACCTCGCGCAAATACGCCGACGAGCTGGCGGCGAAGATCGATCCGGAGAAGGCGACCCCGGCCAGCAGCATCAAGCCCGGCAAGCTGGCGCCCTACGAGAGCGACCAGACCACCCATTTCTCGGTGGCGGACAACCAGGGCAGCGTCGTCAGCACCACCTACACGCTGAACCTCAACTTCGGCAGCGGAATCGTCGCCGAGGGCACCGGCATCCTGCTGAACAACGAGATGGACGATTTCTCGGCCAAGCCGGGCGTGCCCAACGCCTTCGGCCTGGTCGGCGGCGACGCCAACGCCGTCCAGCCCTTCAAGCGGCCGCTCAGCTCGATGTCGCCGACCATCGTGCTGAAGGACGGCAAGCCCTGGCTGGTCACCGGCAGCCCCGGCGGCAGCCGCATCATCACCACCACCATGGAGACGGTGATCGACCACATCGACTTCGGCATGAACCCGGCCGAGGCCGCCGCCCTGCCGCGCGTCCATCACCAGTGGACCCCCGACGAGCTGCGGGTGGAGAAGGGCCTCAGCCCCGACACCGTCCGCCTGCTGGAGCAGATGGGCCACAAGGTGGCGGTGAAGCCGACGATGGGCCGCACCCAGACCATCCAGCTGCGCGAGGACGGGCTGTACGGCTATTCCGACCCGCGCAACCCCGACGGCATGACGTTGGGCTACTGAGGGGGCTACTGAGGGGGCTACCGAGGGGGGCTACCGAGGGGGGCTACCGACGGGAGGGCTGCGGACCACAGACGGACCCACTGTTCGGACGGCATCGTCCGGAAGGGAAGAAGGGGCGCCCGGCGACGGCCGGGCGTCACAATTCCCGTATACAAAGAAAAAGCGGCGTGCTTTTGTAACCCTCGATCCGCCGTGCCGAGCGGCGCGGGGTCGCGATGGCTTGCGCCGGTCCGGGAGAGGCAACGGAACAGTTGGCTTAAGGCGGGCCGGTCGGTTAGCCTTTGCAGGAGTGAACCGGAGCATTTGCCGTGGACAAGGCCTTGGTCGAAAAGAACCGCGAGTGGACCTATCAGCGTGAAGGAAAGCAGCCCGTCACCATCCGGGTCGCCGATTTCGAACGCGAGGGGAAGCGCATCGTCGCTTTCCTGGAACAGACCGACATCGCCAAGGCGGCCGGATCGCCCCAGCCGGCCGTGAATGATTGGCCCCGCATCGCCGAGGCCTACGCGAAGGAACAGGGCGTGTCGCTGAGCGACATCTATTGGTATGAGCTGCACCCCCGCCGCTTCGCGAATGGCCGCCCCAACGTGTCGGAATACCGCCCCGGCATGGCAGAATGGCGGTTCGAGACCAGCATCCCGCTCGCCCGCGCCATCGTGGAGCAGCTGGGATTCGATCCCGACAATTTGCCGCTCGACATCTGATCGCGCCGCATGCCGCCCGCCGCGCGCAGCCTCTGTGATGCGCCGCGGGACCGGTGTATGATGGGGACATGAGCCAAGCGGCCGGCGGAGCGGTTTCCGCGGGCCGCGACCGGGAGACAGGCGATGAAGACGGTGCGGAGGGCGGTCGCCCTGGGTGCTGCGATGCTGGCGGTCGGTGCCGCCGCGGTGATGTCCGTTCCGGGCGCCGCGCAGGCGCGCGCGTCGGTGTCGGTCGGCATCGGCGTCGGGCCGGTCTTCCCCGGCTATGGCTATTACCACCCCTACCGTTACTACGCGCCGCCGGTGGTGCAGTATTACGCGCCGCCGCCCGTCGTCTACGCTCCCGCGCCGCCGGTGGTGCAGTACTACGCACCGCCGCCGGCCGCGGTCAGCGCCGATCCGGCCGGTCCGGTCTATTATTCGCGCAGCGGGCAGCAGTGCCGCGAATACCAGAGCAGCGCCATGGTCGGCGGCCGGCCGCAGCCGGTCTACGGCACCGCCTGTCTCCAGTCCGACGGCACCTGGCGCATCGTGAATTGACGGTGCCGGGGGCCTGTCCGGCCCTCACGCCTCTTCCGGCATGATCGCCGGCAGTTCGTCCGCGTTCTCGCGGTGGATCCGGCAAACCTCGTCCCAGTTCGACAGGAAGGCGTCCAGCAGCGCCGGGTCGAAATGGCGGCCTCGATCCTCGACCATGAAGGCGCGCGCCTCCTCCATCGTCCAGGGCCGCTTGTAGGGGCGGGCGGAGGTCAGGGCGTCGAACACGTCGGCGATGGCGACGATGCGGCCGCTCAGTGGAATGGCGGTCCCGGCCAGACCGCCGGGATAGCCGGTGCCGTCGAACTTCTCGTGGTGGCTGACCGCGATCTCCGCCGCCAGCCGCAGCAGCGGGATGTCGCTGTCCGCCAGGATGCGGTGGCCGATGGTGGCGTGCTGGCGCATCACCGTCATCTCCTCCGGGGTCAGGCGGCCCGGCTTCAGCAGGATCATGTCGGGGATGCCGATCTTGCCGATGTCGTGCATCGGCGCCGCCTTCATCAGCTGCTGGGCGAAGGCGGCGCCGTAGCCGGCCGCTTCGGCGATGAGCCGGGAATAGAGCGCCATCCGTTCGATGTGGGCGCCGGTTTCCGGGTCGCGGTATTCGGCGGCATGGGACAGGCGGCCGACCAGCTCCTCCCCCTGGCGCTGGAGGGCGGCGGTCACCCGCTCCACCTCGGTGGCCAGCAGGGCGGCGCGGTCGCGCAGCAGGGCGCGGCTCTGGCGCAGGGCCAGCAGGTTGCGCAGCCGGGCCTGCACCTCCGGCACGACGACCGGCTTGGTCAGGAAGTCGTTGCAGCCTTCGTCCAGCGCCCGCACCCGGATGTCGACCGCCGTGTTGGCGGTGATCATCACCACCGGCACGGTGTCCAGCCGCCCATCGTCGCGGATGTGGCGCAGCAGGTCGATGCCGTCCATGCCCGGCATCATCTGGTCCAGAAGGATCAGGTCCGGCTCGTTCCCGCGCAGCCATTCCAGGGCGTCGAGCGGGCTTTCCATCGTCACCGGCTCTGCGTCGTCCAGGCGGCGGACGATGGCGGCCATGATGAACAGGTTGGTGCGGTCGTCGTCGACGATGAGGATGTTCATCTTGCGGCGGCATCCCGGCGCGCGGCGACGAGCCGGCCGGCCTCCGTCAGCAGGGCCTTCAGATCCACGGGCTTTTCGAAGGCCGCCTCGGCGCCCAGCAGGCGGGCCATCCCCGGCAGTTCCATCCGCAGGCGCAGGCTGCCGCCGGTGACCGCGATCAATGGCGGGCGCGACTGTTGCGCCTTCAGCTGCAGGATGACCTCGTAGCCGTCGGCCTCCGGCATGATGATGTCCGTCACCACCAGATCGACCGGATGCTCGGCCAGGATGGCCATCGCGACGTTGCCGTTCTCCGCCTCGTGCACGGCGTAGCCGGCGCGAAGAAAGGCGATGCGCACCATCCCGCGGAAATCGGGATCGTCGTCGACCAGCAGGACGGAACTGGCGGGGGCAGGACCGGCGGCGGTAGAGGAGTGTGCGGGGTGGGCCCGCAGCTCGTAAAGGGTCATGTCCATGGTCGCCGCTTCCGTGGTCGGGTGCAGACCGGCGGGGTGTGCCGGAGGGAAATCGTCAGGCGTCACCATAAACGTCAACCGGTGCGCGCACCCGTCCTGTCTGGGATAGCAGGGGCAGGAAATAGGATAGTCGGGATATTATCCCGCGTCCGGGCAAGTGCGGCGCCGTCCCGGAACGGGGAATTGTGACTGGCGTGAAATATAGGGAAGCCACGAAAACTTAAGATTTCGGCCGGTACAATAGGGAATCTTGATATTATGGGATGAGCGGTTGCCGAGGGCGGCGGAGGCTGGTTGATGAAGATCTTGGTGGCGGACGACCATCCCCTGTTCCGGGACGCGCTTGAGCTGTCCGTCCGGCAGGCTTGGCCGGATGCGGAAATCGGCTGCATCGGTTCGCTGTTGGAATTGCCTGCCGTGCCGGCATCGGCCGACGGCGTCCCCGCCGCGGTCTTCCGTTACGACCTGATCGTGCTGGACTGGCGGATGCCCGGCGCGGAGGGAAGCAATCCGATCGGGGTGCTTCGCCAGGCGGGAGTCCAGGGGCCGGTGGCCGTCGTGACCGGGGCGGAGGATGCGCTCACCGCGCTGGAGGTGCTGCGCTGCGGTGCCGACGCCTTCCTGCCTAAGACCACGCCGCGCCGCGTGCTGGCCCAGGCCCTGCGCCTTGTGGCGGAAGGCGGCAGCTTCGTGCCGAAATGCGTGGCGCTCGACCTGTTGCACATGAGCGAGCTGTCGCTCGACATGGATGAGGCGGAGGAGGGCGACGGGCCGTCGCTGGAAGGGGAGGGGGCGCCGTCGTCCCCGCTGACCGACCGTGAACAGCAGGTGCTGTCGATGCTCGCCACCGGCGCGACCAACAAGGAGATCGGGCGGCATCTCAGCCTTCAGGAGGTGACGGTCAAGCTGCACACCCGCCGCATCCTGCGCAAGCTGGGCGCCCGCAACCGTACCGATGCGGTGCGCCGCGCCCAGCAGGCCGGACTGCTTTCCCGCAGCCTCGACGAAGCGTCGCCCTGACCCGCGGGGTGACCCGCCGGGGCGCGGCGGGCGGGAGCGCATAGGGCTGGTCCCAGCAGCGTGAACCCGTCCGGTCTGTTATGGTCGCCTCCTCCGGTCATACGCCTTCGTCCAGCGCGGCAGAGACGGGCGCAACCGCAATACGGCCGCATTCCGAGTCGCTGATGAGCCCCTCCGACGATTCCCTGCCCAGCCCGCGAACAGGGCGAACCGTGCCGCCGGATCCGGTGACTGCGAGCGAGGCGGTTTCCGGCCGGGCGGTTTCCGGCGGCGTGGCATCCGGCTCCGCTATGACGGCGTCCGCCTTCGCCGCGCTGGGCGGGGCAGCGGTGTTCGTCCTGTCGGCCCTCGCCCCGCTGCGCGAGGCGGTGCCCTGGGCACTGCCGCTGCTGGCCGCCGGCACCGGCGCTGCGGCCGGGCTGGTGCTTCTGTCGCTCTGGACCGCCCGTCTTGCGGCCGGCCGGGACGCGGCTCCCGAGAGTTCCGTCCGGCTTTCCGTTGCGGAGTCCGCTCCAACGACGGCGGAACCGCCGGCTGCGGACCATGCTTCGGAGACCGGCCCGGGAACCGGGGTGGAAGCGGCGGGCGCTGCCGACGCCGTCCGCATCGCCGCGCTGGAGGAGGCGTTGCGGCAGAAGGACGGGCTGGCCGCCCGGCGGCTGCGCAGCCAGCAGATCGCCGCGATGGACGCCCGCGCCGATCTCGCCTGCGCCATCGTCCATGACATGAACAATGCGCTGGGCGCGGTCTCCGGCTATGCCGACTTCCTCGTCAGCGACCTGCCGGCCGACTCCCCCCAGGCCGACTATGCCCACCGGGTCATCGCGGCCGTCGACCGCACCCACCCCATCCTGCGCCGGCTGGTGTCGGCCGCCAGGATGGAGGCGGTCCCGCTGAAGCCCGAGCGGGCCGCCGGCGTGCTCGACGAGACCGCGCACCTCCTGCGCGCGGTTCCGGCGGCGCCGGGCAGCCTGGCCGTCCGCCATGACGCCGGCACGCCCGATCCGGTCTGCAACGCCGACCTGCTGGCCCGGACGCTGGCCGGTCTGGCGGCCGAGATCCTGTCTGCCACCGGCCGGTCCGGCGATGCCCGGCTCTGCCTGCGCGCATCCGCCAGCGCGTCGTTCCCGGCGGAGCAGGACGATCCGGACGCGGATGCCGTCGCCGCCGGCTGGACCGTCCGTCCGCTGCTGACGCCGTATCAGGGATCGCACACCGTGTTCGAACTGCGCATCGACGGTGCGCCGCTGGCCGACGATGTGCTGGCCACCCTGGTCGATCCCCTGCTGTCCGCCCGTGCCTGCTACCGCCGGGGCCAGAGCGACCGGGAGGAGGGGACCCTCCGGCCGGCGGCCATGCTGACCGCGCGGCTTCATGACGGCGGCCTCAGCCTGCTGACCCATCCGGCGGAGGGAACGGCGGTGCGGCTGCATATTCCGGCCGCCGCCTTTCCATTCCGTCCGTCCCCTGCCGGCCCATCTTCCTCCCGTTCCTCGCCGTCCCGTTTTCCCCCTGCCGCCGCGCCGCCGCGTTCGGCCGGAGCGGCCAAGCGCTCCATCGCGCCGGCATACAGGGTTCTGGTGGTCGACGCCGATCCGGCGTCCGGCGACCGGTTCCAGACCGGGCTGGAGCGGCAAGGGTTCGAGGTCTCGGTCTGCGAGGACCTGCGCGACGCGCTGGACGTCGTCGCCGACGAACCGGGCTTCTTCGATGCGGTGGTCATTGGTCCGGGGTTGAGCGCGCTTCCTGCCGGGGTGGCGCTGGCGGGCCGTCTGAAGACGCTGCGGCCGGACCTGCCCTGCGTGCTCTACGGTGCGGCGGGCGGCGAGTTCCCGGTCGCGGCCCCACTCCAGGCTGCCTTGCTCCAGACCGGCTTGCCCCAGACCGAAGCCGGCGGGCCGGTGGACCTCCTGCTGCCGCTGCCGGTGGACCTGCCGCGGCTGGCGCGCGGAGTGGCGGCGCTTGCCGCAGGCGGTCCCCGGCGGGCGCGCGGGGGAGATGAGGCCGGCGATGAAGCTGGGATGGCGGGAGAGCGGCGCTGATGGGCGGCCGCCTTCACCTGCACGGCTTCATCGCCGCCATCTGGGCGGCGACCCTGGTGATCGCCGCCGGCCTGTGGGCGGCCGCCCTGACGCTGGCCCATTACGACGATGCCGAGGCGATGGCGCGGGCCGAGCGCGACGGCGGCAACCTTGCCCGCGTCGTCGCCGAACAGGCGACCCGGACCATCGCCGAAGCCGACCATATCCTGCTTTTCCTGATCGACGACTATCGAGAGGATGGCGAGGCCTGGGCCCCCGGCATCACCCGCATGCTGCGGCAGGCGGTCGAGCGGTCGAGCATCCTGGTCCAGCTGGCGGTGATCGACGCCCACGGCGACCTCATCCATACCAGTCTGGAGGACGCTCCCGCCCGCGTCCGTCTGGCGGACCGCGAGCATTTCCGCGTCCATGCCGACAACCCGAACGCCGGACTGTTCATCGGAAAGCCGGTGTTCGGCCGGGCGTCCGGCAAATGGTCGATCCAGCTGACGCGGCGCGTCGAAAACAGCGACGGAAGCTTCGCCGGGGTTCTGGTCGCCTCGGTGGATCCCTTCTATTTCAGCCATTCGCTGGAAGAGCTGGATGTCGGCCCGAACGGAGCGGTGGCGATCATCGGCAAGGACGGCATCCTGCGTGCCCGCTCGCTGATGAACGACCGCATCGTCGGCCGGGACCTCGGCGAATCGCCGACGCTGCAGATGGCGCGCCGCCAGCCGACCGGGTTCGTGCGCTCCACCAGCATGATCGACGGCATCCCGCGCCTCCAGTCCTTCCGTACGCTGACCTCCTATCCGCTGATCGTCACCGCGGCGTTCGACGAGGCGTCCTTCCTTGCCAACACCCGGCGGCGGCAGCAGATCTATCTGCTGGCCGCCACGGCCTGCAGCATCGGACTGATTGGGCTGGCTCTGCTGGCGACGCGGCAGACGGCGCGGCTCGCGGCACTGGCGCGGCGGCTGGCCCAGAGCGAGGAGCGGTTCCGCGACCAGGCGGAGACCGCCTCCGACTGGTTCTGGGAGATGGACGCCGACCTGCGTTTTTCCCATCTGGCCGGGCCGCTGGTCCCGCATGTCGTCAACGGCACGCTGCCCATCGGCCTGCGGCGGGAGGACGTGGCGCTGCGCGAACCGGGGGATGCCGCCAAATGGGAGCGGCACCGCCGGACGATGGAGCGGCGGGAGCCGTTCCGGAACTTCCGCTACCGGGTGATGACGGCGGCGGGCCTGCGCTATTTCAGCGTCAGCGGCCGTCCGATCTTCGACGAGGGCGGACGGTTCCGCGGCTATCGCGGCTCGGCCACCGACATCACCGAGCGGGAGCTGGCCGCCAACCGGCTGGCCTCCAGCGAGGCGCGCTACCGCGCCATGTTCGAGGCGGTCGGCCAGCCGATCGTCACCATCGACGAGCATGGCACCATCGACGCCTTCAACCGCGCGGCGGAGCGGATGTTCGGCTACCGCGCCGCCGAACTCGTCGGCGGGCCGATGACCCGGCTGATGCCGAGCGCCGTCGGCGCGGTGCATGACGGGCTGCTGGCCACCTACCGCGAGAGCGACGCCTCGGTCCCGCGCTCGGAGGTGCGGGAGCTGACCGGCCGCCGCAAGGACGGCAGCGAGTTCCCGCTGGAGGCGACGCTGGCCGGCTGGCGCGAGGGCGACCGCCGCTACGTCACCGGGGCTCTGCGCGACGTCACCGCCCAGCGCGAGATCGAGGCCAGCCTGCGCCGCGCCAAGGAGGCGGCCGATCAGGCCAACCGCGCCAAGGGCGAGTTCCTGGCGACGATGAGCCACGAGATACGCACGCCGATGAACGGGGTGCTGGGCGCGCTGGCCCTGGTGGAGGGGCCCAACCTGAACGAGGAGCAGCGCCAGCTGCTGGATGTCGCCAACCGGTCCGGCAACGCGCTGCTGCAGATCATCGACGACATCCTCGACCTCTCCAAGCTGGAGGCCGGCAAGGCGGAGGTCGAGCCGGTGGATTTCGAGCTGCGCGCGGTGCTGGGCGACAGCATCGACCTGCTGGAGCCGGCCGCCTGCGGACGCGGGCTGATCCTGACGCGGGAAGTCGCGCCCGCCGTGCCCGACCGCGTCCGCGCCGACCTGCGCCGCATCCGTCAGGTGCTGGTCAATCTGGTGGGCAACGCACTGAAATTCACCAACCGCGGCGGCGTCGCCGTGCGGGTCGGGCTGGAGGGGGGAGAAGCAAAGGCCGCGGCGGCGGACGGTGCCTTCGTCCTGCGGTTCGAGGTGGCCGACACCGGGATCGGCATCCCGGAGGATGTGCAGCCGACGCTGTTCCGGCGCTTCACCCAGGCCGACAGCTCCACCACGCGGCGGTTCGGCGGCACCGGGCTGGGGCTGGCGATCAGCCGGGAGCTGGTGACGCTGATGGGCGGGCGCATCGGCGTCGTCAGCGCCGAGGGCAAGGGCAGCGTCTTCTGGTTCACCGTCCGCTGCGAACCCGCCGCCGACCCGTCGGCCGGGGTGCTGACCGTGCCCTGCGCTCCGGAACCGGTGGGGATCGGGAAGGCGGGCGCGGCCGGCCTGCATGTGCTGGTGGCCGAGGACAATGAGATCAACCGCGACATCGTCGTCACCATGCTGCGCCGCGCCGGCCATCGCGTGACCGCGGTGGAGGACGGATTGCAGGCCGTAAGGCTGGTGGAGGAGGGCGGCTTCGACCTCGTCCTGATGGACGTGCAGATGCCGGTGATGGATGGGGTCACCGCCACCCGGCACATCCGTGCCATGCCCGGAAGGGCCGCCCGGCTGCCCATCGTCGCGCTGACCGGCAACGTCATGCCCGGTCACCGCGACGAGTATCTCGCCGCCGGCATGACTGCCTATCTGACCAAACCGATCGTGTCGGCCGACCTGTTCGACGTGCTGGCAACGGTGAGCGCCTCCCGGGCGGCGGGCGGCGGAACGCCCGCCGGGGATCGGGCGTCGGCGGCCCCGGCATCCGTCGGCCCGTTGGCGGGACCCCCGGCGCAGGCCGGCTTGCCGCAGCCCATTGCGCTTTCCAGTTCTCCGGCTCCTTCGCCAGCCTTCCCGTCGGCCGTCCCGCCATCGGCCGCGCCGGACGAGGATCTTTGGCGCACGGCGCCGCTGCTCGATGACGAGCAGGCCGAATCGCTGCGCGCAGTGATCGGGGACGAGGCCTGGGCGCGGACGGTGGCTGCCTTCCGGCTGACGGTGGAAGACAGCGTAGCCACCATCCGCAGTGGAGCTGGGGAAGAGGGGAGGGTTGCGGCGACTCCCCTGGTCCGCATCGCCCACACGCTGAAGGGAACCGCCGCCAACATCGGCGCCGTGCGCCTGAGCCGCCTGGCCTCGCTGCTGGAGCAGCGGGCGCACATCCATGGCTGCTGGGCGGACGGCGACCCCCTGTGCGAAGCGCTTGGGACGGTCGCCGGGGATACCCTGAACGCACTGTCGTCCCGGGTCCGGCCGGCGTCCGATGCCGCCGTGGAGCGCGAGACGGTCTGAAGCGGCTGGCCTGCGCGCCCCGTGCTTACAGCCCGATGAAGGGCTGCATCAAGCGGCCCATCAGTCCGGTGAAACGCAGGGGCGCATCCGTCGCGATCAGGCAGACGCAGTCGCGGTGGCTGTCGGCGATGGGCTGGTGGTTGGTGTCGCCATCGACCTCCGCCAGATCGCCCGAGCCGTAGCGGCCGAGTTCGTCGGCGAAATGGCCGCTCAGCACCACGGTCAGTTCCAGCCCGCCATGGCCGTGGTGGGGCAGGGCGGTGCCGGGCGCGATGCGCAGAAGCTGGGCCGCCCCGCCGTTGGCCGTGCGGGGCAGCAGTTCCACCCGGCGCACGCCCGGCGCGAGCCGCTGCCAGGACAGGCCGTCCAGTGAGGGGACATAGGCGCGCAACGGATGGGGCAGGGGAGAGGGCAGGGCCGGAATGGCATCCGGCGCGGCACCGGGCGCCGCCATTCCATGCCATTGCGGCACCCGTCGCGGCCTGATCCGCAGGGCCTTGCAGGGGTTGGCCGGCGCCTCCTCGCAGTCCAGCCGGTCTAGCGTGGCGGCCAGCGACAGGCTTTCCAGCGGGGCAGGCGGCAGATCCTCCAGCAGGGCGCCGCCCAGGGCCTCCACCTCCGCCAGGATGGCGCGGCAGTCCGGGCAATGGGCGAGATGGACGGCGACGGCCAGCGACAGCCCCTCGCCCAGGCCGCCGGCACCATAGGCCACAAGCAGGGCATCGCTGGGATGGTGGTTCGGCCGGGGGGGCTGGGCAGCGGAGAGGTGGCGGGCGGTCATCGGTCGTCGTCTCCCAGCGCCTTGCGGATCTTGGCCATGGCCCGACGCAGGCGCGATTTCACGGTGCCCAGCGGCACGTCCAGCCGTTCGGCGATCGCCGGGTGGGCGAGGTCGGCGAAGAAGGACAACCGCACCACCTCCGCCTGTTCGGGCGTCAGCGCTGCCAGCGCACCGCGCAGGCGGCGGGCGCGGCGGTCGCCGTCCAGCAGTTCGTCGGCGGGGGGCCGGTCGTCCTCATGCTCCAGCAGCTCGTCGTCCGAAACTTCCGGATGGCGTTCACGGCGCAGCGCGTCGATGCGCAGGTTGCGGGCGATGGTGAAGACCCAGGTCGCCGCCTCCGCCTTGGCCGGATCGTAGAGCGAAGCCTTGCGCCATACCGACAGCAGGGTGTCCTGCGCCAGATCCTCCGCCCGCTGCGCCGGCATCCCCAGCTTCAGCATATAGGCCTTCACCCGCGGCGCGAAATGGGCGAACAGCCGGGCGAAGGCCTGCCGGTCGCCCGCCGCCACTGCGACCAGATCGGTTGACAGCGAGGCCGCGCCGGGGTCGGCGCAGGCGCGGGCCGGCTGCCCGATCCCAGGCAATCCGGTCCTGTTCCGGTCCGGTCCGGCATGCTGCGTCAGAAGGGAGGCCAGTGGGGCGATCATGGCCAGGATACGCCGCCCTTTCCGCATCGGATCACCGTCCGCGCGTCTTTTCGCGCTGGCCGGAAAGCGCGGGCGTGGCGATGATCCGACCGCGATCCGCCGCCGTATCCCGATCACACGCCGACCCTACCCAGTTCGGATAGGATCGGTGTCCAGCTACCGTCAAGACCCCGAAGAGGGCCGCCCCCATGCAGCATTTCCCGCCTGAACACATTTCGCCGGCCCCTCTCGACATCGCGGTGATCGGCACCGGCATCGCCGGGCTGTCGGCGGCTTGGCTGCTGTCGAAGGCGCACCGCGTCACCCTGTACGAGAAGGAGGACCGGCCGGGCGGCCATGCCAACACGGTGGAGGCCGGGGGCGCCGGTCCGGTCGACACCGGCTTCATCGTCTACAACGAACCCTGCTATCCCAATCTGGTGGCCCTGTTCGACCATCTGGGCGTGGCCTCGCGGCCGACGGACATGAGCTTCTCCGCCTCGCTGGACGGCGGGCGGGTGGAATATGCCGGCAGTTCGCCCGCCACCCTGTTCGCGCAGAAGCGCAACCTGCTGCGCCCCCGCTTCTGGCGGATGATCGCCGACCTGCTGCGCTTCTACCGGGAAGCGCCTGGGCTGCTGGCCGATCCGGCGGCGGAGACGCTGACGCTGGGCGACGTGCTGGACCGTGGCGGCTATTCCGACGCCTTCGTCCGCGACCATCTGCTGCCGATGGCCGCCGCCATCTGGTCCAGCCCGGCGGCGGCGATGCGCGACCATCCCGCCGCCGCCTTCATCCGCTTCTGCGACAACCACGGCCTGCTGAAGATCAAGGGCCGGCCGGTCTGGCGCACGGTGGAGGGCGGCAGCCGCAGCTATGTCGGGCGTATCCTGGCCGACATGCCGGGCGCCCTGCGCCTGAACCGTGCCATTGAAGGGATTGCCCGCGAGAAGGACCGCGTGCTGGTGCGCGATCGTCGTGGCGAAGTGCGCGTCCACGACCATGTCGTGCTCGCCACCCACGCCGATCAGGCGCTGGCCCTGCTGGAGGATGCCGGCGAGGAGGAACGCCGGCTGCTCGGCGCCTTCGGCTACGAGCGCAACCTCGCCATCCTGCATACGGATCCCGCGCTGATGCCGAAGCGCCGGGCGGTGTGGTCGAGCTGGAACTACCTGTCTGAACGGGGGGACAGCGGTCACGACGCCGCGTGCGTCACCTATTGGATGAACCGGCTCCAGGGCTTCCTGCCGCGGGAGCGCGACCTTTTCGTCACGCTGAACCCGGTTCGCCCGCCGCGCGAGGGCAGCATCCTGCGCAGCGTGCTCTATGACCACCCGGTCTTCGGGATGGAGGCGCTGGCGGCGCAGAAGCGGTTGTGGAGCCTGCAAGGCCGGCGGCGCACCTGGTTCGCCGGGTCCTATTTCGGTGCCGGCTTCCACGAGGACGCGGCGCAGGCCGGTCTTGCGGTGGCGGAGGCGCTGGGCGGACGGCCCCGGCCCTGGACGGTGGCGAACCCGTCCGGCCGCATCCACCTGGGAGCGACGCCGATGCCGGCAGGCCACCCGGCCGCGTTGGAGCCGGTGTGATGGAGAAGCCGCGCTTCGCCTCCGGCCTCTATGTCGGCAGCGTGACGCACCACCGGGTGAAGCCGGTGCGGCACCGGCTGTCCTACCGGGTGTTCAGCCTGCTGGCCGATCTGGACGAGCTTCCCCGGCTGGACCGCGAACTGCGGCTGTTCGCCCACAACCGGTTCGGACTGATCGGTTTCCACGACCGCGATTTCGGGCCGCTGGAGGGGATCGGCATCGACTTGAAGCGGTGGGCCGGGAGCCAGCTCGCCGCCGCCGGGATCGAGGGGGGCGGACCGGTGCGGATGCTGTGTTTTCCGCGGGTGCTGGGCTTCGCCTTCAATCCCCTCTGCGTCTGGTTCTGCCACCGCCGGGACGGGACGCTCGCCGCCATCATCCATGAGGTGTCCAACACCTTCGGAGAGCGCCACGCCTACCTGATCCCGGCTTTTCCCGGAACGGACGGGCTGGTGCGCCAGCGCTGCGACAAGCGCTTCTACGTCTCGCCCTTCATGGACATGGAGACCGCCTATCACTTCCGCATCCGCCCGCCCGGCGGCCGGCCGGGGGAGCCGCTGGCGCTGTCCATCCGGCAGACCGACGCCGGGGGGCCGGTGCTGCACGCCGCGCTGACCGCGGAGCGGGTAGAGTTGACCGACGGCGCCATCCTGCGCGCCTGGGTCCGCCACCCGCTGATGACCGCCAAGGTGGTCGCCGGTATCCATTGGGAGGCGCTGCATCTGTGGCGCAAGGGGCTGGCGATCCGGCCGCGCCCGCTGGCCCCGGCCCACCCCGTGACCGTGGTGGGGGGCGCCGACGCCGGACGCGTCGCCCCCACCCGTTCCTGACCGTTTCCGAGAAGGCTTTCCGTCCATGACCGACATCGCTGCGAGCGCGCTTCGACGTCAGCCCCGCTGGCTGCGGCTGCTGACCGGACGCGATTTGTGGACCGGCGCCCTGGCGAGGATGGCGGGCCGCATCCGCCGGGGCGAGCTGACCCTGCGCCTGCCGGACGGGCGGACGATGTGCGTCGGCGACCCGGCCCGGGGGCCGCGGGCAGACCTGACGCTGCTCGACGATTCGGCGGCGCGCCGGCTGCTGCTGGGCGGCGCGGTCGGCATGGCGGAGGCCTATGGCGACGGGCTGTGGCGGAGCGGCGACCTGCCGGCGCTGATCGAACTGGCGATCCGCAACGAGGCGGAACTCGGCGGCGGGGCGAAGGGCACCCGTGCGGCGGCGCTGGTCAACCGGCTGTTCCACCGCAGCCGCGCCAATTCCCGCCGCGGCAGCCGCCGCAACATCGCCTTCCATTACGATCTGGGCAACGACTTCTACCGGCTGTGGCTCGATCCCAGCATGACCTATTCCTCCGCCCTCTACGAGCGGGAGGGGCAGGGCCTGGAGGAGGCGCAGGAAGCCAAGATCGCCCGCGTCGCCGAGCTGCTGCAACTGCGGCCCGGCGACCGGGTGCTGGAGATCGGCTGTGGCTGGGGCGGCATGGCGGAGCATCTGGCCGGCCGCTGGGGCGCGTCGGTCGTCGGGCTGACCCTGTCGGCGGAGCAGCTCGCCTTCGCCCGCAACCGCGTGGACGCGGCAGGGCTGGCCGGGCGGGTCGATCTGCGGTTGACGGACTACCGCGATGCCGGCGGCCGCTTCGACCGCATCGTCTCCATCGAGATGATCGAGGCGGTGGGGGAGGAGCATTGGCCGCGCTACTTCGCCACCCTGCGCGAGCGGCTGGTGCCCGGCGGGGCGGCTGTGGTGCAGGCGATCACCATCGACGACGCCCGCTTCCCGGCCTACCGCCGCAACTGCGACTTCATCCAGCGCCACATCTTCCCCGGCGGCCTGCTGCCCTGCCCGTCGGCCCTGCGCGCGGAGGCGGAGCGCGCCGGGCTGGCGGTCGATCATGTCGAGAGGTTCGGCGGCTCCTATGCCCGGACCTGCGCGGAGTGGCGGCGGCGCTTCCTGGAGGCGGAGCCGCAGGTGGCGGCACTGGGCTTCGACGGGCGGTTCCGCCGGCTGTGGGACTATTACCTCGCCTATTGCGAGGCCGGGTTCCGCGCCGGGATCATCGACGTCGGACTCTGGCGTTTCCGCAGGCCGTGAGCGGAGGCCCCCTGCCATGAAGGTCGAGGATTTCGCCGACGGCACGCCCGAACTGCGGATCGAACGGTATTTCGCCGGGTGCACCCGGGGCTGGGGCGTGTTCGAGGACCGTTTCGGCACCCTGCGCCGCAGCTTCACCGTCGCCGTCGACGGGCGGTGGGACGGGCGGGAACTGGTGCTGGACGAACGCTTCCTCTATGCCGACGGCGAGACCGACCGCCGGGTCTGGCGCATCGCCAAAGACGCCGCGGGCCGGTACGAGGGGCGGGCCGACGACGTGATCGGCACGGCGGTGGGGCGGTCGGCCGGCAACGCGCTGAACTGGCGCTACGAGATGGCGCTGAAGGTCGGCGACGGCCGCTGGCGCGTGCGCTTCGACGACTGGATGTGGCTGCAGCCGGGCGATGCGCTGATCAGCCGCGCCAATGTCCGTCGCTGGGGCCTGTGGATCGGCACGGTCAGCCTGTTCTTCCTGCCCGAAGGCCGGCTGGCGCAGCCGGACGCCGTCAGCGTGGCGGCACAGCCCCCAGCCGCCGCCGGATGAGGCGCAGCGGGGCGCCCAGCAGTGGCAGACGCAGATAGACATGCCCGCCGGAATCCCAATGGTCGATGTGCTCGGCCACCCGGCCGTCGGCGGCCTGCCGCACTTCGCTGGTGCCGATCACGTCCATGGGGCCGATGCCGGTCACCGTCGCCTCGAACCGCCAGCGCAGGATCGCCAGATCGGCGGCGAACAGCCGGTGGGTGACGGTGAAGCGCAGGTCCCGGCAGCCGTCCAGCGTGTGGACCAGCACCGCGCGCACCGCGTCGCGCCCATGGGCATCGTTGAAGGGGTCGCGAAAGCGCACCTCCGGAACGGTCAGCGCCGGCAGGCGGTCGAGCGTCCCGACGCTGAGCGTCTCGAAGAAGTCGGCCCAGGCGTCCAGGCCCTGGCGTCTCGGTTCGTCCGTCATGCTCCCGTCGCCTTGCGCAGCAGCGGGAAGTAAAGCCGATAGGGCAGGCAGCGCGCCAGCTTCAGCTTGCGGGTGAAGCGGCGGGGGAAGGTGATTTCGAACCGGTCGCTGTCCAGCCCGTCGGCCAGTTCGCGCGCGGCGTCCTCCACCGGCATCAGGTCCGGCATGGGAAAGGGGTTGCGGGCGGTCAGGGGCGTGTCGACGAAGCCGGGGCAGACCAGCTGCAGCCTGATCCCGGCGCGGTCGCAGTCGGGCTTCAGCGATTCGCACAGGTTGATCAGCGCCGCCTTGGTCGGGCCGTAGGCCGCCGCCGTCGGCAGGCCGCGGTATCCGGCGACGGAGGCCACGACGGCGACCCGTCCATGCCCACGGGCGCGCATCCGCGGCAGCAGCGCCTCAAGCCCGTGGACGACTCCCATGTAGTTGACCTCCATCAGACGGCGGGCGCTGTCGGCGGAGAAATCCTCCAGCGACATCGGGATGTGGGTGCCGGCATTCAGCACCGCCCGGTCGATCGGACCCAGCCCGCTTTCGATGGCGGCGACCGTCGCGGCGGTCGCGCTGCGGTCGGTCACGTCCAGCGGGACCATGTGCATCCGGTCGGGCACCTGCCGGATGGCCGCCGTCAGGTCGTCGACGCCGCGGGCGGAAAGGGCCACCCGTGCGCCTGCTTTGGCGAGGTGAATGGCCAGCGCCCGGCCGATGCCGCTGCCGGCCCCGGTGATCCAGGTGATGCCGCGCGGCCCGCCGTCCGGACCGTCCCCCGTCCCACCGCCCGTACCGTCCATGGCGCGCTCCGCACAATATCGCGGCGGGCGATACGCAACCGGGATGCCGCCGGATCACCAGATGCGGCGGGCCAGCCGGTCTCCACGCTCGGACAGATCGCGCATCAGGGAACGGGCCTCGTCCTCGCCGGTCCAGTGGGCGACCGAGGCGATGCCGTCGGGAGTGTCGGCGGCACCGTCGCGGCCACCCCCGCGATCGTCCGGAAGGCCGAAGACCTGCCCCGCGCGTGCCTCCACCACGGCGAAGCGGCCGTCGCAGGCCACCAGCCGGAAGCTGCCCGCCTGCTCCAGTACCGATATGCGGTTCATCGTTCTCCTCCCCAAACACTGTTTCAATGGGCGGTTCAACCGCAGAGGTCGCCGGAAGGTTGCGCGGAGGCGAGATTCTCCGCGACAGACGGGCCGAATAATGGTATTGAGACTTATTCTCATATTGATTGCGGCGTCATTTTCCGCAGTCGGCACAGTTCGCGGAGCCAACAAAGCCGCGGTCGAGCGATCTTGAATTCCCACAAAAAACAAATGAATCCGCGGAGGGCGCGGTCGATTTTCAGTGCGAGTGCGACTCATTCGCATTATAACCGCGGTGGGGTATCCGCTTCGGGCATCGCCTTGGAGCGCCATCGGGTTTTTGCAGCGCGCGTGCCGGACACGCGCCGAGGGGGAGTTGGACCGCCATGCCGACATCGTATCGCCACCATCCCGTACTGGCCGCCGTTCTCGCCGGTGCCGGGACGCTGATGGCGGGCGCCGCCGCCCATGCGCAGGAGGCTGCCACGCCCCCCGCCACCGCGCCGGCGGTGCAGGGGGGGGGACAGGCAGGGGTGCAGGGGGCGGCGCAATCCGCTCCGGACGCCGCGGCGGTCCTGGCCTCGCTGCCGCACGACCTGTCGCCCTGGGGCATGTTCGTCACCGCCAGCCCGGTGGTGCAGGCGGTGATGGTCGGTCTGGCGCTCGCCTCGGTTCTCACCTGGACCATCGCCATCGCCAAGGCGGTGGAGCTGTCCTCGGCCAGGCGCAAGGCGCGCGCGGCGCTGGCGATGCTGGAGGAGGCGCGCTCGCTGTCGCAGGCGGCGGAGCGGGTCGGCTTCAGCCAGGGCACCGCGGCGGCGCTGGTCCGAGCCGTGGTCGCCGAGACCCACCTGTCGGCCGACGCGCCGTCGCGCGACGGGCTGATGGACCGCGCCGCCTCGCGGCTGGAGCGGATCGAGGCGGCGGCCGGACGGCGCATGGCGCGCGGCACCGGCATCCTCGCCACCATCGGCTCGACCGGCCCCTTCATCGGCCTGTTCGGCACGGTGTGGGGCATCATGACCAGCTTCATCGGCATCTCGAAGGCGCAGACCACCAACCTCGCCGTGGTGGCGCCGGGCATCGCCGAGGCGCTGCTGGCGACCGCCATCGGTCTGGTCGCCGCCATCCCGGCGGTGGTGGTCTACAACGCCTGCACCCGCGCCATCGGCGGGCACAAGGCGCAGCTGACCGACGCGTCGGCCGCGGTGCTGCGCCTGCTGAGCCGCGACATCGACCGCCATGCGCTGCCGCGCTCCCATGGGGCGCAGGCGCACGGCAAGTCGGCGGCGGAGTAAGGGCGATGGGTGCGCGCCTCGGCTCCGGCAACGACGACGAACTGACCGAAACCCACGAGATCAACGTCACGCCCTTCATCGACGTCGTCCTCGTCCTGCTGATCATCTTCATGGTCGCCGCCCCGCTGGCGACGGTGGACGTGCCGGTCGACCTGCCGGCCTCCACCGCGACGCCGACGCCGCGGCCGGACAAGCCGCTGTTCCTGACCATCCAGGCCGACAAGACGCTGTCGCTGGGCGACACCACGACCAGCAAGGAGGCGCTGGGCGCGGCGCTGGACGCCGCGACCCATGGCGACAAGACCCAGCGCGTGTTCCTGCGCGCCGACAAGACCGTCGATTACGGCGCCCTGACCGAGGTGATGAACAGCCTGCGCGCCGCCGGCTACCTGAAGATCGGCCTCGTCGGGCTGGAAGCGGCGCCGTCCCCATGAGCACGGCCTTCGACCATGGTGTCGGCGGCCACGGCGCCGTGGACTGGTCCGCCGGGGACGGTGAGCGGCCGGCGCGGGGAGCCTTCCGCTGGGGCGGCAGCCTGATGCTGGCGCTGGGCGTCCATGCCGCGGCCGGCGTTGCGATGGTCGCCTGGCATGTGCCGGTCGCGCCGACGGAGGCCGAGCCGCCGGCCGTGCTGCTGGAACTGGCGCCGTTGCCGGTGGCTCCGCCGGAACCGGCGCCGGCCATCGACATCCCCATCGACATCTCCCTGCCGGAACCGATGCCGGAGCCGGTGATCGAACCGCCGCCGCCCGAGCCTGAACCCGAGCCGGTCGTCGAGGAACCGCCCCCGCCGCCGGAACCGCCGCCGGTGGTCGAGCCGGAGGTGGTGCTGCCCAAGCCGCCGCCCGACCCGCCGAAGCCCAAGCCCGAGGTGAAGAAGGAGGCGCCGAAGCCGAAGCCGGAGAAGCCGAAGCCGCCCCGCCCGGTGGCCCAGCCGGTCCAGCAGGCTCCGGTGGCCGCCCCGCCGGCTCCCGCCCCGGCCCCCGCCCCGGCTGCACCGGCGCCGTCGGCCGCTCCCAGCCGGGCGGTGCCGAGCTGGCAGGGCCGGGTGCTGAGCCATCTGGAGCGGCACAAGCGCTATCCGCGCGCCGCCCAGGCCCGCCGGCAGGAAGGGGTCGCCCAGGTCCGCTTCACCATCGACCGCGAGGGCCGCGTCCTGTCGGTCCAGCTCGACCGCAGTTCCGGCTTCAGTGCGCTGGACGAGGAGACGGTGGAAATGGTCCATCGCGCCTCCCCCTTGCCGGCTCCGCCGGAGGAGATGGCGAAGGACCGTATCGAGCTGGTGGTACCGGTCCAGTTCTTCATCCGCTGATCAGCGGCCGTTCCACCCGCCCGTGCCGTCAGGGACCCCCTGGCCGCCGCCTTCAATCCAGCGTCGGTTCCACCCGCTGCCCCACGCGCCGCTGCGAATCGACGGCGGCGCGCAGGCGGTCGCGGGCGGCGCCGCGGCTGCCGGAGGTGGCGGCCGGGCGCAGGCCGTTCAGGGCGGCCAGGAAGTTGCTGCCGCCGCTTTTCGGTTCGGAAAGGCGCCGGGCGGGCAGCGCCGGAATCTCCTGGGTCACCACCTCCCGATCCTCGGCCGCCCGATCCGCCGACATGCCGTCCGTTCCGGGGTCCCTTGCCTTGGCGCGGGTCTGCTGGGCCTCCACCCGCGCGCTGGCGACGATGCGCTGGCGCAGGTCGGCGTCGAGCGTCCGGAAGACGCGCGAGGCTTCGCTCAGTTCGCGTTCCCGCCCACTGTCCAGCGTGCGCTTCAGGGCGTTCGCCAGCAGGCGGCATTCCAGGACGCCGGGCACCCGTTCGCGCTCCACCGCGCGGGCGAGGACGCCGACGGCTTCGAGGGTTTCGCGGTCGAGGGTGCCCTGAGGCATGGTGCGGCCTGATCCGAAAGGGGTAGGGCCGACACTATCGGTGGGCAAACGAGCTTATTCAACCCGCTTGTTCAACGTCTGCGCCATGCACGCCCGTCAGCGTCCCGCCGTCGCCTCCGGCCGGTCCTGCTCCACCGCCCCGCGGCGTTGCAGCCATTCCGCGACCATCCAGCAGAAGGCCGCCCAGGCGGCGCCGACGCTCCAGCCCGCCAGCACGTCGGTCGGCCAGTGGACGCCGAGATAGACCCGGCTCGACCCGATGATGAGGGTCAGCACCATCGCCCAGGTCAGCAGATAGGCCTTGGTCCGCCGGCCTTCGACGAACTGGGTCAGCAGGGCGCCCAGCGTCAGGTAGACGACGGCCGACTGCATGGCGTGTCCGCTGGGAAAGCTGGCGGAGATCACCTCGTCGCCATGCGGCACCAGATCGGGGCGGGCGCGGTCGAACAGCATCTTCAGCACGGTGCTGAGCGTCCCGCCGCCACCGACCGACACCAGCACCAGCAGGGCCGCCGCCCGCTTGTGCAGGAGCAGCAGGAAGCCCAGCGTCGCGACGGTCAGGATGGCGAGGATGGTGGTGCTGCCGAGCGAGGTGATGTCGCGTGCCACCCGGGCCAGCCACCACGGGCCGCCGGGCTGGTCGGGGTTCAGCGGATCGCGCAGCGCCAGCAGGATGCGCTTGTCGAAGGCGGTGGTCTCGCCTTCCATCACCTCGCCGGCCAGCTCGACGAAGCCGAACAGCAGGCCGGCGATCACCGAGAGGCCGACGAGCATGCCCAGCTGGTGGCGGCTCAGCTTCGCCCAGAAGCCGCTCCGGCCGCCGCCGCCAATCCCATCCATCCGACTCACCGGCACCCTCCATCCCTGTTGCCCGTTCAGGCGGGAGAGAGCAGCCGCACCGGTGAGCCGGCCGTCCAGGCCAGGATGTCCTCCAGGGCGTCGCGGTAGAACACCGCGTAATTCTCCCGCGTCACGTAGCCCAGATGGGGCGTCAGCACGGTGTTGGGAAGGCTAAGCCAAAGGCTGTCAGCCGGAAGAGGCTCGACGGGAAAAACGTCGATGCCGGCGCCGCCGATGTGGCCGTGCCGGAGCGCATGGGCCAGAGCCGCCTCGTCCACCAGCCCGGCGCGCGAGGTGTTGACGAGGAAGGCGGACGGCTTCATGGCGCCGATCTCGTCGGCCCCGACCACGCCGCGGGTGCGATCGCTCAGCACCAGATGGACGCTGACCACGTCGGAGGTCGCGAACAGGTCGCGCTTTTCGACGCGGGTCACGCCGGCCTCTGCGGCGCGCTCGTCGGTCAGGTTGGGGCTCCAGGCCACCACCTCCATGCCGAAGGCCTGACCGACCTTGGCCACCTTGCTGCCGAGCTTGCCCAAGCCCACCAGCCCCAGCCGCTTGCCGCCGAGATCGCCGGTCAGCCCGGTCTGCCAGCGGCCCTCGCGCAATGCCCGCTCTTCGGTCGGGATGCGCTTGGCCAGCGCCAGGATCAGGCCCCAGGTCAGCTCCGCCGTCGGCGCCCCGACCATGCGGGTGCCGCAGACGGGAATGCCGCGGGCGGCGCAGGCCTTCAGGTCGACGGCGTTGTTGCGGGCGCCGGTGGTGACCAGCAGCTTGAGGTTCGGCAGCCGCTCGATCAGGCTTGCCGGGAACGGCGTGCGCTCCCGCATGATGACCAGCACGTCGAAGGGCTCCAGCGCGGCCGCCACTTCGTCCGTGTTTCCCAGCGGCCGTTCGAAGACCGTAAGGTCGCTTCCGGCCGGAAGCTGCGACCAGTCGGCGAGGTCGCGGGCGACCCCCTGGTAGTCGTCGAGGATGGCGACGCGCATGGAACCCACCCCGATTACTTGGTGAAGTAGGGCGCCAGATTGGCGCGGATGCGGTCCAGCACCGGGACGGCGGTCGCCGGCACCTCGAACGGGCGGCCGGTGATGGTCTCGCCGGCTTCGATGTAGACGCGGGCCGCTTCCAGCACCACGTCGGCGGGAATCTCCGGAACGTCCTGGGTGTAGGGGTCGCAGCGGGCGACGACCCAGTTGCGGACGAAGTCCTTGTCGAAGCTCTCCGGCTTGCCGCCGGCCTCGAACCGCTCCTGATAGCTGCCGGCGAACCAGTAGCGCGAGCTGTCGGGCGTGTGGATCTCGTCGGCCAGCAGGATGGCGCCGTCCTCGTCGAAGCCGAACTCGTACTTGGTATCGACCAGGATCAGGCCGCGCTCCGCCGCCATCTTCTGGCCGCGGGCGAACAGGGCCAGCGCCTTGTCCGACACCTCGTCCCACTGGGCCCGGGTCAGCAGGTTGCGTTCCACGATCTCGGTCGCGGTCAGCTCCTCGTCATGGCCGGCGTCGAAGGCCTTGGTGGTCGGGGTGATGATGGGGGTGCCGAGCTTCTGGTTCTGGCGCAGCCCGTCGGGGAAGCTATGGCCGTACATCTCGCGCCGGCCCTGCTTGTACATCGACCAGATCGAGGTGCCGGTGGTGCCGGCCATGTAGTCGCGGACCACGACCTCGACCGGCATGATGGTCAGCCGCTTCGCCACCACGACGTTGGGGTCCGGGTACTCCAGCACATGGTTGGCGCAGATGTCCTTCGTCGCCTCGAACCAGAAGCGCGCGGTCTGGGTCAGCACCTGCCCCTTGAAGGGGAGGGCGGTCAGGATGCGGTCGAAGGCCGACAGCCGGTCGGTGGTGATCAGGATCCGCCGCGCCCCGTCCCCCACATCCGGAAGGTCGTAGTTTTCACGCACCTTGCCGCGGTAATGATTGGGCAGCTCCGGGATGAAGGCGTCGCGAAGAACGTTGGTCAGGTGCGGGGCGAGCAGGGCGGTGTCAACCATGGGATCCTGGTCCGGATGCAGGGGCGGATGCGAGAGGCGCGCATGATACCCGAAACCCCTGCCGGAGCCAGGACGCTAATTTAAGAGGGAGGATCGCTGTCCGATGCATGACGAGAGCATCACCAGACCCGTGGGCGGGCGTGCCGGGGATTACATCCTGCCGCCCGGCGTCGTCCGTGTCTGGTTCGCCGACCTGACCGGGCTGTCGGCGCATAAGGGGGCGATGCGCGCCCTGCTGTCGGAAGACGAGACGGAACGCGCCGACCGCTTCCTGATGGAACGGCTGACCGACCGCTTCATCCTGCGCCGCGGGCTGCTGCGACTGCTGCTGGGGTATTGCACGGGCCGCGACCCGGCGGGGCTTGTCTTCGATTACGGCACGCACGGCAAGCCGTCGCTGTCCTGCGGTCCGTCCTTCAACCTCAGCGACAGCGAGGACAGCCTCGCCATCGCCGTGGCGGCGGAGGGGCGGATCGGCGTCGACATCGAACGGCTCCGCCCGATTGAAAGTGCCGACGGCATCGCCGACCGCTTCTTCCACGCCGCCGAGCGCGCCGCCTTGCAGGCGCTGGGGCCGGAGCGGAGGGACGAGGGCTTCCTGCTGGCCTGGACCCGGAAGGAGGCCTTCATCAAGGCGGCCGGCGTCGGGCTGTCGATGCCGCTCGACCGGTTCGCGGTGGAGGTCACGCCGGAAGCACCGCCGGCCCTGCTGGAGATCGGCGAGGAGCTTCGCAGCGATGTCGGCGGGCCGGCGGACTGGAGCCTGTTCGACCGCCGGGCGCTCCCCGGCACCATCGCCGCCATCGCGGCGCACGGCACCGGCTGGACGGTGGAGACGCGGGTGATCGACGCGGGGTTCGTAGGCTAGGAGAACGCCCTATCCGGGGGGGAGAGGGAGGCTCACTCCCCGCCGGCGAGCGTGCCGGTCAGGCGGTTGCGGATGGCGGAGACGGCGCATTCCAGCGGACGGTCGTCGTCGGGCTTGGGGGCCTTGTCCATCACGTCCGGGCACATGTCCTGCGCCAGCCACACCTGCGGCTTCGGCGGGACCGGGGCGTTGGGGTCGCAGGTGGCCGGGTCGGGGTGGGTTTCCTCGGTGCTGCCGTGGGTCGGCTTGACCTCAAGGTTCGGCGAAACGCCGAAGCAATCGACCAGCGCCCCCGACGGGCGGTAGTAACGGGCGGTGGTCAGGCGGATGCCGGTGTCGACGCTGAGCGAGGAGATCGTCTGCACCGACCCCTTGCCGTAGGAGCGGGAACCGAACAGCAGCGCCCGATGATGGTCCTGCAGGGCGCCGGCCACGATCTCCGACGCCGAGGCCGAGCCGCTGTTGATCAGAACCACCACCGGCAGCCCGGCCATCAGGTCGCCCGCGGTGCCGCGGTAGGAGCGGGATTCCTCCGGATCGCGGCCGCGGACGGAGACGATGTCCACGGTCTCCAGGAAGCGGTCGGCCACCTGCACCGCCTGCTCCAGCAGGCCGCCGGGGTTGTTGCGCAGATCGATGACGGCGCCGGTCAGCCGGCCCTTCGCCTGACGGCGCATGTCCTCGATCGCCGCGTCCAGCGCCGAGGAGGTCGACTGGTTGAAGGTGGCGATGCGGACATAGGCGACGTTGCCTTCCAGCCGGTAGCGCACGGGCTGGATCTTGACGATGGCGCGGGTCAGCGAGACGCGGTTGTTGGGCTCCGTCGCGGGCGGGCGGCGGATCGACAGGGCGACCGAGCTGCCGACGGGGCCGCGCATGCGGGCGACGGCGTCGTGCAGGTTCAGCCCCTTGACCGCCACGTCGTCGATGCGGGCGATCAGGTCGCCGCTGCGCAGGCCGGCACGGGCGGCGGGCGAGCCGTCGATGGGGGAGACGACCTTGATCAGGCCGCTCTCCTCGTCCATCGTCACCTCGATGCCGAGCCCGCCGAACTCTCCCTGGGTCTGTTCGCGCAGGTAGCGGTAGCGCTCGGCGTCGAGGAAGCTGGAATAGGGGTCGAGCGAACCCAGCATGCTGTCCAGCGCCGCTTCGGTCAGGATGCGGTCGCTGGCCTTCGGGTTCTCCGCCTTTTTCTTCTTCAGCCCGTCCTCCGCCTTGTCGACCAGCACCTGCGGGTCGAAGGGCTTCACATGCTCCGTCAGGACGCGGCGCATGGCGTCGGAGAAGAGGACGTAGTTGCGGTCGGCTGAGGAGAGCGAGCCGGAGCCGCGGATCTTCGCGAAGTCGGCGCGGTAGCGGTCGAGCGCCGCCACGGTGTCGGCACGGCTGGTGGGCGCCACGGCGCAGGCGGGGCCGATCGCCACCATCATCAGCAGCAGGGCAGCCAGCAGCTTCGCCATCCTTGGACCCTCTTGACTGGCCGATCCGGCCGGCGGTCTTGCACGCATCGTTCACTTATACCAGGGTTTCGCCGGTTGCCCCGACCCTAGCACGTCGTCCGCCCATTCTCAAAGTCCACCCCGATTCCGGCAAGAGGGCCTGCCGGCCGCAGGGGGGGCGGCGGAGGGGACCGGCGGTGGATCGGCCGAACCGCGCGATGGAGCGGAGTCCTGAAATAGGGCGCACAAACAGCGATGTCGCGCACCCCGATGGGACGCGCGACCGACGTGGAGGGATGAGTACTTTTGGAGTGGGAGGACCCGGGGAGAGGGCTCAGTAGGCGCCGCTGCCCTTCACCACGACTCGCACGGTGCGCAGCATGATGCCGATGTCGGCCCAGAAGTTCCAGCCGACGACATAGGCGGTATCGAGCTGGACCCGGCGCACGTAATCGACGTCGCTGCGGCCGCTGACCTGCCACAGCCCGGTCAGGCCGGGACGGCAGCGGGTGTAGAAGGGGAAGCAGGCGTGATAGTAGGACACCTCGTCGTCGATGATCGGGCGGGGGCCGACCAGGCTCATGTCGCCGCGCAGGACGTTGATGAGCTGCGGCAACTCGTCCAGGCTCGATTTGCGCAGGAAGCGGCCCACCGGGGTGATGCGCGGGTCGTTGCGCAGCTTGCGCGTCGCCAGCCACTCGGTGCGCGCCGTCTCGTCGGTGGCGAGCAGACGTTCCAGCACCTCGGCGGAATTGACCACCATGGAGCGGAACTTCAGGCAGGTGAAGGAGCGCCCGTCGGCGCCGATGCGCCGGTGGCCGAACACCGCCGGGCCGCCGTCGCGCGCCACCATCCAGGCCAGCACCAGCATCAGCGGCCCGAAAACGGCAAGCAGCCCCAGAGCGCCGACGATGTCGAAGACGCGTTTCACGCGGTGCCTGTGCAGAGGGGGGCAACCGGGAAGCCGGTCCATCGCCTGCATCGCCGACCGGGTTCCGGCCATCCGGCCGGGGTCCAGACGGGGAGCGCCCAAAAGAGCGATGTTGGACAACGCCATCGTATTCTCTCGTCGCTGATCGTCTCGGTCAGAGCATAGGACCATCCGAGAGAGGCAACGGCCAGCGCGCGAAAGGGGTCCCGCCAATGGGACCGGTTCTTTGGAAACAGCGGGTTAGCCCGCCGGTACGTATCAGCAGATCCGGGGAAGCTGTTCTCCGGTCAGCCAATCCACGATCCGGCGGCCGCCGAAACGGGTCTCCATCTGAACGAAGCGGTGGGAGTCTTCCACCACCATTCCGATGCAGGCGGCATCCCGTCCCAGCGGATGGCCGCGCATGACGGACAGCAGGCGGTCGCACTCCTCCCCGGCGCAGATCGCGATCAGCTTACCTTCGTTGGCGGCATAGAGCGGGTCGAGGCCCAACAATTCGCAGGCCGCGGCGACCTGCGCCCGCACCGGGATGTCGGATTCGCGCAGCCGCATGCCGACGCCGGACTGGTGGGCGATCTCGTTCAGCGTCGTCGCCAGCCCGCCGCGGGTGGGGTCGCGCAGCACATGGATGCCGGGCACCGCCGCCACCATCGCCGCCACCAGCCCGTTCAGCGCGGCGCTGTCGGACAGGATCGCCGTCTCGAAGCCAAGATTGTCGCGGGTCGACATGATGGCGACGCCATGGTCGCCCATGGCGCCGCTGACCAGGATCGCGTCGCCCGGCCGCGCCCGGTCCCCGGACGGGGAGACGCCGGGCGGCACCATGCCGATGCCGGTGGTGGTGATGAAGAGGCCGTCGCCCTTGCCGCGCTCCACCACCTTGGTGTCGCCCGACACGATGACGACCCCCGCTTCGCGCGCCGCGGCGGCCATGCTGTCGACCACCCGCTTCAGGTCGGCCAGCGGGAAGCCTTCCTCGATGATGAAGCCGGCGGTCAGGTGCAGCGGCACGGCGCCGGCCATGGCGACGTCGTTCACCGTGCCGTGGACGGCCAGCGAACCGATGTCGCCGCCGGGGAAGAACAGCGGCGAGACGACGAAGCCGTCGGTCGTCATCACCATGCGTCCGCCCGGCACGTCGAAGGCGGCCTGGTCGTTGCCCTGGTCGAGATACGGGTTGGCGAAGGCGGCGGCGAACAGTTCGCGCACCAGCTGCGCCATCGCCTTGCCGCCCGACCCGTGGGTCATGTCCACCGCCCCGCGGGCGATGTCGAGCTTGCGGGTGAAGAGGCGGCGGTCGGTCATGGCGGTAGTCCGGACGGTCGGCGGGTGTGTGGGGATGGTGTGCTCGCGTCAGGCCGCGGCGTCCGCGACCTCGGCCAGCAGAGCGAGCGTTCGCTCGGCTTCCTCCGCGTCCAGGCGGGACAGAGCGTAGCCGACATGGACGATCACGTAATCGCCAACGGCGACGCCCTCCACCAACTCCAGCGAGCAGGTGGAGGTGACGCCGCCCAGGCTGACGGTGGCGCGGTCGTCAGGCAGCAGGGCGGTGACCAATGCTGGGACGGCGAGGCACATGGCGGCGGTCCTCCGGTCAGACGGCAGCGGCTTGGGAGGCAGACTGGGAGGCGCGGGCCTCCGCCAGCCCGTCGGCGATCCACTCGTACCACGCCTCCAGCCCCTGGCCGGTGGTGGCCGACAGCTGGATCACCGCCAGCGACGGGTTGAGGCGCTGGGCATAGCCGATCATGCGCTCCACATCGAAGCTGAGATGGGGCAGCAGGTCGATCTTGTTGACGACCAGCAGGTCGGCGCGGACGAACATGTCCGGGTATTTCAGGGGTTTGTCCTCCCCCTCCGTCACCGACAGCACGACGACGCGGTGGGTCTCGCCCAGATCGAAGCCGGCGGGACAGACCAGATTGCCGACATTCTCGACGAACAGCACACCGTCTTCGGCGAACTGGCCCTCGGCCGCCAGCTTGTCGGCGGCCTGCGCCACCATGCCGGCGTCGAGGTGGCAGCCCTTGCCGGTGTTGACCTGCACCGCCGGGGTGCCGGTGGCGCGGATGCGGTCGGCGTCGAAGCTGGTCTGCTGGTCGCCCTCGATCACCGCGACCGGGAAGCGGCCCTTCAGGTCGGTCAGGCTGCGGGTCAGCAGGGTCGTCTTGCCGGAGCCGGGGCTGGACATCAGGTTCAGCACGAACACGCCGCGCTCGGCGAAACGGCGGCGGTTGACGGCGGCCAGCCCGTCGTTCTTCGCCAGGATGTCGCGTTCGATGGTGACCAGCCGCGGCTGGTTCAGCGCGGCGCCGCCGTCGATGGCGTCGGCACGGTCGGGGCGGCGGTGGTCGTGGCCATGATCGTGGCCATCATGATGATGGTGGTGGTGACCATGATCGTGCCCGTGGTCATGATGCCCGTGGTCGTTGTGGCTGTGACGGAACACCGTGCCGTCGGCAGCGACATGCTCGTGGGTGTCGTCATGGTGATGATGGGCGTGGTGGTGCGCCTCGCCATGGCGATGGCGGTAGATTTTGCCGTCGGGACCGACGTGCTCATGCCCGGCGTCGATCCCCTTGCCGTCGATCCGGGTCTCGCCTTCGCCGCATCCGCAAACCGTGCACATCACGCGCCCTCCCACTCGTCAACCCGCCAGACGTCCGCCCATCATCGACTTGCCCGCGGGCTTCGGCAAGCGATCCTCATACGTGTACTTCTATGTCGCAGGCGACGCAGGGATCCAGCATCGCGACCAGCAGCCGCACCCGCTCAACCGCGTCGTCGCGGTCGCGCGCGCCGGCACCGGCCAATCCGCGCGCCAGCGGGCCGCCGGCGGCGAAGTTCCAGTCGGTCGGCGCCACCATGCGGGCTTCGGCCAGCCGGCCATCGCCGTCCAGCCGCAGCCAGTGGGCCAGCCGCCCGCGCGCGGTCTCGGCCACGCCGCAACCGTCGCCCGGACCGCACGTCCCGGCAGGACCCGGGTCGGCGGGGCGAAGGGTGGCGATGGCCGCCTCCATCCGCCGCGGCAGCTCGATCAGATCGGCCAGCCGGGCCGCGAACAGACGGGCCAGCCCGTCGCCGAAGCGCTCCGTCACCGAGACGACCAGCCGGTGACCCGCCTGCCGCTCCAGCGGGCCGGTCAGGGCCGGGCCGTCATTGCAATGGGGCCCGGCTGCGAAGGCCGGATCGCCGGCCAGCGCCGCTCCGAACCAGCCGGGCGACCGTTCGCCGAGCAACGGCACGCCACAGGCGCCCCAGCCGGCCAGATCGGGCGCCAACAGCCGGGCGGCCAGCCGCGCCGCGTCGCTGTCGCCGCGCCCCGCCCATCGGACGAGGTCCTCGGCGTCCATCGGCGGCGGACCGGCGAAGACGGCCTCGTCCAGCCAGCCTGTCATCCGTACCAGCGCTTCGCGCAGGGCGGCCACGTCCGGCCGCAGAATGCCGCCGCCGGGCCTCAGCCCGTCCCTGGCAGGATAGAGCGCCGGCATGACCGCAGACACCGCTGCCCGCAGATCGCGCAAGGGCGCCGGCCGCGGCGCGGCGCCCAGGCGCGCCGGCCATTCGACGGCGGCCTGCCAGCCATGGCTGTCGAGTGCCTCCGCGTCGGTCAGCAGGGTGCGCGCGGTCTCATGGGCGCCGGCGTCGATCCCCAGCGCCGCTTCGCAGGCCTGGGCGACGGCCAGCCCCTGGGCGCTGCCGCACAGGCTGAACAGCAGGGGCGCCAGGCGCGCCGCCTCCGCAGCCGGGCGGCCGACCAGGGCGGCGACGGCGCGCGGGCGGCGGATGGCGACCTCGGCCCGGGAGATGGTCCTGCCGTCCAGCCACAGCCGGACGGATACCGAACCCTCCCCGGGAAGCGTGGCGGCGGACATCTGGCATCCCTGGGACGTTGATGGATGGCATCCTGACGGATCGGGGAGGCAACTCATTGACCTGCGTCAAAATACGTAGGTCCGGCGGGGTGGAATCCCTGTCTCGGCCATGGCCGCGATGACGCTTTCTGTTACACTCGGGGCCAACCGCGCCACACCGTCCGGTCCCCCAAGGCGTTGGGCGGGGGACCCGGCTGGCATAACCCGACGGGCGCGACACGACATCAGAGGATGCTGGTCCATGAAACGTTTCCCCCTCGCCTCGGCCATCCTGCTGGCCGGGCTGGTGCTGCCCGCGGTCGCCGATGCCCACACCTTCGGTGCCCATGACGCCGGCTTCGCCCACGGATTCCTGCATCCGGTCGGCGGCTGGGACCATCTTCTGGCGATGGTCGCGGTCGGGCTGTGGGCGGCGCAGCGCGGCGGTGCCGCCCTGTGGGCGCTGCCGGCGACCTTCGTCACCGCCATGATCGGCGGCGGCCTGCTGGGCATGGCCGGCATCGAGCTGCCGGCGGTGGAACTGGGGATCGCCGGTTCGGTGATCGTGCTGGGCGCCCTGATCGCCGCGCAGTCGCGCCTGGCTCTGCCGGTGTCGATGGCGGCGGTCGCGCTGTTCGCCCTCTTCCACGGCCATGCCCACGGCGTCGAGATGCCGGAGGCGGCGCAGCCGATCCTCTACGGCCTGGGCTTTGCGCTCGCCACCGCCCTGCTGCATGGCGCTGGGGTCGCTGCGGCGCTGTCGCTGCGTGGCATCGCCCATGGCGGCAAGGGGGCGCTCGTCCTGCGTGGCCTGGGTGCCGTCATCGGCCTGAGCGGCGTCGCGCTGGCCGCGCTGGCCTGAACCCCGCTCTTCAAGTCCGACCATGAATGACGGAGGCCGGACGGGAAACCGTCCGGCCTTTCGGCGTCTGGCCGATCGGTCCGGACCGAAGCGGGGATGGCCGGAACAATCGGCGCCTCCTGGTGTTGCAAGCCGGCAGCCCCCACAGGAGACGCCCGGCATGACCCTTCACAACGACGCCATTCCGTCCGCCGCTCCTCCCCACACGACCGCAGCCCTGGGCGCCACCCAGGACCGCCGCCCGGAAGAGATCGAGCATGAGATCGAGTCGATCCGTGCCCGCATGGATCAGGTGATCGACGAGATCGAGTTCCGCCTGTCGCCCGGCCAGATGTCCGGCGGCGTGGTGCAGGTGGTGCGCGACGTGATCCAGGGCGGCGGCGACGGTCTTTCCGGCCGCATCGCCCGCGCGGTGCGCGCCAATCCGATCCCCGTGGCGCTGATGGGCGTCGGCGCTCTCTGGCTTGCCGTGGCGGTCGCCCGCACGCCCGAGTCGGCCACGGGGTTCGACGATTACGACGCCCATGGCCGCCAGCTCGACCCGCGCAGCCGGCATCTGCTGACCGACCTGATCGGCGCCTGCCGCGACGGGGCCGAAGCCTTCCGCCGCGCCGACATGACCATCGCCGACCCGTCGCTGTCCGGCCGCCTGCAGGAACTGGCCGACCAGCTCGACCGCAGCGCCATGGCGCTCGATGCCGAGCTGCGCCAGGGCGGCGGTTGGATCGAGACCGCCGGCGACGGCGCCCGCGTCTGGTCGCCCATGCACGGGCTGGCGGAGGCCAGCGCCCGCAGCGTGATGGCCGGGGCCGGCGGGCCGGGCGCCCGCGGCGATCTGCTGGCCCGGCTGGAAGGCGGGCTGGACGGCACGCTGTCGCTGTTCCGCGACGCTCTGCACGATGCACCGGACGACCATCTCCAGGTGGCCATCGGCGCCCAGTTCCACGCCCTTGAAACGGCCCGGCACCGGGTCGGCGCGCTGCGCGAAGCCGTGGTCTGAGGAGGGCGGGGGATGCTGGGGCTGAGCCGCCGTCACTATTACGAGCACCGGAACCGGGCGAACCGGCACCATGGCGGCGGACACGCCGCGAATGACGGCAACGGCCGGGGCCGGGATGACCGGGGGCGGTCGGCGGACAGCCCGTCGGAGATCCCCAAGAAGGGCTGGAAGGACATCCTGCTGCGGGTGTGGGACGAGCAGGGCAAGGACAATGTGTCGATGCTGGCCGCCGGTGTCGCCTATTACGCCCTGCTCGCCATCTTCCCGGCCATCGCGGCGCTGGTGTCGATCTACGGCCTCGTCGCCGATCCGGGGATGATCGAGACCCAGCTGAACCAGCTGGGCGGCCTGCTGCCGCCGGAAGCCCTGACCATCGTCAGCGACCAGGCGCGCAAGGTGGCGACCGCCCCGTCCCAGGGGCTGGGCTTCGGCCTGATCTTCGGCCTGCTGCTGACGCTGTGGAGCGCCTCGCGCGGGACCAATTCGCTGGTGTCGGCCCTCAACATCGCCTATGGCGAAAAGGAGACGCGCGGCTTCATCAAGCTGGCGGCGCTGTCGATGGGGCTGACGGTGGCCGGGCTGCTGTTCGTCATCGTCGCCATTGCGATGATCGTCGCCGTCCCGGCCGCGATCAATATCATCGGGCTGAAGGACACGCCGGTCGGCTGGATCGCCAGCCTCGTCCGCTGGCCGATCCTGGCGGTGGCGATCATGCTGGCTCTCGCCGTCCTGTACCGCTACGCCCCCGACCGCCGGGAGCCGCAATGGCGCTGGGTCAGCTGGGGCTCGGCGATGGCGACCGTGGTCTGGCTGCTGGGGTCGCTGGGCTTCTCCGTCTATGTGTCGAACTTCGGCAGCTACAACGAGACCTACGGGTCGGTCGGCGCGGTCGTGATTCTGCTGCTGTGGTTCAACCTGAGCTCCTACGTCGTGCTGCTGGGAGCGGAGCTGAACGCGGAGATCGAGCACCAGACCGCCCGCGACACCACCGACCGCGACGGCCGCCCCGCCCGGCCGCTGGGGCAGCGCGACGCCTATGTCGCCGACACCGTGGGCGAGCGGAAGGCGAGCTGAGCGTCGGGCGCAAGGTCGGATTGCCTCCTTGCTCAAATTGCCTCTTGGCATGGCGGTGACCGCGCGCTATGGTCGCTGCCATGCAACAGATGCTTTCCATCACGTCCTCCGGACGTTCCCGATACTTTGGCCGCTGGTTTCGTTCGGCGGCCTAGGAACGCGCATCTGTCGCTCACTCCCGAAGCCGCCCGGACCGATCCGCGGCGGCTTTCGTGTTTGTGATCCCCGGCCCTTGATGGGCTGCACATCCTGAAAATCCGAACACGGGCGACCCGGGCGGCCTCACCATCCGCAAGAAGAGGTTGTCATGTTCGATTTCGATGTCGTCACCGGTCCTGCCCAGCCGCCCCACTGCCACCTTGCCGACGAATCCACCGGCCCGGCCGGGGCCGAGTCGGCTCCGCAACAGGCCGTCCTGACCTCGGCGCCGGCCGGCCCCCTGGCCGACCCGCATACGGCAAAGGGGGAAAAGCCGCGGTCCTGAGCATGGATCGGGCTGCCGGCCGTGGCGTGCATGTCCTGCATCCCAGCTTTCGACCAAAAAAATCACGAATCCTGCCTATGTTCCGCCGGCTGTTGTCGTATACTCCTTAAGGGCAGACGTGTCCGGGTTACGGCTCAGCCGGCCGCATAGTGCAGTATATGGATACTCCTCGCCGTCGTTCGGGTTTGGCCATGCAGATTTGGCGGGCCGGGTTCGGGCGTGATGGTCGGATCGGAAGAAGGATGACGAATCATGGCGGATGATGCTCTCTCAAGCGTCAACTCTATGGTCTCCGGTCTCAACGCGTCGATCAACAACGCGGTCGAGGCCATCAGGAACTCGCAGAGCAATCAGGCGATCGGCGAGGTCAAGACCTATGAGAAGTCCGTCAGGAAATCGGCGCTGACCACCACGGGCGGCGCCACCGACATCGGCGTGCTCGCCAAGAACACCACCCGCCTGAACGTCGCCAGCACGCTTGGGGCGAACGACAAGGTCGATTTCTACAAGTTCAAGGTCACCACCAAGGGCGAGATGACGCTGGGTCAGGTCGGCGACGACGGACTGAACGTCCAGGTGATGAACCGGCTGGGCCGTGTGGTGGCCGACAGCAATCCCAAGTCCGGCGACGATTATGCTGCCTTCAAGAAGCTGCAGGCCGGTAACCTGACGGTCGACAAGGGCGACTACACCCTGCGCGTGAGCCGTGACAAGGGACAGTCCGACAAGGACCCCAAGAACTATGCCATGCAGCTGGTCATGGGGAATTACAGCCAGGATTACGATACGGTGGCGAAGGCACCGGCAAAGGGTGACACCGGCTTGGCGCTCACCACTGGCCAGCAGGCGACGCTCGACGGCCTCAACAGCGCCATCGGCAGCCTGAACTCCATCCCCTCCGGCCAGACAGGCACCCAGAAACTGATGGGCAGCTTCAGCCTGTTCGTGTGATGTGCCGGGTGCCGGCCGTGCTATGACGGGACGGAGACGATCCGTTCCGGAGCAGTGACTTGCCGTCCATCACGCGTCTGACCCCTGCCGACCATCGCCGCGTTCCCTGGAAGAACGGCGGCGGCGTCACCACCGAACTGGCGGTCGAGCCGGCCGCCGATGGCCGCTTCCTCTGGCGCGTCAGCATTGCCGACGTCGTCGAACCCGGCCCTTTCTCCGCCTTTCCCGGGTATGACCGGCTGATCGCCGTGGTGGAGGGAGAGGGCATGCGCCTGTCGGTCGATGGCGCTGCGCCGGTCGAACGCCGCCGCCTCGATCCCGCCTTCTTCTTTGCCGGCGAGGCGCCGGTGTGGTGCGAACCGACCGCCGGCCCGATCCGCGATGTCAATCTGATGCTCGACCGTGCGTCGGCGACCGGCGCGCTGACCCTGCTGGCCGGGTCCACCGGTCATCGGGCCGGCTATCGGGCCACCGGCGACGTGCTGCTGGTTCACGCCCTGACCGGCATGCTGGCCGTCACCCCGGAGCGCGGTGAGGCGCTGGCGGTTCCCGCCGGCCACAGCCTGCTCCTGCGCGACACGGCAGCCCTGGTGGAGACGCCCGCCGGTGCGGAGGGGGTCTGCGCGGAAGTGCATCTGCTTTAGATCGGATCGCGGAAAATCGGGATCGATTTGAAGCGTGAATCCGATCGCCAAACATAAAGCTAGAGCTTCGCCGCCCGGATCAGCTCGGCATACCAGCGCGCCGAGTCCTTCGGCTTGCGGGCCAGCGTCTGGAAATCGACATGGACGACGCCGAAGCGCTGGCCGTAGCCGCTGCCCCATTCGAAATTGTCCAGCAGCGACCAGACGAAATAGCCCCGCACATCGGCCCCCCGGTCCATCGCGTCGCGCATCGCGGCGTTGTAGATGGTCAGGTAGGCGATGCGGTGCGGGTCATGGACGGTGCCGTCCGAGCTGACGGTGTCGCTGCCGCCGCAGCCGTTTTCCGTCACCACGATGGGCAGGCGGTAGCGGTGCTGGATGGTCAGCAGCTCGTCGCGGAAGGCCTCGGGGAAGATCGCCCAGCCGACGCCGTGGGTCGGTGAGTTGGGCGGCGCGTCGCCCCAGCCATAGCCCCAGGTCCGGGTCGGGTCGGCCTTGGCGAAGATCGGGCCGTAATGGTTCAGGCCGAACCAGTCCACCGGCCGGGCGATGCGCGCCATGTCGCCGGGCTGGACATAGGGCTCGATGGCGGCGGCGGTCTGCGGCGGGTAATGGCCGAGGATCTGCGGGTCGCAGAAGACGAGGTTCCAGTGCTCGTCCAGCAGCGCGGCGGCGGCGCGGTTCTCCGGCGTGTCGGTCTCCGGGATCACGACCTGCCGGTTGTGGATGGCGCCGATGGAGGCCCCCGGCACCATGTCGCGCAGAACGTCCACCCCGGCGCCATGGGCGAGGTTGACGTGGTGGATGGCGCGCAGATGCTGCGCCCGGTCGACGATTCCCGGCGCCGCCCAGGGAATCGCATAGCCGAACAGGGTGAACACCGAGAATTCGTTGAAGGTGATCCAGCGCGTCACCCGGTCACCATAGCGCCGGGCGCAGAGCGCGGCATAGTCGGCATACCAGCCGGCGCAGTCCCGGCTGGACCAGCCGCCCAAATCCTGCAGGGCCTGCGGCAGGTCCCAGTGGTAGAGGCACAGCCAGGGGTCGATCCCGGCCGCCAGCAGCCGGTCGATCAGCCCGTCGTAGAAGTCCAGCCCCGCCTCGTTCACCGCTCCCTTGCCGCGCGGCATCACCCGCGGCCAGGAGACGGAGAAGCGGTAGGCGTCGACGCCCAGCCCCGTCATCAGCGCCACATCCTCCGGCATGCGGTGATAGTGGTCGCAGGCGATGTCGCCGGTGTCGCCGTTCACCACCCCGCCCCGGGTGCGGCAGCGCACGTCCCAGATGCTGGCGCCGCGGCCATCCTCGGCCGCCGCCCCTTCGATCTGATAGGCGGAGGTGGAAACGCCCCAGACGAAGCCCGGCGGATAGGAGCCGGTCGGATGGGGCGGGTTCCGGTCCGTCATCTCAGGCGGCGATCTGGTTGATGCTGCGGCAGCGCGACTCGAAACCGTCGGAGATGAATTCGGGGCGCTTGTAATAGCCCTTGATCCAGCTCGCCAGCAGGCAGAGTTCCTCCAGCTTCACCAGCTCGTCCAGCGTCCCCTCGGGGAAGCGGATGGTGAAGCTTTCGGAGATGTATTCCAGAACCTGCTCGACCTGGTCGATCGACAGCTGGATGTCGGTCTCCAGCGTCGCATTGCGGGTCAGCAGAGCCTCGTCGACCCCGTATTCATCACGGATCAGCTTCACGATCCAGCGGAACATGTGCATCCAGTTGGACACACCTTCGATCGACTTGCTCATCGCGACGCTCGGTTTCGGGTTGCGCGAAAGGGGTAGCAGCAGGGACTGTACGCACGGATCGTTAAAGAATAACGCAGGTCCCATCGGGGTCTCCAGCCCGGCGCGGCGACGGGCCGCGTAGGATTTGCCACCTGCACGGGCAGCGGCGGCCTTGTGGTGCCCGGATCTTGTGCAGGGAGCGGGCGGGACGCCGTTGCTATCCGCGATCCGGCAGGGCGGCACGCCCCATGCACGGCGAGGCCGATCCATCGGACAGCGAGGCTTCCGCCATGAAAAGCGCCATCACCCCGGACGTCCATCCCGTCGACGAGGTGCTGCCGTTCTGGCGGCTGCTGGCGCTGGGGCTGCAGCATGTGCTGGTGATGTATGCCGGGGCCATCGCGGTTCCGCTGATCGTCGGCGGCGCGCTGAAGCTGCCGAAGGATCAGGTCGCCATGCTGATCAACGCCGACCTGTTCGCCTGCGGCGTGGTCACGCTGATCCAGGCGGTGGGCTTCTGGCGTTTCGGCATCCGCCTGCCGGTGATGATGGGCGTCACCTTCGCCGCCGTCGGCCCGATGGTGGCGATGGCGGCCAACCCGTCGCTGGGGCTGCTGGGCATCTACGGCGCGGTGATCGGCTCGGGCATCTTCGCCATCCTGGCGGCGCCGCTGGTCGGCCGGCTGCTGCCGCTGTTCCCGCCGGTGGTGACCGGCAGCGTCATCGCCATCATCGGCGTCTCACTGATGCGGGTGGGGGTGGGCTGGGCCGGCGGCGGCGTCGGCAACCCGCGATTCGGCGACCCGGCCTTCCTGGGCGTGGCCGCCTTCGTGCTGCTGGCGATCCTGGCGCTGATGAAGCATGGTCGCGGATTCGTCCGCAACGTCGCGGTGCTGCTGGGGCTGGTCGCCGGCATGGCGCTGGCGATGGCGCTGGGCATGGTCGATTTCAAAGGGCTGGCGGAGGCGCCGTGGGTGGCGCCGGTCCGGCCCTTCCAGTTCGGCCTGCCGGTGTTCGACCCCGTCGCCATCCTGACCATGTCGCTGGTGATGATCGTGGTGATGATCGAATCGACCGGCATGTTCCTGGCCATCGGCGACATGGTCGGCCGCCCGGTGAGCCGGGAGGATCTGGTCCGCGGCCTGCGCACCGACGGGTTGGGCACGCTGATCGGCGGCGTGTTCAACACCTTCCCCTATACGTCCTTCTCGCAGAATGTCGGGCTGGTCGGGGTGACGGGCGTCCGCAGCCGCTGGGTCTGCGCGGCGGGCGGGCTGATCCTGCTGCTGCTGGGGCTGCTGCCGAAGCTGGCCCATGTGGTGGCCTCGGTGCCGGCCTTCGTGCTGGGCGGGGCCGGGCTGGTGATGTTCGGCATGGTGGCGGCGACCGGCGTGAAGATCCTGGCGCAGGTCGATTTCACCGGCCGGCGCGAGAATTTGATCGTCGTGGCGGTCAGCGTCGGCGTCGGGCTGATCCCGCTGGTGTCGGACAAGTTCTTCTCGCAGATGCCGGCCTTCCTGTCGCCGCTGCTGCACAGCGGCATCCTGCTCGGCACCCTGACGGCGGTGGCGCTGAACTGGTACTTCAACGGGCTGGCGAGCGCCGACCGCGCCCGCCACGACGTTGCAGCCGCCGCGCACGGGGCGGAGGCTTAAGGCCGCCGCAGCAGATCCTTGCTGGCGAGCAGCGACCCGCCGGCGATCAGGGCGCAGGATACCCAGATGATCCCCGAATTGGGGGCGAGGCCGAACAGGACCAGAAGCAGGGTCGACAGCAGGGGCGCCAGATAGGACAGCGCCCCCAGCGCCCGGATGTCGCCGTGGCGTACGCCATAGTCCCAGACGAAGAAGGCCGCCCCCACCGGTCCCAGCCCCAGCAGCAGCATCGCTCCCCAGCCGGCGGCGCTCTCCGGCCACACCGTTTGCTCCAGCGCCAGATGGCAGAGCAGCGACAGGATTGCGGTGACGAGGCAGAAGGCGCTGACCGCATCGGTCGGCGCCTCGCCGATCTGGCCCAGCCGGCGGCGCAGCACCGAATAGCCGGCCCAGGTGACGGCGCTGGCCAGGGCGGCGGCATAGCCCGGCAGATGCGCCGGGTCGATGGAAAGACCGGTTCCCGCGGTTCCGGTCCCGCCGCGCGCGATCAGCAGCGCGGTGCCCGCCAGTCCGGCGACGGCGCCGCCGACATGCCACGCCCGCAGGCGCTCTCCCGGCAGCAGGGCGGAGAACAGCACGATCAGCAGCGGCCACAGGTAGTTGATCAGATTGGCCTCCACCGGCGGTGCCGCCTGCAAGGCCATGAAATAAAGGAAGTGGAAGCCGAACAGACCACCCACCCCCAACGCCCAGGCGGCGGCCGGCTGGCGGAAATAGCGCAGGGGATTGTCGCCGCGCGACGCGGTCCAGCCGCTGCCGACCAGGAAGGCCAGCAGGAAGGAGGTCGCCACCAGCTGGAACGGCGGCACCATGGAGGCCAGGGTCGCCAGCGGGGCCAGCGTCGCCCACAGCAGGATGGCGATGAAGCCGACCAGCGTGGCGCGGTTGGCGGAGCGGCGGTCCGCCACACCGGAGGAGGGGGCGGAGGAGGGGGTGGACGAGGCGGTCATCGGGTGTATCGGTCGGTTGGCGCGAAGGAGGCGACCATAGCCGGCCGGCGGGGGGCTGTCTTGACCGGAACTCCGCCGCGGATTGACCGGAACTCCGGCCACCCATCAATGGCTTATGCCGTCATCGGAAGCACCTCGTCGCGGGCGAAGGTGGTCATCACCATCGCCTCCGCCGCTTCCGCCGCCAGGGGGTGCGAGATCAGGAAGCCTTGCAGGCAGTCGCAGCCGGCCTCCGCCAGCCAATGGCGCTGCTCGGCGGTTTCCACCCCCTCCGCCACGGTGGACAGCAGAAGCCGCTGGGCGAGCGCAATGACGGTGGAGGCGATGTCGGGGGCGTGCGGCAGGTCGTTGACGAAGCTGCGGTCGATCTTCAGCACGTCCACCGGCAGCTGGCGCAGATAGGCCAGCGAGGAATAGCCGGTGCCGAAATCGTCGATGGCGATCCGAACCCCCAACCCCCGCAGCCGGTTCAGCGTCGGCAGATGGTGGCGCACGTCCTTCATGATGACGGTCTCGGTGATCTCCAGCTCCAGCAAATGGGGCGGCGTGCCATGGCGCTGCAACACCTGTTCGACCAGCCGGGCGAAGCCGGGGTCGGCAAGCTGGCGGGCCGAGACGTTGACCGCCACCGGCACCGGGCCGTGGTCCAGCGCCCAGCGGGTCGCGGTGCGGCAGGCCTCCTCCAGCACCCAGCGGCCGATCTCGATGATCAGGCCGGTGTCCTCGGCGACCGGGATGAAATCGGCCGGGGAGACCGCCGTTCCCTCGTGCCGCCAGCGGATCAGCGCCTCGAAACCGGTCAGTTTGCCGCTCGCCGCCTCGATCTTCGGCTGATAGACCAGCTCGAAAGCCCTGGCCGCGATCGCTTCGCGCAGGCCGGACTCCAGCCGAAGGCGGTTCTCGGCCCGGTCGGTCATGTCGCGGGTATAGAAGACGAAGCGGTCGCCGCCTGCCGCCTTGGCCGCCTGCATCGCCGAATCGGCCATCCGCATCAGACCGGTGCCGTCCGGCGTCCCGCCGGTCGTCCCCAAGGGATGAACGGCGATGCCGATGCTGGCGGTGACGTGGACGCGATGGTCCCCCACCTCGCTCAGGGAGGACAGGCTGTCCAGCAGCCGTTGCGCCACCATCGCCGCCTCGTCCCGGTCGGCCACGCGTTCCAGCACCACCAGGAACTCGTCGCCGCCCAGCCGGCCGACGGTATCGCAGCGGCGCACGCTGGCGCCCAGCCGCTCCGCCACCCGGCAGAGCATCAGGTCGCCGACGCCGTGCCCCAGGCTGTCGTTGATCCGCTTGAAGCGGTCGAGGTCGACATACAGCACCGCCAGCCGGCCGGCGTCCGGCTCCTTCGCCCGGCTCGCCAGCTCGATGGCGTGGCCCAGCCGGTCGAGCAGCAGCGCGCGGTTCGCCAGCCCGGTCAACGGGCAGCGCGTCGCCAGCCGCCGCAGCTCGTCATGCTCGCGTTCCAGCAGGGTCAGGGTGTGGTTGAAGCGGGCGATGACGAAGCCAAGCTCGTCGTCGGCATGGCCGCGCGGCACCGAAAGCGGCTGGCCGTAGGGCTTCTCCGGATCGATGCGCGCCACCGCGCGGCCGATCTGGAGCAGCGGCCGGGTCAGCAGCCGGTGGAACACCGCCGCCATCGCCAGTCCGATCAACAGGTTGCGCAGGGTCCCCGCCAACAGCGCCGCCGAGACGTAGGCGAGGAAGCCGGCCGCCGCGCGCCGGGTGTCGATGCCGACGACCAGCTGTCCGATCCGGGATCCGTCCGCCGCCCGCGGCCCGGCCGCCGGGGTTGGCAGATCGTGCGTCACCACCGGCCGGTCGATGAACAGCAGCGCCGTCGCCGCGTGCTCCAACAGGGTCGCCGGCTGGCCGGGCGGGCGTTCGCGGCGGGCCAGCAGAGTGCCGTCGCCCAGCCGGATCTCGGCCCAGGCGGCGTTGGCGCGGACCATTCCCTGCAGGATCTGTCCCGCCAGCTCCGCGTCGATCAGCCAGGCGGCGCTGGCCGCCGGCCCCTCGACCAGCGCGACGACATCCTTCACCTGTGCCAGCGCCATGGCCCGTTCGCGGCTCGCGGTCCAGGCAAATTCGGCTGCGGTGATGGTCAGGCCGATGACGAAGGCGGCGAGAACCGCGTGAATCGCCTGCTTCAGCGTCAGGCTGCGCAGGACTGGGATCGCCATCGCACCGTTTCCTCGGCCGGGTGTTTCGCACCACCCTCTCTGCCGGGGGTAATCCATTCGGCAAGAGGGTGAACCGGAGCATTAGTGGGGCGGGCGATGACCGGGGCGCGGCGGTTCTATGAAATTTTTGTAACCGGCGCGGGGCTTCTATTGCTGAGAACGCATATTGCTGCATGGGCCCATTCCTGTGGCGCATGGCTACCATTCAGCATTGGTAATACCAGTTCGTGTGCGCCGCAGCATATCCTGCCCTTGCCCATTCTCGGGGCGTTTCCTCCCTAAACTACAGGGCCGCGCAATTGCGCGGCCCTTTTCTTTTCCGAGAACGGGCGGGAGAGGGTCAGACCCGGCGGGCGAGCGCCAGCAGGCCGCCGGCGCCGATCATCAGGCCGCCGGTCAGCCGGTTCAGCGACTTGGCTGCCGACACGGTGGTCAGCTTCGCGGCCAACCGGTCGCCGCCGGTAGCGTAGGCCATGATCCAGCCGAACTCGATCACCACCATGGTGGCGACCAGCGCCATCAGCTGCGGCGCCAGCGGGGCGGCGGCGTCGATGAATTGTGGAAACAGCGCGCCCATGAAGACCAGGGCCTTGGGGTTGCTGAAAGCCACCAGCGCACCGCGCAGGAACAGGCGGACGGCCGTGCCCTCGCCGGACGCGGCCGTGGTGGCGTCACGCTCGCCGGGCTGCTCCACCGGCGCCCGCCACGCGGCGATGCCGAGCCAGGTCAGATAGGCCACGCCGGCCCAGCGCACGATCTCGAAGGCGAGGACGGAGGTGGAGAGCAGGGCGCCCAGCCCGAAGGCCGACAAGGCCGCCATCACCGCCAGCGCCGCGCACATGCCGGCCCCGCCCCAGGCGGCGCGGCGCGCGCCGAACCGCAGGCCCAGGCTCATCGCCAGCAGCATGTTGGGTCCCGGCGTCATCGAGATCACGAAGGCAGTGGCGAAGAAGAAGGCGAGCGTCTGCCACGTCATGGCTGGAAACCTCAAGACCGGGGAGGAGCGACAATCGGCCACACCACAGCAGCATGGGCCCGGTCCCGCCGCAAGCGGCGGCGGCGAAACGCAGCCATGCTCTTGAACCGGGTTCCCGCCGCAGGTCAGTGCGCCGTCGTCTGGACCTGCCAGGCCCGGAAGGCGAGGTTCGCCGAATCCTGGTCCGGCCGCTTGTAGGAGGCGAAGCGGCGGTCGCGGATCCGGCTGCGCGCCTCCTTCCACACGGCGTTCCAGTCGACGGCGCCGTCGGCCAGCAACCGCTCCTCGATGATGCCGAGCAGGGCTTCGTTGACGGTCGACACCCCGATGTTCTGCGTCGCCAGCACCAGCGCGTCGGGCGCGCGTTCCAGCGTGGCGCGCAGCCGCGTGTGCCCGCCGCAGGACCCCCAGAAGACCAGCGCCGTGGCCGGCGCGATCTCGGTCATCGTGGCGTCCTCGTGATAGCTGTGGCCGCGATGGATGACGATGGACGGCGTCAGCCCTTCGCGCGCCATCCAGTCCCAGGCGGCGGCACGCCCGGCATCGCCGGCGCCGGGCACATCGGCGACGATGACGATGCGGCGTCCGTTGCGTTCCGGGCTGATGGCGACCGCGAAGCCGGACTGGCCGTGCAGCGCCCAGCCCTGTGCCCGGTGCTGGCGCAGGAACCCGCGGAAGGACGCCCGGCCGTCGGGATCGTCGTAGAAGGTCATCCGCTGCACGTTGATGCCGTTGCGGAACAGGCGCTGCCCGCTCAGGACCGGCAGGGCGGCCAGCGGATGGTGCTGGGGGAAGCGTTCCGCCTCGAAGGCGGGGCTGGCTTGCCGGCCGGACAGGCGTGCCGCGTGCAGGCTGCCCGCCAGCCCGATCATGCTCCGGGCCGGCGTGTCGCCGGTCCCGCCCCGGGCCGGCGTGTCGCCGGTCCCGCCCCGGGCCGGCGTGTCGCCGGTCCCGTTCCGGACGGCCACCTCGTGGATGGCAGCCCTTGCCGGCGGTTCGCCCGTGGCGCGGTAGCGGGTGGCCAGCTCGTCCTCAAGCACGGCGCGAATGGGGGGGCTGTCGAGATCCATGGCGTCGGCGATGGCGCCGATCACGACCGCGGTGTCGATCGCGGGGGGCTTCCCGTCGGCCGGCAGCAGGGCCCGCAGGCTCTCGCGCATCAGGTCCCGCGCGATGGCCGGGTTGGTGCCGAACAGGCTGGCCGCCCGTCCGCCACCGACCGTCGCGACGAAGAACTCCGCCCACAACGGCCGTGTCCGCTCCTCGCGCGCGAGGTCGAGGAAACTGCGCTTCTCCAGCTTCACCTGGATCCGCAGGATGTTGACCAGCCCGTCGAGCGAGGAGGTGTAGAGCTGCGGCCCGGTCCGCGCGATCAGCCCGAGCAGATCCTCCGACGACAGCGCCATGGTGATGCGGAAGCGGTCGGCCGGCGGATCGTCGACCATGTCGTCGAGCAGCGCGCCGATCTTGGGCGCCATCGCCGCCGGATCGCGCGCCAGGGAGACCGCCAATGCCTTCGCCGCATGGATTTCCAGGGTCCGGAGATCCGTCTTCGGCAGGCGTTTGCGCAGTTCGTGCCGCGTCTCGTAGAAGGGCATGCCCCCCTCCAGCGAGCGCGTCAGCAGCCCGAGGTCGAGCGCGCGGGCGATGACCTCCTCCCCGCCGGGACGGGTGCTCAACTGGTCGGCGGCTCCGACCGCATCGAAAGGGGCCAGCGGGACCGCGTCGCGCAGGGCGGCCAGCGCCGCATCGCCGGGGAACAGGCTGGAGCAGCGGAACGCCTCGGCCGGCGACCGGCGGGCGAGCTCGGCGAAGGCCGCATCGCCGCCGAACAGGGCGTCGAGAACCGGCTGGCTCGCCGGCTCATGGTCGGCGCAGGCGGTCTGCCCTTCGATCGGCCGGCTGTCGGAGGCCCGGCTGTTGATGATCTGCTCGTCGGCCGCCCTGGCTTCGGCCATCCTGGCGGCTCTCGCCGCCTTCGCGGCGGCGGACCTGGCCTCGGCGGCCTGTGGATCGGCGTTCAGCGCATCGGGGGACATGGCGCGAGGCAAGGCCGATCGCGGGGCAGGGGGCCTGGTAACGACAGGCTGCGCCTGAGCTTGCGGTCTGGGCCGGTCGGGCGCCATCAGTTCCGCCGCATGGATGGGCGCGGGCGGGGTCGGCAGCTCCGCCACGGCGATCGGGGCAGTCGTCTGCGCCGTGCCGAACGCCGGGAATCCGGCCGACAGCACTGCGCAGGCGGACAGCATCAGGCGGCGGGTCCATCGCGACGATGATGCCGCAGCAGGCACGGGGAGCAAACGACCGGTGAACACGTCGATGGCTGCTTCGAAGATTGGACACTGGCGGGTCGGGATAGCGCCGACCTGACGGCTTACCCCTTAAGGCTTAGCGTATGCAGGCAACATCGGCTTTGTCACCCGTTACCCGCAGCCCGCCTGCATATTCCTGTATTTTGTCCCGCCGTCCCGGCGGCGGAGTACCCCGCACTGGCCGTCCGACCGGTTCGGAATAGCCCAGTGAAGCATGGACAGGAAACCTTCGCGTACCAATCCTCAATCCTTCGTCCGGCGCGCAAGGCCGGAGAACCGGCGGCTGGATGGAGGGTGCGTATGCGTGCATACCGTCTCTTGGCCCATTCCCTGACCCGTGCCCTCGCCCGGATCGCGCTTCTCAGCCTGTTATGCCTGTCCATATCCGTGGGTTCGGCCGCGGCGCAGACGCCGGTGGACCTGGAACTGGTCCTGGCGATCGACGTGTCCGGCAGCGTCGATCCGGACGAGGCGAAGCTTCAGCGCAACGGCTATGTCCAGGCGCTGCTGAATCCGAAGGTGCAGGCGGCGATCCGCGGCGGCCCCTTCGGCCGGATCAGCGCCACCTATGTGGAATGGGCGGGCGAGAGCCACCAGCACATCGTCGTCCCCTGGACCGAGCTTAGCGACCCGGCCAGCGTCGAGCGCTTCGCCGCCATCGTGGCCGAGGCGCCGATGATGACCGAGCAATGGACCTCAATCAGCGCGGTCATCGACTATGCCGTCCCGCTGTTCGGCAACAACGGCTTCGAGGGCACGCGGCGGGTGATCGACATCTCGGGCGACGGCGAGAACAACCGCGGCCGCCCGGTGGAGGAGGCGCGCGATGCCGCCGTCGCCCGCGGCATCACCATCAACGGGCTGCCGATCCTGAACGACCGCCCCAACCCCTGGGGTGGGGCGGCGCCGAACGACCTGGAGGGCTATTACCGCGACCATGTCATCGGCGGTCCCGGCGCCTTTCTGGTGCCAGCCCGCGACTTCGACGCCTTCGCCGACGCCATTCTCAGCAAGCTGCTGCTGGAAGTGTCGGGCGTCCAGCCTGCCGGGCGGGGGCGGGACTTCGCGGTCCGCTGAGCCGGGGCGCAGACGGTCAGTTCACCGCCCGGTCGATGGCGCGGCCGGCCTTTTCCGCCGGGCCCGGCGGGTCGATGGCGTCCTTGACGCTCTGGCCGGCCTTGTCGATGGACTCGCCGGCCCGCTCGGCCGGGCCTTCGTTGTGGCAGGCGGCCACGGCGACCAGCGGCAGGACCAGGGCGGCGGTGCGCAACAGCGTCAGCATGGGAGTCTCCTTATGCTTGTGGCGCGCGGCGTCCGGTGACGGGCGGCGCGCTGCAGTGCGGAAGGAACAGCACTGCCGGGCTTGGGGTTCGACCGCCTAGCCGATTGCTCCGCTGACGGTCACGCTTGGGCTTGGGGCTGCGCGGACGGCCTATATCCTCACGGGGATCGCCGCATTTTGTGTTCTACGGTCAACTGCCCATCGCCTTGCCCGTGCCACTCTCGTTCCGGGATGAGACGGGCGGGAGGCCGGCATGGCTGGGTACCATTGCGATCTGGGGCGGCAGCGCCACCGCTTCGACGACCTGAAGGCGGTGATGGCCTGCGCCTCGCCACGGCGGTCGGGGGACGAACTGGCGGGCATCGCCGCCGACAGCGACGAGCGACGGGTGGCGGCGCGCATGGTGCTGGCCGACCTGCCGCTGAAGGCCTTCCTGAACGAGGTGCTGGTCCCTTACGAGACCGACGAGGTGACCCGCCTGATCATCGACCGTCATGACGACAAGGCCTTCCGGCCGGTGGCGCACATGACGGTCGGGCAGTTCCGCGACTGGCTGCTGTCCTATCAGGCCGACAGCGCAACGCTGGCCGCGCTCGCCCCCGGCCTGACGCCGGAGATGGTGGCGGCGGTGTCGAAGCTGATGCGCAACCATGATCTGGTCTGCGTCGCCGCCAAATGCTCGGTGGTCACCCGTTTCCGCACCACGGTCGGGTTGCCGGGGCGGCTGTCGAGCCGGCTGCAGCCCAACCACCCGACCGACGACCCGACCGGCATCGCCGCCTCGACGCTGGACGGGCTGCTCTACGGCATCGGCGACGCGGTGATCGGCATCAACCCGGCGACCGACAATGTCCCGGCCTGCATCGCGCTCTTGGAGATGCTGGACGCCGTGCGCACCCGCTTCGACATCCCGGTGCAGTCCTGCGTGCTGGCCCATGTCACCACGACAATGCAGGCGATGGAGCGCGGGGCGCCGGTCGATCTGGTGTTCCAGTCCATCGCCGGCACCGAGAAGGCCAACCGCGGCTTCGGCGTCACCCTGTCGCTGCTGGCCGAGGCGCAGGAGGCGGCCAAGGCGCTGAAGCGCGGCACCATCGGCGACAACGTGATGTATTTCGAGACCGGGCAGGGGTCGGCGCTGTCGGCGGACGCCCATTTCGGCGTCGACCAGCAGACGGTGGAGACCCGCGCCTATGCGGTCGCCCGCGCCTTCGACCCGCTGCTGGTCAACACGGTGGTCGGCTTCATCGGTCCTGAATACCTTTACGATGCCAAGCAGATCACCCGGGCCGGGCTGGAGGACCATTTCTGCGCCAAGCTGCTGGGCGTGCCGATGGGCTGCGATGCCTGCTACACCAACCATGCCGAGGCTGACCAGGACGACATGGACGTCCTGATGACGATGCTGGCGACCGCGGGCGTCAATTTCCTGATCGCGGTGCCCGGTGCCGACGACGTCATGCTGAACTACCAGAGCCTGTCCTACCACGACGTGCTCGGCCTGCGGCATCTGCTGAAACGCCCGCCGGCCCCGGAGTTCGAGGCGTGGCTGGAGAAGGCCGGCTGGCTCGACGAGCAGCGCCGCCTGCCGCCCTGGCCCGACCAGAGCCTCGTCGTCTCGGCCCTGCTGGGGAGTGCCGCCTGATGAGCGAGACACCCAAGGATCCGTGGGCCCGCTTCCGCAGCGCCACCCGCGCCCGCATCGCGCTCGGCCGCAGCGGCGACTCGCTGCCGACCAAGGCGCTGCTGGAGTTCCAACTGGCGCATGCCCGCGCCCGCGATGCTGTCCATAGTGCCGTCGATTTCGACCGGCTGGCCGGCGACCTGTCGCCCCTGGAGACCATCCGCGTCCACAGCGCGGCATCCGACCGCCCGACCTATCTGCGCCGTCCGGACCTCGGCCGCCGGCTCGATCCGGCCGCCGCCGCCGGGTTGCCGGCGGGTGAGTGGGACCTGCTGTTCGTGATCGCCGACGGGCTTTCGGCCGCCGCGGTGCAGGTCAACGCCGCCCCTCTGGTCCATGCCTGCGTGGCGCGGCTGGAGCACCTGCGCGTCGGGCCGGTGGTGCTGGCCGGGCAGGCCCGCGTGGCGCTGGGCGACGAGGTCGCGTCCGCCATGGGCGCCCGGCTGGTGGCGCTGCTGGTGGGAGAGCGGCCCGGCCTGTCGGCTGCGGACTCGCTGGGGGTCTATCTGACCTGGGACCCGAAGCCCGGCCGCGCCGATTCCGAACGCAACTGCATTTCCAACATCCATGCCGGCGGCCTGTCGATCCAGACGGCCGCCGACAAGCTGTGCTGGCTCGCCACCGAGGCGGCGCGGCTGAAACTGACGGGGGTCGCCCTCAAGGAGGACGCCCCGTCGCTCGCCGGTCCGGACAACCAGAAAAACCAACTGACCGACCGGTCGTGAGAGAGCGCCGCCAACGGCATCAACGCCTTGAATTGCAAAGCCTTGAACAGGGGCAGGAGGCAACATGTCTGGGAACACGAAACCTGAATTGAGCAAGAGCCTGAGCGGACTCCATCTGTGGGGCATCGCGGTGGGGCTGGTGATCTCCGGCGAATATTTCGGCTGGAGCTACGGCTGGGCGGCGGCGGGGACGCTGGGCTTCCTCGTCACCACGATCCTGATCGCGGCGATGTACACCACCTTCATCTTCAGCTTCACCGAGCTGACCACCGCCATCCCCCATGCCGGCGGCCCCTTCGCCTACAGCTACCGCGCCTTCGGGCCCAAGGGCGGCTTCGTCGCCGGCTTCGCCACGCTGATCGAGTTCGTCTTCGCCCCCCCGGCCATCGCGCTGGCCATCGGCGCCTATCTGAACGTGCAGTTTCCCGGATTGGACCCGAAGACCGCAGCGGTCGGCGCCTACATCCTGTTCATGGGGCTGAACATCGCCGGCGTCTCCATCGCCGCCACCTTCGAGCTGTTCGTCACCATCCTGGCGATCATCGAGCTGGTGGTGTTCATGGGCGTCGTCTATCCCGGCTTCTCCTGGGCCAACTTCACCGCCAACGGCTGGGCCGGGCAGGCCAGCTTCAGCAAGGACGCGCTGGGCGGCATCTTCGCCGCGATCCCCTTCGCCATCTGGTTCTTCCTGGCGATCGAGGGCGCGGCGATGGCGGCGGAGGAGACCAAGGACCCCAAGCGCACCGTGCCGCGCGCCTATATCGGCGGCATCCTGACGCTGGTGGTGCTGGCCTTCGGCACGATGATCTTCGCCGGCGGCGTCGGCGACTGGAACGCGCTGTCCAACATCAACGACCCGCTGCCGCAGGCGATGAAGGCGGTGGTCGGCGAATCGAGCGGCTGGCTGCACATGCTGGTGTGGATCGGCCTGTTCGGCCTGATCGCGTCCTTCCACGGCATCATCATGGGCTATTCGCGCCAGATCTTCGCGCTGTCGCGCGCCGGCTTCCTGCCGCCGGTGCTGGCCCGCCTGCACCCGACGCGCAAGACCCCGCATTGGGCGATCCTGGCCGGCGGCGTGATCGGCATCGCCGCCATCTATTCCGACGAGCTGATCCAGATCGGCGGCCAGCCGCTGACCGCCAACATCGTCACCATGTCGGTCTTCGGCGCCATCGTCATGTACATCATGAGCATGGCGGCGCTGTTCCGCCTGCGCGCCACCGAACCGGCGCTGGAGCGTCCGTTCCGCGCGCCCTTCTATCCGGTGTTCCCGGCGATCTCGCTGGTGCTGGCGCTGCTGGCCCTGGTGACGATGGTCTACTACAACACGCTGGTGTTCGGGCTGTTCGTGGCGCTGTTCGCGCTGGGCTACCTGTTCCACCTCGCCACCGCCGGCATGCGGGTGAAGGCCGGCGCCACCTCGGGACTGACGCACATGGATGCGTTCACCGAAGCGCGGACGATGGTGGATTGACCCCGTCCGAGGTCTGGGAAAAGTGAAAGGGGGGCACCAATGACCGGTGCCCCCTTTTTCTTTACTCGACGTTCCTTTACTCGGCGTCGTGGCTTCGGATGAAGCTGCGGATTTCCGGCAGGATGCTCTCGCGCCAGCGGCGGCCGTTGAAGATGCCGTAATGGCCGACGCCCTGCTGGAAATGCATCTTGCGCATATCGTCCGGCAGCGAGGAGCACAGGCGCTGCGCCGCGACGGTCTGGCCGGGGGCCGAGATGTCGTCCAGTTCGCCTTCCACCGTCATCACCGCGGTCTTGCGGACGGCTGCCGGCTCCACCTTGCGGCCGCGCGACACCATGGTGCCGTTGGGCAGGGCGTGCTTCTGGAACACCGTCTCGATGGTCTGCAGGTAGAATTCCGCCGACAGGTCCATCACCGAGAGATATTCGTCGTAGAAGCGGCGGTGCTGCTCGGCCGAGTCGCCGTCGCCGCGGACGAGATGGCGGAACAGCCCGACATGCTCGTTGATGTGGCGGTCGAGGTTCATCGACATGAAGCCCGACAGCTGGATGAAGCCCGGATACACCTGACGGAAGGCGCCCGGATAATAGACCGGGACCGTGGTGATCACGCTGCGCTCGAACCACTTCAGCGGATGTTCCATCGCCAGCTTGACCGGCACCGTCGGGTTGGCCATCGGGTCGATCGGACCGCCCATCAGGGTCATGCTGCGGGCCTGCACCGGCTCGTCGGCCGCCGCCATCAGGGACACCGCCGCCATCACCGGCACCGCCGGCTGGCAAACCGCGATGACGTGGGTGTTGGGGCCGAGGAAGCGGATCAGCTCCGACACCGTGTCGATATAGTCGTCCAGGTCGAAGCGCCCCGCCGACAGCGGCACCAGCCGCACGTCGATCCAGTCCGTGACGTAGACGTCATGGTCGCGCATCAGCGCCTCGACCGTGCCGCGCAGCAGCGTGGCGTGGTGGCCCGACATCGGGGCGACCAGCAGCACCTTGGGCTGGCGCGGCGTGCCTTCCGGCTTGGCGAAGTTCAGCAGCTTGCAGAAGGGCGACTGCCAGACGAACCGTTCGGTGACCGGGACGGTCCGGCCTTCGACCACCGTCTCCGCCAGCCCGAAGGCGGGCTTGCCGAAGCGGCGGGTCGTCCGCTCCATCAGCTCGGCCCCGGCGGCGACCGCCCGGCCCAGCTTGGTGTAGGACAACGGCATCAGCGGGTTCTGGAAGGTCTGCTGGGCGGTCTCGGCCCAGAAACGCATCGGGCCCATGGCGGCGTGTTGCATGTCGTACAGGTGATACAGCAAGTCGGTTCCTCACGTCACGGCTGCCCCCGGTGGGCCAGGGTCGGTCATTCCTTCGATCAGATATTGATCGTATTACCAACCATATCCTTCGTCGGGGATCGCGTATAGGTCAAGAGCGTCTTCGCATTTGCAAAGCTCTGTTGTTAAAAGAACATTGCGGTGCACAAAAAAATATCAACCGCAACAATTCCCCTATGACCTCCGCGCAGGACTCTGTTGGTCATACTGACGTTCCGGAACGGCCTTCGACGATCAGGGGACAGCCAGCACCGCGCGGACCGGCAGATGGTCCGATGCCCGACGGGTGAGGATGGTGCGGATCACCTCGAAAGCGGGGATTTGCAGCCCCCCCGTCACATAGATGCGGTCGAGCCGCAGGGTGGGCATGCGGGCGTGGAAGCTGCGCGGATTGGCGACGTCGGCGAAGGAGGAGGCCAGCTGGCGCAGCCGGGGCGAGCTGGGCGTCCATTCGTTGAGGTCGCCCATGAACAGGGTGGGAAGGTCCGGCCGGCTTTCCACCCGCGATACGATCTCGCCCACCTGCTTGGCCCGTTCCCAGGGGTCGAGGCCGAGATGGGCGACGATCACCCGCACCGGGCGGCCCTGCACCTCCAGCACCGCGTCGATGCCGCCGCGCGGCTCGCGCTTGCCGACGGACAGGTCCAGCGTCTCCATCGACCGCACCGGCAGGCGGGTCAGCAGGCAGTTGCCGTAATGGGCGCGCTCGCTGTGCTTGGTCGGGCCGGCATAGGCCTTCAGCCCGGTGTTCCGTTCGAGGAAGGCGAACTGGTCCATCCCCGATTCGCCGCGATGATGCCAGCCGACCTCCTGCAGGCCGATCAGGTCGACGTCCAACTCGCGGATCACCTGGGCGATGCGGTCGGGGGCGAAGCGGGCGTCCAGCCCGACGCAGCTGTGGATGTTCCAGGTGGCGACGCTGAGGGCCGCCATGCCGTCGGGAACGGGGAGGCTGCGGCGGTCGGCACGGCGCGGGCGGCGGGCGCGGGCGGCGCGCAACGCGGTGGCGATGCGCTGGACACGGTCACGGCTGAAACGGATCACGGCTCCAAATTCCTTCCCTTTGGCCTTTCGTCTGACCTGTCGTCCTGCCGGTCCGGCTTGCCGCCGGCTTGGTCCGGTCCGGGGCGGCCGAGAAGCCGGCTGGTCAGCCAGCCGAGCCCGATCGCCACCCCCGCCATCGCCACCAGCAGCGCGATGTCGCCGGCCCCGGGGTTGGTGATGGTGCGTTCAAGCTGGTGCCCGAGCAGATTGAAGGCAAGGATGCCCGGCGCAAGACCGACCATGGTGCCGATCACATAATCGCCGAAGCGCAGCTTCGACGCGCCGGCGGCGAGGTTCACCACGGTATAGGGCGCCACCGGAACGGCGCGGATGCCGGCCACCGCGGCGATGCCGCTGTCGGCCAGCTTCTCGTTGAGGCGGGCGATCAGCGGCCCGCCATGGCGGTCCAGCAGGTCGCGCCCCGCCACCCGCCCGGTCCAGAACATCGCCACCGCCGAGGCGACCGCCCCGGCCATGGCGGTGGGGAAGCCCCACCACGGCCCCATGACGATGGCGGTGGCGGCGATCATCACGGTCAGCGGGAACATGACGTAGCCGCCGGCGACATAGGCCAGCATCAGCCACAGCGGCGCCAGCGGACTGTCGCCCAGGCCGTGGAAGGCCGAAAGCACCGAGTCCAGCGTCGCCCAGTCCCGGAGCGCCGTGTAGCGCCACATGCCCCACAGCCCCAGCAGCGCCAGGATGCCGGCCAGCGTCAGCCAGTGGCGGGTGCGCGGGATGCGCGACGGCAGCACCCGGCGGACGATCTCCACCGCGCCGACCGGATGTTCGGGATCGAAGACGCGGGCGTCGGCCACCGCGGCGGCCAGCCCGTCCGGTTCGGGGTCGTGCAGCGGCTCCAGCGTCCGGCCGACCGTCTTGCGCAGCGACTCGATGGCGGCGGTGAGCGAGCCCAGCCGCCGGTGCGCCGCCGCGACCTCGTCCGCCGTGGCTCCCAGATGCTCGGCGATCAGGTCGTTGCGGGTGTGCAGGATGGCCCGGCGGGTCTCGGCATGCTCCGGCCCCGGCCCGGCTTCCAGCGCCAGGTCGCATTCGGTGTCGAGGCCCATGGAGCGGTTGTTCAGGTTGGCCGAACCGATGCGCAGCAGCCGGTCGTCCACCACCATCACCTTGGCGTGCACGGTGATGCAGGCGCCGCCGTCGGTCAGGGCGGCGAACAGGCGGAAGCGGCCATGGCGGTCGGCCTCGCGCAGCTCGCGGGTCAGCCGGGCGCGGGCGCCGAGCATTACGGTGTTCTCCAGCCAGCTGGTGGTGCGCACCGGGTTGACGACGATCACCTCCGGCCCGTCCGCCTCCGCCAGCCGGGCCTTCAGCGCGTCGGCCACCGCGGTGGAGGCGAAATACTGGCTTTCCAGATAGATGACGTCGCGCGCCTGGGCGATGGCCTCAAGATGGAGCGCCTCGACCTCGCGCACCTCCTCGCGGCCGTTGCAGGCGGGGTCGGTTCGGGCGATGCCGACGCGGACGTTGCGCAGCATCGGCTCGAAGCCCGGCGGCCAGGGGTCGGCGGCCAGCGGGTGGCGGCGGGCCGGGCGTCCGGGCTGCGGGGCGGGGGGCGTCAGCCTCTCTCCGGTCGCCCGCGCCCAGCGGTCGCGGAACATCTCCCCCAGCGCGCGGGCGGCGTCGCCGTCCACCGCCATCATCACGTCGTGGAACGGCTCGTAGGGCTTGCCGTCGGGCTGGCGCCGCCGCGGGTCGTGGGCATGGTGGGCGCGGGTGTCCCAGCGGTTGGCGGTGACGTCCAGCCCGCCGCAGAAGGCGAGCCGGTCGTCGATGACCAGCAGCTTCTGGTGGTGGCAGGCTCCGGTCGGATGGTCGCCGTCCAGCCGGTATTGCAGGCGCCGGTGGGTCAGCCAGTTGCGCAGCATGAAGGGGTGCGACCAGCGGGCGAGGTCGAACAGCTCGGCATAGTCCCACTTCAGAACATGGATGTGCAGGTCGGGCCGGGTGGTCGCCAGCCAGTTCAGCAGGGTGCCGAGCCGGTCGGGCCGGCGCGGGCGCCGCGTCTGCGGCATCAGGCGGATGCGGGCGTCGAAATCCCAGGCGGTCATGTAGATGCTGCGGCGGGCGCGCCGCATGGCGGCCTTGGCCAGCGCGAAGTAATCCTCCGCATCGACGACGACGCCCAGCCGCGTCGTGTCCTCAACCCGCCAGCAGGTCCGCCCCGGCTCCAGGATCGGCCGCAGCGCAGGCGCGGATCCGGTTGCGGATCCGGTGCCGTCGGGCAGCGGTCCGGCAGGCGGGAAGGGCTGGGGCGAGTGGGCGTACATGGCGTCCGGTCGGGTGTTGGTCCTGGGTCATAACATGTGGGAAGGCCATTCCTTCCCCGCCCCTCGCCATTTGGTGAAAGCCGGTGGGAATTGCAGCCACCCATGCCATGCTCCCGGCCAAAAAATCAAAGGAGCGCGCGACTTTCGGGGATTGGCAGGGGCTGATTGACCTCGCTCAGTGCGGGCGGAGTGCAAGCATGGCAGGCCTGTGCCGTCGCCGGGCACCACCCTTGAGGGAATAGCAGAGCATGAAGATCGCCGTCGGCACCAAGGATTTCGCAACCATCGCCACCCATGGCGGCCGCACCCGCCATTTCCTGGTCTATGAGGCGGAGGCCGGCACCGACCCGGTCGAGACCGGGCGGATCGAGTTGGGGGAGGAGGAGGTGCTGCACCTCTGCGGCGATGGCCGGCCGCACCGCATCGACGCGGTGCGGGTGGTCATCACCGGGTCGTCCGGTGCCGGCTTCGTCGCCCACATGAAGCGCCGCGGCATCGAGCCGGTGACGACGACCGAGACCGACCCGGTCCAGGCGATCCGAGGCTGGTTCGCCGGCACGCTGGACCCGGCACCCGAACCGGCCCACCCGCATGAGCACCATGACGGCCATGAGGACAGCCACCGGAACGGCGACGGGCACCGTCACTGAGGGACGGCTGGGCCTATCAGACCGGGAAGCTGACGCTGGCGGTCGTGCCGGCGGCGTCGCTGTCGGTGGACAGCGTGTCGCCGAGCTGGCCGGCCAGCGCCTCGGCCAGCATCAGCCCGTCCTCGGCGGTGGTGTCGAAGCCGGCGGGCAGGGCGCGGCCGTTGTCCTCCACCGTCAGGCGGGCGCGGCCGCTGTCGCCCTGCTGGCGCACGGTGATTCGGATCCAGCCGTCGTCGGGGAAGGCATGGTGCAGGCAGCTCGTCACCAGCTCCGCGATGATGAGGCCGAGCGGCATCGCCTCGTACAGGCCGATCTGGATCGGGTCGGAGTTGACGGTCACCGGCACGCGCGACAGGGCGCCCGGCGTACCCTCCCGCACCGCCTCGCACAGCGCGGTGACGTAGCGGCCGAGGTCGACATGGGTGCCGGCACCGCTCTCGTGCAGCTGGCGGTAGAGGATCGCCAGCGCTTCGATGCGGACCATGGTCTGCTCGTAGGCGGCACGGGCGTCGGGATCGCGGATGCGGCCGGCCTGCAGCTTCAACAGGCTGATGACCAGCTGCAGGCTGTTCTTGGCGCGATGCTGCAGTTCCCGCAGCTCCGCTTCCAGCTCCTGGATGCGCGCCGTCAGCCGGTCGGCCGGGGACATGCCGGACACGCTTGGCGCGATGCCGTCGCCGGTCTGGTCCGGAGGAGAATAAGCGGCCTGCGACCGCGGAAGCATCGGCATGGGAACGGACTCGGCTCGATCATCACGGGTAAGCATCGTCGAAAACATCCGTCAATCTAAGCGCTTGTCCGGCCGGCCCCACCGGTTCTGAGGGAGTAATCCGCCGCGCCTAGCCGATATGATGGGGGTGCAGTGACGGTCGTGCCGCATCCTGCCGTATGCCCGAAGCAGAGACCAAAAGAAAGATTGTGTCCGTCGGTTGCACTGACAAGAGTGTCGCGATGACGCTGCGCAAGACTTATGCCCAAAAGACAGTGGTGTGGAGCCTGATGCTGGTCGCCCTGTCCGGCGGATGCGCCGCCGTGGTCGGCGCAGGACGCGGTGACGGCGGTGCGGAACCCGCTCCCATCTCCGCCTCCCTGGTGCCGCTCGACCGCGGCCGGCCGGACAGGATGACGCTGGGGCCGCTGCGCTTCCTGGGCGGGTTGGACATCGCCGGCGGTGACCGGGTCGGCGGGTTGTCCGGCCTTTGGATCGATCCGGCCGGCGACCGCTTCGTCGCCATCGGCGACACCGGGCTGGTGGTCGATGGTGTGCTGCGAACCGACGCCGACGGACGGCTGGCCGGTCTGTCCGATGTGCGCGCCCGCCCGCTGACGGTGGAGGAGGGGATATCCCGCAGCAAGCGCCGCACCGATGCCGAGGATCTGGCACGCCTGCCCGACGGTGGCTGGCTGGTCTCGCTGGAGCGGGACCACCGCATTCTTCGCTATGAGGGTGGCGACCGCGGACCGGAAGGCACGCCAACGCCGATCCCCCGGCCGCCCGGCATGGAAAGCACGCCGGCGAATAGCGGGCTGGAGGCGCTGACCCTCCTGTCCGACGGCCGGCTGCTGACCATCGAGGAGGGGGAGGAGGACGGCCATCAGGGGCGCCGGGCCTGGATCACGAAGGCAGGGATCACGAAGGTGGGGAGCACGCGGATGGGCCTTCCCGGCGACGGCATGCCGCGCGATGCCGCCGACTGGCAGGCCTTCACCTACCGCGCGGCACCGCGTTACCGCCCGACCAGCGTCGCCCCGCTGCCGGACGGCGGCGCGCTGGTTCTGGAGCGCCGGGTGTCGTTGCTGGGCGGGTGGTCGTCGCGGCTGGTGCGCGTGTCGCCGCGGCAGCTGTCGGCCAGTGCAGTGCCGGGCGCCGTGGTCGACGGGGAGGAACTGGGGCGCCTGGAAGCGCCCCTGGTGAACGACAATTTCGAAGGCGTCGCCACCCGGCCGGGACCGGCCGGGGAAACGCTGGTCTATCTGATATCCGACAACAATTTCAGTTCGCTCCAGCGCACCTATCTGCTGCTGTTCGCCCTGCATGGCCCGTCCTCCTGACCTTTGCTGTCCGACCAAAGTCGGACGGTGCCGGTGCCGCTCTGCATTTGACAGGGCGACAGCCCTGCGGCTAGCTGCCGGCCAATGGTTGTGGGGGAGACAATCGCGGTGACGGACGATAAGACGGGGGGTGTTCCGGCTCCCGCCATGCCCGGCGCCTGGCGGGCGGCGCTGTTGACCCTATTGGCAATGCTGGCCTTCGCCGCGAACTCCATCCTGTGCCGGCTGGCGCTGACCCAGAGCGCCATCGACCCGGCCAGCTTCACTTTGGTGCGCGTCGCGTCCGGAGCGGCCAGCCTGTGGCTGATTGCCCACGCCACCGGGCATGCGAAGGCGGGGAGCAACTCCTGCGCCGGCAGTTGGCGCGGGGCGGCGGCCCTGCTGGCCTATGCCGCCGCCTTCTCCTTCGCCTACCTGACCATGACGGCGGGGACCGGGGCGCTGCTGCTGTTCGGTGCGGTGCAGGCGACCATGATCCTGGCCGGGCTTTATCGCGGCGAACGGCTGGTGCCGCTGCAATGGGGCGGGCTGGCGCTGGCGCTCTGCGGGTTGTCGCTGCTGCTGGCGCCCGGCCTGTCGGCGCCTGATCCGCTGGGGGCGCTGCTGATGGTGGCGGCCGGGGCGGCCTGGGGCATTTATTCGCTGCTGGGGCGGGCCAGCCGCGCCCCCATCGCCACCACCGCCGGCAACTTCCTGCGCGCCGCGCCGATGGCGGCGGTCCTGGCTCTGCTGACGGCACTGATCGGTCCGCATGTGGGGGCGCCCCTGCTGGAAGGTGGCCTGCGTTGGGACCGGGGCGGGGTGCTCTATGCGGTGCTGTCCGGCGCGCTGGCGTCTGGCGTCGGCTATTCCATCTGGTATGCGGCGCTGCCCGCCCTGACCGCCGCCCGCGCCGCGTCCGTCCAGCTGAGCGTTCCGGTCATCACCGCTCTTGCCGCGGTGCTGGCGCTGGGCGAGCGGATCATGCCGACTCTGGCGCTATCGTCGGTCGCCGTGCTGGGCGGCATCGCCCTGGTCATCATCGGGAAGACGCGGCGGGCGTGAGCCTGCTCCGCCCTATGCCGGGGTGGCCTCCGCCCGCTCCAATGTCGGGAGATCGTCCGCACGGCTGCGCAGCCGGGACTGCGGGAACAGCACGGTGGCGGTGGTGCCGCGCCCAAGCACGCTGGACAGCACGAAGCGGCCGTCCTGCAATTCGACCAGCGACTTGACCAGCGGCAGACCCAGACCGGTCCCGGCATAGCGGCGGGTGTGGGAGTTGTCGACCTGATGGAAGGGTTCCAGCACCTGCTCCAGTTCCATGGCGGGGATGCCGATGCCGGTGTCGCTCACCCGCAGGCGCAGGCTGCGCGCCGCCCGATCGGCCTCCACCACGATCCGCCCGCCGGGCGGGGTGAACTTCACCGCGTTGGACAGCAGGTTCAGCAGGATTTGCCGCACTGCCCGGGCGTCGGCGAACAGGACGGGAAGGGCCGGGGACAGCGCCGCGGTCAGGGTCACGCCCTTTCCCATCGCCAGCGGCTCCATCTGGCGCAGGCATTCGCCGATCAGCTCCCCGACCGCCAGATCGTCCTGGTGCAGCAGATATTTGCCCGACTCGATCTTGGTGGTGTCGAGGACGTCGTTGATCAGGCTCAGCAGATGGAGGCCGGACCTGCGGATGTCGCCGACATATTCGGTCTGCTTGCCCGACATCGTGCCGAAGATGCCGCTTTCCAGCGCCTCGGCGAAGCCGATCACCGCGTTCAGCGGCGTGCGCAGTTCGTGGCTCATGTTGGCGAGGAACTGGGTCTTGGCCCGGTTGGCCGCGTCGGAGACCTGTTTGGCGGCGATCAGCTCCGCTTCGATCCTGTGGCGGGCGGCGATGTCCTGGATCAGCCGCTGCTGGCTGTCGCGTAGCGCCCGCTCGCTGTCCTGGAGGTCCGCCATCGCCCTTTCGCGCCGCTCCGCCTCGCGCAGCAGGGCGAGCGTCATCGCTGCCATCACCATTGTCCCGCCAAGGGCTGCGGCGGCCAGGGTCGTCGCCTTCGACCACCATGCGGCCAGCACGGCGTCGCGCGACGAGGACACCGTCACCGCCAGCGGCATCTCGGCCGAAGCGCGATAGCTGAGGATCCGGCGCGGCCCGTCGCTGTCGCTGTCCAGCGCCTCGGTTCCCGCCCGCCTCTCCTTCAGCAACGTGGTGAACAGCGGCAGGTGGTGGGCGGACCGGCCGATGAAGCTGTCATGGTCGGGGAAACGGGCGATCACCGGCCCGTCGGCATGATAGAGCGTTACCACGGCGTCGCCGGCCAGGGGCAGCGTCTGGTAGAAGCTGCGGAAGGCCATCGGCTCCATCACCGCGACCGCCACGCCGGCGAAGCGTCCGTCGGCAGCGTCCAGCCGGCGGCTCATGCTGATGAACCATGTGCCGGAGGTGCGGCCGCGCACGGGATTTCCGACGAAGACGCCGGAGGCCCCGCCGGCGACCAGCCCGTCGCGGTGGGCCATCAGGTAATCGCGGTCCGACAGATCGATGTCGGCCGGCTCGAGGGTCTGGGTGTCGTGGATCAGCCGGCCGTCGGCGGACACCACCAGGATGGCGCGGATCAGCGGCGACAGGGCCGCCTGACGGCGCAGCAGGGCGCTGACATCGGCATCGCCACGGTCGCGGCTGTCGGCGCGGACGGCCAGCACCTCGACGACGCCGGCCAGGATCTTGGACACGCCGGCCAGGCCGTCGGTCGCATGGCGCTCCAGAACCAGCGCCAGCGACCCATTCTCCTCCCGTGCCCGCGCCAGCGCCTCCTCACGCTGGTGCAGGAGGTCGTGACCGACCATGGCGTTGAGGCCAAGGATCAGCGCCACGCCGAATGCGCCCATTCCCCCTTTGAGACGCGAGATCAAGCAACGCCCCGCCGTGTCCGATCATCGATCGGCTGATCCTACACCGCGCATCGAACCGTCGGAAGTCGCCTTATCGTAGAATTTGGTCGCGTGATCTTCCCCTACAGGCGGACCGACGGGCTGGAGTAACGTTCCGCGGTCGAGTGGCTCATGGTGTTCAGCACTGCAGCCGTGCCCAGCGCGATCACCGCCGCTGCGGCGAAGCCGAGAATCATTGCCTTCATCTGGTCTCTCCCTGATGGCTGTGCGAATTCGTTCGCATAAGAGCAAAGCGGTCGGGGCGGCGCAATCCGCGCTTTCCCGATGCCGGTGCCGGAGTGGGAGGGACGGGGATCAGATCTCGTCCGGATCGACCAGCGTCAGCGAGATGACGTCGCTATCGATCAGCACCTTGCCGGCGTGGTCGAAATTGACCGTGATGCGGTTGCGGATGGCCGACTGCACCTGCCCCAGCCCCCAGTCGGGCCGGTCGGGGTGGCGCACCCAGGCGCCGGGAACCAGCGAATCGTCCATGTCGCGCCCCATCCGTCACACTATTGTTCATAGGAAATGCGGCCGCCTGTGCGGCTGCGCCGGGAAAGTATAGAATCTCCGGCACCGCGCCGTCGCCGTTCCTTTTTTCCGGAGTCTGCCTCGTGACCGAATCGTCCTCCCTCCCCGTCAGCGTCGACATCCGCGTGCTGGAACTGCTGGCGTCGAAGCTCTGCCACGATCTGGTCAGCCCGGTCGGCGCCATCCGCAACGGTCTGGAGCTGATCGAGGAGATGCAGGACGACGAGGATGGCGGGCCGGCGGTCGGCGGATTCCTGGGCGAGGCGGTGAAGCTGATCGACCATTCCTCCGGGCAGGCCGACCGCCGGCTGCGGGCATTCCGGCTCGCCTATGGGGTGGCCGGGCGCGACCAGAAGGGTTTCGGCGACGCCCGCGCCGCCGCCGCCGGCTATGTCGAAGGCGGGCGTACCCGCCTCGACTGGCCGGAGCGGGTGCCCCACGACATGACCGCCCAGCGCCGCGGCGTGGTCAAGCTGGTGCTGAATCTGGTGATGCTGGCGGACGAGGCGCTGACCCACGGCGGCTTGGTCTCCGTCGCCGCGGAGGGGGACGAGACGTCCGGCCGCATCACCGTGACCGCCGCCGGCCGGCCCGGCACGCTCAAGCCGGAGGCCGCGGCGGCGCTCGCCGGCACCGCGACGGCCGAGGCCCTGTCGCCGCGCACCATCCACGCCTATCTGGCCGGCCGGCTGGCCGAGAGCGACGGCTTCCGCATCGCCGTCGCCACCGAAAGCAGCGAGCGGCTGGTCTTTACCGCGGAGTGGTGAGGCTCCGTCCGGAGGCCTTCACAGCTGCTTAAAGATCCTCGGCTCCACCACGATCTGCTCCACCCCGCCGGTGGTCTGGTGGGCGGTGGTGCGCAGCGTGACGGCCAGATTGTGCCGCGCGGCCTCCGCCAGCGCGGCATTGAGGCGTTCCACGGCGTCGCGCACGGTCTGGGCGAGGTCTTCGTCGGTCATTGATCCCCCCTGTGACAATGGAAACCGGATCCTTCTGGTGGAAGCTCTGCGCAGAGTCCCTATCGGAAGAGGTAAGGTTCTCTTAATCAGTGTTTGACAGGCTCCGACCCTACCTGGACTGGAGCGCAACCGGCGGCCGATGCTGCCCGTTCGAGCCGCAGGCCGGCGCGGACCATAAACATTGGGCCTGGGGAATGCGACATGGATGATCTGCTGTCCGAGTTTTTGACGGAGACCAACGAAAACCTCTCGGTACTCGACGTCGAGTTGGTGCGGTTGGAGCAGAATCCCAACAATCCGGAACTGCTGTCGAACATCTTTCGGCTCGTCCACACCATCAAGGGCACCTGCGGCTTCCTCGGCCTGCCCCGCCTGGAAAAGGTGGCGCACGCGTCCGAGAACGTGCTGGGCAAGTTCCGTGACGGGGAACTGACGATCAACCCGGAAGCCGTTTCGCTGATCCTGCAGGCTCTGGATACCATCAAGAGCCTGCTGGCGGTTCTGGAGGCGACCGAGGCGGAACCGCCGGGCGACGATCTGCCGCTGATCGAGCGGCTGAACCTGTGCGCCGAAGGCAAGCTGGGCGCTTCCGCTCCTGCCGCTCCGGCTCCCGTGGCGGCCCCGCCGCCGGCCGCGCCTGCGGTCGCCGCCGCGGAGTCCCGCCCGGCGACGCTGGACGAGCTGGAAGCGCTGTGGAACTCCATTCCCGGTCCGAATGACCCGCCGCCCGCGCCCGCCGTCCCGGCGAGCACCGCGGTGGTCGCCCGTGCGCCCGAACCGGTGGAAGAGCCGGCCCCTTCGCAGGACCTTGTCGTCCCCGATGCCGAGCCGGTCGCCGCCAAGATGCCGGCTCCGGTGGCGCCGGCCGCTTCCGGTGGCAATTCCGGTGGCGCCGATGCGGGGGCCGAGGCCGCGACCAAGGAATCGGCGGTCGCCGCCCAGACCATCCGGGTCAACGTCGACCTGCTCGAAAACCTGATGACCATGGTGTCGGAGCTGGTGCTGACCCGCAACCAGCTGCTCCAGATCCTGCGGTCGCAGAAGGAGAGCGAGTTCGCCGCCCCGCTGCAGCGCCTGAACCATGTGACGTCGGAGCTGCAGGAAGGCGTCATGAAGACGCGCATGCAGCCGATCGGCAACGCCTGGGCCAAGCTGCCGCGTCTGGTGCGCGATCTGGCGCACGAACTGAACAAGAAGATCGACCTCCAGATGCTCGGCGCCGACACCGAGCTGGACCGCCAGGTGCTGGAGCTGATCAAGGATCCGCTGACCCACATGGTGCGCAACAGCGCCGACCATGGCCTGGAGATCCCGGCGGAGCGCGTGAAGGCCGGCAAGACGGAGACCGGCCGCATCACCCTGAACGCCTATCACGAGGGCGGCCACATCATCATCGAGATCCAGGACGACGGTAAGGGCCTGGCGATCGACCGCATCAAGCAGAAGGCGATCCAGAACGGGATGGCGTCGGAAGGCGAGCTGGCCTCGATGACCGACCAGCAGATCATCCAGTTCATCATGAAGCCGGGCTTCTCGACCGCCGCCAAGGTCACCAACGTGTCGGGCCGCGGCGTCGGCATGGACGTGGTGAAGACCAACATCGAGAAGATCGGCGGCACGATCGAGATCAAGTCGGCCCAGGGCAAGGGCTCGACCTTCGTCATCAAGATCCCGCTGACCCTGGCCATCGTCTCGGCCCTGATCGTGGAATGCGCCGGCGAACGCTTCGCCATCCCGCAGATCAGCGTGGTCGAGCTGGTGCGCGCCGCCTCCGACAGCGAGCACACCATCGAGCGGCTGAAGGGCACCCCGGTCCTGCGCCTGCGCAACCGGCTGCTGCCGCTGGTCTCGCTCCAGCAGCTGCTGCGGCTGGACGACAGCGAGGACGCCAAGAAGCCGGCGGACGAGACCTTCATCGTCGTCACCCAGGTCGGGACCTACACCTTCGGCATCATGGTCGACCGCGTGTTCGACACCGAGGAAATCGTGGTGAAGCCGGTGGCGCCGATCCTGCGCCACATCGAGATGTTCTCGGGCAACACGATCCTGGGCGACGGCTCGGTCATCATGATCCTGGACCCCAACGGCATCGCGTCGGCCACCGGCGAGATGGCGATGGGCGAGGCTGCGGGCAAGGAGACCACGGCGGTCCAGACCCAGCGCCAGGAGGACAAGATGGCGCTCCTGCTGTTCCGCGCCGGCGAGGGCGCCCCCAAGGCGGTGCCGCTGTCGCTGGTCGCCCGCCTGGAGGACGTCGATCTCGCCACGGTCGAGATGTCGAACGGCCTGCCGGTGGTCCAGTACCGCGGCAAGCTGATGCCGCTGGTCCCGATCGACCCGAACTTCGTCGTCGCCAGCGAAGGCCGCCAGCCGGTGCTGGTCTTCGCCGACGGCGACCGGTCGATGGGCCTGATCGTCGACGAGATCGTCGACATCGTCGAGGAGAAGCTGAACGTCCAGCTGGCCGCGGAGCGTCCCGGCCTGATGGGTTCCGCCATCATCGCCGGCAAGGCGACCGAGGTGATCGACGCCGGCTTCTTCCTGACCCAGGCCTACAAGGACTGGTTCGGCTCCTCCGCCCAGGAGGGCTTCGAGGAGGAGAAGCTGCAGCGCGTGCTGCTGGTGGACGACAGCCCCTTCTTCCGCAACCTGCTGACGCCGCTGCTGTCGGTCGCCGGCTACGACGTGACGGCGGTGGAGAATGCCGGCGACGCGCTGGCGCTCTGCGAGGCGGGCGAGGACTTCGACGTCATCGTCTCCGACATCGAGATGCCGGGCATGAGCGGCTTCGACTTCGCCGAGGCGGTGCGCCACGGCAGCCGCTGGCAGCGGATCCCGATGGTGGCTCTGTCCAGCCACGCCAGCGCCCGCGACCTCGACCGCGGCCGGATCGCCGGTTTCAACGACTATGTCGCCAAGTTCGACCGTGACGCGCTGCTCTTCGCGCTCCAGCAGACGCTGACCGACCAGAAAGGTGCCGCATGAGCAACGCCAAGCTGCCGTCCACCGTCCGGAAGTCCAAGGGTGACGACATCGTCGTCTCGGGCAACCAGGATTATGTGACCATGACGATCGCCGACCAGATGTTCGGCATCCCGGTCCTACAGGTGCAGGACGTGCTGGGCCATCAGCGGATCACCCGTATCCCGCTGGCCCCGCCCGAGGTCGCCGGATCGCTGAACCTGCGTGGCCGCATCGTCACCGCCATCGACGTCCGCCTCCGGCTTGGTCTGACCGGCCGGCCGAAGGACAAGCCCGGCATGTCGATCGTCGTCGACCTGCGCGGCGAGCTGTACAGCCTGATGGTCGATTCGGTCGGCGAGGTGCTGAGCCTGACCAAGGAGGACTTCGAACGGAACCCGGCGACGCTGGATCCGCGCTGGCGGGAGGTCTCGACCGGAATTTATAGGCTGAACGGCCAGTTGATGGTTGTGCTGGACGTGCCCCGTCTGCTCAACTTCACAACCATCGAGACGGCCTGACGGCTTGCGGCGCCTTCCCCCGGGGGGGGCGCCGTTTCCGCCGGCCGGCTTCGCCGACGAACAGATGACCTGAGGCCCTGCCGCAATGAAATCCTGCCTGGTGGTCGACGACAGCCGCGTGGTCCGCAAAGTCGCGCGCAAGATCCTGGAAGAGCTGAACTTCGCCTGCACCGAGGCGGAGGACGGCAGGCAGGCGATGGAAGCCTGCCTGGTGCAGATGCCCGACGCGATCCTGCTGGACTGGAACATGCCGGTGATGAACGGCATCGATTTCCTGCGGGGGCTGCGCAAGATGAGCGGGGGCGACCAGCCGAAGGTGGTGTTCTGCACGACCGAGAACGACCTCGCCCACATCCAGGAGGCGCTGTCCGCAGGGGCCAACGAGTACATCATGAAGCCCTTCGACAGCGACATCATCCAGACCAAGTTCGCGCAGGTCGGGCTTCTCTGACGCCCTGCCGGGCCGATGACCTCAGGGTTAGGGACCGGCCGGACCCCGATCCAAAGCGGGGCAACAGGGGACTCAGCGTTGAACCAGTCGAGTTGAAAGGCGAACCGCCGTTATGTCGGACAGTTTTGGTAGAGGCCCCCTCACCACCGCACGACCGGCCAACCCGGATCCCGTCCGGGTCATGGTGGTGGACGACTCCGCCGTCATCCGCGGCCTGCTGACCCGAGCGCTGGAAGGGGATGCGGACATCCGCGTCGTCACCTCCGTCGGCGACGGCCAGATGGCGGTCAATTCGCTGCAGCGCAATTCGATCGACGTCATCGTTCTCGACATCGAGATGCCGGTGATGGACGGGCTGACCGCCATCCCGAAGCTGCTGGCGGTGGCGCCGCAGGTGAAGATCATCATGGCCTCCACGCTGACGCTGCGCGGGGCCGACGTCTCCATCCGCTGCCTGTCGGCGGGGGCGGCCGACTATATCCCGAAGCCGACCTCGACCCGCGAGATCGGCGGGGCGGAAGACTTCAAGCGCGAGCTGGTCGCCAAGGTCAAGGCGCTGGGTGCGGCGGCCAAGCGCGCCGGATCGCGCTCGCGCGGCGAGATCCGTCCGCTGACCCCGGTGGCTCCGCTGGGGCTGCTCAAGCGCGAGGTCGGGCCGATCGTCACCCGCCCGACCGCTCCCGGGGCCATCGCGGTGAAGCCGGACGTGATCGCCATCGGCAGCTCCACCGGGGGCCCGCAGGCACTGTTCGAGGTGCTGTCGCACCTGAAGGCCGGCGTCAGCCAGCCGATCCTGATCACCCAGCACATGCCGGCGACCTTCACCACCATCCTGGCCGAGCACATTACCCGCCAATGCGGGATCGACGCGCGCGAAGCCAAGGACGGCGAGCCGATCGTGCAGAACCGCTGCTACATCGCGCCCGGCGACTTCCACATGCTGGTGGCGCAGCGTGGCGGTGCCAACGTGATCGCGCTGAGCAAGGATCCGCCCGAGAATTTCTGCCGCCCGGCGGTCGATCCGATGATGCGGTCGATCCTGAAGGCTTTCGGCGGACGCAAGATCCTGGCCTGCATCCTGACCGGCATGGGGCAGGACGGGCTGAAGGGCTGCACCGACGTGGTCAACGGCGGCGGTACCCTGATCGCCCAGGACGAGGCGTCGAGCGTGGTCTGGGGCATGCCCGGTGCCGTGGCGCAAGCCGGCATCTGCAACGCCATCCTGCCGCTCAAGGAAATCGGTCCCCACATCCGCAAGCTCGCTTCGAGGGCAGCATGAGAGTCGAAGATTTCGACATGTTCTCCACGCTGCTCAAGCAGCGTTCCGGCCTGGTCCTCACCCGCGACAAGGCGTACCTGCTCGAATCCCGGCTGATGCCGGTGGCGCGCAAGTGGAACATGAAGGGGCTTGAGGAGCTGGCGACCACCGTCCGCACCCGCAAGGACGAGGCGCTGCTGCGCGACATCACGGAAGCGATGACGACCAACGAGTCGTCCTTCTTCCGCGACCAGAAGCCATTCGACCAGTTCCGCCAGCTGGTGCTGCCGAAGCTGATGGCGGCGCGGGCGGCCAAGCGGTCGTTGCGCATCTGGTCGGCCGCCTGTTCGTCAGGGCAGGAAGCCTATTCGCTGTCGATGATCCTGAACGACGAGGCGGCGAAGCTGGCCGGCTGGCGCATCGAGATCGTCGGCACCGACATCTCGGCCGAGATGGTGGAGCGCGCCAAGGCCGGCGTCTACACCCAGTTCGAGGTGCAGCGCGGTCTGCCGATCACCATGCTGGTGAAGCATTTCAAGCAGAACGGCGACAAGTGGCAGATCAGCCAGCAACTGCGGCAGATGGCGTCGTTCCGTGAATGGAACCTGCTGGGCGATCTGTCGGCGCTGGGTCAGTTCGACATCGTCTTCTGCCGCAACGTGCTGATCTATTTCGACCAGCCGACCAAGGCGAAGGTGCTGGAATCGATCTCCCGGCAGATGCCGCAGGATGGGGTGCTGTATCTGGGCGGTGCGGAAACGGTGCTGGGCATCACCGACAAGTTCAAGCCGGTGGAAGGCCAGCGTGGCCTCTACAGCCTGGGTGGCTTCTCCGCCGCCGGCGCCAAGGTGGCGTAGGAGCCGGAAAGGCGACGGGGGCGGGAGAGCCGCCCCCACTTCGATCAGGGTAGCTTCAAACGCTTCAGGGCGACGGCGTGATCGACTTGATCGGGCCGCGCGGGTTGCCGGACATCTCGGCGATCTTGCGGTCCTGCGCCTCGATGAAGCTGCGGATGGAATTCTCGCGGTCGAACTGGTCGATGTCGGTGGTCGGCACCTTACGGTTCGAGGTGCGCGCGCCATCCTGATAGATCACATCGAAAAGTGCGAAGCCGTTGTCGACGGGCTGTTTCTTCTGACGGGCCATGGCCTGTCCTCCATGTGGTCGCGGTCGGCCGCGCGAGCGGTCGGCCGGTCAGGCATTGTTGGTGTCGGTCTGGGTGTCGGTATCGGTCGCCAGGGCGTCATCCTGCGTCTCCGTGCCGTCCGGCTCACCGGCGCGGCGGGCGGCAGCCCCTTCCTCGCGACGCTGCAGCTTTTCCTGCTTCTTCTGTTCCTTGGCCCGGTTGCGCTCGGCCCGCTGCTGGTTGTAGTTCGGTTTGAAAGCCATAGCGGTTCTCCTTTGGGAGGGCCCTTACGTCTGAGCGACAGGGACAACGTCAACACGGAAAAAGGGCATCGGTTTCCCGATGCCCCTTTTTCCGCAAATCGGCGGTCAGGCGGTCAGACCGCCTTCAGGTTTTCCGCCGAGGTCTTGCCGCGCTTGGGATCACGCTGCTCCTCGTAGGAAATCTTCTGACCATCGACCAGGCTGCGCAGGCCGGCGCGTTCGACAGCGGAGATGTGAACGAACACATCCGGGCCGCCGCTTTCCGGCTGAATGAAACCGAAGCCCTTGGTGCTGTTGAACCATTTGACGGTGCCGACGGGCATCTCTGTCTCCCATAACGCGAAGGGCGCCACACCACCGGTGCGGCGCATCAGACTGGGTGTGGGATTGGCGGCCCCCCGAAGTCCGTACCGGCGAAGAGGATCCGCGCGGGCGAACAGGTCCGAAGAAAGGGGAGGCTAAGCGTGGGGGCGGTTGAGAACCCCGCAGTCCGAAGCAGAATGACCTGTCAGACATGGGAACGCCCGGTCCGGCTTTCAAGGTGAAAGACGGCCGGGCGGATGATTCTCCGGGGAAACAAGGAGTGACGGCCGGGAAGCCGGCGTGATGTCAGCCGGCGGCCTGCTGCTGCTGTACGCGGGGCGGCGGCGGGGGATTGCCTTCGGCGATCTCCTCCTGCGGGTCGCGCAGCACGTAACCGCGGCCCCACACCGTTTCGATGTAATTGTCGCCCTGGGTGGCGGCGGCCAGCTTCTTGCGCAGCTTGCAGACGAAGACGTCGATGATCTTCAGTTCCGGCTCGTCCATCCCGCCATACAGATGGTTCAGGAACATCTCCTTGGTCAGCGTCGTGCCCTTGCGCAGGCTCAACAACTCCAGGATGCCGTATTCCTTGCCGGTCAGGTGCAGCGGCGACTGGTCGACCTCCACCGTGCGGGTGTCGAGATTGACGGTCAGGCGGCCGGTGCGGATGATGCTGTCGGAATGGCCCTTCGACCGGCGGACGATGGCCTGGATGCGGGCGATCAGTTCGCGCTTGTCGAACGGTTTGGTCAGGTAATCGTCGGCGCCGAAGCCCAGGCCCTTGATCTTGTTGTCCATCTCGGTCAGGCCGGAGAGGATGAGGATCGGGGTGGTCACGCGTGCGGCGCGCAGGCGGCGAAGAACCTCGTACCCGTCGATGTCCGGCAACATCAGGTCGAGAATGATGATGTCGTAATCATAGAGCTTGCCGATCTCCAGCCCGTCTTCACCCAGGTCGGTAGAGTCGACGATGAATCCTTCCGTGTTCAGCATCAGCTCGATGCTTTTGGCGACGGAGGAATCGTCTTCAACCAGCAGAACCCTCATGGCGATATCCCGACGTTTGATGGCGCGCTTTCGCTACCCGACCCCGGAAATGGTCCCCGATCCTTGATGACCGATTTCAACCACTCCGTTTACACAAGTTAACAGACGATTCAGCTTAACGCCAGTGCCAAGCGCTTACACAACGTTAATCCTTCCATCGCAAGATGCGATCATGGTGGTTAACGTCGCCCCCGTCCACAGAACTACCCCTTAATAGGAGCGCCCCCCGTCTTGGGGGTGTCGGTATCCGATCCATGCAGTTCGATATCGAACAGTTGATCCGCGACATCGGCCAGATCCCGGACCGCAGCCGCTACGGCCGCGTCACCGCGGTCTCCGGCCTGATGGTGGAGGTCGGCGGGATCGAGAAGGAGCTGTCGGTCGGCGGACGCTGCATCGTCGAGACGCGTGACCGCCGCCAGGTCCCGTGCGAGGTGGTGGGCTTCCGCCAGGGCCGGGCGCTCGCCATGCCGTTCGGCGCGCTGGACGGGGTGGGGCTGGGTTGCCGGGCGCTGGTGGCGGGCGACCAGGCGCAGATCTTCCCCACCGACGCCTGGCTGGGCCGGGTTGTCAACGCGCTGGGCGAGCCGGTGGACGGCAAGGGGCCGCTGCCCAAGGGGCCGCAGGGCACGCCGATCCGCAACACCCCGCCCAACGCGCATTCGCGCGCCCGGGTGGGCGGGAAGCTCGACCTGGGCATCCGCGCCGTCAACGCCTTCCTCACCTGCTGCCGCGGCCAGCGCATGGGCATCTTCGCCGGATCGGGCGTCGGCAAATCGTCGGTCATGTCGATGCTGGCGCGTTTCTCCGCCGCCGAGGTCGCGGTGATCGGGCTGATTGGCGAACGCGGACGCGAATTGCAGGAGTTCATCACCGAGGATCTGGGCGAGGAGGGGCTGGCCCGCAGCGTCGTCGTCTGCGCCACGTCGGACGAGGCGCCGCTGATGCGCAAGCAGGCGGCCTACATGACGCTGGCGGTGGCCGAACATTTCCGCGACCAGGGCCGCGACGTGCTGTGCATGATGGACAGCGTCACCCGCTTCGCCATGGCCCAGCGCGAGATCGGCCTGTCGGCCGGCGAGCCGCCGACGACCAAGGGCTATCCGCCGACCGTCTTCGCCGAGCTGCCGCGCCTGCTGGAGCGCGCAGGGCCGGGTCCGGTGGGGTCCGGCACCATCACCGGCCTGTTCACCGTGCTGGTGGACGGCGACGACCACAACGAACCGATCGCCGACGCCGTGCGCGGTATCCTGGACGGCCACATCGTGATGGAACGCCAGATCGGCGAGCGCGGGCGCTACCCCGCCATCAACATCCTGCGCAGCGTGTCGCGCACCATGCCCGGCTGCAACACGGCCAACGAGAACGAACTGGTCGGCTATGCCCGGCGCCTGCTGTCCTCCTACGACAACATGGCCGAGATGATCCGGCTGGGCGCCTACCGCCGCGGCACCGACCCGCAGGTGGACGAGGCGATCCACTACCAGCCGGCGCTGGAAGCTTTCCTGAAGCAGGGCAAACGCGAGGCCACCGATCTGGAGACCAGCTACGCCATGCTCGCTGAAATCTTTGGGGTGCAGTGGCCGCAATGAGCCTGAAGACGATCATCCGCCTGCAGAAGCTGCAACTGGACGAGAAGCGTCGCGTCCTGGCGGAACTCCACACGCTGGCCGACCGGCTGCGCAACGAGATCGAGAAGGTGAAGCAGGAGATCACGCACGAACAGGAAACGGTGCGCGACGATTTCTCGGTCTCCTTCACCTATTCCAACTTCGCCCAGGCGGCGATGGAGCGCGGCCGCAAGCTGGGCGAGTCGCTGGGGCAGGTTGAGGCGCAGATCAACATCGCCACCGACGAGATGGCCGAAGCCTTCCAGGAATTGAAGCGCTACGAGCTTGCGGAAGAGGAGCGGCTGAAGCGCGAGCGCGACAAGCAGAAGCGCAAGGAGGCCGCGATGCTGGACGAAACGGCGCTGGTCGGCTTCCGGCGCCGGCAGGCGGAGGAGGAGGCGGCCGGGGGGTGAAAGAGGCGGCCGTTTCGTCGAAGCGCTCAGGTCGAAGCGCTCAGACGGTTACCGAAACCAGCCCTCCCGGCGATCCGCCATAGGATCCGGCTGCTGCGGCAGGGGTGACGCTGCCGGTCGTTGACGCGGCGCCGCTGGAACCCGCCGTTCCGTTGCTGCCAGTGGCGCTTGAGCCGGTGGTGTTCGAGAAGGAAATGCCGGCGGAAGCACCGGAAGACACGCTGGACTGCCTGGAGCCGCTTGCCGCCGGGGTATGGCCGGAAGCCGATGCCGCTCCCGCCCCATTGGAATCGGTCGCCGATCCGCTCGAGCCGGCCTGTCTCGCCGCCGATTTCCGCTCGTCCTCCTGGGCGAGGCGGCTGGCGGTACGGCGGTATTCCTCGACCACGCGCTGGGAGGGGATCTGGTCCTGGGTTTCGCCGGTGTCGAAATCGCGGAAATAGAGAACAGCGACCCGCGCGCCCTGGTCATAGCGCAGGAAGGGGCTGATGAAGCCCGCACCGGAGGCTTTTTCCGCCTCGCTGTTCGTGGCAGTGCCGGCACCTTCGGCTGGAATCGATGCGGGAGCGGCACCGGTCTCCGTCGGCTGGTAAGCCGCCGGGCGGTTTGCCGTCGTGCTGGAAACGCCACGGATTTCCATCGGTGCCTCCCGCGCTTCTTGCCTGCCTCAGGCAATGGCCTTGAGGCAGCCCTTTGCCGGGTGCTGCCCCGCTTCGCTCTCCCCGCCGCCCCGATGCTGCGACCCCTTCCGGTTCAGACCGTGATGTTCAGGGTCTGGCCGCGGGTGGGGGTGGTGTTGCCGCCGCTGGAGCCGCTCTGGACGTTCTGCGCTTCCTGCTGGCGGCGGGTGCGCTCGTCCTGATCCTCCTGCGCGGACTCCACCTGCGAGGTGGACCGCTGAGCCGCGGCCGGGCCGCTGCTGAGCGGGGTGACGTAAGGCTGCTGCTGATAGCCGCCGATACCACCGATGCTGCCGACGCCCATGATCGCTCCTCCCGCCGCTGGTGCGACGTTTCCTGGACCAGCCGGCTGACGATGCAGGGATACGGTCATGGAGACCGATGTGCTGGGGCCCGGCTTTACCCCAACTAGGCAAATTTTGCCTGATCGGAAGGGTTAGCGCCAGCGAAATCGCGCGGTTGGAGAGGCTTTGTTGAGAATGTCAACGATCAAAGTCACTTATAAGGAAAGGATCACAACTCCTCTTCCACAATGCTCCCGGCTCCGGCAACCTGGACTGTGGCTTCCGTCGGCGACTCGGAATTGCGCCACAGGGCGGCCTCGACCGCCAGCGTCCAGAAGTTCTCGGCCGCCTTGCTCTGGCGCGCGCGGGGGCGGACCAGCCGGATCTGCACCGGCACGGTCCAGCGTTCGTCGCCGGCCGGCGCCCCGGCCCGGACAAGGGAACCGCGGGCCAGATCCTCGACGATCAGGCTTTCCGGCAGCCACGCCACCCCGCGCCCGTCGCGCGCCAGCGTGCGCAGCACCGCCGCCAGATGGGAGGTGAAGACGGTGTCGAGCACGCCCGGCAACGGATGCACCGCCCGCACCGCCTCCAGGATGCGGCCCATGCCGGATTCGCGGCTGTAGGACAGGTGCGGCAGCGGCGCGCCTTCACCGTCCGCCAGCCTGTGGCGCGGCCGCCCGCCGGCATCGGGCGCGGTTACCGCCAGCAGCCGGTCGCCGCCGATGACGACGGAGCGGAAAGACTCGGCGTCCAGCCGGCCGGCCGCCGCCGGATGGGCGTGGCAGAGCAGGAACTGCGCCTGTCCGGCCAGCATCAGCCGCTCGCAGGCCTCCATGCTGTCCGACGACAGGGTGATGGCGCCCAGCCTTGCGCGGGCCTCCAGCGTTCGCAGCCAGGAGGGGAAGAAGGTCAGCGACAGCGCGTGGGTGGCGGCGAAGCGCAGGGTCGCGGCCTCCGACTGGGCGGCGAGCCGGGCTTCCTCGCGGCCTTGCAGCAGGCGGCGCACGGTCTCGTCGGCGAAGGGGCGGAAGCGGCGCCCGGCCTCCGTCAGGGTCACCGGCTGGGCGCTGCGGTCGAACAGCGGGGTGCCGGCCCAATCCTCCAGCGCGCGGATGCGGCGGCTGAAGGCCGGCTGGGTCAGGTGGCGCGCATCGGCGGCGCGGGAGAAATTGCCGCAATCCACCAGCGCCAGGAAATCGTCGAGCCAGGAAAGTTCCATCGCCCAATCTTCGTCACGTCTGCCGGGCCGGCTTCCCGCAACCCTATGCCGAATCCGCATGATGCGTTCCGACCTTGGCATTGGCCCGGCGGCCCGCAACATCCCTACAGTGCCGGCACGAAACGCGCCACCACGCTGCAAGGGGAACCGCCATGCGCATCGTCGAAATCCGCGAGCAGACCGCCGGCATCAAGTCCGACATCGCCAACGCCTTCATCGATTTCAGCCAGATGACGTGCAGCGTCGTCGCGGTGGTCACCGACGTGGTGCGCGACGGCAAGCCGGTGATCGGATACGGCTTCAATTCGAACGGCCGTTATGCCGCGGGCGGGCTCCTTCGCGAGCGCTTCATTCCGCGGCTGATGTCGGCGGCGCCCGACAGCCTGCTGGACGACAGCGGCGAGAACCTGGACCCGTTCCGGATCTGGGCCCGGCTGATGACCAACGAGAAGCCGGGCGGCCACGGTGAACGCTCGGTCGCCGTCGGCACCATCGACATGGCGGTGTGGGATGCCGTGGCGAAGATCGCCGGCGTGCCGCTCTACCGCCTGCTGGCCGACCGCTTCCGCGGCGGGGTGGCCGACGACAGCGTGTGGGTCTATGCCGCCGGCGGCTACTACTATCCCGGCAAGGACGTGACGGCGCTGCAGGATGAGATGCGCAGCTACCGCGACCGCGGCTACAAGGTCGTGAAGATGAAGATCGGCGGCGCCCCGCTTGAAGACGATCTGCGCCGCATCGATGCCGTGCTGGAAGTGGTCGGGTCGGGCGAGAACCTGTGCGTCGACGCCAACGGCCGCTTCGACCTCAAGACCGCCATCGCCTATGCGGAGGCGCTGAAGCCCTACGGCCTGTTCTGGTACGAGGAGGCCGGCGATCCGCTGGACTATGCGCTGCAGGCCGAACTCGCCAACCATTACGACCGCCCGATGGCGACCGGCGAGAACCTGTTCTCCCACCAGGACGCCCGCAACCTGATCCGGCATGGCGGCATGCGGCCAGACCGCGACTGGCTGCAGTTCGACTGCGCGCTCAGCTATGGTCTGGTCGAGTATCTGCGCACGCTGGAGATGCTGAAGGACAATGGCTGGTCCAGCCGGCGTGTGGTTCCGCATGGCGGGCACCAGATGTCGCTGAACATCGCCGCCGGTCTTCATCTGGGTGGCAATGAATCCTACCCCGACGTCTTCAAGCCCTTCTGCGGCTTCGCCGACGGTATCGCAGTGGAAGATGGCCGGGTGCGCCTGCCCGATCTTCCCGGCGTCGGATTCGAAGCGAAGTCGGAACTGTTCGCGACGATGAGCGGACTGCTGGAGACCCGGTAAGGCCGCTCAAGGTCCAGGTCCGGACCTGTTCCATTGGGAGACGCGGCTGCCAATGTTCGATTCGGCCATTGACCGAGCGCTTTACTGTGTCAATCTGTTGGTGGTCGCAACGTTTCAGAAAGGAGGTGATCCAATGTCTCATGGAGCCAGTCCGGTCGTCGCCGCATTGTTCGGTCTCGCCACTCTCCTGACGGCGGGGATCGCCAACGCGGACTGTTCGCCCAACCACAGCGCGAGCGCATCTCCGCCGCCGGCCTCCAGCACCGTCGGATCGGCCGGAACGCCGGCGCCCAGCACCACGCGCGGCGGGTGACGGCCTAACGTTGATGGCCGAACGCTGACGACCAGGAAACGCCCATGCATGGAAACGGGTCGCCCCTCACCGGGCGGCCCGTTTCTTTTGTGCTGGGAAGCAATGGAATCAGGTTGTGGGATATCCTATCCGAAAAATGCCTCGGGGATGAATTTTTATTGCTTTTCCGTATAGTGGTAGACCCTATATTGAAATTTTTAACAATCCTCTGCCACCATCGCGCGTGAAACCTCGATATTGGTTCGGGGCGTGTTGGAGGGCAAGATGGATCATTCGACCGGTCATCACCATGGCTGCTGCCAGGGCGAACACAGCTCGCGCCGCGGGTTTCTGAAGCTGGCGACTTTGGGCGCCGGCGTGACGTTGATGGCGCCGATGATGATGAGCCGCCCGGCCCGGGCCGGCAGCGTCGACACGCTTCTGCTGTCCTGCATGGACTATCGCCTGATGGGCCATGTCGCCGGCTACATGAACGCCCGCAACATGCAGGCGAACTACGACCACGTCATCCTGGCCGGCGCCAGCCTGGGCGCGCTGACCGACAAGAAGCCGGCCTGGGGCGATGCCTTCTGGGACCATGTCGCCGTAGCCAAGGAGCTGCACCACATCAAGCGCCTGATCGTCATGGATCACCGCGACTGCGGCGCCTACAAGGTTTTCCTCGGCATGGACCTGTCGCCCGATCCGGCGAAGGAGTCCGAAGTGCATGGCCAGTATCTGGGCAAGCTGAAGACGATGGTCAGGGAACGCCACCCGGACCTCGAGGTCGAACTGCTGCTGATGGGCCTGGACGGCAAGGTCGAGAAGCTGGCGGCGTAATCATTCAAAAAAGCCCCTTCCCGCTGTCAAGACGAGAAGGGGCTTTTTGATTGCCTTCCCTCACATGTCCAGCCCAAGATCCAGGTTCGGGGCGCTATGGGTCAGCCAGCCGCAGCTGATCATGTCGACGCCGGTCTCCGCGATGGCGCGGACGGTGGCGAGCGTGACGTTCCCCGACGCCTCGGTCAGCAGACGCCCATCGACCATCCGCACCGCGCGGTGCAGCGTGTCCGGGTCCATGTTGTCGAGCAGCACGACATCGACCGGCAGGCCCAGCAGCTCGTCCAGCTGGTCGAGCGTGTCCACCTCCACCTCCACCTTCACCATGTGGCCGATGGCGGCGCGGACGCGCTCCACCGCCGGACGGACGCCGCCGGCGACGGCGATGTGGTTGTCCTTGATCAGCACGGCGTCATCCAGCCCGAAGCGGTGATTGAAGCCGCCGCCCAGCTTCACCGCATGCTTTTCCAGCACGCGCAGGCCGGGGGTGGTCTTGCGGGTGCAGACGATGCGGGCCTTCGTGCCCTCCACCTCGCGGACCAGGCTGCGGGTGGCGGTGGCGATGCCGGACAGCCGGCCCATCAGGTTCAGCGCCGTCCGCTCCGCCGTCAGCAGGGCGCGGGCCTTGCCGGTCAGGGTGGCGATGGTGCCGCCGGGAGGGACGTCTTCGCCGTCGGTCCGCTCCACCGTCACCGAGATGCCGGGATCGAGCAGGCGGAAGGCGATCAGCGCCGCCTCCAGCCCGGCGACGCGGCCGTCCTTGCGGGCGGCGATGCGGGCGGTCGCCACCGCGTCGGCCGGGATGATGCTGTCGGTGGTGATGTCGCCGGCCCGGCCCAGATCCTCCGCCAGGGCGGCGCGGACGATGGGCTCGACGGTCAGAGGATGCAGCATGCGGCGTCTCCGGACAGGGGGCCGGCGGCGCCGGCCAGTTCGCTGAGGGTCAGGGTGCGGCGGTTGGAAGCCGGATCGGGCAGCGGATGGTCGCGGCGGCAATGGGCGCCGCGGCTTTCCTCCCGCGTCAGGGCGGCATGGACGACCAGCCGGCCGACCAGCAGCCGGTTGCGCGCTTCGCCCCAGTGGCGGACGATTTCGGGCGGGGCCTGAGCGTCATCGTAGGCGTCGCCGCTCTCGCAGCGGAGCATGTCCAGTGCGGCCGCCAGCCGGTCGAGCTTGCGCCGGGCGGCACGCAGTCCCAGCCCGTCGCGAACCAGCCCGGCGCCTTCATAGAGCGCGGTACGTGCCTCCGCCCCGATGGCGTCGAGCAGGGCGTGCCCGACGTCGGCGGCGACCGCCGGCGGACGGGGCAGGGCGAAGGGCGGCAGCGGCGCCAGCGGCCGTTCCGCCACGTCGCGGGCAACGCGGGCGCCGAACACCAGCGCTTCCAGCAGGGAATTGCTGGCCAGCCGGTTGGCGCCGTGGACGCCTGTGCAGGCGACCTCGCCGCAGGCCCACAGCCCCTCCAGGCTGGTGCGCCCGTCGGCGTCGGTCACCACCCCACCCATGTGGTAGTGGGCGGCGGGTGCCACCGGCATGGGCTCGGCGAACGGGTCGAGCCCATGCTCGGCGCAGAGCGCCAGCACGGTGGGGAAGCCGCCGGGCTTGGCGGCCAGCGCCGGGCGCAGGTCGAGGAACACCGGTTCCCCCGTCGCGACCCGCCGGCCGATGGCGCGGGCGACCACGTCGCGCGGCGCCAGCTCCGCCAGCGGATGCTCGTCGGGCATGAAGCGCCGGCCGTCCCGGTCGAGCAGCAGGGCGCCCGCCCCGCGCAACGCCTCGGTCAGCAGCGGCACCGGATCTGCGTCGATCGCCAGCGCCGTGGGGTGGAACTGCACGAACTCCAGGTCGGCCAGCCGGGCGCCGGCCCGAGCGGCGATGGCGAGGCCGTCGCCGGTCGCCTCCGCCGGGTTGGTGGTGCGGGCGAAAGCGGCGCCGATGCCGCCGGTCGCCAGGATGACACGCGGCGCCCGGTGCAGCACCCAGCCTTCCGGATGGCAGGCTAGCAGGCCGCAGACCCGGCCGTTGCGCAGCACGAGATCGACGGCGAAGGCCTCGGTCTCCACCCGCACCGACGGCGCGGCGCGCAGGCGGCCCGCCAGGGCGGTGACCAGGGTGCGGCCGGTGGCGTCGCCGCCGGCATGGACGATGCGGGCGGCACCATGGGCGGCCTCGCGGCCCAGCAGCGGCGAGCCGTCGGGCGCGCGGTCGAAGGGCAGGCCGTCATCCAGCAACCGGCGGACCAGGGTGGCGCCGTCGCGGGTCAGCAGGGCCGCCATCGCCGCATCGACCAGACCGGCCCCGGCGGCGACGGTGTCTGCGGCATGGTCCTCCGGCCGGTCTCCGGGACCGACGGCGGCGGCGACGCCGCCCTGGGCATGGAAGCTGGAGCCGCCGGGCAGGCCGGCAGTCTTGGTGATCAGCGTGACCGCGCGTGGCGCCAGTTGCAGGGTGGCGGTCATCCCGGCAAGGCCGGAGCCGACGACGATCACCTCGGCGTCGCGGACATGGTAAGGCGTGCTGGAGGTCATGGGGGGACTCCTGACTCGCCCTCTTCCGTCCCGGGAGAGGGCGTTTCTAAGCACTCACTTCGGCTTCACCGCCAGCATGCGCTCCACCGAACGTCGGGCGCGGACGGCGAGCGTGTCCGGGATTTCCACGCGCGGCTCCAGGGTCTGCAACGCCTCCAGGATGCCCGACAGCGTCACTGTCTTCATGTGCGGGCACAGGTTGCAGGGGCGCACGAACTCGGTCTCCGGCGAGGCGGCGGCGACGTTGTCGCTCATCGAGCATTCGGTGACCATCAGCACCCGCGGCGGCTTCTCGTTGCCGACGAAGTCGATCATGCGGGCGGTGGAACCGACGAAATCTGCCGCCTCCAGCACGTCGGGCGGGCATTCGGGGTGGGCGATCACGGTCAGCCGGTCGAAGCGGCGGCGGAACTCCTCGATCTCCGCCCCGGTGAAGCGCTCATGCACCTCGCAATGGCCTTTCCAGGCGATGATCTCGACCTTGGTCTGGGTCGCGACATACTTCGCCAGATACTCGTCGGGCAGGAAGATCACCCGGTCGACCCCCAGCGATTCCACCACCTCCACCGCGTTGCCCGATGTGCAGCAGATGTCGACCTCCGCCTTCACCTCGGCCGAGGTGTTGACGTAGGCGACCACCGGCACGCCGGGATGGGCTTCGCGCAGGAGCCGCACGTCGGCGGCGGTGATGCTGTCGGCCAGCGAGCAGCCGGCGTTACGGCTGGGGATCAGCACGGTCTTGGCCGGGTTCAGCAGCTTCGCCGTCTCCGCCATGAAATGCACGCCGGCCAGCACGATCACATCGGCGTCGGTTTCCGTTGCCTTGGCGGCCAGCGCCAGACTGTCGCCGACGATGTCGGCCACGCCGTGGAAGATCTCCGGCGTCTGGTAGTTGTGCGCCAGGATGACGGCGTTGCGCGTGCGCTTCAGTTCGTTGATGGCGTGGACCAGCGGCGCGTGGAAGGGCCATTCGATCGCCGGCACGACGCGCTTCATCCGCTCGTAGATCGGTGCGGTCGCCGCAGCGACGGCTGGGGTATAGGCGAGTTCGGCGACTTCGGGCATGAGACGGCTCCGTTCTATGCTCGTTATGAGCAAAACCATATTTGCTCTTTTCGAGCATATCAAGAGGAAATAATGATGCGGAAACAATCGGGCTCGGGCGGTGTTGTGCCGGTCTTGGGTGGAGCCGGGTTGCGCGGCCTTGCCCCGACAGGCGCTGTCCGGAGAATTGCCGATGAAAGCCTTCCTCGCCGCGCTCTGCGCCATCATCGTCCTGGCGGGCGCCGCCTGGGCCGTCCTGCCGGGCCTGTTCGCCCGCAGCGCCGACGAGACCTTCGCGTCGTCCGGCGCACGGGTCGGGGAGGAGGCGTCGGTCGAGCACCGCAACTTCTCCGGTCGTCCGCAGAAGTGACGCTGGCAGGGGGAAAAAGAATGATCCCGGTAGGGTAGCCCCGACCGGGTAGGGCAACCTTTGGCCGTGTCAGCCGTTATCCCAGTTCGGGCCGGAAAGCCTGGCCAAGGTATCCGGAGCGGCTTGCGGGAGTGTGATGACGGTTCATGATCCGGAAAGCGGCGCGGACGGCCTGCGCGCCGATGTCTACCGGCTGCTGGCGCTGACGCTGGCCGCCCCGCCGGGTGCCGACCTGCTGGCGCTGCTGGGTGGCCTCACCGGCGATGCGACTCCAATCGGCCGGGCCTTCGACGATCTGGCCACGCGTGCCCGTGCCGCCGATACCCAGGCGGTGGAGCGGGAGTTCAACGCGCTGTTCATCGGTGTCGTCCAGGGCGAGCTGGTCCCTTACGCCTCCTACTATCGCACCGGCTTCCTCACCGACCGGCCGCTGTCGGCCCTGCGCGCCGACCTCCAGGCGCTGGGGCTGGAGCGTGCGCCCGACGTGTCGGAGCCGGAGGACCACATCGCGGCGCTGTGCGATGTGATGGCCGTGCTGATCCGCGAGGGGGCCGACCCGGCGGTGCAGCGGCACATGCTGGACAGCCACCTGTCGCCCTGGGCCGGGCGATTCTTCCAGGATCTGGAGAAGGCGGAAGCAGCCGGCCTCTATCGTCCGGTCGGCAGCATCGGCCGCCTGTTCCTGGAGGTCGAGCAGGAAGCCGTGAATAGACAGATCGAAGAGTTGGAGGGAACCGCCGCATGAAGACGCCGCAAGATCCGCCCCGCGATGGCCCCACACGCAATCCCCTGCAACGCCGCGACATCCTGAAGACGCTGGGCCTGGGTGCGGCCGGCGCCGCCGCTGCCACGATGCTTCCGGCCGGGGACGAGGCGCAGGCGATGGAATCGCCGCAGGAGCAGGTGAAGGCCCGCTACCGCGAAACCGAACACGTCAAGCGTTTCTACGCGCTGAACCGCCTCTAAGGGCGATCCGGAGGGTGTCCATGCTGGTCAAACGCAGCTCGGCGAAAACGGCAGGCGGAAAGCGCTCCGGTCTGGTCGCCGCCTTGGCCGACAGCCTGGAATCGGGCGTCAGCCGCCGTGGCTTCCTTCGCCGCTCCGGACTTGCCGCGGGCGGCATCGCCGCCATCGGCGCCCTGCCGGGCGCGATGATCCGCAAGGCGGAGGCCGGTCCCATCCTGCCGAATGTCGAGGTGGTGACGCGCAAGAATGTCTGCACCCACTGCTCGGTCGGCTGCACGGTGATCGCGGAGGTGCAGAACGGCGTCTGGGTCGGGCAGGAGCCGGGCTGGGAAAGCCCGATCAACCAGGGCACCCACTGCGCCAAGGGCGCCTCGGTTCGCGAACTGACCAAGGGCACCCGCCGGGTCAAATACCCGCTGAAGCTGGTGGACGGCGTCTGGCAGCGCATCGGCTGGGATCAGGCGATCGAGGAGATCGGCAACCAGCTGACGGACATCCGCAAGGCATCGGGGCCGGACGCGGTGTTCTGGCTGGGCTCGGCGAAATTCTCCAACGAGGGCGCCTATCTCTACCGCAAGCTGGCGGCCTTCTGGGGAACCAACAACGTCGACCATCAGGCGCGCATCTGCCACTCCACCACGGTCGCCGGCGTGGCGAACACGTGGGGCTATGGCGCCATGACCAACAGCTACAACGACATCCAGAACTCCAAGGCGCTGGTGATCGTCGGCGGCAACCCGGCCGAGGCGCATCCGGTGTCGATGCAGCACATGCTGCGCGGCAAGGAGCACAACCGCGCCCCCTTCATCGTCATCGACCCGCGCTTCACCCGCACCGCCGCACACGCCACCGAATATGTCCGCATCCGTCCCGGCACCGACATTCCGGTCGCCTGGGGCCTGCTGTGGCACATCTTCGAAAACGGCTGGGAGGACAAGGAGTATATCCGCCAGCGCGTCTACGGCATGGACGAGATCCGCGCCGAGGTGAAGAAGTGGACCCCGGAGGAGGTGGAGCGGGTGACCGGCGCGCCCGGATCGCAGCTTCGCCGCGTGGCGGAGGCGCTGGCGAAGAACAAGCCCAGCACGGTGATCTGGTGCATGGGCGTCACCCAGCACACGGTCGGCACCGCCAACGTCCGCGCCCTGTCGATTTTGCAACTGGCGCTGGGCAACATCGGCGTGGCCGGCGGCGGCGCCAACATCTACCGCGGCCACTGCAACGTGCAGGGCGCCACCGACTTCGGCCTCGATGTCAGCACGCTGCCCGCTTATTACGGGCTGGCGGAAGGGGCGTGGAAGCATTTCGCCCGCGCCTGGGACGTCGAGTACGACTATCTGAAGGGCCGCTTCGCCAACAAGGACCTGATGGAGGCCAAGGGCATCCCGACCACGCGCTGGTTCGATGCCGTGCTGGCCAAGCCGGGCGAGATCGACCAGCCCAGCCCGTTGCGCGCCATGATGTGCTTCGGCCATGGCGGCAACACCGTCACCCGCATGCCGGAAATGGTGAAGGGGCTGGAGAAGCTCAGCCTTCTGGTCATCGCCGACCCGCACCCGACCACCTTCGCCGCGATCAAGGAGCGGCGCAACGGCACCTACATCCTGCCGGCCTGCACCCAATTCGAGACCGACGGGTCGCGCACCTGCTCCAACCGCTCGATGCAGTGGGGGGAGAAGGTGGTGGAGCCGATCTTTGAATCGAAGGACGACTACGCCATCATCTATCTGCTGGCGCGCAAGCTGGGCTTCGCCGACGAGATGTTCAAGCATATCACGGTGGAGAAGGACCGGCCGGTGCCGGAGGACATCCTGCGCGAGATGAACCGCAGCTGCCTGTCCATCGGAGCCACCGGCCAGTCGCCGGAACGGCTGAAGATGCACATGAAGCATCAGGCCGACTTCGACAAGATCACCATGCGGGCCTCCTCCGGCCCCTGCGCCGGCGACTATTACGGCCTGCCCTGGCCGAGCTGGGGCCATCCGGAGATCAGGCATCCGGGATCGGCGGTGCTCTACGACACCTCCAAGCATGTGATGGACGGCGGCGGCGTCTTCCGCGCCCGCTTCGGGGTGGAGCGCAACGGCGTCTCGCTGCTTGCCGACGGCTCCTATTCCAAGGGATCGGAGATCGAGGACGGCTATCCCGAATTCACCATGGCCGTGCTGAAGAAGCTGGGCTGGGACAAGGACCTGACGCCCGACGAGATGCGGGTCATCCAGGCCATCGGCGGATCGGATGTGGACAATGTCAGCTGGCAGACCGACCTGTCGATGGGCATCATCCGCGTCGCGCTGAAGCATGGCTGCGTGCCGCACGGCAACGCCAAGGCGCGCGCCGTCGCCTGGAACCTGCCCGACCCGGTGCCGGTCCACCGCGAGCCGATCTATTCCCCGCGCCCCGATCTGGTGAAGTCCTATCCGGCCATCGAGGACCGGCGCGACTTCCGTCTGGTCCAGCTTGCCCGCTCGTTGCAGTTCAAGGTGGCGGACAGCGACCTGCGCCAGCGCTTCCCCATGGTGCTGACCTCCGGCCGTCTGGTCGAGTATGAGGGCGGCGGCGAGGAGACGCGCTCCAACCCCTGGCTGGCCGAGCTGCAGCAGTCGATGTTCGCGGAGATCAACACCAAGGACGCCGAGCGGCTGGGCATCAGGGACGGCGCCTGGGTCTGGGTTTATGGGCCGGAGGACGGCAGCAAGGCCAAGGTCAAGGCGCTGGTGACCGACCGCGTCGGCGGCGGCACGGTGTTCATGCCCTTCCACTTCTCCGGCTTCTGGCAGGGCGACAGCCTGCGCGGCAACTACCCGCCCGACACCGACCCCATCGTGCTGGGCGAGCCGGTGAACGGGGTGACGACCTACGGCTACGACCCCGTCACCTTCATGCAGGAAACCAAGGTCACCCTCTGCCGGGTCGAGCCGGCGTGATGCACAGGAGCTGAGTGGAACAATGGCCCGGATGAAGTTCCTGTGCGACGCCGAACGCTGCATCGAATGCAACGCCTGCGTCACCGCCTGCAAGAACGAGCATGAGGTGCCCTGGGGCATCAACCGCCGCCGGCTGGTCACGCTGAACGACGGCAAGCCGGGCGAGCGGTCGATCTCCATGGCCTGCATGCACTGCAACGACCCGCCCTGCGCCGCGGTCTGCCCGGTCGACTGCTTCCTGCAAACCGCCGACGGGGTGGTTCTGCACAGCAAGGATCTGTGCATCGGCTGCGGATACTGTTTCTACGCCTGCCCGTTCGGGGCGCCGCAATACCCGCGCACCACCGACTTCGGCAGTCGCGGCAAGATGGACAAGTGCACCTTCTGCGCCGGCGGTCCCGAACCGGACGGCAGCGTCGAGGAGTACCAGAAGTACGGCGCCAACCGGCTGGCCGAGGGCAAGCTGCCGCTCTGCGCCGAGATGTGCTCCACCCGCGCGCTGATGGCCGGTGACGGCGCGGTGCTGGCCGACATCTACCAGGAGCGCTCGCTGCGCCGCGGCTACGGCTCCGGCGCGCCGGGCTGGTCCACCGCCTATGGCCGCAACGACCGCGGCTCCCCCTTCGCCCCTGGCGGGCCGGGTACGGGAGGGGCGTGAGGAGTTTCCTCCCCCACGTTAAGGATCATTCCGGGAGACCGCCATGCGCCCCACCATACTGCCCCTGCACGCCCTGCTGCTGATCGCCCTGCTGGCCGTTCAGGGTCTGGCCGCTCCGACTTTCGCACAAGCGCAGCTCTATCAGGCGCCCGGCCAGAACTCGCCGACCACCAAGGAGCAGGTGCCGCTCTACGTCCCGCAGGACGACAAGGTGATCGGCCGCGTCAGCATCCCGGACGAGAAGCTGGGGGTGCTGGTCCAGCCGGAAGGGCGGGAGTGGCGGGAGTGGCGCACCAACACCCTGCGGCTGGCGATCGGCGGGCTTGCCATCGGCATGACGGCGGTGCTGGCGATCTTCTTCCTCTACCGCGGCACCATCCGCATCCATGGCGGGAAGTCGGGGCGGCTGGTCCTGCGCTTCAACGGACTGGACCGCTTCGCCCATTGGACAACGGCGGTCAGCTTCCTGGTCATGGCGCTGACCGGGGTGATCCTGACCTTCGGCCGGCCGCTGCTGATCCCGCTGATCGGCCATCAGGCCTTCACGCCGCTGGCCGAATATTCCAAGTCGATCCACAACTTCGTCAGCGTGCCCTTCGTCGTCGGGTTGCTGATGATCATCGGCCTGTGGCTGCGCGACAACATCCCGGAAAAGGCCGACTGGCTTTGGATCAGGACGGCCGGCGGGCTCTTCTCCAAGGCCGGCGGACGGCACCCGGAAGCCGGGCGCTTCAACGCCGGCCAGAAGCTGGTGTTCTGGAGCATCGTGCTGGGCGGCATGGGCATGACGGCCAGCGGCTATCTGATGATGGTGCCCTTCGCCTTCACCGGGATCGGCGGGATGCAGATCATCCACGTCGTCCACGGGCTTCTGGCGGCGGGGCTGATCGCGGCGGTGATCGGCCACATCTACATCGGCACCATCGGCATGGAGGGCGCCTTCGACGCCATGGGCTGCGGCGAGGTCGACGAGAACTGGGCGATGGAGCATCACCGCCGGTGGTACGAGGAGCAACTGCGCAAGGGCTATGTCGAGGGGCGGCAGCCGGCGGAGTGAGGCCGGCGGAGTGAGGCGCCCCGGACATTCCGTACAGGATGAGCTGACAGGGCGCCGACATAGGATGGTTGGCGAACAATCCCGCCCCCGCACCGTCTCCTTCCATAGTACAATTTACCCTCCACCTCCCAGAGTGGCTGAATGGCGCCGACAAACGCGCCGGACCGGGGACCTGACCGGTTCGCCACACTGAGAGGAACGGCCCAAATGCTCCACCAGGCTCTCGACACGCTCCAGAAGCAGATCGCGCTCCGCCCCCGCTACGACAACTTTATCGGCGGCCAGTGGGTTGCGCCGGTGGACGGCCAATACTTCACCAACGTCACCCCGATTACCGGCAAGCCGCTGTGCGAAGTCGCCCGTTCGCAGGCCGCCGACGTGGAACTGGCGCTCGACGCCGCCCACAAGGCCAAGGACGCCTGGGGCCGCACCTCGCCGACCGAGCGCTCGAACATCCTGCTGAAGATCGCCGACCGCATGGAAGAGCGGCTGGAGGTCATCGCGCTGGCCGAGACGCTGGACAACGGCAAGCCGATCCGCGAGACCCGCGCCGCCGACGTGCCGCTCGCCATCGACCATTTCCGCTACTACGCCGGCTGCATCCGCGCCCAGGAAGGCTCGATCGCCGAGATCGACCACACCACCTACGCCTACCATTTTCATGAGCCGCTGGGCGTCGTCGGCCAGATCATTCCCTGGAACTTCCCGCTGCTGATGGCCGCCTGGAAGCTGGCCCCGGCGCTGGCCGCCGGCAACTGCATCGTGCTGAAGCCGGCCGAGCAGACCCCGATGGCGATCATGGTCCTGGCCGAGATCATCGGCGACCTGCTGCCGCCCGGCGTGCTGAACATCGTCAACGGCTTCGGCATCGAGGCCGGCAAGCCGCTCGCCACCAACAAGCGCATCTCGAAGATCGCCTTCACCGGCGAGACCTCGACCGGCCGCCTGATCCTGCAATACGCGTCGGAGAACATCATCCCGTCGACGGTCGAGCTGGGCGGCAAGTCGCCGAACATCTTCTTCGAAGACGTGATGGCCGAGGACGACGAGTTCCTCGACAAGGCGCTGGAAGGCTTCGCGATGTTCGCGCTGAACCAGGGCGAGGTCTGCACCTGCCCGAGCCGCGTCCTGATCCAGAAGTCGATCTACGACCGCTTCATCAAGCTGGCGGTCGAGCGCGTCGCCAAGATCGCCCAGGGCCACCCGCTGGACGGCGGCACCATGATCGGCGCCCAGGCCTCGCAGGAGCAGCTGGAGAAGATCCTCTCCTACATCGAGATCGGCAAGGCCGAGGGCGCCAAGGTCCTGATCGGCGGCGAACGCGCCCATCTGGGCGGCGAGCTGGAGGGCGGCTACTACGTCCAGCCGACCATCCTGGAAGGCCACAACAAGATGCGCATCTTCCAGGAGGAGATCTTCGGCCCGGTCGTCGCCGTGACGACCTTCGAGACCGAGGAAGAGGCGCTGGCCATCGCCAACGACAGCGAGTTCGGCCTGGGGGCCGGCGTGTGGAGCCGTGACGGCAACCGCGCCTTCCGCATGGGCCGCGGCATCCAGGCCGGCCGCGTGTGGACCAACTGCTACCACCTGTATCCGGCGCACGCCGCCTTCGGTGGCTACAAGAAGTCCGGCATCGGCCGCGAGACGCACAAGATGATGCTCGACCACTACCAGCAGACCAAGAACCTGCTGGTCAGCTACAGCCCGAAAGCGCTCGGCTTCTTCTGAGCCCTGCTCCTCCCTATCGGGCAAACCTGGGCCGGGGGCATGTCCCCCGGCCATTTTTCTTTCTCCGCGTGGTTTCGTGATAAAGGACAGCCATGACCGCCCCCATGACAGGCCCCATGACCGACCGCGTCACCGCCACCCCCGAAGCCGTCGCCCTGCTGGACCGCCTCGCGGCGCGGCACGGACCGCTGATGCTGCATCTGTCGGGCGGCTGCTGCGATGGATCGGCGCCGCTCTGCCTGCCGCGGGGGGAGTTCCGCATGGGCGGCCGCGACCTCTGCATCGGCAAAATCGGCGACACGCCCTTCTGCATGGCCGACGACACCTTCCAATGGTGGCGCAACACCCAGGTCATCCTGGACGTTATCCAGGCGCGCGGCGGCGGATTCTCGATCGAGGCGCCGGACGGTGTCCGTTTCACCGCGAAGGCCCGACTGTTCACCGATGACGAGCTGGCCGGTCTGGCCGATCCGCAACCGGCCGAGACTCTTCCGGTCTAGACTCTTCAGGAGCCGCCCCGCACCATGTCCTCCTTCACCGGTCCGCGGATTGGTCTTGCCCGCCGCCATCCCTGGAGTACCCTTGCCGGATCGCATCCGCCGAGGCAGGGGGAGGCGCAGGGGGCCGCCATGTCCGCACGGGAGATGTCCGCAGAGGGGCCGGTGAAGACTGCCGCTGCCCCTGCCGCCGGTGACGGCCTGCCGCGCGCCGTCACCCATGCCGGGCGTCCGGACGATGCCGTCCGCGAACTGCGCGCCGGTCTGGGCGAGGGCGCGCTGGAACTGGTGGTCGTCTTCTGCGCCCCCAGCTACGACCGCCACGTCCTGGCCGACGCCCTGACACGGGAGTTCGGGACGGTGCCGGTCATCGGCTGCACCACGGCGGGGGAGATCGGCCCGGGCGGCTACACCACCAACGCCCTGGTGGCGGTGGGCTTCCCGACCGAGGGTTTCTGCATCGTCACCGCGCTGGTCGACCATGTCGACCGTTTCGAGATCGCCGACAGCACCGCCATTGCGCGCTCCCTTCTGTCGCGCCGTGACCGTGCGATGGGAACCCGCCCGGTGCCGCTGGGCGAGGAGGCCCGCAGTTTCGCCATGCTGCTGATCGACGGCCTGTCGATGAGCGAGGAGACGGTTGTCAGCGCGCTGCACAACGCCCTGATCGACATCCCGCTGTTCGGCGCCTCGGCCGGCGACGACCTGCATTTCGAGCGCACCTTCGTCCTGCATGAGGGCGCCTTCCACCCCAATGCCGCGGTGGTGGCGCTGTTCACCACGACGCGGCCCTTCACCGTCTTCCGCACCCAGCATTTCGTCAGTTCCGACCGCAAGATGGTGGTCACCGGCGCCGATCCGCAGCACCGGATCGTCCATGAGATCAATGCCGAGCCGGCGGGCCGCGAATATGCCCGGCTGGTCGGGCTGGAGGGCGAGCCGCTGACCCCGATGATCTTCGCCTCCCACCCGGTCGTGGTGCGGGTCGGCGGCCAGTACCATGTCCGCTCGATCCAGAAGGTGAACGACGACGAGAGCCTGACCTTCTTCTGCGCCATCGACGAGGGCATCGTCCTGACGGTGGCGGAGGGGGTGGATCCGGTCGCCAACTTCGACGGGCTGATCGCCGGGATCGAAGCCGAGGTCGGCGCCCCCGACCTGATCCTCGGCTGCGACTGCATCCTGCGCCGGCTGGAGATGGAACAGCGGCAACTGAACGCGGTGATGTCGGAACGGTTGGCGCGTCACCGGGTTGTCGGATTCTGTGCCTACGGCGAACAGGTGAACGGCATGCACGTCAACCAGACCTTCACGGGCGTCGCCATCGGAGGGCGCTAAGCCATGGCCGGCATCACCACCCGCGGCCGGACCGCCGGGACGCTCGATCCCGCCGACCGCATCGCCGATCTGGAGCGCGAGAACGCCAAGCTCCAGCGCATCAACAAGGTGCTGATGGACCGTGTCGAGCGGTCCATGGACTTCCAGGGCGGCGCCTTCTCGCTGTTCCAGACCGCCATCGTGCTGGAGCAGAAGATCCGCGAGCGCACGCTGGAGCTGGAACGCGCCCTGCACAAGCTGGAGGACAGCAACCGCGACCTCGCCCGCGCCAAGGAGCTGGCGGACACCATGCGCACCCGCCTGTTCGAGGCGATCGAGTCGGTGAACGAGGGCTTCGCCCTGTTCGACTCGTCCGACCGGCTGGTGTTGTGCAACCGCAAATACCTATCCTACTGGCCGACGGTGGCCGGGCGCATCCAGGCCGGCATCCGCTTCAACGATCTGGTGGCGATGGTCGCCGCCGCCGGGGCGGTCAGCGAGCCGCCGCCCGATGTCTGGCTGCGCGAGCGGATGGAGCACCGCCACGACCTGAAGGGCGTCTTCCTGAACCGGCTGTCCGACGGCCGCTGGATCCAGGTGAACGAGCGGCGGACCCGCGACGGCGGCATCGTCGGCGTCTACACCGACATCACCGTCATCAAGCATGAGGAGGAGCGGCGGCGCGAATCCGAACAGGCGGAGAAATCCGCGCTGATGATGCTGAACGACCAGCTTCAGCAGGCCAAGTCCCAGGCCGATCAGGCCAACCTGTCCAAGACCCGCTTCATCGCCGCCGCCAGCCACGACCTGCTGCAACCGTTGAACGCCGCCCGCCTGTTCGTCTCGGCGCTGGCCGACCTGGAACAGCCGGACGCCAATGCGGAATTGGTGGAGAACATCGACGTGGCGCTGGCGTCGGTGGAGGATCTGCTGTCGGCGCTGCTCGACATCTCAAAGCTGGATGCCGGGGCGGTGACGCCGGAGCTGACCGATTTCCCGCTGCGCGGCATCCTGGCGCCGCTCGCCACCGAATATGCCGCCGTGGCGGCGGAGCGGGGCATCGACCTGAAGGTGGTGGGCTCCGGCGCGGTGGTGCGCAGCGACATGCGGCTCTTGCGCCGGATCGTGCAGAATTTCCTGTCCAACGCGCTGCGTTATGTCCAGGGGGGCCGGGTGGTGGTGGGTTGCCGCCGGGCCGGCGATGGCAGCATCCGCATCGAGGTGTGGGACAACGGTCCCGGCATCCCGCGCGACAAGATCGCCGAGATCTTCCAGGAATTCCGCCGGCTCGACACCCCGGTCACCAAGGGGCGCGACCGCGGCATGGGGCTGGGGCTCGCCATCGTCGACCGCGTCGCCCGCATGCTGGAGCACCCGATCACCGTGCGGTCCGAGCCGGGCAGGGGGTCCGTCTTCGCCGTCACCGTCCCGCGCGGGACGGAGCGCCGCGCCGTGCGCCCGGCCAGCATCGCCGCCCGGCCGATGACCAACCGGCTGGCCGGCACCTCGGTGCTGGTGCTGGACAACGAGCCGGCGGTGGTGGCGGGGATGGAGGCACTGCTGCGCGGCTGGGCCTGCGACGTGGTGTCGGCCAACAATGGCGACGAGGCGCTGGCCCTGCTGTCCGGCATGCCGCAGCCGCCGGATCTGCTGATCGCCGACTATCATCTCGACGACGGGGCGCTGGGTGTCAACGAGGTGGCACGGCTGCGCGCCGCCTGCGGCCGCATCCTGCCCGCGGTGATTGTCACCGCCAACCGCACGCCGGAACTGGCGGACGAGGCGAAGGCGGCGGGATGTCTGGTGCTGAACAAGCCGGTGAAGCCGGCCCAACTGCGCGCGGTGATGTCGGGGCTGGTGGGGTAGGGGCGGGTGGCGAGGAGAGCCTGATGATTTACCGGTAACGCCTTACCGGTTCGGCTGTTGTCGGTTTCATGACCGATCCCGCTGCGTTGCGCGACAAGGCGCTCGAGATTCACCGGCTGCTGTGCACCGTCTACGGTTGCCCGGTCGCCTATTTCCATAGCCTCGACCCGCTGAGCGAGCTGGTGTCGTCGCTGCTGTCGCACCGCACCCGCAATGCGGCCTCCGGCGCAGCCTTCAAGGCGCTGCGGCGGCGCTGGCCAGACTGGGAATCGGTGCGCGACGCGCCGGTTGCCGAAGTGGAGGCGACCATCGCCGGCGTCACCTGGCCGGAGCAGAAGGCGCCGCGCATCCAGGCCATCCTGCGCCGGATCACCGAGCGGGTGGGCAGCCTGTCGCTCGACCGGCTGTCCGGCATGACGGTGCCCGACGCCCGTGCGTGGCTGGAGGAACTGCCGGGGGTAGGGCCGAAGACCAGCGCGGCGGTGCTCAGCTTCTCCACCTTGCGGCAAGCGGCGTTGCCGGTGGACAGCCACCACCACCGCGTCGCCGTGCGCACCGGCCTGATCCCCGCCAGCCTCGCCGTCGGGCCCTCCCACGCCGTGCTGTCGGCGCAGTTGCCGGCGGATTGGGATGCCCAGCAGGTCTACGACAACCACGAGGTCATGATGTTGCACGGCCAGCGCTGCTGTTACTATCAGGCGCCCGCCTGCGACCGCTGCGTGCTGCTGCGGCTCTGCCCGACGGGACAGGCCCTGCACCCACCCGAGGAGGAGCGGGAAAGGGCGTGAAGCCATCCGTTTTGTGCATTGCAACACGCAGCCATTCCCAGAACGCAGGGCCGTTCGTCGGATGTAGAGCGCATATAAGATCGTGAGGGCGACGAAGACGCCGCTCCGATCTTCTTAAGACGAGGCCTGAGGTGATTCACAAGATTTTGGACGCGATCGATGCCGTCGTCGCGGAAAAACGGCAAAACGGCCAGCTCGAAGACTGGATCAAGAGCGGAGCTGCATGCCGTTTCTGCGAGAAGATTTCGTCCGAACGCAAGCACTACTATCCCGCCCTGCTTCTCTATTTGGAGCATAGTGGCGAGCAGCACGTCTGACAGCATACGGGTAACGGGAACGGGCCGCGGTACTCCGCGGCCCGCCCGTTTTCGAGGGAACCTATTCGGCCGCCCGCGCCGCCGGCATCATGCTGCCGGTCTGCTGGAAACGGGTGTGCCAGGCGAAGGCCTCTTCCAGCAGGTGAGGGGTATGGCCGCCGCGCTGCAAGGCCCGGCGGTGGTAGTCGGCCGCCAGTTCACGATAGCTGGGATGGACGCAGTTGCGGATGATGGTCTCCGCCCGTTCGCGCGGCGCCAACCCGCGCAGGTCGGCCAGCCCGACCTCCGTCACCAGCACATCGACGTCATGCTCGTTGTGGTCGACATGGGTGACCATCGGCACGACGCTGGAGATGGAGCCGCCCTTGGCCAGCGACTTGGTGACGAAGATGGCGAGGTGGCCGTTGCGGGCGAAATCGCCGGAACCGCCGATGCCGTTCATCATCTGCGTGCCGTTGACATGGGTGGAGTTGACGTTGCCGTAGATGTCGCATTCCAGCGCCGTGTTGATGCCGATGACGCCCAGGCGGCGGATCACCTCCGGATGGTTGGAGATCTCCTGCGGCCGCAGCAGCAGCCGGCCCTTGTAGGAGCCGATCTTCGGCAGCACCTCGGCATATTTCCCGGCGCTGAGCGTGATCGAGGACCCCGACGCGAAATTCAGCTTGCCGGCGTCGAACAGCTCGAAGGTGCTGTCCTGCAACACCTCGCTGTACATGGTCAGGTCGTGGAACGGCCCGTCGATCAGCCCGTGCAGCACCGCGTTGGCGATGGTGCCGATGCCCGCCTGGAGCGGCGCCAGCGAACGGCCGAGCCGGCCCTGCTTGACTTCGCGGCCGAGGAACTCGATCAGATGGCCGGCGATTGCCCTGGTCTCGTCATCCGGTGGCAGGATGCTGGCGGAGCTGTCCTGCTTGCGCGTCACCACGATGGCGGCGATCTTCGACGGGTCGATCGGGATATAGGGCAGGCCGGCGCGGCTTTCCGCCGTCACCACCGGGATCGGCTCGCGGAAGGGGCGGCGCGTCGGGATGTAGACGTCGTGCATCCCCTCCAGATCCAGCGGTTGGGTCAGGTTCAGCTCGATGATGACCTTCTCGGCCAGGATGGCGAAGGTCGCCGAATTGCCGATGGAGGTGGTCGGCACGATGCCGCCGGTATCGGTGATGGCGCAGGCCTCGATCACCGCGACGTCGACCGGCCCCATCTGGCGCGAGCGCAGCAGTTCCACCGTCTCCGACAGATGCTGGTCGACGAACATCACCTCGCCGCGGTTGATCGCCTTGCGCAGCACCGGGTCGGCCTGGAAGGGCAGGCGGCGCGACAGCACCCCCGCCTCGGTCAGGATCCTGTCCACATCGTTGCCCAGCGAGGCGCCGGTCATCAGCGTGATCTTCAGCTTCTCCGAAGCGGCGCGCCCGGCCAGCGCCAGCGGCACCGCCTTGGCGTCGCCGGCTCGGGTGAAGCCGCTCATGCCGACGGTCATGCCGTCCTTGATGAGGAAGGCGGCCTCTTCCGCCGGCACCACCTTGCCCCACAAGGATTTCAGGCGGATACGATCTCGGTACATTGGGCGTTCCTTTTATGAAGGCTTTTTTGCGAATGGTGAACGATCCGTTCCCATGCGGTCGTATTTCTTTTTTGAAAATACTCATAGGGATGATCTGGCTGCTCCCGCAACCGTTTGTCAGGAATATCAGATGGGGATTAAGTGAATGGGTGGGCGAATATCGCCAGATCTGTTCGGAATGTGGCTGGTGAATTTGCTTTTCCACTATCTTTATTTTCCGGAACTCAGTTTCGGATGTTGGTATTTGGCAAGGATCGCCCGGCAACGGGATGGTTGCCGGCGGAACGGTCAAGGGCGTACCATCGGTCCCTCCAAGCGATCTCAGGAGTCCGCCGGCGTGGCGTCCCCGCATCGTCCGACCGTCAGCACCCGCAGTTACGACGGGCATGAACGGCGGCACGCGCATGACCATCACCAGATCGTGCTGCCGATCGCCGGCACCCTCGACATGGAGGTCGGCGGCGCCTGCGGCCGGGTGGGCGAGGGGCGTGGGGTCCTGGTGGCCGACGGCGTGCCGCACAGCTTCCGCAGCGGCGGTGTCAACCGCTTCGTCGTGCTGGATGTGCCGGCCGCCGGGGTGGTGCCGGAGGCGGCGGTCCGCGCCTGCGGCGCCTTTTTCGCCATCGACGGAGCGCTCGATGGGCTGGTTCGCTATCTTGGGGCGGAGGCGGCCGACCGGCCGCTCGACCCGGTGCTGGCCCATCATTCGGCGGGGCTGCTGCTGCGCGCCCTGGAGGCGCGCCAACCGCCGCCGCCCGTACCGGGCGACCCCATCGACCGCGCCCTGGCTCTGATGGCGGAGCGCTGCGGCGAAGCGCTGACGGTGGCGGAACTGGCCGAGGTGGCCGGCCTGGCTCCCAGCCGCTTCCATGAACGCTTCCGCGCCCGCACCGGCAGCACCCCGGCCCGCCTGCTGGCCGAACTGCGGCTGGATCGGGCGGAAGCGTTGCTGCGGGATGGCCGCCTGCCGCTGGCGGAGGTGGCGCTGGCGGTCGGCTTCTCCGACCAGAGCGCCCTGAGCCGCAGCCTGCGGCGGCGGCGCGGCACCACGCCGGGAGCGCTGCGAAGGTCTAGATAGCGCGGGCAGCCTCGACGATCACCGCCGCCACCGCATCCGGGCGCGACAGGTGGGGAGCGTGGCCGCTTTCGACCTCCGTGGTCCGGGCGCCGATGCGCGATGCGGTGGCGCGCAGGAAGTCCGGCGGCAGCATGCGATCCTGGGTGGCGACGACATACCAGGCGGGCTTCGTCTTCCAGGCGGCTGCGCTGACCCTGGTGGCGAAGCAGGCTGCCGCCACCGGCCCCTGGGTGGCGGCCAGCAGGACGGCATCCTCCGCCGACAGATCCTGGGCGAAGTTGCGGGCCATGCCCTCCGGTGTCAGGGTCAGGAAGCGGCCCTTGTCGACCGATACCCCCGACAGGCCGGCCGACGGTGGGAAAGGCTTCAGCGTGTCGTTCGGCGACTGCCCGGCATCGGGGGCGAAGGCGGCGATGTAGACGAGCGACTTGACCCGCTCCTGCTCGCCGATCTGGGTGATGACGGCTCCACCCCAGGAATGGCCGACCAGCACCACCGGTCCCTTGCTGCGGTCGATGGCGCGCTGGACATGGGCGACGTCATCGTCGAGCGAGACCAACGGGTTCTGCACCGCGACCGCCGCAAATCCCTCCGCCTGCAGGCGGGGGATCACCCGGCCCCAGGACGAGCCGTCGGCGAAGGCGCCATGGACGAGGATGATGGTCGGGGTGGAACTCATGGAAGCGGCTCCCGCTGACGGTCGGATGAAGCAGTGAGAGCATGGCTGCGATCGGGCGGTCCAGCCGGAGCCGGGCGATTTTTCTCGATGCGGAAAAGGACTTGGCCCCTATTCCGCCGGCTGCCGGTTCGCCCGCCGGCCGAAAGTGGCGACGCGGTAGACGTACCAGAGGGCCATGCCGGCGACGACGATGTTGGAGACCGGGTTCACCCAGCCGGCTATCTGCTGGTACCGGTCCTCCAGCAGATAGCCGGCGGTGGCGAGGAAGCTCGTCCAGATCGCGGTGCCGACGGTGGTGTAGAGCAGGAAGGGGACCAGCGCCATGTTCGATACCCCGGCGGGGATGGAGATCAGGGTGCGCACCGCCGGGATCATCCTGCCGATCAGCACCGCCCGTCCGCCACGCTCACGGAAATGGGCGGCGGCCTCCTCCACCTCCTCCGGCGCGATGGTCAGCCATCGGCCATGGCGGGCGGCCCATTGCTTCAGCCGGCGGCTCCCGACCCAGCGGCCGATCAGATACCAGAACAGCGCACCCAGCACGGCCCCCGCCGTGCCCGAAACGATGATCATCGGCAGGCCGAGGTCGCCACGCGCGGCGGTGAAACCGGCCAGCGGCAGGATCAGTTCCGACGGGATGGGTGGAAACAGGTTCTCCGCGAACATCAGCAGAGCCACGCCGAGATAGCCGGTCTGCTCCACCATGCCGACGATCCAATCGAACACGTCCACCCTCCTCCTGCCTGCCAATCCGCCGCCCATCGCCGGAGCAACAGCGGGAAAGGGGGATTGGTTGCACGGAAGGCCTCGCACCGGCCGCCGGCCCTGCTTATGTTTGCAGGTGTAACGATTGAATGGACGGAGGAGGGAAGGGCGCAAATGGCGGCGATCAAGCTCGACCGGCATGAGAAGGGCATCCTGGCGGCCCTGCAGGAGAATGCCCGCCTGACCATGCAGGAGTTGGGCGACACCGTCGGCCTGTCGGCCTCCCCCTGCTGGCGCCGGGTGCGGTCGATGGAGGACATCGGCGTCATCCGCCGCTACACCGTGCAGCTCGACCCGCGCAAGGTTGGGCTCGGCGAATGCGTCTTCGCCCATGTCACGCTGGAACGCCACAAGGAGAACGCGGTCGACCAGTTCGAGACCGCCATCGCCGGCATGCCGGAAGTGCTGGAATGCTTCGCCGTCACCGGCGATGCCGACTATCTGCTGCGCATCGTCGTGCCGACGACGGAGGATTACGGCCGCTTCCTCAGCGAACGCATCTTCTCCATCCCCGCGGTGTCGCACGTCAAATCGAGCGTCACCCTGAAGGAGGTCAAGTTCGAGACCCGGTTGCCGCTCGACCATCTGGAGTGAGCGGGAACTGGCGCCGGAATATGCCCATGAAAAAGCCCCCGCTCCATCGGAGCGGGGGCTTTCTCACATCACGACGACCGATGAGATCAGGCCATCTCGACGCGCTGCGCCTCGGGGCCCTTGGCGCCCTGGCGGATGGTGACGCGCACCTGCGCACCATCGTCCAGGCCGTTGATGCCCGACCGCTCCAGCGCACGGATGTGCACGAAGATGTCCTTGCCGCCGGTGGACGGGGCAATGAAGCCGAAGCCCTTCGACACGTTGAACCACTTCACCGTGCCGTCGACGACTTCGCCGCTGTCCGAATCGCCGTAGCTGTCGGCGCCGTAGCCGCCACGGCTGCCGCCGTAGCTGTTGCCGCCGCCATAGCCGCCGTCGTTGCCCCAGCTGTCACGCTCGCGCGGGGCGCGCGACGGACGGCTCGGAGCGGCGGTCGAGGTGTCGACCGCGTGGATGGTGGCGACCTGCGGACCCTTCGGGCCGCGCGACAGGTCGCAGGTGATGGTGGCGCCTTCGGGCAGGCTGTCGTGTCCGCAGAACTGCAGAACCGTGGAGTGCAGGAAAGCGTCGGGCGAACCGTCGTCGGGGGTGACGAAGCCGAAGCCCTTGGTGGCGTTGAACCACTTGACGGTGGCGCGGATGTCGCGCTGGGTGATTTCAGGAGCGCGGAAGGAAGAGCGCTGCGGACGGTCGAACATCAGTATCGTCTCATCTGTCGTGTTAAACCCCGCCCCGGCAAGAACCAAAGAGGGAGACCCGGAACAGGGCGAGCGAAGGATGATCGGTTCCGACCCATAATTCAATCAGGATTGCGAATTTTCACCATTCGCGCATAACAAAATCACCGCCGCCGCCTGACAGGCAGGCGGGACGGGGCGATTTCGCAGGTTTTGCGCAGGTGCAGCGTGAGCGAAGCGGCGCGACTCAGGCGCCGTGGCACTTCTTGTACTTCTTGCCGCTGCCGCAGGGGCAGGGGTCGTTGCGGCCGACCTTGGGGCCGCTGCGCGGGCGGGCGCCGAGCTGCCCGTCCACATAGTACCAGCGGCCGTCCTGGTGGGTGAAGCGGCTGGTCTCGTGATGGGTCATCGGCTTGCCGTTCATGTTGAAGCGGGCGACGAACTCCACGATCCCTTCGCTGTCGCCCGGCTGGCCGGCTTCGGTCGAGCGGATCTCGACGCCGGTCCACGCGCTGTTCTTTGCCCAGGCCTCGATCTCGTCACGGTGGAAGTCGTCGCGGGTGCTGGGCAGCAGCGTATCGTAAAGGTAATCGATGTTGCCGGTGGCGAAGGCCGAATAGCGCGAGCGCATCAGCGCTTCGGCCGTCGGAGCGGGCAGGCCGGCCAGATAGGGTCCGCAGCAGGCGTCCAGCGGCTTGCCGGAACGGCAGGGGCATTCGGCGGCGGTCTGGGTCGTGTCGGTCATGGCCTGCTCTTCGGGTGATGACGTGGGGATGAGGGCGTAGGGGTGGTGGCGCGGTCCGGCTTACGGGGCGCATCCATAGCGCAGCCATGCGCCGCTTCTCAAGAGCTTGGTTGACGCAAAAGGCGGCGGCCTTGCGCGCCGACTCCGCCGCCGCTATCAAGCGGCCCCGTCCCATCCCTTCCGCAAGGCCGCCAGCCCATGCCTGCCAAAGCGTCCCGCAAAGCCGCCGTTCCCCGGCAGCGCCCCGACCTGTCGCTGGAGGCCGGCTTCGGTCCCGGCCGCCGTGTCTGCGGCATCGACGAGGTGGGGCGCGGCCCGCTTTGCGGCCCGGTGGTCGCCGCCGCCGTGGTCCTGCCCCCCGAAGGGCTGCCGCCGGAGATCGCGGCGCAGATCGACGACAGCAAGGCGGTGACCCGCCGCCTGCGCGAGGAGATCGTGCCGGCGATCCGGGCGCACGCGCTCGCCTTCGCCATCGCCGAGGCATCGGCCGAGGAAATCGACAAGCTGAACATCCACAGGGCGACGCTGCTGGCGATGAAACGGGCCTTCGAGGCGCTGCCCGGTCCTCCACCCGATGCGGCGCTGGTCGATGGCCGATTCACCCCCGACGTGGGTTGCGAAGCGGTGGCGGTCGTCAAGGGAGACAGCCGCAGCCAGTCCATCGCCGCCGCCTCTATTCTCGCCAAAGTGGCGCGCGACAGCGAGATGTTGCGGTTGTCGGTCCAGTATCCACACTATGGATGGGACCGAAACGCCGGCTATCCGACGCCCGAGCATCTGGAAGCGCTGACCCGCCATGGTGTCACGCCGCATCACCGAGTCAGTTTTGCACCAGTGAAACGCCAAAAGGCACTAAGCGGCTGAGCCGTCGTCACTTGGCGAAGAAAGCTGTTGACGGCGACTCGGCCGCGACTCATTGTCCGGCCGAGTCCCAGTTCTTTGCCGGTCCCATCATGCTCCCTGAAAACCGTATCCTGGTCGGCGATTGCATCGCTCTCATGAACGATCTGCCGCCCGCTTCGGTCGATCTCGTCTTCGCCGATCCGCCCTACAACTTGCAGTTGGGGGGCGAGCTGCTGCGGCCGAACCACACCCGCGTCGCCGGGGTGGATGACGAGTGGGACAAGTTCGACGATTTCGAAGCCTATGACCGCTTCACCCAGGACTGGATGGCGGCCGCGCGCCGCATCCTGAAGCCCGAAGGCTCGCTTTGGGTGATCGGCAGCTATCACAATATCTTCCGCGTCGGCGCCACGCTGCAGAATCTGGGCTTCTGGATTCTGAACGACATCGTCTGGCGCAAGACCAACCCGATGCCGAACTTCCGCGGCACCCGCTTCGCCAACGCGCACGAGACGATGATCTGGGCGGCCCGCGACAAGGACGCGCGCTATCGCTTCAATTACGAGGCGATGAAGAACCTCAACGAGGATCTTCAGATGCGCAGCGACTGGTTGCTGCCGATCTGCAGCGGCGGCGAACGCCTGCGCGACGAGGACGGCAAGAAGACCCATCCGACGCAGAAGCCGGAGTCGCTGCTGTACCGGGTGATCCTGTCCTCCTCCCGCCCCGGCGACGTGGTGCTGGATCCCTTCTTCGGCACCGGCACCACCGGTGCGGTCGCCAAGCGGCTCGGGCGCAAGTGGATCGGGCTGGAGCGCGACGACACCTACGTGAAGGCGGCCCAGGCCCGCATCGACGCGGTGGAGGAAGCACCGGAGGCGGCGATCCTCGACACGCCGCCCAAGCGCAGCGCGCCGCGGATCCCGTTCGGCTGGGTGGTGGAACGCGGGCTGCTGCGTCCGGGATCGACCCTGTTCGACCATCGCCGCCGCGTTGCCGCCCGCGTGCGCGCCGACGGCACGCTGATCGGTTCCGGTCCGCGCGGCGACCATCGCGGTTCGATCCATCAGGTGGGCGCCGCCATGGCCGGATTGCCGGCCTGCAACGGCTGGACCTTCTGGCATTACGAGGAGGGTGAGGACCTGCGCCCGATCGACGTGCTGCGCGAGCGCATCCGCTCGGAGATGCACTGACTCCACCCCTGACCTGTCCGTCGGGCATAGGCGCGGCCGGGCACGGCTGCTTGGCAGCGGTGGCGTTGCCGTGTTAGGGCTGTCGCCCATGAACAAGCTCTTCGCCACCGTCACCGCCCCGGTGCCGCGTTCGGCCCCGGCGGCGCTGTCCACCCGTTGTTTCGTGCGCGATCTGGTGATGGACGCCCTGATCGGCGTCTATGCCCATGAACGGCTGAAGCCCCAGCGCATCCGCCTCAACCTGGACCTCGAGGTGGTCGTCCCCGGCGTCACCGGCGAGGACATGGCGACCATCGTCAAGGGTGTGGTCACCCAGGGCCACGTCACGCTGGTGGAAACGCTGGCCGAACGCATTGCCGAGCGTTGCCTTGCCGACGCGCGGGTGACGATGGCCAAGGTGCGGGTGGAAAAGCTGGACGTCTTTCCCGACGTCGCCAGTGTCGGCGTGGAGATCGAGCGCGCCCGCGGCTGAGGATTTCTGGAAAACTGCGGTGGGGCGCCGCAAGGCGGGGCGTAGGGCTGACCTGCCCGCCCCTTCATGGCCTCACCGCCGCAGCGGCACCGCCCGCTTGACCAGCCGGCGGTCCATGTCCGCGCTTGCCACCGTCGGTTCGCCCAGGCTGCGCATGACGAAGGCGAAGGTGTCCATCACCCGGTCCAGCACGATCTCGTTGTCGTCCACGCGACGGCTGACCGACACCACGGCATAGCCGGCGGCGCGGGCCACCGCCGGTTCGCCGCGCAGGCCGCGCACGCCCCAGCCGGCGAGGGCATCCTTGCAGCGGAACAGCTCGGCGGCGAAGCCGCCGGCAGACTGGGTGCGGCCGACCACGTAGGCGGCGGCGACCGCCAGCGGCGCCAGCAGCCCGTCCCAGTCAAGGCAATCCTCCCGCCCGACCCACACCCCGCCGACCGAACAGGCGGCGGCGCCGATCGCCTCGCCCAGACCGGCGCGGAAGGCGCGCAGCGAGTCCACCGCGTCGGCCGCCGGCATCGGCTCCACCCGGCGCCCCTCCGGCATCAGCATCAGCCGGCCAGCCCATTCCGACGAGGGCGGCAGCTGTTCGGTCAGGCGCGCGAGCAGCGCCTCGCGGGCGGCGGCGAAGGGGACGACCTCGGACATCGGGGCTTGTGGCAATGGTGGGAAGGGGAGGCGTGAAAAAGCCTGAAATGCCTGGAATTGTCAAGGGTGAGCCTGATGCCGCAACCTTGGACTGCATGCGGCCCGGCTGCCGCATGACGCGGGGTCGCTCCATCCTCCTCCGGCATCAGGGCGGCATCAGGGCGGCATCAGGGCGGCATCGGCGTCAGGCGACGGTGTCGGTCCGCGCGGTCCCGCTGACGTCCTCCGCAGCGTCCTGCCGGCTCGCAATCGGCAATTGCTGGAGGTTCGGGTATCCCTGGCGGGTAGGGGGGACGGTCGCATTGGTCTTCAGCAGGGCGACCATCGGGTCTTCGTCCCCCGTCTTTTTAACCTGCATCATCATGCCCGCCGCCGCTTGCCATATCGCATCCAACTGGGCTTTGCCTTCCGAATAGCCGGGAGGCAGAGGTTCCATGGACGTTTGTTTCTGTCGCGGTTCGGCTTTGGGGCGCTCCAGATCGGGTATGCCGCCAAGATCCGTTTCATCGGCGAACGCCTTGGCGGCGTTCCGATAGACGGCCGGCCGGAATCCGACGTTGAATAGCTTTTCGACGGCTTTTGAATCGGTGCTGGAGAAGACCGCCGAATCCTCTTCACCCGAAAAGATGTCCGAATGGCGCAGATTGTTCGACAGTCGTCGCATCACGAAGTCTTCGTCAATCTCCTCACCATCCTTCATGATCTTTTCATCGAGGCTTCCATAGCTCTCAACGAAATTTTTCTTATGGCTTTCCAGTGAGGATGTCATCTCCTTGTAAAGCAATTCCTTCTTTGATCCGACAGCATCTCCTCCGGAATTTTCTCTGTCAGCCTGTTCCATTTTGTCAGAAAACGAGCGGATTATGTTCATCTGCTCCATGCCGAAATTCAATTTTCTTTCGTTTGCAGATTTCTTCTTTTCGCCATAATCTATTTCCTCTTGTGTGCGCGGCGCTTCGCTGAGGTATCGGTTCTGAACCGCCTCCTTGGCGATGCCGCGAAGTCCCTTGACCACGTCGTTGGCGCTCAGCACCCCCGTCTTGACGTAATCCTCCAGCATGCCACGCGCTTTGCCGTCCAGCTTCTCGAAAACCTTGGCGGCCGCGCCGGTCAGCGCCTTGCCCAGCGGACTGACGTCGATGTTGTCCCCGGCTTCGGCGGACGGCGGCGAAAACGCGGTGGCGACAAGGCTCTTGCTTTTACCGGCCGCCGCGCTCACCGGCTTCCATGCTCCCGCCTGACCGGTGGGCAGGGCTGAGAACAGGCTGTTTGCACTGTGGGACATGGAGGCCTCCTGGTCTGATGACGGATGGAAGGACAAGGTGCGGCAATCACCCCTCTTGAGTGTATTGAATGTATTTCTGTTCTCCATAACAGACTGTTAATTTTCTATTTCGCTTGAAATCGTCGATTGCTTAGAAATCTATGCATCTTCCGGATGCCGACTTGTTCGTCGCTGCCGGACCGGGCAGGTCATATCGACAGGGGCGGATGAGGCGTCCGCGTCCTGCTCCCGAAAAAATGTCCGGCTTTGCGTTTTTCCGCTTGCCAGGGTCCGCCAGCGGTTTTATAAGGCGGCCTCTGTTCCCGGTTAGCTCAGTTGGTAGAGCAGCGGACTGTTAATCCGCTTGTCGCTGGTTCGAGTCCAGCACCGGGAGCCATCGCGCGGGTGTAGCTCAGTTGGTTAGAGCGCCGGCCTGTCACGCCGGAGGCCGCGGGTTCAAGTCCCGTCACTCGCGCCATTCTCTCCTCCATTTCTCCGATTCGATGTAGCGGACGATGGCGACTGCCCCACCGGGCGGCTTCGCGCTATCATGCGTTTTTCGCCGTGTTCACGATGCGGCCGATGGCGCCGGTTCCCTGTTGAACGGAGTCCGCGCGCCGAACGGCCGCGCACATCTCGGACCGAGAATTGCCGGGGAGGAACCGCTCATGCGTTTGTCTGACAAGGTCGCCGTCGTCACCGGCGGGGGATCGGGCTTCGGCGAGGGGATCGCCCGCCGCTTCGCCGCCGAAGGGGCCCGGGTCATCGTCGCCGATCTGGACGAGGCGGCCGCCGGCCGCGTCGCCGACAGCCTGGGCGAGACGGCGCTCGCCGTCCGCGCCGATGTCGCGGTGGGCGAAGATTACGAAGCCATCGTTTCCGCGGCGCTCGGCGAGTTCGGGCGGCTCGACATCCTGGTCAACAACGCCGGCTACACCCATCGCTACGGCTCGATGCTGGACGTGGACGAGGCGACCTTCGACCGCATCTATGCCGTCAACGTGAAGTCGATCTACCACAGCGCCATCCACGCCGTGCCGGTGTTCCGCAGCCAGGGCGGCGGCGTGATCCTGAACATCGCGTCGACCGCCGGCCTTCGGCCGCGGCCGAATCTGACCTGGTACAACGGTTCCAAGGGGGCGGTGATCACCCTGACCAAGTCGATGGCGGCGGAACTGGCGTCCGACAATGTCCGCGTCTGCGCCATAGCCCCGGTCGCCGGCGAGACCGGCATGCTCCACCGTTTCATGGGCCAGGACACGCCGGAACGGCGCGAGCAGTTCCGCAGCAGCATCCCGCTCGGCCGCCTATCGACGCCGGACGACATCGCCAACGCCGCGCTCTACCTGTGTTCCGACGAAGGGAACTTCCTGACCGGCGTCTGCCTGGAGGTGGATGGCGGGCGGTGCATCTGAGGGCGGGTCAGGCCTCCACCGCACCTCCCTCGCGGGGCGGGGGAGCACTTGCCACCTTTCCGGACAGGGACTCGCTCCTCTCCTCACCGAGAGGGGCAGGGCCTGGATGGGGGCAGGTGGTGATGTCCGCCTGTTCCTTTCCGGCGTCGGCCACATCCCCCGTCTCTTCGGCTATCTCCCGCCGCGTGTCGTCGGGCAGAACGGCGTCGAGGAGGCGGGCGATGTCGTCGGTGGGCCGCAGGGCGCCATAGCCCGGCGCGTTGTAGTCCCAGTCATATTCGGCGAAGCCGCGGAACCCGGCGATGGCCGGGTCGCTCGCCCAGGCCTTGCGCAGCGCTTGCCGCCGCAGTTCCGCCGGCACGTCCGGGCGGAGGAAGCCGGTGTAGTCGCTGCCGGCATCCAGGCTGTCGAGCGAGGGCAGGTCGGACAAGTCCGGCGCCTCTTCCCCAGTCTCCGCCGGCAATGCGGCAGGCGCCTCCCTGACCGGTTCCGGCACCGCGGCGATCGCCTCGTTTCCGACCGCCTGTTCGGCAACCGGCGCCTCCGTCCGCGCATCGCGCTTAAGCCGCGCCCAGCGGCCGAGGAAGCCCTCCTCCACCTCCACCCGGTCAGCCATGCTGCGACGGTCCGGTCTTGCGGCGCAACGCCAGGGCTTCCGGATCGGCGCGGTCGCGCTTGCGCTTGTGGAAGGGGCGCTCGACGAAGTGCCGGGCGACGAAGCCGTCCATCCACAGCACCAGCGGGATGGGCAGCGGCAGCGCCTCGATCACGTCGTCGCCGGCTTCGGCATGGGCATCGATCTCACCGGGATCGGCGGTGACGGCCAGCAGGCGCACCCCCGGTGCCGGCCCCCCCGACCGCAGGATGACATAGGCGCTGGGGCTGCCGCCGTCGAGGTTGTGCTTGTAGTTCTCGGCCTCGGTCGGGAACAGGGCGATCTCGGCGGTGCCGGCGTAATGGCGGGTCCAGTCCGGCCCCTCGGCCAACACGGTCCAGTCAGGCAGGGTGGGGTCGGCCGGAACCAGCATCACCGGCTGCCAACGCGCCTCGATCCAGGGATTGTCGACGCGCCGCCGCTCCACCACCACGCCGACGCTGCGCCGTTCGGCGCGGTCGGGCGGCGAGGCTGGAGTAGCGGAGGCGGTGATGGAGGAAAAGGGGAACTCGCTGGGCATTGTCGGTGTTCCTGATGGGCTGGGACCGGACGGCCGAAGCCGGACTCTGTCTCCGGTACAACGCGCCAGCGGCTGTTTGGTGCCGCGGCGCGGTGTGCTCCAACGGCTTTCCCCGAAAGGTTCGAAGGCCCGGGGGTCAAAGGAAAGGCCTGAGGAACGGCCAAAAGAAAGGAAGGATGCGCCATGCGCAAGGTCGCCGCCCTGCTGCTGTCGGGTCTTCTGTCCGGCACGCCTTTGCCTGCCGCGGTCGCACAGCAGCCGGATCAGCAGCAGAACCAGCAGCCGGCTGGAGATGGTCAGCCGGGAGCGGCGCCGGTCGATTCGGGATCGAAGGAGTCCGCCGGCGATGCGCTCGCCCGCGACGGCAAGGTGCAGGAAAGCCAGGATCCTCATCCCACCGCGCAGGGCACAAGGCCGCCGAATCCGTCCAGCTCCGCCGCGACCGGCAGTCGGGAATTGCAGCAGGCGCTTGCCGACGTGCGCCGGGCGCCGCCCGACCTGAACGGCAACCCGGTGCCGCGCCCGAACCAATGGGCGAGCGAGCCCGACCAGCCGAACGAGCCGACCCGGTCGCAGAACCCCTCCGACCTGACCAGCCAGGAAGTGAAGTAGACTAGAGCTTCCTGCGTTTCACATTAAACGCAGGAAGCTCTGGCTTTATGTTTGGTGATCGGATTCACGCTTCAGATCGATCCCGATTTTACGCGATCCGATCTAGCCGGAAGCCCGGCGGCTGCGGACACGGATCAGGCCGCTGCCCTCGGGATCGGCACGGTCCGGTTTCAGCATGGCCTCCAGCAGCTTGGCGTCGCTGGTCCAGTAGGGCACGTACCAGGCGCGGTCCGGGTCCATCACCAGCGCGCGCCTGTTCGCCGCGTCGTAGGCGCCCAGCGGTGCGATGTGGCCGACGCCGACGTCGCCGGTCAGCGTGCCCTGGTCGAAGGCCAGCAGGATGATGTCGTCGGCGCCGCGCTCGTTCTCGGACAGGATGCGGCGCAGTTCCGCCAGCGTGGCGGGGGAGGTGTCGCGCGGGCGCCAGACCTCGACCTCGGCGTCGATGCCGTAGGCGTTCAGGCTGCGGCGGACATAGGTGATCAGCTCGCCGAAGGAGACGCCCTCGCCATCGTCGGCGGTGGCGTCGCGCCAATGGTCGTCGTCCAACCGGTCCAGCAGCTGCTTGGCGGTGACCAGCCTTTCCGATGCCAGTCCCGGCAGTCCGCGCAGCGCGTTCAGCATCATCACCACGCTGGCCACCGAGCAGGAGGCGCCGGTCGTCTGGGGCACGTAGTAGGGGCTGAGCGCCCAGTAATCCGGTGCGGGGGCGGTGCGGACGAAATCGACGGACCGGGTGATCGGCACGGCGTCCGGGCCGAATTTCGGCTTCCTGTCATCCTGTTGCGTCCCCTGGGCCCAGGCGGGCGCCGCCGCACAGACGGCCCACAGCAGGAGGCCGGCCCCCAGGGTCTTCGCCACGGCTCCCGCGGTCAATCCTGCCCTCCAAGTCGCTTGCGTCATCGGAAACTGTCTCGATCCGTCCGGTCTCGAATGGGAAAACTCCGCAGTCCTTCCGGAGCGCGGCGCGGCCTGCATATGGTGCGTTGCGGTGCTGGAGCCAAGCAGGGAGCAAGGCTGCGCCGATTGCGCTTGTGCCGGCCGTCCCGGGAGTCTTCTGAAAGCTTTTCCGAAATGCATGTGGGCGGAGCCTCCGTCGCTCGACCATCGAGCAAACAGGCTCCGCCCACCGCTGGGGCCGGCACATCGAGGGCGTACCCCCGATGCACCCGGCTATCGGACCATCATCGGGACCGCGGGATCAGACGCCGTCCCAGAAATGCTCCAGCCCGGCCGCGGCGACGCCGTCGGCACCCATCTTCGCCCAGGCGAGGTCATGGATGCCCATCGCGAAGGCCGGCGAGGACGCCTGCAGCGAATAGTCGCCCCAGTAGGGGTTGTTGAACATCGGCTTGCCGATCACGTCATGGTCGCCGTATTTCGGCACATTGTAGACGAGGTTGTTGTCGATGACGAAGTCGTTGGCGCTCAGCAGCTCGATATAGTCGTCCAGCGGCAGGGTCCCCATCACCACGTTCTTGGTGATCGTGTTGTTGTGCGGGTCGCCGGCCGTGCCGTGGACCGGCTGCCATTCGATGCGGATGAAGTCTTCCTTGTTGCTGGCGATGACCGAGAAGTTGTTGGTCACCACGTTGTTGTCGCCGCCGTGGATCTGCACCGAGGCCCAGTCGGCGTCTTTGATGAAGTTGTCCTTGACGGTGATGCCGCCGGCCATGTCGTCCAGATAGATGCCGAAGCCCTTCTGGCCGTACATCCAGGTGTCCTGGGCGCTGGTGGCGAGGCCGTTGGCATGCTCGATCCGGTTGCCCTGGATGATCATGCCGGTGTCGACGCTGGACCGCCCGAGGATCTCGATGGCGCCGCCGTCTGCGGTCTCCAGGCCGGTGTAGGAGATATTGTTGAACTGGATGATGTTCTTGTGGTTCACCGTGTCGGTGGTGCCGCCGTAATCCTTGAACGAGATGCCATAGCGGGCGCTGTGGTCGATGTCGTTGTTGGAGATCAGGTTGTTGTCCACCCCGGTGCCGATGATGCCGGACACCGCCTTGCGCACCTCGCCGATGTTGCTGATGCTGTTGGCGTAGATGCTGTTGCCGTTGCTGCGGCCGTCCATCTCGATGCCGTTTTCCGCCAGATGGTTCAGCGTGTTGTGGGCGATCTGGTTGTTGGACGAGGCCGCGGTCAGCTTGATCGCGGTGCCGACGTTCAGGAAGCTGTTGTCGCTGATGTGGTTGCCGCTGGACTTGGTCAGGAGCAGGGCGTCGCCGCCGGTGGTGGTGTTCTTGAAGGTCAGCCCGTCGATGGTGACGTTGCTGGCGCCGTTCAGCTTGATCAGCGTCTCGAGCCGCGGCACCTCGACGCCGCTCGAGACGAAGCCGGAACTGGCGGCCTTGTAGAGCAGCTTGCCATCCGACGTCCGCCAGGCGAACTCGCCCGCCTGATCGACGTAGGAGGCGTTGTTCAGCAGCTTGTAGGTGGTGCCTTCCGCGAAGGGCAGGGAAGCGCCGTTCTTCAGCATGATGGTGCGGGTGGAGGCGTTGAAGCTGGCGATGGTGCCCAGCGTGTCGCCCAGCCGCTCGGCATCCATGATCTGGATCAGCGTGCCCGGCTGGATGTCGGCGGCGGTCACCTCGGTGCCGTGCGAGCGGATGGACCAGCCGCTGGGCCCCCCCGAGGCGGCGTCGGCGAAATGCCAGCCGCTGGTGACGTCGGAAGCGTCATAGGCGAACTTTTCGGCCAGATGCTGGCGGACGTCGCCGACGATCAGGTCGAGGTTGCTGGCGGTGCCGAGCTTGGCCGAATAGAGGCCGTTGCCCTCGCTGGTGAAGCTTTTCACCACCTCGCCGCCGCTCAGCACCGGCTTCTCGCCGGGATAGTTCTGGAAGCTGTGGCCGTTGTCGAGCGAGGTCAGTTCCAGCGTCTTGGTCAGGTGGTAGGTGCCCTCGCGGACATAGGTGGTGTCGATCGTCGAGTTGGCGCGCATGGCGGCCTGCGCCTTCTCCAGGCTGGCGAAGGGGCCGTCGGTGCCGTCGGCGTTCGGGGCCGCCAGCTTGCCGGACCAGCTGTCCTTGCCGTTGGCGGCGACGTAGAAGGCCGGCTTGGTCGGGGCGGTCGGGATCGGAGTCTGGGTGGCGGGCGTGTTGCTGAACAGGTCGGCGCCGGCCTTGATGTTCAGGGCTCCGCCCCAATAGAGGCCTTCCTGGCCCTTGACCACGTCCTTGCCGTCGACCGCCCCCTTGTCATAGGTGACGATGCTGTCGGCGGCGGCGACGGTGTTGCCGTTGATGACGACCGACTTGACGAACAGGTTGCGGTCGACGCCGTTCACGGTGGCGTCGTTGTCGTACCAGACCTGGACCGTGTGGGCCTTGGTCGGGTCGATGTCGGCGGTGAACTTGTAGCCGGTGGTGGTGGCCGCCGCCTTGGCGTCGCCGATCACCTGCCCGTCGACCAGCAGCTTGAAATGCGCCGCCTGACCGCCGGCCGAGGTGCCGTAGGCGTTGACGACGATGTCCACCGCCTTGCTCGGCGGCGGCGGGGGAGGCGGGACATAGGCGCCGCCGAAATACTCCTCCGGCACGCCGAAGGTCAGGGCGCCGCCCCAATAGAGGCCTTCCTGGCCGGCGACGACGAACTTGCCGTCGACCGCGCCCTTGTCGTAGGAGGCCATGTCGGAAGTCGATGCGATGGTCTTGCCGTCGATGTTGATCGACTTGACGAACAGGTTGCGGTCGACGCCGTTCACGGTGGCGTCGTTGTCGTACCAGATCTGGATCTTGTGGGCCTCGTTCGGGTCCACCTTGGCGGTGAAGGTGTAGTCGGCGGGCGAGGTGGCGCTGACCCAGGCGTCGCCGACCACCTGGTCGTCGACCAGCAGCTTGAAATGCGGGGCCTGACCGGCGGCGCTGACGCCATAGGCGCTGACCTTGATGGTCGTGGTCATGGTGGCGGCCGGCTCGGCATCCGGCACGGTGGCGACGGACGGGAACAGCGTGGCGGGCAGCGGCACGTTCAGCGCGCCCGGCCAATACATCTCCGTCTGGCCGGCAATGACGTTGAGGCCGTCGACCTTGCCGGTGTCGTACTTGACCGACGGGTCGATCGACAGGATGGTCTTGCCGTTCACCTCGAACGACTTGACGAACAGGTTGCGATCCTCGCCATTAACCGTGTCGTCGTTGTCGTAGACCAGCTGCAGCGCGTGCGCCTTGTCGGCCGGCACGTTGGCGGTGAAGACGTAACGCGACTGGGTGGCGGAGGAGACGGTGGCCTCACCGATGCTGGTGCCGTCCAAAAGCAGTTGAAAATGCGGCCATTTTCCGCCAGCGGCCGCGCCCCAGGCATTGACCGCGAAGGTGACCTGGATCGTGCCGTCGGTGTTGGTGGTAGCCATTTTGGAACTCCGCTTTAGAGGTATCGCCTTGTTCCGCAGGCTCGTCTGTTAGCCTTAATCGGGTACTAACACTTATGGTTAGGAAATTATGAATAAGGGCGTTTTCCGTGGCATGAATGAGACAAAAAACGGACGATTGCTTTTTATGTGAATCAGAGAAAAATGAAATTCTACGTCGGTGGCGATGCCGGCAGAAACTGATCGGCAATTTCTGCCCCGCTGCCTTGGGATTGACGCCTTACACTTGCTGGCTTCCTTGAAGCTGAGGCTCAGCCGCCTCTTTTTTGGGCGAGCTGACTTGGGGTGATGCCCTCCGGTCTAGAGATCGTCGAGGCCATCTGGCCCCGCCGTCACATGCTCCGACTGGCTGCCGGGCGACCGGAGCGGGATGAGCGGAGACGCTGGTTCAGAAGTTGCGCGTCGAGATCGAGAACACCGCCCCCTGTCGGGCCAACTGGAACGTCATCGTCGAGCTGGCGCTTCCGCCTGATACCGGCCAACGGCACGCCTGTCCGTCCGATCTGGTCAGGCAGAGCGTGCTGACCTTGCCCCCGGTTCGGGCTCTTGCGCAGTTTGACGCGTCGCCCGACACGGCATAACCGCCGATGTGACCCAGGGGAGGATGCAGGGATGGCAGGGGGATGACGCCGGCCCCAGCGTCGCCAGCCCGTTCAGCGCAACCAGCCGATCATCCGGAAGCGGTCGAGGTTGTCGCGCACCAGCCGGGGATGGCGGTTGACCGCCACGACCTCATGCTCCCCGCGGGCGCCGGGCGCGCCCTCCGGCAGTGTACCGCCACCGTCGAGGAAGCTGGCGACGCCGGCCATGTTGCCTGCGCCGAAGGATTGCGCATGCTCCTGGTGGGCATAGGCGTTCAGCTTGGCGGCAAAGCGCTTCAGATCGCCCATCCAGCTGAAATGCCAGCCGGCGTCGCGGATGAGATGGCCGATGTCCTGCTTGGCGAGGTAGCGCACGGCATTGGGGCCGGTCTGTCGGATGAAGCGGAAGGGGGCGGCCCCGGCGGCGCGCCAGTTGCGGGCGAAACGACAGTTCAGCCGGTAGAAGAACAGGTCGAGTTCGGCGGTGAAGACGGTGTCAAAGGCCGGCCCACCGCCACGCAGCCGCTCCACCACCTCGCGCCGCAGGATCTCGTCGACATCGGAAACGATGATCATGTCGTCGTCGCGGCAGCCGTCAAGCCCGCGCAGGATGGCGTCGCGCTGGCAGGCTTCCCGCTGCCAGGAGAAGGTGCCGACAAGCTCGTCCACCACCACGTAGCGGATCTTGTCCATATAGGGGCGGAACCGCTCGCGATGGTCGCCGAAGCTCAGCGCTTTGGGCTCGCCGGAATGGGTGTGGGTCGCCTCCACCACCACGAAACCTTCGACCACGTCGTACAGTTCGGCCAGCCGGATCTCCAGGATCTCGGCTTCGTTGAAGAAGGTGCAGCAGTCGAAGATCCGCCGGGATGCCGGCGACGCCGGGACGGACGGCGCCGTCCCTTCGGCGAAGGGGTTGCCGGACAGCGGGAGAACCGGGTTGCGCCCGAGTGCCGCCGCATAGCCGACGAGGGACCGCAGGCCGAGCAGGGTGGTCCAGCGCTGGGTACGGGTCCAATGGTCGATGCCGGGCGCCTCCAGCAGGCGCTCCATCGTCGCCGACAGGCTGTCGAAAGAGGCACGGGCCGCAGCCTGTCCGTCCATGTCGTAGACATAGGCATGGGCGAAGCCCTTCAGGGTCTCCAGCAACTCCTCGATCACGAGATACTGCTGTGCCTGCGCCTTGCGCTCCAGCCCGGCCGGGCTGTTCCACAGGCCGAGGCCCTGCGTGTGCGCCTCGAAGGCTTCGCGGTAGCGATGCCGATCCAGGTGCAGGTTTCCCAGCCAGTGCATCGCGGCGGCAGCGGCCTGGCGGCGTGCCTCCGTCCGGCCGCCGCTGTGCCGGCTTTCCGCCTGAAGCGTCATCCCGCGGCAGCGGGCCAGGGCCTCCGCCTGTGCGGGCGGGCAGAGCCGGGCGAGCGTCTCCAGAAGAGGAGCAGCCGGCCAGTCGAGGCCCAGCCAGTCAGCAAGGGCGCGGATGCCCGCCTGCAAGGCGATATCGCGCAGTTGGTCGGCTTGGTTCGTCCCTGGGGCGAGCAGCAGGCCACGGGCGATCGACATGGCCGCCACCGCCTTGTCGCCATCGGCACTCCGTTCGAGCTGTCCGACGAGCAGATGCACCTGGGGGATTGCCGGATCGAGGACCAGCAGCAGACGGCAGGCGTGCTTGGCATCGTCGCGGCGCCCGGCATTCGCATCCTGCGTGGCGAGCCGGAGGATGCTGGAAACCAGGGCTTCGCAGTTGGCGCGAAGAGGTTCGCGCGGCGTGCCATACTCCGCAAGAAGGAAGAAGCACCAGACCGCCTCCCGAAGCCGGCCGTTCCTGTAGGCTTCGCTGCCCTTCGCGAAGATGCCGGTCAGCACCTCCGTCGACAGGGCGAGCGCGTCGGCATTCGCAGGGTCCCGCTGCAGGATGTACCGCAGTCCCACCATGGCGTGCCAGGGGCGTCCCGCTTCGGCAACGGCACGGACCTGGAGGAGGCGGGGGTCTGTCATACGGCTGGTCCTGGCAACGGGATACCGCAATCTCCGGCACGGCGCCACAGGATGAGAAATCAACCCGTTTGAGCGTTTCTCAATATCATGGCGCCTGCTCTTGCACGACAGGCGACGGTGACAAGGCAGCGGGCCTCAGCCAGCTGCCGGATCAACCAAGCCGGATCAACCGAGGTTGATGTCGGAGAGCGAGACCACCGTGCCGTTGAACACGCCGAGCAGGCGAACCTCGGCGGCGGCCACTTGGCCGTCGCCGTCGGTGTCGACCACTTGATACAGGCCGGAGCTGGTGCCGTTGTTGGCCAGAACCAGCATGCTTGCACCAGCCGACGAGTTCGTCAGCATCCCGAGCGCTGTGCGGAAGTTCGCCAGCGAGGCATCCGTCAGGCTGCCACTGACGACCGAGGTCAGGCTCACCAGCTCGTTGGAGCTGATGTTCACGCCGTTGGTCGCGGCAGAGGCCGTCGACAGCGAGGCATCGCCGTTCCCATCCGCACCCGCCCGTGCCGTACCGGCCAACTGCACCTTGTCGGTGCCTGACTGGAAGTTCGAGACCGAGACGAAGCCGGTGTTCGCGCCCAGCGCCGAGATGTCGGTGAAGGACGAGTACACTACCGTGTCGCCGCCGCTGCCGGACGCCAGGATCAGTCTGTCGCCCGAACCGGCCTGGAAGCAGAGGTCCGAACCGGCCGTGACCATGATCGCGTCGGTACCGGTACCGCCGACCAGCGTCTCGATGCCGGAGACCGACATCGTTACACCGGTGTCGCCCAGCGTGATGACGTCGGTGCCGGTACCGCCGGCCAGGGTCTCGATGCCGCGCAGCAGGACCGTGTTGCTGCCATCGCCGAGGCTGACGATGTCTGAACCGGCGCCGCCGACCAGGATCTCGATGCCGCTCTCCACCCGCATGCTCACGCCGGTGTCGCCCAGGATCACCAGGTCGCTGCCCCCACCACCGGTCATGGTGTCGATGCCGCGGGTGATGACGGTGTTGCCCGAACCACCCAGGGTCACGACGTCCGAGCCGGCGCCGCCGACCAGGAACTCCACACCCGAAGCCGTCATCGTCACGCCGGCCGAGCCGGTGAAGACGATGTCGGTGTTGGCACCGCCAGCCAGGGTGTCGATGCCGCTGACATTGACCGTGTTCGGCGTGTCGCCGAGCGTGATCGCGTCGTTGCCCGAGTTGCCGATCAGGGTCTCGACGCCGCGGGTCAGCAGGGTTGCGCCCGACGTGCCGATGCTCACGACGTCGGTGGCCGCGCCGCCGATCAGCAGTTCAATGCCCGAGCCCAGCGCCATGGTGACGCCGGTGTCTCCCAGGAACACCCAGTCCATGCCCGCGCCGCCCGACAGAGTGTCGATGCCGCGGGTGGTGACGGTGTTGCCCGAGGAGCCCAGGGTGACGACGTCGGTGCCCTGGCCACCGACCAGGAACTCGATCCCCGAAGCCGTCATCGTGACGCCAGCCGAGCCGATGAGGACGATGTCGGTGCCAGTGCCGCCGGTCAGGGTGTCGACGCCGGTGACGGTGACGGTGTTCGGCGTGTCGCCGAGCGTGATCACGTCATTGCCCGAGTTGCCGATCAGCGTGTCGACGCCGCGGGTCAGCAGGGTCGCGCCCGATGTGCCGATGCCCACAACGTCGGTGCCGATGCCGCCGACCAGGATCTCGACATTCGGGCCCAGGCTCATCGTGTTGCCGGCGTCATCCAGGAACACGACGTCGGTGCCCGCTCCGCCGCTCAGCGTCTCGATGCCGCGGATGGTGGTGGTGTTGCCTGCCGAACCCAGGGTCAGGACGTCGATACCGGTGTTGCCGACCACGAAATCCACGCCCGAAACGGTCAGGGTGGCACCCGCCGAGCCGGTGAGGAGGACGTCCGAACCCACGCCGCCGGTCAGCGTCTCGATGCCGGTCACCAGCATGGTCGATCCGGCCGTGCCGATGATGGCGACGTCGGTACCCGTGCCGCCGACCAGCGTCTCGATGCCGCTCACCAGCAGGGTGTTGCCGACCGAGCCGAGGGCGACGAGATCACTGCCCAGACCGCCGGCGATGGTCTCGAACAGCGACACCGCCGCCGCGTTGCCGGTGTTGCCGAGCGTCAGAACGTCGTTCCCGCTGTTGCCGGTCAGCGTCTCGATGCCGCGCAGCAGCACGGTGTTGCCGCCGTCGCCCAGCGTCACGACGTCCGTGCCGATGCCGCCGATCAGGGTATCGATGCCGGACACCATGATCGTCGATCCGCCCGAACCGAGGAACACGAGTTCGGATGCTGCGCCACCCATCAGGGTTTCAAGCGCGTTCGCCACCAGGGTTGTGCCCAGGGTGCCGACCGCGACCACATCGTTGCCCGCCCCGCCGGTCACCGTTTCGAGGAGCGACACCATCAGCGTGTTGCCACCCGAGGACAGTGTGATGACGTCCAGACCGGAACCGCCGGTCAGAGTCTCGATTGCGCTCACCAGCATGGTGGTGCCGGTGTCGCCGACGGTGACGGTATCGCTGCCGGACCCGCCGATCAGCGTTTCGATCCCGCGCAGCAGCAGCGTGTTGCCGCCTGAACCCAGCGTGACGACATCCCGGCCATCGCCGCCGACCAGGATATCGAGTGCCGATACCAGCAGCGTGCCGCCGCCGACACCCAGGAAGACCAGATCGGAGCCGTCGCCGCCGATGATGGTTTCAAGGGCGTTCGCCTGTACCGTGATGCCGGCCGATCCCATGGTGATGACATCGGTTGCCATGCCACCGGTGATGGTTTCGATGCCCGATACCGCCAGCGTCGTGCCGGCGGTGGCGAGCGTCACCGCGTCCAGACCAGAGCCGCCGGTCAGGGTCTCCACCGCGGCTGCCATCAGCGTGCTGCCGCCGGACCCCAGCGCCACCACGTCCAGCCCGGCCCCGCCGACCAGCGTCTCGAGCTGCGACACCAGCAGCGTGTTGCCGCTGTTGCCGAGCAGGATGGCGTCGAGGCCGGTGCCGCCGGCGATGGTCTCGAACAGCGACACCGTCGCGGTGTTGCCGGTGTCGCCCAGCAACAGCAGGTCAGTGCCGGCGCTGCCGGTCAGCGTCTCGATGCCGCGCAGCAGGACGGTGTTGCCGCCGTCGCCGAGCGTCACCGCGTCGTTGCCCGTCCCGCCGACCAGGATCTCCAGCCCCGACACCAGCAGCGTGTTGCCGGCCGAACCGAGATAGACCACGTCCGTCCCGCTGGAGCCGGTCAGCGTCTCCAGCCCGGAGACCAGCAGCGTGTTGCCGTTGGTGCCCGACACCCGGTTCATGTCCGCCGCCGTGTCGAACCGGGCGGTGGCGAGCGTCACCACGTCCAGCCCGGCCCCGCCGGCCAGCGTCTCGATCTGCGAGGCCAGCAGCGTGTTGCCGCCGGTGCCCAGCGTGATCACATCCAGCGCGAAGCCGCCGACCAGCGTCTCCAGGCCCGACGCCGTCATGGTCGAGCCGCGGTTGCCGATGGTGATCGCGTCCACGCCGGTGCCGCCGGTCAGCGTCTCCAGCATGCGCAGCAGCGTGGTGTTGCCGCCGTCGCTGAGGGTGACGAGGTCCGGGCCGTCGTTGCCGACCAGGATCTCCAGCCCGGCGATCAGCAGGGTGGAGCCGCCGCCCAGCTCACCAACCACCGCCACGTCGCTGCCCGAGCTGCCGATCAGCGTCTCCAGCAGGTTGACGACGAAGGTGCCGCCGGCGTCCGACAGCTGGACGACATCGCGCCCGCTGTTGCCGGTGATCGACTCGATGCCGGCGATCCGCACCGTCGTGCCGGCGGTGGCGAGCGTCACCGCGTCCAGACCAGAGCCGCCGATCAGGGTCTCCACCGCAACGGTCGAGATTGTGCTGCCGCCGGCTCCCAGCGTCACCACATCCAGACCGGACCCGCCCATAAGCGCCTCGACACCCACCACTGCCAGGGTGCTGCCCGAGCTGCTCAGGGTGACGAGATCGTTGCCTGCGCTGCCGATGATGGTTTCGAACAGTCCGATCTGCATCGGCCCGCCATCGTTCAGCAATGTCACCACGTCGGTGCCGCTGTTGCCGGTCAGCGTCTCGATGTTGCGGAGAGCCAGCGTGTTGCCGCCGGAAGCGAAGAAGACGGAATCGTTGGCGGCACCGCCGGTCAGCGTCTCGATGGACGACACAAACAGCGTGTTGCCGGCATTCCCCAAAACGGCGATGTCGGTGCCCTGGCCGCCCAGAAGGGACTCCAGACCCGAAACGGCCACCGTGCCGCCACTCTGCGCCAGCGTGACGACATCGGTGCCGGCATTGCCGGCCAGCGTCTCGATGGCATTGATCAGCAGAGTGATGCCTGCCGTTCCGAAAGTGACGACTTCGTTGCCGGTGCTGCCGGTCAACGTCTCCAGCAGATCGACTTTCATGGTGGTGCCGTTGCCGGCCAACGTCACCACATCCGTGCCGGAACCGCCGGTGAGAGTGTCGATGGCGGCGACCAGCATCGTGGAACCGGCATCCGCCAGCACCAGCATGTCTGATCCCTGCGCGCCGACGATGGTTTCGATCGCCGAGACGAACAGCGTGCTTCCGATGGTGCCCAGCGTCAGCAGGTCGGTGCCCACGGTTCCGACGACACTCTCGATCAGCGAGAGGAACAGCGTCGAACCGGCCGCCCCACCCAGCGTGATCGAGTCCGTGCCGCTTCCGCCGAACAGGGTCTCCACCGCGGTGACGACCAGGGTGTTGCCGGCGGTGCCGAGCGACACCGCATCGGTGCGGCTGCTGCCGGCCAACGATTCCAGCGCCGAAACCAGCAGGGTGCCGCCGACGGTGCCGATGGTGACGATGTCGGTACCGGCGGCGCCCAGCAGCGTTTCCAACCCGTTGACGAGCAGGGTGCTGCCGAAGCCGCCTGCCAGCGAAACCAGATCGACCGCCGTATTGCCGGTGATGGTTTCGAACAGGCCGACCGCGACGGTGCCGCCGGCGCTGTCCAGCAGCAGGACGTCGTTCCCGGCATCGCCGATCAGGGTTTCGACCGACCGCTGCGTCAGGGTGTTGCCCTGGGTGTTGGCGAACGTAACCACATCGATGCCGGTCCCGCCGGTCAGCGTCTCGATGCCGGTGGTGTAGACGGTGCTGCCGGCGTCCAGGAGCGTCACCACATCGGTGCCGGCGCCGCCCAGAAGCGTCTCCAAACCGCTCACCAGAAGCGTTCCGCCGGCCGTGCCCAGCGCGATCCATTCCTTGCCGGCGCCGCCCAGAAGCGTCTCCACATTGGACAGCAGCAGCGTCGTGCCCGTGGTCACGCCGATGCTGATGACATCCGTGCCGTCGGACGCGATCAGGGTCTCCAGCGCAGAGATCTCGACCGTGTTCCCGGCTGTCCCCAACGTGATGACATCGGTGCCGGCATTGCCGAGGATGGTGTTGTACTGGGCCAGCGTGATCGTCGTGCCGCCGGTGCTGGCGACCGGATAGACCAGGGACGGCGCATTGGCATTGTTTACCGCGGAGTAGGTTAGAACCGCGTTGTTGGCGTTGGTGTCGCGGATCGTGCTGGTGTTCAGCGTCAGGCCGTTGGCGGCGGCCGTCACGCCGTCCGCATCCACGTCGCCCGGCTGAACGATGTAGCGATAGGTTGCGGACGATCCGAAGGAGTCCACGAAGGTCGCCTGACGCGTCGTGGTTCCGACGGTCAGGGCCAGGGTGGAATCCGTCCCGGTGACGACGATGTCGTCGCTGAAGGTGACCTCGACCGTGATCTCGGCGCCCAGCGCGTAAGGCCCGGCGCTGATGACCACGCTGCTCACCGTCGGCGGCGTGCCGCTGATGGAGATCACCAGCGCCGCCGAGGCGACGGAGGTGTTGCCGACGCTGTTGATCTGCGTAGCGGTCAATGTGTGGTAGCCGTCCGCCAGCGAGGCTCCCGCTGTTATGGTCCACAACCCGTTGCTGTCCGCTGTGGCGGTGCCCAGCGCGGTCGTGTCGTCATACAGCACCACGGTGGCGTTGGCGCCAGCCGTCCCGACCAGCGCCGGCTGCCTTACGCCGGTGATCCGATCGGTGTTGCTCAGGCCGGTGTCGAACTCCGGGGGCAGCGTCAAGCCGGTCGGCGCGCCGGGTGCGGTGGTGTCGATGGTTATGGTCAGGCCGCTGGAGGCGGTGGAGCTGTTGCCCGACACATCCACCGCGGTCGCGGTCAGCGTGTGGCCGCCGTTGCTCAAGGTCGCACTGGTGATCGACCAGAGTCCGCTGCCGTTCGCCGTGCCGGTGCCGACCGCGGTGGCGCCGTCGTACAGAGTGACGACGCTGTCGGCCTCCGCCGTGCCGGTGACGGTCGGGGTGACGATGTTGGTGAGGCGGTCGCTGTTGCTCGATCCACTGTCCGACCCTGCCGTCAGAGCCAGTCCGGTCGGGGCCACGGTCGTGCTGTCGATGGTGACGGTCAAGCCGCTGGAGGCGGTGGAGCTGTTGCCGGCCGCGTCGAGTGCGGTGGCGGTCAGCGTGTGCCCGCCGTCGCTCAGGGTGGAGCTTGTGACCGACCAGACGCCGCTGCCGTTCGCCGTTCCGGTGCCGACGGCGGTGGCGCCGTCGTACAGCGTGACGATGCTATTGGCCTCCGCCGTGCCGGTGACGGTCGGTGTGATGGCCTTGGTGATACGGTCTGAGTTGCTCGCCCCGCTGTCGGACCCTGCCGCCAGAGCGAGCCCGGTCGGCGCTGTGGTCGTCGTGTCGATGGTGACGGTCAGGCCGCTGGAGGCCGTGGAGCTGTTGCCCGCCACATCCACCGCCCGCGCGGTGAGGGTATGGGCGCCGCTGCTCAGCGTGGCGCTGGTGATCGACCAGACGCCGCTGCCGTTGGCCGTGCCGGTTCCGGCCACGGCCGTGCCGTCATAGAGCGTGACGACACTGTCGGCCTCCGCCGTGCCGGTGACGGTGGGGGCGGTGACGTTGGTGATGCGGTCTGAGTTGCTCGCCCCGCTGTCGGACCCTGCCGCCAGGGCGAGCCCGGTCGGCGCTGTGGTCGTGGTGTCGATGGTGACGGTCAGGCCGCTGGAGGCCGTGGAGGTGTTTCCCGCCACGTCCACCGCCCGGGCGGTTAGCGTGTGCCCGCCACTGCTCAGCGTGGTGCTGGTGATCGACCAGACGCCGCTGCCGTTGGCGGTGGCGGTGCCGACAGCGGTGGCGCCATCGTACAGCGTGACCACGCTGCTGGCTTCCGCCGTGCCGGTAACGGTCGGGGTCACGACATTGGTGATGCGGTCGCTGGCACTCGATCCGCTGTCCGACCCCGCCGCCAGAGCGACCCCGGTCGGCGCCGCGCTTGTGGTATCGACGGTGACGGTCAGACCGGTGGAGGCCGTAGACGTGTTCCCGGCCAAATCCAACGCAGTCGCGGCCAGCGTGTGATCGCCGCTGCTCAGCGTGGAACTGGTGATCGACCACGCGCCGCTGCCGTCGGCGGTGGCGGTGCCGACAGCGGTGGCGCCATCGTACAGCGTGACCACGCTGCTGGCTTCCGCCGTGCCGGTAACGGTCGGTGTGACAATGCTGGTGAGGCGGTCTGAGTTGCTCGCCCCGCTGTCGGACCCTGCCGCCAGGGCGAGCCCGGTCGGCGCTGTGGTCGTGGTGTCGATGGTGACGGTCAGGCCGGCCGACGCCGTGGAGCTGTTGCCGGCAGCATCCACCGCGGTCGCGGTCAGCGTATGGGCGCCGCTGCTCAGCGTGGCGCTGGTGATCGACCAGACGCCGCTGCCGTTGGCCGTGCCGGTTCCGGCGACCGCAGTTCCGTCATAGAGCGTGACGACACTGTCGGCCTCCGCCGTGCCGGTGACGGTGGGGGCGGTGACATTGGTGATGCGGTCGCTGGCGCTCGACCCGCTGTCCGAGCCGGCCGCCAGCGCCAAGCCGGTCGGCGTGGCGGTCGTCGTATCGATGGTGACGGTCAGGCCGGTGGAGGCCGTGGAGGTGTTCCCTGCCACGTCCACCGCCGTTGCGCTCAGCGTGTGGTCGCCGCTGCTCAGTGTGGTGCTGGTGATCGACCAGACGCCGCTGCCGTTGGCCGTGCCGGTTCCGGCGACGGCCGTGCCGTCATAGAGCGTGACGACGCTGCTGGCCTCCGCCGTGCCGGTCACCGTCGGGACAGTAACGTTGGTGATGCGGTCGCCGCCGCTCGACCCGCTGTCCGAGCCCGAAGCCAGCGTCAAGCCGGTGGGGGTCGCGCTGGTGGTGTCGATGGTCACGGCCAGGGCGGTGGCAGCCGTGGAGGTGTTGCCGGCAACATCCACCGCTATCGCCGTCAGCGTATGGCCGCCGCCAGTCAGGGTGGCGCTGGTGATCGACCACACGCCGCGAACGCTCGCCGTGCCGGTGCCGACCGCGGTGGCGCCATCATAGAGCGTGACGACGCTGTCGGCCTCCGCCGTGCCGGTGACGGTCGGAGCGGTAACGTTGGTGATGCCGTCGCCGTCGTTCGACCCGCTGTCCGAGCCGGCCGCCAGCGCCAAGCCGGTCGGAGCCCCCGGTGCGGTGGTGTCGATGGTGACGGTCAGGCCGGTGGAGGCCGTGGAGCTGTTGCCTGCGGCATCCACCGCCTTCGCGGTCAATGTATGCCCGCCGCTGCCGAGCGTGGAACTTGTGATCGACCAGACGCCGCTGCCGTCGGCCGTGCCGGTCCCGGCGACCGCAGTTCCGTCATAGAGGGTGACGACGCTGTTGGCTTCCGCCGTGCCGGTGACGGTCGGGGTGGTGGCGTTGGTGATGCGGTCGCTGTTGCTCGATCCGCTGTCCGAACCGGAGGCCAGAGCCGGGGTGTTCGGCGCACCCGGTGCGGTGACGTCGATGGTGATCGTCAGGCCGGTGAATGCCTGCGACGTGTTGCCGGCCGGATCGATTGCCAAAGCCGACAGGCTGTGAGAGCCGTCGCCACGGGCGGAAGCCGTGATGGTCCACGCACCGCCCGAATCGGCCGTGGCCTGACCGATCAGGCTGGTTCCTTCATAGAGCAGGACCGTGCTTCCGGCCTCCGCCGTGCCGGTCACGGTCGGCGCCACCACGTTGGTGATGCCATCTCCCGACGTTCCGCTGTCGGAGGCCGCCGCCAGGGCAACTCCGGAGGGAGTGGCGGAGGTGGTGTCGATGGTCAGAACCAGTGCGGAAGACGCTTGGCTGGTGCTGCCGGCCGCATTGATCGTGCGCGCGGTCAGGGTGTGTGCGCCATCAAGCAGCGTGCCGGTGGTGACCGACCACAAGCCGGACGCATCCGCCGTCACTGTGCCGAGGGCGGTGCTTCCGTCGAAGAGCGTGACGATGCCGTTGGCTTGCGCGGTGCCGGACAGCGTCGGCGTGGTGACGCGCGTGATCCCGTCGCCCGCCACGCCGCTGTCGGACGCCGCCGCCAGCACCGGGATCGACGGGGTGGTCGGCACCGATGCATCGATGGTGACCGTCAGCGAGGAGGAGGAACCGAGGAGCGTGCCGCCCGACACCGCGGTTGCGTAGAGATTATGCGCGCCGCCGGACAGCGTCGTCGTGGTGACCGACCATGCTCCCGCGGAATCCGCGGTGGCGGAGCCGACCAGCGTGCCGCTTTCGTAGATCGAGACCGTGCTGCCCGCCTCGGCCGTGCCGGTGAGCGTCGGCGTCACCACATTGGTCAGGCGGTCGCCCACGGTGCCGCTGTCGGATCCCGAGTCCAGCTGCGGCGTGGACGGAGCGCCCTGCAGCGGATTGCCGATGGTGACGATCAGACTGCCGGACACGGTGCTGGTGTTGCCGGCCAGATCGACGCTTTGCGCGGTGAGGGTATGGGACCCCACCCCCAGCTCCGACGAGGTGATCGACCAGCTGCCGGCGCCGGTGACGGTCGTGGTGCCGAGCAGATTGCTGCCGTCGAACAGCGACAGCACCGAGTTCGCCTCGGCCGTGCCGGTGATGGTCGGCGTCCGCACCGTCGTGGTGTTGTCCCCCGGCGTGTCGCTGTCGGACGCCGGGTCCAGCGTCAGGCCGGTGGGCGCGGTCGGCGCCGTCGCATCCACCGTCACCGTCAGCGCCGTGGAGGCGGTGGACGTGTTGCCGGCCACATCGACCGCCTGCGCGGTCAGGGTATGGATTCCGTCGGCCAGGGAGGGAGTGCCGAGCGACCACAGGCCGGCAGCATCCACCGTCACCGTGCCGACCGCGGTGACGCCGTCATACAGCGTCACCACGCTGTTCGCCTCGGCCGTTCCGTTGACCGTAGGGGTGGTGACCTTCGTGTTGCTGTCGCTGTCGCTCGACCCGCTGTCCGAGCCGAGCGCCAGAGACAGCCCGCCGGGCGTGGCCGAGGTCGTGTCGACGGTGATCGCGAGACCGGTGGAAGCCGTGGACGTGTTCCCAGCCAGATCCACCGCAATCGCGGTCAGCGTGTGTCCGCCACCCGTCAGGGATGCGCTGGTGATCGACCAGACGCCGCTGCCGTTGGCGGTGCCGGTGCCGGCAACCGCAGTCCCGTCATAAAGGGTGACGACGCCGTTCGCCTCCGCCGTGCCGGTGACGGTCGGTGTGGCGACGTTGGTGATGCCGTCGCTTCCGCTCCTCCCGCTGTCCGAACCGGAGGCCAGCGCCAGACCGGTCGGCGCACCGGGTGCGGTTGTGTCGATGGTGACGGTCAGGCCGGCCGACGCCGTGGAGCTGTTGCCCGCCACATCCACCGCCCGGGCGGTCAGCGTGTGCCCGCCGCTGCCGAGTGCGGCGCTGGTGATCGACCAGACGCCACTGCCATTGGCGGTGCCGGCGCCGACGACGACCGTGCCGTCATAGAGCGTGACGACGCTGTTGGCCTCCGCCGTGCCGGTCACCGTCGGGGCCACGACATTGGTGATGCCGTCGCTGCCGATCGATCCGGTATCCGAGCCGGCGGCCAGGGCAAGGCCGGTCGGTGCCGCAATCGTGCTGTCGATGGTGACGGTCAGGCCGGTGGAGGCCGTGGAGCTGTTGCCCGCCACATCCACCGCGGTCGCCGTCAGCGTGTGGTCGCCGCTGCTCAGCGTGCTGCTGGCGATGCTCCAGCTTCCGCTGGCGGTGGCCGTACCGGTGCCGACGGCCGTGCCGTTGTCGTAGAGGGTAACGACCGAATTCGCTTCGGCAGCACCGGTAAGGGTGGGGACGGTGACGTTGGTGATGCGGTCGCTGGCGCTCGACCCGCTGTCCGAACCCGCCGCCAGCGTCAGGTCCGTCGGGGTCGCGATCGTGCTGTCGATGGTGACGGTCAGCGCGGCGGAGGCGGTGGAGCTGTTGCCCGCCGCGTCTGCCGCCCTTGCGGTCAGCGTATGGGCACCGCTAGCCAGAGTGGCGCTGGTGATCGACCAGACGCCACTGCCATTCGCGGTGCCGGTTCCGGCGACCGCAGTCCCGTCATAGAGGGTAACGACGCTGTTGGCCTCCGCCGTGCCGGTGAC
>NZ_RWIJ01000050.1 GCF_019805165.1 Azospirillum sp. 412522
CCAGTGTGGACCCAAAGCATCGGGGGTCCCGTTTGGATGCCGATCACCCCCTATACGGGGTCCTTATTCCATGCCGATTCACAGTGCGACGGACGATCTCCTTGATGGCGACGCCCTCCTTGGCCAGGGCGAGAATGGCGCCGTTGGTCTCCTCCCGGCGCAGATAGCCCTCATACTGGATCCGCTCCGCCGCGGTGAGTAGGGCGGGATCAACGGTCGCTGCACCAATGGCGGCGCGGATCTGGCGCATCGGCTTGTGCACGGCATCCAGAAAGGCGTGGCTGGCGTTCTCCATCAAGTGCCAGCGGTCGGCGACCCGGACGGCATGCGGCAGGGCGTTGGAGGCCGCTTGGGCGTAGGCGCCACTGCGGTCACGCGCCACGATCGCGATCTGCGGCTGATCCAGCAGCCACTCCTCCGCGCTCGCTGGCTCGCGGTTGGGCAGCAGAGCGATCGTGCGGTGGCGATCGAGGTCGCAGATGAGCGTTCCGTAGCGCTGGTTGCGCCGCCATGCCCAGTCATCAATCCCGATGGCCGAGGGCGGCAGGAATGCAGGACGGCCGTGCCGCCGCATGGTGCGCAGAGGCGTGTCCTTGGTGATCGGCACCATCAGGTGTCGTGCCAGTTGCCCTGCGGGGCGTCCACCGAGGGCGAGACCGAGATGATGGACGACATCGTCGAGCCGCGCCGTTCGCTGGGCCCATGGCTTCAGAACATCCGGATCAAAGCGCTCGGCGAAGATCCGGCGCCGACAGGTTGGAACATCGCAGTGGAAGCGCCGCGCCTGGAGGTGCAGGTGGACGTTGCGCCCCGCGAGCGGCAGGTCGAGAAGGAGGCGCTGGTACTGGCTGTGCACCCGAAACGAGTGCCCGCCGCACACCGGGCAAGGGCTGAACGCGGCGGTGGAGCGCACCGTGATCTGAACGGCGAGGCCGGCGTCCGTCGCCTCGATGACCACGAAGCCGGGCGGCACACACCCCGTGCAGCGAAGCGACTGAGCCATGACGCTGATTCCGCTGGTGAAACCAAAGCCAACAACAGTCCAGCACCATCAAATCTGCGACAGAGCCCTTATTCCATGCCGATTCACACTCCGCCTGCCTGACGAGGCGGTGGCGCCAACCGCCAACACGGCGTCATCCTGTCCTGTCCACTTGTTTCAACAGGTCGATGAAGGCACGGAGTGGGAATGGCACGTGCCGGCTGCGAGGGTAATAGAGCGCCAAGCCCGGCATGGGCGGGCACCAGTCGTCGAGAACGGTCACAAGCTGGCCCGATTCCAGAAACGGCTTGGCGAAATGTTCGGGGACATAGGCGATGCCACGCCCGTCCGCCGCCGCCTGTGCGAGAAGATCATTGTCATCGAGGGTGAGATTGCCCGGGACGTCGATCGCGATCTCGGCCCCGCGTCTGGAAAACTCCCAGCGGTAGCGCTTCCCGCTGGGGAGACGCTGGCGGATGCAGCAATGGGCATGCAGATCGTCCGGCGTATTCGGTTTGGCTCTACCCTCCATGTAGGACGGAGCCGCCACGGCGACAAATCGGACGTCGCCTCCGAACTTCACCGCGACCATGTCTCGCGGCACCGACTCCAGCAAACGCACGCCGGCATCAAAACCCTGTTCCACGATATCGACGAGCCGGCCTTCCGAAACCAGATCAAGCTCCACATCGGGATAGAGATCCAGGAATCGCGGCACGACGTCTCTTAGCAGGATGCGGGCACCGCTCTTGTTCGCATTGATCCGCAGTGTGCCGCTTGGGGTGCCGCGCTCCTCCGACAGGGTATCGAGCGCCTGATCGAGATCCTGAAGAACCGGATCGAGGCGCGCCAGCAGGCGTGTGCCAGCCTCGGTCAGCGACACGCTGCGTGTCGTCCGGTTGAAAAGCCGGACGCCCAATTTTTCCTCCAGTCCGATGATCGCGTGGCTGAGTGCGGAGCGTGAAACCCCCATGACGTCGGCAGCCTTGCGGAAACTGCGGTGGCTGGCCACCGCCGCGAAGGCGGCCAGATCGTTCAGGCTGGGGCGCACCATTCGTGAATATTCCTCACCATGCTATCTCATATTGGAGCTCTTATATCACCAATGCCGCTGATCCACATTCGGAGATGAACGGATGGGGATTTCACATGCACAAGACATGGTTCATCACGGGCGCTTCCTCGGGGCTCGGCCTCGAGATGACGCAGCAGTTGCTTGCCAAGGGACACAAGGTGGTTGCAACGACGCGCCGTTCCGAAGCGCTGGCACCCCTGAAGCAGGATCACCATGAACGCCTGGATGTCGTCCAGCTCGATCTGGTGGAGCCGGCCGGCATTGCATCAGCCATCGAAACCGCTTTTCAGCGACACGGCCGGATAGACGTGATCGCCAGCAACGCGGGCTACGGCCTGTTCGGTGCTGCGGAAGAACTCACGACTGCGCAGATCGATCGGCAGATCGCCACCAACCTTACGGGATCGATCCATCTGATCCGTGCCGCACTGCCCATTCTGCGCAGGCAGGGCGGCGGACGTATCGTCCAGGTCTCGTCCGAAGGCGGGCAGATCGCCTATCCGGGCTTCAGCCTCTATCACGCGACCAAGTGGGGGATCGAGGGCTTCCTCGAAGCCGTGGCACAGGAGGTGGCTCCTTTCGGTATCGACGTCATCATTGCCGAGCCCGGACCGACCGGGACGAATTTCGGAGCCAATCTCGTCCGTGCGACACCGATGGATGCCTACGATGAAACCCCTGCCGGCGCTGTTCGCCGGGCGATCATTGACGGCAGCTTCGAGATCAAGGGGGATGCGGCGCGCACCGTAGCCGCAATCATAGCAGCCGCCGAGAGCGAGACGCCGCCATTGCGGCTGGCGCTGGGCAGCACGGCCTATTCATCCATCTCACGGGCGCTTTCCGCACGCCTGTCTGCCCTTGAGGCGCAGCGGGGAGTGGCGAATTCCGCCGACCGGCAGGATCCGTGAACCGCAGCAGCGGCCTGGAAAAACAGATCTCAGGAACAGGAAAGGAAACGACATGTCGATCCGACCAGCTATATTGGCTCTCGCCTTTGGCATTTCGTCTTCTGCCTTCGCGCAGACCGCCGCAGCAAACCAAGTCCTAGGTACTTGGCGCATGATGTCGGCGACGATCGACCCCGGCGGCAAAAATATCGCCGCCTATGGAGAAAACCCCAACGGCCTTCTCGTCTTCACTCCCGACATGCATTTCGTGGAAGTTCTGACCGACGCGAATATCCCGCGCTTTGCGTCCAATGCTCGCGGTGAGGGAACGGATGATGAAAACCGCATGGCCATGTCACGCAGCATCGGGTTTTTCGGGACCTACACAGTCGATGAGAGGGGAGAATTCAGCGGAAACCGGGTCGAAGGGGCGACATTTCCAAACTGGGTCGGCAGCGTCCGAACGCGTGACGATCTGAGGTTGGTCGTAGACGGCGACCGCATGACCGAACAATTCCGTAGGCCGGAAGGCACTGAAATCAGGATCGAATGGCAGCGCGTCAAATGAGGCACTGGCGCTTTCAGCGCCTCAAATCATGACACGCGCGGCTATCGCCGCCGCTCCACCGAAGCCGGAAATCACCAGCACCGGCTTTTACCGCTTCATGCTGGACGATTTCGAGATGATCTGACGCCGGCCTTGAACATTGTCAGTCCCCGGGGTGCCAGTCGTAATTCCTCATATAGTCGAGAAACGCGCGCATGGCGGCGCTCGGGAGACGACGGCTGGGGTAGTATAGAAACCAGTGGGGCAAGGTGGGGCTCCAGTCGGAGAGAATCTCCACCAGCCGGCCGCTTTGGACATACGGTTTGGCATAGTCATCGAAGATATGGGCGATTCCTCTGCCGGCCAGCGCCGCTTGCAGTTCGTTTTGCGCGGCGCTGACTGTCAGTCGGCCCATGGGTGAAATCTGTATCTCTTCGTCGCCATCGGCAAACCGCCAAGTGACGAAAGTGCCTCCGGGAAATCTGCGCCTGATGCAGTCATGATTTACGAGATCTTGCGGTACCTGCGGCTGGCCGTGCCTTTCGATGTAGTCCGGTGAAGCGACGATCGCGTATCGAAGCGCAGGGCCGAACGGGAGTGCGATCATGTCCTGCGCCAGCTGCTTGCCGAACCTGACGCCGGCATCGAACCCCTGCTCGACGATATCGATGACAGCCGCGTCGCTGATGATCTCGATCTTCACTTCGGGATAGGCATCCATGAAGTCGAAGGCCAGCGGACAGAGAAAATGATCGACGGCGGGCGCCGGCGCATTGATCCGCAAAGTGCCGGATGGGCTGTCCCTCAACTCGTCGACCTCTGCGATGGCGAGCCTGATATCACTCAGCGCCGGGGCCAAACGATCGAGGAGGCGTTGTCCTGCTTCCGTCGGAGCTACGCTCCTTGTCGTTCGATTGAGGAGCCGAATGCCGAGAGCCTCTTCCAAGGCGTTCATCGTTTGGCTCAAAGCCGATGAGGACACGCCTCGTTCGAGCGCTGCCGCGCGGAAACCGCCGCAGCGGACGATGGAGACGAACACATCGAGGTTGTCCAGGCGAACCGGATTCATTGAGAAGTATATCTAATCAAGCTGTTCGTTGCTGCGTAACTTATCAGATCAATAGTCCCATGTCATGGTCGGCACCGAGCTGGCAGTCGCGCTCCGCCCGCTTCCTCTCACCGGTCATGTCCGGCCCGGTACACCCGCCCGGTACATCCGAATGAAGCGCGCGCGTGCCCAACCAAAAAGGGAAGACTGATGAATGCCTTCACTCTCAATAGACGCACCATCATGGTGTCCGCCGTCGCAGGCGCATCGAGCATGCTCGTCCGGGCTTCGGGCGGCTCCGGCAGCGCGCATGCCCAGGCCGCATCCTCCCTGAGCGGCAACGCCGGCCACTACCGCTTGCGTGTCGGCGAGATCAGCGCGACCGTCTTGAGCGACGGCGTTATCGGCGGCCCGCCTCGCATCTATGCAAGCGACGCGTCCGAGGCGGAGCTTCAGGCGGTGCTGCGGCGCGCATTCCTTCCGACCGACCATTTGACGCTCAACCTCAACACGCTGCTGATCGAAACCGGCGGGCGGCGGATTCTCATCGAGGCCGGCGCCGGCAAGACGATGGGTCCGAATGGCGGCCGCATCTTTGAAAACCTGGCGGCGATCGGCCTCGGTCCCGCTGACATCGACGCGGTCGTCGTCTCGCACACCCACCCCGATCATGTCGGCAACCTGAGAAGCGCAGACGGCGGCAAGGCCTTCCCCCGCGCCACGGTCTTCGTCCCGAAGGCGGACTGGGATTTCTTCGTCCGCACCGATCCGGATCTCTCCTACATGCCGGTTCCGGAGGATTTCCGCGTGCGCTTCGCGGCAGCCATCAAGAGCAGCCTCGAGCCGGTCAAGAGCGACGTCGAGTTCTATGAAGCCGGCGCCGAGATCGTGCCCGGCCTCACGACGATCGTCGCATCCGGCCACACCCCGGGCATGGCGACGTTTCTTGTCCATTCCGGGAACGACCAACTGCTGTTGACGGCGGACCTTGCCTATCACCCGGTTGTCAATGTGGACCGGCCCTGGGTTCCAGGCCCGGATCGCGACAAGGGGACGGCCCTTGCCTCCCGCCGGCGCATCTTCGACAGGGCGGCGGCGGATCGCATTCCCGTGCTCGGTTTCCATTTTCCGTTCCCCGGCCTCGGCCGGATGCTGAAGACCGATGGCGCCTATGTCTGGGTGCCTGGCGGCTGGCAGTTCTGACGCCCGGGAAAGAGGAGGGATTTCATGGACCAGTCGACGATCGACAGACGCGGTTTCCTCGGCACGATGGGGGCAGCGGCAACAGGGCTTGCCCTGGCCACCCAAGCCACGGCACAGGCACAGGATACGAAGGCGGGGTCGCCGGCTCCGGGATCGAATCCGGATGTGCTGACGCGCGTCTTGCCGCGTACCGGTGAACGGCTGACGACCCTCGGTCTCGGCACCTTCCTGACCTTCGATCTGAAGCCCGGCGATAGGCGCGACGCTCTCCGGCAGGTCTTCGAACGCTACGCCGCCGGGGGCGGCCGCGTCGTCGACACCTCGCCGCTCTACGGCTCGGCCGAAGTCAGCGTCGGTCAGTTCATGGGGGAGTATCCGGGATCCGGCGGGATGTTCCTCGCCAACAAGGTCTGGGCCACCGGCGAGTATCTCGGTGATGAAAGCCATGCCGAGGAAAGCTTCCGGCAGTCGCGGCTGCGGACCTGGCGCGACACGATCAATCTCATGCAATGCCACAGCATCACCAATGCGCCCGTCATCATCCCGCTGATGAAGGCCTGGAAGCGGGAAGGCTTCATACGCCACGTCGGCGTGACCCACCACGAGTCGTCGGCGCACGACCAGTTGACGGCCATCGTGGAACGCGACGGCGTCGACTTCGTCCAGACGAACTACTCGATCTTCAGCCGCGACGCCGAACGCCGCCTGCTCCCGGCCGCCGCCGACAAGGGCGTCGGCGTTCTGATCAATCTGCCGCTTGAAAAGGCACGCCTGATGAAGGTGGTCGAGGGCCGGCCGCTGCCGGGCTTCGCGCAGGAGTTCGGCGCGACGAGCTGGGCGCAGTTCTTCCTGAAATGGGTCATGGCGCATCCCGCCGTCACGAGCGTACTGTGCGGCACGTCCAACCCCGACCACATGAGCGACAATGTCCAGGCGATGACCGGCCCGCTTCCCGACGAACGCATGCGCGCCCGCATGGTCGCCCATATGGAGACGATCCCCGGCTTCGGAACCATCGGCTCCATGCCCTGGTACCCCGGCAAGGAGAAGATGTATTCCGGCCTGATCCGGGAGGCTCAGGCCAACGCCGCGCGACGCCTGCAGTGACCGGCCGCAGCCAGCCGGGATCCTGGTGAATTCGACGTCTGGAGACCGACCTTGCCCACCAGCCGACGCTCCCTATTGATCGCATTCCTGACGCTGCCTCTGATCCACGCCGCCAGAACCAGGGCATTCGCGCAAGCGGGCCCTGAACTCCCTCTGACCCTGGAGTGCCGCGACGGAGACGAGCTCACTCTGGAGCGGGAAGCCGGCCCGTTCTTCAAGCCGAACTCGCCGCGCAATCGGGAACTCCAGGCGGATGCCATCGGCGGCGACCGGATGACGGTTGCCGGATTCGTCCTCGACAAGCGTTGCAGGCCGCTCGCCGGAAGCCTCGTCGAGATCTGGCATGCGGACGAAAACGGCCGCTACGACAGCGTCGGCTTCCGCCTGCGGGGCCACCAGTTCACCGATGCTCAGGGGCGCTGGTGGTTCAACACCATCGTGCCCGCGCGCTATCCCGGCCGGACGCGTCATTTCCATTTCAAGGTCCAGCGCCCGGGCGGGCGCGTCCTCACCACCCAACTGTATTTTCCCGGAGAGCCTGGAAATGCCGGGGATGGGCTCTTCCACGAGACACTCCTCCTCGACATGAAGCAAACCGGCGACGGACGGTTCGGACGGTTCGATTTCGTGGTTTGAAGGAACCAAGTCCGTTTGACCGCAAGCAGGTGGGCCAGTTGCGGAGTGCAGGCCGCATGACTGCAGATCACCCAGCGACTGGCCGGTGGTGGTGGGAATCAACTCAGGCGGTGAAGCCGGCGTCCACAGTGAGAACCGCACCCGTAATCAAACTTGCAGCGGGACCGGCGAGGAACGCGACGGCACTGGCGATTTCACGGGGCTCGGCAAATCTGCCAAGCGAGGTCAGGCTCCGCTGATGATCGGCATTCTCGCCATTGGCCGGGTTCATCTCCGTGTCGGTCGATCCCGGCTGAACGAGATTGACGGTGATGCCTTGAGGGCCGAGTTCACGCGAAAGGCCGCGTGTGAACGACAGAAGTGCCGACTTCGACATTGCGTAAGCCGTTACCCCCGGGAACGGAACACGCTCGGCCAATGCGGAGCCGATGGAGATTATGCGGCCTCCTGCCGAGAGGTGCGGTATCGCCGCTTGGGCGAACAGAACCGGCGCGCGAACGTTGACGTCGAGCATGGCTTGCAAATCGGAGAGCGACAGATCCACGGTCATCCCAGCCGTTGCGATGCCGGCGCTGTTCACCAGAATATCAAGCCCTCCAAGCACATCGACCGTCTCGGTGACGGCTCGGCCGATGGCTTCCGGGTCGGCACTGTCCGCCTGGATGGCGAGCCCGCGCCGGCCTTTCTCCTCGATCGACCGAGCCACCGTCGCAGCCCGATCCGCCGAACGCTGGTAGGTGAAGGCGACGTCGGCCCCCTTCTCGGCCAACGCGATTGCGATCGCAGCGCCTATTCCCCGTGAGCCACCGGTCACCAAGGCGCGTTTCCCAAGCAAGTCCATGATGATTTCCTTTTATGCAGCGATCGATGCATAAATCGGTAAGCCCATTGCGAAGTGCCGTCAACTGATTTATGCAGTGGTCGATGCAGAATGAAGCCCGCACCCCTCCGGATTGCTCAAGGCCGACAAGCCCGACACGTGGCCGGCCGCGGGAATTCGACCGCGTGGCTGCGCTCGCAGCCGCAACAAGACTGTTCTGGATCAGAGGATACGAGGCGACCTCGATCGCCGATCTGACGGATGCGATGGGGATCGGCACAAAGAGCCTCTATGCGGCCTTCGGCTCGAAGGACGCGCTCTACGCCGAAGCGCTCCGCTACTATAGTACGACCTATGAGGGATTGGTGTGGACCCGTTTCCGGAAGGCCTCGACCGCGAGAGAGGCGGCGCTGGCCTTCCTTCAGGATTCCGCCATCGCCATGACGGGTAGCGATTGCGATCTGCCCCATGGCTGCATGGTGACGCTCGCGACCGTGGGCAGCGATGGACATTCCGAGCTCGGCGAGCTCATGCGGACCACCCGCGCGGGTGGCTTCGATCTCCTCAAGGCCCGCTTCGACAAGGCCAAGAGCGACGGGGACCTCCCGGCCACGGTGGACACGACCAAGCTGGCGAGGTTCGTGCAGACGGTGCAAAGCGGCATGGCGATCCGCGCCCGCGACGGAGCGGATCGCACCGAACTCGAAGCCGTCGCGGAAATCGCCCTGGCCGGTTGGGACCATATCGTCGCCACCATCGATCATGGGATGTCGGGCAAGGCCCAATCCTGATGGGAACGCCGGACTGCCGCGTCAGGAATTGTCCGCGGTCGTGGAACGTGCCCGACTCCCGGCGATGCGCGGGATCCTGCGACGCTGAATGCGATAGACCGCCGCTGGAGGCACGTTTGCGAAGGTGCCGCCCAAATAGGTGGCCTTGAGGCCCAGCCGGTCGAGCAACGGTCGCGATACCGGACAGCGCGGCCCGTAGGTGAACTGATAGAACGCACCGTTGGCGCAGAGATGCGCGAAAGCTCCTTCCAGGATGGAATAGACCCTTCGCGGCGCCATCGACAGAAGCGGCAGGCCGCTGATGACGGCCCCGACCGGCCCGTCATCGAAAAGCTCGACATCGCGCAGTCGCGCCGCATCCATGCACAGTGTCCTTGCACGCGGAAAATCGACGCTCAGCTTTGCGGCGAACTCCATACCGAATTCGATCAGCGCAAGGTTCTCCTCGGCGACGCCTCGCGCCAACAACGCGCGTGTGAACACCCCCGTCCCGGGACCGAGTTCGAGGATAGGCCCGGTTTCCGCGGAAATCTCCGACACGATCAAGGCCGCCAGCGCCCGTCCGGACGGTGTCACAGCCGCAACCCTGAACGGTTCGGACAGCCAGGCGCGGAAGAACTGGAGGGTCTCTGATGAGCTGTTCAGCATGCTTGATCCTTCGAGGAGGTCCGGCGCCAAGCGGTTCGCCAAGTGGTTCGTCCAAGCAGTCGCCAGACCAGCACGGACAACGTCTCGACCGCGAGAACGAGGAGCAGGAACTTGATCGCCAAGGCTGACGCATTGAGGTCGGGGATCGACTGTGCGGCCGTGTAGCCCGCGGCGAGGAACAGGCCGTTCCACAGGGCGATGCCCAGCAGAGTGCCGGTAGCAAAGCGCCACGCATCCAGGTGAACGAGGGCAGCGGCCAGCGGCGCGACCAACCGAACCGTCGGAATGATCTGTGCAATCAGGGACAGGCTCCTGTCGCGCGCCCGGAAGGAAGTCAGCATCTTGTCGATGCGCCTCGACGGCAGACCCAAGAGCCGTCCACTTCCGTATAGGAGCTTGGCGGACAAATCCTGTCCGACAGCCCGGACGACGAGGAACAATGCGACACTGGCGAAGACACTTCCGCAGGTCGTCATGATGAAGGCGGTCGGCAGCGACCAACTGTCTCCGACCGCCGCCATGCCGATTGCGACCAGCATGCCATAGGAGGGCAGGGCCGGGACGAGGCGTTCCGCCAGTCCGGCGGCGAACAGACCAAGCGCTCCGTAAAGAGCGATCCAGTCGACGAGGCTTGCGAGCGGATCCATCACTCAAGCCTCCGCGGGGATGCCGGGTCCCTTTGGACCGGCGTGGAGACGTGTCGCCGCGGCAGCGCCGAAGCCGACGTCCGCCAGCTTTTCCGAGACGTCCCAAAGCCGGCGGGCGACATGCAGGTCCAATGCAGCTGCCGGGATCGTCGCCTCGCTCGGATGGCCGCGTGTCTCCGAGAGCTTGTCGGGGCCGTAGTACCTGCCTCCGCGGGCATCCGGTGACGTCGCCGCGAACATCGTCGGCAGTGCTCCCTGCGCCGCCGGCTGAAACAGAAACCACAGGACCGATCGCAAAAGTCCCTGAACGCTGTATCGCCCCGGGGCGTTGTGCAAAAGGTCGGTCCGCGAAATCCCGGGATGGGCTGCGATGCTCGTCAGGCCCCAGCCGGCCTCGTCGCTGCGGCGCTGAAGTTCGAGCGCGAACATCAGGCAGGCGAGCTTGGATTGGGCATAGGCAGGCATCGGCCGATAGGCCTTTTCGGCCTGCAGATCGTCGAAGTCTATGGCGGCATTCCGGCGCACCGCGATACTGGACAGAGTGACGACACGAGGGTTCCGCCCACGGATCAGCAAGGGCAACAGATGCGCGGTCAGCGCGAAGTGGCCGAGATAGTTCGTGCCGAACTGAAGTTCGAAACCATCCGCGGTGGTCTGACGTCGAGGCGGCGTCATGACGGCCGCGTTGTTGATCAGAGTGTCGATCCGCTCCCGGCTCTCGCACAACCTCAGCCCGAACGCGGCGACCGAGGCCAGATCCGCGAGATCGACCGGCTCGAAGCTGACGCTCGCGTCGGGCGCGGACCGTTTGATGCGTGCGACGGCGTCGCTTCCCTTGCGAGGGTTTCGCCCGGCGATGATGACGTCGCCGCCTGCGTGTGCCAATGCAAGCGCGTCCTCGAAGCCGAGCCCGCCGGTGCCCGTGACGACGATTGTCCTGCCGTGCTGGGACGGCATGTCCTGGATTGTCCAGTTCTTCCGCATGGGAAAGTCCTTTCGCAGCCCTTAGGGGGAAACCGTCTGGAGAGGCTGCAACACGGCTTCCGCAAGCGCCGCTTCGCGCAACGGGGCTGCTCTGTTCCGGTAATCGGCGTCCATCGCCATTTCGGCGAATGCCCGGCGGTTGGGGTAACGGACGAGAGCCACCGCGTCCCAAGCCTGTCCGGGCTCCGCCGAAAGCGCCGGGAGACCATTGCCCACATAGACGATCTCCGCCCCGAATCGGGCGACGATCGGCGTGGCGACGGCGAGATACTCCGCATATCGCTCCCGGCCGCCGTTCTCTCGGAACCGCAGGAGGTTCAACATCACGACGGCTTGCCCGTCGTCTTCATTCAGGAAGTTTTCGAGTGCATTTTCAATGAGGGTCAGCATATCGACCTCGAATCCGGGGTGATTGGGGGAAAGGGAACGGCCTGAGTTCGAGCCGTCCCTCGGTGGTCATTTTCGAAGGGCATCTGCGACGCGCCGGTTCGCGACCAGGAAGGCGAGACCGGCGAGCGCGCTGCCCAGCGGCACGATCAGCAATCCGAGCCCTAAACCGTTCCGAATGTTCGCCGCGGTGGCGGTGTCGCTGAGGACGCCGACGAGGATCGGACCAAGCGCCGGGCCCACGAGGCCCACTCCGATCATCACGAGGCTGGACGCCTGCGCCTGTCGGCCGGGACCGGCAACGAGATGCGCGGCGCCGAACCCCCAGGGCATCATGAAGGAGAAGGACAGCATGCAGGGAACGAGAAGGGCGATCGACATCCACCCTGTGGGTATGAACAGCGCGGCCGTCGTCGTCAGACTGGCAATCAGCAGGAGAATTGCCGGAGGCCCAAGGACTTTGCCGGTGCCGGATCGTACCGCACGGTCGAACCAGCGGCCGCCGCCCAACGCGCCGAGAATGCCCATCAGCCCTTGGAGAAGCCCGAAGGCGAGGCCCGCTTCGCTGGCACTGTAGCCGTAGGTGCGCATGAGGAATGGTGCGATGAATGCATAGAAGGGTGCGGAAGCGAAGCCGAGGAATATGGCGCCGACGAACATCCAGCGAAATGCAGGAGCGGCGAGCAGGTCGAGGGCGGTACGGAGGAACGGCTGGTCGTCGCTCGTCGAACGTCCGACGGGCGGAGTAGGGCCGGCGACAAGGATCGTCACCAGCCCGATCACGATGCCGATCGATCCGGCGCCGATCAGCGCTGTGCGCCAGCCCAGGGTGTCCGCGATGGCGCCACCGGCCGCAAAACCGGCCATCGTGCCGAGCGGGATCCCCATGGAGAACAATCCGATCACGAAACCCCGTTGTTCGGGCCGGATCTTTCTCGCAATCAGCGCATGCCCGGCAGGAATCGCGCCTGCCTCGCCGAATGCGACACCGAACCGGGCCAGGGCCAAAAACAGAAAGCTTGCCGCCAGACCGCCGAGTGCAGTCATCACGCTCCAGACCAGGATGCAGGAAACAAGCACAAATCTCGGAGATCCACGATCGGCCGCGCGTGCCAGTGGCAGTGACAGTAGCGCATGGCAGACGGCGAATGCCAAGCCGGTGAGCAGGCCCATCTGCGTATCGCTCAAGTTCAGATCTGCTTTGATGGATTCCGCCAGGATGAAAGGCAGAATTCTATCTAACTGCGAGAAAGAATTGGTCAGAACCAGAGTGGTGCACATGGCTGCGACACGCCAACCCTCAACATATACACCACTGTCTTTTTCGGAATGATATGGTCGTGTGATCGTTGTCTCGTTCGACTGCGCTGCCGCTTCTGCCATATCTGAACCGCTCCACGCTTGTTGGCTTGATCAAGCTAAATGGAGCGCCCAATGATCAGAATACCCGAACTCTCAAGAAATTTGCCTAATCCTGCAGATCGCGATAGTCTGGCCAAGGGGCAGGCGTTGATCTGGCCGGATAAACGACTGGGGGCGCACATGTCGTCATCGCTTCTGGCGGCGGTCAATGCGTATATCGAGGACCAGGGTGGTGGCGAGGGCTTGTTCCCGACGCTGGTCGAAGGATTCAACATCGTCCGCTCGTTCCAGGCCATGTTGCCCATCAGGGCAATTTACCGGCCTTCGCTCTGCATCGTCCTTCAAGGCGCGAAGGAGATTCACTTCGGCGAAGACCGGCTCGATTACGGCGCCATGGACTGTCTGGTCGTGACCATCGACCTTCCGGCATCGGGACGGATCGTCGAGGCCAGCGTCGAAGCGCCCTATATCGGCGTCGTCATCGATTTCGATGTGGCGATGGTGCGCGACGTCCTTGAACAACTGGACGAACCGCCTGCGCCGGTCGCAGAGCCCGGGCACTGCGTATTCGTGGGCCGAGTGGACGAGACCTTGGCTGACTGTGTCATGCGCCTCATGCGCATGACGGCGTCGCCAAAATCGATTCCGATCCTTTACCCGTCGGTGATGCGTGAGATCTGCTACTGGCTGGTCAGCGGGCCGCGTGGCGGGGAGTTGCACAAGCTGGTATTGCCGAAGTCGAATATAGAACGGGTTGCCAAGGCGATCGCGGCATTGCATCTCAACTTCGCTCGGACCTTGCGGGTGGAACAGCTCGCCGAACTGGCCGGGATGAGCCCATCGTCGTTTCACCAGCACTTCAAGGCACTGACCTCCATGACGCCGCTACAGTTTCAGAAGCAATTGCGCTTGCTTGAGGCTCGTCGCTTGATGGTGTCGGAGGCGGCAAATGTCAGCGACGCGGCGTATCGGGTGGGTTACGAAAGCGTCTCGCAATTCAGCCGAGAATATTCGCGCGAGTTCGGCATCGCACCAAAGCAGGATGCCCTCAATCAGCAACGTCTTTACAACACCTATGCCAGCCGAAGTGTGCGGACAGCGTGAGCGGGAACCGTTAACTCGTTGGCGCCGTCCATGATGGCTGGCGCAGTTCGGCGACAGATTCCCGGAGACCAGGGGATCCAGTGGCCAGCGGCGCACCGGCGACCTCAACCCAGGCGGTAAAGGCCCGGGCGTGGGCGGCGCAGTAATCGGAGGCCGGGCGGTGGTCGCGGTGGAGGTGGAAGCGGTTGGCGGTTGGGTCATGTACTGACAGAAAGCACTGCACCTATCGGGGCGATTTAATCCGCTTCATCTGCCGCTCGCATCGTCCGGTCGTTGGTGCGCGTTCTCGGCCCGGTTGTTGAGCCCTTGTGATGACGGTGCTCCACCCCCGAGCATGATGGCTCGCTTGGCTGCAGCGTAGGACTTTGGTGCGCAAACCGGCGCGACGGCGGATTTCACCGCAGGGAAGCGGTGATCAGGTGACCTTTCTGGATACCGGCATGCCCAAGCTGGTCATGACGTTCATGAGCTTGCAGCCGACAGCCGCTTCGACTTTCTGCGCGGGCAGAGTCCGAGCACGCAGACCGCGTCCGATGAGGACCTTGTACCTGAGCATCGCCACCTCGCCCAAGGACCGGCGGCCGTACTGCACGGCCCGCTGCCAGCCCAGCCGACCATGCTCCTTGATCATCAGGATGTGGCGGCCGCGTCGGGTGGGAGCGGTGTCGGCGGTGTCGCTCACCACCGCGCTGGCGCGTGGCGGGATGATGACGTCGGCCTTCGGCGCACGCTCGGCAATGGCACGATAGATGGGCTCGCCATCGTACGCCCCGTCAGCGATGACCGCGTCGATCGGGCGGGTGATCTGGTCGAGCAGTGGCCCGACGAGCGAGGCGTCCCCCTCCTCCTTCGTTGTCAGTTGCGAGGCGAGGATCGCGCCGGTGATGGGATCGACGGCCAGATGAAGTTTTCGCCAGCTCCGGCGCGTCGTCCCGACGTGCTTTTCCTGGTGCCACTCGCCCTTACCGAACACCTTCAGCCCGGTGGAGTCGATGACCACGGTGACCGCCCTGTCCGTCGCCGCCACGGCCGAAGCAACCTCCAGGTTGGCGCTGCGCCGGGAAAACGTCGTGTGATCCGGAACCGGCAACTCAGACCGAGCAGGCACATGAGGGAGCCCAGCAATCCCTCGGTCTGCCGCCACGACCGTCCAAAAGCCAAGCGGAGCATCAGCCCCGCCTCGATGGCAATGTCGGAGTAGCGCGCTGGCCGGCCACGCCGCCCTGTGGCGGGCGGCGTCCACGCGGCGATCGCTTCCGGCGTCACCCAGACCGTCAGGTCACCGCGTCGGCGCAGCGCCGCATCGTGTAAGCCCCCCAGTTCTCAACTCGATAGCGAGCCTGCGGGAACTTGTGACGTCGGCTCTCATTCGCCTTGTACGGCATCCGGCTCTCGGTTCCAGGAGGGCCGCCTTCCTACCCGGTAATCCATCCTCTGCCAACCCCCGATCGATTTGCGCACCAATGTCGTCGTACGCGGACAAGGTCACGGATGACCTTCACGGAAACCTGTTGCAAATGTAACAGAACGGCGTTGCAAAAATTAGAATCGCTGATGATTCGGCTTGCTGAGCCGGCTGATCGTTGATAATAGAACGGCGTTGCGAAAATTTTGGCTTTGAGGTGCTCGTGTGCCGAGCTGCATCGGCCCACACCGTGCCCGGCTCAGGGGAGAAAACACAATGCCGTCAGGATTCCGTGTTCTGTCGCGTCAGCGCGCCGTCAGCCGCGAGGTGGTGGAGCGTTTCGCTCAACTGCCGGTCGCCAACGTCAGTGACGGCATGGCGCGCATGGTGGCCGGCGGGGCGCGGCTGCGCCCAATGCACGCTGGCGGTGGCTTGGCCGGCCCGGCGCTGACCGTCAAGGCACCCGCGGGCGACAATCTGATGATGCACAAGGCCATCGCCATGGCCCAGCCGGGCGACGTCATCGTCGTGGACGCGGGGGGCGAGCTGACCAACGCGCTTATGGGAGAGATGATGCTGATGCAGATGGTCAGGCGCGGCGTGGCCGGCGTGATCATCAACGGCGCCATCCGCGACGCCGCTTACATCCGGAGCCAGGAGATTCCGGTTTTCGCAGCCGGCGTCACCCATCGCGGCCCTTACAAGAACGGCCCGGGAGAGGTCAATGTGCCGGTTGCCATTGACGGCATGGTCATCGCGCCGGGCGATTTGATGCTTGGCGACGACGACGGCGTGCTCTGCGTGCCGTACGACGACGTCGACCCCGTCTTCGCGGCGGCGACAGCCAAGTATGAGGCGGAGCAGCGCCAGATCGCGAACATCCAGGCGGGAACGCACAGCGCGGCGTGGGTGGATGAGACCCTGCGCAGGCTGAACTGCGAAGGGGTGGAATAAGGTTTTCCTCCCGCTCATCCGTTCCCTGAAAGGACATCCGTTATGAACGCTTCCCCGACCGGCCGCGAAGGCCAGCCCACCGTACTGGTCAGCGCCGCGGCGCTCGCGCCCGAAGCCGTCGCCCTGCTGCAGCAGGCCGGTTACGCCGTGATCACCACCTCCGCCTATCCATCCGAGAGCGAGCTTCTCGACGCGGTGCGGGAGCACCGTCCGGTCGCGTTGCTGCATCGCCAGGGCCACATCAACGGCGCCGTCCTCGACGCCGCGGGGCCGGGGTTGCGCGTCGTCGCCCGTCATGGCGCCGGCATTGACGGGATCGACGTCGCGGCCGCCAAGGCACGTGGCGTGACCGTCACCCGGGCGGCCGGCGCCAACTCCCGCGCGGTCGCGGAGCACAGCTGGGCGCTGCTGCTGGCCGTTTTGAAGGATTTGCCATCGATCGGCGCCGGCATGGCGGGCGGTCTTTGGGAGAAGACCTCGCGCCACACGCGCGACGCCGAGGGGCGGACCATCGGCATCGTCGGCTACGGCGCGATCGGCTCCAAGGTTGCTCGCTACGCCGAAGCCTTCGGCATGCCGGTCCTGGCCTATGATCCCTATCTGCCGGGCGATGGCCTGCCGGGGCCGGGCGAGCGCGTCGGATCGCTCACGGATCTCCTGGCCCGCTCCGACGTCCTGTCGCTGCACTGCCCGTTGAGCGCGGAGACCCGTGGCATGATCGGCGCGGCAGAACTCGCCCGGCTGCCGAAGGGCGCGCTGCTGGTCAACGCCGCCCGTGGCGGCATCGTGAAAGAGGCGGCGTTGCTGGAGGCCTTGGACTCGGGTCACATCGCCGGCGCCGGCATCGACGTGTTCGAGACGGAGCCGTTGCCGCAGGAGAGTGCGCTGCGGCGGCATCCCAAGGTCATCGCGACGCCGCACATCGCGGCCAACACCCCGCGCGGGGCCGTGGGAATGGCCGCCGGCGCCGCTGATTGCATCATCCAGGTGCTGGCCGGCCGCGAGCCGGCGTTGAAGGGCGCGATCGTCACCCTGGGCGAGAGGACTCCGCTCGCCATCGGCCACGCCGCTTAACCCAGGCGAGAACCGTCCAATGTTGCCCCGCCTGTCGCACACCCCCGACCTTGCGCCGCTGTATCTGGAGTTCTTGACCGAACTCCGGGTGCGGGGCTTCGAGGGCGATCTGTCGCCGGACCATGCCGCGCGCACCGTGCTGGCGACGGACAACTCCATCTATCAGGTTACGCCACAGGTGGCCGTCTTTCCACGGAGCACCGAGGACCTGGTCCGCATCGCCCGCGTCGCGGCGGAGCCGCGCTTCGCGGACTTGCGGATCGCGCCGAGGGGTGGCGGCACGGGGACGAACGGCCAATCGCTCACGGATGGGCTGGTCGTGGACGTCTCGCGGCACATGAATGCCGTGCTGGAAATCAACGTGGCCGAACGCTGGGTCCGCGTGCAGGCGGGCGTGGTCAAGGATCAGCTGAACGCCGCGCTGGAACCGCACGGCCTGTTTTTCGCGCCCGAGCTGTCCACGTCAAACCGGGCAACCATCGGCGGCATGGTCAGCACCGACGCCTGCGGCCAGGGCTCGTGCCTCTACGGCAAGACCCGCGACCATGTGCTGGAACTGACGACCGTGCTCCTCGACGGCACGGTCTGGACCTCGCGCGCCCTGGAGCCCGCGGATCTGGCTCTGGTCCAGCGCCGCCCGGACCGCGTCGGCGCGGTGCATCGGGCGGTGGATTCCATCCAGCGCGAGCGGGCCGAGCTCATCGCGCAGCACTTCCCGCCGCTCACCCGATGCCTGACCGGCTACGACCTGGCGCACATCCGGGACGAGCGCGGGCGCTTCCACTTGAACTCGGTGCTGTGCGGCTCCGAGGGCACGCTCGCTCTCCTCGCCGAAGCCAAGCTCAATGTGCTGCCGATCCCGCGCCACACCGCCCTCGTCAACCTGCGCTACGGCAGCTTCGACGCGGCGCTGCGGGACGCGCAGACGCTGATCGGCTTCAAGCCGGCATCGATCGAGACGGTGGACTCCAAGGTTCTCGGGCTCGCCCAGGACGACATCATTTGGAACAGTGTGCGGGTCTTCTTTCCCGACGACGACGGGCAGCGGGCCAGTGGCGTGAACCTGATCGAGTTCGTGGGCGACACCGCGGACGAGGTCGAGACCGCGCTGGAGCGCATGATCACCACGCTGGCGAATGACGGCCAGTTTGGGGGCCAAGCCGCGGGCCGGCGCGGTTTTACGGTTGCCCGGGGCGAGCGGGACGTGAGCGCGATCTGGGCGATGCGCAAGAAGGCGGTCGGGCTGCTCGGCAAAATGCAGGGCGACAAGCGGCCGGTCCCCTTCGTGGAGGACACGGCCGTGCCGCCGGAGAATCTGGCCGACTACATCGCGGAGTTCCGCGCTGCTCTCGACGCCCGCCATCTGGACTACGGCATGTTCGGTCATGTCGATGCCGGCGTCCTGCACGTCCGGCCCGCCATCGATTTGAAGGACCCGGCGCAGCAAGCCCTGATCCGCGAGGTGACCGAGGAGGTCGTGCACCTCACGCGCAAGTACAACGGCCTGCTCTGGGGCGAGCACGGCAAGGGCATGCGCTCGGAGTTCTCGCCGCGCGTCTTCGGCCCGCTCTACCCCGCGCTGCAGGAGATCAAGGCCGCGTTCGATCCGCGTAACCAACTCAATCCGGGCAAGATCGCCACTCCCGGATCGGGCGAGTTGCTGACCATCGACGGTGTGCCCCTGCGCGGCGCCTATGACCGCGAGATCCCGCCCGATGTGCGCGCTGCGTATGACGAGTCCATGCATTGCAATGGCAACGGGGCCTGCTTCAACTGGGATCCGGATGATGCGATGTGCCCGTCCTACAAGGCGACGCGCGACCGCCGGCATTCGCCGAAGGGCCGGGCCTCGCTGATGCGGGAATGGCTCCGGCAGCTGGCGGTCCTCGGTGTCGATCCGTCGGCGGAAGCGCGCCGGCTGCGTCGGGAGCCAAGCTGGCGGTCGTTTCCCGAACGGCTGCGCAACACTCTGGCGCGCCGCCGCGGCGCACCGGACTTCTCCCACGCGGTCAAGGACGCCATGGATGGCTGTCTCGCCTGCAAATCCTGCGTCGGCCAATGCCCGATCAAGGTGGACATCCCGACCACCCGCGCCAAGTTTCTTGAGCTCTACCACGGCCGCTACCTGCGCCCTTTGCGGGACCATGTCGTCGGTTCGATCGAACAACTGACACCGCTGCTGATGCGGATGCCGCAGCTCTACAACGTCGTGGTGGGCAGCTCCATGGGCCGGGCCGGGCTGCGGGCGATCGGGCTCGCGGCGACGCCGAAGCTGTCAGGGCTGGACCTGCGGCGCGAATTGGCATCCCGCGGCGTGCAGGTGGCGACGCCGGCCGCCCTGCGGGCCCTCGACGAGCCGGATCGGGCGCGCAGCGTGATCGTCGTGCAGGATGCCTTCACCAGCGCTTACGAGACCCGCCTCGTCCTCGACCTGCTCGACCTCGTCGCCGCGCTCGGCTTCCGCCCGTGGCTGGCGCCCTTCCGCCCGAACGGCAAGCCGCTGCATGTCCATGGCTTCCTCGGCCGGTTCGAACGCGTTGCCCGCGCCAACGCGGCCATGCTGCGGACCTTGTCCGGCACGGGGGCAACCTTGGTCGGCCTCGATCCCTCGATGACGCTGACCTACCGCGCCGAATACGCGGGTGTCCTGGAACCGAGCGAGCGGCCCAGCGTGCTCCTCGTCCAGGAGTGGCTTGCCCGGCACGTTGACGCCCTGCCTCGGGTGGCCGAACCCATCGAATACCAGCTTCTTCCGCACTGCACGGAGCGTACGACGGCGGCCGCCAGTTTGCCGGCGTGGAAGGCGGCGTTCGCGCATTGCGGCCTCGACCTGCGCATCCTGCCGTCCGGATGCTGCGGCATGGCCGGCACCTACGGACACGAGGCGGAGCACCGCTCGACCTCGGAACGGATCTACGACCAGAGCTGGGCGAAGCACGTCGCCGACGCCGGCCCAACCGGACAATTGCTGGCGACCGGCTATTCCTGCCGCTCGCAGGCGATGCTGATCAGCGGCGTTCGGCTGCCGCACCCCGTGCAAGCTCTGCTGCATCACCTCGGTACACGACGGTGAGCAGGTCTTGTCAGGGTCCGGCTCACCAGAGTTTCGCAGCGCTATTTTAGTTTGCTGACAACGCCGCCTCCACCTGCACATCCAAATGGACGGATTGCTGGGTTCCGGACGGCGAAGGATACCGAAAATGGCCATGGAGGAACGCGCAATGCAAAGCGACCATGTCGGGCAAAACGGCCTGGAACGGGCAACGATGCGGAAGGTGATTATTCGCCTCGTGCCGTTCCTGATGCTCTGCTATTTCTTCAATCTGCTCGATCGCTCGAACATCGGCGTGGCTTCGCTGCAGATGCGGCCGCAACTTGGCCTTTCCGCTTTCGCGTACGGCCTCGGCGGCAGCCTGTTCTTCATCGGCTACTTCCTGTTCGAGGTGCCCAGCAATTTGATGCTGCAGCGCTATGGCGCCCGGCGCTGGATCGCACGCATCATGATCTCCTGGGGCGCCATGTGCGTCCTGATGGCCCTGACGCAGGGACCTCTCTCCTTCTACGTCCTGCGTTTCCTTTTGGGCGTCGCCGAAGCGGGCTTCTTCCCCGGCATCGTCCTGTTCGCGACCTATTGGTTCCCGGCCCGCTACCGCGCCCGGATCGTTGCCGCCTTCTCGATGTCCGTCCCGCTCGCCAGCTTCATCGGCTCGCCGGTCTCGGCTGGCCTGCTGCATGCGGACGGAGTGCTGGGGCTGCACGGCTGGCAATGGGTTTTCGTCGCGGAAGGCATTCCGACGGTGCTGCTCGGTATCTCCTGCCTGCTCGTCCTCAAGGATCGGCCCAAGGATGCGCATTGGCTGTCGGCCGAGCAACAAGGCTGGCTGACCCGGACGCTCGATGCCGAGCGGGCAACCACGCGCACAGTCGGTCACCTCTCGCTCGCCCAGCTTGCCCGCAACCCCTACGTCTGGGGCCTGGCCCTTGCCTGCTCCGCCAGCTCGGCGGCGAGTTCCAGCCTGTCGGTGTGGCAGCCCCAGCTCATCAAGAGCTTCGGCCTGACCAACTTCGAGACCGGGTTGGTCAATTCGATCCCCTACGGCGTCGCCGCGGCGCTCATGATGTTCTGGGGCATGCACTGCGACCGCACGGGGGAACGTCGGTGGCACACGGCATTGCCTCTGATGGTCATTTCCGCCGGAGTCATCGGTGTGTTCTTCGCACGCGATTCGCTGGCGCTGACGGTGGTGCTGCTGAGCTGCGTGCTGGCGAGCTATTCCTCCTTCAAGGGGCCGTTCTGGGCCTTCACCTCGACCACGCTGTCGCCGACGACGGCCGCCGCCGGCATCGCGGGCATCAACGCGGTGTCCAACCTCGTTGGCGGCGGGATGGTGTCCCTGGTGGGGGCGATCCAGGACGCGACCGGCAGCTTTGGCGCGGCCCTGCTGCCCATCGCACTCCTGGCGATGACCGGCGCCCTGATCGTGCTGGTGATGGGCGCCCGGAAGACGCATGCCGTCAGCGGTACCCCCACAGCGGCCGAATAGGCGTCAGGCTGAATCATAACGGCGCGCGGCACGCGCGCCAAGGGAGCGAGACCACCCATGCAAGCGACGACACAGGAACCGAGCCCGGCGGCACCGGTGGTCGACGAGCGGACGACTATGCGGAAGGTCATGCGGCGCATCGTGCCGTTCATCTTCATCTGCTACGTGATCAGCTATCTGGATCGAGTCAACGTGGGCTTCGCGGCCCTGCAAATGACGCGTGACATCGGGCTCACGCCGACGCAGTTCGGTTGGGGAGCCGGGCTGTTCTTCCTCGGCTACTTCCTCTGCGAAATTCCGAGCAACCTGATCATGCAGCGGGTCGGCGCCCGGCGCTGGATCGCGCGCATCATGATCTCGTGGGGCCTGTTCTCGGTGCTCACCTGCCTCGTCACCGGCCCGGTTTCCTTCGGTGTCATGCGCTTCCTGCTGGGCATGGCGGAAGCCGGATTCACGCCTGGGGTCTATCTGTTCTTCACTTACTGGTTCCCGGGCGTCTGGCGTGCGCGGGCGACGGCATCGTTCCTGGTCGGCATTCCGGTCGCCAACATGATCGGTTCGCCCATTTCCGGATTTCTGCTCACACTGGACGGCATGGGGGGACTTTCAGGGTGGCAGTGGCTGCTGATCCTCGAAGGGTTGCCGGCGGTGGCGCTTGGGGTGGCTTGCCTCTTCGTGCTGTCGGACAAGCCGGCCGACGCATCCTGGCTGGCGCCGAACGAGTGCGCCTGGCTCTCCCGGCGCCTGACCGAGGAGCAGGCGGCCATCGCCGGCAAGCATGGCAGTTCGCTGCGCGACGCCTTCGCCAACCCGCGCCTTTTCGTGCTGGCCTTGATCAATTTCTGCGGCATTTGCGGTTCACTCGGCGTGGGGCTGTGGCTGCCGCAGATCGTTCGCGGTTTTGGGCTCGACTACGTGGCCGTCGGATTTCTCTCGGCCTTGCCCTACGCGGTGGGGGCGGTGTGCATGGTGCTGTGGGCGCGCCTGGCGGACCGGTCGGCGAACCGCGTTCCCTATGTGTGCGGAGCCCTGGCCCTTGCCGGGCTTGCGCTCGCGACCAGCGCCGGTTTGACGGATCCATTGCCGGCGATGGCGACGCTGGTGGTGACCGTGGCCGGAATCCTCTCGTTCCAGGCGACCTTCTGGGCCCTCCCGGCGAACCTCCTGACCGGGCGGGCCGCGGCGGCTGGTCTGGCGCTGATCGTCTCCATCGGCAACCTCGGTGGTTTTGTCGGCCCCTACGCCATCGGTTACCTGCGTGAGACCACGAAGAGCTTTTCCGTGCCGCTGCTGACGATCTCCGGAGTGTTGTTGTTCGGGGCAATTGTCATGCTGCTTCTTGGGGACCCGGCGCGTGCCGCACGACGCTCCAAGGGCGTAGAGACGGCCACGACGTAGGATTTGGCCAAACATCGGCACGACCGACCAGCGGCTTGCCAACAATACAACCGTCATTGGGGAAGGGTTCTCCCATGGGACGCATGTCCTTGACGCGGCGCGGAGTGCTGGCCGGCGTTGCCGGAGCGATGCTGCCTTTGGCTTGCGAGGCGACGGCGCAGACTGGCTCTGCCGTCCGCTGGTCGAGCGGTACTGAAGCGCCGCGGGTCCACGCGCCTCCGGGGGCGACGGACTGCCACTTCCATACCTATGACCGCCGCTACCCGGCCGCACCCGGTGCGACGTTACTCCCGGACGATGCGACCGCGGACGACTACCGCGCGCTGCAACGCCGTCTCGGGACCAGCCGTGGCGTGATCATCCAGCCCTCCACCTACGGCACGGACAACACCCTGCAGCTTGAATCCCTGCAGGCGCTCGGCCCGGACCGGTTCCGCATGGTGGCCGTGGTTGGAGAAGACGTGTCCGACGCGGAGTTGCAGCGCCTGCATGCGCTCGGTGTACGGGGCGTGCGGTTCAATCTGGTCTTGCCGGGCTCCTTGACGACGGCCTCGCTGGAGCCGCTCGCACCACGCCTCGCCGCGCTGGGCTGGCATTGCCAGATCAATATGAGTCCCAAGCAGATCGAGGATTCGCGCGACCTGCTCGGCCGCCTGCCCGGCCGGCTGGTCTTCGACCACCTGGGCCAGGTGCCTCAACCGGCTGGTGTGGACAGTCCCGTTTACGCCATCATCCGCGGGTTGCTTGATCGAGGGAACGCCTGGGTCAAGCTTTCCGGCGGCTACCTGACCAGCAAGGATGGGCCGCCGTCCTATGCGGATGCAGGCCGCGTGGCGGCAGCCTACATCCGGGCGGCGCCGGAGCGCGTGGTCTGGGGAAGCGACTGGCCGCACCCCACGCGGCCCAGCGATGCGAAGCCGGATGACGCCGTGCTGTTCGATCGCCTGGCCGACTGGGCGGGCAGCGAGACCGCGTTCAAGCGCATCCTCGTCGAAAATCCTGCCGTCCTGTACGGCTTCCCGCCCACGGCCTAGATCGGATCGCGTAAAATCGGGATCGATTTGACGCGTGAATCCGATCGCCAAACCTAAAGCTGGAGCTTCGTGCGTTTCACATTCAACGCACGAAGCTCCAGCCCGGAGTTCGCCCATCATGACGTATTTTGCTCCACCTCGCCGCATCGAGACGACCGTGTTCACCCGGCTGCCCGACGCGTTCCGTAAACCGCGTCGCACAGCGTGGGCCGACGCCAACCAAGGTGGGCGAGAGATCGACTCCTTTCTGGAAGGGCCGTCCTTCGACCGCGAGGGACGTCTTTACGTCACCGACATCCCCAACGGCCGCATCTTCCGTGTCTCGCCGGAGGGCGAGTGGACGCAGATCACGGAGTATGACGGGTGGCCGAACGGCCTGAAAATCCACCGCGACGGTCGCGTGTTCATCACCGACTATAAGCGTGGAATCATGCTGCTGGATCCGGAGACTGGTGATGTCAAACCGTTCCTCGAAACGGCTGCGTCCGAGAGCTTCAAGGGCGTGAACGATCTCGTATTCGCGCCCTCGGGCAACCTCTATTTCACAGACCAGGGCCAGACCGGAATGCACGATCCGACAGGCCGGGTCTGGCGCCTGACGCCGGACGGCAGGCTGAGTTGCCTCGTCAACACGGTTCCGAGCCCGAATGGAATCGTCGTGGACCCGGCGGAGTCATTCCTCCTCGTTGCCGTCACGCGCGCCAACCAGATCTGGCGGGTGCCGTTGCCCGCCAGCGGGTTGGTCACCAAAGTCGGTGTATTCGCTCATCTGCACGGCGGCCCAGGAGGCCCGGACGGGCTCGCGCTTGATGAGGAAGGCAACCTGCTCATCTGCCATACCGGGTTCGGTTCGGTCTGGCGGCTTTCCCCGGTGGCGGAGCCATTGGAACGAATTGTGTCCTGCGCCGGTGTCGGCACCACCAACCTGGCCTTCGGCGGTCCGGACCGGCGCAGCCTGTTCATCACGGAGAGCAGGACGGGCACCCTGCTGCGCGCGGAACTGGAGGTGCCAGGGCTCCCCATGTTCTCGCATGCTTCATAGGAGGAGGCGCTTCGCCCGATTTGGAGGAATACGAACTGGAGGCTCCGTCACAAATCCTTGGGAGGCGGCAATGGTCTTCAGAGCATTCCCGCCAGGAGAGGACGCAGATACAGTGAGACTCAACCGTGCTTGGACCTCGCTCAGGGGCTTTGCGCTATGCTAAGCGCCTTGCTTCACTTGTCTTTTCCGCCCAAGAGGTTTTCGACGAAGCGTGAATTTCCTGGTCGGGGGGGCGATCGGCGTCCCTCCGCAGGCCAGGGTCAGCGTGGCGGCCTCATTGAGCAGCATGCCTCGGATCTGCTGGGCGTGCTCCACCGTCAGCCGGCTCACCGGCCCCGACACAATCAGCGCGCCCATGAGCACTTGGCCGACACCGAACACCGGCGTCGCAAGCGAGGCGGCGTGCGGGTCGGTAGCGCCCGAGGTGAACAACGGCAGCTTTGCATCGACATCCGTTCCCGTCGGACCGTTGGCGAACAACTGCAAGACCTGGGCAGACGCCGAGCAGTCCATCGGCCGCGTGTCGCCGGGTTGTACGTGCAGGCGGATGCGGCTCGAACTCTCCACCCGGAACAGACAAAGCCGTTCTTCGCCATGATGCACGTAGAAAGCCGCGGTCTCGCCCGTCTCGGAGGCAAGACGCTCCAGTGCGGGCATGACGTGGTCTGCAAGGTTGAATGCCTGCTGGTAAGCTGTGCCGAGCCTCAGCGTCTCTGCATCCAATCGGTAGCTGCCGTCAGGGAGGCGTGCGATCAAGCGATAGCGCTGCAAAGAGACCGCCAACCGCATGATCGTACTCTTGACCAGACCGGTGCGCTCGGCCAACTCGGCCAGGGTTAGAGCGCCGTCGCCGCGTCGAAACGCTGTCAATACCGCGAGCGCCCGCTCCACCGCGGAAACGCCAGCCACGGATTCCGGTTCTGTTTCCTTCGTCTTCGTCATCTGCCAGCCCTCAGCGTCGGCATTCAATGCCTGAAGATGGATAAGTGTGCAACGCCATTTCACTTTGAGCCAGCGACCGATAACGGGCACGTTGATGTACGGATTGCTGCTCGAGTGAAAATCCAGCATTTGGCGGAGTGATCAGGTGACCCGAATGGAAATTGGCATGACCGCCTGGGCGCACATATCAGGTGAATAACGCAGCTATGCCTATTCGCTGGTCAGACAAGGAGGCCGTCGCATGACCACCTGATCGTTCCTCGGATCCGCCCCAGCAGCGGAGAGGTGTCTCTGCCGGGACGAAGCCCTGGTCATTCCGCGACGTTGCTTGGCGCCCCCCTTCGGGTGAGCTCGCTTTGCACCTTGGAAGACCAGAGCTTTCAAACACCATCGTGAGGCGGGCCCGTCCCGACCTCGGAAAGAACCACAGAGCCGGCAGAGCACCTCATCAATGCCGTTGGCGGTGATCCTTCTTTTGAGGGCTTGCCTCCCGTGCCCGCAATCAAAGAACCAACGTTACATTGCGACCCTCCAACTTTTAGGTTGAGTGTCCTAAATCATGCTGCAATCTGTGGGATTTCAGCCTCGACTGACCGCAAGAATCGTTGGTTGCGCCCCCCCGCAACCACCATTACCGAACGCACTCGTTCCCGAAGGCCAGCCGCTTCCGCAGCGCCGGCCTTCGCTGCGTTTGGGCTTAGCCCGAGGCTGAGCAACGCCACCAGATCGCCCTCCAACTCGATCTCGACGCCGCCGGTACCGGCAGCGCTGAAACGCACCGCCACCCGCTCGATCAGCGGGCGCAGGCGATCGCGCGCTTCAATCCGGTGGTCCGGGTCCTCCAGTATCGCCGCCAGCTCGGCGATCCGCTCCCGATAAAGGGCCGCCAAAGTGTCGGGCAGGGGTACCGGTGGCGGGGGAGGGGAGGCCAGTGCCGCTTCCAAAGACCCGACCTTCTCCTCCACGCGCACCCAATCGGACTCGTCATTGAGGCTGGCGACGCGCTTGGCATCATCAGCCGGGTTGCGGCTGAAGCTCTGGCGGTTGAACACCGACAGGCCTGCGTAGAGCGCGTTGCGCAGGATGCCGCTCGCCCGCTGGTGGTGTCGCGCCAGATGCCGCCACGGGGGCCGGGAACGCCGCGGTCGTTGAGGTGGCGAGCGATCTGCTTGCGGCTGTGGCCGCTGGCGAAAGCGGCGAAGATCTCGCGGATCACCGCCGCCTGCTCCGCGACGATCTCCCAGTGCCGGTCGACCAGTGTTCCGTCCTCGGCATGGACCTTGACCACCCGGTACCCGTAGGCGAGGCCGGTGATGATCTCGCCCTTGCGGACCTTGTCGAGGATCGAGCACCAGGTCTTGAAGGCGACCGCCTCCAGGTAGAGGGCGTTGGAGATGCCGCTGACGGCGACGTGGATGTTGCTGACCTCACCCTCGGCCAGGGTGACGAGACGGACGCCCCGGTGCTTGAGCCGTTTGAAGAGGGCATGGCTCTCCTCCGGATCGCGGGTCAGGCGGTCGAGCGCCCCGGCGAAGACGATGTCCGCCCCGCCGGCATCGACGGGGCGCGGCATGGCCTGGCAACCCCATCCATGCACCACGCTGCGGCGCGCCAGAGGTAATGTTGGACACCATTGATCTTGAGGAACACCTCGTCCAAGTGCCAGCGAGCACCGGGTCGCGGACGCCGGCGGCACAGAAGGTCTGGGCAAACTTGCGACACCAGCGCCGGACCGTTTCGTAGGAGACCTCGACGCCGCGCTCGGCCAAGAGCAGCTCAACGTCGCGGAAGCTGAGCGGAAACGTGTGGTACAGCCAAACCGCATGCGAGATCAGCTCGGCTGGAAAACGATGGCGGTAGTGCGGATCAGGATCACGTCTCATCCCGCTACCATGCCCAGTGCCGCTCGGGATCGCCAACCCCGTAGGCTATGTGACAATGCCCAACTGGGGCAAGATCATCTCGCCCCTGCCGCCAAACTTTGCAACAGAGCCTCTTGGTCGGCACGGGATGGCACCGCCCTACTACGAATAAGCTCTCAGTGCCCCCCTTCCAGATAGGCCGACCGCACCTCCGGGTCGGCCAGCAGCTGCGCCCCGGTCCCCGTCATCGTGATCTT
>NZ_RWIJ01000051.1 GCF_019805165.1 Azospirillum sp. 412522
TCCAGCATGCGCAGCAGCGTGGTGTTGCCGCCGTCGCTGAGGGTGACGAGGTCCGGGCCGTCGTTGCCGACCAGGATCTCCAGGCTGGCCGCCAGGACAGTGCCGCCGGCCGACCCCAGGACGACCGACTCGGAGCCTGTGCCGCCGGTGATCGTTTCCAGCAGGGCGACGAGCAGAGTGGCGCCGGCCGAACCGAGGGTCACGACATCGGTGCCCGCTCCGCCGGTGACCGTCTCCACGTTCGAGAGCAGCAGGGTGTTGCCCGCCGTGCCCAAGGTGATGATGTCGGTGCCGACGCCGCCGGTGATCGTTTCGAGATTCGAGGCGGACAGGGTGATGCCTGCCGAGCCGAGCGTCACGGCGTCAGAGCCGATTCCGCCGGTCAGCGTCTCAAGAGCGGTGGCGAACAGGGTGTTGCCGGCTGTGCCCAGGGCAATCGCATCGACGGCCGTGCCGCCGGCGATTGTCTCAAGAGCCGAAACCAGCATGGTGTTGCCGGTATCGCCCAGCGTGACGGTGTCGGTACCGGCACTGCCGGTCAGCGTCTCGATGCCACGCAGCAGCACGGTGTTGCCGGCGGAACCCAGGGTGACGACATCGGTTCCGGACCCGCCGGTCAGGACCTCGATGCCCGACACGGAGACGGTCGAACCGCTGGTGCCGAGGACGACCAGGTCGGAACCCGTGCCGCCGCTGATCGTCTCGATCAGATCGGCCAGGACCGTGATGCCTCCGGTTCCCAGCGTGATTACGTCGGTGCCCGCGGAACCCGCCAATGTCTCAATGGCATTGGCGAGCAGGGTCGCGCCGCTGGTGCCGAGCGTGACGACGTCGATGCCGATTCCGCCGTTCAGAGTCTCCAGCCGGTCGACGAACAGGGTGCCGCCGGTGCTGCCCAGGGTGATGACATCGGTGCCGACCCCACCGGTGATCGTTTCGAGAAAGCCTGTCAGCAGCGTGATGCCGGTCGTGCCGACGATCACCGCGTCACCGGCGTTCGAGCCGGTCAACGTTTCGAGACGTTCGACGAGAACCGTGCTGCCGCCGCTGCCCAGCGTGATCACATCGGATCCGGACGATCCGAGAATGGTTCTGTATTGGGTGGAGATGGAGAGGGTTTCACCACCGTCACCCAAGATGAGAATGTCGGCATTCGCAATGCTGACCAGGGTTTCCAGCCCGCTCAGATGAAGAGTCTGCCCGACGGCTATGACGGTTTCGATATTGACCGCATGGAACGTCACCCCGGTGGTGCCGATCATGACGACATCGGTACCGGAGCCACCGATGAGCGTTTCGATGCCGGCCATCAAAAACGTGTTTCCGGCCGAGCCGAGCGTCACGACGTCGGTTGCGGCCCCACCCGTCAGTGTTTCGACCGCCGAAACCAGCAGGGAGTTGCCGCTGGCACCGAGCGTCACGGCATCGATGCCGGTTCCGCCGGTCAGCGTTTCGATCGCCGAGACCAGCAGGGTGTTCCCGCCGGTGCCCAGTGTCACGACATCGGTGCCGCCGTCTCCCGTCACCGTCTCGAAATCGGACACCAGCATCGTGCCGCCGGTGGTGCCGAGCATGACGACGTCCACGCCAGCGCCGCCGGTCAGCGTCTCGACATCGGACACCAGCACCGTGTTGCCGCCGATGCCGAGCGTCACGATATCGGTGCCGGCATTGCCCATCAGCGTTTCGATGCCGGTTGCCAGCAAAGTGCTGCCGGTGGCCGCGAGGGTGACGGAGTCGATGCCGGAACCACCGTTGAGCGTCTCGATTCCGGCCACCAACAGGGTGTTCCCGGCGGTGTGCAGCGTCGCGACATCGGTGCCGGCCCCGCCGATCAGCGTCTCGATGCCGGACACCAGCACCGTATTGCCGCCGGTGCCGAGCGTCACGACATCGGTGCCGGCGCCGCCGGTCAGCGTTTCGAGGCTTGAAACCAGCATCGTGTTGCCGGCGGAGCCGAGCGTCGCGGCATCGGTGCCGGCTCCGCCCGTCAGCGTCTCGACGGCTAAGACCAGCATCGTGTTGCCGGCGGTGCCCAGCGTCAGGAAATCGGTGCCGGTGGTGCCCGCCAACGTCTCGATATCGGAGACCAGCATCGTACTGCTGGAGGAGCCGAGCGTCACGACATCGGTGCCGGCCCCGCCGGTCAACGTTTCGGCTCTCGATATCAGGATTGTGTTGCCCGATGCCGCCAGCGAGACGAGGTCGCGGCCCGAACCGCCGTTCAACGTCTCGATCTGGGACGCGAGAAGGGTAATGCCGCTGGCGCTGATTGTGACGACATCGGCACCCGCACCGCCGGTCAGTGTCTCAAGCGCCGAGATCAAGACCGTGGTGCCGGACGACCCGAAGGTCACGACGTCGGTTCCGATTCCGCCGATGACGCTTTCCATGGCGCTCAGCAGAACCGTGTTTCCGGCGGTGCCGAGCGTCACGACATCGACCCCGGCCCCGCCGATCAAAGTCTCGATGCCTTGAGCCTTCATCGTCACGCCGGCGGACGAGATGGTTATGACGTCGGTGCCGCTGTCTCCCGTCACCGTTTCGATGCGGAAGAGCTGAATCGTGCTGCCGGCGGTGCCGAGCGTGATGACGTCCACGCCGGTGCCGCCGGTCAGCGTTTCGATACCGGACACCAGCATTGTGCTGCCGACGGTGCCGAGCGCGATGACGTCGGTACCGTTGTCGCCCGTCAGTGTTTCGACAGCGGACACCAACAGGGTATTGCCGGTGGTGCCGAGTGTGACGGCGTCGATGGCAGTGCCGCCGATGAGCGTCTCGATATCGGATACCAGCATCGTGCTGCCGGTGGCGCCGAGTGTGACGGCGTCGATGGCAGTGCCGCCGACGAGTGTCTCGATATCGGATACCAGCATCGTGCTGCCGGCGGTGCTCAGCATGGCGACGTCGCTACCGGCGGCCCCAGTCAGCGTTTCGATGCGCGACACCAGAATCGTATTGCCGCCGCTGCCGAGCGTCACGAGGTCGGTTCCGACCCCGCCCGTCAGCGTCTCGACGGCCGAGACCAGCAGGGTGTTTCCGGTGGTGTCCAACGTCACGACATCGGTGCCGGCCCCGCCGACGAGCGTCTCGATGCTGGTGGCCAGCAGGGTGTTCCCGCCAGCGCCGAGTATGGCGACGTCGGTTCCAGCCCCACCGGCCAGCGTCTCGATGGCCGAAATCAGCAGGGTGTTTCCGGCGCCGCCGAGCGCCACGACATCGTTTCCGGCCTCACCGGTCAAGGTCTCAAGACCTTGGACACTCAAGGTCGCGCCGGCCGTGCCCAGGGTTATGGCATCGGTGCCGCTGTCTCCCGTCACCGTCTCGATGCCGGACACCAGCATTGTGCTGCCGACGGTGCCGAGCGCGATGATGTCGGTACCGCTGTCGCCCGTCAGTGTTTCTACAGCGGATACCAGCATCGTATTGCCGGTGGTGCTGAGCGTGACGGCATCGATGGCAGTGCCGCCGACGAGTGTCTGGATATCGGATACCAGCATCGTATTGCCGGTGGTGCCGAGTGTGACGGCATCGATGGCACTGCCGCCGATGAGCGTCTCGATATCGGATACCAGCATCGTATTGCCGGTGGTGCCGAGTGTGACGACATCGGCACCGGCCCCGCCGGTCAGTGTCTCAAGCGCCGAGATCAAGACCGTGGCGCCGGACGACCCGAAGGTCACGACGTCGGTTCCGGTTCCGCCGATGACGGTTTCCATGGCGCTCAGCAGAACCGTGCTTCCGGCGGTGCCGAGCGTCACGACATCGACCCCGGCCCCGCCGATCAAAGTCTCGATGCCTTGAGCCTTCATCGTCACGCCGGCGGACGAGATGGTTATGACGTCGGTGCCGCTGTCTCCCGTCACCGTTTCGATGCGGAAGAGCTGAATCGTGCTGCCGGCGGTGCCGAGCGTGATGATGTCTACGCCGGCCCCGCCGTTCAGCGTCTCGACATCGGACACCAGCACCGAGTTGCCGCCGGCGGCGAGCGTCACGACATCGGTGCCGGCGCCGCCGGTCAGCGTTTCGAGGCTTGAAACCAGCATCGTGTTGCCGGCGGTGTCGAGCGTCGCGGCATCGGTGCCGGCCCCGCCCGTCAGCGTCTCGACGGTTGAGACCAGCATCGTGTTGCCGGCGGTGCCCAGCGTCAGGAAATCGATGCCGGTTCCGCCCTTCAGCGTTTCGACGGCCGAGACCAGCAGAGTGTTGCCGACGTTGCCGAGCGTCACGACATCGGTGCCGACCCCGCCGGTCAACGTTTCGGCTCTCGACATCAGGATTGTGTTGCCCGATGCCGCCAGCGAGACGACGTCGCGGCCCGAGCCGCCGTTCAACGTCTCGATCTGGGACGCGAGAAGGGTAATGCCGCTGCCGCTGATTGTGACGACATCGGCACCCGCACCGCCGGTCAGTGTCTCAAGCGCCGAGATCAAGACCGTGACGCCGGACGACCCGAAGGTCACGACGTCGGTTCCGGTTCCGCCGATGACGCTTTCCATGGCGCTCAGCAGAACCGTGTTTCCGGCGGTGCCGAGCGTCACGACATCGACCCCGGCCCCGCCGATCAAAGTCTCGATGCCTTGAGCCTTCATCGTCACGCCGGCGGACGAGATGGTTATGACGTCAGTGCCGCTGTCTCCCGTCACCGTTTCGATGCGGAAGAGCTGAATCGTGCTGCCGGCGGTGCCGAGTGTGATGACGTCCACGCCGGCCCCGCCGGTCAGCGTCTCGACAGCGGACACCAGCACCGAGTTGCCGCCGGTGCCGAGCGTCACGGCGTCGGTGCCGGCGCCGCCGGTCAGCGTTTCGAGGCGCGAAACCAGCAGCGTGTTGCCGGCGGTGCCAAGTGTGACGACGTCCACGCCAGTCCCGCCGGTCAGCGTCTCGATTGCCGTCACTGAAAGAGTGTTGCCGGTGCTGCCGAGCGTCACGACATCGGTGCCGGCCCCGCCGGTCAGCGTCTCGATTGCCGTCACTGAAAGAGTGTTGCCGGTGCTGCCGAGGGTGATGATGTCGGTGCCGCTGCCGCCGATCACGGTTTCCAGCCCCGAAACCAGCATCGTGCCGCCGGCGGTGCTCAGCATGGCGACGTCGGTACCGGTGGTGCCGGTCAGCGTCTCGACAGCGGACACCAGCACCGAGTTGCCGCCGCTGCCGAGCATCACGAGGTCCGTACCGGCGGCGCCGGTCAGCGTTTCGATGCGTGACACCAGAATCGTGTTGTCGGCGTTGCCGAGCGTCACGACATCGGTCCCGGCTCCGCCCTTCAGCGTTTCGACGGCCGAGACCAGCAGAGTGTTGCCGACGTTGCCGAGCGTCACGACATCGGTGCCGACCCCGCCAGCCAGTGTCTCGATTGCCGTCACTGAAAGAGTGTTGCCGGCGGTGCCGAGCGTGGTGACGTCGGTGCCGCTGCCGCCGATCACGGTTTCCAACCCCGAAACCAGCAACGTGCCGCCGGCGGTGCTCAGCATGGCGACGTCGGTACCGGCACCACCCGTCAACGTTTCGACGCCTGTGACGCCGAAGGTCGCGCCGATGTCGCCCAGCGTGATGACGTCGGTCCCGGTGCCGCCCGTCAGCGTGTTGATCTGCGACAGGGTCAGCGTGTTGCCGGAATCGGCCAGCGTCCTGACGACCGGCGCGATGTTCCTGAGATAGAGCAGGGGGCCTGGGGCGGTACCGTAAATCGCATCAAGGTCGCCGTCGCCATCGAGGTCGGCCAGGGCCGGCATCGGATAGGCTCCGGTGACGAGACCGTAAACGGCCGTCCCGACAAGCGAGAATGTGGGGGACGACGTCGTCCCGATGTTGATGGAAACGACATCCTTGTTCACGAGGTCGAGATCGCCATCTCCGTCGAGATCGACGAGGACCGGCGCATTGTGGCTGACACCCGCCGTCATGCCGAAGAGGTTCGTTCCCTCCAGCGAAAAGGTCGGCGAAGACGACGTGCCATTGTTGCGGTACAGGAGGATGCCGTTGGCACGGTCTCCCATCAGCAGATCGGCGTCGCCGTCGCCGTCCAGATCGGCGAAGGTCGGAGCCAGGTAGCTGCCGGTGACGATGCCGAAGAGGTTGGTTCCCTCCAGCGAGAAGGATGGAGACGACGACGTTCCGGTGTTGCGGAAGAACCGCGTGCCGCCACTCTTGCTGCCGATGAACAGATCGAGGTCGCCATCGCCATCGATATCGACGAAGCTTGGCTTCGCATAGGTATCGGAACTGGAAAGTCCGAATGGGTTCGTGCCTTGCAAGGAATATGTCGGCGCCAGCGTCGTACCGATATTGGCGAAATACACCGTCTCGCCAAGCACGTTGCCGACCAGAAGGTCCAGATCGCCGTCGCCGTCGAGATCCTTGAACGTGGGGGCGGCATAATTGCCGACGCCGCTGAGGCCGAAAGAGTTGGTGCCGACAAGGGTAAAGGTTGGAGTAGCCACGGTCTTTCAGCCCCTCAGATACAAATGTCGACACCGCACCCGTTCGCCGGCCGCCGTGAGGCGTCCGGTCAATTCGGAATTTCCGTTGGAATGGCCACCGCTTCGGCAAGCGCCCGCGCGTCGAGCAACCCCACCGCCTCCGCACGGCGCACGCCGGGAAGGATGGCGACGTCGTACAACTCGTTCACGGTGTGATGGAGCCACAGCATGTGCGCCACGGTTCCGCTGTCGGTGTCCACCACGGCCAGCCCGCATTGTGCGGAAACCCCCGCCCGCTTCAGCGTCGCTTCGAGCGGCAGCGCGCTCAGCGTTCCGTGGTCGCCGCGTGGACGCGACAGTCCGACGACCGCCCATTTCCCATGGAAGGCCAATCCGCGCACGAAGCCCGGGCAGAAGCAGATCGGCTCGAATCGGCCGTTCCCGTCCACCGTTCCAAGCTCGCCGGTGCCGGAATTGAGCAGCCACAGCCGGCCGCGGTGCCAGCGGGGGGAATGGGGCATCGACAACCCGGCACAGGCGACCTCGCCCGACGCGACATCGATCAGCACGCCGCCGTCGGTCCGTCGCTCGCGCCAGCCCTCGATCACATCGCAGCGGCCCAGTGCCGTGGCGAACGCCGGCCGGCCGTCCTCGCCAAGCGCCAATCCGTTCAGATGGCAGCGGTCCTCGCTGCGCAGGGCGGAAATGAAGGCGGGCCTCCAGACCGGACGGAACCCCCGGTCGGCGTCGGGAACGGCAAGACAGCTGAAGCGCGTGTTGACGAAGACCGGGACGCCGTCATGCCCGACCGCGATGTCGTGGATGTCGATATCGCCGGTCATGTAGCCCAGACGCGGCACGTAAAGACGGTCCGCGCCCGACGGCGTGCGGTCGGGCGGTTGCAGCGTGCTGGCAAAGCGCCAGAGGTGGGACTGTCCGCCGACCCACAGTGCGGATCCGTCGACACACAGGCCCTGACACCGTTGCACCACCCGCTCATGGGCCTTCAAACGCCCATCCTCTCCCAGCCCGAGGAAGAACAGCCTGTGCGTCTCGTAGGTCGAAAATGCGATCGCGCAGCCGGAGGCCTCCAGCCAGTCAGGCAGTTGTGGCGTCCCTTCCAGCATGGGGCGGGATCGTTCTTCGGTTGCCATCCCACGCCCTCCGTCGTCCTTCGGCCATCATCTCAGATGGATCTTTAGCATGCACCGTAAAATAACGTTAAATTGTCAGGAGAATGAGGCATTTCATAAAAGACTGGAGTCTGGCGCATCCAAAGATGGAGAAGACTTTGATAATAATCCGCCAAATTGCGACTTAAGGTGGTAAGTATTGGGGCGAACCCTGTATTCTGTTCGACCGAATCGGACAGAGAGCCGCCTCCATCCGCCAGTCCTCTCCATAGCCGCGCTGCACCGGTCCGTCGCCTTCCGAAGGAAGCTCTTTCATGTCTCCCATGACCACCGGTTCCACCGACCAGGCCATCGCACTCACCCACCGGGGTGCCGCCGCCCTGGCCGACGGACGGGAAGCGCTTGCCGTCTCCTGCTTCACCATGGCGGCCATACTGGCACCGCATCGGGCGAGCATCTGGCACAATCTTGGCGAAGCACGGCGTGCCCTGGGCCGGGTGGCCGGTTCGGCGCGGGCTTACCGTCATGCCTTGCGGCTGCGTCCGGCCTATCCGAAGGCCTGGGCCGGGCTGGCCTCGCTGCTGTGCAAGACCCGGCATTTCAAGGCGGCGGCGCGGGCGTCGATACGGGCGCTGGCTCTCGATCCGGGTTTTGCCGAAGGCTGGTCGATCGCCGGTTCGATCCTGCTGGAGCGGCGGGCGATGGAACGCCTGCCGACCATCCTGCATCGGGCGGCGCGGCTGGCGCCGGACAGCCCGTCGGCGTGGCTCGCGCTGGCGGCCGGTCTTGGCGAAAAGGCGGAGCCGGACCTTCCGCTCGCCTGCGCGCGGCGCGCGGTCGCGCTGGCCCCCGACCGGCCGGTCGGCTATGTGAACCAGGCCGGCCTCCTGATCAGGCATGGCAGGCTCGAGGCGGCTGAGGTTTCGCATCATCGACTGCGCCGACTGGCTCCGCTGGAGGGATATGCCGAAGCCGGCGACAGTCTGGTGGCAACCTTGCGTGGCGATTTCGCGATGGCGGTGTCTCTGGCCCGCCGGTCGCTGGTCCTGCGTCCGGCTTCCCCGGCGGCCCTCGTCAACCTGTCCCTGGCCGAACATGCCAACGGACAGGCGGAGCGGGCGCGCCGCGGCAACGAGCGCGCCCTGCTGCTCGATTCCGAAAGCGACGTCGCACGCTTCAACCTGTCCATGGTGCTGCTGGCGCAGGGCGATTTCGCCAATGGCTGGCGTCTCTACGAAGCCCGCTGGCGGATGGAACATGTGGCCTATCCGGCCCATGCCCCACGCTGGCATGGCGGCGATCCGGCGGGACGCTCTTTCCTTCTGGTGGCCGAACAGGGGCAGGGGGACACGCTGCATTTCGTCCGCTATGCCCCGATGCTGGCAGCGCTCGGCGCCCATGTGCATCTGATGGTGCAACCGTCCCTGGTCCGGCTGCTGTCGGGGCTTCCCGGCATCGCCACGGTCCGGTCGCCCGCGGAGCCGCCGCCGGTCTGCGATGCCTGCATTCCGCTGCTCAGCCTGCCGCTGGTGTTCGGCACCACGCTGGCGACCGTTCCGGGGGCCGTCCCCTATCTGCGCGCTTCCGAACAGGATCGCAGCCGCTGGAAGCGGAGGCTCGACGGTGAGCGCCGCCTGAAGATCGGCCTGGCTTGGGCCGGTTCGGCGCACGACGGCCAGTTCCTGGCCCATATGGTCGACCGGCGGCGGAGCCTGCCGCTTGCCGCGCTGGCTCCGCTGGCCGGTGTTCCGGGCGTGAGCTTCTACAGTCTGCAAAAAGGGCCGCCGGCGACCGAAGCGCCGCCGCCCGGTCTCGACCTCGTCGACTGGATGGACGAGGTTGGCGATTTCGCCGACACGGCTGCGCTCGTCGCGGAACTCGACCTCGTCATCAGCGTCGACACCTCGGTGTGCCATCTGGCCGGCGCGCTGGGCCGGCCGGTCTGGATGTTGTCGCGCTACGATTCCTGCTGGCGCTGGCTGCGCGACCGGTCGGACAGTCCCTGGTATCCGACCATGCGCCTGTTCCGCCAGGACCGGCCGGGCGACTGGCTCCCCGTCATCCTCCGAGTCCGCAGCGCCCTGGAGCACTGGGCGGCGCAGTGACGGCCGCCGCCGCCGGCCCGACATACCGGGGTCTGCATCAAAGGCATAGGAGGATAATTCGTTCCGAAATTGGATGAGCCAACAGTCCACTTCGGAGCAAGTCCTGGTCGAAGCGGTGCGGCCGGTGTGGATACTGAGCGGGGGCATGAATCAACACTGGAGAGCGCGTGATGGCCGGCATTCAGATCGCCGAGATGGATTTTTCCGCAGGGCTCAAGACCAAGAACATGAAGGTGCCGGCCATGGTCGCGAAGGTGGACCTGAAGGAGGTTCCGAAGGACCTCCAGAAGGCCATCGACAAGGACAAGATCATCGTCCAGAAGTTGATCGAAGCGGCCTATGAACAGCTCAACAAGTCCAAGAAGGATATCCAGGGCGCGCTCCAGGACTTCGATGCCAATCTGAGCAAGAAGCCGCCGGCCAGCGAGAAGGAGCTGGCCGAGCGCGAGAAGACGATCAACGTCATGTGCAAGCAATTCACCGAGGCCCAGGCGGGTTTGGCGCTGAAGGCGGTGGAGAAGGCGTGGGACGCCTATGCGAGCAAGAAATCGGACCTGAAGTCGTTCAAGCTGAAGTTCGCCAAGAGCATGGTGCTGGGGTCCATCAGCATCCTCGCCAACACCGTGTCGGCCGGCGTCAGCGTCGGAGTCGCGGCGGTGACGGCCGGCGGCGCCACCCCGATGGCGATCATCGGCATCTGCACGACCGTCGCCAGCATCGGCAAGACCGCCGTCACCATGGCGCTCGCCATTCACAACTTCGCCCGCGACATCGAAAAGGCGGAGAACGACATCCGCAAGACCGACGATACGCTCGCGTCCGCCTACAGCAGCGGCGACCTGAATTTCAAGGCCGGCGCGCGCGAGGTTGCGGCGATCCTCGGGGTGCCGTTCGTGAAGTCGGTCGGCGGCATGGAGAAGCTGCTGCTCGAATACCATGCCAAGACGGCGAAGATGGAGGAGCAATCCGACAAGCTCTTCGAGCAGGCCAAGAAGATGATGGCCCAGATCGAGAAGCTGGAGAAGGAGAAGCTCTCCAAGCAAGCGGATGCGCTGGTCAAGATCCTCGGTGAGAAGGTGACCTTCACGCTCGATAAAATTCACGAGCTGCAGGCACGCGTCAAGACGAAGGACGTCTTCTACGAGCAGATGAGCGACCATCTGGTGTGCTACAAGGATCTGCGCGGCAAGCCGCTCGAGAAGATCGGCGTGACGAAGGAGACGCTCGAGACCATCGTCACCATCGGCTCGACCCTGAAGACGATCGTCTCGACGACGCTTCAGATCGTCAAGCTGGCCGGCGGCTGATGCCGGCGCTGCAGGAATAGACCGAACGGAACGGGGAGAGGGGAAGCATCATGGGAATGCAGACCGTCATGTCCGCGATGACGATGTGCAGCTTCGGCGCCGCACCGTCGACGCTCATGGTGCTTCCCGTCAGCCGGGTGATGAGTTCCAAGATGCCGGCGGCGAACATCATGGACAGCAAGCCGTTCGTCAATGTCATGCCGTTCGGCATGTGCATGAGCATGGCCAATCCGATGGTGGCCGCCGCCACCGCCGCGGCCTTCGGCGTGCTGACGCCGATGCCCTGCATCCCGATGACGGCCGCGCCCTGGGTTCCCGGCTGTCCGACCGTCCTGGTCGGCAACATGCCGGCGCTCAACAACAGCTCGAAGTGCATGTGCAGCTTCGGCGGCGTCATCCAGATCACGCTACCGGGGCAATTCACCGAGATGGTGCCCTGAGGATCGGCTCTCGGGGCGTTACCGGCCCTGCGGTTTCGGCGGCTGTATCGCTCCGGTTTCCTTTCCGCCCTCCGAGAAGGTGCGTAGCGGCTCCACCAGGACGCCTCGGTGGTAGACGCCGCGCTGCATCACCTTGCCGGACGGAAAGAAGCGCAGGAGTTCCCCCTCCAGCAGCCCGTCCTTGAAGAACGACTTCTCGCTGACCGCCCCGCCCTCGAAGAAGCCCGTCGCCGGACCGTGCAGGCGGTCCGCCGCATAGACCTCCCGGCGCAGCACCACGCCATGGGGGCTGTAGAAGACCGCCTCGCCTTCGCGCTTTCCGGCACGGTACTGCATCACGGCCGCCACCGTGCCGTTGGTGGCGAAGTACACGGACGGACCTTCCAACTCGCCGCCACGGTAGCTCAGGCGGCAGACCAGCTGAGACTGCGCGTAGAAGGTCGAGGTGCCGTGCAGGACGCCGTTCACATACTCGGCCACCTGCACGACATTGCCGTCCTCGTCATAGTGGCGCGCCTCGCCGTGCATGGCGCCGCCGCGCATGCGGGCGCGCATCGCCGGCCGGCCGCTCTCCCCATAAGTGATGAAATCGCCGTCGAATACCCCATCCACCAGCCGCCCGGACTGGACGATCCGTCCCTGCGCGTCGCGCTCCTCGACCCTGATCTCCGCCGGCCCTTCGGCCCCGGGCGTATCGGCTGCGGCCCCCACTGCGGCCCCCACTGCGGCCCCCACTGCGGCCCCCATGTCCGTCATCTCAGTTCACCATCACCACGCCGCCCTTGAGCGTCAGCATGCCGCCGCCGCTCACCTCGGCGGTCGCCGATCCCTTCACCGTGCTGGTCAGGCCTTGCGCCGTCAGGGCCAGGCCCGCCTTGAGATCCAGCGTCGTGCCGCCCTTGAGCGTGGCGCCCATGCCGGCCTTCATGTCCAGCCCCATGCCGGCGTCGATCTCCATGCCGGTGCCAGCCTTGACGGTCATCGCCGTCCCCGATTTCACGTCGAGGGACGTGCCCGCCTTGATCTCGATGCCCGTCGCCGCCTTGATGCCGATGTCGGCCGAGGTCGCCGCCAGCTTGATCGACTTGCCGTTGATCACGATGTCGCCGGTCACGTCGATGGTCAGGTTGCCCTTGACCGTCAGCGTGTAGTTCTTGTCGACGGTGTGCTCGAAGTCGTCGTTGTTGAGGTGCGTCTCCTTGCCCTTGACCGACAGGTCGCGGGTGCCCTTCGAAACCGCGTGGGTCTCGTTGCCTTCCGACACGGTGATCGTATGGTTGTTCTTGACCGTCAGTTTCCGGTCATTCTTGACGTCGATCGTGCTGTCGTTCTCGATCGTCTCGATCTCGTCATGCTTGACCAGGCGTGTCAGGTCGTTCAGGACCTTGATGTTCATGTCCTTCTGGGCCTGGACGAAGATCTCCTCGTTGTCGGCCTTGTCCTCGAAGCGGATCTCGTTGAACTTGCCAGTGCCGTTCTTGGAGGTCTGCGTCTTGATCGTGCTCTTCGTCGAATCGTCGGGCAGCGTGTAGGGAACGGTCTGCTCGGCGTTGTAGACGGCGCCGGTCACCAGCGGCCGGTCGGGGTCGCCGTCCAGGAACGTGACCACCACCTCCTGCCCGACGCGCGGGAAGAACATGATGCCGTAGTTCTTGCCAGCCCAGCCCTGCGCCACCCGGACCCAGCAGGAGCTCTTCTCGTCGTTGGTGCCGAGCCGGTCCCAGTGGAACTGCACCTTGATCCGACCATACTTGTCGAGCCAGATCTCCTCGCCCGACTTGCCGACCACCTTGGCGGTCTGGGTCGAATGGATCCGCGGCTTCTGCGCGGTGTTGAGCGGGCGGAAAGGGTGGGCGGACGGGAAGCCGGTGAAGGTCGCGACGAAGCGGTTGGTCGCCCCTTCGATGCGCACCGAGTTCAGCACCATCTCGGCGTTGAGCGATTCCTTGCGGTGGCCGGAGATGGTGATCTTGGTGCCGGCCTCCAGCCCGCGGCAGTTTCCGCCGCCGCGGATGCGCTGGCCGGCGAAGGCGAGCGCCTGCTGGCGCACCAGGGCGATCTGCTCGCCGTCGGCGGACACCGTGTGGCGCACGGCGTAGTCGTTCATGGTGCCGGTTCCCGCCGTGCCCTCCGCCGTGGCGTAGAGGTCGGTCGACGGCGTCTCGAAATGGTAGCTGTCCACCCCGACGCTCTTGGTCGTCACCCGCCGCTCGACGCCGAGCTGGGTGACGACGTTGTCCTCGTTGTCGTAGGCCTTGTGCCCGCGGTACTCGTAGGTGGCGACCAGGGAACTCGTGGTGAAGGCGCTGTCGCCGTCGCCCAGCACCAGCTTGTGCTCGCCGTCCGCATGCTCGAAGAAATAGAAGATTCCCTCCTCTTCCAGCAGCCGGGCGATGAAGTTGTAGTCGGTCTCACGGTACTGCACGCAGTACTCGCGGGCGGTGTAGGTGCCGTTCAGCACCTTCTTGATGGTGCCGGCGGAACCGATCACCGCCTCGACGATCTCCGGCACCGTCTTTTCCTGGAAGATGCGGCAGTCACCGGAATGGGTCAGCATCCAGAGCCAGGGATGCAGTTCCGCCTCGTAATGGGCGGTGAAGTCGCGGTCGTCGACATGCGTCATCTCGATGCGGCCGACGATGGCGTTGATGTAGCGCTTGGTGGTGCCGTCGCCCAGCGTCAGGGTCACCGTCACCGGCTTGCCGACGATCTGGTCGAAGTCGATGTCGTCGTCCGACGAGAGCATGCTCACCCGGTAGGAGAAGAGCGACGACAGCCGCTCCTCGCCGACGATGTTGCGCAGGACCAGCTTGTCAGGCCCGAGCGGAGTCGAGATCGACAGATGCTGTTGGGCCTGGGAGAAACGCTCGCTCATTCTTCCCTCGTCCTGCCTCTCCTCGTCCTGCGGCCGCTCAGGCCCGCGCCGGTTCCGCGGCTCCGGCGGGGGCATCGGCGACGGTCACGGTGAAACGCCCGTCGATGTCGCAATCGACCCGGATCGCCCCCACCGGCCGTCCGGCGGCCACCTGGTCGAGGATCCGCATCGCCACTTCCGGCACCACGAACTCCGACAGCAGGGTGTCGATCATACGGGCGCCCGCGTCGGAATGCACGGCCCGGCGCACCAGCGCGTCCAGCGCGGCCGGGGCCACGGTCAACGACGCCGCGCGGTTGCCCTCGGTGCGCTTGCGGAGCTTGTCCACCTTCATGAGGGCGATGGCGCGGACCTGCTGCTCGCTGAGGGGATAGTAGGGCACCACCGTCAGCCGTCCGAGGAAGGACGGCCGGAAGCGCCGCCGCAACGGATCGGAAATGGCCTCGACCCCGTCCTCCAGCGCCTCGCGGATCTCGCCAGCGTCGAGCCGGGAGCGGCCCAGTTCCGTCAGCTCCACGTCGCCCAGGTTGCTGGTGAGCAGGATCAGCGTGTTGCGGAAATCGACCTCCACCCCCTCGCCGTCCTCCAGCACGCCCTTGTCGAAGACCTGATAGAACATGTCCAGCACGTCCGGATGAGCCTTCTCCACCTCGTCCATCAGGATGACGGAATGCGGCCGACGGCGCACCGCCTCGGTCAGCACGCCGCCGCTGCCGTAGCCGACATAGCCCGGAGGGGCGCCGCGCAACGTCGCCACCGCGTGCGCCTCCTGGTACTCCGACATGTTGATGGTGATGAGGCTCTGCTCGCCGCCGTTCAGCAGTTCGGCCAGCGCCAGCGACGTCTCGGTCTTGCCGACGCCGCTGGGGCCGCTCAGGAGGAAGACGCCGATCGGGCGGTTGGGCTCGTTCAGGCCGGCCCGGTAGCCGCGCACCGCCCGCGCGATGGCGCGCAGGGCCTGCGGCTGGCCGACGACGCGCGCCTCCATGCGTTCCTCCAGCCCGACGACGACGTCGATGTCGTCCTTGGACATGGAGCCGACCGGGATGCCGGTCCAGTTCGACACCACCGCGGCGACCACGCCGCCATCGACCCGGTGGGGCACCAGCGCGTCGTCGCCGCGCAGCGCGGCAAGCCGCTCTTCCGCCGCCACCGCGTCGGCCTGCCGGCCGGCGGTCAGCGCCTCGTCGATGGTCCGCACCAGCTCGGCCTCGCGGTTCCAGCGCCCGGTCAGCGTTGCCAATTCGTCGGCGACGGCGCGGCGGCGGGTGGCGATGCCGGTCAGCCGGGCGTCGTGCGCCGCTCCGGTCTCACGCTCCAGCCGTTCGGCCTCGCGGGCCAGCACCTGATCCTCGCGCTCCAGCGCCTCGATGCTTTCGGGCTTGGAGGTGCGGGCGACCGCGACCCGGGCGCAGGCGGTGTCCAGCACGCTGATCGCCTTGTCGGGAAGCTGGCGCGCCGGGATGTAGCGGGCCGACAGCTTCACCGCCGCGGCGATGCCGTCGTCCAGCACGCGCACGCCGTGGTGCTCCTCGAAGCGGCGCACCAGCCCGCGCAGCATGGCGGCGGCGGCGGCCTCGTCCGGCTCGGGGACGGAAACCGGCTGGAAACGGCGGGCGAGGGCCGGGTCCTTCTCGAAGTACTTCTTGTATTCGGCCCAGGTTGTGGCGGCGATGGTGCGGAACTCGCCGCGGGCGAGCGCCGGCTTCAGCAGGTTGGCCGCGTCGCCCTGGCCGGCCGCTCCGCCGGCGCCGATCAGCGCGTGCGCCTCGTCGATGAAGACCACCGTCGGCACCGGAGAGGCGGCGACCTCCTTGATGATCGACTTCAGCCGGTTCTCGAACTCGCCCTTCACGCCGGCGCCCGCCTGGAGAAGGCCGAGGTCGAGCGTGCGGATGGCCGTGCCGCGCAGCGGCGCGGGCACGTCGCCCTCGGCGATGCGCAGCGCCAGCCCTTCGACGATGGCGGTCTTGCCGACGCCGGGGTCGCCGACCAGGATCGGGTTGTTCTGCCGGCGCCGCATCATCACGTCGACGACCTGACGGATCTCGCGGTCGCGGCCGATCACCGGGTCGATCTTGCCGGCGCGCGCCTGCGCCGTCAGGTCCACGGTGTACTGGTCCAGCATGGATTGGCCGGAAGCCAGCGGCGAGGGTGCCGCCGGCCCGTCGCCGAGGGGCGCGGGCGCCGCAGCGGGCGCCTCGCCGAGCTTGGCGTCGCTTCGCAGGATGCGCACCAGCTCCGGCAGGTCGGTGGCCGTGCGGTCGCGCGGAATGGCGAGCAGGGACGGCGCCGACTCGGCGACCACCGTGCGCACGGAATCGCAGGCGATGCCCGCCCACAGCAGGGCCGGCACCAGGATCTGCGGGCTGTCCAGATGCGTCACCGAGGTGAGCAGCGCGTTCTCCAGCAGCTCCGGCACCCGCGGCGAGAAGGCGGGGGTGCGGGTGTTGCCGCGGCGGATCTTCTCCAGCGCCGCGTTCAGCTCGGCCTCGACCCTTGCCGCATCGACGTTGTAGTGGCGCAGAATCCCGGCGACGACGCCGTTGTTGGCCCGAAGGACGGCCAGCAGCAGGTGCTCGACCTCGACGTCGTAATGCGTGTTCGACACGCACAGCGCGGCGGCGCGCTCCAGCACCTTGCGGCCGTCGCGGTCGAGCTTTCCGATCAGGGTCTTGATGTCGGCGGTCACGGCGTGGCTCCGGTGGCGGGCTGAAGTGTGAGCCGGCCGGGTGTCCGGCTCGGCGTGTTCGGGAAGCGCAGCCAGGACGTCCAGCCGAGCAGGCTGCCGTCGCGGGCGGAGAGTCGGGTGTGCGGCACCATCGGCGCGTTCAGCACCAGGGAGATCTGGAAGTCCATGCCCTCGCCGCTGTGGAAGCGGGCGAGCGCGCACAGCGTGGCGTGATGGCGGCCGCTGGGCAGGAAGTCGCGGTAGCGCTCCAGCGAATCCACCTTGAGCTCGATGTCGTAGCAGGTCTGCTGGTCCCAGACGCGCCGGCCTACCACCACGTCCTGGCCCAGCCGGTTGTTGCGCCCCAGTCGCCCGGCGCCGACCACCGTCGTCGCCTCCTCGCCCAGGGGAAGCCAGCGGCCGACGAAGCCCTTGACCCGCGCCTCCACCTGGAAGATGGCGCCGATCATCGTCTCCAGCCCGGCGGCCGAGCGCACGCGGCAGGACAGGATGCCGGAAAAGGCCAGCAGCATGCGGTCGGGCGCGCCCGGCAGCCGCTCCTCCAGGGAGGCGGTGCCGATGCCCACCAGCGAGCGCAGCGCCCGCGCCAGCAGGGAGCGCTCCGGGTCGCGCTCCAGCAGCGGCAGGCTGCCCTGCCGCGTGCGGTAGAGGATCGACATCAGGCGGTGGTTGAAGATGTCGTAGAAGGCGGCGCCCGCCGTGTCGCGGCGGGCCACGCGTTCCAGCATCATCTCGGTGGCGGCGTAGGGCAGGGGCCCCCCCGCGCCGCCGAGCCCCAGCACCGGCGAGCGCACGACCCCGCGCCCGTCCTCGTCCTGCCGGGCCGACACCACGTCGCTGGCCGCGAAGGCGAGGGTGGCGTCATGCTCGATGCGCACGGCCTCCCGGTCGGGGTCGATGCCGGACCCCAGCGGCTCGCGGTCGGGAGCGGCGCGTTCCAGCAGCGCGATGGCCTGGAACAGGTCGAACCCCCAGGGCTCGGCCTCCAGCGCCTCGATCAGAGGACGGGCTGATTGCCTGCCAGGCGTGGCCATGTCTTCCAGATCCCCCCTCGTTGCACCGACCGCAGCCGGAGCTGGGCGAAGGCGTTGACATTGACGTAGAGGCCGAGGAAGCGGCTCAGCACGCCGCCGAACACCAGCGGGCTGGCGCCCACGAAGTTGCGCTCGTCGAGGTCCAGGGTCAGCTCGAGGCCGCGCACGAACCCGCGCCACGCATCCTGCCCGATGCGGTGCAGGACCGGCCGCGACGACAGCGCATGCAGGCCGCGCAGCTGGTTCTGCGCCGTCGCGTCGTCCGGCGCATAGAGGCCGAGGATGGCCTGCAGCGCCCGCAGCCCCTCCGGGTCGCCTGTCAGGCTGAGATGGTTGACCGAGAGGTGCGAGACCAGCTTCCACGCCGACGTGCCGCCGATGGGGGCCGGCCGCCCGGCGGTCGGCTTGTTCAGGCAGCGGATGGAGGCGACCGGCGCCGCCTCCTCGATCATCAGCACGGCTCCCGCCGGCACCTGCTCCGCCAGCCCGCGGTTGGTGCAGGCGACCCGCACCAGCAGCGTCTCGTCCGCCGGCTCCGCCGGGTCGAGGTCGAGATGGTGCAGGCTGAGATAGACGTCGGTGCCCGGCATGTCCTCGCGCTGGGTCGGCTCGCGCGAGGCCAGCCAGAAGCCGCGCGGCTCGGCATCGGCGCTGGCGTGCTGGAAGGAGAACAGGGGGACGTAGCTGCGCCGCGCGCCGTCGGCGTCGCGCATGCCCGTGACCTCCAGCACCGAGTGGATCTCGGTGGTCCGCTCGCGCATGGCGTCGGCCACGACGCGGTAGGAGGTGCGTTTGTGGTTCAGCCGCACCGGTTCGGCCGAGCGCGTGAACAGGTTGATGATCGGCGTGCAGCCCAGCCTGAAACAGTCTGGACGAACCGTCAGCCGGTTGGGCAGCGGGCGCGACACCAGGATCAGCACGTCCACCACGGTCCCCGACAGCCGGCCGCGCGGCAGCGTCAGGTCGTAGAAGTCGAACTTCTGCGGGAACTCGAAATATTCCTGGAGCAGGCCATAGGCCGGCTGGGCGTGCCGCGGGTGCGGCAGCACGCTGTGGTCGGGTTCGAAGCCGACGGGGCGGAGCAGGTCGCCGCCGCGCAGCCGCACCGGCGGCTTGCCGGGCATCAGGTAGACGATCTCCACCATGCCGCACAGCATCAGCTCGTGCAGCGCCGCGTTCAGCACCGGCTCGCCGTTCAGGAACAGCCGCAGGCTGTCGACGGGAAGGTTTTCGAAGACCTGGTTGCGCGTCTCCAGCCGCAGGCGCAGGACCGAGGCCGCCTCGCCGCCATCGATGAAGTCGTAGCGCTCGGTCGGCTCCATCGTCGCTTCGGTCAGCGCCAAGGGCCACAGGGTGACGTCGTAGGCCGTGCGGAATCGGCAGCGCGCCGATCCTTCCGCCAGCGCATGCAGCGCCGTGCCGCGCGGCAGGGTGAAGCCGCCGGTGAGCTGGCCGCTGCCGGCCGCCGGCTCCATCTGCGCGATGCCCATGGGCGGCACGGGCGCCACCAGCTGCGGCTGGAGGATGCCCAGCATCGCCTCGGTGAAGCGCGGGAATTCGCGGTCGAGGTTGAGCTGAAGCCGCCCGGTCAGGAACGCGAAGGATTCGATCAGCCGCTCGACGTTGGGATCGGCCGCCTGGTCGGGTCCGAGCGCCAGGCGCCGGGCGATCTTGGGATAGCTGCGTGCGAATGCCTCGCCTGCCCGGCGGACGTACAGCAGTTCGCGCTCGTAATGTTCGAGGAGGTCCTCGCGCCGCATGTCAGTCGACCCCGGCGGCCAAGCCGGCGGTCGGCTGCGGAGTCACGGCCCCAAGGTTCACGGAGAAGAACAGCGGTTCGACGACGGTCCCGGCCGCCACCTCGCCCGCGATATCCACCGTCAGCGTGCCGTTGCCCTTGCCCGGGGTGACGACGACGCGCGGCTTTAGGAGGCGCGGCTCGAAATCGAGGATGGCATGGCGGATCACCGTCTCCACCCGGCGGCGGTCGCTGAAGGAGCGCGGGTGGACCTCGCTGAAGTCCGGCAGCCCGTATTCCATCACGGTGCCGCCGATCTCCGTCCGGCGTTCGCCCGTGGTGCGGCTGTCCAGCAGGCGCTGGATCTCGCGCTGGATGGAGGCCGTCAGTTCGGGCATGGACATGACGATCATGGACGGATCGTCGGACGAAGGCTTGTCCGGCTCGAAATCGATCAGGCGCTCGAAGAGCAGCGTGCGCCCGCCGTTCATCGCCTTGGACTGTGTCATCGCCGGCTTTCCGATCCTTATCGCCCGATCCCTTGTCGCCACGACCGCCCGTGGCGTTGCGACGCTTGCCCCCGCTCTCCCCTGTATAGCAGAGGAGGGGGGCAACCGTTATCGCCGCGGCATGGCCCCGGCGGTTGCCGGGGCACTCATGCCGCCGACCGTCAGCTCGCGCCGCCGACCGCACCGGTGAGCAGGTCGAACGAGACGCCGCCGCCGCCCTGGCTGGTCTGCTTCTCGTTGTACTGCTTGTAGACCCAGGTGATCTTCGTGGCGTTGATCTCCAGGCTCTCCGTGGTGTCGCCCTCGCTGACGCTCAGCGAGTGCTTCGACAGGAGCGGGTTGGTCAGTTCCAGGGTGAGGAACTCGACCCACTGGTACTCGTCGTCGCCCAGCGGCTTGACGCAGTGGATCTTCCAGACCTCGCCCTTCACGCCGGCCCGCAGCAGCAGGCTGATGAGCTTCGGAGACGCGATGTCCCACTTCCGCTCCAGCGTGATGTTGTTGACCTTCGGCGTGTGGACGGTACGCCGCGCGTTGGTCGTGACTTCCATTTCGACTTCCATGTCCTGCGAGAGCGACTCGCACAGGATCATGTCGGTGAAGTCGACCTTCTTCGTCTTGACCCGGCACTCGCCCTTGACCTCGGGGATCTCCAGGATGACCATTGACATGGGAATGAACTCCTAAAACGGATGGCGTTGGACGGTCGGGACCTGGATCAGGCTTCCGGCGCGGGCAGCTCGGCCACCAGCCGGATCGAAGCCGACAATTCCTCGAGCTGGAAGTGCGGGCGCAGGAAGACGTTGGCGCGGTAGACGCCCGGACGGCCCGGCACCTCGTAGACGTCCACGCGGGCCTCGCGCAGCGGGAAGCGCGCCTTCATGTCCTGGGAGGCGTCGTCGTCCAGCAGGACGTAGTTGCCGATCCAGGTGTTGAGGTAGCTCTGCACGTTGCCGCGGGTCATGAACGAGCCGATCTTGTCGCGCAGCATGACCTTGAGGTAATGCGCGAAACGCGACGACACGAGCATGTACGGCAGCATCGCCGAGAGCCGCGCGTTCGCGTTGGCCTCGTTGGTGTTGTAAACCTTCGGCTTGTTGGCCGTCTGGCCGCCGAAGAACGCCGCGTAGTCCGTGTTCTTGCAGTGCACCAGCGAAATGAAGCCGAGGTCGTTCAGCTCCTTTTCACGGCGGTCGGTGATGGCGATCTCGGTCGGGCACTTCAGCGCGACGTCGCCCTCGTCCGTCTTGAAGGTGTGGGTGGGCAGGCCGCTCACCCGGCCGCCGCCCTCGACGCCGCGGATGGCCGCGGTCCAGCCGTACTTGGCGAAGGATTCGGTGATGCGCACGCCGAGCGCCCAGGAGGCGTTGCCCCACAGGTACTTGGAATGGTCGCGGCCGTCCACGTCCTCGACGAAGTTCACGCCTTCGACCGGAACCGTCTTCGGGCCGTAGGGCAGGCGCAGCAGCGTGTGCGGCATGACGAGCGCGACGTAGCGCGAGTCTTCCGACGCGCGGAACGAGCGCCACTTGACCATCTCGGCGGTCTCGAAGATCTTCGACAGGTCGCGCGGACCGGCCAGCTCGGAGAAGCTGTCCATGTCGAACATCTTCGGCGAGGCGGCGGCGATGAACGGCGCGTGGGCCGCCGCGGCGACGTTCGAGATCTTCTCGATCAGCGACATGTCCTGCGGGTGGCGGCCGAACTCGTAGTCGCCGATCAGCACGCTGTAGGGCGTGCCGCCGAGCGTGCCGTACTCGGCCTCGTAGACCATCTTGAACAGGGCGCTCTGGTCGAACTCGACCGCGCTGTCCAGGTCCTTCTGCAGGTCCTTGCGCGAGGTGTTCAGCACGCGGATCTTGAGCTGCGTGCCGGTCTCGCTGTTCATGACGAGGTAGTTCAGGCCGCGCCAGGTGGCTTCCAGCTTCTGGAAGTCCTCGTGGTGCAGCACCTCGTTGAGCTGAAGGCTGATCAGCTCGTCGATCTGGGCGATGCGGTGGTTGATCGCCTCGACGACATCCAGGGCGACGGCGTCGCCGGTCTCGGCGACGACCTGGTCCACGAACTCGGCAAGCAGGTCGCGGGCGTAGGGCCGCTGACCTTCCTCACGGGCCATCTTGCCCTCGACCATCATGCGGTCGAGCAGGCTGACGCTGGCGGTGCTCTCGACGGACATTTCCGTAGTCACTTGTGCACTCCTGTGAATGCGTTCCGTATCAGCGGCTGGGCAGCCGTCAGGCGGCCGGCGGCTCTTCCGTGGCTGCCGGCGTCTCGGCGGCTGCTACGGGGCCGAGGAGCTTCTTCAGCTCGTCCTGCTGTTCGGTGTTGGAAATGACGTCGTTGAGCAGGCCGCTCAGCTCGTCGTTGCCGTCCAGCTTGGCCAGCAGATCGGAGAGCTTCTGCCGGGCCTCGAACAGGCGGGCCAGCGCCGGCACCTGGTTCAGCACCTGGACCGGCTCGAAGTCGCTCATGTCGCCGAAGTTCAGCAGCACGTTGAGCTTGCCGCCGTCGGGCTGGAGCTTGTTGTCGACCTGGAACGCCAGCCGCGGGGCGGCGGAGGCCAGAACGTCGTTGAGATTGTCGCGGTCGATCTCGACGAACTTGCGCTCCTTCAGCTTCGGGAGCGGCTTTTCCGGCTTTCCGCTGAGGTCGGCGAGCACGCCGACGAGGAACGGAAGCTCCTTCATCTCGATGGCGCCGCCGGTGTGAACCTCGTACGTCAACTTGACGCGCGGCGGACGGACGCGCTCCAACTTCTTCTGGATGCTCTCGGTCATGACCTCACCACCTCGCAATGGATCCATGCGCGCCCTGCGCCGCGCGTAAGCCCTGCCATCATTCGGAGTGCAATCAATCTTAGCCAGTCGAGATAGGCCCCAATTGGCTGGCATCCGCCTGGAACAACTCCGTTTCGGAGGGATCAGCCTACAACCGGCTTTTCGTCTTGTTCCAATGGGGTGGCAATTCCCGCACCGGCCGCGGACCGATGCAAGCCCTGAACGCAATTAATGACCCATGCCGGGAAGCGTCGGCCGCCGGCGTGCGACGGCAAGGAGCTATTCCCGCAGATGGCGCAGCAGGAAGTTGCGTGCTTCCAGCAGCTGGCTCATCCGCTCCGCGCTCGACAGCAGCCCGGTGTCGGGATGGAAGATCGGCGCCAGGGTGCGGAAGCGGCTGTTGACCGTCTGCGGCTCCAGTCCCCACTCGTGCGTGAAGCCGAGCACGTAGGTCGCCTGCCAGGGCTTGCGGATCGGTTGCTGGAGCGGACGGAAGGCCAGGGTCTCCAGCGCCGCCGTCAGTTGCTCCAGGCGCAGGCGGCAGCGGCTCATTTCCGTCTCGACCGCGGCCAGCTCTCCCGACGTGACCAGACGCGCCCCATCGGGCATCCCGATGGTGGCCGCCGCCCAGGCCGCCTTGCGGACGGTGGCGTGCTCCAGACGGACCGGATAGCGGACCCGCAGCTTCGGCACCACGCGCACCCGCCGCGTGCGGCCGTTCTTCAGCGTCACCAGCCGGTACGATTCGTCCACCGAGTTGGGGGGGCCCGGATCGGGGAGGGCGTCCAGCACGGCGGGACCGACAACCGTCAGGAAGGCCCGAAGGAGTTGGGACACCGTCATGCCGCGGGCTGCTGCCGCCGCCTCGACGGCCGACCTGAGGGAATGCTGGCAGGGGACGACGAAGGAGGACAAGGGGCAACCCCGGGGCATGAGTGAAACCATGAACCTGCTGAAAACCTCAGTCCCCCGCCCGCCGGAGCTGGGCGAGGGCATCGCGGATCGCCGCTTCCAGCGCGGCGATCCGGCCGCGCTGACGTTCATCGCGCCGGGCCGCCGCCTGCGTTGCGCCGCGCAGGCGGCCCACCTCCTCGACCAGCGATGCGTCCACGGCCTGGCGGTCGAGGTAGAACAGCCCGACCTCGATCACCTGGTGCAGCGTCTGCCCGGCCGGCAGGAGCCGCTCCAGCGCGGCCAGCGCGGCCAGCCGTTCACCCGCCGCTTCGCTGCCCAGACGCGGAAGCACCGCCCGCAGGCGCGCGTTCCGGCTCAACGTGTCGACCGGTCAATGCACGGCATGCCGGAGCCGCTGGAACACGCAGAGATACCCGTGCACCGGGACGGAGGCCTCGGTGCGCAGGATCACGTTGTCGATGGTCCGGGCGCGGAACAGGCCGCGCGCGCCGTCGCGCAGATGGTCGAGGCCATGGACGTAGCGGCCGCTGGCGGTCAGCCGGTATCCCGGCTCCTCCTGCCGCTCCACCGTGAAGGCCAGCAGCCCGCCCGGTTCCAGCACGCCCGCCGCCGCCCGGAAGACCTCCGTCAGGTCGCCGAAGTAGCACAGCACGTCGGCGCTGACGATGGCGTCGAAGCGCTCGTCCGTCTCCGCCATGAACTGCACGAGCTCGGCCCGGGCCAGCGCGTCATAGAGATTCCGGTCGCGTGCCTTGTCCAGCATGCGCGCCGACAGATCGACCCCGACCAGCCGGGCCGCCGCCGGGCGCAGGGTCGGCCCGCACAGGCCGGTGCCGCAGCCGATGTCGAGGATCCGCGCCCCGGTGTCCGGTGGCAGCGCCGCGACCGCGGCCTGCGCGACGATCTCGTGCGCCTTGTACTGGAGCGTCTTGACCAGATGCTCGTCGAAGCGGTCGGCGTAGGAATCGAACACGTTGGCGACGTAGGCCTCCGGCGCCTTGGCCGAATTCGTCCCGCCGATGGCGTGGACGAGATGCGCGAGAACCGTGTCGTTGGGATCGAGCTCCATCGCCCGGCGGTACACCGCCAGCGCCTCGTCACGGAGATTGCGGTCCGTCAGCAGCGATCCCAGCACGATCAGCGACTCCCGCCGGGACGGGACGAGCGCGGCTCCGCGGCGCGCGGCGGACAGGGCCTCGGCCGGACGGCCGACGGCGTCCAGCGCCTGGGCCAGCACGGTCAGGACCTCGACTCCCGCCGGATCGAGCGCAAGCGCGGTGCGGCACACGGGCAGGGACTCGCCCGGCGCCTTGTCCTTGAGCAGCGCCATGGCGCGCAGGGCGTGCATCGCCGTGTGATCCGGGCGGAGCCTGGCGGCCTGTTCGGCGGCGATGGCGGCGTCGCGGTAGCGGCCCAGGGCCAGCAGGATGCGGGCGAGGTTGGCGAAAGCCTCGGGATAGTCGGGGCGGTGGCGCAGCGCGGCGGCGCAAGCGAGCAGCGCCTCCTCCAGCCGGCCCATGCCGCGCAGCGCGACCGCGAGGTTGTTGTAGGGCATCGGCCAATCGGGCCGGGCGGCGATGGCGTCACCGAACAGGTCGGCGGCCTCGGCGAAGAGCCCCTGACGGAGCAGGGCCGTGCCGTCCTCGACCTTCGCCCGGATCTCGTCCGGGATCCCGCCGGTTTGAGGAGCCTGCGGAGAGGCGGCTTGGCCGGGAGGGGGAGAAGATGCCCGGTCAGCACCCGGCGGCGCCATTGCGGCGGACGCTTCGTCCATGGCGGACCCCTCCAAGAAAGACTGATATCCAAAAAGATCGAATCCGGCCTATGCCGTGACAAAGGGCATACCGCACCCCCGCGGCCGCCGCAAAAGCAGATCGAACCAACATGGGCCAATCTTAAGCGGCTCCCGCGGTCGAATCCGGCTATAGCCGAAACAGGAGGCCAGCCATGCTCTTCGGTTTCGGGCGCCTTGCACTCATCCTGTGGCTCTGCGCGGTCGGCGGTCAGGTGTTCACCCTGTTCGCCTTCCACAACGCGGTGGCCGAGGCTCACACCAGCGAGATCGCCGCACGGCTCTCGGCGCTGGCGAACCGTGTCGCCGCGGCCGCGGCCGAACGCGCCACCATCGGAATTCCGCTCACCCACCAGACCGACCTCCAGCGCCGCATCGAGATGGCGACCGGCGCCGGCAGCGGCGTGGCATTGCATGTCGTCGATGCGCGCGGCACCGTCCTCTTCAGCACCGCGCGGGAGATGGTCGGCGCGGCGGTTCCGGCGTCGTGGATCGGCGCTGCCGGAGCCACCCCGGCGGAGCCGTGGAGCCGCGATGGCCGCGATGGGATGGTCATCGGCGTGCCGGTGCTCGACGCCTTCGGCGCGGTGGGTGGCGCCATCCTCGGCCATGCGGCGCAGGAGGACGCGCGGGTCGAGGTGCTGACGGCGCTGCGCGAGACGGCAATGGTCACCTTTCTATTCCTGATCCTGGTCGCCGTGCTGGCGGCGCTGGGCACCCGTCTCCTGGTTGGGGAGACCCATCGTTCCGTTTTGAAGCTAAAGACGTTCTACGCGGCGCAGTACCAGCGGCTGATGGGGGCCGAGTCGGGCAATGCCGACGCGCGCCCCGCCGGGCAGGCCCTCGGCGTGGTCCTGCACGGCCTTGAGCAGGCCGAGGCCGAGGCGGCGCGCATCGACGATGCGCCACCCCGCGGCACGGCGGGAGCATAACCGATGCCGTTCGGATCCGAGCACCCCGTCCGCCGTTTCGTGCCCCTGCTGGTCGCGGTCGTCGTCATCCCGTGGATCGCCACCCTGGCGGCGGCTCTGGTCGGTGCGGCCGGTCTGGCGGACCGCGGCACGGCGAGCCGCGCCGACATCGTCGGCCAGGCGCTCGTCCAGGATCTCGAGAAGGCCCTCGGCCTGGGGCTGCCTCTCGACCGTCTCGCCGGCATGGACGATTATCTGGAGGAACTGTCCGACATCGTTCCGGAGATCGAGCTGGTGCTGATCGCCGACGCCAACGGACGAACGCTGTTTCAGAAGGCAAGCGACGGGCGGCCGGATTTGTCGGCGCGCCTGTCCCCGGCCCAGGCCGACTGGTCGGCGTTCCACCTGTCGGTGCAACGCTATCCCCTGCGCTCCGGGGCGGCACAGGCCGGCGAGGTGATCCTCGGCCGGAAGGCGTTGGCGCAGCCGGCGAACACCCGGCGCATCCTCATCGATTTCGCGGTGGCGCTGACCATCGCGCTGACCGGCGGGTCGCTGCTCCTGCGCATGCTCGTGCACACGCAGATCATCGTCCCCCTCGGCTACGCCAGCGGGCTGGACGCGCTGATGGCCCGGCGCAACTACGACCGGATCGCCCCGCCGGTGGAGCAGAGCCTCATCGGCGGCCTTCTGGCGGAAATGAACCGGCTGGTGATCGGCATCAACGATCGCTTCGCCCGTGCGCACGCCTATTTGACCGAGGTGCGCGACCTCAGCTTCAATCCGGATGCGGCGGAGGAGGTCGGCCCCCTCATCACCCGCATCGAGCGGCTGGGCCGCTTCTCGCCGGACCGGCTCGCAGCGTTGCCGTCCGTTGCCGGCAGCCCGCTGCCGCACGCCGTCGTCTTCTTCGCCGCGGTGGCGCTGTCCATCCTCGCCGGCGTCGCGGCGCAGCGCCTGCCTCTCGACACCGCCCTGGCGGCCACCGCGCTGGGCATCGCCTTGGCGGCGCCCTTCGCCCGGATCGTCGGCCGGTACGGGCTGGCGGTAACCCTCGCCGCGCTGGCCGCCTGGGGCGTGACCACCCTGGCGGACCCCGGCCGCGACCTGCTGCTCGCCGCGGCGGTGCTGGGCGGCATCGGCGCTGGGCTGTCGGTCCAGACCGTCCGTCCGATCCTGGACACGCTCGGTGCCGGCCTCGGCGTGTCGGCCGCCGGCGGTCTGGTCGCCGGGGCCGGCGTCTCCCTCCTCTGCACCGCCAGCATCGGCACCGGCCCGGTCATGGGCATCGGAGCCGTTTCGGCGGCCTTCGGCCTGCTGGTCGCCCTGCGCGTGGAGCGCGCCGCGTCGGCGCGCCGGGCGCCCTTGCTGCTGCGGCAGATCTTCACCATCGACTATTGGTGGACCGGCGGGCGGCCCGCGCCGAAGGGTTGGGCACTGTGGCTGGTCACCGGCCTGGCCCTGACCTACGCCGCCGTGCCGCAGGTGGCCGGCACCCCCGGCGTCCGGCAGGGCGCGGAGTTCATCTGGTTTCACGGCGCCGCGGCGTGGCTGGCGGCGGTCGCTGTGGTGGCGCTTTCGCCCCGGCCGGCGGCCGCCGTGCTGCTGTCCTTGATCGCTACCGCCCTGGCGGCGGGAGCGCTGGCGCTGGGCCCGATGGCGGCCGGCCCGGGCATGGCGCTTGCCGTCGCCGCGGCGCTGG
>NZ_RWIJ01000052.1 GCF_019805165.1 Azospirillum sp. 412522
TTCTCGACCAGCGCCTTCAGGACCTTGGCGACGGCCAGCGGCTCGGTGGTGACGTCGGTCTGCACCAGGACGGCGCGGTCGGCCCCCATGGCGAGCGCGGTGCGCAGCGTCTCCTGCGCCTGGGCCGGACCGACGGAAACCACCACGATCTCGGTCGCCTTGCCGGCTTCCTTCAGGCGCACGGCTTCCTCGACGGCGATCTCGTCGAAGGGGTTCATCGAGAACTTCACATTGGACGTCTCGACCCCGGACTGGTCGGTCTTCACCCGGATCTTGACGTTGTAATCGACGACGCGCTTCACGGCGCAGAGGATCTTCATGGCGCGAGTCCCTTTGAAAATGGGCGGCGTGCGGGCATGGCGGGGCGTTGCCCCCTCTCCTTCCCCGTTGGACGGGAAAGAGGGGGAACGCTTTGACCGAAATTCAGGGGAGGGTTAGGGAGGGGGCAAACGCCCCGCCCCTTACAGCCCTTCGGTCTGCTTGCGCAAAACGTATTTCTGGATCTTGCCCGTCGAGGTCTTCGGCAACGGGCCGAACACCACCGTGCGCGGGCATTTGAAGTGGGCCATGTGCGACCGGCAGAAGGCGATGATGTCGGCCTCGGTGGCGGTGGCGCCGTCCTTCAGGGTGACGAAGGCGCAGGGCGTCTCGCCCCACTTCTCGTCATGACGGGCGACGACGGCGGCCTCCAGCACCTCGGGATGCTTGTAGAGGACGTCCTCCACCTCGATGGACGAGATGTTCTCGCCGCCGGAGATGATGATGTCCTTCGACCGATCCTTGATCTCGACATAGCCGTCTTCATGCCACACGGCGAGGTCGCCGGTATGGAACCAGCCGCCGGCGAAAGACTCTTCGGTTGCCTTGGGGTTCTTCAGGTAGCCCTTCATGACGTTGTTGCCGCGCATCATGATCTCGCCCATGCTGCGGCCGTCCTTCGGCACCGGCTCCAGCGTGACGGGATCGGCGACGATCACCGCCTCCAGCATCGGGCCACGCACGCCCTGGCGGGCCTTGATCGCGGCCTTCTCGTCCAGCGACAGGCCGTCCCAGCGATCGTGCCAGACGCAGACCACGGTCGGGCCATAGCATTCGGTCAGGCCGTAGACATGGGTGACTTCCCAGCCCATGCGCTCCATCCCCGCGATGACGGCGGCGGGCGGAGCCGCGCCTGCCACCATGACCTTGACCTTCTGCTCGATGCCCTGCTTCAGCTCGGCCGGGGCATTGTTCAGCATGTTCAGGACGATGGGCGCGCCGCAGAAGTTGGTCACCCGCTCGTCGCGGATCAGCGTCAGCACGGTGTCCGGGCGGACCTGACGCAGGCAGATGGCGGTTCCCGCGGTGACCGCGATGGTCCAGGGGAAGCACCAGCCGTTGCAGTGGAACATCGGCAGCGTCCACAGATAGACCGGCGCATCGCCCATGTTCCAGGACAGCGCGTTCGACACCGCGTTCAGGTAGGCGCCGCGATGATGGTAGACGACGCCCTTCGGATTGCCGGTGGTACCGGAGGTGTAGTTCAGCGCGATGGCCTGCCACTCGTCGGCCGGCAGGGCCCAGGGATGTTCGGCGCCGACATCGCCGATGAAAGCCTCGTAGTCGCTGTCGCCGATCAGCTCGCCGCCGCTGTAGGTCGGGTCGTCGATGTCTACCACCGGGACCGGCGCGTCGAGCAGGGCCAGCGCCTTCTTCGCGACGCCGGAGAATTCGCGGTCGACGATCAGGATCTTCGCCTCGCCATGCTTCAGGATGAAGGCGATGGCCTCGGCGTCCAGGCGGGTGTTGACGGCGTTCAGCACGGCGCCGGCCAACGGGACGCCGAAATGCGCCTCGAACAGTTCCGGCGTGTTGGCGGCCAGCATGGCGACGGTGTCGCCGGGGCCGATGCCCAGATTCGTCAGCGCCGCAGCCAGACGGCGCACGCGAACGAAGGTCTCGGCCCAGGTCCGGCGCACCGGGCCATGGACGACGGCCAGCCGGTCGGGCCACACCGCAGCGGCGCGCTCAAGGAAGGTCAGCGGCGTCAGGGCGACGAAATTGGCGGCATTGCGGTCGAGGTCGCGCTCGTACGGATTGGCGCGAACGTCGACAGCGGCAGGTTCACTCATCGGACCGTTCTCCCCAGGGGTTCTTTGTTGCGCGCCGGCATTGGGCGCGGCGGTGTTGGAAACAGCCTGTATCAGATCAGCTTTGCGCAACTTTCTCAGGATTATGACCAATTGTTATTGAGGCTGTTGCAACGCAAACGCAGTGGAGGTGCCTCTTTCAGCGCAGCCAGCTCACATCGCCGGCTAACAGATAGCCGGCGCCATAGACCGTCTTGATCAGCCGCGGCGTGCGCGGATCCTCCTCGATCTTCTTGCGGATGCGCGAGATGCGGACATCGATGCTGCGATCGTAGGGGAAATCGTCGCGATCCTGATCCGGGCCCTGCAGATGCTCGCGCGACAGCACGCGCTTCGGCGCCTTCAGCAACGTCAGCAAGAGCGAGGCCTCCGCCGCGGTCAGGCTTTCCTGCCGGCCGTCGTCGGCGGTCAGCGTCAGGTTGCCGAGATCGAACACCCAGGGACCGAAGCGCGCCCGCGCCATGTCCGTGGCGGTGGTGGCGGTGGCCAGCTGCTCGCGCCTGCGGATGGCGCTGTTGACGCGGGCGACCAACTCCCGCGGCTCGAAGGGCTTCACGACATAGTCGTCGGCGCCGAGCTCCAGACCCAGCACCCGGTCGGAGGTGCCGCCGCGTCCGGACAGGATGATGACGCCGAAACGCACATCCTCCCAAAGCTCACGCACCAGGGTCAGACCGTCCATGTCCGGCAAGCCGAGATCGACCAGGCAGAGGTCGGGCGCCTGACGCTGGATTGCCGTCCGCGCCTCCCGCCCGCTGGCCCAGCCGGTCACCTCATAGCCGTAGCTCTCCAGCACCTCCGTCACCAGCCGCCGGATGTCGGCTTCATCCTCGATCACATAGATGCGCTTCTTCTGTCCCACGCGCGTTTCCCCTCGGCACTCGTCGCCCTGCTTTTTCCAGGTGCGTTCTGTTGGGTGCGTTCTGTTGGCCCGATCCTATCAGGCCGGCGCGGGTTCGGCGGCGTGGCCGATGGCCGCCACCAGTTCCCGCTTGTCCCATGGCTTGCGCAGTATGACGGCATCGGCGGGGACGTCGCCATACTCGACGGCGAATCCGCTGACCAGAACCACCCGCATCGCCGGCCTCAGCAGCCGGGCGCGCCGCGCCAGCTCCACGCCCGACAATCCGGGCATGACAATGTCGGAGACCAGCAGCGACAGCCCATCGATCTGCTCCACCAGTTCCGCCGCTTCGTCGCCGCTCGCCGCCTCCACCACCGAGAAGCCGAGATCGACCAGTTGCTGGCGCATCACCTGTCGGACGTCATCGTTGTCCTCCGCCACCAGCGCCAATTGGCCGGACCAGCGGCATGGCTGCGGGTCGGCAGCCGCCGGGTCGGCATCGGGCAAGCGGGGCACCGGTTCCGCGCGCGGCAGCAGCAGAGTGACGCACGTCCCCTCCCCCGGCCGGCTGTCGATGCGCAGATAGCCGCGCGACTGCTTGACGAAGCCGTAGACCATCGACAGACCCAGCCCCGAGCCCAGGGTCTTGGTCGTGAAGAAGGGTTCCACGGCGCGGACCAGCGCCTCCGGCGTGAATCCGGTGCCGGTGTCGGCGACGCGGATTTCCAGATAATCGTCGGACCGGACCGGTTCGTCGAAGGACTGGTCGCCCTCCACCTTGCGGATGCCGACAGCGATGCCAAGCTGCCCGCCGTTCGGCATGGCGTCGCGTGCGTTGATGGCGAGGTTGACCAACGCATTCTCCAGTTGGGTCTGGTCGGCGATGGTCCAGCACTCCTGCCCCTCCTCCGGCACGCCGATGGCGATGGAGCTGGGGAAGGACCGGCGCAGCAGCACCGCCATGTCGCGCAGCAGGCCGCACAGCTCGATCGGTTCCGGCTTCAGCGGCTGCTGGCGGGAGAAGGCGAGCAGGCGGGCGGTGATGTCGGCGCCGCGGCGGCCGGCGCGCTGGGCCGGCTCCAGATAGGCGTCCAGCCCTTCCACCGCGGCGTAGCGGTCGCGTGCCGCCGACAGGTTGCCGATGATGATCGACAGCAGGTTGTTGAAGTCGTGCGCCAGGCCGCCGGACAGCTGGCCGACCGCCTTCAGGCGTTGCGCCTCCACCAGCTGGCGTTCGGTCTGCTTCTCGTCGGTGATGTCCAGCGTCAGCACGAACAGGCCGGTGACTGCACCGGCCCCCACCCCACCTTCGCCGCGCCCCTCGCCACGGTGCGGGATCAGCGTGGTCTTGGTCACCATCTCGCGGCCGTCGCGCGGGAATGCGTATTCGAAGGTCACCAACTCCCCCGACAGGCAGCGGTCGAGATGGGGGCGCAACGCCGCCATCGCCCGCCGGCCGACGATCGACCCCAGGTCGCGGCCGATGACCGCCGCCTTGTCGCGCCCGACCAGTTCGGCCCAGCGCAGGTTGGCGAAAGTCAGCCGGCCGTCGCGGTCCAGCCCGGCGATGCAGGCGGGGATGGCGTCCAGGATCACGCGCTGGCGGGTCTCCGCCTCCGCCAGCGCCGCGGTGCGGTCACGCACGCGGCTGTCCAGCGTGGCAACGATGTCGCGCAGTTGCCGGACCATGCCGTCGAAGGCGGAGGCCAGCAACCCGATCTCGTCGCCGCGGCGGATGCCGCTCTGCGCGCCGAGATCGCCGGCCCGCACCTGTGCCGCGGTATCGGCCAGCCGGCGCAGCGGCCGGACCAGCCGCCCGACCGCGATGTACCCCAGCAGGCTTCCCGCCGCCATCAGCGCCATGCCGATGGCCAGGATGCGGTTGCCCAGCACCACCGACGACCGCCGCAACTCGTCGACATAGACCGACGAGGCGATGTACCAGTCGAACCCCTCGAAATGCCGGACCCAGCTGATCTTCTCGTAGGCGTAGTTGCCGGGATCGTCGGGCTTGTCCCACAGGTAGGTCAGCGGCTCCCCCTTGGCCGCGGCAACCTTCAGATCCTCGGCGATGGGGCGGCCGGTGGCGGAATTCAGCCGGTCGCCGAAAGCCGTGCCTTCGATGTTCGAATTCGGGTGGATGATCATCCGGTTCGCCGCATCGAAGATGTAGAGATAGCCGGTGCGGGCGATGCGCAGCTTGCGCAGGGCTTGGCGCAGATCCTCGATGGCCTCGGCCTTGCGCCGCTCCACCTCGGCATCGACGTCGGCCAGGTAGGCGCCGGTGCCGACAATGATGCCGCGCCTCGGCAGATCCTTGAAGACGCTGAGCTTCGGCGCCCGCTCATCGCCGTTCGGCCGCCACCACGGATAGGTCTGGAAGCCTTCCCCCTCGCGCCTGGCGGTGGCGATGATGGTGGGGAGGATGTGACGGCCCATATTGTCGCGCAGGTCGTCGGCCTTGCGACCCTGATAGTCGGGCGAGGGATGCGACAGGATCACCGAGTCGTAGCCGATGGCCCAGACATAGTCGCCGTTGCCGTAGCGGAAGGCGTGCAGCCCCTCCATCGCCTCGCGCCGTGCCTGCTCCACCGTGATCTCGCCGCGGTCGGCGCGGGCATAGACATGCTCGATATAGCCGACCGCCAGGTCCAGCACGTCGCGCAGCCGGGTCTTGTAGGAGTCGACCGTGGCCGCCCGCTGCTCCTCCAGCCCGCCGCGGATGCGGCTGACCAGCTCGAACACGTTGTCGAGGATGGTGCGGCTGGCGTCGCGTTCGATCTCGTAGGCCTTCTCCTCGATGAAGGGGACGGAGAAGGCATAGGCCGCGGCGGAGAACAGCCCGAGCGAGACCAGGATCGCCGAGAACAGCCGGAGGAACAGGGGCGAGCGGATCATTTTCCGAACGGGGCGGCGGGATGGGGATACTGGGGGAAGCACCGCCATCATCCCAGCTTCGCCACCGCGGCTCAACGCGAATCGATGAAATTATTGCTGAAATCACCCTGAAACAATTCGTCATATTTCCGGGAAATTTGCGAAACAGTGTTTTGTTAGCCGGAAAACCATAAGCCCCCGTCAGGGCATCACAAGGACGTCCAGCGTCTGGAGGAAACATGCACTCCCCCGCGAACACTCCGGTCTACGAGCGGGTCCGCCGGAACCCCAAATTCCACGAACTGGTCCGCCAGCGCAGCCGGCTGGCCCTGATCCTGTCGGCCATCGTGCTGGTCGGCTACTACGCCTTCATGATGGTGGTCGCCTTCGCGCCCGGCCTGCTGCAGACGCCACTTTCCGACGAGTCGTCGCTCAGCGTCGGCTTCCCCATCGGGGCGGCGATCATCATCCTGTCCTGGCTGCTGACCGGCGTCTACTCCCACTTCGCCAACGGCCGCTTCCAGGACCTGACAGACGAGATCACGCGGGAGACGCTGCAATGACCGCCCGCCGGATCCTCCCCGCGGCCACCGCCGCCACCCTGTTCGCCACCCTCGCCGCCATGCCGGCGCTGGCCGCCGGCGATGTCGGACAGCTGGAAAAGCAGCCGGTCAACCTGTCGGCCATCGGCATGTTCATCGCCTTCGTGGTCATGACGCTGGGCATCACCTATTGGGCGGCGAGCCGCACCCGCTCCACATCGGACTTCTACACCGCGGGCGGCGGCATCACCGGCTTCCAGAACGGTCTGGCGATTGCCGGCGACTACATGTCGGCCGCGACGCTGCTGGGCCTGTCGAGCCTGGTGTTCGCCAAGGGCTATGACGGGTTCGTCTACACCATCAGTTTCTTCGTCGGCTGGCCGATCATCCTGTTCCTGCTGGCGGAGCGGCTGCGCAACCTCGGCCACTTCACCTTCGCCGACATCGCCTCGTACCGGCTGGACCAGGGCAAGATCCGCACCTTCGCCGCCATCGGCTCGTTGACGGTGGTGTGCTTCTACCTGATCGTCCAGATGGTCGGAGCCGGCCAGTTGATCAAGCTGCTGTTCGGGCTGGACTACAACGTCGCGGTGATCGTGGTCGGCGTGCTGATGGTGGTCTACGTCACCTTCGGCGGCATGATCGCCACCACCTGGGTGCAGATCATCAAGGCGGTGCTGCTGCTGGGCGGCGGCATTCTGCTGGCCTTCCTGGCGCTGTCGCGCTTCGGCTTCAGCCTGGAGGCGATCGCAAAAAGCGCCATCGCCTCGCATAAGGACGGCGTGAAGATCATGGGGCCGGGCACGCTGCTGGCCGACCCGGTGTCGGCGGTGTCGCTGTCGCTGGGCCTGCTGTTCGGCACCGCCGCCCTGCCGCACATCATGATGCGCTTCTTCACCGTCCCCAACGCGCGCGAGGCCCGCAAGTCGGTCTTCTACGCCTCGGGCTTCATCGGCTTCTTCTTCCTGATCGTCTGTGTGCTGGGCATGGCGGCGATCACCATCGTTGGCACCGACCCGCAATTCTTCGAAGGCGGCAAGGTCGGCGGCAAGCTGATCGGCGGCGGCAACATGCCGGTGATGCATCTGGCCAAGGCGCTGGGCGGCGACCTGTTCCTGGGCTTCCTGTCGGCGGTCGCCTTCGCCACCATCCTGGCGGTGGTGTCGGGCCTGGCGCTGGCCGGCGCCTCGGCCATCGCCCACGACCTCTATGCCCGCGTCATCCGCAAGGGCGAGGCGACGGAGCGAGAGGAGATGCGCGTGTCCAAGATCGCCTCGCTGGTGCTGGGCGTGCTGGCCGTCGTGCTGGGCATCGCCTTCGAGAAACAGAATGTCGCCTTTCTGGTCGGCCTGACCTTCGGCGTCGCGGCGTCGGTGAACTTCCCGGTGCTGATTCTGTCGATGTACTGGAAGGGCCTGACCACCCGCGGCGCGCTGGCGGGCGGCATCGCCGGCCTGATCTCCGCGGTCACGCTGGTGGTCCTGTCGAACGCGGTATGGGTCGTGGTGCTGAACAACCCGGCCCCCATCTTTCCCTACGAGCAGCCGGCCCTGTTCTCGATGACGCTGGCCTTCATCGTCACCATCATCGTGTCGAAGCTGGACGGCAGCGCGTCGGCCCGTGCCGAGCGTGCAGCCTTCGAGGACCAGTTTGTCCGCTCCCAGACCGGCATCGGTGCCGCCGCCGCGGCCAGGCACTGACGGCCTGACGTCGGAACCGGAAGCGCCCTTCCCCATGCCGGGGAGGGGCGCTTTTCCTTTGTCACCCGGCCGAGACGCTGTTGTCCTTGCGGCGCGACAGCTGAACCTGCCCGTCGAGGCATTTGACGTAGCCGGTCTTGCCCGGCTTCAGCCCGTCCAGGATGGTCACCAGCGCACGGGGGATCGCCGCGAATTCCTTGGAACCGCGCGACTGGCCGTTATAGGCGGCGATGTGCTTGCGCAACTCCTCCTTGGACACCGGCTTTCCGTCATTTCCGATCATCTCGTCCACCTTGCGATCCGCTTCACCGGCGACAGGCTTACGCCGGCAAACCGTCCGCCGCAACCGGTCGGCCGGCACGGGAGGCGGGGAAACGGATGGCGGCGGCGGTGCCGCGGCCGGGTTCGCTCGCGATGGACAGGCTGCCGTCATGCAGGGCCATTAGATCGCGGCAGATCGACAGGCCCAACCCGGTGCCGCCGAACCGGCCGGGAATGCTGCTGTCGGCCTGCTGGAAGGGTTCCAAAATGCGGGCCAGCGCGTCGGCGGGGATGCCGATGCCGGTATCGCGCACGGTGATGACGATCCCGCCATCGGCTTCCTGCACCGCGCTCACCGTCACGCGACCGCCCTGTGGGGTGAACTTCACCGCGTTCGACAGAAGATTCAGCAGCACCTGCCGCAACGCCCGCTCATCGGCCAGCAGGCTGGGCAGGCCGGAGGGGCAATCGACCGTCAGCGCCACCCCGCCGGCGTCGGCCGGCACCGCGGCCAGCGCCCGGCAATTCTCGATGGCGGTGGCCGGCTCCAGCCAGCTTTCATCCAGCGTGTAGCGCCCGGCCTCCAGCTTCGACATGTCCAGCACGTCGTTGATGAGGTCGAGCAGGTGACGGCCGCTGTTCTGCACATGGCGGGCATAGTCGCGATAGCGTGGGCTGCCCAGCGGGCCGAACAGCTCGTGCAACATGATGTCCGAGAAGCCGATGATGGCGTTCAGCGGCGTCCGCAACTCATGGCTCATGGTCGCCAGGAAGGCGCTCTTGGCCCGGTTGGCAGCTTCCGCCTGATCGAGCGCGGCGGCGAGCCGTCCCGCCGCCTCCACCCGTTCGGTGATGTCGCGGGCCTCGACCACCAGCACCGTCACCACGCCCCGGTCGTCGAACACGGGCTTGATGGTGACATCCATTACCCGGGTGACGCCGTCGGTGACGACGTCGGTCTCATAGCGGACAAAGCGTCCAGACGCCGCCTTTTCGATGGACTGGCGGAACCCCGCCGCCAGTTCGTCCGTGCGCGCCCAGCCGCGGAATCCCCAGGCACGATGTCCGACCAGCGCCTCGGCGGGCAGTCCGGCCAGGGCACAGGCAGGCCGGTTCAGCGCCAGCACCCGGCCATCGGGCGACAGCAGTCCCATGATCTGGAAACTGCTGTCGAACAGCGCCTGTGTCCGCCGTTCGCTCGCGCGCAACGCCTGCGTCGTCGTTTCAAGCCGCCCGAGTTGCCGCAACGCCAGCAGGGCCAGCAACATGACCACCACGGACACCGCCGCGGTTTCCAGAATGCGTTTCCAACGGTCGTCGTACCAGCCGGACAGCACGTCCTCGGTCCTGATCCGGACATAGACGTAAAACGGGAAGCCCCCCACACGCCGGACCGTTCCGATCCGCTCACGGCCTTCGGTCGGATCGAGACCGGACAATGTCCGCTCGGACTCGCCGGCGGACAGACGGGGCAGGACAGTGGCGAAGGTGGCACGATCCTCGTCGAGACGCTTGACGCTGAGCGAATGGGCCAGCACCACCCCATCCTCGCGATAGAGCAGGATGATGCTTCGCGATCCGATGTCCTGGGTCGCATAGAGGCGGGCGAAACGGTCGAGGTCGAGCACCGCCACCGCAGCCGCGCTGCCATCCGCCAGCGGCCGGACCAGGGCCGCGCGCCAGCCGCCGCCGGCCTCACGATAAGGTCCGACGAAATCCTCCGATCCGTTGGCCACCGCTTCGGCCAGTGGGGTTCCCGCAATCGACGCCGGGATGTCCAGGCCGGAAGATTGCTGCACCCGCCCATCCCGTTCCACAATCAGCAGGGTCCGCACCGCCAGTCCCGGACTGGCGCCCGCGCCGGACGCGCCAGCCGCCTCACCCAGCAGATAGGCGGGAATTCGCCCGGTTTCCGCCATGCCCCGAAGGGTATAACTGGCCACGACCATAATGCGGCGGGCATCCTCCACCAGCAGGCTCGACAGGTTGGCGGTCTGGCGCAGACCGTCGTGAATCGCCCGGTCTCGCGCACGCTCAAGGTCGGCATAGGCGACCAGCCAGAAGCCGGCGATCACCGCCACCAGCAGACCGATGCGCATCGCGGCAACGGGCAGCAGGGCCGACAAGCGCCACCGGCGTCCGTTTGAGCCACCGTCCGGTTCGGAGAGATCCGTCAAGGGAAATGGTCCGCCGCATCTGGATTCTTAAGGCGTCAAGCCGCGATGGCCGGACATGATGACCCTATCATGCCGGCATGGGTCTTTTCACGTTCGCTTACCCCTGATCCCCGCGGGATCGGGGACGCAACGGCGCGGTACCCATCATGGGAAAAGTTTGGCTCGACAAAGCAGCGCGCCCGCGCTTCTCTGCCCCGCGACGATGTGGAGGAGGGGTGGACCGGCATGCCACAGGATTTTGTCGATAGCCTGTCTCAGGGGCCGCTCCTGGGGCTGATGCTGTTCCAGATCGCCATCGTCTGGCCACTGTCGCGCATCCTGCGGCGGGCCGGATTCTCGCCGCTGTGGGCTCTGTTCTCGCTGGTGCCGCTCGGGCATGTGGTCCCCATCGGCGTGATGGCGCACAGCCGCTGGCCCGTTCTGCCGGAACGCCGGACGCGCAAGGTCAAGGCACGGAGGACGGCATGACCGAAACCGTGATCCATCTCGGCTTCTGGGAACTGCTGATCGGGTCGATCGTCACGATGTACATGCTGATCGCCGGCGGATGGGTCCTGGCCAAGGCCGGACGCAGCCCGCTGTGGATCCTGCTGCTGCTGTTCCCTTACCTCAACGTGCTGGCAGTCTGGGCCTTCGCCTTCATCCGCTGGCCCTTCGTCGACCGGGCGCCCGCCTCCACGCAAGCCATGCCAGTCGACGAGAGCTGAACACGGCAAGGGATCAGGCGTCGTCCTCGATCAGACGGACGATCACGTCGACGCGGGCGACGCGGGTGCCGGCGGGGGCCGCGGGCAGGTTCTGCACCGTCAACCGGTCAGCGGGAATGTCCTCCAGCCGGCCGGTGGATTCGACGAAGAAATGATGGTGGTCGGTGGTGTTGGTGTCGAAGTAGGACTTGCCCGCCTCAACCACCACCTCGCGCAGCAGCCCCGCGGCGGTGAACTGGTTCAGCGTGTTGTAGACGGTCGCCAGCGACACCGGCAGGTCGGCGGCCAGCGCCTCGCCATGCAGTTGCTCCGCCGTGACATGCCGGTCGCAGCCTTCGAACAGCATCCGGGCAAGACCGAGGCGCTGGCGGGTCGGGCGCAGGCCGGCGCCGTTCAGCCGGTCGAGAGCTCGCTTGAAAGGGCGTTCGGCGGTCATCATGAGCGAGGCACCCGCACTGTCGACATCAGGATCGGACCCGGGTCCGAGACATGGATGCGGCACTAGGCCGCAGTCCGTTCAAGTGTAAAACCATAGGGAAAGTTCACGCAAGCCATTGTCGCACCGACGTCAACAGGAGTACCGAACGAGCAAAGGCCGCCGGCAGTCTCCCGCCGGCGGCCTTTGCTCGTTCAATGATGCGACCGCTCAGTAACCGGTGGCGATCCGTTCGACCAGTTCCTTCACCGTGGGAATGAAACCGTCGTTGTAATAAGGATCGCTGGCGAAGCGGTAGGCGTTGTGACCAGCGAACATCAACTGGTTCTCGCAGTCGTCGGTGTGGCTGACCGCCTGGAGCGTCTTCTGGATGCAGAAGGAGCGCGGATCGGCGCGCTTGCCGGTCGTCCCCTCCTCGTTCTGCGCCCAGTTGGAGAAGCCGCAGGCCGACAGGCAGCCCATGCAATCGACCTGATCGTGCAGGATCCGATCAGACTGCTGGGGCGTGACGAAGACCAGCGTGCTGTCCGGCGTCTTCAGAGCGGTGGTGAAGCCCTGGGACAGCCAGCCTTCGGCGCGCTGCCTGTCGCTCTCGGTCACATAGACAGGACGGCCGCGCGGACCGACCGGGAATTCGGCCGAATGCTCGCCCACCGGCTTGGAGAGATAGGCGATCTGGCGTTCAGACCGGGCCATCAGGTCCAGCAGGAAGGGGTTCTTAACCGCCGACGAATAGAAGCCGGTCGGGGAGAAGCGGTTCAGGAAGACGTCGCCCGGCTGCAGCGCGACCAGCTTGCGCTTCCACGCCATGGAGATCGGGCTCTCCTGGGTCAGCAGCGGACGGGTACCGAACTGGAAGGCGATCGGACCCAGGTCGGGGTTGTCGATCCAGTCCTCCCACTCCGACAGCCACCAGACGCCGCCCGCCATCACGATGGGGGTGTCGTTCAGCCCGAAGCTGTTCATCATCTGGCGCAGGGCCAGGACACGGGGGAACGGATCCTCCGGCTTCTGCGGGTCTTCGGAATTGGACAGGCCGTTGTGGCCACCGGCCAGCCACGGATCCTCGTACACCACGCCGCCCAGATGGTCGCGGAACTTGTGGTAGGCGCGCAGCCACAGCGCACGGAAGGCCCGGGCCGACGACACGATCGGGTAGTAATGGACGCCGTAGCTCACGGCGATCTCGGCAACCTTGTAGGGCATGCCGGCGCCGCAGGTAACGCCGTGGATCAGACCCTGGGAGCCTTCCAGCACGCCGTGCAGGATGTGCTCGGCCCCGCCCATCTCCCACAGGACGTTCATGTGGATGCGGCCCTGGCCGTTCGACGTCTCGTACGCGATGCGCGCCTGGTCGATGCCGCCCTGGATGCCGAAAGCGATCAGCTCGTTATGGCGCTCGCGCCGGGTCTTGCCCTTGTAGATCTGCGGCAGAAGGTTGCCGTTCTCATCGTAGCTGTCGGCGTTGACACCCGAGAAGGTGCCAATCCCGCCGGCTGCCGCCCAGGCGCCGGAGCTTTCGCCGTTCGATACGGCAATACCCTTGCCACCCTCGACGAGCGGCAAAACCTCCCGGCCGGACATCTGCAACGGCTTCAACGCCTTCAACGAACCCTCCAAAGACCGAACGTGGCGCCCTGTGGGACGCCGGATCAAAAGCGGCGAACAACCAGACGACGAAAAGCTCCGCCGGAATCCGCGTGGGTTCCGGCGGGATCGCCAATGCGGTTCTATATATGAGGAATTGGCCCGCCCTACGAGCGGATTCATCCCCTCGCGCAAAAAACGTTCACGATTTGCCGCAGCCGCGAACGGAAGCGTCAGCGCACCGACCGGTACCCCGCGGATCATCAGGCCCCCTATCGGGGGACCGGTCCCAGTTCGGCGGCCAGACGGCCGGGCGCATCGGTGAAGACCGCCGATACGCCCCAGCCGAACAGGGTCCGGGCACGGTCGGCATCGTTGACGGTGTAGGCAAGCACCGGCCGGCCGGTGGCACGGTACTCCGCCACGCTGTCGGCGGTCTGGCGGTCCTGATGGACGTTGAGCGTCGCCGCTCCGATGCGGTCGGCGATGGCCGCCCAATCGGCCGGCGGGTCCCACAGCAGGTAGCCGCGCGGGATCTCCGGCCAAAGCCGCTGCGCCACCTCCAGGCAGGGAACCTCGAAGCTGGAGAGCAGAAGCGGCCGGTCGGAGGGCCACAGCGGCCGCAGCATGTTCAGCGCCACCTCCGCCGTCGCCTCCTCCTGCCCCGGATAAGGCTTGATCTCCAGGTTCAGGCCGAGGCCCAGCGCGCGGACCAGGGCCACCGCCTCCTCCAGCGTCGGCACCCGTTCGCCGACGAAGGCGGCATCGAACCAGCGCCCGGCGTCGAGCACCTGCAACTCAGCCAGATCCAGCAGGGGGACGGCTCCGCTGCCGGTGGTGGTGCGGTCCAGCGTGTCGTCATGGATCAGCACCGGACGCTGGTCGCGGGTCAGCATGACGTCCACCTCGACCCACCGGGCACCCTGGCGGGCGGCTTCGCGGATCGAGGCGAGCGTGTTTTCCGGAGCACTTTCCTTGGCGCCGCGGTGGCCGATCAGGCGGGGAAGAGTCGACAGCATGGGTCTCGCAGGAGTAAGAGCGGTCGCTTTCCTAAATGACCCATTCCGTCGAGGCGGGAAAGAGCAATGAAGGCCTTGCACAGCGTTTCCGATCTGGTGGCCGCCGGGCTGATGACGCCGGAGGCGGGCGACGCCGTGCGTACGGTCGCCGACCGTTATGCTGTGGCGGTGACCCCGTACCTGCGCGAGGCACTGGCCGGACGCACGGATCCGCAGGACCCGCTCTATGCCCAGTATGTCCCCTCCCCCGCCGAAGGGTACAGCACACCGGAGGAGCGCGAGGACCCGATCGGCGACGTGGCCCGCAGTCCGGTCAAGGGCATCGTCCACCGCTATCCTGACCGGGTGCTGCTCAAGCCGCTGCATGCCTGCGCCGTCTATTGCCGCTTCTGCTTCCGTCGCGAGATGGTCGGACCGGGCGGTGAGGCGCTGACAGCCGACGAACTGGACGCAGCGCTGGCCTATATCCGCGATCATGAAGCGGTGTGGGAGGTCGTCATCACTGGCGGCGACCCCTTGCTGCTGTCGCCCCGCCGGCTGCGCGGGATCATCCAGGAACTGTCGGCCATGCCCCATGTCGGCGTCGTCCGCCTGCACAGCCGCATCCCGGCTGCCGATCCCGACCGTGTCACTCCGGAGCTGGTGGAGGCGCTGACCGCCCCGGACCTCGCCACCTGGGTCGCCGTCCACATCAACCATGCCGACGAACTGACCCCGCCGGTGCGGGCGGCGCTCGCCCGGCTGGTGGAGGCCGGCATTCCGCTGGTCGGGCAGACCGTGCTGCTGAAGGGGATCAACGACAGCCATGCCGCACTGGAGGCGCTGTTCCGTGGCATGGTGCGCAACCGGGTGAAGCCCTATTACCTGCATCATCCGGATCTCGCCGCCGGTACCAGCCATTTCCGCCCGACCCTGGCGGAGGGGCAGGCGCTGGTAACGGGCTTGCGCGGCCGGCTGTCCGGCCTGTGCCAGCCCACCTATGTCCTCGACATTCCCGGCGGCCACGGCAAGGCCCCCGCCGCCCCGGCCTGGATCGATGCAGACGGCAGCGATCCGGGCGAGGGCCGCTATCGCGTGACCGACTTTACCGGCCGGGTTCACGATTACCGGGGCTGAACGTCCGCTTTCAGATCGCCTCCGCCGCCATCGCTGCCACCCAATGCGCGACCCGCGCCTTGAGAGCGGCGGCGCGGGCGAAGGCAAGTTCCTCGTCTTCCAGGCTCTCGACGATTTCGAAGGTCAGCGACTCGGCGCCATGGGCATTCCATGCCGCCTGAAGGCTACGGTGCGGACAGCCGCCCATCTTCAATTGGAACCAGAGGCGGTTCTGGATCTTGGCGAGATCCGGCGCGCCCCCCACCCACACCGTTCCGGTAGAGGAACAACGGACGGCGAACACGCCGGCCACGCTCCTGCGCTCCTTGTAGGCAGCCACAGCCGCCTTGCGATCCTCTTTTCCAACCGCGTTCGCCACACCCGCTCTCCCCCGCATGGATCATTATCCCCCGATCAATTATACCCGGGTTATATTCCGCGCAAGGTTTTTATCCGGGTCTTATCCCCACAGAGCGACCGTGCCGAACAGCGGATCGGGATTGATGAGCGCGTTGTGAATACCGACCACCGAGGCGAAACCGGTCCACAGGATCAGCGGTGTCCAGATCAGCGCGATGCCCCGGTCGTCCCGCGCCACCAGCGCGATGCAGACTGACGCGATGATGAAGAACGATACCGTCCAGGCGGCGGCGAGGGTCGAGCTGCCCAGGGTGAAATAAACCAGGCTGAAGGTGGCGTAGATCACCCAGGTCACTGCCTGGAGTCCGATCAGCAGGCCTCGATCACGGATCCGCCGCGCCGGATCGAGCAGGCGGATGTCGCCCCAGATCTGGAAGACGTTCAACGTGAACCACATCACCGGAAACACCCAGCCCGGCGGCTGCAAGGGCGAGGGATGATGCCCCGGAAAGGGCTGGGCGCCGCGTTCGACGAAGCCCCAGGCGTTGACGATGACCCAGAACAGCGGGGGCTGCCACCAGCGCACCCGGAAGCGGGCGGGCGGTGGCGCGGTGTAGGTGGCGTCGCTCATGCCCCGCCAGATAGCGCGACGCCCCCAATGGTCAAGTCAGCGCCGTCAGCGTCTGGCCCCCAGCGAGGCGAGTTGGAACAGCACGCGGGCGCACAGGGTCTCGTCCGGCATGTTGGTGCGCTTGCAATCGGCTTCGGCATCCACCAGCCGTTCCAGCGCCTGACGGACATGGCCGGACGACCAATGGCGGGCCTGCCTGACCAGCCGGGTCTTCAGTTTGAAGAAGACCGGTGGGCGCAGCGACTCGACGGCCGCTTCCGGCGATTTGCCGGCGGCGACCTGGGCGGTCAGCAGTTGCAGGCGCTGGAAATGGCGCTGGGCGCCGCGCAGGATCGGCACGGGCGAGGTCCCCTCGGCGAACAGCCGCGCCAGCGAGCGGTCGAGCGTGGCGAAATCGCCCTCGGCCGCCGCCCAAACCGGCTCGTCCATCGACAGGGCGGCGCTGTCTCCGACACAGGCCTGGGCATCCTCCAGCCGGACGCGCTTGTCGCCGCCCATGTAGAGCGCCAGCTTCTCCACCTCGCCGCGGGCCACCATGCGGTCGCCGACGAGGTTGGCGGCCAGGAAGCTCAGCACGTCGGGATCGGCGGTCAGCCCGTGGCCATGCAGGATGTCGGCGATGACGCGGCCGAGCGACGCCTCCTCCTCCACATAGCAGGGGATCGCGGCGCCGGCATCCGCGCCTTCGAAGAGAAGCCGCAGCCTGGAACGCGCCGAAAGGTCGCCCGACTCCACGACCACCAGACTGTCGCCCGGTGGAGGATTTTCGAGGAAGGCGGTGAAGGCCGCGGCGGCGTTGTCCTCCGCATCGCGGACACGGATCAGGCGCCGGCCGCCGGTGAAGGAGATCGCCGCCGCCTCGTCCGCCAGCCGGGCCGGATCATCGGCCAGCGCGCGGCCAAGGAATTCGGCGACGCGGAAGGGGTCGGACAGGTCCGGCACCACCGTCTTGCCCAGCGTCTGGGCGCGGTCGCGCACGAGGCCCGAATCGGGGCCATAAAGCAGCACCGCCCGAACCTTGCGGTCCGGGCTGCGCAGAAAACCGTCGATCGCCTTGGGCTGGAGTTTCACCCGTACATCTCCGGCCGGTCAGGACCCGCGGCCGAGATACATGGCGACGCGGGTGGTGATATCGTTGGAAATGTCCTCGAGCGCCCGGTCATAGGCGCTCTGCACCGTCACGATGGCGGCGTAATGCTGCTCCAGCGTGTTGTAGCTGATCATCGAGCGCGAGCTGGACTGGAAAACCACCTGCCCGGTCTGGGTGTCGGTCAGCCGATAGGGGGCATTGACCTGAAGCTGGGCGCGCACCGCCGTGGCGTCCTTCTGCAAGGCCAGCTTCTGCTCCGACGCCGACAGCGAGATGTCCAGCCGGTAGCGTGGATTGCTCGGCCGCTCCGACGGATAGAAGTTGTCGATCAGCAGGTTGCGAAGCTTCTGGCCTTCCCGGTCGGGGATCGACGCGATGTCGACCTCCATCAGCCGATCCGCCGCGGCGGCCCCGATGCCCTTGCCGCCGTAGAGCGGCTGGAAACCGCAGGCCGACAAGGAGATGGCGGACAGACCGAGCGCGAGGGCGACCAGCCCCCGCACCGCATTCTGGCGCAATGAAGTCCGGCGGAACGATCTGGGATCAGACGACGACATTGATCACCCGGTTCGGGACGACGATGACCTTGCGGGCAGGCTTGCCGTCCATGGCACGCTGGACGTTGGCATCTGCAAGCGCCGCCTGCTCCGCCGCATCCTTGTCCATGTCGCGCGGCAGTTCCAGCGTGGCGCGCAGCTTGCCATTGACCTGGACCGCGACCTTGACGCTGTCCTCCACCACCAGGGCGGGATCGGCGTCCGGCCAGGGCTGGTCGGCCAGCAGGGTCGAGTGCCCCAGCTGCGCCCACAGCTCCTCGCCCAGGTGCGGCATCATCGGACCGACGAGTCGGACCAGCGACTCGAAGCCCTCGCGCAGGACCCAGGCCTCGCCCTCGCCCTTGCCATCCAGCTCGCCGAGCGCGTTGGACAGCTCGCGGACGCGGGCGACCGCCTTGTTGAAGCGGAACTTGTCGAGATCCTCCGACACGCCGGCGATGGTCTTGTGGACCAGACGGCGCGCCGCCTCCGCTTTCGGGCCGAACGACCCAGGCTTGGGCGTGCCGGCCTGCGGCAGCTCCACCGGCGCCTCGGTCACCATCCGCCACAGGCGGTTGATGTAGCGCCAGGCGCCATCGATGCCGGACTCGGTCCATTCCAGGTCGCGTTCCGGCGGGCTGTCCGAAAGCATGAACAGGCGGGCGGCATCGGCGCCGTAGGTACCGATGATATGCGCCGGGTCCACCACGTTCTTCTTGGACTTCGACATCTTCTCGACGCGGCCGACATTGACCGGCGCGCCGCTGTCGGCCCGGACCCACTCGCCTTTGTCGTTCCTGGTCAGATCCGTCGGGGCCAGCCAGGCGCCGGTGCCGGCGTCCTTGTAGGTCTCATGGTTGACCATGCCCTGGGTGAACAGGCCGGTGAACGGCTCGTCCAGGTTCAGGTAGCCGCAGGTCTTCAGCGCGCGCGTCCAGAAGCGGCTGTAGAGCAGGTGCAGGACCGCATGCTCGATGCCGCCGATATACTGGTCGACGCCCAGCCAGTAATCGACCGCCTCGCGGGTGAAGGCCGCATCCTCGGTCTTCGGCGAGCAGAAACGCGCGAAATACCAGGACGACTCGATGAAGGTGTCGAAGGTGTCCGTCTCGCGCAGCGCCGGCTTGCCGCAGGTCGGGCAGCTGGTGTGCTTCCAGGTCGGGTGGTGGTCCAGCGGGTTGCCGGGCTTGTCGAAGGTCACGTCCTCCGGCAGCACGACCGGCAGCTGGTCGTCCGGAACCGGGACGATGCCGCAGGACTCGCAGTGGATGACCGGAATCGGGCAGCCCCAATAGCGCTGGCGCGACACGCCCCAGTCGCGCAGGCGGTACTGGGTGGTGCGCTCGCCCTGCCCTGCCGCCTCCAGCCGCTTGCCGGCCTCTTCCTTGGCCGACTCGGTATCGAGACCGTCGAGGAAGGCGGAGTTCCGCAGGACGCCGGGGCCGGTGTAGGCCTCGGTCCCGACATCGAAGGTCGCCGGATCGGCATCGGCCGGGATCACCACCGGACGGACCGGCAGGCCATATTTGCGGGCGAAATCCAGGTCGCGCTGGTCATGCGCCGGACAGGCGAAGATCGCGCCGGTGCCATATTCCATCAGCACGAAGTTGGCGACGTAGACCGGCAGCTCCCACGACGGGTCGAAGGGATGCACGACCTTCAGGCCGGTGTCGAAACCGCGCTTCTCCGCCGTCTCGATCGCTTCCTCGCTGGTGCCCAGACGGTTGCACTCGGCGATGAACTCGGCCAGTTCCGGGCTGGATGCGGCCAGTTCGGCCGCCAGCGGGTGATTCGGGGAGATCGCGGCGAAGGAGGCGCCGAACAGCGTGTCCGGACGGGTGGTGAAGACCTCCAGCTCGTCCTCGCGCCCCTTGATCCGGAAGCGGAAGCGGACGCCGGTCGACTTGCCGATCCAGTTCTCCTGCATGATGCGGACGCGCTCGGGCCAGCGGTCCAGCGTCTCCAGCCCCTTCAGCAGGTCTTCGGCATAGGCGGTGATCTTCAGGAACCACTGCGACAGCTTGCGCTTCTCGACCAGGGCGCCGGTGCGCCAGCCGCGGCCGTCGATCACCTGCTCGTTGGCCAGCACGGTGTTGTCCACCGGGTCCCAGTTCACCCAGGATTCCTTGCGGTAGGCCAGATCGGCCTTCAGGAAATCCAGGAACATCTTCTGCTCGTGGCGGTAATACTCCACGTCGCAGGTGGCGATCTCGCGGTCCCAGTCGATGGACAGGCCCATCGTCTTCAGCTGCCCGCGCATGGTCGCGATGTTCTCGCGCGTCCAGGCGGCGGGGTGGACCTTCTTCTCCAACGCGGCGTTCTCCGCCGGCAGGCCGAAGGCGTCCCAGCCCATCGGGTGCAGGACGTTGAAGCCCTTGGCGCGCTTGAAGCGCGCGATCACGTCGCCGATGGTGTAGTTGCGGACATGGCCCATGTGGATGCGCCCCGACGGATAGGGGAACATCTCAAGCACATAGTATTTGGGCCGGGAGGCGTCCTCGCGCGCGGTGAAACAGCCCTTGCCGTCCCACACGCCCTGCCACTTCGCCTCGGTTTCCTTGACATTGTAACGCGACATGAGCGCGACGCCGTTTTCCGTTGTACCAGATGACCGGATGTTTGCCTGACCTGACCCCGTCGGCCTGAGCGGGGCCGGGCGTCGCCGCGTCAGCCGGCGACGGCGTTCTGCGCGACGCGAAGCTGGCGGGCGCGGGTCAGCACCGCATCCTCCAGCGTGCCGGCGGTCTCCGGCCCGACGGACACGTCGCGCCAGTCGTTGCCGGTCCGCTGCTGCTTGAACACCGACACCCGGACGCCGTCGGCACGCAGCTGGCGGTCCATGATGTAGAGGTTGACCTTGAACCGTTCGTTCGGCGAGTCGGGGGGAGTGTACCAGTCGGTCAGGATCACACCGCCGAACGGATCGGCCGAGGCGATCGGCATGAAGGAGAGCGTGTCCAGCGAGGCGCGCCACAGGAAGCTGTTGACGCCGATGCCCCCGGCGCTGTCCTGGTCGCCGCCGCGCTTGTTCTTGCCGAACAGGTTCAGGCCGCCATCCGTGCCGAGCAGGCTGCCGAACTTGTAGTCCTTGTTCTTCATCTGCTCTTCGACGGTTTCGGTCTTGCCGCCCCAGCTTGCGCAGCCGGCAATCGAGACGGAAGCCGCGAGCAGTACAGGGACAAGGCGAAGGGCGGTCGAACGGCGCATGGTCGGGAACCCGGTTTAGAAAAGGGGTTGCCGCGCGCGAGTCACGCGCGGAATGCCGGTGAACAGACCATAAGTGGACGGCACCACGCAACAGCGGAAGCGTCTTTGCCCAGCCCCGCCACAACAGGACGACAACAGGCGGGACCTGCCGGGTTCGACTGTGGCGGGCCGGCCAGGGGGTCCTTCTCAGTGTGCTCCGTGCGACACACTGTCCCCCCAATGCAGCAATCCCGGAGATTTGCCGCTTGCTGGCGAGGGCGGGGGTGCGTACGAAAGTCTCAGCCAGGACGTCAACCAGGCTGAAACATCTGCTGCCAGGATGGAGGCAAAAATCATGACCCGTTATCTGCTGGCCGGCGCTGCCGCCGCCGCTCTCGCCCTCGGCGCTGGCGCCGCCAACGCCCAGGCCAAGTTCGAAGTCAAGGTTGGCGGCGACGCCTACTTCGAAGCCGGCTACGTCGATCAGGATCTGGACTCCGGCCTGCGTTCGACCGAATTCCGCAACCGCATGCGCATCAACATCATCCCGTCCGCCAAGGCCGACAACGGCCTGGAGTACGGCGCCCGCATGCGTCTGCGCGCCAACGCTGGCACCAACAATGCCCGCAACACCGACGCCGACCGCGCCTATATCTTCGCGCAGGGCTCCTTCGGTCAGGTCCGCCTCGGCGTGACCAACTCGTTCAACGACGAGACCTACACGACTGCCCCGCTCGACTACCTGCCGCTGGGCATCTATGACGCCCTGCCGGCCTGGGTTGGCACCACCGCCAACGGCCTGAACAGCGGCGCCGCCAGCACCGTCACCAACGGCAACACGATCATCACCCAGTCGCTGGTGGCGGAAGCCAACTCGACCAAGATCGTGTACTTCTCGCCGCGCTTCGCCGGCCTGCAGCTCGGCGCCAGCTACACCCCGCGCAACGACAGCTCGGCCACCGACGTCAACCGCGTCAAGCCGGTCGGCACGTTCGCCGCTGGCGGCGCCGGCACCTACACCGACATCGTCGAAGTCGGTGCGAACTACAACAACACCTTCGGCGGCGTGACGGTCAAGGCCAGCGCCGGCTACAACTGGGGCCGCGCCGTCGACGACGTCACCGGCTCGAACTACAAGGACCTGAACGCCTGGCAGGCCGGCGCGCAGGTCGGCTACGCCGGCTTCAGCCTCGGCGGCGGCTACATCGACTACGGCAAGTCGGGCCAGAACAAGCGTCCGGGCGTCTTCACCGAGAACACCCGCAACTGGGTTGTCGGCGCTCAGTACACCGCCGGCCCGATCGTGGTCGGTGCCAACTACAAGAACGGCAAGGACGCCGGTTCGTTCTTCGCCGCTGGCGACCGCGAACTGCAGGTCTACGAAATCGGCGTTGGCTACACCGTCGCTCCGGGTCTGACCGTGCAGGCTCAGTACGACTACTTCAAGCTCGACAACGACACCGCGAACCGCGACGACAAGGGCAACGTTGTCCTGGTCCGTTCGATCCTGGCGTTCTAATCGATCTTTCGATCGAACATCCGGAAACGGATGGGAAGGGCGGTGGCTTCGGCCACCGCCTTTTTTTTGCCAACTTCATGGGCATGCCGCCCGATTTTTGTCCCAAGAATATGCCAAAAATCAGGCGACCTCGATTTTTTGAGCTATTTCAACCAGTTATGGGTGTGTTTTTGTTGCAACTGTGTTGCGAATGCGAAAAAGCACCGCAGTTTGCCTCTTGCCGGAGTAATTGGCGCGCGGTTAAGTCTTGGGTACAAAGACAACCGACCGCTCCCGGCTATACGGGGCGTACGCACAAGGATGGACAATCCATGAAGCGCTCTCTCGTCATCGGCTGCGCAGCCGTCGCTCTCGCCGCCGGCTGCGGCACCGCCTCGGCCCAGTCCAAGTCCAAGTTCGACATCCTGCTGGGCGGCGACGCCTTCTTCCAGGGCGCCTACGTCGACCAGGACAACGACAACGCCCTGCGCAAGACCGAGTTCTCCAACCGTTTCCGTCTGACCGTCACCCCGACGGCCAAGGCTGACAACGGCCTGGAATACGGCGCCCGCCTGCGCCTGCGTGCCGCCGGCGGCACCAACAACAACCGCGCCACCGACGCCGACCGCGCCTACATCTTCGTGAACGGCACCTTCGGTTCGGTGCAGGCCGGCGTGACCAACGGCCCGTCGGACGACACCGGCGTCATCGGCCCGAACGTCGACGGCATCTCGGGCAGCCCGGACGGCTTCTACGCCAGCTACTACGGCGTGACCTCGCTGCCGTACGTGACCGGCTCGCTGCGCACGCTGGAGTCGGGCGACGCCAGCACGAAGATCGTCTACTCGACCCCGAGCTTCGCCGGCTTCAAGCTGTCCGCCGCCTACACCCCGACCTACGGCAGCAGCAACACCAACATCGAGCGCCGCAAGAACGTCACCTACAACGACATGGGTGAAGTCCAGGCCTACTATAAGGGCGCCTTCAGCGGCGTCGGCCTGGAAGCCAGCGTCGCCTACCAGTTCGCCCAGGCCCCGACGGGCTTCGAAGACCTGTCTTCGGTCCACACCGGCGCCACCGTCACCTTCGGTCCCTTCGCCATCGGCGGCAGCTATGCCTTCAGCGGCGACAGCGGCTACCGCAAGGGCCACACCGGCGTCGACGACAACCAGGTCTGGCTGGTCGGTGCCCAGTACACCATCGGTCCGGTCATCCTGGCCGCCACCTACACCGACGCCAAGGGCGCCAATGTCGGCACCGGTGCCTTCACCGCCGCCGACTACGCCCGCGCCCACGTCTACCAGGGCGGCGTGACCTACGCCGTCGCCCCGGGCCTGACCACGGGTCTGGAATACAGCTACGTCGACAACAAGTCGGGCGGCGTGAACAACGACGCCAACATCATTCTGTGGGATACCCGCTTCTCCTTCTAAGGGACGGGTACCTGGCAGCAAACGTGAAGGCGGCGGAGAAATCCGCCGCCTCTTTTTTTGTGCGGCTTCATTCACTCTATGAGCCGCCGACATTCGTCTGCCGAGAAATAGACTCAGCCCATCCCAAATGGTTACCTCTCTTTCGATGCAACAGAGGGTCAGCGCTCAAACAGCGCCCGATAATTCGCGGAATACTTAATATATAAATCCACATGATCCAGGATCCCGTGCTTTCCCCGTCACTGTTCTTGGAATGCAGAGATACGTGCCCCCACAGCCACTTGTCCGCAGGCCGGGGGCGGGATTAAGTCAAGGGCATAAGACACCGCTCGCGCTCCGGCCAGATGGGGCGCATGCACCGAGGATGACATCCATGAAGCGCTCTTTCGTCATCGGCTGCGCCACTGTTGCCCTCGCCGCCAGCTGCGGCACCGCTTCGGCCCAGTCCAGGTTCGACGTGCTGTTGGGTGGCGACGCCTATTTCCAAGGCGCCTATGTCGACCAGGATGACAACACCGGCCTGCGCAAGACCGAGTTCGCCAACCGCTTCCGACTGACCGTCACCCCGATGGCCAAGGCCGACAACGGCCTGGAATATGGCGCCCGGCTGCGCCTGCGTGCGGCCAGCGGCGCCAGCAACAACCGCAGCACCGACAGCGACCGCGCGTACATGTTCGTGAACGGCGGCTTCGGCACCATCCAGGCCGGCGTGATCAACGGCCTGTCGGATGAATACGGCATCATCAGCCCGAACGTCGAAGGCATCGAAGGCTCGCCGGATGCGCAGTTCCTGAACTACTACGCGAACGCCAACGGCGCTCCCTATGTTCTGGGCAGCCTGCGCACGCTGGAGTCGGGCGACGCCAGCACCAAAATCATCTACCTGACGCCGAACTTCGCCGGCTTTCAGGTCGGTGCCGCCTACACCCCGGTGTATGGCAGCAGCAACACCGACGTGAACCGTCGCAAGAACACCACCGCCTATCACGACATGGCCGAGGTCCAGGCCACCTACAAGGGTGAGTTCGGTGGCTTCGGCCTGGAAGCGAGCGCCGCCTACCAGTTCGCCAAGGCGGCCGACGGACTCGAGGATCTGTCCTCCGTTCATGTCGGCGCCAATGTGTCCTACGCCGACTTCAAAATCGGCGGCAGCTATGCCTTCAGCGGCGACAGCGGTTATGCCACCGGGACCCGCGGGGTGGACGATCAGCAGGTCTGGATCGTCGGCGCCAACTACACCCTGGATCGGGTGGTCCTGGCCGCCACCTACACCGACGCGAAGGGCATCGACAGCAACTTCGCCGGCCTGAATGCCCGCGCCCATGTCTGGCAGGCCGGCGTGACCTACACAGTGGCACCGGGCCTGACCACGGGCTTGGAATACAGCTATCTGGACAACAAGGTCGGCGGCGTGAGCAACGACGCCAACATCGTGCTGTGGGACACCCGCTTCGCCTTCTAGGCGGCGGCCTTCCGGCAGAAGAAAAAGGCGACGGATTCTCCCGTCGCCTTTTTTCTGTCCGCCTTCCGTGCGCAGCCGCTTATTTCTTCGGCGCCGTCTTGGGTTGGTCGGCTTTGGCGTCCTTGGTCGCGGTGTCGCACATCATGAACAGCACGGACGACTCCAAAGGCGTCCAGACCAGCAGATAACGCTCCTTGTCGCGATCGCCCAGGAAGACGATCGTTTCCGCATCGGTAACCACCTTGGGGTGGATTTCGCCCAGCAGATAGCCCATGCGGCCATAGTTCGCCATCGTCCCCTGGAAGATGTAGTCCAGCCGCTCCTGGTCATCCTTGGCGACCTCCCAGCCGAACTGCTCCTGCCGAACGCAGCGGCGGTCATACTCGTCCAGGATCTTGTCCATGAAGCTCCGGTATGTGCCGTCGTCGGTCAGCGGGTATGCCGGCTCGCTGAAGCGGACCTTGGTCATCGGCGATCCCAGCATGACCTTGGCCTTACCTTGCTTGGCTCCGGGCTTCGCCGGAGCAGCGGCCTTGGGTGCCGGCTTCGGATGCTCTTCGGCGTGGGCGGGATTGGTGGCGGGAATGACAACGGACCAGACGGCGACCGTGGCGGCGAACAGGCCGGCGGGGGCTGCCGACGTCAGGGCGGAGAGCAGGGAACGAAACGGACTCCGCATGCGGAGGTCTCCTCGATATGCAAAACGATGACGATGCCCGCGCCGGCGATCCGGAGGTATCGGGCATGGTCGCTTGGGGCGCTTGCGTTTCCGCGGACCGTCCGCTAACACGCCGCGGAAGCGCTGTATACCCGCAGCGACCGGATTGGGGGCGGCCATGACGACGACGCAGGGCACTGGCAAAGATACGCAGACCGGTGCCGAACCAAGCGGTTCCGCGATTGCGGATACCGTGACGGCACGGCTCGACTCGGTGCGGCGCGCCATTGCGGAAACGGCATCCGCTTGCGGACGCGGCGACGGCGACGTGACCCTGGTCGCGGTGTCGAAGACCCATCCCGCCGAAGCGGTGGAAGAAGCCCTCGCCGCCGGACACCGCGTGTTCGGCGAGAACCGCGTGCAGGAGGCCAAGGCCAAGTTCCCGATGTTGAAGGAGCGCTTCCCCGACCTGGAACTGCACCTGATCGGCCCGCTGCAGACCAACAAGGTCAAGGACGCCGTCGCCCTGTTCGACGTAATCCAGACTCTGGATCGCCCCAAGCTGGCCGAGGCGCTGGCGGAGGAGATGGCGAAGACCGGCCGCCGGCCTCGTTGCCTGATCGAGGTGAATACGGGCGAGGAATCGCAGAAGGCCGGCATCGCCCCGGCGGAGGTCGAATCGTTCCTGGCCGACTGCCGCGACCGGCTGGGACTGCCCGTCACCGGGTTGATGTGCATCCCGCCGGTGGACGAGGAGCCGGCGATGCATTTCGCCCTGCTTGCCGAAATGGCGCGCCGGCTGGGCCTGTCGGAAATTAGCATGGGCATGAGCGGCGATTACGAGACCGCAGTCCGCTTCGGCGCCACCCACGTACGGGTCGGCACGGCGATCTTCGGTGCGCGCGCCTATCCGGCCCAATAGCCGGGTTCGGCATCAGCCGGCCGGGTCGGTGACGCTCATGGCGACATTCAGCGCGCTACCCGGCCCGCAGTCCTTCAGCAGGCGAAGCATGTCGTCGAGCGCCAGCGCGACGCAGCCGGCGGTCGGCGCCCGGTCGGGGCGGACGAGGTGCAGGAACACGGCACTGCCCATCCCCGGCACCACGGGGTCGTCGTTGTGTCCCATCACCACCACGAGGTCGTAGACATGGTCGTTCCGCCACATTTCCTCGTGGCTGGCGGGATAGGGACGGATGACCGGGTGGTTGTAGGCCGGATCCTCCGGCGCGTCGCACCAGCCATCCTGCTCGGCGATGGGATGAAGCGGCAGCCCGGTCTCCGGCGGTGGCAGCCGGTCGGCACGCCACAGCACGCGGCGCAGCGGGAACCGGCCGACGGGAGTCGCGCCGTCGCCCTCGCGCTTCTCGGCACGGACACCGCCGCGCCCCAGCACGCAGGGCGCCTCCCCGCCCAGCCAGCGCAGGCGGCCGGTGGTAGCCGGCACGGCGCCGTCGGCATCCGGAGTCACGATGATCTCGATGGTCATCCCGATACCCGCGTTGTGCTGGTGGCGGTCTGCGCCGCTTTGCGCGACTGCTCGTACTTGGCCAGATTGCGCATCATCGTCTCCGACAGCATGTCCGGCGTGACCGGAGCCGGTCCCGCGGCCGGAGCGGCATCGCCGGGCTGAGTAGCGCCGGGCTGACCAGTGCCGATCTGCGGCTGACCGTTACTGGCTGTCGGCGCGCCAGCGGAACGCGCCGTGGCCGTCACCGCTCCCGGAACCGGTGCCGCAAATCGCGGCACGCTGTGCTTGGCCAGCGCGGAACTGGCCAGCGGCGTGTCGCGCGCCGGCATCTTGCTGGGGTGCGGGGCGGCGCCGGCCGCAAGCTGCGCGGCGAGAGCCGGCGAGGCGTCGGCGGACTGAGCGGCCGATTTGGCGACGGGTGGAGCTGCTGCGAGCCGGATCGGCTGCCCGGTGGCGGCGGAGGCCGGCGACGGTGCCGAGGCGAGGTCTGCCGGCTTGGCGGCGGCCAGCGCG
>NZ_RWIJ01000053.1 GCF_019805165.1 Azospirillum sp. 412522
GCGTGATCTGAGGGGGATGAACTGACCATGGCCAACATTCTCGTCATCGCGGACCACGACGGCGCCTCGCTGAAGCCCGCCACCCTGAACGCCGTCACCGCCGCCACCAAGATCGGTGGCGACATCCACATCCTGGTCGCCGGCAAGGGCGCGCAGGCCGCCGCAGACGCCGCCGCCAAGGTGGCAGGCGTCGCCAAGGTGCTGCTGGCCGACGATGCCGCCTACGAGCACCAGCTGCCGGAGGACGTCGCCCCGCTGGTGGTTTCCATCGCCAAGTCTGGCTACGGCCATGTGCTGGCCGGCGCCACCTCGGTCGGCAAGAACCTCCTGCCGCGCGTCGCGGCGCTGCTGGACGTCGCCGCCATCTCCGACATCACCGCGGTGGTCTCCGCCGACACGTTCGAGCGGCCGATCTATGCCGGCAACGCCATCGCCACCGTGCAATCGGCCGACCCGGTGAAGGTGATCACCGTCCGCACCACCGCCTTCGAGACCGCCGCCGCAGACGGCGGTTCGGCCTCGGTCGAGGCGGTGCCGGGCACCGGCGCGGCCGGCCTGTCGAGCTTCGTCTCGGCCGAGTTGACCAAGTCGGAGCGTCCGGAGCTGACCGCCGCCCGCGTGGTGGTGTCGGGCGGGCGCGGCATGCAGTCGGGCGAGAATTTCCCGCTGCTGGAGGCGCTGGCCGACAAGCTGGGCGCCGCGGTGGGCGCCAGCCGCGCCGCCGTGGACGCGGGTTTCGTGCCGAACGACTATCAGGTCGGGCAAACCGGCAAGATCGTGGCGCCGGAGCTGTACATCGCCGTCGGCATCTCGGGGGCGATCCAGCACCTCGCCGGCATGAAGGACAGCAAGGTCATCGTCGCGATCAACAAGGATGAGGAAGCGCCCATCTTCCAGGTCGCCGATTACGGCCTCGTCGCGGACCTCTTCAAGGCGATTCCGGAACTCACCGAAGCCCTGGATAAGGCGTTTCAGCACGGGCATTGACGACCGCTATCCGAGAACGGGCCACCGGGAGCGCACAGCGGAACTGGCACTAATACCGGCGAGCGGAACCGCTGACTCACAGAGAGGGATTCCCAAGGCCAGCCATCCGTGATTCGATTCTTAGCCAGGAGACCCATCCCGCTTTTGCGGTCAGGCTCCGGTCAGTCTTTGCCAACGTCCAATACAGCCTGCGCGAAAGCTTTCGGCGCCTCCTGCGGCAGATTGTGACCGATGCCGCCGGTGATCAGCCGATGCGCGTAGCGGCCGGTGAATTTCGCCCGATACATCCCCGGTTCCGGATGCGGGGCGCCGTTGGCGTCGCCTTCCATGGTGATGGTGGGAACCTTGATGGCCGGGAAGGCCGCCAGCGCCCGTTCGAGCGCGTCATACTGCGCTTCCCCCTCTGCAAGGCCGAGCCGCCAGCGGTAGTTGTGGATGCTGATGTCGACATGGTCCGGATTGTCGAGGGAGATCGCGGAGCGTTCGAATGTGGCGTCGTCGAAGGCCCAGTTCGGGGAGGCGAGCTGCCAGATGAGCTTCGCGAAGTCGTGCGTATACTTTGCGTAGCCGGCCCTGCCGCGTTCGGTGGCGAAGTAATACTGATACCACCATTGCAGCTCCGCCTTGGGAGGCAGCGGCGCCCGGTTGAACTCCTGGCTGCCGATCAGATAGCCGCTGACCGACACCATGGCCTTGCAGCGTTCCGGCCAGAGTGCGGCCATGATGTTCGCTGTCCTGGCGCCCCAGTCGTAGCCGGCGAGAATCGCGGTCTGGATCTTCAGTGCATCCATCAGGGCGATCATGTCGGCGGCAATCGCCGCCTGCTGCCCGTTGCGCGGCGTCGCTGAGGACAGGAAGCGCGTCGTGCCGTAGCCGCGCAGATGAGGAACGATGACGCGGTAACCGGCCCCCGCCAGGATTGGGGCCACTTCCACATAGCTGTGGATGTCATAGGGCCAGCCATGCAGGAGGAGGATCACCGGCCCGTCGGCGGGGCCATCCTCGGCGTAGCCGATGTTGAGCGGTCCGGCATCGATCTGCCTCAGCGATTTGAAGCCGGTGGGAGAGGGGGAGCCAGCCGCCGTCCTGGCCGCAGGAGGTTCCGCCGCCTGCGCCCGTCCCGTTCCCAGCCCGAGGCCGGCCGCCGCCGCTGCAAGGGTCGCCGTGCCGATGAAGCGGCGGCGCCCGTGGTCGACCAGGACCGCTCCGGCGGTCTCAGTCTCAAAATTCCGTGCCATTGATCTCTCCCGTGATGCGTTCATTCCTGGCCGCAACATCCGATGCCGATGTATCCCCCGAATGTCCTGCCATAGGGCTTGATGAAAGCGTCTGTACCGTCCGGCCCATCGGATACATTGGGATACAAAGTCCCGATCGAGTTAGGCGTCCCGATCCTGTCCCGGATCGGGCGATGCCGGCGGAGGCTATGGGCTCCCGCCGCCCTGTGGATCGAGGCTCAGCTGTCGTCCGATGCCGATGTTGGCTATGAAAGTCTTGTCATGGCTGACCAGCAGGATGGCGCCGTCATAGGCTCTCAACCCCGCCTCGATGGCTTCGACAGAGTGGATGTCCAGATGGTTGGTTGGCTCGTCCAGGATCAGCAACGCCGGTGGCCGCGGTCCGCCCAGCACGCAGGCGAGGCCGGCGCGCAGCATCTGTCCGCCGCTCAGCGTGCCGACCTGCTGCAGGGCGGCGTCCGCCCGGAACAGGAAGCGGGCGAGGGCTGCCCGGCAGGCATTGTCGGTTGCGCCGGAATTGAGGCGCTTGAAGTTGTCGAGGATCGACAGGGCGGGAGCGAGGACGCCGACACTCTGGTCGAGCATGGCGAAGTCGACGGCGACCGAAACGGTGCCCCGGATCGGGGCGAGCCCGCCGGCGATCAGCGTCAGCAGTGTCGTCTTGCCCGAACCGTTCGGCCCGACGATGGCGACCCGTTCCGGCCCGTCCATGGCGAAGGAGAGATCGCGGATGATCGGATGGTCCGGGTGGTGGCCGGCGGTGACGTCATCCAGCCGCAGGACGGTCCTGTTGGCCGGAAGCCCGGTGGGTGGCAGCGCCACCGAGAAGTCCTGCAGGGTCTCGATGCGCGACCGTGCCGACGTGAGCGCCATCTCGGCCTCCGCGCGCTGGCGGTCGGCCAGCTTGGCGCTGGCGCCCCGGCTGGCCTCGGCGTTGCTCTTGCGCGCGCCCAGCAGGATGCGGGGCATGTCGCCCTGTGCCGCCTTCCGTGACCCGGCCGCATCGCGCCGATCCTGCCGTTCCGCCGCGCGCTGCGCCTTGCGCCGTACCTCCTCCGCCTGCTTTTCCGCGTGGGCCAAATCCTGCTGCGCCGCTTCCAGTTCCGTCGCCTTGCATTGGCGATAGCGCGTCCAATTGCCCCCATAACGGGTGACACCCAGCGAGGTCAGCTCGACGATGGCGTCCATCCGGTCGAGGAGTTCGCGATCGTGGCTGACCACGATGGCCCCGGCCCGCCAGCCGGCGAGGAGGGCGATCACCGCCTCGCGGCCTGAGCGGTCGAGGTTGTTGGTCGGCTCGTCGAGCAGCAGGAAATCCGGTGCGGCGAAGACCGCTGCGGCAAGGCTGGCGCGTGTCCGCTGGCCGCCGGAGAGTTCCGCCAGCCGGGTCTCGGGATCGGCATCGAGCCCGACGCGGGCCAGGGCGGCGGTGATGCGCTCCGCCAGCGTCCAGTCGGCGTCCGCCAGTTCCTCGGCGCTTGCCGCCCCGGCCTCGGCGCGGAGCAGAAGGGTGAGCGCCCCGGTCACACCGAACAGGTCCGCCACCGTTTCCTGTTCGCCGGGTTGGACCGTCTGTTTCAGCAGGCCGAGCGTGCCGGTGACCCGGACGCTGCCGGCGAGCGGCCGAAGCTCTCCGGCGATGAGTTTCAGCAGGGTCGATTTGCCGACGCCGTTCCGTCCGACGAGGCCGGTGCGCTCTTGCCCGAAATTCAGGTCGATACCGGTCAGGACGCTGTGGCCATCCGGAGCTGCCCAACCGATCTGGGAGAGGGAGATTGATGCCATGCATCGCTCCTTCATGATTTCGGGATATCGGCACGAAGCCGTGCTGATATCAGACGGCGATGGAAAACGCAACGGACCTGTGCTGTTTTGTTGGTGGATGGAGAGCGGAAGTGACGTGAACATGGACACCGGCGGGCGCAAGCCAGGAGGAAGGCCGACCAGGGAGCAGGCCGCGGCCATTGATGCGCGTATCCTGGATGGCGCCAGGGCTGTCTTCTGCCGCAAGGGTGTCGCCAACAGCGGTTTGGAAGAGATTGCGACCGAACTCGGCGCGTCCAAGCACACGCTTTACCGCCGTTACCCCAACAAAGCCGCCCTTCTCGAAGCCGTGGTCGGGCGCGACGTCGGGCGGTTCCGCGACGCCCTGCTTTCCGCCGCCGCTGGCGAGGGTGGGGCGGGAGCGCTCGACGCGCTGCGCCGCGCCGCGCTCCGCTATGTCGAGATCGGGTCGTCGCGCGAGTATGCCGCCTTCTATCTCTCCGTCAGCGCCGAGGCCGCGGTTTCGCCGGCTCTCCGGGAGCGGCTGGCATTTTGGTCGCGCGAGGCGCTGGAGCCGCTGGTCGGGTTCGTCGTCGTCGCCCAACGCGCAGGCGAATTGCGACCGGGCGATCCGGCTTCGGTCTGCGGGATCCTGATCGACCTGCTGGAGGGCGTCAACAACCGGATCCGGCTCGGCGACGATGGGCTCGGCGACGATGGGCTTGGCGATGAGGGGGCGGCGGACGCCCTGTCCCTCTTGCGGCTGTTCGATGAACGCTGGGCGGTCTTCACCACTGCTTTCGGAAACGGTTAGCCCCGCAGTCGGCTCAGCATCACCTCGGCGCAGAGGCCGCCGGTGCGCCGGTTCCGCAGCGTCAGCGATCCGCCGATCGCCAGCGCCAGCTGGTGGGCGATGGCCAGTCCCAGGCCAGTCCCCCCGCAGTCGCGGTTGCGGGACTGTTCCAGCCGGTAGAAGGGCTGGAGGACGGCAGTGAGCTGATGCTCCGGAACGCCGGGGCCGGTGTCCTGAACGGCGATGCCGATCTGGCCGGCGCCGTCCCGGGTCACCGTGATCTCGGCCTCTCCGGCAAATTTCAGGGCGTTGTCGATCAGGTTGGTCAGGATGCGGCGCAGCGCGTGCGGCCGGGTGGTCAGGACCGCACCGGAGAGCCCGCGGACGGTTACCGGCTTGCCCATGTCCTGATAGTCGAAGGCGAGGCTCTCGACGAAGGACCCGACATCGATGCGGGCCGGCGATTCGACATCGCCATGGACGCTGCGCGCATAGGCCACCCCTTCGCGTACCAGCCGTTCGATCTGCGACAGATCGCGGAGCAGCCGCTCCTTCTCCGGGCTGTCCTCAGCCATCTCGACCCGCAGCGCCATGCGGGTGATCGGCGTCTGCAGGTCATGGGAGATGGCGGCGAGGATCCGCACGCGCTCCTCCAGGTAATGGGCGATCCTGTCGCGCATGACGTTGAAGGCCGTCGCGGCATGGGCGACCTCGGTCGGGCCGTCCTCCTCCAGCCGTGCCGACGTTCCGCCGGGATCGAGCGTCTCGGCCGCCTTGGCGAGTCGCGCCAGCGGGCGGATCGCCTGCCGTACGGCAAGCCAGGTACAGAGGACCAGCAGCATGAGCTGGCCAGCCAGCAGGAGGGGGAGCCAGGCGGCGAGCGGCATGAGCGCGGGTGTCACGTCGATTGTCACCGATGAGCCGTCACGAAGCGTGACATGGGCCTGGAGATGCGGACGGTCACCCGGGATGGTTTCGACCACCACCGGGAAACCAGGGCCGGCGCCGCCGTTGATGGCATGGGCGATCTCCGCACCGCGGCTGCCCAGGTCCGGCACGCCAGGCAGCCCGGGGCCAAGCTCATAGCGGTAGGTGCGCCGCTCCAGTACCGCCAGCCAGCGGCCGCGCTCCTCCGGCGGCAGGCGGTCGAGCAGGGCGACCGAGGTCGCCACATCCTGCTCCAGCGTGCCGAGCATCATCGCCTTGGCGGCACTGGTGCGCTCCAGGAACAGCGCGCCGAAGGACAGCCCGTGCGCCAGGACAAGCCCGGTCAGGAGGATGAGGAACAGCCGCCAGCGCAGGGTGCGCGGCAGGTGCATGACGTGGCTGAACCGGAGGATTGCTCCCTTCATGGCCGTGTCCCTCATGACCTTGCCCTCGTGATCTCCACCGGCATCGCCAGCACATAGCCTTCGTTGCGGACCGTCTTGATGTGGCTGGGCTCGCGCGCGTCGTCGCGCAGCCGCTGCCGGAGCCGGCTGACCAGCAGGTCGATCGACCGCTCGAACAGTTCCGCCTCGCGCCCCTGCGTTAGGTTGAGAAGCTGGTCGCGCGACAGCACCCGTTGCGGGTGGTCGAGGAAGACGCGCAGCAACCGGTATTCGGCGCCGCTCAGCGCGACGGCGGTACCGTCCTGGTCGAGAAGATGGCGGGCGACCGTGTCGAGCCGCCAGTTGCCGAAGCTCAAGAGCTGTCCGGCCTCGCTGATCTGGAGGTTGGGCGGCAACATGCGCGCCCGACGCAGGATCGCCTTGATGCGGGCCAGCAGCTCGCGCGCGGCGAAAGGCTTTGCCAGATAGTCGTCGGCCCCCATCTCCAGGCCGAGGATGCGGTCCATCTCGTCGTTGCGCGCGGTCAGCATCAGGACCGGCGTCGTGGCATGCCGGCCGGCGCGAAGCTCCCGGCACAGCACCAGCCCGTCGTCGCCCGGCATCATGATGTCGAGCACGATGAGGTCCACCCGGTCGCGTTCCAGGAACGACCGCATCTGCCGCCCGTCCGCGGCGAGGGTCACGCGCAGGCCGTTCCTCTTCAGATAGCCCGACACCAGTTCCCTGATGTCCCGGTCGTCGTCGACGATCAGGACGTGGTCGATGTGATCCATTAGGTCGAACCCCGCTGCTGTTCGGCGGTCTCATGACGGACGGAGCGCTGCCCGCGTCCGGCGGTTTGTGTCGGTCTGTATCCGCCCCGTCGGCCGATGCATGCCGGTACAAAAATCCCCCTGCCGCAAGCCGGCATCCGCATCGTTCCGTCTGGACAGCATGCCTTTTGCCAGTGTACTTATCAAGATAATCATTATGACGCAAATTAGATCAAAGGATGCCTCTATGCTTCCGTACAGATTTCCGGCTGCCCTGTTCGGTCTGGCCCTGTCGCTGGCCGCTCCCTGGTCGCCGGCCGCCGCCGCCCCAGTGAAGTCCGTGGTCATCGTGCATGGCGCCTTCGCCGACGGCTCGGGCTGGCGCAAAGTGTCCGACATCCTGACCGCCAAGGGCTATGCCGTGTCGGTCGTCCAGCAGCCGCTGACCTCGCTCGGCGACGATGTCGCGGCCACCCGCCGTGTCCTCTCTCTTCAGACCGGTCCGGCCGTCCTGGTCGGCCACAGCTATGGCGGGATGGTGATCAGCGAGGCTGGGAACGACAGCCATGTCGCGGCTCTGGTCTATGTCGCCGCCTTCGAGCCCGACAAGGGCGAGAGCCTCGCCAAACTGGCTGAGAGCAAGCCGGTGGCCGGTGCCGCGCCGGGTGCCGTCAAGGCCACCGCCGACGGCTACCTCCATCTCGACCCGTCGGCCTTCGCCGGTGCCTTCGCCGCCGACCTTCCGCCGGCCGACGCGGCCTTCCTTGCCCGCTCCCAGGTGTTCGCGGCCAAGGGCGCCTTCACGACGCCGGCCGGGGAACCGGCATGGAAATCGAAACCGAGCTGGGCGCTGGTGGCGACCGCCGACCGCTCGATCAACCCCGAACTGGCGCTGGAGATGGCCCGCCGGGCTGGCAGCCATGTCCGGTCGGTCGAGGCCAGCCATGCCGTCTACGCCGCCAAGCCCGAGGCCGTCGCCGCCCTGATCGTCGAGGCGGCCGAGGCGGTCTCCCACTGATTTGCCGGGCTGGGCTCCAACCCATGCCCGGCCTGTCGAAAGGGTTCAGCCATGATCCTCTTTCTCGTCTCCTTTCTGGCGGGCGCCCTGACCATCGTCAGCCCCTGCATCCTGCCGGTCGCGCCCTTCGTCTTCTCCCAGGCGGGGCAGCCGCTGTTCCGCGGCGTCCTGCCGATGCTGTTCGGCATGGTGGCCAGCTTCGCCGGGGTCGCCACGCTGTCCGCCGTCGGCGGAGGCTGGGCGGTGGAAGCGAACGGGGCAGGACGGGGCATCGCCATCGCGCTGATGGCCCTGTTCGGATGGACGCTCCTGTCACCGCGCGCCGCGGCGGTCCTCAGCCGCCCGCTGGTCGCCGCCGGCGAGCGGCTGTCCGGTCGGGCCGGTGTCGCCGGATCGCTTCTGCTGGGCGTCGCCACCGGCCTGCTGTGGACGCCGTGCGCCGGGCCGATCCTCGGGCTGGTCCTGACCGGTGCGGCACTTCACGGCGCCAGCCTGCAGACCACCCTGCTGCTGGCGGCCTATGCGGCGGGCGCTGCGACCTCCCTGACACTCGCCCTTTTTGCCGGCGGCCGGCTGCTGGCGGCGATGAAGCGGTCGCTCGGCATCGGGGAGCGTCTCCGCCAGGGGCTCGGCATCGCCGTCCTCGCCGGTGTCGGCGTCATCGCCCTGGGGCTCGACACCGGGCTGCTGGCCCGCCTGTCCTATGCCGGCACGTCCGGCGTCGAACAATCCTTGATCGACCGGTTCGCCCCAATTGCCTCCTCTGCCGCTCCCTCTGCCGCTCCCTCTGCCGTTGCCGGAGCGTCGCTTGCACCGGAGGCGTCCGGGACGGGTCTGGTGCTTGCCGATGCCCGGCGGGTCTACCGCAGCAGCCTGCCGGTCGAGGGCGTTCTCCCATCCCTGGACGGTGCGACGGATTGGCTGAACTCAAAGCCGCTGACCAAGGAGCAACTCCATGGAAAAGTGGTTCTGATCGATTTCTGGACCTACTCCTGCATCAACTGTATCCGCACACTGCCGTACCTGCGGGCATGGGCGGAGAAGTATCGGGATCAGGGGCTGGTGGTGATCGGTGTCCATGCCCCGGAGTTCGCCTTCGAGAAGCGGATCGGGAACGTGCAGAAGGCGCTGCGGGATTTCGCCATCACCTACCCGGTGGCGGTCGACAATGACTTCCGCATCTGGCGGGCGTTCGGCAACAGCTATTGGCCGGCCTTCTACATCGCCGACGCCACGGGGCGGATCCGTCATCACCAGTTCGGCGAGGGGGAATACGGGCAGACCGAACGGGTCCTCCAGGATTTGCTGGCAGAGGCAGCCGGAGGCCAGACCGCTGGGGAACAAGCCGGCGAGGGCGGGCTGGTCGGCCCGGCGGGGCAGGGGGTGGAAGCGCCCGCCGCCCTCGACGAAATCCGCTCCGGCGAAACCTATGTCGGCTATCGGCAGGCTGCGAACTTCGCATCGCCGGAACGGGACGGCATCGACCGGCCGCAGGACTACACGGTCGGCGCGCTGCGGCTCAACCGCTGGGGGCTGTCCGGCAACTGGACGGTCGGGGACGAGCAGGCCCGGCTGAACCGGGCGGGCGGGGCAATCGTCTACCGCTTCCGGGCGCGCGACCTGCACCTCATCCTCGGCCCCGCCCAGGACGGCAGGCCGGTCCGTTTCCAGGTCACCATCGACGGCATGGCGCCCGGGTCGGATCACGGAACGGATACGGATGCCGAAGGCTGTGGCACCGTTTCGGAAACCCGGCTCCATCAGTTGGTGCGGCAGGCCGGCGCGGTGCGGGAGCGGACGTTCGAGGTGCGCTTTCTCGATCCCGGAGTCGACGCCTACGCCTTCACCTTCGGTTGAGGAGAAGCCTGCATGGCCCCAGACCTCCATCCGATCTGCTTCACTTGCTGGCCTCCCGGAGGTTGTCGCGCAGCCGGGCGACCGCTCTCTGGAGTGCGCGGAACTCGTCGGGCGGAAGTCCGGAAGCCTTCACCGTCAACTCACCGAAGCCCAGGCCCTTCTCGCGAAGCTGGCGGCCGGCCTCGGTCAGCGAGACGCGGACGCTGCGTTCGTCCTCGTCGTCACGCATCCGCGTGACATAGCCCATGGCCTCCAGCCGCTGCAGCATCGGCGTCATGGTGCTGGGCTCCAGGAAAAGCTTCTCGCTGAGGCTCTTGACGGTCTGCCGATCCTCCTCCCACAGGGCGATGATGGTGATGTACTGGGGATAGGTGACGCCGAGCTGCTCCAGCACCGGCTTGTAGACCCGCGAATAGGCGAGATTGGCCGAATAGATCGTGAAGCACATGAAATCCGCCAGCTTGGCGGTTTGCGACCTCCCGGCCGGCGCAACGGTCGGCATGTCGGAACCGGAGGGGGCGGGCGTGCTGAGGATCTTGCGACTCATCTCGTCACCTGGAATTCGGTTGTCCTGATCACCATCGCCGCACCCGCTGGCCTTGACGGAGCGTCGATGTGATTAGGATCATAATGATTATCATGCATCCACTCTAGGAAACAGCACCATGCGTGTCCTTCTTGCGGTGGCGGCGGCCATAGGGCTCGCTGCCGCCCCCTGCGCCTGGGGCGACGATCCCCGCGAGGCGCCCCACCTCCCAACCGTGAAGGCGAAGAGATGAAGCTGTTCGAGGACCGGTTGGCTCCGCTGTTGCCCATGTGCGGATCGTGCCGACTCAAGGAGATTCACCGCCGGCTGAAGCCAGGCGGATGGCTCGTCACCGTCCACCACAGCTTCCCCAACGACGATCTCGGCAAGGACAAGTGGCTCTGCCGCAACGCCGCACTGGTGTCGATCGGCGGGATCGATCCCATCGACGTCGCCGGCAACATCGAGATCATGAAGGAGAAACTGCGGGTCCTCTCCCCCGGCCAGGACGTCGCCGTCCTGGAGGAGGCCGGGTTCGGCGATGTCGAGCTGTTCTGCGCCGCCTTCAGGTTCAAAGGCTGGGTGAGCGAGCGATGCTGATGCCTCCGCGAGGACCAAGGATTAAGCGGACAGAATCGTTTTCCTCACGGCCGCCGCAACGGAGTATTTCGGATCGACGAAGTTTCCCAGCCTGACGATGCCGCATTGGCTCAGCAGCATGTAGGCGTCCCATTTTTCGAAACCGAACTCCGCCACCATCCAGCGGATCAGTTCGCGGTAGGCGATGCGGGTGGCGTCTTCCAGCGGTCTGGCGCTGCCGATCGCCATGATCATGTCGGCGGTCTCCAGCCGCGGCCAATCGATCGTCCAGCCCTTGAGGAGGTCGACGCGGATGGTCACCGTCGCCGCATATTCGACCGCGACCCCGCACACCTCGCCGTCGCCCTGACAGGCGTGGGCGTCCCCGATGAACAGCCTTGCTCCCGGCGACCGGACCGGCAGGTAGGTCACGCTGCCCGGCCCCATGTCCGGCAGATCCATGTTGCCGCCGTGATTGTCGGGCGTCAGCGAGTTGATCGAATCGATCTCCGGCGAACAGCTCAGCGTTCCGATGTGGGGCTTGTAGGGAAGCGTGACCCGGTCGCTCCAGTAGACGTGCTGCTCGTCGAGATCGATCTTGCGCACGATCTCGGGCAGCGGATCGTTGAGCATGGCGGTGTAAGCCGTCCCGGTCAGCCCGCCGAACTCCTCGATCATGCAGCAGGTGCCCCGGGGGTTCTGTCCCCTGGGCACCATCGATTCGATGTAGACGGCCACCGCGTCGCCCTTTTCGGCGCCTTCGACCATGATCGGCCCGTTCTGGGGATTCAGGAACGGCATGCGCAGGAGCTGCGACGGCTTGTCGGATTCGTTGCGAATGGCGCCCTCGAACGCATCGCGCGTCTCGATCACGATGCGGTCGCCCGGCGAGATGTCGAGCACGGGCTCCGAATAAGGTCCCATGGTGTAGTGGAACTTGCCCTGCCGCTCTTCGGTCAGGTGGTGCGTGCGCCGGGCCGACGCGCGGCCCACGCCCCGGGTCGCCATGATCGAGCCTTCGATCCAGGGATGGGTGAAGGGCACCGACGGCGCGGGATTCGGATTGTCCATGGTCATTGTCCTCAGGGCAAGGAATGGCACAAAGAGGGGCAGGCGCGCGCCGCCGCGGCGGTCGCACGTTGTCGTCCGTGTGTTCCGGTTGGGTGAGATCGGATCGCGCAAAATCAGGATCGATTTGAAGCGTGAATCCGATCGACAAATAAATCCAGGCTGTCAGTCCTGTCGGCGGCGGTTGGCGAGGGAACCGTTGAGCTTGGACACGGTCGGGGATGCGGTCGGCAGGAAATGGTCGGACTGCGCTTCGAGTTCCTGGCAGCAGGCTTCGACGGAGATCCGGCGGCGCATGCTCTCGTCGCGAAGCAGGCGGAATGCCGCGTCGTCGTCGATCCCGCGCGCGTTCATCAGGCGCAGGATGGTCTGGACGACCAGCGGCCGGCATTGCAGGCGCTGGCGAAGATCGGCGATCTCGCCGCGCAGCTCCGCACGGTCGGCATGGTGGTGGAATGCCGTCACCAGCGCCTGGAACACCCCCCGCGAGCCGATCGGCTTGGTGATGTAGGCGCTGGGATGCTGGCTGATCGCCCAGGCCAGCCGTCCGGGCGTTTCCGATCCGATGATCGCGATGAGCGGGATGGGCGCTTCCGTCCAGGGAAACATCCCGTCGAAACCGGCATCGACATCGAAGAAGACGATATCGATGCGCCCGAGATCCTTGACGCGGGGCGGCCATTGGCACACCGCTTCGATGTTGAAGCGGCGCAGCTGGCTCAGCAGCGCATCGACGTTGCCGTCCATGCGGTGAGCGATCAGGGCTGTCTTGTCGCTGAAATTCGGAATTGCCTGCCTGATCACGACACAATCCTCAGCTTCGGTTGCCGTCGGCGCCCGTTCGGCTCGCGGTCTGGCGTGGAGGCCAGCAGGAAGGCCGCCCCTTTCAGGGAGGCCAGGAACGGATCGGGTTTGATCGGCTTCTGCGCGGCCGCGATCACCGAGAATTCCGCCTGGGGAACGGACACGCCGATCCGTGGGGTCTGGTAGCAGTGATTGTTGTCGGTATCGACGCGGATCTGCCCCTGCGGCGCATCGAACGCGCAGTCGCCGAGCACGGCGAGGACATTCTTGGCGGAGACCGACGATGCCGCCCGCAGCGCGCGGGCCAGCATGTGGACCGAGTTGTAGGAGGACTCCGCGTCGGCGGAGGTGACCTTTCCGTGGCCGAACCGTGCCCGGTAACTGTCGACGAACGCCCGGTTCTGCGGATTGTCCAGGGATTGGAAATAGACGCTGGAGGTGATGTGCCCGAGTGCGGCGGGATCGCCGATCGAGCGCAGCTCCGGTTCCGACAGCGTGCAGCTGGCGATCGGGATGGCAGCGCCGCCGCGGCTTTGCGTCCCGAGACGGGCATCGTGGAAGGCGCGCAGGAAGGCGTAGCTCGATTCCCCGATCAAGGTGTTGAACACGAAATCGGGCTGCAACCGGCGGATTTCCTCGACCAGACCGGTGACGTCCGTCGACCCGACCGCAAGATACCGTTCCGCAAGAACCTCGCCGCCGAAATTCTCGACGATCTCGCGCATGACGCGGTTGCTTTCCCACGGCCAGATATAGTCGGAACCGCAGCAATACACCCGCGTGCCGATCGTCGAAACCATGTACTGCGCCAGAGGCAGGATGTGCTGGTTGGGCGAGGCGCCGAGATAGACGACGTTGTCGCTGCTTTCGAAGCCTTCGTAATGCGAAGGATACCAGAGCAGGGCGTCGTATTTTTCGATGATGGGAAGCAGTTCCTTCCGGCTCGACGAGGTGTAGCAGCCGACGATGTGGGTGACGCCGGAATTGAGGATCAGGTCGCGGCAGATCAGCCCATATTGCGCCGTATCGCCTCCCGGGTTCCTGACCAGCGGCGCCAGCTCGAAGTCGAAGTCCGGCGACCGGTTGATTTCCTCAAGGGCAAGCAGCGTCCCGTTGAGCATCGCCTCGCCCACCGTCGCGTAGGGACCGGTGGTCGAGAACAGCACGCCGACTGGAATCTTCACCATCTTAGCCAAGGTCGGTCAGCCCAAAAAATAAGCCCCGATGCCGTCGAGGCATCAGGGCTTCGTTGCCGGAGGGGTCGCTATCGACGCCTCAATTTTCGAATGGAACTGGCTGGGCCAGCCATCTCGATTCAAATCGTCCGCCACGGCAGCGAATTTGTCAAACCCTATTTCCAGACCTGGGCACATCGTCGGTCAGTCAACCTAGGCGATTGTTTTTCTCCGGGAAAAGCGACGCAGAGGCGAGAGATGGCATTTTTTTGACGACGAGGAAAAAGCCGATTGACAAAGGAATAATTGTCGGTGACGCTGATTGCAGACATTCAAGGCAACGCCCTGAACGGGGGCGTGATCTGTCCACATAGGGGCCGTGCAGTGGCATGGACCCGAGGCGATGAGGCCCGCACACCGGCAACGGTGGCGGGCCTTTTTAGTTCCGACAAAATTTCAGTTCCGAAAAGACCATGGAGAACCCGGCAATGAAACCAGTCAACGCCACGGCTCTGAGTGTCGGCATTCTCGGAGCGATATGTACCTGGGCCTTCCTGTCGATCGGCACGATCCTGGTGTGGGCGGCGTTCATCGCCTGGGCCTGCTTCTTCCAGTCGGGCGGCGACGAGGCCGCCCTCAGGAGCACCGTCGTCTCGAACATCTTCGGATGTTTCATGGGGTGGCTAGGCGCCGTCATGATCCTCGGCCTGCCCTTCGGCGAAATCGTCGGTGCGCAGATATGGCCCGCGATCGTCGTCTTCGTCACCGTCGTGATCTACATCCTCTCCTCGCAGATTCCGGCGCTGGCCTCGGTCCCTGGAACGACCTTCGGTTATGCCTGCACCTTCGCATTCCTGTTGCAGACGCCCGACCGCCTCGCCCTGGCGAAGCTGCTTTCCCTGTCCTTCGAGAATTCGCTGGTCGTGGTTCCGGTTTCGATGATCGGCGGCGCCCTGTTCGGCTTCGCATCGGCCAAGCTGGCCGCCGCCCTGACCAGGGCCGACCTCGCGGTCGCCTGACGGTATCGCCCGATACCGGGCCACCCCGGCCCTGAAGTTCCTCCACCACCCATGAGGCAAGCCATGAAAGACGGCAATCATAGTCATGCGAACGTGCTGATCCCTGACGTCGGATTGCGGGTCAAGGCGCTCGAATCCCTCCTCGCGGAGAAGAAGGTGATCGATCCGGCCGCCCTCGACCTGATCGTCGAAACCTTCGAAACGCAGATGGGGCCGAAGAACGGAGCGAAGGTCGTCGCCAAGGCCTGGGTCGACCCCGCCTACCGGAAATGGCTGCTGGAGGACGGAACCGCGGCGATCGGGAGCCTCGGCTACATCGGTGTGCAGGGCGAGAACATGGTGGCGCTGGAGAACACACCGGAGGTGCACAACGTCGTCGTGTGTACCCTGTGCTCCTGCTATCCCTGGCCGACGCTCGGCCTGCCGCCGATCTGGTTCAAGTCCGCCCCCTACCGGGCCCGCGTGGTGATCGACCCGCGCAGTGTGCTGAAGGAGTTCGGCCTCGACATCGCCGACGACGTCGAGGTTCGCGTCTGGGACAGCACCGCGGAACTCCGTTACCTCGTCCTGCCGATGCGCCCGGAAGGCACGGAAGGCCTGAGCGAACAGGAGCTGGCCTCCCTCGTCACCCGGGATTCGATGATCGGAACCGGGCTCGCACAATCGCCGTCGCACTGACGGGAATGGAGACAGGGCCATGAACGGAATACACGACCTTGGCGGCATGCACGGCTTCGGCCCGGTGGTCGTCGAGCAGGACGAGCCATATTTCCACGAGGAATGGGAAGGGCGGATGCTGGCGATGATGATCGCGTGCTTCGCCGCCGGGGTCTACAACGTCGACCGGTTCCGGCACCCCATCGAGAAGATGGACCCCCACCATTACCTGCTGGCGAGCTACTACGAGAAGTGGCTCTGCACCGTCGAACAGAACTGCATCGACGCCGGCATCGTGACCCGTGAAGAGGTCGACGCCCGCCACGCCCAGCTGATGAAGGAAAAAGCGGCATGAAGATGCTCACAACCGCCATGGTGCCGACGGTCCTGGCCACGGGCGACCCGGCGCGCGTCGATATCGAGGTGACACCCAAATTCAAGGCCGGCGACAAGGTCACGGTCGTCAACCTGAACCAGATCGAACACAATCGCCTGCCCGCCTATATCCGGGGCAAGGTGGGAACCGTCACCGCCGATCACGGCGTCTTCGTCTTCCCGGACACCAGCGCCCACGGCAAGGGACCGAAGCCGCAGCACGTCTACACCGTCATGTTCACCGCCCGCGAATTGTGGGGCGAGGCCGGCCATCCCAAGGACCGGATGTATGTCGACGCCTGGGACGACTATCTCGACCCGGCAAGCTAGCCCGGAACATCCGCTCGGAGGATTCAGCGATGGATCAGATCACCAACATCGACGAGCTGCCCGGCATCCCCCGCAACGAAGCCGGCCCGCTGTTCGCGGAACCCTGGCAACTGACCGCCTTCGGAATCGTGCTGGCCCTTCACCGCCAGGGCTATTTCCAGTGGCGGGAGTGGGTGAACTATCTCAGCGAGGAAATCGAACTCGGCAAGACCTACGGTCTGGAGCCCGGGAACCACAACGGGATCTATTATCATCAATGGCTGGCAGCACTTGAGAAGCTCGTCACCGACAAGGAATTGTCGAGCTTCGACGAGCTTATTGCGCGCAAGGAGGAATGGCGCCATGCCGACGAGCATCGGGGTTTCGGCGAGCCGCTGACCCTGCACCATCACCATCACGATCACGACCATCATCACGGGCATGGTCATGTGCACGGGCACGGGCACGGGCACGGGCATGGTCACCAGCACCATGACCACGGTCCCGACCATGTCTGCCGGCCTCCGGCGGCGAGGCTGTCGTGATCCGGTCGGGATCGCGCACCCCGGCTTGATCGAGGCACCCCCGGGACGCGCCCGGGGTTCCGACCAACACAGCCAACAGAACACCCCATTCAGGAGACACCGATGTCCGAAATCGCCTTGAAGCCGGTTGCCCTGCCGGCCCCCATCCCGGTTCGCGAGCTTCTGCCCTGGGCCGTCTTCGGCGGGCTCATGCTGATGCTGGCGCTTTACTTCATCGGCGCCGAGGAAGGTGCCGCGTCGCTGATCCATGGCTCCTACGTCCACGAATTCGTCCATGACGGCCGGCACCTGCTCGGCTTCCCCTGCCACTGATTTTCGCACTTCATGATAAGGAGGCCGTGATGGTCGGTAGCCTTTTGCTCCGCGGCATGCTGGTGGGCCTGGTTGCAGGGCTGCTGGCCTTCGCCTTCGCCAGGGTGGTCGGCGAACCCCTGGTGGATCAAGCCATCGCCTTCGAGGACCAGCAGGCCCAGGCCGCCGGCGAAGCGCCGGAGCCCGAGCTGGTGAGCCGCTCCACCCAGGCCGGGCTGGGGCTGCTGACGGGCGCGCTGGTCTATGGCGCTTCCATCGGCGGGCTGGTCGCGCTGGTGTTCGCCTTCGCCCAGGGACGGGTGAGCGCCTTCGGACCGCGGGGCACCGCGGCCCTGATCGCGCTCGCCGGCTTCGTCGCCGTCGTCCTGGTGCCGCAGATCAAATATCCCGCCAATCCGCCCGCCGTCGGCAGCGGCGAAACGATCCAGGCGCGCACGGAGCTGTTCTTCATCCTGCTTGGCCTGTCGGTCGCCATCGCGGTCGCCTCGATCAGGCTCGCCAGACGGTTGATGGTCCGTCATGGTGGCTGGAACGCCTGGATCGCCGGCGGTGCGGCCTATGTGCTGGTGATGGGGATCGCCTTTTCCGTGCTGCCGTCGGTCAACGAAGTGCCCGAGACGTTTTCCGCTGTGCTGCTTTGGAACTTCCGCATCGCGTCCCTGGCCATGCATGCCGTCCTCTGGACCACGATCGGCCTCGGCTTCGGGGTTCTGGCCGAACGGCGCCTGATCCGGCAGGCTTCCGGACGGCGCTTGGCGGCTTTGGCGATCCGTTAGGGGGCAAGGCGATGTCGCGATGTCTTGGCAAGGTCATTCGCATCGCGGCCATTCGCATTGCGGCGTCGTGCCTCTGGCTGGCACTGGTCTGCGGGTTGGCCTGCGGATTGGCGGGCGAGGCCGCAGCCCATCGCCGGACGGCGGAGCAGAACAACTCCGGCCTCCGCATCCCCGCATTGACCCATGGCCAGATGGCGGTGATGGCGGATTACCGCAGCCGGATCGTCGATCTGGCTGCCCGGCAGACCCGAACCGACGAAACTTTCCGCCGCCTGCTGAATTTCGTCCATCTGCAATATGCGGCCTGCGCATGGGGATGGATGCCCGGCAGCGTCACCGATGAAACGAGCCCCTTCAACGAATGCAGCCACGCCTATATCTCGGCGACGCGGGCGCTTTTGCTGCATATGCGGAGCATGGACGGAGACCGGCCCGCTGTCGGTTCGCTGATCGACAGGATCGATCGCGACATGCTGGAAAACAGCACCGCACTGGTGCTGTGCCTCTATAGCGACGAGTCTTTCAACACCGCCGACCTGATCGATCCGCACTGGGCCGACGTGCCGTTCCACGGGCCCAGCCTGGGAGCGCTTCTGGCCTTCGCCGCCGGTCTGGCCGTCGGCATCGGAGTCCTGGCGTGGAGCACGCGGCCTACGCCTCGCCGTGCCCCCGCAGCACCCAGCGTGTTCCATTGAAGCGCAGGTCGGTGACGCAGAGCGGAGGCGTATCGATTTTCCAGAATGCCGTCAGCGGCGCGTCCAGAACATGCAGGACCGTGCCCCTGGCGACGGCGCCGTGCGTCACGGCCACGACATGTCCGGCGGTGCCGCGCATCTCATCGAGAAAACCAGCGGCCCGTCCGGCGACATCGGCCACGGACTCTCCGGCCGGCGGAGCAAAGCCGGGATCGGACATCCAGGCCAGAATACCGTTCGGGTCGGTCTGCTCCAACTCCTCCAGGCTGCGTCCGCTCCATAGCCCATAGTCCTGATCGCTGAGATCGGCCCGGATCGACGGCTCGATCCCCAGCAGACCGGCGGTCTCGCGCGCCCGGATCGACGGAGCCGCATAGGCGACATCAGCCTGCGCGAGATCCTTTGCAAGCTTCCGAGCCAAGCTTTCCGAGCGTGATTCCAAGGAGCCGTCGGCAGGAAATCCGTGTCTCCGCATCGCCTGCGTGATGCCGCTGCAGATTATGGACAGACGGACCATTCTCATTGGATTGCTCTTTCCATTAAATATGTCTGGCATCACTTTGCAGTCTCTCAAGAGCAGCAGCCATTATAGGAAAATGAGAGTTATGGATAAAGCAGATAAATTTAAATAAACCGAATTATAGATAAGCGCGCAGGTGCAATGTTGAGGTGTCGGTGGATGGCTGGCGACCGTTCCGCCGACGCCCTGGCCGCCGGTTGCCCCGGCAATCCGCATGCCGGCCCTATCAGGCGTTGCCCCAAAGGCAATGCTCCGGAGGAGAAAATAGGCGCCTTACTCCGACCAATCTTGCCCATTCGGCGTTGGCGCAAAACCCTCGGCGCGCTACGACAGTCCGCCATCAAGGCCTTCGACGGCACCCATGTCGCCGTCGAAGGCGCGTGCGAGGCGCTCGGCGGTCACCGGGCCGAGGGTGAAGCCCTGATGCCCGTGGCCGAAGTGGAACCACAGCCCGGCATGCCGCGGTGCCTTGCAGACCAGCGGCAGCATGCCGGGAAGGCAGGGCCGCGTCCCCGACCAAGCCGAATCCTCCACCGCCGTGCCGAGCCGGAACAGCGATCTGGCGGCCGCCTCTCCCCGCGCCAACTGCCGGGGATAGGCCGCTGGTGGGGATTCTGCGGACAGCTCCGCCGCCGTGGCGATCCGCAACCCAGCGCGCATGGGGGAGAGGACGACCGAATGGTCGGCCAGGAGCATCGGCCTGCTGGGGCCGTCATCGCACCCGTAATGGAGATGGTAGCCGCGTTTGCGCACCATCGGCACCCGATACCCCAACCCCTTCAGCAGCTCCGGCGACCAGGGGCCGAGCGCGACGACGGCGAACTCCACCGCTTCACCGCCGATGCGCCACCCGTGGCCGGACTGGATCAGCGTTGCCGCGTCTGCCTGGACGATCCTGCCGCCCCGCATCCGGAAGAGGTTGGCATAGGCGGCGACGAGCTGCCCGGGCGCCACGCAGGTCCAGGGCGCCGTCCAGTGGATGGCGCCGGGCAACGCGGTGCGCAGGTTGGGTTCCGCGCGCGCGAGCATCCCGAAATCAGCAGCCTCGAAATCGATGCCGTATTGGCGCTTGCGCCGCTCCGCGTCGAGCAGGGCCGTGGCGAGGCCGGCCCCGGTCGCGTGAACCTCCCAGTAGCCGCCCGTCCGGATGAGGTCGCCGGCTCCTGCTGCCCTGATCAGGGCGTCGTGCCGCGGCACCGCCTCCAGGATCAGCCGGTGCCATACCGGAATTGCCTTGCCCAGCGGCGTTCCCGCCGACGACCGCCAATAGGAATACAGCGCCGGAAGCTGGCGAGGCAGCGAAGGCCAGTGAAGCGCGACCGCGTTCTTCCAGCCGAGCGCCATCCGGAGCATCACCAGCGGGTTCGCCGGCAGGGCATAAGGTTCGACCGCCTCGGCCTGGATGATGCCGGCGTTGCCGTAACTGGTCTCCGATCCCGGCGGACGCCGGTCGATGACCACGCAGTCATGCCCCCGCTCCTGCAGGGCAAGGGCCGTGCAGATGCCCACCATGCCCGCTCCCAGTACCGCGATCTGCGCCATTCTGCGCCTTCCGTCCCGTGTTGCCGTTGTCGCCGCGCCGCGCGGGCCTTGCGGGGTGGCCGGGCATCCCGCTCAGGCGAACCTGATCGCATCGAGGGCCGCCTTCGCCTGCTCGATGTCGAACTGCTCCTCCCTGCCGATGAAGACGAGCTGGACTCCAGGGTTCGGATCCGGTTGCGTCGACGGCGACAGGCTCGCCCGTGTGCCGACGAGCTGGAACAGGAACCGCTCGCCCGGCCGTTCGCGGATCGACAGGAAGCCTTTGCCGCGAGCCAGTTGCGCGGCGAATGTCTGGACCGCGCCCTGGAAGGCGGGGAAGGAAACCGGGGTTTCAGACGACCATTCGAGATGCACGAACCGGTCGTCGGCGAAGCGTCGAGGGGGGCCTCCCTCCCGTTCGTCCGTCCGCTCGGGTGGATTGCCGAAGAAGACGTCGAGCGGAATGTCGGCGGCCTCCCGGATGACGAACACCGTCTTCTTCCGCATGGCGCGCAACAGGGCCCTGACGCCGAGCACATCCTTGTCGGTGACGCGGTCCGCCTTGGACAGGACGACGAAGTCGGCGGCATCCAGCTGGGTTCGCCACAGGCCGTCGGAGACGTCATGCTCTTCCGCATCGACGACCGTCACCACGGAATCGAGCCTGACCGCGCCCTGGAGGATCGGGTCGTACAGGGCCTCGGCGATGCCGCGCGGGTCGGACACTCCGCTTGCCTCGATCACGATTCCGTCGATGCGGGGCCCGTGGGACAGCACGGTCCGCAGCGTCCGCAGCAGATCCCCCTGGAGCGAGCAGCAGATGCAGCCGTTCTTCAGGCCGATGACCGATCGGCCCGAGGCCGACAGTACCGCTTCGTCGATGTTGACCGCGCCGAAGTCGTTCACGATCGCGGCGAAGCTCCGGCCGCCGCTGCCTTGCAGGATGTGGTTGATCAGCGTGGTCTTCCCCGACCCCAACACGCCGGTGACGAGGATCACCGGCAAGGGACCGGCGGCGTCATGGTTCATCGTCCCGCCTCCCGCCTCTCACCGCGCGGCCCGGCCGCGCCTGCGGGTCAAGCGTCCCGCCGAGGATGACGGGCGTTCCTCCCACCAGCACGGCATCCATCCCGGCCGCAGGCGCGGTCATGTCGGTGAAGCTGGCGCGCTCGGCGACGGTTTCGGGATCGAAGACGGCAATGTCGGCATCGCAGCCCTCCTGCAGCCTGGCCTTCCGGCGCATCTGCGGAAGGCATCCTTCGATGACCTTCGACGGGATGAGGGTGCATTTCCCGATAGCCTCCATCAGGCCGATCTTCCCGCGCTTGCGGTGGTAGTCGCCGAGGAACTTGCTGAAGGTGCCGGCGGATCTGGGATGGGACGACAGCCGCCCCGGCAGCGGCCATTCCACACCGCGGTAGAGCGAACCGTCCGGTTCGACCCAGGGCATCGCGTCGGATGCGATCGCGCCGCCCGGATACAGGACGGACAGGTCGAGCAGATCCCGATGGCCGTCGTTCCGCTCCAGATCCAGGAAATGCCAGGCGACCAGCGCCCCCGGATCGGCCCGCCGGGTGCTGAGCAGGTCGTCCCGGTCGCGCATCTGATGCCGGTTGTGGATCAGCTCGATGCTGCCATAGGCGGAGCCGGTCCGCCTCGGGAATTCTGGATCGGCAAAGAAGGCGGCGGAAACGACCGTCGAGCCAGTGCCGTAGGGATAAGCTTCGACGGTGATCGGCAATCCCATCCCCTGCGCGTTCAGAAGCAGCTCGCGGCATCGGCCGATGTCGTGCAGCGACGTGGAGTTCAGGTGGCAGACGTGCATATGGGCGCCTGTCGCGGCGGCATAGCCGATCAGCCGGACATAGGCCTCTTCCGAGCTCTGCGGATCGGTGTTCGACATGAACGGGATGTGGGTGAAGGTCGGGACGCAGGCCTGTGCGGCGATCCCGCAGACCGCCGTCATCTCCTTGACGCCCGCTCCCGGCGCATAGCCGTGCGGGATGCCGATGCCGATGCCGCCCTCGCGCAGGCCGGCCGACAGGATGTCCTGGATTTGGGCGATCTCACCGGCGGACGCCACTGCGCTCGCCCATCCGCCCTCGTCGCCGGCGCCCTGGCCCATCATCTCCATCGGGTGCAGGTCCGGATCCGGGGCGATGCCGGCCTTGACGGCCTTGCGCGCGAAGATCCAGCCGACCGACACCCCGTGGTTCAGGACGCGCCCTTCGGCCCGCTGCCGGTCGTACCAGGCCGCCACCGGCAGGACCCCGACCTCCAGTTCCAGCGCGGTGGTCACGCCGTCGAACGCCTGCATCCAGTCCGCCGCGACCGACTGGCCATGCGCATGGATGTCCACGAAGCCGGGGCAGACGATTTTCCCCGAGGCGTCGAAGGTCTTTTCGCCGGACGCCGCCGGGATCGCACCGACCGTGGCGATGGTCCCCGACCTGACGGCGACATCGGCGATCTCGTCCCGGCCGCTTTCGGGATCGATGACACGGCCCCCGCGGATCACCAGATCAAATGCGTCGTTTGACAATGTCCCGTACTCCCCGATCCATGCGCCGGCGGCCGGCACGCCGCTGGCTCCCGCGGCGCACCGTCCATCGCGGGAACGGCGCGAATATTTTAAAATCGCAAGATCCTGCATCAATAGCTGCGAGCCATCCGCTCCTTCAGGGAGTTTCCATAAAGACTCAACAGCTCATGTATCGTTCCGACCCCCAGCTTCGAGTACAGGTTCTTGCGGTGGGTCTTCACCGTCGTTCCGGAAATATCCAATCTAAGGCTGATCGACAGCGTCGAGTGGCCGCCGATCAGGAGGGCGACGATCTCCTTCTCGCGCGGGCTCAGCCGCTCGATCCTTTGCAGCAGCCCGTGATCGATGCTGTCGCCCCGGCCGTCAGCCGGCAGGCCGGCACAGTGCCAATGGCGGCGGAACACCGAGGTCAGAAATGGGAGGACGGTTCTTACCCGTCCGGCCTCTTCGTCCGTGAACCCCCGTCCGCTGCGCCTGCACGTCAGCACCATCAAGGTGCAGGCCTCGCCGGACATCGGCAGGGCGATGCAGAGCTCTTCGCTGCCGTCCGTCGGCCCGTCGGCCCGGTATCCCTTGGCTGGACATCCGAACTCTCTGGCCGGATTGCGGGAGCCCGCGTGCCCTCCGGTGTCACCCGCGGGCGGCACCGGAGGAACGATGTCGTGCAGCAGGTAGACACCCGATCTCACGCCGGCGCGGTACATCCGGTCGAATGGATGCCGCACCGTACCGCCGTCCCGGTGGTCGGAGCCGGTCCCCTGGCGGTCCTTGTCGTTGCGGCCGGCCAGAACCTGCCGCCGGTTGCCGTCGTAAAGGACCTGGGTGCATTCCTCGAAGGAGATCAGTGTGGTGAGGGAGCGGGAGAAGATGCTTGGGAACACCGGATCTTCGATCGCTTCGACAAGGTCCGCCGACGTCTCGGCCCAGGCGGCCAGAAGGCCATGGTGGGAAACGGTGCAGCCCTGCCTGTCTCCATGACACAGCATTTCGCCCTCGCTTCGTAGAGGTCGGGGTCGTGATTTCCGAGGCGGCCGCGGCGGTTCCGCCGGCCGGGACCGGCGGAGAGGTCCCGTCCGCGTGATGGCCGCGCGGGGATCAGGACATCTGCGCGGCGGCCTGCCGGACCGCGTCCATCCGGCGCGCCCGGAACGGTGCGATCCTTTCGCTCATCGCTGCGAGAACCTCCGCCGGCGCGGTGTCCGGCGAGCCCGCGTCGAACGGCGGGGCGGGATTGTATTCCAGGCGCAGCTGCACCATCTCCGCGGTCGCGCGGTCGACGAGGGTCGCCACCAGGGTTAGCGCGAAATCGATCCCGGCGGTGACGCCGCCGCCGGTGATGCGGTTGCGGTCGATGCAGACCCGTTCCCGCGACGGCGTCGCCCCGAACAGGGGAAGCGCCTCGACCGCGCTCCAATGGGTGGTCGCGCGATACCCCTTCAACAGGCCGGCCGCTCCGAGCACCAGCGACCCGGTGCAGACCGAGGTGATGTACCGGGCGCCTTCCGCCTGCTTGTGGAGGAAGCCGAGCACCTCGGCGTCGCCGAGAAGGCCGTCGGTGCCATATCCACCCGGTACGCAGATGACGTCAAGTTGCGGGCAGTCGGCAAAAGTCATGGTCGGCGTCATCGCAAGGACGGAATCGCTCGGCACCGGCTCCATGTTTTTCCAGACCAAGTGGACTTCGGCGCCCGGTACACTGGAAAAGACCTGCAACGGACCCGTGAGGTCGAGTTGTGTGACCTGGGGGAACACCATTAGTCCGATTTGCAAAGGCGTTGCCATCTCTTGGCTCCAAATATTCGGCTTGACGAAAGAAATCTGCCATGATGGCATCGGGTCGGAAATGGCGTAATTCCCTCCTTTTCGGACGGACGCATGATCGGAGTTCTGATCTATCCAGACTTCCAGCTGCTGGATGCCGCGGGGCCCATATCCGTGTTCGAGATCGCCGGGCGCTTCGCCGGCAAGGCGCCGGCGATCCGGATGTATGCGGTGGAGGCGGGCCCGGTGCGGAGCTCCTCGGGCGTCGAGACCTTCGCATACGGGCTGCGGTCGGCCAAACCCGTCACGACCCTGATCGTCGCCGGAGGGGAGGGGGTCACGGCGGCGGCGTCCTGCAAGACGAATGTTGCCTTTATTCGGCGGCTGGCAAGCCGTGGGGTCCGGATCGCCAGCGTCTGTTCGGGTGCCTATCTCCTGGCCGAGGCCGGGCTGCTGGAAGGCCGGCGCGCCACCACCCATTGGTGCCGCACGCAGGACTTCATGGCACGCTATCCCGACGTGAAGCTCGAGCCGGACAAGATATTCACCTGCGACGGCGGTGTTTGGACCTCCGCCGGCATCACCGCCGGGATCGACCTCGCGCTTGCGCTGGTCGCCGAGGATCATGGCGACGCCGTTGCGCAGAACACCGCACGCCAGCTCGTGCTCTACCACCGCCGTAGCGGCCGGCAGACGCAGTTCTCGCCTCTTCTCGAATTGAAGGCTCCGAACGGCCGTTTCGACGCATTGCTGTCCTGGGCGCGCGAGCATCTCGACCAAGCTCTGACCGTGGAGTATCTCGCCGAACGCGTCGGCATGAGCTCCCGGCATTTCGCCCGCACCTTCATCGCCGAGACCGGCATGACCCCGTCAAAGGCGATCGAGAAGCTGCGTATCGAAGTCGCGCGGGCATGGATCGAGTCTTCCAGCGAGATGATCGAGCGCGTAGCCCAGATTACCGGCTTCGGCGATCCCGAGCGGATGCGCCGTGCCTTCATCCGCGCGTTCGGCCAAGCACCGCAAGCCCTGCGCCGCGCCGCCCGCGATGCCAAGGCCCCCCTGCCGACCCGGTGACGGCGCCCGACGCCAGGCGAGGCGCGGGTCCGCCCGCCATCCTCCCTTGGGAGGATGGCGGGCGGCTGCAAGCCCGGCCAGAGTAAGAAAGTTAACATAATCTGGCAGGCATCCGGCCGAACCTCCATGATCGGTAGCGGTGCCGCAGCCAGAACAGGGAGCTTGCACGGATTCTTCGCCTTTGAATGGCGAATACCGGGCCGGGTACCAGGTTGAGCCATGCAGTCCTTTCGGTGAGCGTCGGAGTACCCGGCGTGCGAGGTGAGCAGGGGCATGGACGTGGTCGGGCGGAAGAATCCATCGCGTCACGGCAATCGCAACGACCGACTTAGCGCAGGGACGACGAGAAACATGCACCATCATCGAAGCCAGTCCATCAAGCCCTGGTACCGGTCCGCCATCCGCAATTCGAAGACGGCCGCTGCCGCGCTGTCGGCCATGGCAATCATGACGATCGTTTCGGCGGCGACCGTTTCGGCGGCCGAAATCTCGGACGGGGTGGTGAGGATCGGCATCATCAACGATCAATCGGGAACATTGTCCGACCTGGCGGGTCCCGGCTCGGTCGTCGCCGCCAAGCTGGCGATCGAGGATTTTAAAAAACTGAAGCCCGACCTGAAGGTCGAGCTTCTCACCGCCGACCATCAGAACAAGGCCGACATCGGGTCCCAGGTCGTGCGCCGGTGGATCGATGTCGACGGCATCGACATGATCGCCGACGTCGGGAACTCCGCCGTCGCCCTGGCGATCCAGTCGGTCGCTCGGGACAAGAACAGGATCGTCATCTATTCGGCGGTGGGGACGACCGAGATCAGCGGCAAGCAATGCTCGCCGACCGGCATTGCCTGGCTCCACGACAATTACAACCTGGTCGCCGCCCCGATCCGCAGGCTCGTTTCCGAAGGCCAGGACAGCTGGTTCTTCGTGGCGGCCGACTACGCCTTCGGCCGGAACATGGTGTCGGAGTCCCAGCGGATACTGTCCGAGGTCGGCGGGAAATCGGCCGGTGCGGTCTTCCATCCGCTCGGCACCGTCGATTACAGCTCCTTCATCCTGCAGGCAAGCAGCGCGCAGGCGAAGGTCATCGCCTTCGCGAATGCCGGCGACCAGCTCGTCGCCGCGATGAAGCAGTGGAACGAGTTCGGAATGGACAAGGGCTCGCAGAAGGTGGTTGCCGAGCTGATGTTCCTGACCGACGTCCACAGCATGGGGCCGGAGATCGCAAAGGGCCTGACGACGGTCACCGCCTGGTACTGGGACCTGAACGATGAGACCAGGGCGTTCGGTCGGCGATTCTACCAGGTCCGCAACAGGATGCCGACAGCTCCCCAGGCGGCGGTCTATTCCGCCGTGCTGCATTACCTGAAGTCCGTCGCGGCGGCCGGCACTGATTCGACCGACGCCGTCATGGAGAAAATGAGGTCGATGCCGGTGGACGATTTCTTTGCACCTGGGGCGAGGCTGCGCGCGGACAACAAGCTCGTTCATGATTTCTATCTCGTCCAGGTCAAGGAACCGGCCGAGGTGAAGGGTCCCTGGGAATATTACAAGGTGGTCGCGACGATCCCCGCGAGCGAGGCTTACCTGCCGCTGAGCCAGAGCGATTGCCCGCTCGTCAGCACCGCGAGCAGCCAGAAATAAGCAGAGCGACGGTCACCAGCGGTGGATGCCGGGCAGCCGTCGCAACACGGCTCATCGAGTGCCGCCATCGGGATTGCCATGTTCCGATTGGCATGTCCCACCGCCAGCAACAGAAGGACGCCAGAACGCGACCATGAATGGCACCATCATTTTGGAGGCCCGGGGACTTTCGAAGGAGTTCGGCGGCTTCGTGGCGGTTCGGGATGTGAACCTCCAGGTTCGCCGGGGCACCATCCACGCGCTGATCGGCCCGAACGGCGCCGGCAAGAGCACG